>CANMYO010000001.1:1357500-1792237 GCA_947502145.1 uncultured Paracoccaceae bacterium | reverse complement strand
AGATCGCTCATATCACCGCTCGATTTTCGACCGATGAATCACGTCACCATACGAAAATCAATGGGTCCTGACCCTAGTTTTCCAACGCGGGGAATTTCGGGGCGGGATTGATCGAGCCGGAACAGGTCCCAAAACCGATCATGTAGCCATCGCCTTGAGCCGCACCGTGCAAGGTGATCGTATCGCCGTCT
Organism: uncultured Paracoccaceae bacterium; assembly: GCA_947502145.1. Taxonomy (GTDB): domain Bacteria; phylum Pseudomonadota; class Alphaproteobacteria; order Rhodobacterales; family Rhodobacteraceae; genus CANMYO01. The sequence goes on along the minus strand of CANMYO010000001.1, from coordinate 1,792,046 downwards.
TCAATGAACGTGCGGGTCTCGCCACAGTCAAGGGTCAAGGGCTCTTTGCCGCCCCACGTCAACTCAAGCAGCGAACCCCTTGCGGATTTTTCAGGACCGGATATCGTGCCTGATCCCAGCAAATCACCGGTCGACATCGGGCAGCCAGAGCTTGCGTGATGCGCGAGCTGCTGAGCCGCAGAATAGTACATCTGGTTGTAATTGGTGCACGCAATCGTCGTTGCGGTTCCACCCGGCGGCTGCAGTGCGACGGACAGCTCGATGTCATAAAGCATCGGACCGGGTTCCCGCAGATAGGGAAGCAATTCCTTTTCACGCGCCGGCGTTGTTGTACGGAATGGTTCCAGCGCCGCACGGGTAACAATCCAGGGGCTGATCGAGGTCGCAAAAGCCTTTGCCTGAAACGGACCAAGTGGTTGATACTCCCATGCCTGAATATCCCGCGCGGACCAATCATTTAGAAGAACGTAGCCAAAGATCATTTCGTCTGCTTCTGCGACGGTTAGAGGTTGGCCCAACGCACTAGGCCTGCCAACGATTGCACCTATCTCAAGTTCGATATCAAGGCGCATGCTTGGACCAAAAACAGGCATCTCGGAATCAGGTGCCCTTGTTTGCCCATTTGGCCTGACAACATCCGTACCCGAAACCACCACTGAGGACGCACGCCCGTTATACCCTATCGGAATGTGCAGCCAGTTAGGCGGCAGCGCGTTTTCAGGACCGCGGAACATCGTACCAACATTCATGGCGTGATGTTTGCCCGCATAGAAATCAGTAAATTCCGATACCGCAAATGGCATATGCATTTTGGCGTCCGTCTGCGCAACCAATGGCGCCTGCATATTGCCGCCCTCTGCGAGGAGGTCGGTAATCTGCGCACGCAGATCGGCCCAGACATCTACGCCCGCCGCCATCAAGTCATTCCAATTGGGGGCATCAAGGTAGGGACCACCATCCAACGCGATCAGGCCCGCCATTTCAGCCGCATCAAGGTCGAGGATCATGTCGCCAATGGCCACACCGCAGGTTCGTGCCCCCCCGTCGACGGAAAATACACCATAAGGCAAGTTGTTAAGGGGAAACGGCGCTTTCGCGGAGTTGGCCGATGCGACCCAGCTCTTCATCAGTGCCATATTTTCATTTCTTCCCAGGCGTGCCGTCGAACTTCTTTTCAAGATCGGTCCAGCAATCGATGTAATCGTCCTGCAATGGCGCTTCATTTGCGGCGAACTCTGTCAGATGCTGCGGGAAACGGGTCTCGAACATGAAACTCATCGTATTGGCAAGATATTCGGGCACCAGTTCCCCGTTCGACGCCCCTTCGAAGGCGTTCTTGTCCGGGCCATGCGGCAACATCATGTTGTGCAAGCTCATGCCGCCGGGAACAAACCCCTCCGGTTTCGCATCATAGATTCCAAAGATGTTGCCCATCAGTTCGGACATGACGTTCTTATGATACCAAGGCGGGCGGAACGTATCCTCAGCCACCATCCAACGGTCGCGAAAGAGCACAAAGTCAATATTCGCGGTCCCTTCGACACCCGATGGAGCGGTCAGCACTGTGAAAATGGACGGGTCCGGGTGGTCGAACAAGATTGCGCCGACAGGACAGTAAGTCCGCAGGTCGTATTTGACTGGCGCGTAGTTGCCATGCCACGCGACGACATCCAGCGGCGAATGACCGATTTTGGTTTCGTGGAATTGACCCGCCCATTTGACCGTGACTATTGACGGCACTTCGCGGTCCTCAAAAGCAGCGACAGGGGTCTTGAAATCTCGTCGATTGGCCATGCAATTTGCCCCGATCGGCCCCCTGCCCGGCAATTCGAATTTCTGTCCGTAGTTTTCACAGACAAAGCCCCGGCACGGGCCGTCCTGCACTTCGACGCGATAAACCAGCCCACGCGGGATGATCGCAATTTCTTGCGGCTCAAGTTCGATCACCCCCAGCTCTGTGCAAAATCGCAATCGCCCCGCCTGCGGAACAACAAGCATTTCGCTGTCAGCGGAATAGAAGTAAGAATCCACCATACTTTCCGTCACCAGATAGATATGGCTGGCCATGCCGACTTGGATATTTACATCCCCCGCCGTGGTCATTGTGCGCATCCCCGTCAGCCAGGTCAGCCTGTCGTCAGTATGGGGAACAGGATCCCAGCGGTATTGGCCAAGGCTGATCACATCCGGATTAATGTGCGGGGCAGATTTCCAGAATGGTAACGCCGTCTTTTCAAACCGGTGCGTGTGTTTGACGGATGGGCGAATGCGATAGCACCACGTCCTTTCGTTCTGATGGCTTGGCGCAGTAAAGGCCGTCCCCGACAACTGTTCACCATAAAGACCGTAGTTGCATTTCTGCGGGCTGTTCATGCCCTGGGGCAGCGCATCAGGCAGCGCCTCAGTTTCAAAATCATTTCCAAATCCGGGCATGTATCCGGGCGTTGTGCCAACTGGGCGAGCAGCGGTTTGAAACCCATGCGGCGCGTTGTCCTTGTTCATTACGTGGTCCCCTTCCTAGCAACGCCTCCTGAATAATAGTTGCTTTTGTAACTAACAAGTCGTATTTTCCAAGTATGACAGATAAAATTCCCTTCGATCTCAGAGATTTCATGCCGTATTTGCTGAATCAGGCCGCGGATGTCACCAGCCGTGAATTTGAGGCGACCTATAAGGCAAAGTACGGGATGCTACGCACGGAATGGCGCGTGGTATTTCACCTGGGCCGGTATGGTTCATTGACAGCGAAAGAGATCTGCGACCGCGCGCGCGTGCACAAAACCAAAGTCAGCCGCGCGGTTCATGCTCTGGAATCCAAGAAGTTTCTATCGCGCAAAACACTGCCGGATGACCGCAGACATGAAACCCTGTCCCTGACCAAGACTGGCAGTCGGGTTTTCGCGGACCTCTGCGAGCAAGCGCAATTGTTTGATGCAAAATTGATGGCCGAGTTCAGCAAGTCGGAACGCGCCATGATGCGCAAGTTCCTGATCAGGGTTGCCAAGTTCTGACCATCGGGGCAGATCTGAAACCCCATATGGGGTTACTGCGCAGTTGCAAAACAGGCTTTGGGCAACCGCCCTTTAACTGAAATGACAAATGCATGAAATCAGGCCACCAACGCGATCTAGATCGCATGGGCATGTTCATGGATACGCACAGACCTATCGGATGCGCTTGCCGGATTCGGGGTCAAACAGCAGCGCAGTTGCGCTGGTGAACCGCGCCTGAATGACACTCCCCTCTGGCCGGCTACGTCCGCGATGCTCTATGCAGAACGGCTCTTCCAGTCCGGGCAGGTTGGCATAAGCGTAAGAGACGCCCCCCAAACTTTCGACGACCTCAACAGGCACGGGAATTGTCACATCACCATCGGGTCCGAAGTCTTGTGGCCGCAGACCGACGCAGACGTCCTTGCCAGGCTCCATGTGGGTCCCGCAGGCGACATCAAGTTCCGTGTCCGCCAGTTGAGGCAGATGAACACGTAGACTGTCACCCTCACTGCCAATGACGATGCCTTTAAGAATGTTGGTCTTTGGAGAGCCGATAAACTGTGCAACGAACAGATTGTCAGGATCCGCATAAAGGTCGAGCGGCGAACCAACCTGCTCTACTATTCCAGCGCGCAGAACGACTATCTTGTCGGCAAGTGTCATCGCCTCGACCTGATCGTGGGTCACATAGATCATTGTAGCGCTTAGTTCTTTGTGCAATCGCGCAATTTCAAGCCGCATCTGCACACGCAATTCTGCATCCAGATTTGACAAGGGCTCATCAAACAGGAACACATCCGGCGCACGGACAATCGCGCGGCCAATTGCAACACGTTGCCTTTGACCGCCAGACAGCGCCTTTGGCTTACGGTCAAGAAATGGGTCCAGCTTGAGGATCTTGGCCGCTTCGGCCACTTTGGCCTCTGCCTCAGCCTTGGGGACACCGGACATTTTCAGCCCAAAGGCCATGTTGTCGCGAACCGTCATATGCGGGTAAAGCGCGTAGGTCTGAAACACCATGGCCACACCGCGTTTGGCAGCATCCATATGTGTCACGTCGCGCTCGCCAATGTGCATTTTGCCTTCGGTCGTTTCCTCAAGCCCGGCGATCATGCGCAACAGCGTGGACTTGCCACAGCCTGAGGGGCCGACAAATACGCAGAACTCACCGGCATTCACTTCAAGATCAACCCCGTGAATGACCTGCACATCGCCATAGCGTTTCACAACGGATTGTAATGTAACTTCAGTCATGGTCGGTCCTCAAACTCCAACGTTACAAAGACGTGCCAAAGTGCCCTTGTCCGCGATAATTTCAGTGCCGGTCAGGGCCGCAGACGCATCCGACAACAGGAAAAGCGCAGTTTGCGCCACTTCCTCGACAGTTGCGGTCTGCCCGTCTGCGTGCCAACTCCTGAACAATTCCGCGGTGGCCGGATCCTCTGCAACCCTTGTTACGGTCTCGGTCATAGTCAGGCCCGGTGAGAGCGTGTTCACTCGAATTCCCTTAGGACCCAAACTCCAGGCCATGGCCCGCCCCATTGCAACAATCGCTGCCTTGGTGCCCGCATAGGCTTCGTAACTTTGGTCACTGGCCGTTCCGTGCACCGATGAAATATTGAGCAAACACCCGCGTCTACCATCAGCGACCATGATCTTCGCTGCGGCTTGGGACCCCACCAGGATCGAACGTTGGTTCGTGCGCCAAAGCTGGTCCCACATCTCAATTTCAGCGTCCAGAAAAGGTGCAGTCAGGGTCAGACCGGCATTGTTTACCAGCCCGTCAAGCCGCCCGCTGACATCGCGCGCATTCTGGATTGCCGCCGATAGTTGGGCAGGTTCGCGCACGTCAGCCCTAATAGCTGTAGCACCGAGAGACCGCACTTTGTCCCCTGAGGATTCGGAATTGAAAAGGCCAAATGCGGTCGCACCTTCAGCCAATACCGCCTTTAGAATGCCCAATCCAATGCCCGACCCTGCGCCGCTGACAACGATTGTCCGATTTTCAAGCACACCGCTCATTTGACTGCTCCTGCAGTTACGCCGGCGACGATACGACGCTGGAAGATGGCAAAAAGGATCAACAGGGGCAGCGAGCCGAGAACCGCAGCCGGGAACAACATGTCCGGTTGGATGTTCTGGTTGCCGACAAACCGATAGACCGAAATAGTGACCGTGAACTTGTCCTTGTCCGTCAGCAAGAGCAGCGGGTAGGTAAAATCATTCCAGACCATCAACATCACGAACAGCGATAGCGTCGCAGTCGCGGGTCCCAATAGGGGGCGCACTACATACCAAAACGCTTGCCAATCACTGCAATTGTCAAGTTTCGCCGCTTCGACCAGATCCTTGGGAATGGCACCGATAAAGCCCACGTAAAAGAACACGGCGAGGGGCAAGTTCAGGGCGGTAAAGGCAAGGATAATGCCCAGATAGGTGTCCAACAGCCCAAGATCCCGGAAGATTACGTAGATGGGCGTGATGGTCACGAAATTGGGCGTGGCGAGCCCAAGCGCAACCAACAATATGAATATCCTTGCAAATCCGCTGGTGTTGCGGGCCAAAGGAAAGGCGGCCATTGACCCAAGAAGGGCGGTCAGCACTGTGACCGATATCGTGATCCCGACCGAATTGATAACGGCGCGAACATAATTCATGCCACCAAAGGCCTGCGCGTAGTTTTCCCATGCAAGACGGTCCGGAAGGCCCAGTGGCGCCTCAGCAATTTCCGTTGCCGTCCGAAAGGACATCGTGATCATGTAAAACAAGGGCAGCAGCATGGCGACGACAAGGGCGACAACCAACACATTCAGCAAGAGCTGGCGAATGTTCAAAGCAGGCATCAGACGTCCTCCCTTCTGCGCAAATACCAGTTCTGGAACACGGCAACTGCGATGACGATAACCAGCATGATAATCGACAGAGCGGAAGCGAAACCAAAGCGATACTGACCAAACAGCTGTTCGATAATTTCAAGGCTAAGCGTCCGCGTGGCACCGTCAGGCCCGCCGCGTGTCATGATGAAGGGCAGCTCGAAGGTTTTGAGCGTGCCAATGGTCGACAGCATGATGTTGATCGTGAATGACGGGGCCAAAAGTGGCACCTCAAGATGGCGAAACCGTTGCCAGGACGATGCTCCATCTAGGCGACCAGCCTCGTCAATATCGGACGAAATGTTGGCATAACCGGCAAGGAAGATCGCCGTCGTATAACCAGTGAACATCCAGATATGGGCAAATGCGATTGCATAAAGTGCCGTATCGGGATCGCCCAGCCACCCTTTCGCCATCCAATCGAGCCCCGCCCCGCGAAGCATTGCATTTAGGCCGCCGGAAAATGGCGAGTAGATGAACTGCCATACGTATCCAACAACGACAAATGACATCATCGCCGGTGTAAATAACGCGGCGCGAGCAAAGTTTCTGACTGCCGGCAGGCGGTGCAGCATTGCGGCGAAGGCAAGACCCAGCAGGGTTTGGATCAGGACAACCACAACAGTAAATTTGACCGTGACCCAAAGGGCGTCAGGATAACGGCTGCGACTGATAATTCGGTCGTAGTTCTTCAGGCCAATGTTCTCGGCCTCGCCGACGCCTGTAAAGTTAGTCAGGCTCATCTGGAAGGTGAGGAAAATGGGATACACAAAGAACATGCCCAGCACGATCATCGCAGGCAATGTGAACAAAATCATGGATCTGTAAGACGTCATCGCTATCTGCCTTTCTGGATGCACGCGACCGGGCCGCAGGGAGGATACGGCCCGGTCGGTTCAGACCCGGATTTAGAGGGAATCCTCTACAGCCCAGTCCCAACGCTCAAGCACGTCACTATTGGATTTTGACGTGTCGAGGAGGAAGCCAGTCAGGCTATCCCAGATTTCACTTTCCAGCGCTTTTGGCCAGTCCAATACAGCGAACGGATAGTTGATGACCCCGCCGTCAATGCGGGATTGGTCATATGCGGCCGCAAGGTCAGGCGTACCGCTGGCACCATCATCAAACGGAGAATATGCCGATTCAGCATCCAGCATGATCTGCAGGTTCTCGGGCTGCGCGAACCAGTCAACAAAGACTTTGGCGGCATCCTTGTTTTCACTGCGTTCCGCAATCGACCATCCAATCCCGAAGAGATCAAGCGCGACGCCGGATTCCTTAGACGACGGGATAGGAGCAAAGACATAGTCCAACCCTTCGACCTCATTGAATGACGCAATATTCCACGCACCCTGCGGCATCATCGCAAAGTTGCCGCCGGAAAATTCGTTCAGCGCAGTGCTCCAGGGATCAAGCCCCGCTTGCTGGTCGGGATCAAAACAGCGCGCCTCGCGCAGTTCCCGGATCAGGTCGATGCCACTGTTGAAAGATGCACTGTCAACAAAGGTTGAATCACCTGACCCCAATGCAGAGGCCGGCACATCCGATCCTTCGATCCCATTGGCAATTAGGAACAATGGCGCCGAAAATCCGCCGGTGAAGATCAACGGGTTGATATCCGCATCCGCCAGCGCGCCGCAGGTCGCCTTGAGCTCTTCAATTGTGGTCGGCGGCTCTTCGATCCCAACCTGGCCTAGCAGGCCCATATTGACGAAGTTACCCATGCCGATAACTTCGAGCGGCATGATAAAGGCCGCGTCATCTGAACTGATTGAGGCTTTCAAACCGTCCGGAATGCGAGCAAACCATTCGCTGTCAGTCCCCAGATCAGCGAGTAGACCGGCATCACCCCAGATCTTGACCAATGGCATGTCGGTCATCATCACGTCAGGCGGATCACCTGCTTGAAGCCGGGGTGGAATCACTGTGTCGGTGTCCAAGCGTCCGATATAGCTCAGCTCAACGTCAATCTCAGGATGCTCTGCTTCAAACTTCTCGATCAGCTCCGGCAGTCCGGCAGGCTCAGCTTCGTTGCCCTTCCAGGCAGTGACGTCTAGCGTTGCCTGTTGCGCGTAGACAGCCCCAGACGACAATATCGCCACGACCGACAGCGCCGTGGAAAGTTTCAATTGGGTCTTCATGGTTTTCCTCCAACAGTAGAAATTATCGTTCTTACTTGTATGTTTTCTCAGCAGCGTCACGGATTAAGGCTGTGAATCCTGTGCGAAGCGTTGGTGTTCCTCCCCGCAAAACCTTAGGGAGGGCGACCAGTCCCAAACACAGGATCAAGGCCGGGCCAACCCACTGCGCCACAGGCGGGTCGACTTGGTTCGAAACAGAAATTATCGAACATACCCCCCCTCCACATTCTTTTTGCTTGCCTGATCGCCAGCCTTGAAGTTCTCCCTCGCGCGACTTCGGCATTCGCGCAGCCAAAATTGGTCCTGATTGCATCTTAACACTAAACATTCGAAATAGTCGACGATTTTCTAGTTTTGATCGATCATAGGGGTGCTTTTCGAGATAAACTTGGCAAAATCAAAGACATCTACTAAACTACGCGCAAACGCGTCCAGCTTGGGAACCGCAACTTTGCCAAATTCGAACACAGATCAAATCATCGAAACCTCTCTCTACGAGGCGATCCTGGATGATATTTCGAGCGGTCGAATCGCGGGTGGTCAACGCCTGAAGGTGTCTGAGCTCGCCCAGCGATACGGAGTCAGCGCAAGCCCTGTGCGTGAAACGCTGCGCCAGATGCAGGGTGAAGGTTTTATCGACATCGAGCAAAACAAGGGGGCCGTCGTCAAACGCGCTGATGCCAACACCATCCAGAATATTTTTGAATCGCTTCAACTGCTTGAGCCCTACTTCGTGATCTGGTTCGCAGAACACGCCGAGGACCACATGCTCGAGCGTATTCAAGCAATTCAGGAACAGATGCGTATAAATGCAGGTGATGACACCGCCGCATTCCGAAAACTCGATACGGAGTTTCACGGTCAGATCTGTTCTCAGCATTACAACAGCGTCGCAGCTGATGTCTGGAAACGTCTACGTGGCGCCCTGAATGTGCATGCAGCGCCACTTCGGATCAGTCCGGGACGCCTCAAGACGATTCTTGAAGAGCATGACGCGTTGGTTGACGCCTTTCAAAACAACGATCCACGCGCCGCCGAAAAGGTGATCCGCAAACACCTTGAGGGATCATTCACGCAGATGTCCCAGCAGTTGCGCGCATTGGGTCACTGAACGCCGACAGGCTTGCACTGGCCGTATTACGCCTCTTGCTTCCATCAGATTACGCCGCGGCAGGCTCTGTCGAACTCGCAACCCACCAGACAGCGCATTTGCAGTCAGTACGTCGCTCGCCCACCTGACAGATCGAATGCCGAACCCGTCGTGAAAGAGTTTTCAGCAGAAGCGATCCAAAGAACCATGTTCGCGATTTCTTCCACGGTGACAAAGCGTCCGCGTGGGATTTTTGAAAGCATGAATGCAACAAACTCGTCTGATACCTGATCGAAGATCCGCGTTTTCGCGGCCGCAGGTGTAATGCAGTTGACTGCGATGTCATGCTCCGCCAACTCCTTTCCAAGTGACTTGGTCATCGCAATCACCGCAGCTTTCGACGTCGAATAGGCAGAGGCGTTGGGGTTCCCCTCTTTACCCGCGACAGAGGCAACATTGACGATCCGGCCGTAATTGCGTGCGATCATACCGGGGATGACGGTGCGGCAGGTGTGAAAGGTGCCGTCGACATTCACCTCTTGCACCTTGCGCCAGGCCCCTGCGGGGTAATCCGCCAACGCAGCTGTCGGACCGGCGATGCCGGCGCTGTTGATCAGAACATCAACCTTACCAAACTTCGCTTCCGCGACGGCCAGCGCGGCCTCAACACTGGCAAGATCAGAGACATCTGTTCGCGTGATAAGCAGGTTCTGCTCAGGAATCGCTGTCACGCGGTCTTCCGGGGCGCTGATGTCCATATCCCAGATTGCGATCTGCGCACCGGATGCGGCAAGACGATCAGCCACTGCGGCCCCAATGCCATTACATCCGCCCGTAATGGCCGCAACCTGACCCTTGAAATCATAGCTGTTCACGATGTGGCTCCAAATGCGACGACGGTTTGGGTTTGTTCGCCCAGCCCATCAATGCCCAGCCGGACGGTGTCACCTTCGTTCAGCCAAACCTGCGGATCCATCCCCGCACCCACACCGGGAGGGGTGCCAGTACAAATCAGATCACCGGGTTCGAGACGCGTGAATTCGGACATGTAGCTGACGATGGTCGCCACATCAAAAATCATGGTATCGGTGTTGCCCGTCTGTCTGCGCGCGCCGTTAACATCAAGCCACATGCCAAGTTTCTGAACATCCGCAATCTCATCCTTCGTGGCCAGGAACGGACCAGTTGGGCAGAAGTTGGGAAAGCTCTTTCCCTTCACCCACTGACCCGACCGTTCCAATTGCCAGGCACGCTCAGAGATATCATTGACCAGCACAAACCCCGCGATGTGATCCATGGCCTCGTCTTTGGAGATGTTGAGCGTCGGTTTGCTGATAATAATCCCGAGCTCGACCTCCCAGTCCAACTTGGTCATCTGCGGTGACTTCAGGATATCATCATTCGGTCCACAATAGGTAACTGTCGATTTGTTGAACAGGATCGGTTCGTCTGGAACCGGCAACCCGGCCTCTTCGGCGTGATCGGAATAATTCAGTCCAACGCACCAGATGTTGAAAGGCTGCGCCACAGGTGGCGCCAGCCGGCGGTTTGCAATATCGGCGACTGGCAGGGATTTGGGGTCAGTTGCTGCAAGCCGCTCCAAAAGCTCAGGCGACATTGTACGCGGCCCGAAATCTTCAACAATTGCAGAGGCATCTCGCGCAACCCCATCCGCGTCTATGAGACAAGGAATCTTGGCCCCATGGCGATCGCCATAACGTGAAAGTTTCATGCTGCTGTATCCTTCTGATTTTTCTTGCCCCACCAGGTGCTTGCCAGTGGCTCGCCGCCCACGAAGGCGGCGCGGCCCAATGCATCCTGAATCCGCAGGCATTCATTCCATTTGATCATCCGTTCCGATCGGGTGAAAGAGCCTACTTTGAGCTGCCCACCACCCAATCCTGTGGCCAGGTGGCTGATTGACGTATCCTCAGTCTCACCTGAACGGGCAGAAACAATTGCGCCCCATCCCTTTGAACGGGCGGCGCGGAACGTATCAATACTTTCTGAAACTGTGCCAGCCTGATTGACCTTGATCAGCACCGCATTGCACGCCCCCTGGTCCTGAGCGGCACGCACAAGATCTGCATTCGTCACCAGATAGTCATCGCCGATAATCTGCACTTGGTCACCGAAACGCCGGGTGAACTCGACTGTCCCGTCAATATCATTCTCAGCCAGCGGATCTTCGATCGAGGCGATCGGATAGGTCTCCAACCAGCGACCCAGCATCTCGATCATCTCTGCACTGTCCATTTGACGGTCTTCAAGCGCCAAACGGTAACGCCCATCGCTGCCGAACTCAGATGCCGCAATATCAAGTGAAATGACAACCCGTTCTCCGGGGATTTCACCTGCTTTTTCAATCGCCTGCATCAGCGTTTCCAGGGCCTCTTCGTTACTGTCAAAGTTTGGCCACCACCCGCCTTCGTCGGCGACACCGGCGAGCTTGCCCTTTGATTTCATGATGTCACCGGCGGCGAAATAGACTTCGCTTGTGATCTCCATGACCTCATCAAAGCTGGCGGCGCCTGGCACCATGATCATGAAATCCTGAATATCAACACGGCGACCGGCATGGGCGCCTCCCCCAAAGATCTGAATCTCTGGCAATGGTAGGGTTGGTGTGCATCCGGTCGTTTCGGCAACATGCTGCCAAAGTGGTCGCCCGGCGGACGCAGCGGCTGCGTGCAGGACAGCGAGGGAGGTCGCAACAGTAGCGTTTCCACCCAGTTTGTCCTTCAATGGCGAGCTGTCGAGCGCGAGGATCGCGTGATCAGCGCCGCTTTGGTCATTTACGTCGCGGCCGACCAATGCTGCAGCGATTGGCCCATTCACGCTATTAAGTGCAGATTGAACATTCTGCCCACGCAGCGTTTTACCACCGTCGCGCAAATCGACCGCCTCGCGCGTGCCGCGCGATGCACCAGCGGGTGCTATGGCACGCCCCAGAATACCGTTCTCAAGTGTCACATCAACTTCAACAGTCGGTTTACCGCGAGAGTCCCAGACCCGCCGGGCCTTAATGCTGTTAATCGCTGTCACGCATCCAAATCCTTTAGTCGTGAGGTCAGTTCTTGCATCAATTCGTCAAGGGTGGCCGCCGGCTCAATAATCATCGGAACTGACACCTGGCGCAGTTGCGCGCGTCGCGCGTCATCAAGATACTCAACAGGTGATTTTCCATCGACCCGCGCCAGCATCAGGGCAGGCAACAATCGGCAAACCCGTGCCTCTAGGTCATTTGCCGGTTCCCATGCAACATTTCGCGCGTAGGCGCTCCAGAACTTGGGGATTTCTGCAAATATTGCAGCACGTTGCGCCGGCATGTGCACACCCTTCAAGACAAGGTGGTTTAGGCAAAATGTTGGATCAAAAGCGGCGTCACCCATTGTCGCACATTCCGCATCAAGAATGACCGGTCCACCTTTTCGGAACAGAATGTTTTTGGGGCTGACATCGCCATGCACCAGAACCTGCCGACCCTCGTACAACCGCTCGGCCAGCTTGCTCAGCTCTGCGGCAATACTCGGATGCTTACCGGCGGTGTAAGTCAGATAAGGTTCTATTCGCAGGGCACGAAAATCATCACGGTTCTGAAATGCTGCGTCATCAAATCCAGGCCGCGCCGAATGACCATGAATCCGACCCAGCATATCGCCCACTGCCCCAGCCTCGCCGCAGGGCGATTGCCCGTCCAAAAGCGCCGTCTTCCACAGATAGATATCGGGGCCCGCGACGAACTCCATCGCGAAACCATGTGCACGATCGGAGCGGCCAAATAGCCGGACCGCGCTTTCGGGGACAACCTCTGCAGCGACCTGCAACCAAGCATATTCCGCTGCATTGCGGTGCAATGGCGCACGCCAGTCGGCCGCGACTTTCAATTTCGGCAATGCAAATTTGACGCAGTATCGCGACGTACCAATGCGGATGGCGGCGATATCGGACGCAACGCCGCCTGTCAGCGCCTCAACATCCCGCAAATCAGACGCCGAGCCCAAGTTGAGCTCTTCAATCAGAGCGGCGCATCTGTCTGTCAGCGTCAGGGCCATTCAAATGTTCTCAAATGTCATGTTCACGTGAACATTTTCATATTAATCTCATCTTTGTCAAGGTCGCATTTTTCGTGATACGAGCATATGGACAGGAGTAGGTCGTTGAGCCGCGTAACGATAAAATCAATCGCAAATGATCTTGGCATCTCGCACATGACCGTGTCGCGAGCGCTGGCGAATAGCCCCAAAGTCCAAAAGGAAACCCGCGCGGCTGTGCAGAAACGAGCGCGCGAACTGGGCTATGTCAAAAGCGCGGTTGCAATGGTGATGCGTGGTGATGCCCCAAAAATTGTGGGTCTTCTGCTGCCAAATATTGTTAACGAATTCTATGCCAGATTTGCCAATGACATGGCCGCAGCCTGTGACGCGCAATCCCAGCAGTTGATCATTCACCTCACGAATGACGACCTGACCGCACAACAGCAAGCCTTGGATCGGCTGCAAGAGGTCCAAGCAGCCTCTGTCGTTATGGTCCCGGCCCTCCGGCATGGCAACGAGGGCGCACCCTTTGCTGGCACGATGCGGGTGATCGAATTGATCCGCCAGGATAACGATACCGAATCGACCGCCGCCCTGCTCGTTGATGACGGACCCGCGATCAATGAGGCAGTCACACACCTCGCAAATGCCGGGCACAAGGATATCGCCTACATTGGCGCCAATCACGAACTATCGAGCGGTCGAAATCGCCTGAATGCTTTTTTGCGTGGCGCAGAAGCAGCCGGCTTAAATGTCGCCGAATCTTTGATCCGCACCGGCGTACCAACCTTCGCTATGGGACGATCCCATGCCAAAAACATCATTGACAGTGGCACCGCGACAGCCATGGTTTGTGGCGGCTTTGAAATCTCAAATGGTGTGCTGAGCGCCGTTCTCGAAAGGTCTAACCGGACCACGCAGGAAATTGCCTTTATTGGCTATGGCGATCCTTCGTTTTATGACTGGGTCGACAACGGTGTTTCCACAATTCAGGTTCCCGTGACCGAATTGGCAGAACGCGCTGCGAAAATGGTCGCCCTTGAGGCAGGTGAATCAGCCGCGTCAGCGTCTTTTGCGGCAAGGCTGATCTTGCGTTAGCCGCTGCACCACCACCGCCGTGAAAGGCAGTGCCAGCAATTGAACCCGCTTGACCCTACCGCATCGAACGCTACCAGTTTGTAACCGATCCATCCTTGCGGCGCAGCATAGGCGCGTTCCAGAACTTGAACGAGAGCTCCTTGGCGTGGTCTTCGTCCACATCAACACCCAGACCAGGGACGTCGGTGCAGTCAAAAACCGTGCCATTTAGTTCATGCTGAACCGGAAACAGGCACTCGGCCTTGTCCATGCTGTAAACTCCGTCGGAGGTTGCGCGCACCTCCAACCACGAAAAATTCGGTACCGCAGCGCAAAGATGCACACTGGCAGCCGTGCAAATGGGGCCAAGCGGATTGTGCGGCATCAGGTCGACATAATGCGCCTCGCTCATTGCGGCGACTTTCATCGCCTCTGTCAGACCACCGACATTGCAAACATCAACTCTGTTGAATTGGTGAATGTCGCGTTCGACATAGGGACGGAAATCCCACTTGCTGGAAAACTCTTCGCCGATCGCAAAGGCGATGTCGGTCAATCGGCGCAGCGCTTCGTAAGCCTCTGGCGTTTCCGCCCGTATCGGCTCCTCAAGGAAATCCAATGTGCCCTGTGGCATACGCTGACAGAATGAGGCAGCCTCCGCGACCGACAAACGATGGTGCCAATCAATGCCCAGCGTGATTCCCTCGCCCAATTCTTCGCGGACTTCCCGACACATCGCGGCAGTCGGTGCGATGTGGTCACGGGGCTCAAATGTTGTTGTCTCGCTGAAATCGGGGAAAACGCGAATGCATTTCCACCCCCGCTCCACCAAAGATTTGGCCTGTTCGATCGCAGTGTCAAAACGCGTCGATGCTGTGCTGGCAAAGGTTTGCACGTGGTTGCGTTGCCTCCCACCCAACAGCTCATAAACGGGCATTCCCAGCGCCTTGCCCTTAAGATCGTGCAGCGCAATATCTATGGCTGACAGTGCCGCCTGCAACACACGCCCGCCTTCAAAATACTGGCTGCGGTAGATCCGCTGCCAGATGGCGCCAATTTGAAATGCCTCGGACCCAATCAGGTATTCCGCGAAGTGTTCCAATGCGCCGATCACGGCTTTTTCCCGGCCTGACAACCCGCTTTCGCCCCACCCGTAGATGCCGCAATCGGTCTCGACCTTGACGATCAACTGATTTCGACCGCCGACCCATACCGCGTATGGCTTGATTGCCGTGATGCGTGGCCGTGACGTCAATGCGGTGATCACGGCCGGTTTTGCGACATTTGGTGACAGGGTCATCTGGCTTGTGCTCCTTGTCGCATCTCAGCGATGCGTGCTATCGTCATAGTGATTGCGCCGGTTATTCCCTGACCCTTTCTTGGTTGGTCCTGCATTTCTACCCTCAATGGTCATTCGCGCGAAATCTTCTCAGCACTGGGTCCGAGGCGCATTCCCGCCCGTGCTGATCGGACGCTGAGTACGCACTTTCCACTTTTGATATATTATTTTCGATTTTTAGATATATACTGAACCTCAAGTCAATCACAAGAATGTCTTGATTCTCGGCACAATGCGATACCAGGTTGCCTTTCGAAAACTTACTACGAAGCTTTGCAATAGTATCTGCCCCGTCTGACGATACGATTGCCAGGAAGGTATAGAATGACATCAACAACGAATGACAGCGCTTCTATCTACTCACGTATCTTGGCGGATATTGGTGCAGGAGTGTTTCCGGGCGGCACGCGTCTAAAGGTGCAGGGGCTTGCCACACGATACGGCACTTCCATCATTCCGGTACGCGAGGCGCTGCGCCTGTTGCAAGGCGAGGGCATCGTGACAATTGAGCAGAACAAGGGGGCGACGGTGTCCAGCTTTGATGCGGACTCACTACGCGACCTTTTTGAGGTTCTTCAACTCATGGAACCCTATTTTGTCGAAACTTTTGCCAAAAGCTGTACCGAGTCAGACCTGCAGGCGCTTGAGGCGATTCAAGACGAACTGGAACAAACACCGGTCGAAGACAAACCTGCGTTCACTGGACTTGATCTGCGATTCCACGAATTCATTGCCCGCAAGCATTATAACAATCGTGCCATTGGCATCTGGAAACTGCAGCGACGTATTCTCAACGCGCTCGCAATGAGCGTCCCGATCTCTCGGGCCCGCCACGCCGAGATTTTGCAGGAACATCGTGAACTGCTCGACGCGTTTCGTTCCAATGATCAGGAACGTGCCATTGGGTGCATCAAGGCCCATGTGCGCGGCGCAGGCGATCAGATGTACCTGCAGTTAAAGACGCGACGCAATTTGGACTAACCCCCCTCAATAAAACAGGTTTTGCGGGTTGCTCAAATAATATACTAAATTAATGTTAAGATACATTAAATATTGATTTAGATCATATTATATGCATCTTAGTCGCCGACAACGGACGCGAACTGCCACTGATCTGTCAGGCGCGCATTCGCAGGTGAGGGGATGAATGGCCAAAGTTAGCCTAAAGAAACTCAGCAAATCCTATGCGGGCACAGATGTTCCGGCTTTGGATGATCTGTCCATCGAGATTGAAGACGGTGAATTTCTGGTCCTGGTCGGACCCTCCGGATGCGGCAAGTCAACCGCGCTCAAGATGATCGGCGGATTGGAAGACATCAGCGGCGGCGAAGTCTGGATCGGTGATCAGATGATCAACGATTTTGCCTCACGGGACCGCGACATCGCAATGGTATTCCAATCCTACGCGCTTTATCCGCATCTAACTGTTTTCGACAACATTGCCTTTCCTTTGCAGATCGCCAAAGTCGCCAAGGACGAGATCGTGCAGCGCGTGTCCGATGTGGCCAAGACGCTTCAACTGGAATCCTACCTTCATCGCAAACCGGGTCTGCTGTCGGGCGGGCAGCGCCAAAGGGTTGCGATGGGCCGCGCGATCATCCGACGCCCTTCTGTCTTCCTGATGGACGAACCACTGTCCAATCTTGACGCCAAGCTGCGTGTGAAAATGCGTGCTGAAGTTGCGCAGATTCAGCGGGAATTGAAGGTCACAACGATCTACGTCACCCATGATCAGGTCGAAGCGATGACAATGGGCGATCGCGTCGCATTGATGCGAGGTGGCGTCCTGCAGCAGGTCGCAACCCCCGACACGATGTACCATGATCCGGCAAATACATTTGTCGCTTCTTTCATCGGCTCCCCTGCCATGAACCTGTTTCGGGCTGAACTGGCCCCGGGTCCGGATGGTCTGACGGTCAATTTGGGTGGGCAAACGCTTGCTGTGCCTGCAGCTGTTCAATCCAAATACAATCAAATTCCTGAATATGTCGGCCAGGAGGTCATCATCGGCCTGCGTCCTGAAGATTTGGAAGATGCCGAACTGAAACCGGATCATCCAACCGACCAGCAATTGACTGCCCCGATTTCACTTTTGGAATCGCTCGGGTCGGACCACATGGCCCACATCTCGCTCAAGGCACCCGCCGTGCAGATTGATGAAGACGGTGACGATCTTGAAACAATCGCCCTTGATGGCGTCCAGAACGCTACCTGCATCTGTCGCTTTTCGTCCCAGTCAACTGCCAAAACCAACGACTCGGTCGCTGTCGCCGTCGATTGCGCCCGCATGCATTTCTTCGATGCAAAAACGGGGCGGGCCTTGCGCACGCCTTAACCAAGACAACAAGGGGCAGGAGGCCCCGTCTTTCCCACCAACAGGAGGAACCACAATGAAACAATCACTTATAACAGGGCTTCTGGCCGGCGCTGTATCGATCGCTGCAGTCGCGCCCGCATTTGCCGAAGAGGTCACATTGACCATGTGGCACCAGCATCCCGAGTGGAAGGATCGCACGGAGGCCATTCTAAGCGCCTTTGAAGCGGCCCATCCCGACATCAAGATTGACCTCGAAGAGATCGCGGGAACTAACTATTCCGCACGGTTGAACACAGCACTTGCAGCTGGTGAGGCACCCGACCTGTTCGGCCTGCCCGCCGGCCCCGAAACGCTTGCCGCAGCAAAGGCGGGTTACGCGATGGACTTGACCGGTCAGCTTGATCTGTCCAGTCTTCGGGCCTCTGCCGCCGATGCTATTGATCAGGACGGGTCTGTGTATGGCGTGCCAATTCTGGGCACATACTCCGTCGGTCTCTATTACCACCGTAACATCTTTGAAGACCTTGGCATGACCCCGCCTACCAATCAGGCCGAGTTCCTTGAGATGTGCGCGGCGATGAAAGATCAGGGCGTGACACCTCTGATCGTACCGGCGTCCGATGGCATTGTCCCATCGTTCATGTACATGATGCTGACCGCCTCAGTACTGGGTGTTGACGGGTTTGCCGAATTGCGCCGTGGCGAGCGGAAATTCACGGACCCCGATCTGGTAGAGGCCGCGCGTTTCTTGCAGCAAATTGGCGACTGCATGCAGCCCGGCGCCCTGTCGACTCCTTACGTAGAAGGCAAAGCTCTTGCCGCATTGGGTCAGGGCGCGATGATGCCCGGCGGTTCGGCCGACTACGCTGGCTATCAGGAAATCAACCCCGACGTTGATTTGGGTGTCGTGCCGTTCCCCGGTGTTGGCGACAATCCGGCCGCGACCGTCACGGGACTTGAGTATATCTATCTCATCAACTCTGAAAGTGAGCACCCTGAGGCGGCCAAAACATTCCTGCAATGGATGATGGGCGACGAAGCCCAACAAATGGTGGTCGACACGATCACAATGACCACCAACAAGAACGTGGTTCCCGCAGAAAACCGCATCCTGGAGGAGTTTATCGAGGCCGCACGCAGCAATGACATGCGCGTCTTTTACGAATTGCCCGAAACCGGGAACGTCTGGGCGGTTGCGCAGCAGAACACGGCTGCACTGTTCCTTGGTGAAATGACACCAGAGGCGTTTGCAGAGCTGATCCAGGATGCCGTCGTCATCTCAGCAGAATAACGCGACGTGCGGGGGGCGCAGCTTGCCGCCCCCCGTGCCACACTAAGGGACGCGAACATGCACAGATCTTCCGCGCCACGACCGCCGTCAAAGTTCTCGCTCACCTATGGGCACCTCTGGTTTGTCCTGCCAGGGTTTGTTGCGTTTCTTGCCGTCATGTTGCTGCCGCTTCTGATCGCATTCGGAATTTCGATGACCAATTGGTCAGGATTGGGCAACGATCTGTCCTTCATTGGCCTTGCAAACTATGCCGAAATCCTGACCTATTGGCCGTTCTACCGCGCAGCGTTTCACAACGCGATCATCTTTGGTGCGATACTTGTTTTTCAACACTCTGTCGGGCTCTATCTGGCGGTATTGCTGAATGAAAAACCCCGCTTCATGCAGTTCTATCGCACGGTGCTGTTCCTGCCTGTCATCATGTCACTTGTCGCGACAGGTTTTGTTTGGACGCTGATGCTCTCGCCAAACATCGGGCTCATTAATCCGCTGCTGGATGCGATCGGGCTGGATTTCCTGATGGGGCAGTGGCTGTCCAACCCCAGCCTGGCCCTTGCGGTGATCATCTTTGTCACGGCCTGGAATTCAATGGGCTGGTCGATCATCATTTATCTCTCAGGCCTGCAAAACGTTCCAGAAGAGCTAAAGCAGGCCGCGGAAATGGATGGCGCAAACAGCCGACAGGTGTTCTGGCGTGTGGTCTTTCCGCAATTGTCACCCGCCTTTACCGCGCTGACAGTCCTGACATTCATCGGCACATTCCGCACATTTGATGTCGTTTATGTTTTGACCGGCCCGCTTGGTGCGCCGAATTTCAGCACCGATGTCCTTGGCACGCTGATCTATCGCACGGCCTTTGGCGGGTCGTCTTTTTCAAGCGCCGACATCCGGTTTGCTTTTGGCGTCGCAATGGCCCTGCTGATGATGCTGATCATGGCCGGGATCTGCTGGGGCCTTATCCGAATTCTGCGCGGTCGGGAGATAGACACATGAATACTCAGCTCCAGCGAAGCCAAAGCAATTTTGGCCTTTTCATCGGCAAGACCGCGCGCACGATGGTTCTTGTGATTGCCTCGATCTGGGTCCTTGGTCCCATCTTTTTCATGGTGATCGCCTCATTCAAATCCGTCCCCGATTTCTTCGTCAATCCATTTGGGATGCCAACAGAATGGAAGATCGAAAACTATAGTCGCGCATGGACCGACGCGCAGCTGTCACTGACCCTGCCCAATACGATCATCGTCACAACGGCGGCCGTCCTGATCAGCACAGTTCTCGCCACCATGATTGCCTATGGGCTTAGCCGCAAAGAAAAGAAGATGGCGATGGGGCTCTATACGCTTTTCGTGGCCGGGCTTCTCGTCCCGGTCCATGCGATCATTCTGCCCCTTTTTATCGTGCTCAAGGCTGTTGGCCTGTTTGGCACGCTACTGGCCCTTATCGTGCCGTATGTCGCGATGGGCCTGCCTTTGGGCGTTCTGGTGCTTACACCTATCGCAGCCGCCCTGCCCCGCGACCTGATCCACGCGGCCCGCATGGATGGCGCAACCGAATGGCAAATTTTCTGGCGCGTGGTTGTCCCACTGATGAAACCTGGATTGATTTCAGTTGCGATCCTCAACGGTGTCTGGATGTGGAACGAATTTTTCATCCCCCTGATCCTCGCCTTCAAGCCAGAGGTGCAGACAATGCCGGTAGGTATCGTTTCCTTTATCGGCGCATATTCGACCGAGTGGGGGTTGGTTTTCAGCTCTGTTGTTGTATCCACCCTTCCTGTCGTAATCGCCTATCTGTTGATGACAAGGCAGTTTCAATCCGGGCTCACCGCCGGGGCGGTCAAGGGTTGAAAGAAACGCCCTGGTCATGGACGTCACCACCTGCGTTCACAAGAAGGCTTGACCGAACAACTTCACTGTTCTATCCGGACGTCAGGCCGTAGACGCCTGCCGCCCGCTGACACACTGTCTTGGTAAAGTTCTACTTCTGAAAATTCTGATTTTCTTCTTCCGCATCTGCGCGGATGGCAATGCGGGACCCATCACTCATCGCGCGATTGGTTCTGAAGGAAATGAGACATGTCAGAAACATCCGATAATTCGTTTACGCACGGCCCCCTTGGGTCGATTTACCTGAAAACCGCGCTGCCGATCATCTTTGTGATGGGCATGAATGGCCTGCTTTCCGTCGCTGATGCGCTCTTCCTTGGAATATATGTCGGGCCAGAGGCACTTGCCGCCGTTACATTGATGTTCCCGATCTATATGTTGATTGTGGCCCTTTCGACGTTGGTTTCTAACGGCATGTCCAGCATTTTGGCTCGACAACTGGGCGCAAATGATCTGGATGCGGCCCGGGCGGTGTTCGTGGGCGCACACGGGCTTGCTCTCGCGCTTGCGCTGATATTGATCCTGCTGCTTTTCATATTGGGTCAACAAACAGCCCTGTTAGCTGCCGGGGGGTCCCCAAAACTTGCTGAGCTGGGCCTGATCTATCTGCGGATCACAGTATATTTTTCACCACTATTCTTCGTTATGTCGGTCAATTCGGATGCCCTGCGCAACGAAGGCCGGATCGGTTTCATGGCTACGATGAGTTTGCTGGTCTCGATTGCGAATATCCTGTTCAACTACGTACTGATCGCCATCTTTGAATTGGGCGTTGCCGGGTCCGCATATGGCACCGCCGCAGCACAGGGACTCGCCTTTGCCATCATTCTGGCCTTTCGCTTTCGGGCTGCAACCCCATTGCGGCCTGTGCATCTGCTTTCCTTTTCACTGACCCGCCACTGGGGACGGATCCTGGCGCTTGGCGCACCGCAAAGCCTGAATTTTCTCGGGATCGCGCTTGGCTCATCCGCCATCATCGCTGCACTTCAATGGATAGGCAGTCCAAATTATGCAGATACCATAACGGCCTATGGGATCATCACCCGCGTTATCACCTTTGCATTCCTGCCGTTGCTCGGGCTGTCCTTTGCGATGCAGACCATCACGGGCAACAACTACGGTGCGCAGTTGTGGCAAAGGACGGACGCCAGTCTACGCATCGCGCTCTGGATGGCGCTTGGCTATTGTCTGCTGGTGCAAATAGTGGTGATGCGTGCGCCGCAATCAATTGCGGCGGCATTTGTGGATGATCCCATTGTCGTGTCAGAGGTGGTTCGGATTCTTCCCATCATGACCAGCGTTTTCTTCTTGATGGGACCATTGATGATGATTTCCAGCTATTTTCAGGCCATCGGGTCTGCGCTGCGTGCGGCAATCCTTGGCCTGTCAAAACCATATGTCTTCGCGATCCCGCTCACTTTTGCGCTGCCGGTATGGTTTGGCGAAGTTGGAATCTGGCTCGCCGGGCCCGCAGCAGAGCTGATCCTGCTGATCGTTACCATCGTCGTGCTGCGGCAAGCCGCACGACGTCATCGCCTCAAATGGGGCGTCTTCCACCATCAGGCAGGAGTATTGTCATGACACGCGCATACCAAAGCATCAACGCGGCCAAAGCTGCCGCAAATCGCCTGCGGACGGACCGGGCCGATCGTGGTGAACCCATCAGCCACGCGCAATCCCTCGAACGCATCGCCAAGACCAGTGGCTTCAGGGATTGGAATACCATGGCCGCAGCAATCGGCCAGAACGGTTGGAACGCGGGCGACAGGGTCACGGGGCGGTATCTGTCTCACGCTTTCGCCGGCAGGATCGTGACCGCGACAACACCTGAAAACGGATGGCAAAGCGTCGAAATCGCGCTGGATCACCCCATTGATGTTGTGACCTCGGAAAAGTTCTCAAACAATCGCAGCCGCCTGTTCGGCGCCGTCGGTCCCAAGGGCCACAGCAATGAACGCACCAGCGATGGCTTACCACAGCTGATTATCGACCTCTGACGCCCCCATGCCACCGCCATTGGCTGGCATTCGCCTGACCGCCGCGAAACCTGTGACATTGCGTTGCGCCTTTGCGGCGGTCTTACTATCCTTCCCTATATGTATTTGAACAGACGCCATTTCATCGCAGCCCTGACCACTTTTGGTGTCACAGCCTGTAGTGGCACTGCACCGTCAAGCCAACCTTTAGTGACAAGGGGGCTGCCCCCTGATCTGCTACCGACCGAAAACGCCGGGTTTACCAGTTGGCTGGCCGCGTTTCGCCCGCGCGCGCGCCAGGCCGGCATCTCAGCTCAAACACTGGATGCAGCTTTCGCCAAAGCGGGGTACATTCCCGGCGTCATCACCCGCGATCGCACGCAGATACAAACGCGGCGAACGCTCGAAGAATACCTCTCCATTGCCACATCTGACGAACGCCTGGCAAAGGGACGCGCAGCCTATCAACGGCACGCAACGACCTTTTCGGCATTGCAATCCCGCTACGGGGTCGACCCCCTCATCATTGCGGCGATTTGGGGCATGGAAAGCCAGTTCGGGGAAAAACGCGGTCAGATACCTGTGATTTCCGCAACGGCCACGCTGGCCTATGATGGGCGACGCGCGGCATTTTATGAAAGCCAGCTGATTGCGGCCTTGCGGATTCTGGAACGGCAGGAAACGACACCGCAGCGGCTTGTCGGCAGCTGGGCCGGTGCGATGGGCCATACGCAATTTATTCCAACGTCCTATCAGGCATTTGCAGTGGATTTTGACGGCGATGGGCGACGCGATATCTGGGCCGATGATCCGAGCGATGCGCTCGCTTCGACGGCAAGTTACCTCGCCCGCAATGGCTGGCGATCCGGGCTGAAATGGGGTGCAGAGACCGGGACAGGCGGCCCCGATGGGCGCACCATTCAACCGCAGCGGGGCGGCGTTCGCTTCACTGTGACACGAAATTTCAACGTATTAAAAACATACAATAATTCTGATCTTTACGCCCTTGGTGTCGGCCACCTTGCTGATCGAATTGGGGGGGGCGGTCCGCTGCAGGGCAGCTTTCCACCAGACGCCAATGGGATGACCAAAAGTGACCGCCTCGCCCTTCAGCGCGGCTTGGCGGCGCGTGGCTATGATGTTGGCACCATTGATGGCGTTATTGGCAAGCTCACCGAATCCGCAATCTCGGCATTTCAGCAATCTCAGGGTCTTGCCCTCACCGGCACCGCAACTCCTGACCTTTTGCCGTTGCTGCGCTAGGCGGCCAGCACAGACCCGTTCATCGTGATGGGCTTGCCGTCGACTGTCGGACAACCACGGTTGACTGCAACTCCTCGGATTCAATCGGCGTACCCGTGTTCAGGTGTTCGCAGATCGCGCGCGCTGTGCGCGTTCCCATTTCGGTGATCGGCAGCTTGATCGTGGTCAGCGTCGGTGACGTGAATTCAGATGCCGCCATGTTGTCAAACCCCATCACCGACAACTGATCCGGAACCTTGACCCCCAGATCCTGCAATTTGAACAGCGCACCCATCGCCAAAACGTCCGATAGGCACAGGATTGCTGTCACCTCTGGCGGCAGGTTTTCAACGGCTTCCCGACCACCGGCATAATCCAGCGAGGATTCGTGATAAAAGAACGTGACCGGTTGCGGCAATGCTTTCAATGCCCTGACCCGAGACCGGGTTCGGTCATTGTCCCGGATCGGCCCATGAACGACAGCGATCTTTTCATGGCCCAACGCGATCAGATGCTCTGCTGCCAGAACGGCCGCCGTTTCATTGTCATAGCCAACGGCCGGGATATGCGAATCCGGCTGAAAATAGGACGTCGCAACAAGTGGAATGGTTGACCGTCTCGCCTGAGCGACCAACTCTTCATTATGGGACAGACCAGACACGATGAGCCCCTCCACACCCATCGAAAGCAGCTTTTTCGCCTTTTCCACTTCCCGTAGTGGGTCGCCTTTGGTCACCGCAACAACAAGGCCATACCCATTGGTCGACAATTCCGCCTCAAGTGCGTTCAGGAACTTGGAAAAAATTGCGTGATCCAGCGTGGGAACCAAGGCGCCCACGGTATACGTCCGCCCCGACACCATGGCCTTGGCCACAGGATTTGGAACGTAGCCCGTTTCAATAATTGCCGCGTCGATTCGCTGGCGCGTTGCCTCGGACACGGTGTCGGGCTTGTTCAATGCGCGCGATACTGTCGCGTCGGAAACACCTGCTACACGCCCAACGTCAATAATTGTCGCCCGCCCCTTCCGCCTGAAATTCGTTTTCGACTCCATACGTTAGCATTCCATTCTTTTTCGGATCGCGAAAGCCTTTGCACAAACTGCGGATTTGCCGCTTGACAGATGTAGACGTCTACATCGTATAAAACCAGCCATGTAGACGTCTACATGAGTCGACAAGGTTGACGATCCAATGAACGTGATTACTTCATTTCGGAATGGCGACTTAACCCGCCAAGGGCGGTCTTTCCCCGGAATGGCAGCTCCCCACAGCGCGAGCAATTGGCGTGTCGACCCGCGTTCAGCCGTAAAACTGGACGTCAGATCCGGTGACATTCTCAGCCTGGTTGACGCCAACGCGGTCCAGATCGTGGCCGTGGCTTCAAATGGCGATGACGCCCTGCCCCATCTCGGCCTCGCCCGCAACAGCGGCGTTGAAACCGACGCATTCAATAGCGATGCATTTGCGGCCTGGTGTGCGACCCATGGCGGAGACGTGGGCACACTATCCGCCTTTGCCACCCATTGTGATGAACCGCTTTATGTGCTGTCAGCGACGGCGGATTGCACCGTTTGGGTGATCAACCCGCTAGACCGCAACGCCCACGTGTCCGCTGAAGCAAATGGTGCATATCAGGTCAATATAAAGCGCGCGGCCCCTCCCAATCTTCTCTTGCCGCCACCCCTTGGCGAAATTCGTGATGAGTTCACCATCTCGCGTGCAACGGCACAAGCATATCGGTTGAACAAGGGCGAATACGTCCAGATTATTGATGTGGATGGGCAGCAATGTTCAGACTTTATGGCGTTCCGCACCGCGGGTCTGGATCAGGGGTTGGAACAGCGCATTGACAGTACCGTCACACGGTCGTTGGTTGGCGGGGCCTATCCTGGCCCCGGTCTGTTCGACAAATTCTACGACAGCAACATGCGCCCGCTCCTGAATGTCGTGCGCGACACAGTGGGACGACATGACACCTTTGCGCTCGCTTGCACCGCCCGCGGCTACGCGGAACGAGGATTCCCCGGGCACGTAAACTGCTCTGACAATATTTCTGCCGAAATGGATCAATACGGTGTAGAGCGGCGGACTGCCTGGCCCGCCATCAACTTTTTCTTCAATTCCTGGATTGACCGCGCGGACAACCGCATTCAGGTGGAAGAATCTTGGTCGCGCCCCGGCGATTACGTTGCGATGCAGGCGATGGATGATCTTGTTTGCGTCTCGACGGCCTGCCCTGACGACGTTGATCCGATTAACGGCTGGAACCCCACCGATGTCCACATCAGGATCTACAAACCTGACACGCCCATTCGACGTGCCGTTGCACATCGTGAAAAGGAAGACTCCAGCATGTCGCTAAGTGAAAATTCGGCTTTCCATTCGAGGACAAGCGAATTGACAGAGCAGTTTTCAGCGGTTCGCAATCTCTGGCTCCCCACCGCCTATCCCGGCCTTGGCACGATCGGTGAATACTGGGCTTGCCGTGAAGCCGTGACGTTGCAGGACATGAGCAGCCTGCGCAAATACGATATCATCGGCCCGGACGCCGAAGCACTGTTGCAACTGGCGATGACCCGCAACATCGCCAAGCTCGCGCAGTGGCGCGGCACTTACCTGTTGATGTGTGACGCACAGGGCGTGGTCATTGACGACGGAACCCTGTTCCGGCTGGGTCCGCAAACCTTCCGCTGGTGCTGCGGCTCAGAGGAATCCGCCCGCCATTTGAAAACCCTGTCAGAGAACATGGACGTGCGGATCCATGACATGCAGTCGTCCCTACCGAACCTGGCGTTGCAGGGTCCGCGGTCGCGCGATGTTCTGCGCAAGATCGTCTTTACCCAACCCCACGTGCCGTCACTAGATCAGGTCAAATGGTTTGGCCTGACGATTGCGCGCCTTGGGGATCGCGAGGGCATTCCGTTCATGCTCTCACGGTCCGGTTATACCGGTGAGCTGGGGTACGAGATATTCTGTGACAAGGCGGATGCCCCTGCGCTTTGGGACGCGGTAATGGCCGCCGGCGCGGAATTTGGCATCACCCCAATGGGCGCTCATGCCCTTGAAATCATCCGGATTGAGGCTGGCCTTGCCGCCGGCGGGGCGGAGTTTACAGCCGATGTTGACGCATACGAGGCAGGCCTTGGCTTTGCCATCGACCTCAACAAGGCGGATTTCATCGGCAAGGCCGCACTGGAACGCAACAGTCAATCCCCAAGACGTGCCCTCAAAGGTATGCTGCTGGATTGTGACGACGTACCGCTGCATGGCGCGCACGTCTACTGTGACGAACGTCCTGTGGGTGTCGTGACATCTGCGACACGCTCGCCGTCGCTGGAGCGTGCCATCGCGATGGTTCGCCTTTCGGTCGAACACGCTGTAAATGGCACCGTGCTATCGATTGGTCAAATGGACGGACATATGAAACGGCTCAGCGGCACCGTTTGCGACGTTCCCTTTATCGACCCGCGCCGTGAAAGAGCGCGGGCGTAAACATCTGAAAACCCAACAATGGAGATCAATATGAAACTAACCAAAGTTGCCTTACTTTGCACAGCGGCCGTGCTGGCTGCCGGCGCAGTCCACGCGCAGGAAAAGGTCATGATTGGTGAGCCAAGCTGGCCCGGTGCAAAAATCATGGCGAACCTGATCGGCCAGGTCATTGAAACCCGGCTTGGCGGCGAAGTCGGCTACGCGCCGGGCGCAAACGCCGTTATCTTCGAAGCCATGGACGGTGGACGTGGGGACATTGATGTTCACCCTGACGTCTGGCTGCCCAACCAGTCGTCCTTCACCGACAAGTTTGTTGATGGTGCTGGCACTGTGTCCCTGTCAGACGGCGCATACGAAGGGCGTTCGGGATTCTGTGTACCAAACTACATGGTAGAAAAGCACAACATCTCGTCTGTTTTTGATCTCGCGACGCCAGAAGGTCAGGAACTCTTTGACACCAACGGCGATGGCAAGGGCGAAATCTGGGTCGGCGCATCCGGTTGGGCATCAACCAACGTCCACCTGGTGAAGTCCCGCGATTACGGCATCGACACCTTCCTCGAACCGACAACCGAAGACGAAGCGGTCTTTTACGCGCGCCTCAAGGATGCGATCGCAGCTGAGCAAGGCGTCGTTTTCTATTGCTACAAACCGCACTACGTCCATGCGCTTTATCCAGTCACCATTCTGGAAGAGCCAGAGTATGACGCTGCAGCATACAACATCAAAACACCTGATGAAGACGCAAACTGGTTTGAAAACTCGTCGATCATGACAGGTGATGAGGTGAAAACCGTCCGTGTGGCACATTCCAACTCTCTGGAAGAACGCAATCCCGCCGCCGCTTCCTTCCTGACCGCAATCGACATGAGCGCTGATGAACTGTCAAAGCTCACCTACGAAGTCGTTGTGCAAGGCGGCGAGATCGAGGCCGTAGTGTCATCGTGGATCGCCGAAAACGGCGACATCGTTGACGGTTGGCTCGGCCTCAACTGATCCGGCTGCGGCCAGATCGAACCAACTAAGACTCTCCCTGAACTCCCCGGCGAAAGTTTCGCCGGGGGCTTTTGGCGACGTTTGCCCAAAGAATAGGAAATATCATGACTGATGACGCGTTCATTGATGCGAAAGGTGTCTGGAAAATATTCGGAAACCGCGCCAACGAGGCGTTGGCCGCAATCCGCTCCGAGGGCCTGGGCAAGGCGGAAATTCTGTCCAAGTTCGAATGTGTCGTCGGTGTTGCTGACGCAAACTTTCAAATTGCAAAAGGCGAACTGTTTTGTGTGATGGGCCTTTCCGGCTCCGGCAAATCTACGCTTGTGCGGCATGTAAACCGGCTGTTGGAACCGACAGCTGGCGAAATTCGTATCGGTGGCGAGGACGTGATGGGGCTCTCTCCCGAAAAGCTCAGGGACCTGCGCAACCGACGCGTTGCCATGGTATTTCAGAACTTTGGCCTGATGCCGCACCGCACCGTGCGGGACAATGTCGCGATGCCTTTGGAAATCAGGGGCACCGGCAAAGGCAAGCGTTGGGAAGAAGCCGATCGTGTTCTGGAGCTTGTGGAACTGACCGGTTGGGAAGACAAATACGCGCACGAGTTGTCAGGCGGGATGCAACAACGTGTTGGCCTTGCGCGTGCCATTGCGTCTGATCCCGAAATCCTGCTGATGGACGAAC
Organism: uncultured Paracoccaceae bacterium; assembly: GCA_947502145.1. Classification (GTDB taxonomy): domain Bacteria; phylum Pseudomonadota; class Alphaproteobacteria; order Rhodobacterales; family Rhodobacteraceae; genus CANMYO01. The sequence goes on along the minus strand of CANMYO010000001.1, from coordinate 1,762,610 downwards.
CATTCTCGGCGCTCGACCCGCTGATCCGCAAGCAGTTGCAGGATCAGTTCATGGAACTGAGCGGCAAGTTGAACAAAACCACGATGTTCATCACCCACGATCTGGATGAAGCGATCCGCATCGGCCATCGGATCGCAATCATGAAAGATGGGCGCATCGTTCAGATCGGCACCCCGGAAGAGATCATCCTCAATCCGGTTGACGAATACGTCTCGGACTTTGTCGCCGGCATTTCAAAGCTGGACATGATCTTTGCGCATTCCGTGATGAAGCCTGTCGATGAATTTGAGGCAAAGCACGGCGATCTGCCCAAGGACGCGCAAAAGGCGCATCCGAGCATGGATCTCAACGACCTTATGGGCCTTTGCGTGGAAGGGCACGGCATCGTCGCCGTGCGTGAAAACGGCAAGACCGTTGGGGTCATCAATCGCGCCGGACTGATCCGCGCCATCCAAGACAGCCAGAGTTGAGTGAAAAACATGACCGAAGTGAATACCGATACGATGGACCGCATGAATGGGCTTATCGACACCTTCGTCGAAACCAACAAACCCTACTACCGCCGCGTGTTTGCGCATATGATGCAAGCGCCCGGCTACAGCATGACGCTGAACTGGGCCGCCGCGATCTTGGGGCCGATCTGGTTCGGCGCCCGCGGGATCTGGTCCTGGTTTCTGGGCGTGCTGCTACTTGAATCGCTTGCCTATATTCAAATTGGCCGCGGCTTGTTTGGTGACTTGGGGCGCGAACTGCGGTTGCGCGCGGAAAGCATCACCGAAACGCTGGCCCTGCGTCGGGAACAAATTGCTGCCGCTGAGGAAAGCGGTGCAAGTTCGCTTGACGCGCTCAAACGCGCGGCTGAATCGCTCGAGGTTGCCTTGGCTGATGCGCAGGGGGCAAGCGATGCCGCCGCAGCGGGTGGAGTCACCTATGTCATTGTCGGTATATTGATGCTGCTGGCCATAAAAGGTGCGGTCGCCGCTCTCGCCAACTGGACGCTTGAGGGGCAGTTTGCCCGGTGGCGTTCAGACCGGAACGTCACCTCTGGATGGTCCCAGACCCGGGCGGCGATTGCCTTTGTGTTCATGGCAGCCGTCGTTACCCTGTCGACGATCAAATTTTCCCGCCCTGACGCCTTTGAGATTTTGGGAACTTTTCCCACAAATCGGGACTGGCGGCTCAACGTCGGTGACGGCGTACAGGCGGTGTTCGACTGGACCAAAACCAGTGGTCGCGGGTTCTTTGATTCATTGACTTTCGGCATGCGCAGCCTGCTGGACGCGATTGAGGTTGTCCTTGTTCAAACACCTTGGCCGGTCGTAGGGATGGTCATCATCATGCTGGCCTATCTGTCAGCTGGTGCCCGCGTAGCGATCTTCACAGGTGCCGCGCTCGCCTATCTGGGCCTGCTGGACTTCTGGGAAAAGGCGATGACGACGGTGGCCCTCTTGGGCGCCGCAGCCCTGATTTCGATCACGCTTGGCATCCCATTGGGCATTTTCTGTGCCCGGCGTCCAAAAGTATTTGGCGTGGTTCGCCCGATCCTGGACTTCATGCAGTCAATGCCCTCCTTCGTTTACTTGATCCCGGTTGTCGCCTTTATTGGCTCGGGCAAACCCGCTGGGGTCGTTGCAACCATGATCTTTGGCAGCCCACCGGTCATCCGCTTCACGGTGCTTGGCCTGCAGCAGGTGCCCGAAACGGTGCGCGAGGCCGCTTTGGCCTTTGGTGCCACCCCACGATACCTGCTTTGGCGTGTTGACCTGCCACTGGCGGCACGCACGATCATGGCTGGTGTGAACCAGACCATTCTGCTTTCGCTCGCAATGGTTGTTGTCGCCTCACTGATTGGCGCAAAGGGTCTGGGCGAAGACGTGCTGGAAGCACTGCAATACGCAGCGGCCGGGCAAGGGATCCTTGCAGGTCTGGCCATCCTGTTCTGCGCATTGATCCTAGACAGGATCGTCGCGGGTAAAAGCAACCAGGCCAAATAGCGACAACCGCGTGACGCGCCCCCCGCGCGTCACGCAACGACGGTTAATTGAGGGACCGGGCCTCTAAGCTGCCCGCACCAGCTATATGCCGGTGCGCAACTGATGACCGGGTGCAAAAAGGATGCGAACTTTTGTCACTGCCGCATCTTTGTCCCACGTCAGTCGGTCAATTGTGAACAGCGCGCTCCCCAATGGACAATTAAGTACTTCGCTGTCCATTTTGGTCGCACAATTGGCAGAAAACGCGATTTCGCCATGGGTATAAGGGACATGCTGCAATAGCCACTCATTTGCACTGATCGTGTCAAAGGCGACCTTGGCTGCGGCAGTGGCAACACCGGTGTTTATCCAGCGATTTTCAAGCGCGTAAGGCGCATCATCAGCGAGGTGCAACGCGCGAATATGCAAAAGCTGCACCGTTGCGCTTGTCCGCATCGCACCGCTGATCGCAGCTGGCGGAACGTCCATCTGGCGCGCGATCAACTGATAGCCATACTTCTGGGCACGCTCTTCGATCTCCGCGCGGATCACCGCAATATCCAGCGTTGCCTTTGCAACCGGCTGTTGTGCAACCCGCGTTCCCGCCTTGCGACGCCGATCAAGTAATCCCGTCTCCGCAACCGCCTGTAGCGCGCGGTTGACCGTGGTGCGCGCACAGCCGAATTCCAATGCCAATGCGGCTTCGTTGGGAATAAGATCGCCGGGTTTCCATTCCCGCGCATGAATGCGACGCAAGACCTCGCTCTGCACGCTCTGCCAATTGCGGAATGTCGGGGTATTCATAGGGCGTCCCTCAAGGCCGTCAGAACCTGCTTGAATCGCGCCGCGATTTGGGATCGCAACACATGTTGGCCCTGCTGTACCACGTGCCTCCCTGCAGACCAAACCTCTTGGACAACGCGATCGTCACCGGCAAAAATCCAGCTATCAAGCGCTGCATCCCCGTGCCGGTCCCACATATGCACAGACCCGGTGTCCAAGGCCAGCACATCCGCCCAGCACCCGACTGCGATTTTGCCAGCGTTTCGACCAATGGCAGTCGCCCCCCCGCGCAAAACCTCTTCAAACAGGTTTCGACCGGTCGATTTTTCTGCACCAGCAAGAACCGCACGGTGGTGATCGCGCAAGCGCTGCGAATACTCCAGCGTCCGCAACTCTTCAGTCAGCGAGATGCGGATATTGCTATCTGATCCAACACCGATGGCCCCCTGACTCTGCAGCCAGCGGCGACAATCAAATATCCCATCCCCAAGGCTGCTCTCGGTGATTGGGCACAGCCCGGCAACCGCGCCCGTCCTGGCGAGCCGTCGCGTTTCATCGCCCGTCATCTGTGTGCAATGGATCATGCACCACCGTTCATCGATCGGCATATTTTCCAACACCCATTGGACCGGGCGCGCGCCCATGTGGTGCTTGACATCCTCAACCTCGGCCAACTGTTCAGCCAAATGCATGTGGATCGGACCATCGGGGAAATGTGCGCTGAAAGATCGCAGATCGTCCGGTGACACTGCCCTGAGCGAATGCGCTGCTACCGCCAACTGCGCATCATCACCCAGTGCGGCAACAGGGACTGCCGCAGCTGCGTGGAGTTTCAGAAATGCATCGAATCCGCTGCCAAATCGCAATTGCCCACCCGCCAGGGGCCGCCGGTCGCAGCCACCGAATTCGTAGTGAACCGGCAAAAGGCACAGACCAATGCCCGTCGTATCCGCCGCTGCTGCTATCTGCGCAGACATTTCCGCCAAATTGTCGTAACGCCGCCCACCGGGCTGGTGGTGCAGGTAATGAAATTCACCGCATGCGGAATAGCCGGCCTCCAGCATTTCCATCTGAACAAACGCAGCAATCGCGCCAACCTGATCCGGGGTCAGCCGGTCAAGGAATTGGTACATCAGCCGTCGCCATGTCCAGAAACTATCTGTTTTGTCCTGGCCGCGGGATTCAGTCAGCCCTGCCATTGCGCGTTGAAACGCATGGCTGTGGACATTGGCCGGCGCAGGCAACAACAACCCAACCCGCACGCCTTCCTGCGGCTGGTTGGTCTGAACAGACGCAATGCGACCGTCCGCCCCAATTTCAACGCGAACCTCACTCGCCCAACCCGCGGGCAATAGTGCCTGCGCTGCCCAGATCGTCTGCATAGCTCTCTCTTGACAAATTATTATGTGCATACATAAAACCATCAAGCGCAAAGTTTATCAAGCGAGTCAATTGATGCTGCTCACCAACGCTTTGATTGTGACCCTGAAGGGAAATAACGATTTTGGGATGATCCCTGATGGGGCCATCGCAATCCGCGATGACAAAATTGTCTGGGTCGGACCAACGGCCGATATCCCGGATAGCGTCGATGTATTGCCGCGTCATGACTTAGCAGGCAAATGTATCACCCCCGGCCTGATCGACTGCCACACACATATTGTGCATGGCGGCAATCGCGCAGCGGAATTTGAAATGCGTCTGAACGGGGCAAGCTATGCAGAGATCGCCAAAGCAGGCGGAGGCATCCTCTCAACAGTGACCGCAACACGCACCGCAACCGAAGAAACACTGCTTGCAGATGCCCTGCCGCGTGTGGACGCGCTGATCGCCGAGGGTGTTACGCTGGTTGAGATCAAATCGGGCTATGGCCTCGACCATGATTCCGAACTGAAGATGCTGCGCGTTGCGCGCCGGATCGCACAGGAACGGCCCATCACCGTCAGAACCAGTTTTCTGGGCGCACATGCTGTGCCTGCGGAAAGCATATCCGATCCAGAAACATATATATCCGAAACCTGCATCCCCGCGTTGCGGGCCGCGCATGCGCAGCGACTCGTCGATGCGGTGGACGGGTTCTGCGAAGGGATCGCATTTACCCCCGCGCAACTGGCTCCGCTTTTTGATGTGGCGCGCGAACTTGGCCTGCCTGTCAAACTGCATGCGGAACAACTGACGAACTCTGGCGGCACGCAACTGGCCGCGAAATACGCTGCCCTGAGTGCAGATCACCTGGAATACGCCACCATATCTGATGCGCAGGCCATGGCCGCAGTCGGCACGTCTGCCGTTCTTCTGCCCGGCGCATACTACACACTCAATGAGACGCAATTGCCTCCGGTCCAGGCTTTGCGCGATGCAGGCGTACCAATTGCCCTGGCAACTGATTGCAACCCCGGTTCATCGCCGCTCACCTCCATCTTGCTGACAATGAACATGGCCTGCACATTGTTTCGCATGACCCCGCTTGAAGCGCTCTTAGGTGTCACAGCCCATGCTGCGAAGGCATTGGGCGCATCGGATCATGGTCGTATCATTCCGGGTGGACGGGCCGACCTGTGCGTCTGGAACATTCAGCACCCGGCAGAGCTTGCCTATCGGATCGGATTCAACCCTCTCCATTCCCGCATTTTTGGCGGCGCACTGTCATGATCACTCTCACCCCCGGCATCGTGACACTGGCACAACTGCAAGACATCTGGGCCAATGCCCATCCGGTTCGCCTTGATCGGTCAAGCCATGGCGACATCAACGCGGCCGCAAAGCTTGTCGCACGCGCCGCAGCAGGGGCAGACCCGATCTACGGCGTGAATACCGGCTTTGGCAAATTGGCCAGCGTAAAGATTGCAGCCGCAGATGTCGCCGTGCTGCAACGCAACCTCGTTTTGTCCCATTGCTGCGGCGTCGGCGCGCCTCTTGATGTTCCCACGACACGCCTGATGATGGTGCTGAAACTCTTGTCGCTTGGGCGCGGCGCCTCTGGCGTGCGCCTTTCGACAGTCAGGATGATCGAAGAGATGTTGGCGAAGGGCGTGACACCGCTGATCCCAAGTCAGGGTTCGGTGGGTGCCTCCGGCGATCTCGCACCTCTGGCCCACATGGCCGCAGCCATGATTGGCGACGGCGAAGCACTGTTTGGCGACAGGCGAATGCCGGCCACCGCCGCGCTTGCCGCTGCAAACCTCTCTCCCATCGCGCTTGACGCGAAAGAAGGGTTGGCTCTGATCAATGGCACGCAGTTTTCAACCGCTTGCGCCCTTGTCGGGCTGTGGGGGGCGTGGCGCAACGCAGCAACATCGGTCCTGACCTGCGCCCTCTCGACCGATGCGATTATGGGATCAACCGCACCGCTGCAAGACCGGGTCCACAGTCTCCGCGGGCACGCCGGGCAGATCGCGGTGGCCAATGCCCAGCGCGCCCTGATGGCCGGGTCGGCCATCCGCGAAAGCCATCGCGACGGCGACTCCCGTGTACAAGACCCCTATTGCATCCGGTGCCAGCCGCAGGTCACCGGCGCAGCCATGGATCTGCTGCACTTTGCTGGCCGCACACTCGAAGTCGAGGCAAACGCCGTGACGGACAATCCGCTGGTCCTAGTAGACGAAGGGCTCATCGTCTCTGGCGGCAACTTCCACGCCGAACCGGTTGCCTTTGCCGCCGATCAAATTGCGATTGCCCTGTCAGAGATCGGGGCCATCGCCCAGCGCCGAGTCGCGCTCATGGTCGATCCGACCCTGTCGTTTGACTTGCCCCCGTTCCTGACCCCGGACCCGGGCCTGAACTCCGGCCTGATGATCGCCGAAGTCACGACCGCCGCATTGATGAGCGAGAACAAGCACCTTGCCAATCCTTGCAGTACAGACAGCACGCCGACCTCTGCCAATCAGGAAGACCACGTCAGCATGGCAGCCCACGCTGCGCGCCGGCTCTTGCAGATGAACGCAAACCTCAACGTGATCTTGGGGGTAGAGGCCCTGTGTGGCGCGCAGGGCATCGCATTCCGCGCACCTTTGCAGACAAGCGCGCCGCTTCAATCTGCGATTGCCGTGTTGCGTCGCGATGTGCCTGAAATCACCGGCGATCGGTTCATGGCCCCCGCAATCACGTCAGCCGCTGCTTTGGTCGCAGATGGCAGCCTGGCTGCGGCGGTGACCCTACCAGATTTTGTTCTGGGACACCCGGCATGACCCCGGTCACGGTTCACAGGGGCGACAGCCCTATCATACTGGGCTTTCCACACACCGGCACGTTTGTACCAACAGATATTGCAGCGGAGTTGAACGACATCGGCACTGCACTTGCCGACACCGATTGGCATGTGGATCAGTTGTATGACGGGCTCTTGCCACAGGCCACGACGGTCACGGCCAATTTTCATCGTTACGTCATTGATGCCAATCGCGATCCTTCAGGGCAAAGCCTTTACCCCGGGCAAAACACCACCGATCTGGTGCCGCTCACCGATTTTGACGGGATCGAGATCTGGACCACGCCACCCGACAACGCCGCAATCGAAAACCGGGGCGCTGCCTTTCATACCCCCTACCACGCGGCTCTCCGGACCGAGATCACCCGCGCACGTGATCAGTTTGGTGTCGCGATCCTCTTTGATTGCCACTCGATACGGTCCAACATCCCGCATCTGTTTGCGGAAACGCTTCCCGATTTCAATATCGGCACCAATCATGGCGCGACTTGTGCGCCCAGCGTGGCCACTGCCGTTTCCGATATCTGCCGCGCGGCATCGGGCTACTCAATGACAGAGAACGGGCGTTTCAAAGGGGGATGGACCACGCGCCACTACGGGCAGCCGCACAAGAACATTCACGCAATCCAGATGGAACTGGCCCAAGCGACCTACCTAACCGCAGAATCCCCACCCTGGCAGTATGACCCTGCAAAGGCTGCGCGCATTCGCCCCTATCTGCAATCCATCCTGACAGCTCTGGCCGATCTGGCCCCCTCACTCGGAGGTTCCAAATGAACAACCCGCGCCACAATACCCGCGACATCTATCCGCCAACCGGCACCACGCTCACAGCCAAAAGCTGGCTGACCGAAGCCCCCTTGCGCATGCTGATGAACAACCTGCATCCAGACGTCGCTGAAAACCCGCATGAACTTGTCGTCTACGGCGGGATCGGCAGGGCCGCGCGAACCTGGCAGGACTTTGACGCCATCGTCGCGGCCCTGATCGACCTTGATGAAACGCAGACCCTGCTTGTGCAGTCAGGCAAACCCGTTGGCGTGTTTCAGACTCACAAGGATGCGCCGCGCGTTCTGATCGCGAATTCGAATCTCGTGCCCCATTGGGCCAATTGGGATCACTTCAACGACCTCGATAAGAAGGGGTTGGCGATGTATGGCCAGATGACCGCTGGCTCCTGGATTTACATCGGAACGCAGGGGATCGTGCAAGGTACATATGAAACCTTCATGGAGGCCGGACGTCAGCACTATGACGGCAACCTCAAAGGGCGCTGGGTTCTGACTGGAGGCCTTGGCGGCATGGGCGGCGCACAGCCGCTGGCCGCGGTCATGGCCGGGGCCTGTTGCCTTGCCGTTGAATGTGATGAAACCCGTGCTGATTTCCGCCTGCGCACTCGCTACGTCGACGAAAAGACTGATGATCTAGACCGCGCCCTGGAGATGATCGCAGACTGGACCACTGCAGGCGAAGCCAAATCCGTGGCGTTGATTGGCAATGCGGCTGACGTTTTCCCTGACCTTGTCGCACGCGGGATAAGGCCCGATCTGGTGACCGACCAGACCTCTGCGCATGATCCCGTTCATGGTTACCTGCCCCAAGGGTGGAGCGTCGCAGAATGGCGCGCAAAACAGGACAGCGATCCCAAGTCCGTTGAGGCCGCGGCCCGTGCCTCAATGAAAGTGCAGGTCGCCGCCATGGTTGCATTCTGGAACGCCGGTGTGCCGACGCTGGATTATGGCAACAACATCCGACAAGTCGCATCGGAAGAGGGCCTGAAGGATGCCTTTGCCTTTCCCGGCTTCGTTCCTGCCTACATCCGCCCGCTCTTTTGTCGCGGCGTTGGGCCGTTCCGTTGGTGTGCCCTGTCCGGCGACCCAGAGGATATCTACAAAACCGATGCAAAAGTGAAAGAACTTATCGACGATCCGCATTTGCACAACTGGCTCGACATGGCGCGCGAACGTATCGCCTTCCAGGGATTGCCGGCGCGGATTTGCTGGGTCGGATTGGGGCAGCGGCACAAACTCGGCCTTGCCTTTAATGAAATGGTGCGCAACGGCGAGCTTTCCGCCCCGGTCGTTATCGGCCGCGACCACCTCGACAGTGGCTCGGTCGCCTCACCCAATCGGGAAACCGAGGCGATGAAGGACGGATCAGACGCTGTGTCAGACTGGCCGCTGCTGAACGCAATGCTCAATGTCGCGAGCGGCGCCACATGGGTTTCGCTGCACCACGGCGGTGGCGTTGGCATGGGCTTCTCGCAACATTCCGGCATGGTGATCTGCTGCGACGGGACAAAGGACGCCGACCGCCGATTGGCCAACGTCCTCTGGAATGATCCGGCGACCGGCGTCATGCGCCATGCAGATGCGGGCTATGATATCGCGCTCGACTGCGCCCGCGAACAGGGCTTGAACCTGCCCGGCATTCTGCGCCGCTAGACGTTTGCAGCCCAGCACTCTTTCACCGGCCCTAAAATTGTGACACCAACAGTGAATGTTGCAAGATTCTGATGTTGCCTACCTAAGACAGTCCACCCTCTTTCGGGGCATGTCTGACACCGTGCTCAGACGAATAGCCGACCATGGGCTCGTACGGCGTTATTCACCTGGCGACGTCATCTTCAATCAGGGGGACAGTGCAACCGAAGTTTATATCGTGTTCGAAGGGCTGGTGAAATTGTCCACCGCGACAGCAGCGGGAAATGATATCACCGTTGATATCTTTTCCAGCGGTCAATCCTTCGCTGAGGCCCTCGCCTTCGAAGAACGTGCATATCCTGTTTCGGCTACGGTGATCATCGGTGCGCGCTTGCTGGCCATCCCCAGTTCTGCAATCCGCGCCGAACTCCACGCCTCGCCAGAGGTCACAAATGCCATTCTTGCGTCGGCATATGGACATCTGCACCGCCTAATTCAGCAGATTGAAAGACTCAAAGGCGACAGCTCCCTGCAACGCACTGCAAGGTTCATCCTCGCATTGGGTGAAGGCGGTGCCGGCCCGATCGAGTTTCCCTATAGCAAATCCACAATTGCCTCACTGATTGGGGTGAAACCCGAAACACTGTCTCGAAACTTCCGAAAATTGCAGGACGTTGGCGTGCAGGTGGATGGTGAGATCGTCGAAATCACCAACCCAAAGGCGCTTCGCGAATTGATATCTGACATTTAATTTGACGCTCTTGACTAAAGTCAAGGCAGCCTTCCTCACCGCCCGCTAGCTTGGGGCAAATTCAGGGAGCTGGAATCAGAATGAATTCAGAAATCGGGACCCCAACAAAGAAAGAGGAACGGCGGGTGTTTATCCTGCTGGCCGTTTTCATGGCACCAATCCTCAGCATTGGGCTGGTGGCGAGCTATGGGTTTGTCATCTGGATGTCCCAATTGATTCTCGGTCCGCCGTCGCATTGATGGCCCGCCCAATCCACACGCGACGTCATGTTATGGGTTTCAATCCGGCCCTCCTGCGCCCGCCATGGAGCGACGAATCCAGCGTTCGCAACGGCTGCACCTCTTGCGGGGCCTGCATTGCCGCCTGCCCCGAAGGCATTCTCGTCGCCGGGCCGGCCCGCACACCAGTGGTTCAGTTCAATGGCGGGGCCTGCACGTTCTGCAGGGAATGTGTCAGCGCCTGTGATGAGCCGGTCTTCAAAAGCACAGATCAGCCTGCCTGGCCATATATAGCGACCATTGGCGACACTTGCCTACAAACCAAGGGCGTGGCCTGCCAAAGCTGCACGGACGCCTGTGATGATGACGCGCTGTGCTTTGACTACCAAAGCGGGTTTTCCGGCGGGATCACGGTGCGCACCGACAATTGCACCGGCTGTGGCGCCTGTATCGGCATCTGCCCAACAGCCGCGATAACTCTCGACATTCCCCGAACTGAGGCTCCGCAATGACCCAGGAAATCCACATATCCAGTCTTGTGGTCACCGCTGACCCCAAACGGATCAAGATCGTTGAGTCCGCCATCAATGCCCACCCGATTGCCGAGGTGGCCATCTCGGATCCATCGGGCAAGCTGATCGTCACACTTGAAACGCCTGACGAACATCAGCTGGTGCAGGGCCTAACGGACATTCAACTCCTGCCCGGGGTCGCCAGTGCGGCGCTTTGTTATCACCATTCCGAAACGGTCACACCGCCATCGGACACCCTCAGCCATGAAAGGCACTAGCATGAAACTGAGCCGCAGAGCCGTGATCAAGTCTCAGGCCGTCGCAGCCGCAGCAGCGGCTGTTGGTCTACCTGTCACAACGCAAGCACAGAACTTTGAAACCGACGCCGACCTGACGGATCTCAAGTGGTCAAAGGCCGCGTGCCGGTTCTGCGGAACCGGTTGCTCGATCATGGTCGCAACCAAGGCTGGCCGCGTTGTCGCAACCCATGGCGACAGCCAATCGCCTGTGAATCGCGGTCTCAACTGCGTCAAGGGTTATTTCCTGTCCAAGATCATGTACGGGGCCGATCGCCTGACCACCCCGCTGCTGCGTAAACGCGACGGGGTTTATGCCAAGGATGGGGATTTCACACCTGTCTCCTGGGACGAAGCCTTTGATGTCATGGCAGAAAAATGGAAGGCCACGATCAAGGAAAAGGGCCCGGACGGCATTGGCATGTTCGGCTCCGGCCAATGGACTGTCTGGGAAGGTTACGCCGCAGCCAAGCTCTATAAAGCTGGCTTCCGCTCTAACCATATCGACCCAAATGCGCGTCATTGCATGGCTTCTGCGGTTGCCGGTTTCATCCGCACCTTTGGTATCGACGAACCGATGGGCTGCTATGATGACTTCGAGCATGCGGATGCATTTTTCCTATGGGGGTCGAACATGGCCGAGATGCATCCAGTGCTCTGGACCCGCATCGCAGACCGCAAGTTCTCAAACTCGCATGTCAAGGTTGGGGTACTGTCTACCTACAAGCACCGCAGCTTTGACCTCGCTGATATTCCGATGGTCTTCACCCCCCAGACCGACCTCGTGATCCTCAACTACATTGCCAATTACATCATCCAGAATGGCGCGGTGAACGAAGACTTCGTCGCAAAACACGTCAACTTCCGTCGTGGCAACACCGACATCGGCTATGGATTGCGCCCGGAACACCCGCTTGAACAGGCCGCCGAAAACAATACGGCAGCTGGCGGATCAACGGAAATGTCGTTTGATGAATTTGCCGCGTTTGTCAGTGAATACACGCTGGAAAAGGCTGCAGAAATGTCCGGGGTTCCGGCCAATCGCCTGCAGGAAATGGCCGAAATCTACGCCGACCCTGACACCAAGGTCATGTCCTTGTGGACCATGGGCGTCAACCAGCACACGCGCGGTGTCTGGGTCAACAATATGATCTACAACATCCACCTGCTGACCGGTAAGATTTCAACCCCCGGCAATTCACCGTTTTCGCTCACCGGGCAGCCCTCTGCATGCGGCACGGCACGCGAGGTTGGCACATTCGCTCACCGGTTGCCCGCCGATATGGTCGTGGGCAATGACAAACACCGCGAGATTGCAGAGAAGATCTGGAAACTGCCCGCCGGCACTGTTCCTGCCTGGGTCGGGGCCCATGCGGTCTTGCAAAACCGCCACCTCAAGGACGGGCGGATCAATTGCTATTGGGTGCAGGTGAACAATAATATGCAGGCCGCGCCAAATATGCTCGAGGAAGGTCTGCCCGGCTACCGGAATCCTGATAACTTCATCGTAGTTTCAGACGCTTACCCGACCGTCACGGCAGAGGCCGCTGATCTTATCCTGCCCACCGCAATGTGGGTTGAAAAAGAAGGCGCCTATGGCAACGCCGAACGACGCACCCAATTCTGGCACCAGCTTGTTGATGCCCCGGGTGAAAGCAAATCAGACCTCTGGCAACTGGTCGAATTCTCCAAACGCTTCACCACAGATGAAGTCTGGGAGGCCGAAATTCTGGACGCCAACCCCGAATACAAGGGCAAGACCCTTTACGAAGTGTTGTTCCGCAACGGCCAGGTCGATGCCTATTCCAACGATGAAATCAAGGAAGGCTATGACAACCATGAATCCGAGGATTTCGGATTTTACCTGCAAAAGGGTCTGTTTGAAGAATACGCCAGTTTTGGTCGCGGCAAGGCCCATGACCTTGCAGACTTTGACACGTACCACGAAGAACGCGGGCTGCGCTGGCCCGTCGTGGATGGGCAGGAAACTCTCTGGCGCTTCAAGGAGGGTAGTGACCCCTACGTTGCGGCCGGCACTGACTTTCAGTTTTATGGCAAACCCGATGGCAAAGCCGTCGTCTTTGCCCTTCCCTTCGAACCGGCGGCCGAAAATCCCGACGACGAATACCCCTTCTGGCTGTCAACCGGACGGGTCCTGGAACACTGGCACTCCGGGTCGATGACCCAGCGCGTGCCAGAGCTTTATTCGGCTGTCCCGGATGCGCTTTGCTACATGCACGGCGATGACGCCGCAGATCTTGGGCTCAGACGGGGGTCGCAGGTGAAAATCAGCTCACGGCGCGGATCAATTGTCACGCGGGTGGAAACCCGTGGCCGCAACAAACCACCCCGCGGATTGGTATTCGTGCCTTGGTTTGATGCCAGTCAGCTGATCAACAAGGTCACCCTCGACGCCACGGATCCGATCTCCAAAGAGACCGATTTCAAGAAATGCGCTGTAAAGATTGAGGCGGTGTAATCATGAAAAAATCATTTGTCAGCTTGATCATACTTACAGTACTTGGCACCGCTGCGGTTGCCGAAAACCAGGTCGCGACCCTGCGCGGTGCGGAACCATTGGATCAGGTGGGCGAACCGCCCGCCATTCCCCGCGTCATCAATTCCGACATCCGCCAGGTGCGCAATTACCCCGAACAACCACCTGTCATCCCGCACAAGATTGACGGTTACCAGATCGACACCAACTACAACCAATGCATGACCTGCCATAGCCGTGCTGCAATTGAAGTCAGCCAGGCACCGATGATTTCGGTGACCCACTTCATGAACCGCGACGGGCAGTTCCTCGCGACCGCCTCACCTCGGCGCTACTTCTGCACCCAATGTCACGTCAGCCAGTCAGAGGCCCGCCCGCTTGTCGACAACACTTTTGTCGACGTCGATCAGGTGCTTGACTACCTGCAAACGCTGGAAGGCGAAAACTGATGGTTGGCCTTATCAGGAAAACTTGGGCGATCATGCGACGGCCCAGCACGCATTATTCGCTTGGGTTTCTGACCGCGGGCGGCTTTGTGATGGGCATCGTCTTTTGGGGCGGATTCAACACGGCGCTTGAAGCGACCAACACCGAGACATTTTGCGTCAGTTGCCACGAAATGCGCGATAACGTGTTTCAGGAACTGAAAGAAACAATTCACTACACAAACCATTCTGGCGTGCGCGCAAGTTGCCCGGATTGCCATGTTCCGCACGATTGGACGTCCAAGATCGCCCGCAAAATCGCCGCCTCGAAGGAGGTCTACGGCATGTTGTTTGGCACCATCAACACGCCCGAAAAATTTGAGGAACACCGCCTGACGATGGCGCAGCACGAATGGGCCCGGATGGAAGCGAACGACTCACTGGAATGCCGCAACTGCCACGCTGCGGAAAGCATGGACATCACCTTGCAAAGCACTCGGGCAGCAGAGGCGCACGAACGGTTCCTTTTTACAGGGGAACAAACCTGCATTGATTGTCACAAGGGTATCGCCCACCGTTTGCCTGAACAGGCCGCCGCGTTCTCATCCCCGATTGGGGACGGCGAAATCGCGGTCTACCTCGATACAATCGCAGCCGAACAAGACTAGTCCGACCGCGCGGCCAAATCTCCTGTGGTCACTTCCAGCGCCCGCCCCGGCGCTGGATTTTTTGTTTCAACCCAAGCGCGACGTATTGTTGCGCAAACCGAGGTGTGAATGGTAACAAAAGGCAAGAGGGAGCAAAGTTTGGAACCCATAAGCCTGAGTTTGGAGATGTCAGTCGTTCTTGGCTTGCTGGCATTCACCGTATTTCTGTTCATCTCCGAAATTGTACGCATCGACTTGGCCGCCATCATGGTCATGGTGCTCTTGGGTCTTCTCAGCCAGATTCCGGCGCTGAACTCGCTCGCCGACGTCAGTCGATTGTTTGATGGTCTCGCCTCAAACGCTGTCGTGTCGATCATCGCAGTCATGATTATTGGTGCCGGTTTGGATAAAACCGGCCTGATGAGCAAAGTCGCCGCGCTCATCCTTAAGCATGGGGGACGGTCGGAAACCCGTGTTATTCCAATTATTTCCGGGACTGTCGGGGTTATTTCATCCTTTATGCAGAACGTTGGTGCAGCGGCCCTGTTCTTGCCCGTGGTCAGTCGCATATCCGTGCGCACCGAACTGCCGCTCAGTCGTTTGCTGATGCCGATGGGATTTTGTGCAATCCTCGGCGGGACCATGACGATGGTCGGGTCCTCACCGTTGATCCTGCTGAACGATCTGCTGCTCAGCGCGAACCAGTCACTGCCTGATGAACAGAAAATGGCCCCGTTTGGTCTGTTTTCCGTCACCCCTATCGGCGTCTGTCTTGTTGCGACCGGAATCCTCTACTTCACCCTCTTTGGACGTTGGGTCCTCCCCAAGGGTGCCAAGGGTGACGATGGGGCGTCGGCCAAGTCGTTGAAGGATTACCTCAAGAATATCTACGGACTGAAAACCGACATATTTGAAATCAGCATCCCCGAAGGCCACCCCTGCGTAGGCGAGACATTTGACGACGTCATGCAGCGTTACCATGTCTATATCATCGGCAGCGCCCACCGTGGCAAACGCTGGTTCGCGCCGGTTATTCAGACCGAAATCACCGCGCCGTGTCGCCTAGCCGTTTTGGGGCGGCAAAAAGTCATTCAACGCATGGTCGAAGACGGCGGGTTCATCTTGCACGAAAGTCTTGATGTCTTTGCCGAAGACTACGCCCCGACAAAATCCGGCGTCGCCGAAATGGTTATCCCGCCGGGATCATCGGTGATCGGGAAGTGTGCCCATGACCTGGTATTTCGCAAGACCTACGGTGCCAGCCTGCTCGCAATCCATCGCGACGAAGAAACCATGAGCTACGTCGAGACAGAAGAACACGCACCGACACCTGTTGGCGAAATACCTTTCCATGCCGGCGACACATTGGTCATCCACAGCACATGGGAATCCCTGACCCGCTTGACGCGTGACCGGGACTTTGTAGTGGTCACCAGCGATTTCCCACAAGAAGAACTGCGACCGACCAAAGTTGGCTGGGCGCTCCTGTTCTTCGTCATCTCGATCTCGCTGATCCTCTTTACCGATTTACGCCTGTCGCTTTGCCTATTGACCGGGGCTGTCGGCATGATCCTGACCGGCGTGCTTGATATTGACGATGCTTACGACGCGGTGAGCTGGAGCACGGTGTTCCTCTTGGCAAGTCTGATACCACTGGGTCAGGCGGTGCAGACAACCGGCACCGCGGAATGGATCGCGCAACAGATTCTCGCCTTGCTTGACGGCTGGCCGATCTGGTCCTTGCAGGTCGGCGTGGCCGTGCTTGCGACCGTGTTCACGCTGATCATGTCAAACGTCGGGGCCACGGTCCTGCTGGTGCCATTGGCCGTTTCAATTGCCGTTGCCGCAGGCGGCGACCCGGCGATCTTTGCACTCACGGTGGCGATCTCCACGTCGAATTCGTTTCTGATACCGACACATCAGGTGAATGCGTTAATCATGGGCCCCGCCGGCTATAAGGTCACCGACTTCATGAAAAGTGGCGGGGTCATGACCATCTTGTTCCTGATCGTATCGCTCATCGTGACGAACGCCGTTTTCTGACCCAAGGAAACGCAGGCTAAATGGTCGTGCGCAACCCCAAGAGCCGTGACAATGGAAATCCGCCTCCCGGAATGACCGATTTGCGCCGTGGCTTGGTGGAAACAAGACGCATCGGCCAGAAAGCTTTGGACATCTGACGTCCGCCCGGAATGATCGACAGGGATCGACGCTTGCGCGAAATCAGTGGCATTGGCCAAAACAATTGAGACATGCGCTTGTCCCCGCGCATCAGCGACCGCCCCGCGCCGCGATCGCTCAGCATCGGCAAGCCCATGCCCCCGGTTATCAGGCCGGGCGAAGCAATGCCCGATAACGACAGAAAGTGCGGATGATCCTTCAACACACTGGTCGCCTTTTGCGGCTTTGAGCGCACAAAGAAATCATTCGCCACATCGCCCGCATCAATTGTTTCGCGCTGATCCAGGATCTCACGGGTCAATCGTGCGGCGCCTAGCGGTTTATAGGTCGTGCGCACAACCACGGCAGCATGGCCAGCCTCTAGCTTCTTGCGATAGGTTTCGATGGCAGTCGCGTGCACCTGCGCATTTGCCAGCCGCGTCTCCACATGGTCTCCACCCAGCACAATTTCGCATTCGCGTTTTGGGATGCCCTTGAAAATCAGTCGATCCACGGCGCTTTGTGCTGCGGCTTCGTCGGGGAACAGGCGTGTTATGATGGTTGTCATGATGCCTCCATTCGCTTTGAATTCGGTTTGCCAAAGCCGCTGTGTTTCGACATGTGCCGGACCATTGGCCACAGGACCGCAATCGCAATCAGCAGGCTGATGATCTCGATCATGAATACTGTATTGTAGGGCAGATGGGATGCAGGTCCAACGGGCGCTTGCAGGCCGACAACGACATCGCGCACGACCCCCGCCAAAGCAACGCCGATGCCTGCCGCCGTTGCCTGCGCAGCACCCCATGCGCCAAGCGCCAACCCAATGCGGTTGCGTGGTGCAGACCGCATCGTCGCGGTCAAGGTTGCATGTCCGAACAGTCCGGCGCCCAGACCAACAAGGAAGGTACCCAGCAAAAAGCTGAACGTGCCCCCGCCCATGGATGCAAAAATGATCGCCGCGAATCCGGGTATGCCGATCATCGTGCCTGACATCGCCAGATTAGCCGGGGCGGTCTCTCCGCTCAGCAGGCGTGACGCGATTGCAAAGCCACATAACGTCCCGGTTGCAAATAGCGCGGTCAGCTTGGTCGTATCGGCAATCGACAGGCCAAGCGCCTGGCCGCCATAGGGCTCCAGCAGGACATCTGCCATGCCAAATCCAAAGGTGCCAAGGCAGATAACCGCGAGCAACCGCAGAATACCTCTTGTTTGCGCCAGTTCTGCCCAGGCCGCGCGAAAGGCGCGCGGGCGGGCGGTCTTCATTTCTTGCGCCCGAATCCGGCTGCGCGCTTCTTGCTTCCACATGGCAAAAAGGTTCACCACCGCGGTGATCACGGCGCTCCCCTGGATGACCTGCACCAGGCGTCCTGGGGTATAGTTTTCAAGCAATGCACCAAAGACCAGCGCGCTGACCACCATCCCCAGTAAAAGCATGACGTACATCAGCCCTACCACCTTGGGCTGGTCCGCCTCTTTCACCAGATCAGTCGCTAGCGCCAGGCCAACGGTCTGCACGATATGGACACCGGCCCCGACCAGCAGGAACGACAATGCTGCGGCACTCAGCCCGATCCAGCGGGGCGCATCAACAGCGTCGCCGTATCCCGACAGCACCAGCAGCGCAAACGGCATGATCGCAAACCCGCCAAACTGGCAAAGCGTGCCTTTCCAAATGTAGGGAATACGGCGCAAACCAAGCGCAGAAACATGTATGTCGGACTTATATCCGATCAGCGTACGGAACGGCGCGAATAATAGCGGCAGGGCTAACATGCCCGCCACAAGGGTCGCCGGCACGTCCAGCTCTACGATCATGACCCGGTTCAACGTGCCGACAAGCATCACCAGAGCCATCCCAACGGTCACCTGAAACAGCGACAGGCGCAGCAGGCGTGACAAGGGAACATCCGCTGTCGCGACGTCAGCAAAGGGCAGATATTTTGGCCCGAGGGCCGCCAATTTCCGCGTCGCAAAGCTGCGATAGTCGAACATCCGGGGGGTGTCCTTTTTTCAGCCGCGCTGCATCAGGCGGCACCCGCTTGGGCTGTGAAATGCGGGGCCCGCAATTGCGGTCGCAGGCCCTCGCGTTATTGCGTGATCAATGGCGGAAGCTGTCCCGCCTGTAGCGCTGGCATCGTCTCCGGCATCCTGAGGATTGCCTCTGCCTGCGTGCCATCCGGTAGAATGACGGTCACCGCCAACCCATCAACGGCAGGGGTCACGTAAGACACGGTTGCCGCCTCAAGCGCTGCTTCTTCAAGCAGGGCCGCTGATGCCATTTCATCGCCAGTCCCCATAGGAACCCCCTGGAGAAAGTCAGACACCCAGGACGTATTCTTGACGACCTGAAGGTGTACCGCAAATGACCCAACAGCTACGGCACCCAGGAAAAGCGGGACTCCGACAGTTGGCGAAACAACCAGCCACATTTTTGCGTTGTTCATCCTGTGTCCCCCTATCCAAGCCACGGTGTCGCGATTGCGACCAATATATGTGCAAGCAACGCAATCGCGCCGAATACGCGCGTTCCGTCAATCAGGTAGCTGTGTACCTCCTCAGCTTCCTCAAGCGTCAGGCCAGTCGGCCAAACTTTTTCATCGTCTGCCATCTCAGTCCTCCTTGTTGGAATGAGGAAGCAAACCCAAACCGAGGGGCCCAGCGTTTTGCCATCTGGAAAAGCCGCTTCCTACATGCGTCATATTGTCACGTCTGAATTACACCGTCAATGTCAGTTTTTGTTTACACTTCCATTCAACCCAACAACCGGACATGGCCGACAGCGCCACAAAAGCGGCCGGAAGACCCGCGGAGCCGGGTAAATAGTTGTTTTCCAGATATTTTGAACACAGCGGATCAAGGCCCGACCGCCGCGCACTTCACCCATCATCGATAGTAAACATGTGGTGACACCCGCCGACCCCGTCTATTCCGGGACCCGCGAGACGGCGGTCAAATGTCCGCACACCGGCGCGATCGCAGATGGAATCGCGAAACCTATGCGCAGGCCGCCATGATGCCGCGCAGCTCCGCCAAGCCCCGCATCCGCCCAATCAGTGGATATCCTGGCATCGACCCTTTCTCGATGTCGTCCAGCAACTCATGGCCGTGGTCTGGTCGCATCGGGATCATGTGGTCTGAACGACCAGCTGCACGGCGACGGGATTCCTCGACGAGCAGGGCGCGCACGACGGCAACCATATCGGTTTGCCCCTCGAGGTGCGCATCCTCAAAGAAACTGTGCATGCCCTGATGGCTGTCCCCCTCGCGCGTTGTGTTGCGAAGATGGGCAAAATGGATGCGGTGGCCCCAGTCCTTGATGAACCCGACGAAATCTACCCCCGCAGCGACCCCCATCGACCCGGTGCAAAGCGTGATCCCGTTTGCCGGCGAATCCACGGCACGCATTAGCGCGGCATAGTCGTCGGGCGACGATACGATCCGCGGCAATCCAAGGATTGAAAAAGGTGGATCGTCCGGGTGGCAACACAATCTGATGCCCAAACGCTCTGCTGCTGGAATGACGGCACCCAGAAAATCATAAAGGTTCTGGCGTAACTTATCCGCCGGGATCTCGGCATAAACGGCAAGCAGTGCCTTGATGTCTGCCAGCGTCCAGGCATCATTGGCACCAGGCAGGCCCGCAACAATGTTGTCGCATAGCGCGGACTTTTCCGCGTCGGTCATCTTGCTGAACGCCTGATCAGCAGCACTCGCCGTGACCTCTGCATAATCGCTCCGGGCGTCGGATCGCGCCAGAAGGTGGATATCAAAAACGGCGAACTCAACCAGATCGAACCGCATTGCCGTGCCACCATGCGGTAGCGGCCAGCGCAGCTGCGTGCGCGTCCAGTCCAGCACTGGCATGAAGTTGTAGCAGACCACCTCAAGACCGGCACTGGCAAGGTTTTCCAAGCTGGTGACATAATTGGATATATGTTGCTCCCAATCTGCACCACGGGTCTTGATCGTTTCTGAGACAGGCAGGCTTTCGACAACTTCCCAGGCAAGCCCCGACGGCTTCCCATCAGGCAAAACGGCGATATCTCGCTGGCGTTTGCGAATGTCCTCCAATGTCCAGACATCGCCTGTCGGAACGTGGTGCAGCGCGGACACGACGGCTTCGACGCCAATCTGCATCA
Organism: uncultured Paracoccaceae bacterium; assembly: GCA_947502145.1. GTDB lineage: Bacteria > Pseudomonadota > Alphaproteobacteria > Rhodobacterales > Rhodobacteraceae > CANMYO01. The sequence goes on along the minus strand of CANMYO010000001.1, from coordinate 1,741,576 downwards.
ACGCCTGAATTGAAATGGTATCAGCGGGGCCAAACCATCGCCACGTCTGCCGCATTACACAGCCCCTTTGCGAAGTGACAGACCGGTGCCTGTCGCAAACAGGTGGATATGCTCAGAATCCAGCTTGGCACCGATTTCCGAACCGGGCTCAAACCGGGTCTGGCCCGAGAGATGCACCGTGATTGCGGCCCCCTGCCCTGTCTTGCCATAGACAAATGATTCGCCGCCCAATTGTTCGGTATCGCGCACGTTGACCTTGAAATCGGCGGTCGCCAAATCCGTAACCGACATATGGTTTGGCCGGATACCGACGGTCACCCCCTCGCCGACATTGGTGTCAAACCGGTCAGCGGCCATCGTGATCCGCTCATCCGTGGTTGTCAGCACGGTCAGCGTGCCGTCGGCGATGCTGTCGACGCGACCTTCAACAAAATTCATCCGCGGCGACCCGATAAACCCGGCCACAAAGATGTTGCACGGGTTGTTATATATCTCAAGCGGGGCGCCAAACTGCTCGACCTCGCCCAATCGCAGCACCGCGATCTTGTCGGCCATGGTCATCGCCTCGACCTGGTCATGGGTCACATAGATCATCGTATTCCCCAACCGGCGATGCAGGCTGGCGATCTCACCACGCATATCAACGCGCAGCTCCGCGTCCAGATTGGACAAAGGTTCATCAAACAGGAAAACGGTCGGTTCCCGAACAACTGCGCGACCGATGGCAACACGCTGCCGTTGACCGCCAGACAAGGCCTTGGGCTTGCGGTCCAGCAATTGCTCGATCTGGAGCATCTTTGCGACTTGATCAATCTTGGCATCAATTTCGGCCTTGGGCAGGCGCATGTTTTCCAACCCGAACGACAGGTTTTGGCGCACCGACATATGCGGATACAGCGCATAGGATTGGAACACCATCGCCAGACCACGATCCGCGGCCGGCAAATCGTTAACGACACGGCCCTCGATCGAAATCGTGCCAGAGGTGATCTTCTCCAGCCCCGAAATCATCCGCAACAGCGTGGATTTTCCGCAGCCCGACGGGCCGACAAAGACACAGAAATCGCCCTTTGCGATATCCAGATCGACGCCCTTGATGACATCCAGATCGCCATAAGACTTGCGGACATCCCGTAGTACCAGTTGAGACATGTTTTCCATCCTATTTCCCGCCGGTCGAGGCGATGCCAGTGGCGATGTATTTTTGCAGGAAGACAAAGACACAGGCGATTGGCAGCAACACCAGCATGGTCATCGCCAGCAGGTTGCTCCACTGCGTGTTCATTTCTCCCTGGAACGAATTCAGCGCAAGTTGCAGCGTGAAATTATCGTTGCTCGACAGCACGATCAGCGGCCACAGGAAGTCATTCCAGCGCCACATGATCGCAAGAATGGCCAGCACCGCAATGGCGGGCGCACTGAGCGGCACAATAATCCGCCAGAAGATTTTCCACTCGCTCGCCTTATCCATTCTGGCGGCGTCAAGAATCTCGTCTGGGATCGTCAGCATGTATTGACGCAGCAGAAACACACCCGTCGGCGTCGCCGCACCCGGGATAATCACGCCCCAAAGACTGTCCGCCATGTTCAACTCTTTTGTAATCAAGAACAGCGGGACAAGGACAACCGTTTGCGGGATCATCAGCGTACCAATGACAAGTCCCAGAACAACCATACGACCGGTGAACTGGTACTTTGACAGGGCAAAGGCGGCCATCGAATTGACCGTCAGCATGATCATTGTCGCAACACTGGTGATGAAAACCGAATTCCAGAAGAATTTGAAAAAGTTGAACCTGTCAAAAAGCTCTGAATAATTCTCGGTCGCGAGCGCAAACTTTTCGATCGCCTGCCGGTCGTTGATATCAACCTTCAGCCGTTCATCGGGATTGTCCGGCCGGATCATCTGCGCAACCAGGCCCACCCGCCGGATCTGCGCCAGCGTCTCGCCTTCGAATTCACCGCTGACAATCTCATACAGCGGCAACGGCTCATCGTATCCTTCAACAATGATGGTTTCCTGTTGCATCGGGATGATGCGCGGCGGAAATCGCTCCAGCTCTGCTTCGGTCTTGAATGAGGACAGGCCAAGCCAGATGACCGGCAGAAACATCAGCAGGACACCCAGGAACAGATATCCGTAGGTGAGCCAGTCGGTCCAATGCAGCTTGCCGATGCCTCTGGTGCGGGTCAGGAATGAAATTACATTAGCCATCGACGTTGTTCCTGTTCAGCCAGAGTTGCACAACAGTCAGCACCACCAAAACCGCCGCCAGCAAGAGTGAGGCAGCCGATGCCGGCCCGAACAGGCGCGGCGCACCGGCAAATCCGGTTTCATAAATATATTGGATGATCATCGTCGTCGCCGTGCCGGGGCCACCGCCGGTAAAGGCATAGACTTCTTCAAAGGTCTGCACGCCCTTGATCGTGGCCAGAACCAGCACGACCAGCATTGTAGGCATCAAAAGCGGCAGGGTGATGCGCCGGAACGCACGCCAAGGTGTCGCCCGGTCCATCTTGGCCGCTTCATAAACATCACGGGGGATCGCCTGCAGCCCGGCCAATAGGATCAGCGTGTAAAACCCCATATGCGCCCAGATCGACAGGAAAACGCTCCAGCCAAAGGCCCAGTTGCGGTCAAGCAGCCAGTTGAATGTCTGCCACCCCATGCCGTCGATCCAGGCATTCAGGATGCCTTCGCGCTGCAGGATCCACTTCCAGATCAAAGCCACGACAACTGGCGACAACAGGACCGGGAAAAAGAACACCGCGCGGAAAAAGCCACGGGCACGAATGTCCCGATTGAGGATCAGCGCGGTGCAAAGCGAAAACGTCACCATCAAGCCAACCTGAAGCACAACAAACAACAAGGTGTTGTGCACAGCGCGCCAGAACAGGTCATCCTTGCAGCTGTTTGGGTCCAGATAGCTGTCACATTGCAGCAATGCGCTGAAATTGTCGCCGCCAACATAGGGACGGTCCGCCAGCAGGATCGCATCACTTCCTGTGACCGCATAGGCAAGGTTCAAGGCCACCGGCAACAACGCGAAGATGCCGAACAACAACAAATTGGGAAGCAGGAACAACCACGCGGGGTTCTTCATGCCCAGTCGTTTTTCAAGGAACGTCATCGGAATTTCGATGACCCTCATCAGCGGTGTAAGGATCGCGAGCATCGGTGCACCTGTCAGGTTGGGGATAGCGGCCAGACGCCGCATCGGCCTGTGGTCAGGCCGATGCGCAAATCTTGTCCTGCCGGGCTAACCCGGCAGGCGTGCCAAATGGCTTGGCTTACTCGGCCTCGGCCAAGGCAACGGCAAGGTCTTCCTTGGCGCGTTCCATCGCTTCTTCGACAGAAAGCTCACCCACGATTGCCTGTGTCACACGCTCAACCGTGATGTTGAACATCGCGCGGTTGTTTTTGTAGCCTTGATACTTGAACGCCACGGGCGACACTTTGCCCACCTGCGCACCCCAGGCATTCAGCGCATTTGCGGCGCCTTCTGTTGCACCGGCATACTCAACACCGGATGCCGCCACACCAAGGTGTGCAGGAATGTTCTTGGTCTTGGCGGTCATCTCGGCATAGTTTTCTTCCTGCGCAAGATAGTCGATGGCCTTGGCGACCAGCTCAGGATGTTCGGTACCGCTGAAACCGACGATGCCAGCACCGCCGGGCATCCCCGAACACCCGCCTTCACCACAGGGCGAACCAACGACAACCCAATCAAACAGATCGCCGATGTTGTCATCCATTTTGGCCACTTGCCAGCTCCCGGAATAGTAATAGACCAGTTCGCCGTTGATGAATTCCTGCGATGCATCCTGATAGCTGGACCCGCCAGCACCGGCCCAGACGTCGCGTGCCATGGTGCCGTCGTTGTGCCAGTCCACGAACTTCTGCACATAACCGGTAAAGCCGTCATCAACGAGAATCGCTTCGCCGCTGTCATCAAACAATGCCGCCCCGAAGGAAATGGCCGGGCCGGCAATCCGGTGCCCGGACCGGTCCATGGCCATCGGGAAATCGGTATCCGTTGCTTCGGCGACCGCACGGGTTGCTTCGGCCCAGTCATCCCATGACGCATCCGCGCCGGGCACTTCGATACCGGCCTGATCGAACAGGGTCTTGTTGATATAAGCGCCGGTGATCGTCAGCTGCGAATGCAGCCCGTAGATTCCTGTGTCATCCGGACCGCTGCGATACCAATCAAGCGTGCCGCCAAAGCTGTCTTCCCAATACTGGGCATCCACATAGGGTGTCAGATCAAGATAGTACTGGCTCAACCCGCCAAGGTCGGTGACCTTAGCCATATCCGGCCCGGTGCCCGCAGCCAGCTGGACGGGCAGGCTTTCCAGAATGGCCTTGTAGGGCACTTCGTCGATCTTGATCGTCACACCGGGGTTTTCGGCCTCGAAGCGATCAAAGATCTCACGGGCTGTCGTGCATTCCGTGCCGTCGGACGAACACATATAGGTCAGTTCCTGCGCCGCCACGCCGCCTGCGGACAGCACAAAGCCCGCAATCGCGGACGTCAGTTTGAGTTTGGTTAGGTGATTAGACATTTGGTTCCTCCCGTTCGTCTATTCCATGCGCCCATGTGGCGCTCTGTTTATCTAGGTCCGTTTTATCGGCCCTCGTTTGGCAGCCAGCTATGGTAGAGGCTGCATTCGTCATTCAGCGGAAGCGTGACAAATTTTGATGTCCGTGACGACTCATAAATTGCACTCACCAGCTCCAGCGATCGTCGTCCGTCTTCGATCGTGACCGCGTCCTGTCCGCCACCCGCCAGTCGATCGGCCAGCGCCCCCAGGAACCCGACAAACCCCTGTGCCGGGGCGGGTACGGTTTGCAGGAATGCATCAATCGCCTGTTGATCCTGAGCCGTGCCGCGCGCCGTAAACGTCCATGACCCGGTGGCTGGTGCATAGGGGTGCAGATCACTTTCTGCGGTCAACTTCTCAAAACAGAACCTGAACCGGCTGCGATCATCTGCCGCACCCAGCGTGATTGAACTGGTCGCCAGCGCGCCGTTTTCCATCTGGAAAGAAATCGCGGCACAGTCTTCAACCTCGATCTCGTTGACGCGCGTATCAGTGAATGCCGCGACCTTGCGGATCGGCCCCAGAATTGCGCAAAGCAGATCATGGTTGTGGATCGCATGTCCCAGAACCGCACCGCCCTGTTCGCCCTTCCACGTGCCGCGCCATGGATTGGCGTAATAATCAGCGTCCCGGCGCCAATGGGTTTCGATACTGCCGATCAACGGCTTGCCGGCATATCCGCCCGCGATCAGCGCCTTGAGCTTGGCGACCGCGTGGCCGTAGCGATATTGGAACACCGGTGTCAGGATCCGCTTGTTTTCGGCGCATGCGGCAATCAACCTATCCGCCTCAGCCAATGAGCTGACCAGCGGCTTTTCACAAATCACATGTTTCTTGGCCCGCAGCGCGCTGAGCGAGGCCTCCAGATGCAGATGCGGTGGCAGGCAGATGTCGATCAGGTCGATGTCATCGCGCGCCAGCAGCGCCGCAAAGTCATCGCTCAACCGCGTAACAGTCGGATCGGCACCCTCTGCGGACAAAACCTCAACCGCCCGTTCCAGATCAATATCGCACAGACTCACGACCGAAAAATGCTCGGTCAATTGACGGTAGGCTCGCAGATGCTCACGCCCGATCCCGGCACCGATGATTGCAACATTGATCATGCGCCGTCCGCCAGTTCCTGCGCCCGGATCGCAAGTTCCATGACTTTGAAACAATGCGCCTGAGACATCGCGCCTTCCGTGCGGTTGCGGATATCGTTGGACAAGTTGGCAAAATACGGACGACCTGCATCTGCTGCGTGGATGTATTCGCACCGTTCACCGTTAACGAGATAGAGGTGATCCGTCCCGTCACTGCGCGCAACATCCACATATTTGCGCAACTCGATATAGCCGTCAGTCCCGAGGATTGTCAGGCGGCCATCGCCCCATGTGGGCAGAGCATCGGGATTAAACCAGTCAACCCGCACATAGCCATGCGCGGTGCTGCTGCGCAGGGAAAGCTCCCCGAAATCCTGCAAACCCGGGTCGCTGGGATTTGCGTAGTTGGCGGCACTCGCCATTGTCACATCGGCATCTGTCGACCCGGTAAAGTACAAGAACTGGTCAATCTGATGGGACGCGATGTCGATCAGAATGCCGCCGTATTTTTCCCGTTCAAAGAACCATTGCGGTCGCGTCGCGCGGTTCAACCGGTGCGGGCCAAGCCCGACAGTCTGAATAACCTTGCCAATCGCCCCCGCCTGAACAAGTTCGGCCGCTTTGGTCACGCAGGGCACTTCGAACCGTTCTGAAAAATCAACGGACCAGATCCGCCCTGTCTCTGCGACCGTGGCCTTGATTGCATCCAGTTGCGTCATGGTGGTGCAACCCGGTTTGTCGGCCATGACGTCCTTGCCATGCACCATGGCGGTTATCGCAATCTCTGCGCGGTCCGACGGGATCGCAGCCGTCAGGATCAAGTCAATCTCTGGGTCATCAAGCAGCATCTGGCGGTCCGTCACGCGGGGCGCATCGGGAAAGCGTTTTGCAAACCCGTCCAGTGTCTCGGGCTCACCCTCCGTCCACCAGCCGACGAAGGTCGCACCGGCGTCAATCATATGCCCGGCCATGCCGTAGATATGCCTGTGGTCCAGCCCGATTGCGGCAAATTTGATAGGGTTTCTCATGTACTCAATTCCGGGATTTGCACTGTGACAGCGCACTTTTGTGTTGATGACGCAATGATGGCATCAATCAGGGCGTGAACTTGTAATGCGGCGCGCCCCGAAACAACCGGCGCGGCATCGCGCGCCTGTGCCTGTGCAAAATCGCTGATGATGTCGCGGTGCCATTCATGGGTGAAAGCCATCGGGTCCGCGCCCCCACCAGTGCCAGCAACCGCGCCGCGTGTCTCCCGCCGCCCATCGCGCCAATCCAGTTGCAAGACGCCCGACGACAACGTGGCAACACACTTGTCAAAATGCAGCGCGATACTTTCGGCATCCCCGGGAAAGCTCGCGGTTGAGGCGATGAGTGACCCAACAGCACCATTTGCAAATCGCAGGCCCGCGGTCACGTAATCTTCGGCCTCCATTGCGTGAAACGCTGAGGTGTTTGCCATCGCCTGAACTTCATGGACCGGCCCGGTCAGGCTTAGCATCAGATCAAGCGTGTGGATCGCCTGAGAAATCAGCACCCCGCCACCGTCGCGCGCATAGGTGCCGCGACCCGGCTCATCGTAATAGCATTGCTCCCGCCACCACGGCACCACAGCCTCAACGATACCCAAATTGCCCAGCGATCCATCCGCGATCAGCGCAGCCAGATCCCGCGATGCCGCGCGTACTCGGTGCTGAAAAACGACGCCCAACGTGACCCCTGCACTTTCGCAGGTCTCCACGATGTCTGATGCCGCGCCAAGGCTCCTCTCAATCGGTTTCTCCAGCAGGATCGACTTTCCGGCCGACGCCAGCGCTGTCACGATCTCGCGGCGCGCGTTTGGCGGGGTCAGCACGATGACCCAATCAATCGTCTCATCCCGACACAGCATTGTGAGATCCGCGATCAGGCCAACCGGATAGCCGCATTGTTCCGTCGCGTCATTGGCAAGTGCCGCCGCCCGGTCAGGGTCACGCCCGAGGATTCCGGCCAACTCCAGCTCCTCGCCCAGATCGGCCACTGACAGCACATGCGCACGGGCAACCATACCGGCACCAATGATCGCAACCCGCTGCTTGCTTTGCCCCGACATTCGCGTCGATCCCCCCAAGGCAATACCGTCCGTTCAGGCCTATACTGTTGCTGTATACAGGTATACACTGCAAGGGAAATCCCGAAATGTCAGGGAAATTGATTATGGCCCGGAACGAAAAGGCAGTCGGAAAATTCTTTGAAAGCAGCGCCTTAATGCCGCTTGAACATGACCGATATGCTGGCGCACAAATTTACGAACGGCTCGCCTCAGCGATCCTGCACATGGATATCGCGCCCGGATCACTGATTCCCGAAATCGAAGTCGGACGCCGTTTTCAAGCCTCCCGCACCCCCGTTCGGGAAGCCTTGCAGCAATTGCGAGAAGCCGGATTGGTCGTCACCAGCGCAGGTCGCGGAAATTTTGCCACCAAGCTCAGTGATATGCGTATCAGAGAGGCGCAATTCATTCGCGAGATAATCGAGTTGGGCGTTGTGCGCAATATTTGCGAAAACGGCATTGATGCCCCTCATCTTGCCCAATTGCGCGAAAACCTCGACCAGCAGCAAGAATGCCTCAGCACAGAGCGCAAGCTGGATTTCCGCGCGCTGGACGACGAATTTCACCTCATCCTTGCGCGGGCCACGGGATCTGACCGCCTTGCCGAGATCCTGATCCGCGAAAAAATGGCTCTCGACCGGCTTCGTGCCCTGTCGCTGGATGAAGCAGACCACATGGGGGAATTGGTCACCCAGCATACGGCTATTTTCAGGGCCGTCGAAAAGCGCCAAAAGAAAGCGGCCCGCCGGTTGATGCAGGCGCATCTGCGCACTGTGCTCACGACGCTGGAATCACTGGCCGACCGCCATCGCGAGTATTTTGAATGATCACCTACGGACTTTCGTCGCAAGCCGCAAATCTCTATGACGGCATCAAATCACTTCCGATCGTATCCCCCCATGGCCACTGCGACGCGGGCTGGTTTGCCAGTAACGCGTCCTTTCCCGACCCTGCAGCGCTGCTGATCAAGCCTGACCACTATGTATTCCGCATGCTCTACAGCCAGGGGGTCGACCTTGCCGACATAGGCATAGGACCACAGGGACAGGACCGCGATCCGCGTGATGTGTTTCGTCTGTTTGCCGCGCACTGGCACATATTTCTCGGCACGGCCAGCCGACGGTGGCTTGAATATTCATTCACGAATGTCTTTGGCATCACAGAACCGCTGACACCCCGCACCGCTGATGCGATCTATGACCAGATTGCAGCACAGCTGCGCAGCGACGCTTTCCGGCCCCGCGCCTTGTATGACCAGTTTGGCATCAGTTGCCTGGCAACCACTGATGCCGCGCTGGATGACCTTTCGCACCACGCCACTGTGCGCAGTTCAGACTGGGACGGGCGCGTCATCCCGACGTTTCGGCCCGATAGCGTCATCAATCCGCTGCACCCCGATTTTGTTGCTGACCTGACCCGCATGTCCAATCTGACGGGACAGGATTGCACGGCGTTTGACGGATATCTGACAGCGCTGCGCCAGCGGCGCGCCTATTTCAAAAAACATGGCGCAACCGCGACCGATCACGATGTACCAGATCCGATGACGACCTGGCTGACGGGTGCCGATCGTCAGGCGCTGCTGACCCGGGCCGCCGATGGCACGATCACGCCACAGCAGGCGCAGCAGTTCCATGGCCATATGCTGATTGAAATGGCGCAGATGGCTGCCGAGGACGGGCTGGTCATGCAATTGCACGTCGGGGCGGTCAGGTCCACCAACCACGCGCTTTTTGATGTCTATGGGCCGGACATGGGCGCTGACATCCCCAAGGCGGTCGATTGGACAAGAAGCCTCTCGGCCCTGCTCAATCGTGTCGGGAACAATCCTGACCTGCAGATCATCCTGTTCACGCTGGACGAATCCACCTATGCCCGCGAACTGGCACCCATGGCCGGGCACTGGCCTGCGTTGAAACTGGGCCCCCCCTGGTGGTTCCACGACAGCGAAAACGGCATTGCCCGGTACTTTGACAACGTGGTGGAAAGCGCGGGCTACTGGAACCTTGCGGGGTTCAACGACGACACCCGCGCTTTCACCTCGATTCCGGCCCGGCATGATCTGTGGCGCCAATGTGTTGCCCGCCATCTTGACCAACAGATAGCGGCAGGCCGCATGGATCTTGCAGCCGCCCAGCGCATCGCACGCCATCTGGCCCATGATGCGGCCCGCACAACCTATCGACTGGATGACTGACATGCCCAGAATACTCCACATCGGGATTGGCAATTTTCACCGGGCACATCAGGCGATCTATACTGATCTGGCCAATCAGCATGCAGGCACCGATTGGCGGATCATTGGGGCCTCATTGCGCAGCACAAGGATGCGCGACCTGCTCGCGCCGCAGGGGTTCGGCTACACGCTGGCGGTCAATGACGCGGATGGCGCGCAGTATCGCTGGATCGACGTGCACGACAGTGTCCTGGCCGGCGCGACCGATGCGGACGACATCATTGCGACCATTGCGGCACCTGATGTCTCGACCGTGACCCTCACGATCACCGAAAATGGCTATGCGCTGACACCGGGGGGGGCGCTGGACCTTGCAGATGACGGGATCGCGCGGGATGTGGCTGGCACCACGCCCTGCACCGCGATCGGTTTTCTGGCGCGCGGTCTCGCGGCGCGTGCGGCGGCAACCGATGCCCCGATTAACGTGATCAGCTGCGACAATCTGCCCAGCAACGGATCAAAGCTCGCCGCGGCCGTGGCCCAATTTGCACAGGCGGCAGGGCTGTCGCTGCAATCCTATCTGGACTCAAAGGTCGCATTCCCAAACACCATGGTTGACCGGATCGTCCCGGCAACCTCATCGGATTTCATTGAGACCGTCAGGGCGGATACCGGCCGATCCGATGCCTGCCCCGTCGCGACCGAGGCCTTCACCGAATGGGTGGTCGAAGACTGCCTGCACGCCCCCTACCCCGACTGGCAGGCCGTGGGCGTGCAATTTGTCCCCGATGTTGCCCCGTTCGAGCTGCGCAAGCTACGCATGCTGAACGGTGCGCATTCACTCTTGGCCTATCAAGGTCTGCGCTCTGGACACACCTACGTGCACGAGGCGATTGCCGACCCGAACCTGCGCGCCGCCGCCTCGCAATTGATGGCCGAAGCCGCAAGCACACTGCCAATGGCAAGCGCTGCAGATGCAGACCAATACGCAAATTCTCTTGTGATGCGGTTCGAAAACGCCTCTCTTGCACATCGCCTTGACCAAATCGCGATGGACGGATCGCTCAAGCTGCCGATTCGCATTCTGACAACGATCAAAGCGGCGGCCTCTGCACCCGCGGCCGCATCGGTATTGCCCGCCTGGGCAGAGTTTGTGATCGACAAGGCCGCACGCAAGGATGCCTTGGCCGACCCAAATGCGGACGCCCTGCTGGCCATTGCAAACGCCGGCGGCCCCCGGTCAAAGCGCATTGACGCGCTGATCCAGGCGCTGCCAGATCCCTGACCCCGCAGGACGCCACGCCACCGCAATGGCCACGTCTGCCCCGTAGTACTTGACGAATCCCACCTCACAGACTTGCATCATGCAATCCATACGCGGGCGGGAACCGCCGTCACGCCTTCAGAAAGCAGCGCATGTCCAGTCGCGCAACGCCCATGCTGCATCGCAATGACCCCGACAAGGAACCCCTTGTCGGCCACATCAAGGTAACCCGGAATGACTGGCTGAACATCGCGCGGGACGCGCTTGTCAATGATGGTGTGGCAGAGGTAAAGATCCTCTCTCTCAGTCAAAAACTGGGCGTATCACGATCCAGCTTCTATTGGTATTTTGAAGGGCGCGGCGATTTGCTGAATGCCCTTCTGGATGAATGGTCGGCCCGTAACACCGCCCAGATTGTTGAACACTGTGCGCAGCCGGCGCAGAACATTTCAGGCGCGCTGTGCAACTTCTTCTTTTGTTTCATCAACCCCGCCCTGTTTGACAGCGGGTTGGATTTCGCAGTGCGCGAATGGTCCCGGCGCGACACTGCTCTGCGCGCCCGCGTGGACGCCGCCGACGATGCGCGGCTGGACGCCATCCGCGACATGTTCCTGCGCCACGACTATGCGCCTGTTGATGCCGATGCGCGCGCGCGGATACTGTATTTCATGCAACTTGGGTATCACGCGCTTGAAGTGCGCGAGACGATGGCGCTGCGCATGTCCCGGCTTGAACCCTACTTGCAGGGCTTTACCGGCCGTGACCCGGACCCGGTGGCCGCAGCCAAGTTGCGTCAGCGCGCCGCCGCCCTTGGGCCCGGCACCTGACCACTACAACGCATCGTCCCAGCCGAAAAACGAACCCGTTACCTCGTCGGCCTTCATGCTGCGATAAAGCCCAAGTGCGGCGTCATTGTCGCTTTCGGTGCCAAGCCATATCCCCCGACATCCCCGCCCACGGGCGATCTCGATCAACTTTTCGGTGACACGTGTGGCGATGCCCCGGCGCAGATAACCATCGCGCACGCCGATTTCGTTGATGAACATCGCCGGGGGTTTGTCTGGGTGCAGCAGCACCGTCCCCGTTGCCATCCCAACGGCCAGGTCTGCGTCAAACGCCAGCACGATCTCATGCAGTGGATCGCGCAGGAACGCCGCTGATTGCACCCGGTCCATCGGCGCATCAAACAGTCCCGGAGTGACGGACATCAACAGGTCAAGATCATCTGGACCCAAAACACGAAGCGTGCTCTGCTCGGGCATGAATACCTCCAAATGGGTTTGTGTCATGAAACTTAGTGACCTTGACATCATCGAAACAGCCCCCCCGGCACCGGGTTGGGGCGGACGCTACTGGATACTGGTCAAGGTCACGACCGATACCGGCATTACCGGATGGGGCGAATGCTATGCCAGCAGCGTCGGTCCCGCCGCCATGACCCATGTGATCCGGGATGTCTTTGCCCGGCATATGGCAGAGGAAAATCCGGAAAACATCGCGCTGATGTTTCGCCGCGCCTATTCTGCGGGGTTCACCCAACGCCCTGATCTGACAGTCATGGGGGCATTTTCGGGACTTGAAATGGCCTGTTGGGACATCCTGGGAAAAGATCGCGACCGGCCCGTGCACGCGCTGATTGGCGGTCGCATGAATGACCGCATCCGCGCCTATACTTATCTCTACCCACGCGATGACCATCCGCTGCCAGCGTTTTGGGCTGACCCAGAGATGGCTGCACAATCAGCAGCGGACCGCGTGGCAGATGGCTATACGGCAGTGAAATTCGACCCCGCCGGTCCCTACACCATCCGGGGCGGGCACCAGCCGTCGCTCTACGATATTGACCTGTCAAAGCAGTTCTGCGCTACCATCCGCAAGGCCGTTGGTCACAAGGCGGATCTGCTTTTCGGCACCCACGGACAGTTTTCGACCGGCGGCGCGATCAGACTTGCGAAGGCACTTGAACCCTACCAACCGCTCTGGTTCGAAGAACCCATCCCCCCGGACGCCGACCTTTCGGACGTTGCCGCGCATACCACGATCCCTGTTGCGACCGGTGAACGGCTCACCACGATGGCGGAGTTTGCAACCGCGCTGCGACAGGGTGCGCGGATATTGCAGCCCGCATTGGGGCGGGCCGGCGGCATCTGGGAGGGCGTCAAACTCGCCACACTCGCGCAGGCCCATAACGCGCAAATCGCACCGCATCTCTATGCCGGTCCGATCGAATGGGCGGCCAATGTCCAGCTTGGCGCGGCGGTACCCAACATCCTGATGGCCGAAACCATCGAGACAGACTTTCACTTTGCGCTGATCAAGAACGCGCTTACGGTGGACAATGGCTATATCCCTGTCCCTACGGCCCCTGGTCTCGGCATCGACGTGGACGAAGCCCTTGCCCTTGCTCATCCCTACACCGACGACGGCCTGCACCTGCAAATGCAGGAGGAACCCATCAGCTACCACGCGGTCAATACCTTTGCAGGCGGCGCGCCCGTCAAACGAAACCCGCGCGCCTAATTGCCGAAATTGCTGTTGCGACGGGCAACGCCCCTTTCCACATCCGCGGCATCCAGCTAGGTTGAACTCCGTTCACATGGGGCGACACGGATGGCCAGCAAAACCGAAAAGCGGCGCGAGGACCTGCGCGAAAATCTGACCAACGCGGCAGAGCAGATCATCGTTACCCATGGCGTGCGGGCGATCAAAGCCCGCGATCTGGCCGGGATGGTCGGATGCTCTGTCGGCGCGATTTACAATGTTTTTCACGACCTCAACGAACTGGTCATGGCCGTGAACGGGCGGACATTCCGGCGCTTGGGTGCAACCGTTGCCGATGCACTTGATGGTTCAGAAGCCACGCCGCAGGAACAACTGATCATCATGTCGGGCGCCTACCTTGAATTTGCCCATGAAAACACACTCGCCTGGCGGGCGCTGTTTGACCTCAAGATGTCGACCGATATGGCCGTGCCGCAGTGGTATCTGCGCGAACTTGGCGCATTGTTTGCACTGATCGGCAAACCCATCTCTGCCATTTTCCCCGACTGGGATCAGGACCAGATCGACCTGATGACCCGCGCGTTGTTTTCATCTGTGCATGGGATCGTTCTGCTCGGCCTTGAAAAACGCATCTCTGGCGTGCCTGTGGATCAGATCGAAAAAATGATCGCTGCTGTCCTGACCAATATCACCACACAATAGGCCCCCGACACTGGCGGGCTTAACCGCCGTGCAGCACGCGCGGACATGAACCCTCACACCCCCGCGCAGGCACAAAAAAAGGGCCAAAGCCCGCCTGCGCATCGCCGCCACAATTGGGATTCGCAGCCGAAATCCCGCGCGGCCTGACACATAACCCTGCCCCAGGCGCGGCGCTCCGGGCGGAATGTCTTGCAAAGCCCTGCAACCCCGGCAAAGATTCGAGCATGAAACACCTGTTGCGCACCCTTGCCGCCGACATCACCGGCAACGTCATCCGCCTTTTGGTCCGTTTTCTGACAGCCGTGCGGGCCGACTGGAAAGGCATTGAACCGGTGCAGAAGCAGCGGGTTTATTTTGCCAATCACACCTCAAACGGTGACATGCCGATGATCTGGTCGGTTCTCCCGCCCGCCCTGCGCCGCGAAACCCGCCCCGTTGCCGCAGCCGACTATTGGCTCAAGAACAAATTGCGCGCTTTCGCCGGGGGCGAAGTTTTCAAGGCGGTGCTGATTGACCGCCGCCGCGAGGTCAACGATGACCCGATGGCCAAGATCCTTGCTGCGATGGAAGACGGCGCCTCGTTGATAATCTTTCCCGAAGGCAATCGTAACATGACAGAGGACCCGCTGCTGCCGTTCAAGGCCGGGTTGTACAACATGGGAAAGGCGCGGCCTGACGTCGACCTCGTACCGACCTGGGTTGCCAATCTGAACGAGATCATGCCAAAGGGCGAAATCATCCCCTTGCCCCTCATCTGCACGGTCACATTTGGTGCGCCAATCCACGTGCATGAAGATGAAAGCATGGATGATTTCCTGCAGCGTGCCGCTGATGCGCTGGCCGACCTGCGCCCACGCGAGGTTAAACCATGACTCCGACGATTGACCTCGCCATGGCGGGCCCAACAGGCAGCATCATCATGCTCAGCCTTGGCGGCTTTGCCATCCTGCTTGCGCTGACATTATTTGGCGAAGTGCTACGCCATCGCCAGCCAAAGGACGCGCCCAACCCGGTTCTTGAAACCTATATGACCCGCGTCGAAAGCTGGTGGGGCATGGTGGCGCTGATTGCGCTGGCGTTATTGACCGGTCGGTTTGGCGTCAGCCTGCTGTTCCTCTTTGCATCCTTTGCTGCGATGCGTGAATTTCTGACCCTCACTGCCAAGAACCGCGCCGACCATATCTCGCTCGCGCTGGCGTTCTTTGTGGTCTTGCCGCTGCAATATCTTTTTGTCTGGCTGGGTCTGCACGGCATCTTTACCGTTTTCATTCCGGTCTATGCGTTTCTCCTGCTGCCCATTGTCAGCGCGTTGCGCGGGAATGCAACGCGCTTCATGACGCGCGTTGCTGAAACCCAGTGGGGGCTTATGATTACCGTGTTCTGTGTCAGCCACGTCCCGGCGCTGATGTCACTTGATCTTCCCGGTTATGGCGACAGAACTGTCCTGCTGATCGCCTATTTGGTCATTGTCGTGCAGCTTGGCGACCTTCTCGATTTCTTCTTTGGCCGTCGTATCGGCAGGACCCGCATCGCCCACAGCTTGTCCCCCAAGACATGGGAGGGCATGGCCTGCGGTGTCGTATCTGCTGCCATCATCGGCGGCCTGTTGTCCGGCATCACGCCGTTTGGCGTGCCCGGCGCGATGTTGATGGCGGCCACGGCCTCGCTTGTCGGCATGTTCGGGAATCTGGTTTTCGCAGCGATCAAAAAGGACCGCGGGGTCAAGGATTGGTCACATCTCATTCCTGGGCAAGGCGGCTTTGTTGATCAGCTTGACAGCGTGATCTTCGCGGCGCCGATCTTCTATCACCTGACCCGGTACCTATGGGCGGCGTGATCACCTCACATCGCTCCGCCTTCCTCCACAAACGGCGGTGAAAACTGCAAAGGGCCTTGAATAACTGGCGATCCGTAGAGGACACGGACCCTCAGCCGGCTGAATAGAAAGTCACTGACTTACGCCCCCAACCGCTTAGAAACCAAGCAGTTTGAGCCGCGTTTTTTGTCACTATGCAATTGCGAGGCAATTGGCTCACGGCGCGGCCCCTGAAGGACTCGAACCCTCAACCTGTCGATTAGAAGTCGACTGCTCTATCCAGTTGAGCTAAGGGGCCTGCGGCGCGACCTGACGTCTAAACGATTGGCGAAGATGGCACAATCGGGCATAACCGAGTTAGGGCACTGTTTCCGCCGACAAATCGCTGTAACTGGCCCGACCCGGGGCATGCCGGATGAGACAAAGACTGACAGACCGCTCGTACTGGCCTGATCTCCTTTCCCTCGACGCGGAATCGGTCGCCGAAATCTACGCCGTCATTGAGATCGGATTCAAAGTCGAAGAAGAATTTGGTCTGCGGCGCCCGTCTTTCCGAACTCCCGCTCGTTGAGGCGACAGGCCCGCCATGCCATTACCCGATCAAGCACGCTCTGATGCACGGTCAAGAGGGGACAGAACGTTTGACGGCAAGCAATGCGTCAGGTGCAGAAGCAAGACCCGTTAGGTTGCAGATCTGTCCCCGTCAGGGGTTCTGAAACCGACGATTTCTTCCATCGGCTTCCCGGCTGATACCAGTTGACGCATTCTTGTTAGCTCCAGATATCAGTTGCTTGGTACTGTCTGTTGAGATTTGTCACAGCACTGCCGGTCGAAAGAACACCTTTTCCAACAACACGATTTGGTTGCCCAAGGCTCCCTGAAAGAGGGCTGAACAGACTTGGCCTAGATTTCGTGTTATCAAATGATGACGCCAATCAGCGATAGGAAAATATTGTGCAGGACAAATGGAACGACGGTGACGCATACGAGATGTACGTCGGAAGGTGGAGCCGGAAGGTAGGCCAGAAATTCCTATCCTGGTTGGACGTTCCGGAAGGACAGCGATGGTTGGACCTTGGCTGCGGAACGGGCGCGCTCACGTCCCAGATACTCCAAAACTGTGCTCCGATATCCGTTGTCGGTGTCGAACCATCCGAAGGTTTTCTTGCACTCGCGCAAGACGGAAATAGCGATGATCGTGCGCAATTCCTCCAAGGTTCCGGCGCTGCGCTTCCCTTAGGTGACAGCGCGGTCGACGTGGCGGTTTCGGGCCTCGTCTTGAACTTCATCCCAGATAAAGAGCAGGCAATGGCGCAGATGATGCGCTGTGTTGATGTTGGTGGAACCGTTGCCGCATATGTGTGGGATTATTCTGGGCATGTTCAGTTCATGCGATACTTCTGGGACGCCGCCATTGAGCTTGACCCAGATGCACGAGAGAAAGACGAAGGCATTCGGTTTCCAATTTGTCGCCCGAACGCGCTTGCAGAACTGTTTACCAAGGCAGGCCTTAGCGATGTCGTGACCGCGCCTATCGATATCCTGACGCCATTTGATGATTTTGATGATTACTGGACCCCATTCCTGTCCGGCATTGCACCTGCACCGGGCTATTGCGCTTCATTGGATGAAGCTGCGCGCCAGCGGCTGAAGGCGCGATTGATAGAAACGTTGCCAACTGACCCAGATGGAATGATCTTGCTTGCGGCCCGGGCGTGGGCCGTACGAGGACTGCGTTAGAAAAAACCCGTTTCGATTGCGTCTGAGTTGGGGCGCTATTCTTCGATTTTTAGAAACAGCGGAGTTTCAGTCTTTGATTCCACATCAAAAGTCGAACGTCCGGTGTGGTTCAAATGGCGCCCGTAGGTGTGGAGGGATACTGCAACTTTTTCACCGTTGTTAACGACGCTGTGAATATCTTCAGGCATGCAGCAAACAGCGGTTCCTGGATGGAGGGTCTCTTCGCCAGTCGCTATGAGGTCCGCAAATCCAGGTTTGGATCCGTCGTCCAGACGCTTGTAAGTCGTTTCATGTTCTTGCCCTTCAATCCCTGATACAACCGCCCATGTTTTATGATTGTGCGCCTCGACGCCCCGCCCTGGCGCCCAGGCAATGGCGAAGACGGCGAGGTCATGGTTCTCTTCTTCGTGCAAAAGATGTAGCCCTACGCCCCGCTCTGGATCGGTGTAGCGGTACTTCTCTTTGAACCAGCTTGGGTCCGAAGCAAGCCTGACCGCAAGCGGTTTTATCCGATCAGTGATCGCCCCGATCTCGGTTTCCGCGCCGACAATCGCGCGAATATCACTGACATATTCCTCAACTGAATACTCACCCATTTTCAAAGCCCCCCTTTCACGCAGACATAGATTAGTGAGAATTTCAGAAACTTCAAAGCCGGCATTCCAACACAATGCAGCATTAGTCACTTTGGGCTCAAACCGGACTTGCCGCGGCGCGGCAGGCCAATTCTTGACGTCAACGGGTGGTCTGCGGACGGAGCGGACATGCGCTCAGTACTTGACGGCGGTACGAATGCGCTGCGTCGGAACGATCCCAAACAGACCTCACAAATCCATCAATGGGTCGTGGAAAGCTGTTGGCCGAAGTCATTGACGCCACTGGATGGCAATGAACCTCGCGTCTCACAGTATGTTTTGAATTTG
Source organism: uncultured Paracoccaceae bacterium (assembly GCA_947502145.1). GTDB lineage: Bacteria > Pseudomonadota > Alphaproteobacteria > Rhodobacterales > Rhodobacteraceae > CANMYO01. The sequence continues at coordinate 1,722,671 of CANMYO010000001.1, read as the reverse complement.
ATATGCTGTTTGATCAAGTCTCTCCGGATCAGGGGTCGAAGGAGCGGAAACAGCACCTTCATGATACCTTTTGGACGCGGTTCAAACTGGATGTCCAACTGGGTACCGGATCCAGCTTCCGAAAAGAGAAATGTTGCCTGGACGTCCATGGCCTTGCTTTCAACCGCAAACTCAAGGTGTTGTGCACGGTCGTAGGTTGTAATCTTTGACGACATCTCCTGACCTCGGTTGACGGTCACGAACCTGGTTCCCGCGCCAATGGGTTCGTCGGTCAGCATTTCGCAGTGCGAAGCGCCCGCGTTCCACTCGGTTATGTGCCTGACGTCTGCCATGAGATCGAAGGCCATAGCCGGATGGCAATTAATGTTTAGGACTTCTGTCAATGTTGTTGCCATCATCGCTTCTCCCGAATTATGATATCGTTACTATATTCATGATAGTATTACTATCGTCAAGGAAAATCGATGACAAACGAGCAGCCCAGCAAAACACATCAAAAAAATCAGAAGGTTATGTCATTGAGAGAGCAGCAGTTGTCCCTGACGCGCAGTCGAATCATCACCGCTCTGGCCGAGTTGATCGAAATTAGGCACCCAATGGAGGTGACGATGGCAGCGGTCGCCGCAAAAGCCGGCGTTTCGGAGCCAACGCTCTATCGCCATTTCCCCTCCAAGAAAAAGTTGTTCGCGGCTCTTGGGGCCGAGCTCTACAACAAGGCCGCGCTGGAAGCCCCTCCCGCCGATCTATCCGAACTGATCAATTTTTTACCCTCGCTTTACGATTTCAATGCGAAAAACGAGGCCGTGGCGCGCTGGAACCTAACTGCGCCAAAAGAAGACGCGATACGACCATCTGCTGAACAGCGACTGCCGCTTCTGAGGTCTGTGCTGAGCCGGGAACTGGGCGCGTTGTCAGAGGAGGAGGGCGAGCATTTGTTGCGAGCGATGCTCTTGCTGACCTCCCCGATGTGCCATCTTTATTGGCAAGACTATCTTGGGCTCAGTGCGGAGCAGTCTGCAGAGACCGCGGCCTGGATGACGCGGCAATTTGGCAGTAAGTGAGTATGGCTCGCGAAACCTAGGCGTCACGGAAGGTCGACTTCGGGCTCACAGCCGTTGTTTGGTCGGTTGCATCAACTTACGGATGTGTTGAAATCTGCAGGCCGAGGACGGTCCAAAGTGGACGTTGCCCGACATGACAAAAGCCCAACCGGGGCAGCCTGCTTTCAGGTGCCAGACAAGTCGGCCGAGCGGAAAACGCATACGCTCGGCCGAAAGCTTTAGTTTCTGCGGAGCCAATCCGAAATAGCGCGTCCAATCGCGTCTGGTTGATCCTCTTGGATGAAGTGAAGCCCCCGTCCAATGTAAGCAGCTTCGAGATTTTCTATCAGGCCGCTATAGAACGGAACGGCCTGCGGCGGGACAAGAACGCCGGGATCGGCGTAAGTCAGCAGCACCGGCATATCGGTCTCGCCCATGAACTGACGGATGTCGTCCATCAATTGGACGTTGCCTTCAGGGGAACCTCCGATCGGCACTTCTCGTGGCCACATCCATGTCGGCAAGCGACTTGCGACGGTCTGGTAAGGTGCGCCATATGCCGCCATCGCAGCTTTGCCCAGCGAACGGTCGATCATCATCGGCAGGATACCTTCGACAAAGAAGTTTCCTTCCATCACCATTTCATATCCTTGCTCCGGGTCCTGAAGTGCGCGGAACATTCCACCCATCTCGTCACCCATGGCCTCATAACTTGGCTGGGGCATGGCGGGCGGCAAAACCCCTTCCATGAAGGTCAGACGTTCTACCTTGCCCGGATGCCGGCGCGCAAAGTCCCACGCCAGTGCCGCGCCCCAGTCATGTCCGACAAGTGTGAGATCGGTCAAACCCAACTCTTCGACGAAGGCGTCGAGATAGGATGCATGATCGGCGAAGGTGTAGTCGTTGTCAGGCTTGCCCGACGCGCCCATGCCAATCAGATCGACGGCAATCGCGCGATGCGTGTCGGAGACGTGAGGTATGACGTTGCGCCAGAGATAGCTGGACGTCGGGTTGCCATGAATAAACAAGACGGTGTCACCGGCGCCGTCTTCCAGGTAGGTCATCGTCGTCGAAAGGACTTCAACGCTTTTTAGCTCGAGCGTGAGTTCTTCTGAGATTTTTGGTTGAGGCAACTTTCTGTCATCGGCCTCTGCAAATCCTGCAGCCACGGCAAGGGCAGCAGAAGCAGCAAGTGTGAGAATGGTTCTAGAGTGTCTCATGTCTTAGGCTCCTTGGTGTTTGATGTCTGCGGGGGAGCGACGTATCGCTGCCCCCCGGCATTGCGGCTGTACGGGACTAGTCGCGTCGAGTTGACAGGATGATCGACGCATTTTCGAGGTCGAAAATGGTGTCCCGCAGGTCGACGTGCGCCTGATAGTCCGGATCTCCTCCCATGCCCTTCATCGAGGCCTCGGGATCGTCCGTTTCGAAGAGGTTCACGAGGTTTGCTTGCTGGGTCCCGCGCAGAATTTTGTGCGCCTCAAACGGGGCATCGACACGGCGCAGGCCGTTGCGTTCCATGGCTGGTCGCACCTTGTCAAAGTACGCCAGCGCGTCATCGACGGTTTTTCCGTCTTTGATCGGCAGAATGTCGAAAAGGATATAGGTCATGATCTGGACTCCAGTCTCTGGTTTCATTTTCCTCAGCCAGCAATCACTTGACCGTGGCAGTGACGCGCTTTGTTGCGCGATGGAGGTGAAGCTAGTAGTCTCGAATTCGCAACACAATTTGCCAACTTGAGACATCATGGTGCACCAATGAGACAAAGAGATTGGGATGATCTGAGGCTATTCCTGCTATTCTTCCGCAGTGGATCAACCCGTGCGGCAGGCGAGGCGCTCGGTGTCAGCCACTCGACCGTCGCGCGAAAACTAGAGAGCCTTAGCGCAACGGTCGGCTCACCGCTCCATCAACGCGTTGGCGGCCGTATCGAACTGACGCCAGCAGGTCGGGATTTCTATGAGACGGCGGTCGCGATTGAGGACCAGATCGTTGCGCTGGACCGGCGTGCCTTTGGTGCAGATCGACAGCTTGTGGGTTCGGTCACTCTTGCCGCGGGTGACGTGCTGTCCGTGCCGCCCCTGTTGTCCATCCTCGATGACTTTCGCCGCGCGCACCCGAATGTCGATTTACGCCTTATCACCAGCGCCTCGCTCTCCGATCTTGACCGCCGCGATGCAGACCTCGCTCTGCGTTTTGGTGAGAGCCCAAGCGATCATCTCGTGGGACGGCGTCTGACGGAAACGGCTCGTGCTATCTACGTTTCGCAGTCTTATCTCGATGGTCTGGAGGGTGACCTGTATGGCGACGGCGCTGGTTGGATCAGCTTCAGTCCGTTTGGCAGTCGCGAGACATGGAAGAAAAGCACGCCCTACCCCGAATTGCCAACCAACTTGCGTGCAAGCGATATGCGGACGCAAATGGTGGCCTGTCACGCGGGGATTGGAATGGTCATGCTGCCTTGTGTCCTATGTGATCCTGACCCAAATCTATTGCGGATCACCGATCCGGAATTTGTTCCGCGACAGAACCTTTGGTTGCTTCGTCACGCCGATCTTCGCGGCAATGCGCGCGTGCGCGCGCTCAGCGCCCATCTCGTTGAGGCCATGCCCAGGCTTGCTGGCCTTCTCAAAGGGGATAGCGGCCAGACCGTAAGGCTTTAGCATCGGTGGGCGTTCGCTCAAGTGCCCATCAGCTTTGAAACCAACCGCGCTTCGCCTTCTTCAAATCGAGCGGACGCCTCGGCCAGCCGATCAATGACCAGACGCACGCGATTCGGCAAAAAGTCGCGGTTGGCACGCACCGCGAATATCGACATCTCGCAACGCCAGTACGGGGCCAGAATCGGCTTGATCGCTCCGCTCGAAATGAGATCGCCGAACCCCGTGTTCGCCATATAGGCAATGCCAAGACCGCGACGGCAAGCTTCCGCGATTGCAGGGCCAGCATTCAAGCGCAGGTTTGAGGAAATAGATACGGTTAATGGTTTGTCGTTTTCGGTGAAGGCCCAACGGTCACTGCGAATGCCGATGCACCTGTGGTCAGTCAGTTCACTGGGATGACCGGGCTCTCCGTATTTGTGAAGGTACTCTTCGCTGGCCGCCGCAACAAATAGTCGGCGGGCCAACGGGACTGCGACGAGGGAACTGTCCCGCAACGGACCACTCCTCAATGCAAGGTCATACCCTTCACGGATCAGATCGACTTGACGCGCTTCGTAGTCGATCTGAATTTCGAGATCAGGAAAATCTTCCGAGATATCCAGCAGCGTCGGGGTTACAACGGTGTCAGCGAAGGAACTGGTCAAAGAAGCGATACGCACTTTTCCTGACATCGCCCGCGAACCCTGTGTTGCGTCCGAGAGGGCGTCAGCTATGGCGCTCTGCAACGGTTCGACCTTGTCCCGCAACCGCTCTCCGGCAGGTGTAAGACTGACTGAACGTGTGCTGCGCTCAAACAACCGGACGTTAAGTTGTTTCTCCAAACGCGCGACCTGACGGCTAATATGGGCCACCGAGACGTCCATGGTCGCAGCAGCACGCGAAAACCCACCTGCGCGCGCAACTGCAAGAAATTCTGACAGTCCTTCCGCTTTCATTATTGTTCACCAGTAATAGTATTTTTCAGTTTTGGATTATTATAACATGCCATTCGACTCTCTAGGTCAACGGGGAAGCAAACAAAGGAGAGCTTTCCTGTGACATCGAAACTTTTCGAACCAATTGAGATCGGCAGCCTCACGTTGCCCAACCGAATTATCATGGCCCCGATGACCCGCGGGCGCAGTGGGGCAAGTGGTGTGCCAACGGAAATCGTCGCGAACTATTACAGTCAACGCGCGACAGCGGGACTAATCATCACCGAGGCCACAGCAATCAACGCGCGCGGCGATGGCTGGCCCGGTGCGCCGGGTATCTACACCGATGCCCAACAGGCGGGTTGGGAACGGGTCGCCGACACTGTTCACGCCAATGGCGGTCGAATTTTCATGCAGATCTGGCACATGGGCCGCAGCGTTCTTAGCGAGTACATCGACGGGCAGAAACCACTGGCCCCCTCATCCATTCCCGCCGCAGGCGAGATCCCCAATTCTCGGGGCATACCGACCAAATTCGAAACACCCCAGGAAATGACCTTGTCCGAAATCGCAGAGACCATTGCCGACTTTGCCATCGCCGCGAAACGGGCGATCGTCGCCGGGATCGATGGGGTTGAGATTCACGCGGCCAACAACTTCCTGATTGATGCCTTTCTACGCGACGGCGCTAACGAGCGGGCAGATGTCTACGGCGGCTCAATCCAAAACCGGACCCGCTTCCTGCTTGAAGTTGTGGACGCGGTAAGCGCAGAAATCGGAAGCGAAAAGATCGGCGTTCGCTTTTCGCCAACAAACAGTGTCTTTGGGATTTCCGACAGCGATCCTGCTGCCCTGTTCGTTCACGCAGCGGGTGAGCTCTCCTCGCGCAAACTGGCGTACCTGCATCTTCTGGAGCCGCTGATCGACGGCGACCATCCCATGAAGACCGACGTTCCCAGCATCAGCCATCACATCCGCGATGCTTACAGCGGCGTGTTGATCCAGAACGGTGGGCAGACACCGGCATCTGCGGAGGCACTGATAAAAGCCGGGAAAGCGGACGCCGTTGCGTTTGGCGTACCCTTTATCGCCAACCCGGACCTTGTCGAGCGATACAGAAGCGGCGCCGAACTTGCCAATCCGGATCCGGCGACATTCTATACGCCGGGCGTCAAGGGCTATACCGACTATCCTAGCCTGTAGCGCGCGCCATGGAGTGGTCGGCTTATCCGCTTGGACGGATGGCGGCCGGCCACTCCTACCTTCTTGCACCAATACTTCCAAACGGGAGGCATTCATGTCATTTCTTGGGGACCCAGCCATCGGCTTTCTGATGATGAACGCAATGGCCCATTTGATCCTAGGCCAAACCAGAACGCGTTTTCTCGCGCCATTCGGATACAGCGCGGCAGCAAACATTGCCTACGCAATACTGTGCATGTTGTCCGCATTGACGATCTTCCACTTGCAATATGGCGTCACTGCGATCTTTTCGAACTGGATCATCCTCGGCGGCTTGTGCCTTTGGATGCTATTTCTTATCATCGGTCGGCTTCTTATCAGCCTTTTTCGGGGCGTGTAGCATCACGCACGGCCAATTGCGGTCATTCACCCGAGCAGTGCGCGGCCCGTCGAAAGAAACATTCACCGCAAGCGCGAAATCCGAGCAAGCTCGAACTCACAGACCGCGGGACAAATCCGCTGTTCAAAATTTGGAGTTCCAACGGCCTCTTGGTATGGTTTCACGAACTCGCACAAAGGTCGCGCGGTGGCGGTCAACCGAGGCGATGAGCGCATCATCGAACCGGAGTCCCAAGCAGACTTCCCTGTGTTGTTGGGCCCACATCGCACCGATCAATGTGGGCCCAGACCTCTCTATTTGGCTTTCACCGAAAAGAACATCGTCTCACCGGAATGGTCATCCACACCGTCATTGTCGGTGGAGACCCACATCGTACCGTCTTCGGCAATCGCGAGGCCCTCGACCTTATCCAGCACATAGCCGCCGGTAGAAGTCAGCAAGGGGAGCAAATCAACCACCGTTTCCGGCTGCAGAACGGCAGGTGTCTCCCTAAGCGCAACCATGTCTTTCATGGCTGACATTGGCACGCGGGTGATCAACTTGGTCACGGCGCGGGCGTCGTGCTGATTGTCGCGCTCGATGAAGTACATGAAGTCCCCGTAGGCCACGATCTCCGACAAACCGACCCAACCTGTGGCAGGCTCTGTCTTGGCGTAATGGATCACCGACCACGCCTCGGTCTCCAGGTTGTAGCCCAGAACCTTGACATGGTTGGCCGGATCGTCGCGCCATTCACGCTGCACGGCGACATAGAGCATGTCACCGACCCGGGTAATGCCTTCAAAGCCAAAGCGACGCTCAACCGCCAGCAGCTCGTTCGGCAGGGCGATGTAGTCCTTGATCGCACCTTCGGCACTCACGTGGTAGATCGCGTGCGGCACCAGACGGTCAGAGCGACCCTCGGAGGCGATCCAGAAGCCGCCTTCGCCGTCCAGCGCGATCCCTTCCATGTCCATCAACTGAGCGGGCTGGCCTTCGCGGGTGACGCGGATGGAGTCCACGATACGAGCCGGCGTTTCGCTGACATCGACCTGGAAGATTGTCGGCTGCATCCCGTAGAAGCTGTCGGAGACGGCAAAGATCGTCCCGTCCTCGGCCATCACCTGGCCGGAGATTGCGCCCCAGCCTGTCAGCTCATCCATGCCGGCAGAAGTCAGGTGCGGATAGACAGCCGGGGCGTCCTGATATTCGAACAGCATCACGTGCGCGCGCGCGCCCGCATCGTCTGTCTCGTTGGCGGAGATCAGCAGGTTTCGCTCCGGGATCGTCACGTAGCCTTCCGGCCCGATGCCGGACGGCAGCAGTTGCTCCAACACCGGATTGGCCAGATCGGTGACGTTGTAAACACCGACAATCGAGGACCGCTCGGCGCCGACAAAAAGGTAGGGCGTCCCGTTGAAGACGTCGAAGGTCACGCTCTCGGGCTCCACGCCCTTGTTGCCGGAACGCTCTTCCGGGTAGTGGCCGACCTCGACGATCGCGTGCTCGAACGAGACGCCGCTCTCGTAGACCACGTCCCCTGTTTGGCTGAAGATCGTCCACCCGCGGGAGCCGCCATCCATGTCGCCCTCGTTGGCGGTGGCGAAGTGCGTGTTGTCGATCCACGTAACCGAGTCAGGCTCGCGTACAACGGTGATCGTCTCATTGAAGTTCAGGGCGCCTTCTTCCCCGGTGTCCACGCCGACAAGCTCAACGTCGCCCGCGGAGAAGTGGCTGAGGACAGACCCATTAGCGGCCAGCACAACCAAATGGTTGTTTTCCTGCAAGCTGACGACGATCTCGTTTTCCTCGTTGATCGCGACGAATTCCGGCTCCGGATCTTCCGGGGCCACATCGGCCAGCCCTGCGATGTCGGCAATGATCATGCCGTCACAGTTGAGACTGCCCGCGGTGGTGGGCACGATCGCCACATAGCCTGCGGGCATCTGGCCCACGCGGCCATCGCCCAGATCCTCGTCCCGCTCGTTCTCAATGGCAACGGCAACAAAAGTGCCATCGGGCGAAACAGCGACGCTGTCAGGCTGCCCCCCCAGATCGCAGGAGGCCAGAACGGTCTGGCTGGGGACGTCCACCGCGTGAAGCACGCCCGAGACGTTGATGTAATCTTCTGAGGTGTTCTCTCCTAGAAAGGCGGTCATGCCCTTCACGGAAACGCTGGTCGGCTCGCCGGCCAGCTCAATCGCCCCCAGCGCGGCCGGGTTGGCAGGATCCGTGATATCGATGAAGCCCACGACCTCCGCCGGTCCATCGGTGTAGACGAGCGTCATGCCGTCCTCGGTGACGGAGATGATCTCGGCTGAGCTTTCCTCTGCGTCTGGTGCGTTCTGTGCCACCATAAACGAGGCGATGCGATTGAAGTTCATCTCTTGTGACATCGCTGGCGTTGTCGCCAACGCGATCACAGAAGTCAGTGTTAGTCGAAAAATCATGTTTCCCCCGGTGAATGTCATGGGGAGACCAATTGCTCCCACCCCCGCACACCAAAAGGCAGATCGTAACAGTGGGATGACACAGGCATGACAAAATAAGGAATTTCGTCATATGCCGGCCCTGCCTATCGGCGCATAAATCCCAACGCATTGCGCATTCGCGGCACCCTGTAGGGTCGCTGCTTTGCCGATCAGGAAAACACTGGTCGAAGGCACATGGAACCGCAACTAGGCGCAAAGGTCCATCGGCTCGCTTGATCGAGGAACTCGCGCTTCCTGTGGAAGTCCAGTCTAGCAGTTTTCACGGACGGCCCATGCCCGCCGTCCACATACCGGTGAGGATGCTGCGGACGCAGCCCGCATTCCGGACATGCGCCGCAGGCGCGAGGCTTCTATGTCGACGAATTCACTCTCAGCGGGACGACGGGGGCATTCGCTGCAACCGGACGAAGGGCCGCTTTTGCTGTTCGGATAAACATCTCGTCTTGATAGGTCAGTGTTCCGCTCGTTTTCCTTGCCGTAGTCCTTGGGTGAGTCCTAACGGCAACCTTCGCTGTTACCGGACTTGCTACTTCGTCTCGCCCGGCGAACAAGGGACGGCTCTTTCCAATCCATCGAGTATTAAGTCGAGCACAAACAGGAATTCATCGCAGTCGTCCGGCCCGTCGAGATGGGCGCGGACATGGTCGGCCAGGTAAGGATAGTTCCCCCCTAGCCCGCTTAGAAAGCCCTCTACAGTTTCGTGGAAATCCGGACCGAGGACTTTCTGATACCCGATTTGCTGCTGCGAAAACCCAACTATATGCATGGTGATGGCGTGATACCCGCGATAAATGATCGCGTCGTCCAAATTTGCGCGTGTCAACGCCCCAAGAATGGAATCCATGTAACGCGTTCGGTTGGGGCCCGGCATGCGCAGGTTCCATTCCCGAACGGCCCAGTGATGACACAGCAGCACCTTGTTCGCAGATCGCGCCGATGCCCGCATCGCAACCTTCCAGTCACTTTCGAAATCGGGTGTGTCGAACTTTCCGACGACCGCATCCAGCATGGCTGTGAGAAGTTCTTCCTTGTTGGCAACATGATTATAAAGGGACATCACCCCGCAATTCAGCTCTCCCGCGATCTTGCGCATGGTCATGTCTTCAACGCCATGCACGTCAGCGAAACCGATCGCGACGTCGATGATACGTGGCCGATCCAGAAATTGTTTTTTGTTAGATGATCTTGCGTTCATTCGATCTCTTACCCGTCAATTCTGTATTGACGAACGTACACTGTACGTCTAGGTATATTTCTACATACGTACAGTGTACGTATAGGGATATTTTGCCGAAGGAATTGAGATGCATCAGAACCACATTGGCCAAGCACCGATGATGCGAACTGTCGCGCATGACCGCTATGGACCAGCCAAAGAACTTAAGATTAAAGACGCTGTTCGCCCAATCTGCGGCCCGGATGAGGTACTTGTTGCCGTAAGGTCCGTGTCGGTGAATCCGTATGACTGGCACAACATGACAGGGACTCCGCTTCCTGTACGGCTTTCGGGTGGATTGAGGCGCCCGAAGGCAAGCCGGTTGGGTGTCGATGTTTCGGGCGTGGTCGAAAACGTGGGTGAAAACGTCAGCCGCTTTAAGTCAGGAGACAAGGTTTTCGGTTTCGCCGACGGTTGCTTCGCCGAATACGTTTGCGCCAAACAAATTGAGCTTGCAAAAATACCGGACTGCCTTTCTTTTGATGAGGCAGCGGCAGCTCCTGTTGCGGCGCTAACAGCCCTTCAGGGCCTTGTGAACAATGCCGATGTCCAGGCCGATCAACACGTCCTGATAAACGGGGCATCAGGTGGTGTGGGAACCTTTGCAGTGCAAATTGCCAAGGCTTTGGGTGCCAAGGTCACGGGTATCTGCGGGCCAACAAATGTCGATTTGGTCAAAGAGCTCGGGGCCGATCATGTTATTGATTACAGCAAGGCGGATTTCACCCATACCCGCAGTACCTATGATGTCATTCTCGACAACGTCGGAAACAAGAGAATGTACCAGTACAAGAAGTGCCTTAAGCCGACCGGGCGCTACGTTGTCGTTGGAGGCCAGAAAGGATTTTTCCTGGGTCCCGTGGCTCACATGTTGAATGCGCTTCTTTCCTTTAAGTTTTCAAAGCAGCAAGCGATGGTTTTCATGGCCACGCGAACCCAGCCGGATATTGAAAAGTTCACGGCAATGCTCGCCTCCGGCGCTCTCAAATCCGTTATTGATCGCGTCTATACGTTCAGCGAAATCAGGGATTCAATTGATCATCTCGAAACGGGGCGAGCGCGCGGCAAAATCATTGTAAGGATTTCTGAGTGAGAAATTCGTGAAGTCTGCATTGAAAATTCGGCCCTGCATAGCCGGCAAGGAGTCCCAAAGCTGACGTTTGTGCCGAATGCAGCATCTGTTGATCTGGGCTCAAACCGGACTTGCGGCGGCGCGGCAGGCCAATTCTTGACGTCAACGGGAGGCCTGCGGGACAAAGTGTGAATTCGCTGCGTATGCGCGAATGACCGCTTTGTGAAGAGCTCGACGTCATTCTGCTGCAACAGGCTTGGCAATTTGGGATATACGTTGGAACTTCTTTCGATAGGCTGCAGGTGAAAGGCCAACGCCTCGTTTAAATACACGACGGAACGAAGCGGGGTCTTCGTAACCAACTGAAGCACCAACATCGTCAATGGAGTGGACATCTGTCTCGAGCATCTGCTTGGCTTCTTCGATCCGGAGCGCTTGCACATATTCAATCGGCGCAAAACCGGTTGCCGACCGGAACCGGCGGGAAAAAGTTCTCGGGTTCAAGCCGGATCGCGCAACCATCTTTTCCACTGGCTTGGTGAGCGCGTAATTGTCAGCTATCCAAACCTGGCAGTCAGAAATCTGCGCATCCGAGGTTTCCATTGGACGGGTCATGACTGAGTATGGTGACTGGCCTTCCGAGTGCCCGCTGATTAGAAACACTTTTGCAGTTTCAATCGCCTGCTGGTATCCGCAGAACCTAGCGATCAGATAAACAGCCAGATCATGCCACGCGCTGACCCCACCCGCCGTCACAATGCGGTCGGCTGCGGCTGACAGACACAAGATAGATTCATTGCGAAAGGCAACTTTTGGATAGTGTCGTTGGAACATATCACGGTACGCCCAATGGGCTGTCGCCTCCTTCCCGTCCAACAATCCCGCTTCGGCAAGAAGGAGCGATCCTGAACAGACGGACGTGAGGATGGCCCCATCCCTGTGCATCTTTCGCAACCACGCAATTTCGCGCGCGTATCGGCCCTTCGGCACATCGTAGATCGACGTATACATGTCGCATATGACAACGGCATCAGGTTCGGCTTGATTGTTGGCCGACATATGCGGCTCAACCGGTATGTTCCCAATACAATGAAATGGTTTGCCGTCTGCCGACGCAATCCTGATGTCCAACAGCTCGTCACCTGGCGTTCCTGATACCATGTCAGAATAAACTGCCCCTACAGAGAGCAAGACATCGTACAATCCATAAAGAACGGACGCTGATGTTTCTGGTGCAGCGAGCAGTACAATCAGAGGCTTCTTGGCTTGGGTCATGATTGATCCTTGTCCAATTAGGCACGGTATTGGCGGATTTGCCGTGGTCACTTGTCTAGTATGCCTTGCGCCTGGCTAAAATGCCACTCTCTTCATGCGAGATGACGGGTTAGCGTGAAAAGGAACTCAGAAAAGAGGATGCCTATAATGGATGATTTGACACAAACGCTAGATACACTTTCACGCGAATTCAGTGGCGAGATGATCGGTCCGGAAGATGCGCGATTTGATGCGGTGCGTGGTGTCTGGAATGCGATGATTGATCGCCGCCCTGTCCTGATCGCTCAATGTAGAACGGCTGGAGACGTGCAAACCGCGGTCAATCTCGCCGTTGCCCGTGACCTGCCGATTGCGATCCGTGGAGGTGGGCACAATGTTGCGGGTCATGCGGTCTGTGATGGCGGTGTGATGATCGACCTTTCGCTCATGCGCGGCGTGTCCGTTGATGCTTCGGCACGTGTGGCAAAGGTGCAGGGCGGCGCGCTCTGGCGCGATGTGGACACTGCGACTCAGGTTCATGGGCTGGCGACGCCAGGCGGGTTGATCTCTGACACCGGTGTCGCCGGATTGACGCTTTCGGGTGGCATAGGTTGGTTGCGGGCCCAGCATGGTTTGGCAATCGACAATCTTATGGCGGCCGACGTTGTCACCGCTGACGGGGCGCTTATCCACACAAGCGCAAGGGAGAATCCCGAATTGCTTTGGGCCCTGCAAGGTGGGGGCGGCAATTTCGGTGTCGTGGTCGGTTTCGAATTCGCACTTCATCCGATCGGTCCGGAAGTTATGTTCGCAGCCCCGATCTATGCTGTTGAGGACGGGCCAGAGCCCATTCGCGCATGGCGCGACTTTCTGGCCAAACACGGCGATTTCGTCGGCTCCTTGTGCGAGTTTTCTACTGCAGGTGGCGAAGACTTCCCAGAGGAACACTGGGGAAAAAGGGTCTACACCTTGGCCTGCGTCTACAACGGCGAGGCGGGTGAGGGTGAGGCGCTTCTCAAGCCACTCAGCGAGTTTGGAAACCTGGTCACCGATTTTTCTGGGCGGATGAATTATTGCGATGTTCAGCAGCTGTTTGACACGCTCATGCCTGCCGGAGATTTCCGTTGTTACTGGAAGGCCCGCTATCTGACTGACCTCACTGACGAAATGATTGATCTGGCTATGGCCAATGCTTTGGCGGCGCCTTCGGATAATTCGCTGTCTTCACTCTGGAATTTTGGCGGAGCAACCGCGAAAGTAGCGGCGGATGCCACTGCCTTTGGCGACAGGTCGATGGGATGGATGTATTCACTCGATGGCGTCTGGACCGACCCTGATGACGATGATGCAAACATCGCATGGTCACGCGAGGGCTGGTCCAATTGCGACCGATTTGGCCACCTTGGGCGTGCCTACCTGAATTTTCCGGGACATGGTGAAGACAGCGCGACACTAACGCGAGCAACTTTCGGTGCGAACTATGACCGGCTTGTTGAAATAAAGACGAAGTATGATCCGCAGAACCGCTTCCGATTCAATCAGAACATCCTGCCATTGGCGTAAGCCGGCGCATATCATACCAACGACGCACATCCGCCGAGGCTGGTTTGGCAGCAGAACAAATCAGCCCCGCAACAAGAAAATTGTGGCAAACAACATGACCAAAGCACGAGCAACTGTATTGGGATTTGGTGCTGTGCTGATGTGGGCGCTGCTTGCGCTACTCACGGTTAAGACAGTGCCGATTCCACCCTTTCAACTGACCTCCATGTCATTTGCTGTTGGTGGCGTGCTTGGCCTTTGCTGGGTTATCATCACGGGCGAGGTCAAGTCACTCGGGGGAGTGAGTTGGAAGATCTATGCCTTTGGGACAGCTGGGTTGTTTGGCTATCATTTCTTCTACTTTTCGGCATTGCGGCTCGCTCCGGCCGCAGAAGCGGGGCTCATTGCCTATCTTTGGCCTCTCCTGATCGTATTGCTGTCGGGCCTTCTGCCCGGCGAGCGTCTCAAATCAGGGCACATCATTGGTGGTCTGATTGGTTTTGCGGGGGCCGCCGTCGTTGTAACGCAAGGCGAAACACATTTTGAGGCGAGTGCAGGACTGGGATATGGGTTAGCTTTTTTGTGTGCTGTCACGTGGTCAGGTTACTCGGTTATGTCTCGCAGGTTGGGTCAGACACCGACATCAAGCGTCGCGGTATTCTGCCTAGCGACGTCGCTCTTGTCCGGCATCGCACATATTGGCCTGGAGACGACAATTTGGCCGGCTGAGACAAGCGCCTGGCTTGCCGTTATTGGTTTGGGCGTCGGTCCTGTTGGTCTGGCATTTTTCGTTTGGGATGTGGGTGTGAAACAAGGCGATATTCAATTGTTGGGCGTCGCGTCTTATGCCGCGCCGTTGCTTTCGACATTCGTTCTTGTGGTCGCCGGTATCGCCAACATGACGTGGGCGTTGCTTGTGGCAAGTGTGTTTATCACTCTTGGGGCTGCCTTGGCAGCTCGTGCAAGTCGATCAGCCACATAGAGTACGCCGTATTCGTTCGGACGTTGTGCATAATCTGTGGTTCTCTATTTCGTCACAATCGGAATGTCGGCAAAGTTATTTCCGGGCTTTCAAAGAACGGATTCTAAGGATGCAGACAGTACCAGGCAGATAAAACCACTTCATATCCCGTGCTTTGTCAAAAATGCTGCGGTTTCCTCAACGCATCGCAACCACGCCGGTTCATGCCCCAATAGAATGTGGTTCTTACTTTCCAAAGGAACAAACTCCGCTCCGGGAATTGCGATGGCGAGTTCACGCCCTTGATCGATGGAAATCCGCTGATCCTCCCGGGCGTGGAAAACAATGGTAGGTACACTTACTTTGGAAAGGCTCTCCCGCACATCGATATGCCCAAAGGCCTCCTGAAACCGAACAGCGTTTTCAGGTGAGGTTGTCTGGCGTTGGAACTCGTCAAACCATTCCAGATCTTCCGGTTTTGAATCCGGCATGAACGTTTGCGAAAAGATGTGCCGATAAGCAGGATTTGAGGTCCCCCACCCGTGTTGCGTGAGCGTCAATACCGCTTCACGACGCGCTTGTTCCTCAGCACTCGCACCAATGCGCCATCCGGTTGCATATCCACCAATCAGGATCAGTCCTGAAACCCGTTCGGGATGGCGCACGGCATACGCGATTGAAACGGCGCATCCCTGCGAGATCCCCAAAAGCGGGAACCGTTCAAGTCCAAGTGCATCAACGACGGTTTCCAGATCACGCACGAAGGCTTCAAATCCGATGTCGTTGACGTTCCAATCTGAAAGACCGTTACCGCGCTCATCATAACGCACAAAGGTCCGCTCATTCGCGCAAGCCGCGAATGTGGGACCCCAGATCGGGCTGTCCCAATCAAGTTCAAGGTGGTTCAGCCAATTGGCTGCTTTAACCAGCGGTGGACCTTCACCAACGGTTGCAAAAGCAATTCGCGCCCCATCACGGGCCCGACAGAAACCGATTTTCTGCTTGCGCAGCATGCGGCGCGAAGTTGTCTCAATGGGGCGTTCGTGAACAATCTCCCCATTTGAATTTTCTTGAATATCAGGCAGAAGCGATCCGGTCGCGGGTAACCCCGCCTCTCGTGCTGCTCTATGAAAGTCGGCTTCAGACTCGCGTGCTTCGTCAAGTCGACCGGACTTCGCCAATGCCTCAATAAGGCTACGCGCAGCCTCCTCTTCAACCGGTGTTTCTTCTTGCCACCGACGGGCCCACATAGCGCGTTCTTCCAGTGAAAGCTCTGGATGAAGGGCCAGACGCCGCAGAACATTGAGCTGCATCAACCGCACATTTTCGCGTTCAGAGACAATCCAATGTTGGAAGATTTCAGTCCCCGCGCTTTCCAATCCCTCAAGAAAGGGACGTTCAAACAACTCGGCCATGTCCCGCAGTTCGGGTGGTGGAATAAACGGCGGGTCATCATTCAATCTGACCCAGATATGTCGCAGTTCAACATGCAGTTCGTCCAAGTCTAGAGTGACACGTTCCCTATCTGCGATGATGCGTCTTACGCCGTCCCGATCGACAACTTTGCGCAGCTTGCTCAACGCCCAGCGAAGGGACGCCCGCGGATCGTCAGGCAGGTCCCAAAACAACTCACAAAGGCGTTCGCGGCGGATCGGTCGCCCAGTCGCCGCAAGATAGCCGAACAGCGCGCGCGTCTTTCGAGACGCCGGTAGCGCGATCTCACCGCTGTCGGCAGCAACCGTCAGTTCGCCCAACAGAGACATGCGCAAAAGAGAGGACATTTTTTTGAGAACCTTCAAATTTCAACGGGAATTCTAGTAAATTTCAACGCTCGTTACAACGCTGGTGCACACGGTCAGCCGTCAGAACGGTCTCAACAGATTCAGACCGGAGACTAAGAAATGACCAAATCGAAAAGCCACACCCTGCCCCACCAGACTGACCGGAAATTCGTCACGGACGCAGGTTTTGAAACCTCAATGCTGTTCCACAAGGGCTATGACATGCCCCATTTCGCGTTCTTCCCGATGCTGCGCACCGAAGACGGCCGCGCTGCCATGCGGGAATATATCGCGCCGTTCATGGAGACGGCACGTCAACACAATGCGGGTTTCATCCTCGACACCAACACGTGGCGGTCCAGCCCTGACTGGCTGGACTTGCTTGGCTACGCCAAGCGCGATCACGTCGAAATTAACCGAGAGGCCGTGGCGTTTGCCCAGGGGCTTCGCCGGGAATTCGGCAGCGGTGCAGACGTCATTGTCAATGGTGTGATCGGTCCACGCGGCGATGGTTATGACCCGTCAAGTATCATGACCGCAACCGAGGCTGAGGACTACCACGCCTTTCAGGTCGGCATTTTTGCCGACAGTGGCGTGGACATGGTCTCCGCGCTCACCATGACCAACACGCCCGAAGCGATTGGAATTGCGCGTGCGGCTGGGGATCGTGGTCTGCCCGGCGCGATCAGCTTCACACTGGAAACTGATGGGCGCCTGCCAACTGGCGAGACGCTGGCGCATGCCATCGCAGAGGTCGACGCAAGCTGTTCCCGCAAGCCCGCCTATTACATGATCAATTGCGCGCACCCGGACCATTTCACCGGCATGTTGCAGCAGGCCGGAGATTGGGTGCACCGCATCCAGGGGTTGCGTTGCAATGCGTCGCGCATGTCCCATGCGGAACTCGACTGTTGCGAAGAACTGGATGACGGCAACCCGCTGGAGCTTGCACAGCAGTATTCGGAAATCACGCGTCTCTTGCCCAAGCTGAACGTCTTTGGCGGTTGTTGCGGGACCGATCATCGACACGTCGCCAAGATTTGCGACGCACTGCATGCCGACTGATCGAATGAGAAACCCAGTGACCCATCTGTTTCCTGCCTCGCTCCGCCGAATTCTTGGAAAGTGGACCGCCCGCAGAAAGTCTAAGGCGCTCACCAGGTATTTGGACGCCGAAGCCTTGACCGAGTTGGGGTTCCCTCCGGCGCGCCCGAAACTGCAAATGCGCCATTGGCTTTTGTCGAGGCCTTAAGGCCAAACCACTGAAATCATTAGAAAGGAGCGTGAAAAGTGTCCCGCATCCTCATCATAGCCTACGCCATCACATCGTATGTCGCCTTCCTGGCCGTCTTCCTTTGGCTTGTGGCGTTTCTGCTTGATGTCGGTTCGATCCGAACCGCAAATGCTGGCACACCAGTGCCTCAGGCGGCCGCGATCAACATCCTTCTGATCTCGATCTTCGGTCTGGTACACAGCGTCATGGCGCGACCGGCGTTCAAGCGGCAATGGACGAAGATCATTCCTAAATCGGCGGAACGCGCCACCTATGTGCTGCAATCTTCGGCGCTGTTGGCGGTGATCATGCTGTTCTGGCAGTCGATCCCGCATGTGATCTGGCGCGCCGATGGTCTTGCAGAATTCGTATTGCTGTCCGTTTTCGCCGCCGGGTTGGTGCTGATCGTCGTCGCGACGTTTGCACTTGACCATTTCGAATTCACCGGACTGCGACAGGCCTGGAGTAATCCGAATGGCACCTCCGCGGCCACTGATCGTTTTCGCACGCCGCTGCCTTACAGGATCGTGCGTCATCCCTTGCAACTCGGGATCTTGCTGGCCGTATTTTCGGTGCCGGAGATGACCGGCGGGGGCCTACTCTTTGGCGCCGTCATGCTCGCCTACATGTTGATCGGTCTGCAATTCGAAGAACGCGCACTCCTTCGCTTGTACGGCGACGAATACGCAGCCTACCGCCGTCGCGTGCCAATGCTGGTGCCACGCCTGCCCCGGGTCTCAAAGCAAATGGCCAACCTTCGCGACTGATCAGCTCAACCGGGCGCATCGGTGCGTCCGCCACATTTCAAAGGAATAAATTATGGAACAGACATTGAACCCACACGGTCCCGCGTCCTCCGGTTTTCTGACGACCTTGCGCCACTGGACAGAACGTTTCCGGGCTCATCTGCAGCACCGCCGAGACATCAGGAACATCTCCAAGTTTCCCGATCACCTTCTGCGTGACATCGGCTGCGAAGACCTGATCACGCCACGGTCCAGTCCAGGCATCTTCGGCTACTAGCCGATCCTGCGGAGCGACATTTCCAAAGAGTACCGGCCTGCACCCCACGCGGGCCGACACAGAGCGACGTGCCAAAACGACACTACCGCAAACCCAAACCCAAACTTGAAACGAAAAAAGGAATACCCAATGAAACCCCTCAAATTCATTCTGGCTGCCACGCTGGCCTCGACTGCGTTCTCGGCGCACGCTGACAGCATGCTTACGTCCTTTGATGTAGCCGAAGACCTCAGCCGATTTGTCTTCGCCGAAGCACCGGTGTTTGACGACGGAATGCCAGCCTACGGCAACCCATTCATCACCCAAGGCTATGTCTATCCTGCTGGTACGCTGGATGGCGGCCTTGAAGGCACTCTTCCTGACGGAAAACCTGCATTTCCGGATTTCGTGATCGGCACTTGGACTTGTGACGGTTACCTGGTGGGCGATGGCATGCGCACTGAAACCGGCACTATCGTCATCACACGCCAGATCATCCGGTTCAATGACGGTGATCTCTTGATCACCCAGGGCCCCGAACTGGCGGACGTTGACGTCTCTGTCACACGCGCTGTCACGGGCGGGACGGGCGATTATGCAGACGCACCGGCAGAGATCAGACAAGTGATGCTTGGCATGACCGATGGCTACGGTGTGCGCCTGCAGATGGAGCTTGGCCAGCAACAGGACGGATCATAGCCACAGAAGGAAGGGCAATCCGTCGCACGCCGATAAAGCGATGCCACTGCCCTAAGAGGAAGAACCGCTCGCTGGGTTCTCAACTCTGCCTCTTGTTTTCCAATGACTTAGCAGTCGGCGTGCTCCCGCCCGCCGATTGCCATCACTGCTTTCACAAACATCTTTGCGTCGTTCTGAGAATGGACGGTTGCAATCCATTACCTGGTATCATCATGAATTCCTCCAACACCTCATTTCTGCACCCCGATGGTGCTGCAAGACCCGCCAGATTTTCAGAATTGCGATCGCTCATTCGCCTTACTGCTCCGATCGCGGCAATCGCGCTGGTCTCGATGGGTATGAGTGTAACTGATGCGGCTATGGTCGCGCGCTTGTTCGGCGCTGACGCTTTGGCAGCCTTGGCCGTAGGCAGCGACCTTTACTCGATCCTTTATTATTTCGGCGTCGGTATTATCAGCGGTCTCGCCCCATTCTATACCGCCGCGGTGGTCCGTGCCGACGCAATTGCGCAACTCCGCTTGCAACGGATCGGCTGGGTCAGTGTCATGCTTGTCGCTGCCCTTCTCGTTCCACTCGTGTGGAGCGCCCCGGACTGGCTGCGCCCCATGGGGATCGAACCCGCGCTCCTTGAGCAGGGCCGGGGTTATACCCAGGCGATGGCGGTGACCCTCATTCCGATGTTGGGAGTGGTGCTCTACCGGACAGTACTGACTGCCGCAGAAAGACCGCGTGTCTTTCTTTGCGTCACGCTTGCCATGCTGCCCCTGAACGCGGCATTCAACTACGTACTGATGATGGGCGCCGGTCCTGTGCCCGGGCTTGGCGTTACGGGCGCAGGCATTTCCTCCCTTCTCGTGGCAACGGCCATTCTTGTCGTGCTGGCGGTCATTAGCCGGGTCAAGACAAGCACGCCGATCCCCATCCAGTTCGATTGGAGCGAGCTATTCGCAGTATTGCGGGTGGGGCTGCCAATTGGCATCACCGCCGTTGCTGAAGTTGGCGTTTATCTCGGTGCGACACTTTATGCCGCGACGCTCGGCGCTGCCGATGCGGCTGCGCATGTTCTGGCACTGCGGGTCGCAGGCGTGGCCTATGCAATCCCGATGGCGCTGCTTCAGGCTTCGATGGTGCGTATGGCGCGGGCCGAAACGCTGGCTGATCCTGCAATGCAAAACGAAGTCATCCGATCCAGTATTTTTCTGGGTTTGGGCAGTGGATTGTTGCTGTTTGCAGGTTTGGCTGCGGTGGCCGATCCCCTTTCGACGGCATTCCTCGGCGCAGATCAAATCGGCGCAGCCGCCGGGCTCGCCGCAGGACTTCTGCTCTTGCTCGGTGTCATCGAGTTGTTCGAAAGCCCCTGTCTGGCAGCGGCCGGCCTACTGCGCGGGCGCAAAGATACCCGTGCTCCGATGCTGTTCACCATCGCTGGGAACTGGGTCATCGGTGCGCCCTTGGGCCTCTATCTTTGTGACGTTCAGCAGTTGGGGATTACCGGTGTTTGGACAGGTCTATTGGTTGGAATGGCTGTGACAACGCTTTTGACCATAGCGCGCCTTGCCCAAACCGTAGGACGCCCGCGGATGCCTTGGCCGCGCCTTTTTCGCATGCGGAGGGCGGTATGAACGACGTCGGACTCAAATGCGCTTATGCAATTGCGATCAGACCTCGGAAGGTCACCCAAGCGTTGCGGCTCTTCGGAATCGGGAACGTTCAATTTCCCGATGCTCGCTATGGCCAGGGCGCATTTGCCTCATGGCTACTTTCAGCCTCAAGCACTAATCCCGCTAAACAGGAGACCGACTAAATGTTGATTACACACAGCACATTCATTGCCAGTCCCATCCAACAGGTCTGGGAAACAACAACAGATATTAGCAGTTGGCCTGACTGGGCCCCAACCGTGCAAACTGCACGCCGCTTGGACAACTTGGGTTTTGGTGTTGGCAGTCAGGCCATCATCAAACAACCGATGCAATCCAGAACGGTCTGGACCGTGACAGAGATCACTGATGGCCAGTTCTTTGTGTGGGAGACCTCTGGCAAAGCCATTCGCATGCGGGCAACCCATCGGCTGGCCACTCACGAGAACGGGACCAACTGCACCCTGACAGTCAAGCTGGTCGGGCCCGTCGCCATGATTTGCGCAGCCTTTCTTGCCCCACTGATCTGGCTTGCCCTGATGCAAGAGAACCGAGGACTAAAGCGCTGGTGCGAGACGGTTTCGCAGTCAAACCCCACGCCGGCAAATCACACCCAGAAAGCACCGAACACCACGACAAGGCGAATTCCTGCATTCGCCCAACTCAAGAGAGGACAAACAGATGAAATTTAACGGACGTCAGATATTGCAGTGGCATGGTAAAGCCCTCATGATCCTCACCCCAATCCTGACATGCGCCACCTACTTTGGCGGGTTTACAGGGATGGGTCCCTACGGCGGACTTTCCGGAAACGACATGGCCATCGTGGGCCTTGTTCAGGCATATCCATTGATGGGGCTTGTCGCGGTTTCAATGTGGATGGGCTCGGGCGGTTGCACGCCTAGACGCTATAGCGTGCTTGCAATTGCAGCGCACTGCGTTCCGGTTTCCGCGCTGATGATGCTTTGGGGTCCGATCATGGACAGCCCGATCGCTCCTGCTATTCCGCTCAGTTTTGTGATACATGGCGGCGGCATTTTAGCCGAACTGGTGTCGCTGAAACTTGGATATGGGGCAAAGTCATAGGATGGAAATCGCAAGACTATCTGAACGCCTCATGGGCATGGACGATGCAACTTGGGAACGCCACGCAAACCCGTGGAGCGGTTGGTCCCGCATCACGATTCTCCCGCTTCTGTGCCTGGCTATCTGGTCGCGTGTCTGGCTGGGTTGGGGTGCGCTTTGGCCGGTGCTTGCAGTAGTCGCTTGGACCTGGACCAATCCACGTCTGTTTGGTCCACCGCTGCATCACGAAACCTGGATGACAAAGGCCGTACTGGGTGAGCGCTTATGGTTGGCTCGCGACGCACACCCAGTCCCGACCCATCACATTCGGGTTGCCACCCTCTTGACCTACTTTGCTGGTAGCGGAGCACTCATACTTGCCTACGGGCTTTGGAAGTTCGAACTTGGTTGGCTCATCATGGGGCTCACGCTCGCCATGGGGGCCAAGCTCTGGTTTCTGGACCGCATGGTGTGGTTGCACGCTGATATGGGCGATACGTTCGCGCCCTGAGAATTCTTGTTAGCCCGCTGGCATTGAGGATACTCGGGTAATGGGAAATTGGACGCAGACCTTCGCCGCGATGCAGTATGCAAACACTTTGAGCTCAAACCGGACTTGCGGCGGCGCGGCAGAGCAATTCTTGACGTCAACAGGAGGTCTGCGGACGAAGCTGCCGTTCACATTTTTGCCCCAATGGCTGCTTGTGGGTCGTTTGATCTAGAAAAATGGAGAAGTCACTGTGACGAGGCGGCCTGCCGCAGGTTGCCGACAAAGTCTTTAGCGTAATCGTCATTCCTTAGCTGGGTCGAGCCGTCCGGGATTCCAAGCAGTCGATCAATGGCCAATCCCTGCATGTTCAGACTGTCATTGATACGTTGCACAGCATCCTTTTGTTCCTCCGGTGTCCTTGCCGCGAAAGCAGACCTGAGTACGTAGCGATGCTGATTGGCTATTCGCACGATTAACGGCGCCGCCGTCTGATGGTCATCAATTTGAAATGTGCCTTCTTCGATTCCAAGTCGTAAGACTTCCGAGAAGACTGGCACCACAGCGGCCACGACGGCTTCCATCAGTCGATCTTGAAACGCCACATCCTCTTCATTGAGCAGTGATGTGATGACCAGCATCATTGACTTTGGTTCCGCAATCTTCTGCCGGTCGCGAAGGATCTCCAGATACATCATGTACCTCGCCATCGCGTCGAGGCCTTCGGTCTCGATCACTGCGTCGTATGCGCCCCTGATTTGGTTTGAGTACCGGTCCATCAGCCCCTCAACCATCGCCTCTTTCGAGTCGAAATGATGGTAGAAGGCCCCTTTCGAGACGCTTGCTGCGTTCATAATGTCGTTGATCGATGTGCGCGCGAAGCCTTTCGTCAAAAATAACTCCTGTGCACAGTCAAAAATCTGACTGCGGCGTTCCTCCGGCTTCAAGTTCTTTCGGCGAACAGACACTTCGATTGGGCGTCTCCCTTTACAAACATACCGACGGTCAGTATTTGCTCATGGAAACTGACCACGGGTATGTTCTTAGCGTCACAGGCTCGATGCGCAAGAGAGCCACGCGATGAACGAGAGGAAACTAGTAATGCACAATGCTAGGCTGCGCACGTTCTTCCTCCTGACATTCGGCCTCTCTTGGGTTTTCTTCATCCCGACATTTCTGGACTGGCGCGGGCTATCCACGCCGCTGAGCGGTAACGGTTACAACGGCTTTGCCGGTTTCATGTCGACTTTTGGGCCCATGGCTGCCGCTTTGATCCTGTTGTGGCGCGACGGTGGCTGGAAATCTGCGTGGAGACTGGTCAAGAGTGCATTTGACCTTCGCATCAAACCGCTGATGCTGATTGCTGCCATCGCGCTTCCTGTCGCTTCTGCATGGCTGGCCACAACCGTTGTTTCAATTACAGGTGCGGACGCTCTTCCAGATAGTATGGTTCCAACCGACCTTCCATATCCTGTGGTCGTTTGGCTTATCCCCGCATTCCTATCGATGATGATTTTTGGAGGTGGTCAGGAGGAGTTTGGGTGGCGTGGGTACGCCCAAGAGCCAATGCAAGATAGATTTGGATTTGTGAAATCGAGCCTGCTGCTTGGGGCAATCTGGGGACTCTGGCACCTGCCACTTTGGATCATTCCCGGAGACCCGCACATCTTCATCCCGTTCCTAGTCTTCGTTGTCTTCACCATGGCGTTTTCAGTGCAAATGCTTTGGCTGTTTCAGCTTTCTGGTTACAAGCTCGCGATCCCTTGGATCATGCATGGGGTGCAAAACACCGTCCTGATTGTCCTGCCAGTGTATCGTCTGGATGATGCGGGTCCGCAGTTTGGCCTCTATGTTTATGTCGGCATCAACATAGCCCTTGCTGCCGTTGCAGTTGCGATCATGTCAAATAGACGAACCGAGACGTGAAACTTCATCCGTAACAGAGCAGTCGTTCGTGCGGGGCGCAGCATTCGGTAGGTTTGGGCTCTAACCAGACTTGCCGCGGCGCGGCGGGCCAATTCTTGACGTCAACAGGAGGTCTGTGGGACTTTGCTGCCGTTTGATGCTGGCACATCAACGGCAGCTTTGGTTCATTTAAGCCAACACGTGCCAGAAATCTAAATCTACCGACTTTGGATCGAACATCTCCAACATGGGGGTACAATCTTTGTTGCCCGTATATCCTCCACAGATTTCACGTGCTGCGCCTGACGTCTCTACAAAGGCGATTTCCGAGTAGGTGTTCTCATCTACCCGAGCAACGAAGTGGGATTTCGCCTCTTCAAAATTTGCAAGGTAAGTTCCTTCGATTTTGCGGGATGCGTCCAATAGCCCTCCTTCAGTGAACGACTTCGGATCATTCGGGGAGAACGTCCCAAACTCCACACATGAGAAGTCAATCGGCAGCGGTACGGGCCCGCCAAGCAGGTTGTTTTTAGCCAACCGAATGCTATCTCGGTCCAGCATTTCCATAACAGGTCCAGTGGAAGGTGCATTTGGGTGTTCTTGCGCCATGGCGATAAATGACGCTTCGTCAGTCGCAAGAATTGCGTCTGCGAAGTCACCTTTCAGATTTCCCAGAAAGCAGTGCATCGCGATACCTGGCTGGTGCGCCAAAAACTCTGATTGCCAAACCCGGGTGGCAGCAATCAAGTTGGCCGGATCAACTCCGGGCTTGGCAGAGTATCGCGCAAATCCCATCACAGTTACTGGGCCAATATTTTTCCGTAGCATAGAAAGTCCTTTCATTTGATGCAGCCCAGCTACTAATGAAGAGGGTTGTCAATTTTCGTCAGGGGCAGCATGCGGACTACAAGACTTTTTTCGATCCTCGATCATCTGCGCGGGCGTCGAACGCCGTTGACCGCAGATTCGCTCGCCGCCGACCTGAATGTTTCGGTTAGAACCATCTATCGCGACATCGCCACGTTGCAGTCCATGGGCGCGCCCATTCGGGGTGAGGGTGGCATCGGATACCAGATCGAGGCAGGCTATTTCCTCCCGCCGTTGCATTTCGACCCGGATGAGCTTGATGCGTTGCTGCTCGGGATCCGTATGGTCACAGCGCGCGGCGATGAAGCCCTTGGGCAAGCCGCACAGAGGCTCTTCGGGAAGATCGAAACTGTCTTGTCAGAGGACCGGCGGCACCTTCAACAGCCACTGCTGGCCGTTGGTGGAGAGAACAAGGCAGACACCGCATCAGGGCTAAGCGCTATCAGAACCGCTATCAGACACAGGAAAAAGCTCGCCGTCACCTATGAAGATGCTCATGAGAGCCAGAGTGAACGTATTTTGCGGCCACTTGGGTTGACCGCATTCGAAACCGTTTGGGTGCTAACCGCATGGTGCGAACTCAGGCATGACTTTAGAAACTTCAGATTAGACCGGCTCGGCGAAATCAGCGAAAACGGTGAAATATTTAGGAAGGAAAAAGGCAAGGAGTTTGCAGATTACCTGAAGAGCTTGTAGCTCCATAGCTGTCATTCATACTTTCCGCAGCATCCGTCGATATCGGCTCACAGCGGACATATGACGCTTTCGGTAAGGTTCTGTGACCCGAATAGCGGCCACAACGGCGGCTCAGCGGACTGAGCTGCCGTTTACACTATACGAGCGCCGCTGCGAGACATATACCTTCGCCATGCAATCGCGCCTCGAAACACTGAACCCCGAACTTGCCGAACAACTCAATTCTTCTGCTTTGAGTGAAGCAAAAGTCGAAGTGATGTCGATACTTACGGAAAGACTGGCGATGTTGCCGGACAAAGCCGCTCAACTATTGCCAAAAAACTTTGAAATTCGGCCTTATAGCGTTTCCCAAAATCAGGTTGATGCTCTTGATGACTGCTATTTCACGGCGGACGAAGCGGGAAACGTCGAAGACGCGTGCGCATCATTTATGGCGGCGCGATTGTTGTCGGCAGTGCTTGCTTGGCAGGTTGCAGAAAGTAAGTTTGAGCTTTGCGAAGCAGCTTACGAAGCACATTTTGTCAACGGCTGAAAAATGTAGCTTTGCGCTCTAACCAGACTTGCCGCGGCGCGGCAGACCAATTCTTGACGTCAACGGGAGGTCTACGGACAAAGCCAAAGGTCTGTGGTATTATGTGGCCAGTACACTGACATGATATGGATGAAGTAGTTGAACTCAAATTCACGTGCACTCCTCTATTCGGTTTTGTGGTTTTCTCTGACGACTGCGTCAGCTTACGCAAATGAGCTTCACAAGGTGGCGAGATCCGGCGATATCGAAGCCGTAAGTGCCTTAATTGCCAATGGTGCTGATGTGCTTGAATTGGACAAGGCTGTCGGCACGCCTTTGCATTGGGCAGCAGCGCGAGGACATTCTGAAGTTGTCCAGCTATTGCTGGAGGCCGGAACGCCAGTTGACGCCATAGGGTCAACCGCCGACAAATTCACGCCTTTGCAGTTGGCCGCAACTGGCGGATCGGTGGCGACAGTGGAGCAGTTAGTCGCAGCAGGTGCTGACGTCACATACGGAGAACACGAAGGCAGTGGAACTGCGCTACACATCGCGGCAGGGCAAGGTCATACCGACGTGGTCGCTCTACTTCTAGAAATCGGCGCTGACCCAAGCATTGAAGTGAGCAATGGCTATGCGACTTTGCCGATACATTGGGCCGCGTCAGCGGGTGAGACGGATGTGGTGCGTCTCTTCTTGGAGTCGGGCGTGTCAGTTGACGCATCCTCCAGTGTCGGCACAACCGCTCTTCATCTGGCGGCCTTTGGCGTGCATCCGGCTACGACCCTGTTTCTTATCGAGCAGGGCGCTGACACAGAAGCCTTCTCTGAATTACTTGAAACGCCCGGATTGCTCGCCCGGGCACATCCAGATGTAGCAGCAGTATTTATTTCTCAGGGCTTGCCACTCGAGTAGGCTCTTCCAATTTGGCCCCTGCCGCAATTAGATCGGTAATCCCCCCGAAACTTAGGGGTGTGCGGAAGTAGAATTTTCTCGAATGATGGAAGAGGAAATTCTGATAAAGAAATCAAAGTACAGCGACGCGCAGATCATGGCGATCCTGAAGCAGGCCGAGAATGGTGTGCCTGTCTCTGATTTGTGCCGTGAGCACGGGATGAGCAGCGCGAACTTCTACAAATGGCGATCCAAATACGGTGGCATGGAGGTCTTGCGCCTCTTTGGCCAGAGGGGCGGGACTGCCGTGAAGGCTCTGCTCCATGATCCAGACAAGGCCGCGTCAGTTACAGCCCTGGGCATTCAGCCAGTTGTCGGCGCGTTTGAGGATCACAAGACCCTCACCACCGCACTGGATGGAATCGAAACGGTCGTGTTGATCTCGGCGGCCAACCCGTTTGCGGAAGTACAAGCTTCCAATGTCATCGCAACGGCAAAGATGACGGGCGCGGAAAACATCGTGCGAGTTTCTGCCGTTACAGCCGATCCTGTTGGCCGTACAATTAATACGCGCACCCATGGAATGATTTTGTCCGGGATTTCGAAAAGCGGGCTGAACTCGGTGTTTTGGCGCGCGCCACGGCCTTCAGCAACCACGCAGCATGGGCAGTCGACGGGCACGTAGATGGAAAGGGCCGCCCCAGCGACCATTTCTGGCCCGTCTGGCATGCTGTGATGCGCACCCACAGCTGTTATCCGCTACGCTGGCGTCGTTGAACCTGCGGTGAAAAGGTGGCTGTCGGGCAGGACACCGTCTGACCAACGGCGCACGCATGTTTGCTGTCTGCCGCTGGCACCAGTGCGACTGGGCCAAAATGCACATGGCCAACCCGACAATCGGTCAATGCTGAAATGGGCATTTCCCGGTCAACTCGCCCGGCTGGTTGCCGTAGATATGCGCCAGCCGCGTATTGCTGTGTGCTTTGTGTACGTGTTTGCGTAGCCGAAACAATTGCCCCAGCGGACGCATTGATGGAAGCGTGTTCCATGCATTGAACTGAAGTTTTTCCCAGACGTCAGCCGTGTTTAAAGACGTATCCGCCTTCAGTGTGAGAGTGCCAACATCAATATATGGCGATGCCGTCTCGTCCCACTGAATGTCGCAATATTCGGCCACCATCGCCGACTTTGGCGGATCACCAGCTGCCGGTTCGGGAATGCAGTCGCGTGTCGCAAGCTGAACACCCAACCGAAAGACAACGTCTTCGCCAGCCTTCATCCACGCGTCCATGTTGTCCTTGTAGACCGATGTGACATCCCGTTTTCTTGGATCATGCGCTGCCACGATGTGCTGGGTTTCCGGATCAAGGCGAAACTTCATCGCACCATCCCCCAATGCAAATGGCCCAATCGAGTAATAGGGCTTTCCTGCCCAACCCTTGTTGTTCTCGGGCGGTTGCCGATGGGGCGCCATCAGTTTCCTCACCCGATTACGGACACCCAGCAAAAGCGCGAGGTTGCGCCAGTTGGCGAGTGTCTTAAACGTTTCAAAGGATAGAGGTTTAAGACCAGCCGCGACGTTCATCTGTCGCGCGTCGCGCACGAAAAACGTATGGTCCAGCGCATTCGTTTCCGACGAGCCTGCAACAAAAAGCAAATCAAGTTCGTTCGCCGTTCCATCTGATGCATAGACGTTGGGAACGGGTTCCGGGTAGTCAAGTTTCACAGCCAATCGATTGACCGCAAAACCAAGGTCGCGATCCTCACTCACCCCGCTGCGCACCACCACGGGATAGTTGCGATCCGTCGCAAAAAGCCCGACGCGGAATTGTTCTGGCAAATTTTCGATACTGCCGATGCTAAGTGTTCCGTGCAGGATCCCGTTCGTATGCCCCCAATGAGGTTCGTGAAACGCAGTGTCACCCTTGCCCGCATTCTTTTCATATCGACTGGTCTGCGCTGAAAAAGCGTCGCTGACCCGCTGTGCAATAACATCTTCGTCAGGATCAATGACTTCGTGCGGGGAAAGGTAACCGTCGCTGCGCGCGTTGTCGGGCAAATCACTTGCAAATATGCGCCGATATGGGTGCGGAGCGGCAAGCCCATAAATCACGTAGGCAGCAATCAGAAAGAGAATAATCCAGATAAATGTCATTGGCGGCACCCCACAGCCTGCCCTGCAGTCTGCCTTGGCCATGGCACCAATGCAACAGTCCCAGGTCGCAACCACCGCACGGCGGCCCTTCAGCAGCGCTCCAGTTGCGATCACTCAGGGCGAAAATGCGGACGTCGGCGCATGCGCGGCATGTCATAGGGCGACCCGAATTGACGCGACAGTGCCGGTCGATGACCTGACCGCCCGCCACCGTCTCTCAGATGGGGACAACAAGTGCGATCCTGCATCTATCCCCGCGGTCGGCGTGTTGACTCGCTGGTCGCCAGACCGTCCGAGACCGGCTACACTCACCTCGTCTACCCTCAGGGCCCAATCGAAACGGTGTTTTTCAATGTCTGATATAGCGGGCAAACCCTGCATTCTATGCTGTGCCATCACCGGATCCGTACCGCGCAAATCCGACAATCCGGCGGTTCCCATAACGGTGAGCGAACAGATCGAAAGCAGCCACGCCGCGGTCGAGGCGGGTGCGTCGATCATACATGCCCATGTCCGCGCCGATGACGGCACCCCGACAAGCGCGCCAGACAGGTTTGCAGCACTCAAGGAAGGGCTTGAAAAACACTGCCCCGGCATCATCCTTCAGTTCTCCACCGGCGGGCGGTCCGGTGCAGGACGGGAACGCGGGGGCATGTTGCCGCTGCGGCCTGATATGGCCTCCCTCTCGGTCGGGTCCAACAACTTTCCAACCCGCGTTTATGAAAACTCACCTGATCTGGTCGCTTGGCTGGCCTCTGAAATGCGCAGCTATCACATCACCCCCGAAGTGGAGGCCTTCGACCTGAGCCACATCCTGCATGCGCTTGAGATGAGCGCGACCGGCGCGCTTTATGGCAAGCTTTATGTCCAATTCGTCATGGGGGTCAAAAATGCGATGCCTCTGGACCGTGAAGTTTTCGATTTCTACGTTCACATCATGCGCACCCGCGCACCAACGGCAGAGTGGTGTGCAGCGGGGGTTGGTGCCGCACAGATCACGGTCAACGAATGGGCCATCGCGGCGGGTGGGCATACCCGGGCCGGGCTCGAAGATAACATCAGACTTGATCGACACCGGCTTGCCCCGTCAAACGCGGCCCTGATCGCGCGCGCCGCGGATCTCTGCGCCAAATATGACCGCCCGGTTGCGAGTGTCGCGCAGGCGCGCGACATCCTTGGGCTGCGCCCCGCCTGATCGGAATCAGCAATGTTGCCCTGGTGCTGCAATCGGGGCGGCGGCGATCTGCAAGACACATAGGGTTTCGCTGATGCCGCGCATGGGTTCAGGAATGGATCATCCCAGCGCGGCCCTGCATCGCTACCGGGTCGTCGCCGACGCCGATCCGACGCGCAATCGGTTTGACCGAAAGTCCCGGCAAGACGCCCGCAGGCCGATTGTTGACATTATCCCGCGCGTGATGATGACCGCATTTTAGACGGTTAGTGGGTCCAGACACCGCGGCGATTGGTGGCAAAGTTGTCGCCATACCCACCCGGTCGCAGTTTGGGCTTGCGCACCTTCGGCTCTGTCACGACCGCATCAATCCCATGTTCCTTGGCGTAGGCGAGGGCCGCCTCTTTGGAGTCAAATGTCAGGCGTACCTGCGACTGCGTGTCATCCGAAGACGTCCACCCCATCAGCGGGTCAATCGCGCGGGCGCTGTCCTTTTCATAATCCAACACCCAAAACTTTGTCTTTGCCGTTCCCGACGACATCGCTGTTCTGGCTGGGCGATAGATTCTGGCGCGCATGGTAAAACTCCATTGGTTGGTCGCTTTATCCGGCAATCTTTGCGCGCACGCAAGTGGCGGCATTTGGCAAATGTTCGTGTGCCCTATACGAATTTTGCCATCCTGCGCACCAGCACCAGACAGATCACCGAAGACAGACCCGCCAGCACCAGCGGCATGGCAAAGCTGCCGCGCAAGTCAAACAACGCCCCGCCCGCCCAGGGTGCCATGAACCCTGCGACGCCCCACGCCGAAAAGACCAGCGCAAACCGGCGCTGAAACAGGACGGCCCCAAATGCCGCGCGGGTCAGGACCGGAACCGCCGCCGCAACAATGCCATAGCCCGCGGCCACCAGCACCAGCCCGGCGCAAAGCAACGCCGCGCTGGTTTGCCAAATCGCAGCGCACAGGCCCAGCAGGGTCAGCCCCATGGCCAGCATCAGGCAGCCCCTTAGTGGCAATTGCCTGACCAACACCGCGACAGACAGACGCCCCAGCGTATTGCCAACCGCAACGCCCGCCAGCGTCAGGCTTGCCATGCCCAGCCCGACCTCTCCCGCATCCAGCATCTTAGCGGCCAGCCCCAGCACCATCAGCCCGCCAAACGAACCAAAGGCAAACACCAGCCAAAGCTGCGTGACAGGGATTGGCGTGTCGCCCTGCTGCGTCTCTGGTCTGCCGATATCCTTCGGCGCTGCGGTCTCCGCTTGCTGCACAAACAATGCCGCGACAGATGTCACCAAAAGTCCCACCGCCAGGACATCCAACCCGTCTAACCCCCAGCCCCGCGCGTCCATTTGCCGCCATAACGGGCCAAAGATCGCGCCCCCCAATCCAAATGACGCGACCATCGCCGGGGTGGCGACCCTGTGGCGCGGGCTGCGCCCCGCAACGCCCAGCGCGGCAATATAGACGCCGCCGCTGGCAAATCCGAACCCGCCGCTGAAGAGCGCCAGAAAAGGCGCCAGCCCGCCCACGCGGGCAGCGGCAAAAACACATACCGCGCCAAGCAGGCCAAGGCAGGCAACAGTGCGCGGCGTGGCCGCATGCCGCATCACCCAGGGGATCAGGATCACCGCGCAAGTAAAGCTGACAATCGCCAACGAAAAAACCAGCCCCGTCCTACCGGTGCTGACCCCGAACCTGTCCTGCAGCGGCCCGATCAGCGCGCTCCACCCATAAAGCGCCCCGGCAAAAAAGCAGACCAGTCCCGATGTCAAAATCGCGCGCAGGTTCACCTCAAAATCCTTGCCCGTTGGCTGCTGGTCACATGTCACGCGCGTCTGGGCGCTAGGACCCGGAAAGCGACGGCCAATATTAACTTGTATCTACAAATATGTTAGGTCAATGTATTCGGGTGATCCAGAAGATTGTGAGTGTGCCCAGCAGATGCCAATCAGGAATGTCACAGTGACCGGGGCCGCGCTCACCCGATTTGACCGCCGCAAAGATGGCTCCGGTTTCCGCGACTGGGCAAAGTCAGCATTTGATGCAGCACTTGCACAATCAGGGCTGACCGCCGGCGACATTGATGCGCTCTTTGTCGCCTCCGAAAGCGATTTCTTCCATTTTCAACTTAATCCCGCCTCGATCCTTGCCAGTGAACTGGGCCTCGTCGGCGTGGCCGCCACCCGGTGTGAAGGTGGCGGCGCATCGGGGCAACTTGCGGTCCATGCAGCCCTGCGGGCGGTACAATCCGGCGCGGCGCGCCATGCGGTGGTGCTTGGCGTTGATCCCTCTGCGTCCAGCCTTTCGGGTGACGCAATCCGCGACCTTTACGGCTTTTCCTTTGATGGCTGGACCGACGGGATGACCGGGCTGACTGCGACCGCGCTTTATGCCCTGTCATATCAGGCCTTTGCCAAGCGGCACGGCACGACAATGGACGACCTTGCTGCGGTCACGATCCAGAACCGGGGCAATGCAGGTGGCAATCCGAACGCCCATTTGCCCCGCAGCGACAGCGCCGCCGCCATTGGCCAAAGCCCGGTGATCGCCAGCCCCTATCACCGCCTGCATTGCTCGCCGCTGTCTGACGGGGCCGCCGCCCTGATCCTCTCGGCCCCCGCCCGTGTCCCCGCCAACCGAAATGCGGCGCCACAGATCATCGGCGCGGGCGCGGCCAGCGATCATATGCATCTCAGCCACCGCGCCGACCCCGGTGACTTTACCGCCAAGACAATGGCCATGGCGCGCGCCTGCGCCGCGGCAGAGATTTCGCCACAAGACATCGACCTGGCAGAGATCTACGACGCCTATGCCGGGGCCCAGCTTCAGGCCATCAGCGCCCTCGGTTTGTCCGATGATCTTTCAAACGATCTTTCGCGGGGCGTTTTTGCCCCTGAAGGCCGCTGTCCGATCAACCTGTCTGGCGGGTTGATGGGACAAGGCGCGCCGGTGGGTGCCATAGGCGTTGCACAGACGGCGACCTGCGCCCTGATCCTTGAAGGGCGCTATCACGCGGCACTGCAACCGCGCATTCTGCCCCGATACGCGGTTGCCGACACCCATGGCGGGGTCTGTACCACGGCGGCGGTCACGATCCTCGCGCAAGGGGGGACAGCCGGATGATCCGCCACCAGATCACATTGGACTATGCGCTCAACCCCGGTTGGTTGGGCCCTTTTGTGACCGGCCTCTTGCAGGGTCAGGCCATCGCGCGGCGCTGTGCGGCCTGTGCCGCAACCAGCTTTCCGCCGGTCAGAACCTGCGCCTGCGGCAGCGATGCGGGGGAATGGGTCACCCTGCCAGGCACCGCAACCATCACCCTGCGCACAACCGGGCAGGACGGCGATTTCGCGCTGGTCAGCTTTGATGGTGCGACAACCCAAAGCACAGTGAAGTTGGTCGATGTCGCGGCGGACGCCAGCGGCGGCCATATCATCGCATCGACCGGCGGCCAGCCAGGGCTCTGCCTTGGGGCCAGGGGCGCGAGGAATGCGCGATGACCACATCCATTCCAGATCACCTGCTGCCCTGGCTGAACTTGCGTCCCGCGGGTGCGGGCTATGCCGTGACCTGGCCGGATGATGCCAACATCTTCCACATGACGCTGGGGCGGCATCTGGGCAAAGCCAGCCGCGACAAGCCGGCAATGATCTTTCAGGACGCCGCCGGACAGACCCATGTCCAGACCTTTGCGCAGGTGGATCATGCGGCCAGAAATCTTGCCGCAACCCTGCGCGATCTTGGTTATGGGCGGGGCAGTCTGATCGGTCTGCACAATGGCCAGCACCCCGATACGGCGATTGCCCATATGGCGGTCTGCAAACTTGGCGGAGTGGCAGTCACATTGTCACAGCTCTACGGTCCCGATACAGTGCGCCATGCGTTAAATGACTGTGCCCTCTCGGTTATTCTGACTGACAATGGGGCCTGGGGTCCGATGCGCAAAACGGCGGCGCAGGATTTTCCGCACCTTAAGCATATCCTGTGCCGTGATCCCGGTGCCGGTGATATCGACCTTGGCCGGGCAATGACCAATGATGCCCCCGGTTTCGCCCCGGATTATGGCCGCGCCGATGACCCGGCGCTACTGATGTATACCTCAGGGTCGACGGGGAAACCCAAAGGAATCTTGCATGCGCATCGGATCCTGGCCGCCTATACACCCTCGATCAATCTGTTCTTTGATCTGTCGATGAATGACCCCGATGCGGTCTTTTGGTCGCCGTCGGACTGGGCCTGGGTCGGCGGGCTGCTCGACATGCTGTTCCCCGCCTGGATGGCCGGCCGCCCGATCGCGACCTCGCTCGACCGGTTCTCGGCCGCGCAGGCCTATGCCTTCATGTCGCGCCACAAGGTCACACATACCTTTCTCGCCCCGACCGCGATCAAACGTCTCGCGCAAACCCCTGCGCCCCGCAATGACTACGATCTGGCGCTCAGGGTGATCTGCACCGGGGGCGAGGCGCTCGCCGCGGAAACCCTCAACTGGGCCGAGACCAAACTCGGCGTCGTCTGCAACGAATTTTACGGCATGACCGAGGTGAACCATCTGATCGGCAATTGCGCCGCACTCTATCCCCGACGGCCCGGCTCCATGGGGCGCGCCTATCCCGGTCATACGGTGCAGCTTGTGGACGCTGACGGCGCCGCCGTCGCGGACGGCGAACCGGGTGAAATCGTGACACTGGCGACCTCACCGACCCGGTTTCTGGGCTATCTCCATAACCCTGAGAAAACAGCCGAAATGCACCTTGGCTCCTACCTGCGTACCCATGACCTCGCGGTGCGCGATGCGGATGGATACTTCTGGTACAAGGGCCGCGCGGATGACTTGATCAAATCCTCCGGCTTTCGCATTGGCCCCGCCGAAGTCGAAGACTGCCTGTTGTCCCATCCCAGCGTTGCCGAGGTCGCAGTGATCGGAAAACCGGACGCAGACCGCGGCGCCATCGTCAAGGCGGTGGTCAAACTGACCGCCGGTGTCACCGCAGATGATGCCCTGTCCAACGCCCTGCGCGACCATGTGAAAACCCGCCTTGCCGGGTACAAGGCGCCGCGTGAATTTACCTATGTCGACCGCTTCGACATGACCTCATCAGGCAAGATCAACCGCCGCGCTCTGCGCGAAGCCGAACAGAAAATGAGTGAACGACAAGATGGCCAGAATGCAGACTGAAACACAGCCAAAATACGAACACGCCTATCGGGTGATCCTGCAACGGTTGAAATCCGGGCGCTATCCGGTCGGGGGGCGCATGCCCACGGAAAGCGAACTGGCGACGCATTTCGCGGTCAGCCGCGTTACCATTCGCCGCGCGCTCGATATGCTGGTGCAGGATGGCTACGTCGAAAGCAAACAGGGCAGCGGCTATCGCGTGCTGACCCTGTCGCCCGCCTCTGACACCTGTCTGACCTCCTTTACCGACGCGATGCTGCGCTCTGGTCATGACCCGTCATCGCGCTTTATCTCGCTTGATCACTTTGAGGCTGGCGCGGCTGAGGTCGCTGCCCTGCCTGCGGAACTGCGCGGGATCGCGGTCAGCCGTGTGGTGCGCCTGCGCCTCGTGGACGAAAAACCCAGTATGTTGGTGATGACCTACGCACCGCGCGACCTGCTCAAAGACGCGCGGCCAGTCGACTTTCCCGAACGTGGGCCGGGGCAATCCATCCTGCGCATTCTCAGCGCCCGCTTTGGTCTTGAGTGGTCGGCAGCCTGCGAAGATATCAGCCCGATCCTTGCCGATACCGCCATGGCCGACACATTTGAAATATCGGTCGGCCAGCCGCTGCTGAAACAGGCCTGCTCTGCCTTTGATGACGCCGGGCGCATGGTCTTTCACGAAGACGTCTACCGGCCCGGCTCCGTCAGCTTCAATCTTTCGCAATCCGGCCGGTCGCCCCGCCATGTATGAAAGGGACCTTCCATGACGTTTACCCCGCTGCCGGCCGACCTGATGACCCAGCGCCTTGCCCTGCCCAATGGCGGGCCGGTGCGGCTTTTGATTGACACCGACGCGGCGAATGAAATCGACGATCAGTTCGCAATCGCATGGGCACTTCTGTCGCCCGAACACATGCAGGTCGAAGCGATCACCGCCGTGCCCTATTCCTTTGCTCACCACCAGCCAGAGCTTTTGGCCGCCGAACGCGCGATCGAGGCGGGCACCACCCGCAAGGAACACCTGGTCGGCGGGTTTCAGGGCTGGATCGACCGACTGCACGCCCAGGGCCGCCGCGCGGCTGATCTGTCCTTTGTGATGCCCCCCGAAGGGATGGAGCGCAGCTATGCCGAAATCTGCACCATCTACGACAAACTTGGCATGGCGTCCGATGGCAAGGTCTTTCGCGGTGCGCAACGTTACATGCAAACCCCTGATGACATTGTCGATTCCGAAGCGGTCGACACGATCATCCACCTTGCCACGCAAGGGGACGCACCGCTATATATCGCGGCCATGGGCTGCGTCACCAATATCGCGGCAGCCCTGCTGAAAGCTCCCGAAATCCGTGACCGGATCGTGGTGATCTGGACGTCGGCCTACCCGTCTGACGCGCCGCATTGCAATCGCCCGTCACTGAACCTTGTGCAGGATGTGCATGCCGCGCGGATCATCTTTGATAGCGGCGTGCCGCATGTCTATCTTCCAGGCTATCATGTTGGCGCCCAGCTCAAGATTTCACGCCCCGAAATGGCCGCCTTTGTCAAAGGCCAAGGCGCCATCGGCGATTACCTCTACCACCTGTTTACCCACAATCCGCTACACGACATGTTTGCGATCTCGGATCGTGAACGGCGCACCTGGGTCATCTGGGACATCATCAATATCGCCTGGTTGATCAATCCCGACTGGGTGCCCACCATGCTGACCACCTCGCCGGTGCTGGATGTTGATCTCTACTGGCAGACCGACAAGACCCGCCACCCCATGCGCGAGGCGCACGATGTCCAGCGCGACGCCATCTTCCTTGATTTCTATGACAAACTCGCCGCCGCTGCTGCTAGGTGAAATCGCGGCGGTCAAGGTGATCCTTCATCGCGACACGCCCCAGAATGTCCATGCCGGTCCATGACGCAAATTCTGTCAGAACCGGCGAAACATCCCCCGGCACCAGCACAAAGTGATGTTCAAGCCCATGCGCCATGACCGTGGCGACGACATCCTCAAGACTGGCCGCCTGCCCGTCCATGTCAAACCCCTGCAACCAGCCGCGACAGCCCGTGAACCCGCTGGGGTCGCGCCCTGCGATGTTGGCCGTCATGCCGAAAAAGGCCCCGGCGTTGCGGGCAATGCGAAACACGCTGACCGGACCGTCCTGAAAGACCAGATCACTGATCGCGCCATAGACCGGACCCTCTGCGGTGCCGCGCCCGATCATCGGATGATTGACCCAGCGCGCGCCATTCCCGTCCGCCAGATAAAGCGGCCCGCCGCCGCCATGCCACATCAACAACTGACCCGCATCAAGATCGGGCTCCGTCATATCCAGCAGATAGCCAACCCGCCCGGTGACTGATTTGGCGACCAACTGGTTCACGGCCCCCAGCACGTCCCCTTCAGAGGCGACAGGCAATCCCTTTGTTTCCTCCAGCCAGGAAAACGCAGCCCCCGGATGCATACCGGGATCATTTTGCAGCGCCGGCCAGTCACTGACCGCGAGGGCGGCATATCCGCCCGCTGCCGCCATGTCCGACAGGGCCAGCGCGGCCTGTGCGGTCAGGGCCATCTGCGCGGCGCTCACATCTACAACCTCTGCCGCTGCCGCCATCGCTGTGACCTCTGCCGTGACCCGTCCGGCATCCATCGCGGCCATGCGGCTAGTCAGCTCGTGCATGTCATGGTGGGCGACCTCAACGCCTAGCCGGCGGCGCAGGTCTGCGCTGCGCACCTCCATGTTGTAAAACGTCATCGCCAGCCCGCCAATGACCCCGATCCGCGCACCCTCCAACGTTGTGGCAGCCTTGATCGCACGCAGCGTATGACGCAGCCGCTTTTGCAGCGCCGTTGAATCCGGCGCGCCGTGATACCATTGCATCGGAGTGCGTGACAGGTCGCGGACCTGCCGGGCAATCGACAGCGACATGTTCAGCGACACAAAATTGTTCAGCTGCACATCTCCACTGCGCACCGGTTCGGGCACCGACCAGACTCCGCAACGAAAGGCAGAGGCCGCAACCGTGCGCGCCACATCCCCCATCGTAAATCCGCCATGCAAAAGCAAAACGAAATCAACACCTTCTGCACTGCACCGGTCCAGCACAGCCTGTGTTTCGACTGCGTTCATCGGCACCGTCTGCGGCAGAAAGGTCGCGATGCCCTCTGCCTCGCACAGGGCAAGCACCGCCTTTTCCGCGGCCGCCCACACGCCATGTTTCTGTGGGAAATAGCTTGGCAATGATGCCCGGATCAGTCCGATTTTCATGATACTACCCTCAAATCCGCAGATATCCCCCGTCAACAACCAATGACGTGCCCATCACGTATTTCGCCAGATCAGAGGCAAGGTAGACGCAGGCATCCGCAACTTCGCTTGGTTCGCCCCAGCGACGGGCCGGAATCATATCCAGATACCCTTCGCCGGTTTCGGTCCCGATCACCGGGTCGTCCACGATGTTCATCTGCGTGCGCATGATCCCCGGATTGACGTTATTGACCCGAATGCCAAGCGGCCCCAATTCATCAGCCAGTGAATAGGTCAGCAGGCGCACCGCGCCCTTGGACATATTGTAATGCGCAAATCCACCGGTGCCGCGCATACCCGCGATCGAACACATGTTGATGATCACCCCGCGCTTGCGCTTCACCATGGCCCGTGCCGCCATTTGCGATCCGAAAAAGACGCTCTTGACGTTGACGTCCTGCATCCGGTGAAAGGTCGCTTCCGTAGCGTCCAGAATGGGCTCCTTCAGCAGGATGCCCGCGTTGTTGACCATGATGTCCAACCCGCCCCAGTTCTCTGCAACTGCGACCAGATCCTCCAGTGCGGACACATCGCTGACGTTACACTGCACAAACTTTGCGGACCCCGGCGTTGCGGCGTTCAGCGCCTCCACGATTGGCGTACCCCCTTCACGGCCCGCAGCCTGAAGGTCGGCGACAACGACCCGCGCGCCCTGCGCGACAAAGGCCTCGGCAATCGCGCGGCCGTTGCCGCTCGCGCCGCCGGTCACAATTGCGATCTTGTCTCTTAACAGCATGCCGTTCTCCTAATCCAGGGCGGCGATCAACCGGTGCAACCGCGCGCGCCCCGTGTGCGCCAGCCAGTCGCGCAGCGCAGGCTCACCCCCTGCCCCAAACAGCGCCACGCCATCCGACCAAATCGCGCGCCCGCACATAAATCCGTCAAACGTCACGCCGGCCTCAACGGCAAGGTTGAGCGAGGCCTCAAACCAGTCAAACGCCACACCCGCGCTCAGATAAACCAGCCGCACCCCATTGGCGGACGCCGCCGCGGCGCGGAACGCATCCAGCGCCGCCGCGCGGGACATGACGTCCGCGCCAAAGCCCGCGACGTAGTTCAGATCAACGGGGATCTCGACCTTGAGAACGTCAACCTGAAACCGCGGCGCGGCAAACACCGCTGTCGCCCGGCGCACAAGGTCAGGCTTGATCGCCGCATATGCCGCAGTCCCCGCGGCTATTTCCGGGTGATAGACCAGCGGCTCCATCAAGTATTGAATGCCGGCGTCTTTGCACCGCTGACCAATATCGGCAACCAGCATCTCTTTGCGTGCATTCAGCTCCGGGTCATCGTCCGGTGCGTAATACATGAAGAATTTCAATAGCTTCACGCCCAACTCAGGATATTGGGCAACGGTGAGGTTGTCGGGCAGAACCGTGATACGATCCGCGTCCGAGATGTGATAGACATCCGCTTCAAAGGCCAACATCGGGGCACATCCCTGCGGGTAGCAGCCCAGCAGCGCGGGCCCGCTATAGGCATCCAGCAGGATCGTGCTGGCATCCGGGGCCAGCGTTTCCAGCACCGCGCGTTTGAACGTGAGCAGATCATCGGCGCGCGCCGCAGTGCCACGCGCGCTGCGGATGGTCGCCTCCAGCCCGCTGCCCGCGTCCACCGCAACACCATGGATCCGATCTGCCATGCCTATCCTCCCTGCGCGCTGATCTGCGGGAATTGGGGGGCCTTATGCGGCGCGCGCCAAAGGTCCAGCATCTGCGGTGTTGGCGTAAACAGGGAAATCGAAAATCCCCCCATCTCCTGTGTTGTCGAATAAGAACCGATCATCGGCGCAATCGGCGTGATGCCATGCGCCGCAAGCTGCGTTGCAACCTCACCATAGACGGTGAGCAGTTCCATCATTGTCGTGCCACCGGCGCCATTGACAAGAACCACCGTCGGTGTGCCTGCCGCAATGGGCCGGTCGCGCAGCAATTCGTCCAGCATGTAACCGACAAGCGCATGCACAGGACCCACCTTGCGCCGCCCGACCCCCGGCTCACCATGCACCCCCATGCCGATAAAGATTTCGTCCTCCGGCAGGGTGAACATCGGCGCGCCGGTCAAAGGTGATACGCCGGGCTTGACCGCCGCACCAAGGGTGCGTGTCGCGGCCCGTACCGCTTCCCCCAACCGCATCAGATCATCAATCTGCATGCCCTGTTCGGCCGCTGCCCCCAAAATCTTGTAAATGAACATTGTGCCCGCCGCGCCGCGCCGGTCAGCCTCCTGCCCTTTGGGCGCCGACGATATGTCGTCATACATCAGCAGTGGCTGCACATTGTGCCCGTCATCCTGCGCCATCAGCGCTGCGGCATTGCCGTTGATCACATCACCTTCGTGCCGCGAGATCAGCAGCACCGCACCCGCGCTGCCGCAGACCTCCGTGATGCCGTCAAGAATGGCATCCGGCGACGGCGCTGCAAAAACGTCCCCCACCACATTGGCATCCAGCAAGCCCTCGCCGACGAACCCCATCGCGATGGGTTCATGACCGCTGCCATTGCCGATCAACAGCGCAACCTTGCCATCATCCGTGCGCAGTGACCGACGCCGCACGACACGTGGATTTGCACCACGACACACCAGCCCCGGATAGGCCGCGATGAACCCGTCGATCATGTCATCGGGCATCTTCTCCTTGGAATTGAACAGCTTTTTCATCCATCCCTCCATGCCGCGAAAATCGCCAGCAGCTCCGCGACCGAGGTCGCCCCCGCATCCAAATGCCCCACACCGGCCCCTTCGACATAGCGTGCGCGCCCGCGCCTGGCGGCCATTTCGCGGGTTGCGTCCCGCCCCTTTGCGGCAGCGGCGGCGGCCTCTGCCGGGGTCTGCGCCCGGGCGGCAGGGATCAGCGCATCCAGCATCGTCTTGTCGCCGGGCTCTGCCTGCCCCAGCATCGCGATCCGCCGCGCCGCCTCTGCCAGTGCGTCATCCATTTGCGCCCCTTCGCTGACCTTGCCCAACGCGGAAATCACCTGCGCGAACAACGACCCCGAGGCCCCGCCCGCTGCCTTGCGAAACGCCTTTTCGGGGGCGTCGTCCGCGGCTGCCGCGGCCTTCAATCCCTTCAGGATCGTGGCCCCGTGATCCCCGTCGCCCGTGGCCGCATCCAGCGCATTCAACGCAGGCTCAAGCGTTGCAAAACGCGTGACGCACAAGGCAAGGAAGTCCTTCATCCGAAATGCCTTTTCATAAAGGCCAGCGCCCGTCTGGCGGCATCTGTCGGCGCAGGCTCAATGTCGCGCCAGATGTTCAGATCCGCACTGGCCGGGTTGCCCGCCATCACGAACATCTCTGCGACAATCCAGCCGTCATAGCCCACATCCGCGAGCCCCGCCTTCACCTCGTCCCACGGCACATGCCCCGATCCCGGCACCCCCCGGTCATTGTCGGACACATGGAAATGCGCCAGCTTGCCTTTGGACGATGCAATGGCGGCGCGAATGTCCTTTTCCTCGATGTTCAGGTGGAACGTATCCAGCAGCACCCCCACCCGGTCGGACCCCGACGCCACCGCGATGGCCACCGCCTCTGCCGCGGTGTTGGTCAGATCAGTTTCAAACCGGTTCAGCATCTCGATCCCCAGCGTGACGTCATGATCCACCAGCGTGTCATGCAGTCTGCCAAGGCTGTCCGCTGACCGCTGCGCGCGGTCCGCCTTGTGCAGCGGGTCAAACTGCCCCCAGGGCGCAAAGACAACGCCCGCAAGACCGCGCGATCCGATTTTGGCTGTCGTTTCAATTGCCCATTTCAGATAGGCAACGCCCGCAGCCCGGATATCAGGATCGGTTGCGGTGATGTCCTTGTCCGGGGCCAAACCGTCCGAGCAGGTGACCTCCAGCCCGTGATCCCGGACCGCCTGTCCCAGCGCTGCGGCCTTGTCATCG
Source organism: uncultured Paracoccaceae bacterium (assembly GCA_947502145.1). Classification (GTDB taxonomy): domain Bacteria; phylum Pseudomonadota; class Alphaproteobacteria; order Rhodobacterales; family Rhodobacteraceae; genus CANMYO01. The sequence continues at coordinate 1,679,451 of CANMYO010000001.1, read as the reverse complement.
TTCATCCCCAGCAGAGACACCTCAACACCGTCAAAGCCAAGGTCCGCAACCGTTTTCAGGATCGGCGTCAGCTCATCCGTCCATCTGGCCTGCCACAGACCGGCGTGAATCCCGTATTTCATGTGACATCCTCGGTCAGGGACAGGGCGGCGGCAAAGACCGCATCGTTGCTGGTTTCAAGGTCGCGCAGGGCGTCCGGTGTCATCGGGTCCATGAAGCGGCGTCCGGCTGTCAGTTCGTCCCAGACCACCACCATTGCCACACCGGGCACGCCGAATTTCGCGGCAGCGGCAATGCTTGTGGCGGCTTCCATCTCGACGCTCAGCAACCCGTCCCTGTGCCAGCCTTCGTACATCTCAACCGTTTCCGCAAACAGCGATGAAAACGTCACATGCGGCCCCACATGCACCCTGCGGTTCAACATCTCCAGCGCGTCCTTGGCGCGGGCCACCCAGACCGGATCAGCGTTGACCGTGTCGCCCTGCACGTAATGCTCTGCCACGCCGTCCTCGCAGCGGATCACGTCCGGTATGATCAGATCACCGGGGGCCAGATGCGATTGCAACCCACCGCAAGTGCCGATCTGGATCACCAGTTTGCACCCCAGCTGCGCGAACATCTGGCTCACTTCGACCGCGCGGGGGGCACCATAGGCCATGCAAAACACGACCTTCTTGTCACCATGCCGACCCCAGAAAATATCGGGAAAATCCAACTCCCGCACCTCTGTCAGCTGCGCCAGCCGCAGCTTTTGCCGCTCCGCGCGCCACCATGATCCCTCCATGATGACAACATCGGGAATCTCCGCCTCAGACAATCCCAGCCCAGCCAGCCATTCGGCGCGGGTCACCTCGAAAATGGAGCGGAAATTCACTGCCATCAGATCACCCATAACGTTGATTTGGGCATATGGATCGTCAGCTCGTCACCGGCGCGGTAGCTCTCGATCTCGTTTGGATTCACCACCGCCTCGACCTCGGTCTCGCCCACCCGCAGCTTCAGCCGGGTCTGGGTGCCAAGGTAAATCACGTCGACGATCGTTGCCTGCAAAGTGTTTTCGCCGTTGGTGCTTGCGCCAATGCGCACGTTTTCGGGCCGGAATGTCAGCTTGCCGCGCCCCAATGCCGCACCCTCGGGCAACGCCACACGGCCCAACGCGCAGTCAAACGTCTCCCCGTCCGAGGTGCCGGGAATGAAATTGTGCCCGCCAAAGAACCGCGCGGTCGCCTCATCGACGGGACGCTTGTAAAAGACATCGGCCCGGTCATATTGCTTCATCTGCCCGTCAAGGATCAGCGCGACACGGTCCGCCAGCACAACGGCCTCTTCCTGATCATGTGTGACGAAAATGGTGGTGATCCCCATCTCCTGTTGCAGCGACCGGATCAGGTCGCGCATCTCGAACCGCAGGTGCGCGTCAAGGTTTGACAACGGCTCATCCAGCAACAGCACATTGGGTTGTACGATCAGCGCCCGCGCCAGCGCGACCCGCTGCTGTTGCCCGCCCGACAGCGCACTTGGCTTGCGGTCGCCCAGATCCGGCAGCTTGACCAGGTCCAGCATCTCTCCCACGCGCCGCTTGATTTCGGCAGGGTCGATCTTGCGCATTTTCAGTCCGAACCCGACATTGTCCGCAACGCTCATGTAAGGAAACAGCAGGTAGTTCTGAAACACCATCACCACGCCGCGGTCTTCCGGCTTGTCCCGCAGCACGGATCGCCCGTCAAATGTCACATCACCCGAGGTGGGCTCCAAAAGCCCCGCGATCATTTTCATCGTGGTGGTCTTGCCACACCCCGACGGCCCCAGCAGCGCGGTCAGCTCACCGCTGGGAATTTCCAGCGACAGCCGGTCCAGCGATGGCACCCTTGAACCCGGATAGACCTTGGTCAGCTCTTTGATCGAAACATGGGTCAAATTTGTCCAAAGCCTCCGACGGCCCCGCTGCGCCCGGACAGATGTTTGGCCGTCAGCAGCAGAATGAGAATGCCGGGCAGGATATAGATCATGCCAATGGCACCGGTGATGTCATTGCGACCGGCCGTCGCAAAGTTGAACAAGAGCAGCGGCAGCGTCTCAACCCGCCCGCCGCCGATCAGCAAGGTCAGGATGTACTGGCTCCACGACACCAGAAAAGCGAATAGCCCGCCAACGATGATGCCCGGGCGGATCGCGGGCAACGTCACGTACCAAAAGGTCTTGAGCGGTGACGCCCCAAGGCTGCGGGCCTGTGCCTCATATGCCGGATCATAGTTCGCGAATATCCCCGACATCACCAGAACCATATAGGGCAGCGTCGGGATCAGGTGGACAAGGATTACCCCTGACACCGTGTTGTTCAGGCCCAGCGAAATAAAGACCGAATGGATGCCCAGCACCACCGCAATGCCCGGCACGATTGTCGGCGCAAGGATCATCAGTTCGACGATCTCCTTGCCCCTGAACTTATACATGCCCAGCGCCCGGCCCGCGGGCACCCCGACAAGGATCGACAGGACCGTCGCCGCCACCGAAATCCAGATCGTCAGCCACAGGCTGTCCAGCACGCCCGCCGTATCCGACATCGCATAGTCCCAGGCCCGCAAGGTCCAAGTCTTTGGCAGCAGATCCGGATAGAACCAGCCCCGCGCAAACGACCAGATCGCCAGCGGGATCAACGGCAGGACAAGCCATGTGATCAAGACCGCACCGGTCAGAACCCGGAAACTGCGCATCGGAAGGCCCTCACGTGTGCTCATCGCTCAACCCCTGATCCTGCGGCGCGAATAGCGCACGTAAAAATAGATCATCACCGCGCTCAGCAAGGCGATCACAATCGCCATCGCCATCGCCTCTGGCCGCGCGGCAAGGTCAACATCGGTATATTTGCGATAGGCCAGCACCGGCAGCGCGGCGGGAAAATTCGCACCCAGAATGGCCGGAATTTCATAGGCCCCAAACGTAAAGGCAAACACCATGACGCTGGCCGACAGCACCCCGGGAAAGATCAGCGGCAACAACACAAACCGAAACGTCTGCCATTTGCTTGCCCCAAGCGAGCGGGCGACGCTTTCGTAATCCTCGCCAATCGACTGCATATTGGCCAGTACGATCACCCCGATAAATGGGATCTCTTTCCAGACATATTGCAGGATGATGCCAATCGCATACGGGTCAAACACCAGCGCGGGAAAATCGCTGGTTTTTTCAATCATCCCGAATTCATTGGCCAACCGGGCAAACGTCCCGGATTGCGAAAACAGGTAAAGCATCCCGATTGCGCCCACCAGATGCGGCACGGTCAGGTTCAGCTGAAACAGGAAATTCACGATGCCGCGGCCCACAAAACTGCGCCGCAACAGCAAGGCCGCCCCAATCGCCAGCACTGACGAAATCAACGTCGACGTAAACGCGATATGGAACGTCAGCAGGAAAGACAGATAAAATTCGCGGTCCGTGAAAACAGAGACATAAGCGCTCAGATCAGGCTCGGTCAGCCCGATCACCGGCATATAGTTGAAACTGCGCATCAGCCCAATTGCCAACCCACCAAAGAACAGGACGACAATGATGAACATGGCGGGCAACAGCAGCAGGAAAATCTTGGTGCGGTCCGACACTTGGCTGACTTTCGCGGGATTATTTCACAGGGACAGGGTGCCCCACGCCGCGCAATGCGGCGTGGGCGGGTCAGAAGGCCGGGACCTACTGACCGACGTTTTCAAGCCAGCCCTTTTCGATGGCTGAAATCCATGACGCCTGCAATTCCGGCAGCGCCGCCTTGGCCAGCTCTGCGGCAGGCACAACATTGGGGTGTGCCACGATGGTAGCAAAATCGGCCTGCACCGCGTCGCTGGTGCGTGCCACTTCGATGGCCGGGGCGGCTCCCCAGACAGCAGGACGCGCCTTTTCGTACTGCGCCTCACCGGACAACAGGAGGTTCTGCAACACCAGCGCCGCGGCCTTGTTGGGCGAATTGAACGGGATGATCGTGTAGTTCGTGTTTCCGATTGTCCCGTCGGTCAGCCCATAGCCCTGCGTGGTTGGCGGGAAGACCCCGTTTTCGATGTTCAGCCCAACGCCAGCGGGTTCATAATTGAATGTCAGATCAACCTCTGAATTGGCAAACAGCTGCTCCATCGCGGAAATTGATGCCGGATAGGTCTGACCCTCGCGCCACAAATGCGGCTCCATCGCGTTCAGGATATCCCATGTCTTGGCGGCCACCTCGTCATATTTGGCTTGATCAAAATCGCCCAACAGCGAATCCACCCCGCCCGCGGCGTGGTAGAATACGTGCCGCACAAAGACCGACCCGTTAAAGTCTGGCGGCGCCGGATAGGTAAAGCGGCCGGGGTTTTCCTCGACCCAGGTGATCAGCTCTCCGATCGACTTTGGCGGCACCTCGGTGCGGGCGGTATCATAGGCAAAGGCAAACTGCGCCTTGGACCAGGGCACTTCACAACCTTCGACCGGCACTCCAAAGTCATTGGCAATCGCCGGGTTGTCCCAATCCACAAACGCATTGTTGGGCAAGACATCTGTATAGCCGCAATAGGCCAGCCCACCCTGTTTCATGGTGCGAAAGTTCTCTCCGTTGATCCAGATCATGTCGACGGACCCCGCATCCATCACCCCGGATTCCTTTTCGCCAAGGACAATGTTCACCGCTTCCACGGTGTCGCTCAGACCAACGCGGTTCAGGGTGACCCCGTATTCATCCATCAACCGCCCACCGATGTATTCAGTGACATACTGGTTGATGTTGTCTGATCCGCCCCACAGGAACCAGTTCACTTCGCCGCCGCGGGCCAATTCAACGATCTCATCCCATGACATGGCATTCAGCGCTTCACCATCGGCGGTATCGGCAAAACCGCTCACCGGGGCCAACACAAGGCTCGTGGCCATCAGGGCCATTTTCAAACTCTGTTTCATTCTCATTCCCTTTGACATTTTCAGCGCTTTTTCAGCAGCTCTGTTGTTGAGGATTCCTTGACGTCAGCAGGTGTCGATCCTGCACCGCGTCAACGATTTATGGGTATTCACTTTGCCGGATTCGCCCCTGCGGGCCGACCGGTGCGCTCTTCCTCCCCATGAATTTGTATATACAACTTGATAGTAATGAATAAACCGAGTCAAGGGTCGCTTGGCCCGGTGCCATCATCTCGCGGTTGCCACAAAGACCACCTGACCAGGCGCTGCGCCTGGACGCCGCAGCGTATTCCGTCCCCTATCCGGCCGCAAAGACTCCGCAAAACGCAAGCCCGCGACGGTCGTGCCAACCACCGGCGCGACAGGCAGATCCTGCCGTGCAAATCTGTCCAATGCTGTATCCCCCGCGTTGCAATACAAGCGGAACCTAATCACAGGTCGGCGCGGCTGTGGAATAAAACTTGCGCGAGCGGCGCAAGCCCGCGTCAGTTGGCCCATTCTCCGCTGCGCATGACCGGCACCCGCTCACCTGTCTTGGTAACACCGTCAATATCAACGGCATCCGACCCCATCATCCAATCCACATGGATCAGGCTCTGGTTTGCGCCCTTTTGCTTCAACTCTTCGGGGGCAAGCTCTGATCCGCCCTCAACGGTATCGGCATAGGACTGGCCCAGCGCGATATGGCAGGATGCGTTTTCGTCAAACAAGGTGTTGTAGAACAACGTGCCCGACTGACTGATCGGCGAACTGTGCGGCACCAGCGCAACCTCGCCAATGCGGCTGGCACCGTCATCCACTTTCAACAGATCACGAAAGACGTCCTCGCCTTCTGAGGCGCTTGCCTCCACAATCTTCCCGGCTTCGAACCTGACCGAAATATCACGGATCACCGTGCCCTGATGCGCCAGCGGTTTTGTCGCCGACACACGTCCGTCCACGCGGTAGGCATGGGGGCAGGTGAATACCTCTTCGGTGGGGATGTTAGGTTGGCAGGTGATCCCGTTCAGCGCCGGGGATGCGCCGCCCTTCCAAATGTGCCCTTCCGCCAACCCCAGCATCAGATCCGTGCCGGGACCCGTGTAATGCAGGGCGTCGAACTTCTGCGCATTCAACCAGTTGACCCGCTTTTTCAGCTCCGCGGTGTGGGCCTCCCAATTGGCGACCGGGTCGTCCCCGGCAAGGCGCGATGCATCATAGATCGCATCCATCAATTTGCCCTGTGCCTCGGCGACGGGCAGGTCGGGATAGACGGTCTTGGCCCAGGCCGCACCGGGATAGGCGACGATATTCCAGTTCACCTCAAACCCGACGATCGGCTTCATCGCGGGCTGACGCGCGATGGATTGCGCCTTGCTGGCGCGGGCCACCTTGTCGGGGTCGATGTCAGCCAGCAGCAGCGGGTCTTCGCTGGCAATCGCCATTCGCGCCGCACCGCCCTCAAAGGCCTTGCCCATCGCCTCGAACATCCAGTCCGGCGCCCTGTCAAAACTTTCGTCGGGCGCGTGTTGATACCGGGCCAGCGTGATTTGATCGTCTGAAAACAACGGGATCACCAGCCCGGCACCGGCCTTGTAGGCATGCACCGCAATCCGCTGCACCAGGGGCAGGGCGTCCGTTGGCGCGGTGATGACAAGGTCCTGCCCCTTGCGCAGATTGACACCAATACGCACGGCAACTTCGGCCAGACGGTCAAGTTTTTTAGGATCAATATGGTCGGACATGTCAGCGCTCCTTGCAGGGGTTCGCTGCAAACTACGTGATCATTCAGCCGCGTCAACGGGGCTGACCCATGGTGATAGGCAGACCGCTAACAGCGCATGTCCGGGGCCACCGTCGGCACCCGCCCCAGCAGCAAACGCAGATTGCGCTTGATCAGATTGGCCCAGATCAGCGCCGGCAGGCTGCGCAGGAAATCCGCCGCCGACCCCTTGCCGGCCCGCCCCAAGGTCATCCGGGCCACACTGGGCCACGAAGGCCGGAAATAGCTTTTTGCCCGGATCGGACGGCCATCAACAAGCGCCGCCAGCGCCTTGCGGGTCGCACCGGCGTTATTCCAGTCGGACCTGAACACAACGCAGCCATGCCGATTGATGATATAGACCGCATTGGGCATGCCGCCATAAGCCTGATGCGCCGCCCCGGCGAGGTCATCCACCAGCACCAGCCGCGTTTCTCCGTCCTCGTGCCGCAGCCGGGCCGCACAGGCGATCTTGTCAGCCTGATCCCGATGCGCCGGGATCAGCGCGCCGGGGTGCGCTTCGCGGACATATAGCACCGCGCTTGCCACATTGGGGTAATCCCGGTCCAGCGCCGCCATCCCCGGACGACGGGTCTGAAACAGCGGACAGGTGATGCTGCCCAGCTCCAGCACCAGAAAATCACCGTCAAAGTCGAGCAGATTGCGGGCCGTGCCGTTACTGGTGCGCAGGGTGAAATCAGGCGCTTTTTGCCCAACCGCCGGGCCCTGCTCGGTGTCGAAATCGTAATCCTCGCTGGAAAAGGCATCGTAATTGTAATCAGCCATCACGGATCTCCTTGATTGGTGGTTTGCATCAGGTTTGCTGACATCTGCCGCAACGTCGTGACGGTGGTCTGCAAATCCGCCGGGGAAATGTCGCCCGCAGCCTCGGCAATCAATGCGCGGGCAATTGGCACAAGATCATGCCGCAACGCCTGCCCGCTGGCCGTGACCTCGACCAATTGGCGGCGGCGATCAGCGGGATCTTCGCGCCGGACAACAAAACCCTTCCCCACCATACCGTCCAGCAACCGCGTCAGCGTGGTGCGGTCCCGGATTGTGGCATCTGCCAGTGCACCCGGGCTTTGCGCGCCCTGCGACCACAGGATCAGCAGAACCGCCCATTCCTCCGGGCTGACAACATGCCCGGCCGCGCGGAACCGCGCAGCCAGCGTCCTGCGCGACAGAAAGCTTAACCGGTTGATCCAGTGCAGCGGGATGTTCTGATAATCTTCCATATTACGTGTAATATACAACTATTGTATTTCACAAGTCAAAATCACTCCTGACATGTCCTGTCAGGAGCCACCTTGATCCCGCGCAGATCAGGAACAAATATAGACCAACCCCGGTAAAGAGATTCCCCATGGCCCATGTCCACAACGACAAGCGCGTGCTCGACGACGCTGCCTACCTCTCAAACCCTGCGCCAAACGTGCGCGAGCGCGAAAAACTGGAGGGCGGCAAACGATTCAAGCTGGTGACGGAATTTGAGGCCGCAGGCGACCAGCCCACTGCGATTGCCGAACTGACCGGCGGGATCAACGATGGCGAACGTGATCAGGTCCTGCTTGGCGCGACCGGCACCGGCAAGACCTTCACCATGGCCAAGGTGATCGAAGAAACCCAACGCCCTGCCATCATCCTTGCCCCGAACAAGACCCTCGCCGCGCAACTTTACGGTGAATTCAAAGGGTTCTTTCCTGACAACGCCGTCGAATATTTCGTCAGCTTCTACGACTACTACCAGCCAGAGGCCTACGTCGCCCGCTCTGACACCTATATCGAAAAGGAAAGTCAGATTAACGAACAGATCGACCGCATGCGCCACTCTGCGACGCGGGCGCTTCTGGAACGTGACGACGTGATCATCGTCGCATCCGTCTCCTGCATCTACGGTATTGGTTCGGTGGAAACCTACGGGGCAATGACGCAGGACATCGCGGTTGGCAAACTTTATGACCAACGCAAGATCATGGCCGACCTGATCGCCCAGCAATACCGCCGCAACGATCAGGCCTTTCAGCGCGGCACATTCCGGGTGCGCGGCGACAGCCTTGAAATCTGGCCCGCCCACCTTGACGATCGCGCATGGAAATTGTCATTCTTCGGCGAAGAGCTTGAAAATATTACCGAATTTGATCCGCTGACCGGGGAAAAGACCGATACGTTTGAAAAAATTCGCGTCTATGCAAATTCGCACTACGTGACGCCGAAACCGACCATGCAGCAGGCCATTCAAGAGATCAAAAAAGAGCTGCGCATCCGGCTCGACCAATTGGTTGCGGACGGCAAGTTGCTTGAGGCCCAGCGCCTTGAACAACGCTGCAACTTTGACCTCGAGATGCTCGAGGCCACCGGCGTCTGCAACGGGATCGAAAACTATTCCCGGTATCTGACCGGGCGCGCGCCGGGCGAACCGCCGCCCACGCTGTTTGAATTCATCCCCGACAACGCCATCGTCTTTGCCGATGAATCCCACGTCTCCGTGCCGCAGATCGGCGGCATGTACAAAGGCGACTACCGGCGGAAATTTACGCTGGCCGAACACGGGTTCCGCTTGCCATCCTGCATGGATAACCGCCCGTTGAAATTTGAGGAATGGGACGCGATGCGCCCGCAATCGGTGTTTGTCTCCGCTACGCCCGCCGCCTGGGAACTGGAACGTGCCGGTGGGGTCTTTACCGAACAGATCATTCGACCAACCGGTCTGATCGACCCTGAAATTGAAATCCGCCCGGTTGAAATGCAGGTCGATGATCTGCTGGACGAGGTGCGGCGCGTGGCTGAGAATGGCTTCCGCACACTGGTGACGACGCTGACCAAACGCATGGCCGAGGATTTGACCGAATACATGCACGAACAAGGCATCCGCGTGCGTTACATGCACTCTGATATCGACACGCTCGAGCGGATCGAAATCCTGCGTGACCTGCGCCTTGGGGCCTTTGACGTGCTGATCGGGATCAACCTGCTGCGCGAAGGTCTCGACATCCCGGAATGTGGCCTCGTGGCCATTCTGGACGCCGACAAGGAAGGCTTCCTGCGCTCTGAAACCTCGCTGGTGCAGACCGTGGGCCGCGCCGCGCGGAACGCCGAAGGCCGTGTGATCATGTACGCCGACCGGATTACCGGCAGCATGGAACGGGCGATCAAGGAAACTGAACGCCGCCGGGCGCGGCAACAGGCCTATAACCTTGAACACGGGATCACGCCGACAACGGTAAAAAAGAACGTCGAGGATATTCTGGCCGGACTTTACAAAGGCGACACCGATCAATCCCGCGTCACCGCCAAGGTCGACCGGCAGGGCTCCAACATGCAGGCCGTGCTGGACGGGCTGCGGGCCGACATGCGCAAAGCTGCCGAGAACCTCGAATTTGAAGAGGCCGCGCGACTGCGCGATGAGGTCAAGCGTCTGGAAGCGGTCGAGCTGACCATTGCGGATGACCCGCTGGCGCGGCAATATGCCGTCGACAAGGCCGTGAACGACGCCAGCAAGGCCTCTGGCCGCAGTTCCATGGGCCGCGGCGGCATGCGCGGCGGTGTCAAGCGGCGTGGCAAACGCGGCGGCTGATCCTGCCCCCTTGGGCAAGACCCCGCTGCGGGCCCGAACTGCGGGTCAGCGGGTCGTTCGATATTGGAATATCAACAACGATCCGACCGATGGCAGCCCGCTGGCGTTTCACGCGCTGGCGCGGCGGCGCTTGCCTTGTGCCCGTGATCGCCCGGCAGCCCAGATCAGCGTACCCTCGCGCCAGCTGCCACGGCGAAATCGGCGGTGATCCCTGACCCAGGGGTATCGCACCGCCCAGTCCCGAAACCGATCGTTGCTGACAACCTGAAGCCCGCCGCGCTGCGCCCTCTCAAGGATCAGCTCATCCGCTGTTGTGCCACCCGGCGCGACCACAACCTGTGCCCGGCGCAATCGCAGCGTCCGCGCCAATTCGGCGGCACTGCAAAATGTGCCGTACAATTTGTATCCAACATTGGCGTCAAAATAGACCGTTGGTGAAAGCCCCTCTGCCAACAGATCATCCACGGCGCGCTTCACAACCGCCAGCCTGGGATCACCGGCCCAGTGCATCACGTTTGAGCCATCCATCAGGATCGCCCGCGCCCGCCCATGCGGCTTGCCCGATGACCGGCGCAGCCAGACCCGCAGGCGCAGCAACAGGAACAGCACCCCCAGCAACGCCGCAAACAGGCCAATTACCATCGCATCACTCATGCGGCAGCAAGATCAGGGAACCGCCGCCACGGCAAGCCAAAACTGGCTATAAGTTGATCCATCGCTGGCCCTATAGCTTTTGTGCCAACTCACGCCAAAATGGTGCATCGCAGCGCCATGCCCCAAAGGGATTCGCTGCCCACCTTAGAACCCTGAAAGACGGAGCCGCCACATGGATATGCAGACCCTCACCAATGACCCACAAAAGGTCATCGAAGCAGACCGCGCGCACGTCTGGCATCACCTCAGCCAGCATAAGCCCTACGAAACCATTGATCCGCGCATCATTGTCGAAGGCAAGGGCCTCAAGGTCTGGGACATCACCGGCAAGGAACATATCGACGCGGTCTCCGGCGGCGTCTGGACAGTCAACGTCGGCTATGGCCGCGAGCGGATCTCGCAGGCGGTTGCGGATCAGCTGACCAAGATGTGCTTTTTCGGCGGCACCATGGGCACCATCCCCGGCGCGACATTCTCTGAAATGCTGATCGACAAAATGCCCGGCCTCGACCGCGTCTATTACGCGAACTCCGGGTCAGAGGCGAACGAGAAAGCCTTCAAGATGGTGCGCCAGATCAGCCACAAGCACTACGGCGGCAAAAAGCACAAGATCCTGTTCCGCGAACGCGACTACCACGGCACCACGATTGCTACGCTCTCCGCAGGCGGTCAGGAAGAACGCAATGCCCAGTACGGCCCCTTCACCCCCGGCTTCGTGCAGGTGCCCCATTGCCTTGAATACCGCGCGCAAGACGGCACCGCGGGCGAGGAATACGGGATTAAGGCTGCCGAAGCCATCGAAGCGGTGATCCTGCGCGAAGGGGCCGACACCATCGGCGCACTTTGCCTTGAACCCATCACCGCCGGCGGCGGCATCATCGTGCCACCCAAGGGTTATTGGGAAAAGGTGCAGGAGATCTGCAAAAAGTACGACATCCTGCTGCACATCGACGAAGTTGTCTGTGGTGTCGGCCGGACCGGCACATGGTTTGGCTATCAGCAGTTTGGCGTGCAGCCTGACATCGTGACCATGGCAAAGGGCGTCGCCTCCGGCTATGCGGCGATTTCCTGCTGTGTGACCACCAACAAGGTCTTTGACATGTTCAAGGACGACACCGACAAGCTGAGCTATTTCCGCGATATCTCGACCTTTGGCGGCTGCAGCGCCGGTCCAACGGCGGCAATCGAAAACATGAACATCATCATGGAAGAAGGTCTGCTTGAAAATTCCGCCAAGGTGGGCGCCCATCTCAAGGACAACCTGCATGGGCTGATGGAAAAGCACCGCTGGATCGGTGACGTGCGCGGCATGGGCCTGTTTGCAGGGGCCGAATTGGTCGCGGACCGCGACTCCAAGGAACCGGTTGACGAAAAGCAGGTCGGCGCGATTGTCGCTGACTGCATGAAACAGGGGATCATCATCGGCGCAACAAACCGGTCCCTGCCCGGCTTTAACAACACCTTGCTGTTTGCCCCGGCACTGGTCGCCACAAACGACGACATCGACGCCATCACCGGCGCCGTCGACGCAGCGATCACCCGCGTGTTGGGCTAAGTCCCGCCGCTTCATACCTCATCGAAAGGCGCGCACATTCTGCGCGCCTTTTTGCAGGTGGAACACTCGCCTGTAAGTGGTGCGAAATCCGTGCTATCACTCATAAGTAATGCACTTCAAGATTGGATAGCCCCATGACCGCTGCCCTCCGCCCGCTCGCCACGCTTGCTGCCCTCATCGTGGTTTCGGCCTGCAACAATTCTGGCCCGGTTCCCAACTACGCGTCGCTTGACCGGCGCTATGACAGCCTCGCTGAGGCCGTCTCGCCGCTGTCGTTCACGCCTGCGGCCAATGTCCCAACCAGTGGCCGGGCAAGCTACAAGGGCGTGTTTTCTGGCTCTGTGGTTGAACAGAACAACAATGGTGACCTCGCCAGTGAACGTATCGCCGGTGACGCACGGCTGACATTTCGATTTGGGGCCGACCGGATGGACGGCCGCATCTCCGGCCTTGCCGGGGAAACAATGGGCCCGATCTATGGTGACATCACCATCACCGGAACCGGCAAAACAACGGGGCTCAGTGGTGTACCCGTATTTGACGGGACCTATGCTGGCGATCTTGAACTGCAAACGCCAGATGGCGATCCGCGGTCAGGCGTTGCGGTTTTGGGCACGGCAAACGGGTCTCTGGTGCAGGGCAACGGCAGCAAAGCCATTGTTTTCCTGACACCCGGCGGAGGATCGGCAGACCCGCGGATTACGGGTCTTATTCTCGCGCGCCAGCAATAAAGTCAGGCTGACGAATGCGTGGCGGCGGGCTTGTGCAGCCAGCTACGCGCGACTGCGCGCACCCAGTGCAACCGCCGCTCGCAAAGTTGCGCAAAGACCAACCCGGCGGCAATGCTGCCCACGCCAAGGACCCAGCCCCGTCCGCTGAACAATGGCAGGCTTGCATCAAGCAGATGCAGAACCGGGTAGTGGATGACATAGACGGAAAAGCTGGCCCCGGCGGCCCAGCGCAGGGCGGCGCCCCGCCAGGTTATGCCCGATAACAACCGCGCCATGCCCAGCAGATGCATCGCGGTGCAAAGCCCGATGAAACCATTCCAGATCCAGTTTTGTGAAAACATCAGGCCGGGCGATCCGATCAATTGCCCCGGCATATCGGCCCATTGACCATAGCCATAAAACAGCGGCCCGCCCAGCGCCAGCACCAACGCCGCATGTCGCGACAGGCGCGCGGGCCAGTCCGCCAACACCGCGTAATAGACGCCAACACCCATCAGCCAGGCCGGCATCAGCAGCAACACACGCGGCCCGATCAGCACCGCCAATAGGGCCAACATGATCCAGCGCCGCGCACCCTGCAAAAAGACCGCCGCAGCGAACAGGATGTAATAGCCCGCCTCATAGCTCAGCGACCACAGCGGGCCGTTTGTGCCCAGCCGTGCGTGTCCCCAAATCCATTCGTTCGAAAATGTTGCCCCCCGTGCCAACATCTCGACCAGCCCCATGGGCTGATAAAAGGGCGCGGGATAGGCCTCGGCATCAATGGCAACGCCTGTGCGGTCCATCACAAATGTCAGGATGATTGCCGGGATCAGGACGGACCAAAGCCGGGTCAGGCGATTGAACGCATAAACACCCGGTTCCGCGTCGCGGCGCGCGGCGTAGGCGATGACAAGACCGGATATGACGAAAAAGACGATGACCGCATCGGCCCCGATGTTAAGTTCACGCACCCAGCCCAGATTTTCGGTAAAGCGCGGATAAGCGACATGTGACAGCACGACGACAAGCGTTGCCAGAACCCGCAGCGCGTCCATCCACAGGGACAGACCGCGCCCCATTATTCCGCCGCCTTTTCCGGATCATGACTGGTGCCTTTCAGCACGTCTTCCCAGACTTCGACAAAGGGGCCAACCAGGGCGTCCTTCAGCGTTGGATGCGGTTGCGCGATCCGCACCCCGTCGCGATCCGCAATCCCGAATGTCAGGTCCTCCGGCCCGTCGGGCACGTAAAGCGTGCCAAACATCCAGTCCCAGATTGCAAAGACCTCGCCATAGTTCTTGTCATGGTGCTTGGGGTCGCTGGAATGGTGCACCTGATGCTGCGCCGGAGAAATCAGGATATGCTCCATCACCCGCCCGTAGCTCAGCCAGATGTGGCTGTGGCGCAGGTGCCCGCCAAAAAAGACATATGAATTGAAGGCCAGCGTGCCAGCATAGATGACCCAGGCTTCGATCTGTCCGACAAGGGCAAACAGGATCACCGCCTGCACCGTGCCGACCAGCGCCGAAATCATCAACGCCTGCAGCGCCGAATACAACGGATGCGCCCGCAGAAAGGTGATCGGCGTCATCACCTCGGCGGAATGGTGCACCGCATGAAACGGCCACAGGATCCGGGTCTCGTGGTGCAGGTAATGGTTCCAGTAGCGGCAGAAATCCTGCGTCAGGAACAGCAGCACGGCGGCAATGATGCCCTGCCACAGCCCGGTCACCTCGGGCGCAATCGGCCCGCCGGTGATCGCGCTCAGCCAGCCCAGCACCGCCACCGTCACATAGGGTGTGACCAGCAGCGCCGAAATCACACCTGTTGCGGTAAACAGCGTGTTGAACAGCCCCACCTTGATATCCACCAGGGTTGAGGGATGCAGATAATATTCCTTGGGCAGCATGAACCGCAGAAAGCCCCCGGGCTTGCCGCGCCACAGCCAGATCGCCCAAACAATCATCACCGTTCCCGCCAGATAGACTGGCGACAGCAGGAATTTCACCCCAAAGGTGTTCTGTAACTGCGCGATTGAATTTGCCCAAAAGTCCATCAAGACCTCCCAATTTCTCAGGCATTCTCTTGCCCAAAATGGGCGGTCTTGGGGCGGATTGGTGATGATTTGGGGACAATCCGGGGCGACCCCTTGCGCATGATATTGGATAACCCTTCCCGCGTGCTGTCAGTATGCTATGTCGCCCCCACCCAGACCGGAGCCTGACCATGCGCCTTTCCATCCTTGCCGTTCTGATCGGCCTTGCCGCACCTGCCGTGCAGGCCGACACCTTCAGCCTGTCGCTTGGCAACGGGCCGATCGGCACGCTGAACGTGACCGCGGATGCCGTGCGCTCATCGGTGACGGATTCGCCGCTTGGCCTGGCCAACGGGCGGTTTGAGGCGACCGCGAAACGGGTCCGCACCGCCAGCGGAGACGTGGTGACACAATACCTCTCGCAGGCGCCGTCCAAGGGGCGCACGATCTCGGTCCTGCTCAAGGACGCCCGGGCGCTGGAAACCGTTGTCAGCCCCGCCAAGGACGCCACCGACCTCTCGGTCGCCAGCGCCGTGCCCGCGGGCGTGACCCACCCGGTTGGCGCATTGAACCGCATTGTCAATGCCAGCGGCGGCTGCCCCGGCCCAATCCAGTTCTATGACGGTCGCCGGGTGATCACGATTTCACCCGATGGCGCGGCCCAAGACGGCGAGACGCTGACCTGTGACATGCGTTACCGCGTCACCGCCGGCCCCGGCCACCTGTCACCGCTGTTCATCTCGGGCGCGCGCATGTCCGTGACATACACCACCGCGGGCGGACAACAGATGGCCGGACTCACGCTCAGCTCTGGCCCGTTTACGCTTTATGTGACGCGCTAGCCCTGTCACCCAGCACCCATGCAACGGCAAGGATGATCAACGCGGCACCCAGCCACATTGATCCAGGCGGCGCAAAGCCAAACACCGCAAACCCAAGCGCCACGTTGAACGGCAGCTTCAAATGGTCAAACGGCTGCAAATAGGTCGCATCCGCACGGCGGTACGCCACCGCCAGCGCCCATTGCGCCAAAACCGTGCAACCCGCTGCCAAAAGGACCGGCCACCAGACCGGGCCAACCGACAGCCCGCCGGGCAAGGCCAGCGCCAGGTTGATCGGCACCAGCAGAACCAGCAACGCCAGCGTCAGTGTTGCGGCCGTTTCCGTCGCCGCCAGCCGCTTGGTCAGCAAGGATGCCCCGGCCCAGAATGCAGCGGCGATGACCGGCAGAAACGCCGCCAGCGTGAAATCATCCGCCCATGGGGCCAGAATTATGACGCCGCCCAGCGCGCCCAGCAACACCGCACCGATGCGCCGCGCGTCAAGCCGTTCCCCCAGCAGGGCCCAGGCGCCAATGGTGACAAACAAGGGTGAAGTCAGGATCAGCGCAATCGCCTGCCAGATCGGAACGACGGCAAGGCCGGCGACCCAGAATTGCACCCCGATGGCCGCCAGCGCCACCCGCAACAGGTGCAATCCGATCTGTCCGGTGCGCCAATGTCCGCCGCGCAACAGCGGCAGCGCCAGCACCATCGCCCCGGCATATTGCCAGAATGCAACCGCGCTCGACGGTGCGCCGTACCACATGCCCGCGGCCTGCACCGCAACATTGGCCCCGGCAAACAGCGCCCCGGCCAAGACCATGAATGCCGCGCCGGAAAACGCGCGGTGATGGGTTTCAAGAATATAGGTCATCGCAATAGGTCCTTTCGTTCTGCGTGACCCAAGGCAAAACGAGGAACCGACGCGGACAGAATGGCCCCGCCTGCACCCGCTCTCTTTCATCCGGACTATGACCGTCGGCTCTGGCATCTCACCAGATCTGCTGGACCCCGGCATGTGCCGGGCGCTCGCGGGCTCACCATCTTAGGCATACCGCCGGTGGGGAATTTCGCCCCGCCCTGAGAACGTGCCGCATCATTGCGGCACCGCCGTTCTAGCGCCAATTTTCGAATGCATCAATCCTGGATCAATCGCCGCGATGCGATCCGCCTTGCGCCCGCCCCAAAATAAGTCCAATCTAGCCGCCACATAAGGCCAATCTCATGTCGATCTCAGTTGAAACCTTCTTTCTCGATGCAACGGCCCCCGGCACGTTGCAGGCGCGCATCCAGCAAATGGTTGCGCAGGGCATCCTTGCCGGTCGGTTTCGTCCCGGTGAACGCCTGCCCTCGTCCCGGCGCATGGCACGGCACCTCGGGGTCAGCCGGATCACCGTGACGCTGGCCTATACCGAACTTGTCGCTGATGATTATCTCACGTCGCGCGGGCGCTCTGGCTATTACGTCAGCGAAAACGCGCCCGAACCGCCCGCCTTCCCGGCCCTAAGGTCCGCCGCCAGCACCGTGGACTGGTCCCGCGCCATTGGGCAGAAGTTTTCCAGCAATCTTGGCATCGACAAGCCGACCGATTGGGCCCAGTACAAATATCCCTTCATCTACGGGCAGGCCGATCCTACCCTGTTTGACAGCGCAAACTGGCGGCTTTGTGCCCTGCAGGCCTTGGGCAAGCGGGACTTTACCGCCCTGACATCCGACTATTTTGATGGCGACGATCCGCAATTGATCGAATTTATTGCCCGCCAGACCCTGCCCCGGCGCGGAATTCTGGCCAGCCCGGATGAAATTCTGGTGACGATGGGGGCCCAGAATGCGCTGTGGCTGACCGCCCAGATCCTGCTCACGCAGCGGCGGCGCGCCGCGATCGAAAACCCCTGTTATCCCGCCCTGCGCGCGGTGCTGACCCAGTCGCGCTGCCAACTGTCAGAAGTCGACGTCGACAGCGAAGGGCTCCCACCCGATGCGCTGCCGGCTGATACCGATGTTGTTTTCACCACCCCCAGCCATCAGTGCCCCACCACCGCGACGATGCCGGTGTCGCGCAGACAGGCCCTGCTGGAACGGGCCAGCCGCGATGATTTTCTGGTTGTCGAGGATGACTACGAATTTGAAATGGCCTTTCTGAAATCGCCCTCTCCGGCGCTGAAGTCGCTCGATCAGGACGGCCGCGTCATCTATATCGGGTCGTTTTCAAAATCGCTGTTTCCGGGGCTGCGGCTTGGCTATCTTGTTGGCCCTGCGGCATTTATCAAGGAAGCGCGGGCGCTGCGTGCCTCGGTCCTGCGCCATGCACCGGGACATATCCAGCGGACGGTCTCGTATTTCTTGTCCCTTGGCCACTATGATGCCTTGGTCAAACGCACCAGCCAAGCCTACCACGGACGGCGCGAGGTGCTGGACAATTGTCTGCAGCATCATGGCCTGTCTGTCGCCGGCGAAGCGCATTATGGCGGCTCCTCAATTTGGGTGGCGGCGCAAAAACACGTCGACACCGGAACCCTGGCGCAAAACCTGCGCCGCAATGGCGTCCTGATTGAACCCGGTTCGGCCTTCTTTGCGCCGGAGAATCCGCCAAGGCACTTTATGCGCTTGGCTTATTCCTCTATCCCGGCCTCACGGATTCCCGAAGGCGTATCGCGCATCGCCGCTGCCATCGACGCGCTTAACTAAGCCGCTCATATTGTTCCGATTATGGCGATTATTGAGACCTCCCGTCTCATTCTATTGCGATTTGGACATAACATGGTCTATGCTCTGGCCCTATCGCGACTCGCTAGGCATTCCTAATGTGGCTGCAACGCGAGCGCAGGACAAACGTCCTGCGCCGTTTCGTTCAAAAGAGGGAAAACACCGATGAAAATGACGACCGAAGAAGCCTTCGTCAAAACGCTGCAAATGCATGGCATCAAACATGCCTTTGGTATCATCGGCTCTGCCATGATGCCGATCTCTGACATCTTTCCAAAGGCCGGCATCCAGTTCTGGGACTGCGCCCACGAGATGACTGCCGGGATGATGGCAGACGGTTACACCCGCGCTACCGGCGAAATGTCGATGATGATCGCGCAGAACGGCCCCGGCATCACCAACTTCGTGACCTCCGTCAAGACAGCCTACTGGAACCATACGCCCTGCCTGCTGGTCACCCCTCAGGCCGCGAACAAAACCATCGGTCAGGGTGGTTTTCAGGAAATGGAACAGATGAACCTGTTCGCCGATTGCGTCGCCTATCAGGAAGAAGTCCGCGATCCGTCCCGCATCGCCGAGACCCTCAACCGCGTCATCATGCAGGCCAAGCGTGCCTCTGGCCCGGCCCAGATCAACATCCCACGCGACTTCTGGACCCAGGTCATCGACATCGAACTGCCGATGATCGTCGACTTTGAACGCCCCGCCGGTGGCGAAACCGCGATCGAAACCGCAGCCAAGCTGATCTCCGAAGCGAAGTTCCCGGTCATCCTGAACGGCGCTGGCGTTGTTCTGGCCGAAGGCGGCATCGCCGCATCCAAGGCGCTGGCAGAAAAGCTCGACGCACCGGTCTGCGTCGGCTACCAGCACAACGACGCCTTCCCCGGCAACCACCCGCTGTTTGCAGGCCCGCTGGGCTACAACGGCTCAAAAGCCGGGATGGAGCTGATCAGCAAGGCCGACGTCGTGCTGGCCCTTGGCACCCGCCTGAACCCCTTCTCGACCCTGCCCGGCTACGGCATTGATTACTGGCCGTCAGACGCCAAGATCATTCAGGTCGACATCAACCCCGACCGCATCGGCCTGACCAAGAAAGTCACCGTCGGGATTGTCGCTGACGCCGCCAAGGCCGCCCGGGGCATCCTTGCCAACCTCGCTGACGATGCTGGCGACGCGGGCCGTGACGACCGCAAGGCGATGATCGCCAAGACCAAATCGGCCTGGGCGCAAGAGCTCACCTCGCTAGACCACGAACAGGACGATCCCGGCACCACATGGAACGAACGCGCCCGCGCCGCCCGTCCAGACTGGATGTCACCCCGCAAGGCATGGCGTGCGATTCAGGCCGCAATGCCCGAAAACGCGATCATCAGCTCTGATATCGGCAACAACTGCGCCATCGGCAACGCCTACCCGTCGTTCCTGGAAGGTCGCAAGTATCTGGCCCCCGGTCTTTTTGGCCCCTGTGGTTACGGCCTACCTGCAATTATCGGCGCAAAGATCGGCAAGCGTGACGTACCCGTGATCGGCTTTGCCGGCGACGGTGCATTTGGGATCTCTGTCAACGAACTGACAGCAATCGGCCGCGATGAATGGCCCGCCATCACGCAGATCGTTTTCCGCAACTACCAGTGGGGCGCAGAAAAGCGCAATTCGACGCTGTGGTTTGACGACAACTTTGTCGGCACCGAACTGGACATGAAAGTGTCCTATGCCGGGATCGCCAATGCCTGTGGCCTCAAGGGCGTACAAGCGCGCACGATGGATGAAGTCACCGCCGCCTTGAAAGAGGCGATCAAGGACCAGATGGAAAACAACACCACCACCCTGATCGAGGTCATCCTCAACCAGGAACTGGGTGAACCCTTCCGTCGCGACGCCATGAAAAAACCTGTGCGCGTTGCAGGTGTCGACGCCGCCGACATGGCAGCCGAATAATCGGTGCCATTCGATCTTGGCCTCGGGCAACTGGGCGCGCTCAGCATCGCATTGCTGGGTGCGGCCTATGTCCGGGGCTATTCTGGTTTTGGGTTCTCGGCGATTTTCATCGCCTTTGCGGCCCTTCTGACAAATCCCCTGCCCCTGATCCCGGTGGTATTCACATGCGAGATCATCATGACAGCGCTTCAGGCCCGCGGCATCCGCGGCCACGTCGATTGGCGGCGCGTGGGGGCATTGTTGCTGGGGGCCGCCATCGCGCTGCCGGTCTCGATTTCCATTATCCTGTCCGTTGGCGAGGCCGCCGCGCGGTTGACCGTGTCGGTGATCGTCTTTGTCATGTCGCTGATCCTGTTGTCGGGATGGACCCTGCGCCGCAGGATCAACACCGCGGGCTACAGCGGTGTTGGCGCGGTCTCGGGCTTATGCAACGCTGCAGGCATTGGCGGTCTGCCGGTCGCGGCCTTCCTTGCGGCGCAGCCGATCGCAGCGCCGGTGTTCCGGGCAACGATGATCGTCTACCTGACCGGACTCGACATCTTGACGCTGCCGTTGATGTGGGCCGGTGGCCTTGTGACATGGGATACGGCCATCGGCGCGGCTTATGCTTTTCCGATCCTCGCCCTGGGGATCTGGCTGGGCGGACGGCAGTTCCTGTCTGCCTCGCCGACCGAATTTCGCAAGCTCGCTGTCTTGCTTCTACTCACCCTGTCAGGCCTTGGCCTGATCCGCGCATTGATCTGAGGTTCGCATGACCAGTCCTTTTCTTGACCCGCTTGACCCCAAGGCCCCCGCAGACCTGATCGCGCGGGCGCAGGCCTTTGGCGCACCCCGCATTGCCATCGCGCGTGCCTCTGCTCCGCTGCCCATGGCCGCGGCCGAGGATGCAACCCGCGCCGGTCTGATGACCCCGGTCTTTGTCGGTGAGGCGGATCAGATCCGCGCCGAGGCCAAGGCGCTTGACTGGGACATATCCGCCTATCCGATCCACGACACGAAAGGAGAGACCGCCGCAGGTCTGAAAGCCGCGCAGCTTTGTGGCGCGGGCGAAGCGGACGTGTTGATGAAGGGCCAGCTCCATACCGATGTCTTCATGAAATCAGCGCTCAACCGTGATGCGGGCCTGCGCACCGGGCAGCGGCTGGTGCATATCTTCCACATCACCCACCCGGATGGCGGCAAGCCAATCCTGATCACCGATGCAGCCGTTAACGTGGCCCCTGATCTGACCACCCGGCAATCCGCGATCCAAGAGGTTGTGAAACTGCTGCACAAACTGGGGAACACCCGCCCAAAGGTCGCCATGCTGTCCGCCACCGAAAGCCCGATCCCTGCGGTGCCGTCGTCAGTCGAAGGACAGGAATTGGCGCAATGGGCCCGCGACAACATCACAGAGGCTGATTTTTCCGGCCCGCTGGCGCTGGACCTGATCCTGTCACCGGACTCCGTGGCCACAAAGGGGCTGAGCGATGATCCCGTGGCCGGACAGGCCGATGCCATCGTGGTGCCTGATATCGTGTCAGGCAATGCGCTGTTCAAAAGTTTTGTCTACCTCGCGGGCGGTTGTGCGGCGGGGATCGTGTCTGGCGCCAAAGTGCCGATCCTGCTGACCTCGCGCGCCGATCCCGCCGTGGCGCGACTGGCCTCTGTGGCACTGGCCACCATCACTTGTGGATTGCCAAAATGATACTTGTCCTCAACGCAGGTTCGTCATCGCTCAAGGTCGAAGTGTTCGACCCTGACCTGACGTCTGTGTTGAGCGGTCAGGTCTCTGCCATTGGCACCCATGGGGCGCTCAAGCTCGGTGGCACCGAAACCGCGGTAGAGACCGGCAATCACGCAGATGCGCTGACCCTGATGCTGGCGGCGCTTGCTGACGCGGGCTTTGGTCTGGATGCGTTCAGCGCGGCGGCGCACCGGGTTGTGCACGGCGGCACGATCCTGACCGCACCGGCGCGGGTCACACCCGTGGTGATCGAGGCGATCCGCTCCGTGATCCCGCTGGCCCCGCTGCATAACCCCAATAACCTCGCCGCGATGCTCGCCTTGCAGGACCGTGCGCCTGATCTGCCGCAATATGCCAGCTTCGGGACCGCGTTTCACGCCACCAACCCGGCTGTTGCGACCCGCTATGCGATCCCGCAGACGCAGGCCGATGCCGGAATTCGCCGCTATGGATTCCATGGGCTGTCCTACGCCAATATGGTCGCCGAATTTGGTGACGCCCTGCCGCCGCGCCTGCTGGCGCTGCATCTGGGCAACGGTGCCTCGCTCTGCGCGATCGAGAACGGCAAATCGGTCGCGACCTCGATGGGGTATTCGCCGCTCTCGGGGCTGACCATGGGCACCCGGTCCGGCGATATCGACGGCGCTGCAGTATTGCGCATATCGGCCGCTTTGGGCGAAGAGGACACAGACCGCATGCTTAACCGCTCATCCGGGCTCAAGGCGCTGGCGGGTGACAATGACATGCGCACGCTTCTGGCGCGCCAGGACGATGCGGCGCGGTTCGCGATTGACCATTTCTGCTACTGGGCCGCACGTCATGCGGGATCCGCGATCGTGGCGATGGGCGGCGTGGATGCCGTCGCCTTCACCGGCGGGATCGGCGAAAACGCAAACCCGATCCGGGACCGGATCATGGGCCATTTGACCTGTTTTGGCAGCCTGCCCGTGCACGTCATCGCGGCGGACGAGGAAAAGCAGATCGCCCGCGATGCGCTGACCCTGATCAAGGCAGACCGATGACCGAACTGCTGCACCTCAGCGCGACCGAAATCGCCATCATCGCCGCGATCACCTTCTCCGCCGGTGTTGTGCGCGGCTTCTCCGGCTTTGCGCTCTCTGCGCTGGTCATGGCCTCCGCCGTGGTGATCCTGCCCCCGGTTGAGCTGATCCCGATGCTGTGGTGGCTTGAACTGTCGGCCTCCGTGCTGATGCTCAAGGGCGGCTGGCGGGACGCGGATCGCAAGACCGCAATCGGGCTCTGGATCGGCTCTGCGTTGGGCTGGCCGCTTGGCCTTTACCTCACCACCACCCTGCCGGTCGAGACCTCGAAACTGATCGCTCTTGCGGTGATCGTCACCCTTGCCGTGACCCAGCTTGCCAAGATCCGCCTCGCCTTTCTGGCAACCCGCGCCGGTCTTTACGGGTCGGGCCTGCTGGCGGGCGTGGTCAGCGGCCTTGCCCATGTCGGCGGCATGGTGGTGGCGCTTTATGTCCTGTCCAGCGATGCACCGGCCCGGGCGATGCGCGGCAGCCTTGTGCTGTTCCTGTTCCTTGGCTCTGCCACCTCGATGGTGACCCTGCTGGCCTTTGGCGTGATGGATTTATCCGGCGTCACCCGCGGCCTTGTCTTTGCCGTCCCCACACTGGCCGGCGTCTTTGTCGGCCAACAACTCTTCACCGAGCGGCTCGCCCCCTATTATCGTCCCTTCTGCCTGACCCTGTTGATCGGTCTGGCAGGGCTGTCCCTCGTTCGCACACTCACTTGAAAGGTTCCCACATGCCCAAAGACCAACCCGATCTGGACCTCAGCCCACAAGTCAGTGACGAAGTGCGCAAGACCACTTGCTACATGTGCGCCTGCCGCTGCGGCATCAACGTGCATATGAAAGACGGCAAGGTCGCCTATATCGAAGGCAACAAGGACCACCCGGTCAACCAGGGTGTGCTCTGTGCCAAGGGCAGCGCTGGCATCATGCAACATAACGCCCCCTCGCGTCTGCGGGCCCCGCTGAAACGGGTCGGCCCGCGCGGCTCCGGCGAATTTGAGGAAATCTCATGGGACGAGGCGCTTGATATCGCCGCCGGATGGCTGGAACCGATCCGCAACGACGATCCCAAGAAACTGGCCTTCTTCACGGGCCGCGACCAATCGCAAAGCTTTACCTCGCTCTGGGCGCAGGGCTTTGGCACCCCCAATTACGCCGCGCACGGCGGGTTCTGTTCGGTGAACATGGCCGCCGCCGGCATCTATACGATGGGCGGCGCGTTCTGGGAATTTGGCCAGCCCGATTGGGACAACACCAAGATGTTCATGCTCTTTGGTGTGGCCGAAGACCACGACAGCAACCCGATCAAGATGGGCATCGGCAAGATCAAGGCGCGTGGGGCCAAGGTCATTGGCGTCAACCCGATCCGCACCGGCTATAACGCCGTGGCGGACGATTGGGTCGGGATCACACCGGGCACCGACGGGCTGTTCATTCTTGCCCTTGTGCATTGCCTGATGAAGGCCGGCCGCGTCGATCTCGACTACCTTGCCCGTTATACCAATGCCTCTGTGCTGGTAAACGAAGACCCCAAATCCGAACAATTCGGCCTGTTTCTGCGTGATGACGACGGCAACTCCCTTGTGATTGACCGCCGCACCGGCAAACTCGCCCCGTGGAATGGCAAGGGTGTTGAACCTGACCTGACCGGCACCTACCGGCATAAGGGCATCACCCACCGCCCGGTGTTCCACCAGATGGCGGACCGCTACCTGAAACCGGAATACGCGCCAGAGGCGGTTGCAGACCGCTGTGGCATCCCCGCCGCCCGGATCCGCGCGATTGCCGCCGACCTGGCCCGCGTCGCCTTTGACGAAGCGATCGAGCTGGACCGCAAATGGACCGACTTTCGCGGCGTGAAACATGACAAGATGATCGGCCGCCCGGTCTCCATGCATGCGATGCGTGGCATTTCCGCCCACTCCAACGGCTTCCAGACCTGCCGCGCGCTGCATGTGCTGCAAATCATCCTTGGCACGGTCGAGGTTCCCGGCGGCATGCGCTTCAAACCACCCTATCCGAAACCTCCGCACGCCCACCCCAAGCCACACGGCCTTGCCATTCCCGGCGGCCCCCTTGGCGGCCCGCACCTTGGATTTACCCACGGGCCAGAGGATCTGCTGATCGAGGAAGACAACACGCCTCAGCGCATCGACAAGGCATTTTCCTGGGACAATCCGATGTCCAGCCATGGGCTGATGCATATGGTGATCTCAAACGCCTATGCCGGGTCGCCCTACAAGATCGACACACTGTTCATGTATATGGCGAATATGTCGTGGAACTCGTCGATGAATACCACCGGCGTGATGGAGATGCTGACCGAACACGATGAGGACGGCAATTACACGATCCCGCATATCATCTACTCTGATGCCTATTCATCGGAAATGGTGGCCTATGCCGATCTGATCTTCCCCGACACAACCTATCTGGAACGGCACGATTGCATCTCGCTGCTGGATCGCCCGATTTGCGAAGCCGACGCCGTGGCCGATGCGATCCGCTGGCCTGTGGTCGAACCGGATCGCGACGTGCGCGGCTTCCAGACGGTATTGTGCCAGCTTGGCGCGAAACTGAAACTGCCGGGGTTCGTGAACGAAGACGGTAGCGCCAAATACGAAGATTACGCCGACTACATTACCAACCACATGCGTCGGCCCGGTGTCGGGCCTCTGGCGGGGTGGCGGCTTGGCGAAAATGCGACCCTGCAACATGGCCGCGGTGAACCGAACGAAGGCCAGTTGCAAAGCTACATCAACAACGGCGGTTTCTGGCTGGAACATGTCCCGGAAGAGGCCGCCTATTACAAACCCTGGTCGATGGAGTATCAGGAATGGGCTGTGAAAATGGGGTTCTATGACTCCGTGCAGCCCTATATCTTCCAGCTTTATGTCGAACCGATGCGCAAGTTCCAGCTTGCCGCCGAAGGCTATGGCAAACGCCAGCCGCCGGATCATTTGCGTGAACAGATCAACCGGACCATGAATCCGCTGCCGATCTGGTACGAGCCAATCGAAGAAACAATGGTCGACCACGACGAATATCCGATCCATGCGCTGACCCAGCGCCCGATGGCGATGTATCACTCCTGGGGGACGCAGAATGCCTGGCTGCGCCAGATCCATGGACGCAACCCGCTTTATGTGCCAACCAAACTTTGGGAACAGCACGGATTTACCGAAGGCGATTGGGCGCGGGTGTCCTCGGTGCATGGCACGATCACCGTGCCGGTGGCGCATCAGGCCTCGCTGAACCAGAATACGGTCTGGACGTGGAACGCCATCGGCAAACGCAAGGGCGCCTGGGCGCTGGCCGAAGACGCCTCTGAAACCAACGAAGGTTTCTTGCTCAATCACCTGATCCACGAATTGCTGCCGCCCAAGGGCGACGGTTTGCGCTGGGCCAACTCTGATCCGATCACCGGTCAGGCCGCTTGGTTCGACCTGCGCGTGAAGATGGAAAAGGTCGCAGCGCCCGATCGGTCGCAACCGGCCCACCCGCCGATCAAATCGCCGGTTGGCAAGGGCCCTGAAAATCTGGAATGGAAGGTGGGCAAATGATCACCGCACGCTGCCTTAAGGTTAACGCCCGTTCAGATTCTCATGCGCATGGGTTGTGTATGGGTTGTGCCCACATTGTTGCTCACGAAATTCGAGGTTAACGCATGACACAGTTACCGACATCGACGGACAAGAAACTCGGCCTTGTGATCGACCTCGACACCTGCGTCGGCTGCCATGCCTGCGTGGTGTCCTGCAAAGGCTGGAACACCGAAAACTACGGTGCGCCGCTGTCTGACCAGAATGCCTATTCGGGTGCTGCCTCGGGCACGTTTCTCAATCGTGTGCATTCGTACGAGGTGCAACCCCCTGAAGGACAAGCACAATTAATCCATTTTCCGAAATCCTGCCTGCACTGCGATGATGCGCCCTGCGTCACCGTCTGCCCGACAGGGGCCAGCTACAAGCGGCAGGAAGACGGGATCGTGCTGGTCAACGAAAGCAGCTGCATTGGCTGCGGTCTCTGTGCCTGGGCCTGCCCATATGGCGCGCGCGAACTTGACGCCGCCGAAGGCGTGATGAAGAAATGCACGCTCTGCGTGGACCGGATCTACAACGAAAATCTGCCCGAAGAAGACCGCCAACCCGCCTGCGTCAGAACCTGCCCCGCCGGCGCCCGTCACTTCGGCGATTTCGCTGATCCGGACAGCAACGTCAGCATCCTGACGGCAGAGCGTGGCGGCATGGATCTGATGCCTGAACTTGGCACCAGCCCGGTCAACAAATACCTGCCCCCACGCCCCAAGGATACCTCGACCGACATCGACATACTTGCGCCGTACCTGACACCTGTTGCCGAAGACGGCCAGGGGTTCATCGGCTGGCTCGACAAAGCCCTTTCAGCATTTCCCGGAGGATCAAAATAATGCATCCCGCACCATCAGTCATTGTTTTTACGACGTTTTCCGGCCTCGGCTTTGGTCTGCTCTTCTGGCTTGGGCTGGGCATGCCTGCCCCAACAGGAATGACCGCATTTGTGTTCTTTGTGCTTGCATATCTCTGCGCCGTCGGAGGCTTGTTGGCATCGACGTTCCACCTGGGCCACCCTGAGCGCTTTCTAAAGGCGTTTAGCCAGTGGCAAACCAGCTGGCTTTCGCGCGAGGGGATTGCGGCCGTGGTCACCTTGCTGATCATGGCACTCTATGGTGCCGGTCTGGTGTTCCTTGGCGCAAAATGGTCCGTTTTGGGCTGGCTTGGCGCGCTAGGATCGCTGGTCACTGTTGGCACCACATCAATGATTTACGCACAAATGAAAACCGTCCCGCGCTGGCGCCATTGGTCGACACCCGGGATCTTCGTTTCATTTTCGCTGGGCGGCGGCGCCCTGATGGCCGGTCAGACCACCATCGCACTAATCTTGCTGCTGGTTGCAGCGGCTTTCCAGATCGCGTCGTGGGTCATTGGTGATAACCAATTGGCCAATTCGGGGACGACAATCGAAACGGCAACCGGGCTGGGCCACATCGGCAAAGTCCGCGCCTTCGAACCCCCTCATACCGGAACGAATTATTTGATGAAGGAATTCATTCACGTCGTCGGGCGCAAACATGCGCTGAAGCTGCGCATTATCGGTGCGATCTTGGGATTTGCCGTTCCAATCGCTTTCCTTGCTGTAGGCGTGACCCACTTGACGGCCTTCCTCGCGATTGCCAGTCACGTCGCTGGCGTTCTTGCCCTGCGTTGGCTCTTCTTCGCACAGGCAGAGCACGTAGTTGGGCTATATTACGGAAAACGCTAATAAAAAGGGCGGGTCATGGACCCGCCCTTTTCTTTGACAATGGTGGGGTGCCGTTAGTTGCGGATGCGCTTTTCTGTCTTGGCATCAAACAGATACAAGCGTGATGGCTCAAACTTCAGGCTGACGCGATCGCCTTCGCTGACCCGCACATCACCGCGTTCCTCAACGACAATCTTTTCGCCCGTGTCACCAACCAGATAGGCAAATGACACGCCGCCAAGACTTTCGGTCAGATCAACCCGCAAACTGTCACCGCTTGGGTCAATTTCCAGGTGCTCTGGCCGCAGCCCTGCTGTGACTTCGTGGCCCTTATAAGCGGTGGAAAGCTCACTTGGGATTGTCATCTTCAGTGCCGGAACCTCGACCCCGCCGTCCACGACCTTACCATTCATGAAGTTCATCGCCGGTGACCCGATAAAGCCGGCAACGAATTTGTTGTCGGGGTCACGATACAGATCCATCGGCGCACCGACCTGTTCAATAATCCCAAGACGCAACACAACGATCTTGTCGGCCAGTGTCATGGCTTCGACCTGATCGTGCGTCACATAGATCATTGTCGCACCAATTTCCTTGTGCAGCCGCGCGATTTCCACGCGCATCTCAACACGCAACTCCGCGTCAAGGTTCGACAGCGGTTCGTCGAACAGGAACACCTCGGGGCCGCGAACAATCGCGCGGCCAATGGACACACGCTGACGCTGACCGCCGGATAGCGCTGCCGGCTTGCGATCCAGGTAGGGTTCGAGCTTGAGGATTCTTGTCGCCTCAGCGACCTTTGTTTCAATTTCAGACTTGGGATGTTTGTTCATCCGCAGGCCAAATCCCATGTTTTCTTTGACCGTCATATGCGGGTAGAGCGCATAGGTCTGGAACACCATCGCAACGCCGCGATCAGATGGGTCAAGCCGTGTAACGTCCCGTTCACCAATGTGAATCTCTCCGTCAGAGGTTTCTTCCAACCCGGCGACCATCCGCAAGAGCGTTGATTTACCGCAGCCTGACGGGCCAACGAAAACACAGAATTCTCCATCGGCGATCTCAAGGTCGATCCCATGGATCACCTGCACATCCCCGTAACGTTTGATCGCGTTCTTTAGTGTGACCCTAGACATATCTAAATCCCTGACTGTGGTTGGTGGGCTTGATCTGGAAAGCTCCACATGTGAGCGTCTTTTGCTATCGCAGCTGCCGTCGTTTTGAGTTTCGGAAGGTACTTTTCGAGCCCGGCAAGATTTGTCCTGCTCGTTGTACTGGTGATTGAGAGGGCGCCCATGACGCGCTCACTTGGTGAGATGATCGGCGCGGCGATACAAATGATGCCCGGCTCGTGTTCTTCGCGATCAAATCCATATCCATTCGACCTGATTCCCTCGATTTCCTTGAGAAGGGCCTTTTCGCTGGCAAGCGTTTGGGGTGTGAACCGGTGGAACGACTGTTGTTCGACAACCTCTTTGGCGGCGGCAGCGTCAAGAAACGCCAACATCACCTTACCAACGCCAGTGCAATACGCGGGGCCGACTTTTCCGGCCTGGCTGAACATCTCTACGGGGTGGGTCGTATTCACCTTGTCAATATAGAGCACCTGCGCGTGGTCGAGCTGCGCAAGGTGCACCGTTTCGCCGGTCGCTTCGCTCAACGCACTGATATGGGGCCGCGACACCGCTGCCAGTTTTGACTGTGACCATGCCGCATGGGCCAGCCGCATCAAACGGCCGCCCGGCGTGTAGGTCTGCCGGTCGGGATCATAATCCAGCATCCGCTGGCTGGTCAGCGTCTGCAGAAACCTGTACAGTGTTGGCTTGGGAAAGGATGACACCGCAAGCACGTCGGAAAACCGGACCGGGCGACCAAAGTCTGCCACTTGCTCCAGAACCTCCAACGCCTTTCCGACTGTTCCGTCTCCGGCAACGCGCGCCATAGTTTTCCTCCCCGTCCGATCAAGCGCTTTTTTGGATCCTCCCGATCACAAGCTGCTCGCTGGACTGTTGACAACCTTAGGCGAGTCGCGATTTAGTATCAATATCCAAAACCGAGTTTCAACTATTGAAACCGGCCATATCAATGGAAGCACCTAGGGAGGACACCATGCATTCCATTCTAAAGACGTCGCTTGCGGCGTTAACTGCTGCTGGCATCGCGACATCTGCGCATGCCGAAGCACACGCCCTGTCGGGCGATCTCAAAATCATTTCCGACATGTCGAACCCCGCACCGCGGGCCGTCATTGAGGGACTGGTTGCCGATTTTGGCGAAATGCATCCTGATCTCAACATTGAGCTGACGGTCGTTGACCGTGAAGCCTGGAAAACACAGATCCGCAACGCGCTGGGTGCAAACCCGCCGGATGTTGTGAACTGGTATGCTGCGAACCGTATGGGCCCATACGTCGAAGCAGGCCTGTTTGAGGACATTTCAGACATGTACGAGAATGGCGACCTGCCAGGTCTGGAAAGCGTGAAAGGTGCGATGACACTTGACGGTAAGCAATGGGGCGTTCCCTATACTTACTACCAGTGGGGCATCTACTACCGCGAAGACATCTTCAACGAGCTGGGACTTTCCGAGCCTGCAACCTTCGAAGAAGAGCTGGCCAATTGCGAAAAGATCGTTGCATCCGGTCGTGCCTGCTATGCTATCGGGACAAAGTTCCTTTGGACTGCTGGCGGCTGGTTTGACTATCTGAACATGCGGACCAACGGCTTTGATTTCCACATGCAGCTTGCCCGTGGCGAAGTTGAGTGGACCGACGACCGCGTCCGTGAAACATTTGCAAACTGGCGCAAGATCATCGACATGGGCGGCTATATTGCTGACCACCAGTCATACTCTTGGCAGGAAGCGCTGAACTTCATGACTGACGGTGAAGCTGCAGCCTACCTGATTGGTAACTTTGCCGTGCCACCACTGCGCGAAGCAGGTCTGACGGACGATCAGATCGACTTTTACCAGTTCCCGACAATTGCTGACGTTCCACAGGGCGAAGACGCGCCAACGGATACGTTCCACATCCCATCGGGTGCCGCGAACAAGGACAACGCACGCGCGTTCCTGCAGTTCGTGACATCTGCTGAGGTGCAGACTGCGATCAACGGCGGCGACGCATTGGGCCAGCTGCCAGTGAACGCAGAATCCAGCGTTGATGCGGACGAGTTCCTTGAGCAAGGTTTCGAAATGCTGAGCAACAACGCCCAAGGCGGCGTCGCGCAGTTCTTTGACCGTGACTTCCCCGCTGAAATGGCGTCGGTAGGCATGGAAGGCCTGCAGGAGTTCATGGTGTTCCCGGATAACCTGGACGACATCCTTGAGCGTCTGGAAGACGCGCGTCAGCGCATTTACCAGTAACAGACAACTGGGGCGGCCGAATTGGCCGCCCTTTCCCTGATTAAGTCATCCGCAAGCCCAAAACGCTGGCCTTTCGCATGTGTTGATCCTGAGGGAGGCAAGGACATGTCATTCACATCTACTAGCGCACCACCCGTTGAACGCGGATGGTATAAGCGGAACGAAATTGCCATTACGCCGTGGCTGTTCCTGTTTCCGGCCATGTTGTTTTTTGCGGTATACGTGATTATCCCGATTGGGCAGTCCTTCTGGATCAGCTTTCATCAATGGGACGGTCTGGGCGAGGCAACCTGGGTCGGAACAGACAACTATGAACGTCTGCTCACGGATGATCGCAAGTTTACCACGTCATTCTGGAACAATCTGAAATGGCTGGTGCTTTACCTGCTCGCAATTCCGATGGGATTGTTCATTTCGCTGTTCCTGAACCAGACTGTCTTTGGCATCCGCCTTTACAAGTCGCTGTTCTTTTTCCCCTTCGTTATTTCGCAGGTGGTTGTGGGCCTCGTGTTCTCTTGGTTCTACCTGCCGCGCGAGGGGCTGCTGAACGCTGTGCTGGCGCTGTTTGGCGCGGGTCCAGTCAATATCCTGGGCGATCCGACGATGGCCACATACGGGATTATTGCTGCCGGGCTTTGGCCGCAGACGGCTTACTGCATGATCCTGTATCTTACCGGTTTGAACGCCGTTGACCCTGAACAGGTCGAGGCCGCGCGCCTTGACGGTGCGAGGGGATGGAAAATGCTCTGGTTTGTGATCCTGCCACAACTGAAACCGGCGACATTCATCGCCTTTGTTGTGACGATCATCGGCGCGCTGCGTTCATTTGATCTGATCTCGGTGATGACCAACGGTGGCCCATTTGGTTCAACCCGCGTGCTGTCGTTCTACATGTTCGAGGAATCACTCTCCGAGTTTGGCTTCCGAATGGGCTATGGCGCGGCTATCGCGGTTGTCCTGTTCTTCATCATGCTTGGATTTATCGTCTACTTCCTGTGGTCGATGTACCAGGACGAAAAGGGAGGCCACTGATATGTTTCCGACACCTATCGAAAAACGTTCACGTGCGGCGCAAATCAGCTATCAGGCCTTCCTGCCTGTTGTCCTGATAATCTGGCTGTTGCCCCTGGTTGCGGTCGCTGTCTTCTCGATGAAGCCGGACGCCGACTTTACCAACGGCAACTACTGGGGGCTGCCCAGCAGCTTTGAGCTGTTCAACAACTACGGCAAGGTATTCTTTGAATCCAATATGCCAAGGTATCTGCTCAACTCGCTTTTGATCACCATCCCGACGGTGATCGGCGCTGTGGCGCTGTCCTGCATGGCCGGGTTCGCCTTGGGTGTGTATCGGTTCAAAGGCAACCTGCTGATCTTCTTCATGTTCATCGCCGGTAACTTTGTACCCTTCCAGATCCTGATGGTTCCGGTACGTGACCTGACGATCGACCTGAACCTTTATGACACCAAGACGGGCCTCGTGCTGTTCCATGTCGCGTTCCAGACCGGGTTCTGCACGTTGTTCATGCGGAATTTCATTCGCGCCCTGCCGTTCCCTCTGATCGAGGCTGCGCGGGTTGAGGGGATTTCCGAATGGCGGATATTCCTTTACGTGGTTCTGCCCCTGATGAAGCCTGCTCTGGCCGCTTTGGCCGTGCTGATCTTTACCTTCATCTGGAACGATTACTTCTGGGCCGTTGTTTTGACCCAGGGACCCGATGCGCAGCCAGTTACCGCTGGTATTACCGAGTTTAATTCGCAATACCGAGCCGCATATCATCTGATGAGCGCGGGATCGATTGTGGCGGCTCTGCCACCGGTTGCGATGTTCTTCCTGATGCAAAAGCACTTTATCGCAGGACTGACGCTCGGCGCAGTCAAATAGGGGTCGGAGCCCTACGAAAACATGACTACGGATCGTCTTGACCCGAAAATCGACGCAGCGGTTACTGCCGCTGCGTCTCCCGTTAATGCGGCACTTCCGCTTGGTGACATGGCCAAGCAAAAATCAACTGCAGGCCACACATGGCGTCTGGACGATATCAATCGCCAGACACTGGTGCTGACCGCGACCAATGATCGCCTGCCACAGGTGGTCTATTGGGGGCCCACGCTGCCAGAGAACGAGAACCTTGAAACACTTCATGCGGCACACCGGATTGATGTCACCGGCGGAATGCTGGACGAAAACCCGGATCTGTCGATTTGCCCTGAGGCCACGCGCAGTTTCCCCGGTCAACCAGGCCTGATCATCCGCGACACCGACGGCACGCCTTTGTTGCCCAAGTTCTGTTACGCGGCCGAGGATCACAGCGATGGGCTTTCGCTGACGTATGAAGATGTTGCCAATGGTCTGACCCTGACCTTTGCGTTCAAGCCTGACCACGACACACACATCATTACCTGCCAGACCACGCTGGACGCGACCCGGCCTGTGCATTTGCACTGGCTTGCGGCTCCTGTTCTTCCCGGCCCGCAACAAAGTGATGATATGATCGACGTTTCCGGCCGCTGGTGCGGTGAGTTTCAGATGAACCGCACGGCCTGGTCCCCCGGCATTCGCTATCGCGAAAACCGCACGGGGCGCACAGGGCACGAACACTTCCCCGGTCTGATCATCCCTTGCACCGGTGCCACCAATACGCAGGGCGAAGCCTATGGGTTTCACTATGGCTGGTCGGGCGGGCACCGCATGATCGCCGAAGAACTACCCGATGGGCGCCGTCAGGTCCAATGGGGCCACGCTGCCCGGATGGAAACGCAGGCCGCCAAGCAGTTCAATTCAGCGCCGCTTTACATCACCTATTCGCAGACCGGTCTGAATGGATGTGCCGTTGCCTTTCAACGTCACCTGCGCGACCGGATCGTGACCTGGCCTAAGCCCTCTGTTCTGCGCCCGGTGCACTACAATTGCTGGGAAGCGGTCTATTTTGATCACAAGCTTGACGTGCTCAAGGATATTGCAGAGCGCGCCGCCAAACTTGGGGCAGAGCGTTTCGTGCTGGACGATGGCTGGTTTGGCAATCGCGACGATGACACACGGTCCCTGTCCGACTGGACCGTTGACCCGCGCAAGTACCCAGACGGGCTGACGCCACTGATCGACCATGTGCATCACCTTGGGATGACCTTTGGGATCTGGTTCGAACCTGAGATGATCAACGAAGACAGCGACATCCACCGCGCCCATCCCGATTGGGCGCTGGGGTCAGAGGATCAGACACTGGGCCGGCAGCAAAAAGCGCTGAATATGGCCATGCCCGAGGTGCGGGAGTTTCTTTACGATCGCATGTCGGCAATTTTGCGCGACAATGACATTGATTATATCAAGTGGGACCACAATCGCGTTCTGCCAATGCCCGACGCCGCACAGACACGCGGGTCATACGCACTTATCGACCGGTTGCGGCGCGACTTCCCCCTTGTTGAGATTGAAAGCTGCGCCTCGGGCGGCGGGCGCATTGATTTTGGCATCCTGCAACGGACGCAACGGGTCTGGCTGTCTGACAGCAATGACGCGCTGGAACGTCTGCGCATTCAACATGACGCGACGCTGTTTCTGCCGCTGGCCGTGACCGGCAGCCATGTTGGCCCGCGCGTGTGCCACACCTCTGGCCGCACGCTGGACATCAGCTTTCGCGCATGGGTGGCCGCGCAACGCCACATGGGATTCGAGATGGATCCGCGCGAACTTGATGCGCGGGAAGCCGCTGTGCTGACCGAGGTAACGCGCTGGTGGAAACACAACCGCAGCTGGATGATCGGCGCGGACATCCTGCGGCTTGATAGCGCGGACCCGGCGGTTCTTGCCGAACAGCAATTGGCCCGCGATGGTGACCGATTTGTTGTCTTTGCCGGCAAATCCCGGACCAGTGCACAGATTGCCCCACGCCCCCTGCGGCTGACCGGGCTGGAGCCCGAGGCGACCTATCGCATTACGCTGGCCAACCGCAGCAACGCCCCCGCGCTGTCACGCGGCAACCCGATTCTGAAAACCGATAATGTAGACGTATCAGGCCGATATCTCATGCATCATGGGCTTGTCCTCCCCTGGTCTTTCCCTGAGTCGATGTGGGTCATCGAAGGAGAAAAACAGTGAGCATGCCAGATTGGATTGCAGTCGATTGGGGCACTTCAAACCTGCGGGCCTGGGGCCTTTCCGACAGTGGAACGGTGATCAAGACCGCGCAATCCGACAAAGGAATGGGCAAGCTGACACGCGATGAATTTGATAGCGTGCTCAACGAATTAGTCGGTGCCTGGGTTGACCGCCCCACCCCGGTGATCGCCTGCGGCATGGTTGGATCACGACAGGGCTGGGTCGAAGCGCCCTACGCCAGCGTTCCCTGCCCTGCGTTGCCGCAGGGGTTTGCACGCCCCACGGTGTCAAATCCAAATCTGAACGTGATGATCATCCCCGGCATAAAACAGGCCGTGCCCGCTGACGTGATGCGCGGAGAAGAGACACAGGTCGCCGGGTTTCTTGCCCTCAACAAGAACTGGGATGGCGTTGTTTGCCTGCCCGGAACACATACCAAATGGGCGCTGGTCAGCGCCGACGAGATGGTCAGCTTTCAGACCGCGATGACAGGTGATCTCTTTGCCGCGATTTCCGGCCACACCGTTCTGCGCCATTCGATGGGGGACGGCTGGGACGACGAAGGGTTTGATATCGGGCTTGAGGACGGGCTGTCCCATCCCGAAAAACTTGCCGGTCGGATGTTTTCACTGCGGGCCGAGGGTCTGTTGAATGGCCTGCCCAATGACACGGCCCGCGCCCGGCTTTCCGGGTTCCTGATCGGGCTGGAGTTGGCGGCGGCAAAGCCCTATTGGTTGGGCCAGCAGGTGGCCGTTATCGGCGAAGGCAGCCTGTCACGCCTGTACATCCATGCGCTTGCGACGCAATCCGTCGCCGCGACTCAGGTCAATGCTGACCGCGCAACCCTTGCTGGCCTGACGGCCGCTTATCGCCACTGGAAGGAAAATGAATGTCCCGCCCACTGATCGGAATCCTGCGCGGTGTCACACCGCCTGAGGCACATGACATCTGCGCTGCCTGTATCGACGCCGGTTTCACCCGGATCGAGGTGCCGCTCAATTCGCCTGATCCATTTACCAGCATCCGCACGATGGTCGATGCATTTGGTGATCAGGCCCTGATCGGCGCGGGAACCGTCCTTTCCGTCGAGGACGTCAATCGCGTCGCAGATGCGGGCGGCAAACTGATCGTATCGCCAAACGCCGACACCCGCGTCATCGCCGCCAGCAAGGCCGCGGGCCTGCAAAGCTGGCCGGGCGTCCTGACGCCGACCGAGTGTTTCTCCGCGCTCAAGGCCGGTGCGGACGGGCTCAAGATTTTTCCCGCCAACCTGATCGGGATCGACGGTCTGAAGGCCTATCGCGCGATTTTGCCAAAGGATTGTGAGGTCTTTGCCGTTGGCGGCGCGGGTGCGGACAATTTCGCAGAATGGATGGCAGCCGGGGCAACGGGATTTGGTATTGGTTCCAGCCTTTACAAACCCGGTCTGACCGCGGCCGAAGTTGGCAAACGGGCGGCGGACATGGTCGCCGCATATGACAGGGCAGCAGCATGATCTTTGACGATACCATATGTGAACTCGGCGAAGGGCCGCTTTGGCATCCTGAGCGCAAGCAATTGTTCTGGTTCGACATTTTGGGAAAGGCGCTGCACACGAAGGGGCAGACCTGGGCATTTGATCAATGTGTCTCTGCCGCTGGCTGGATTGACCGCGACACCCTCATGATCGCCTCGGCCACATCGCTGTCCACGTTTGATCTGACCACGGGTACAGGTGACGTTGTCGTACCACTTGAAGCCGAAAACCCTCTGACGCGCTCTAACGATGGCCGCGCAGACCCCTGTGGCGGTTTCTGGATCGGCACCATGGGCATGGACGCCGAGCCCGGCGCCGGTTCGATCTACCGCTACTATCGCGGCGAAGTGCGTAAGATTCTCAAGAATATCTCGGTCACCAACGCAATCTGTTTTCATCCGGATGGCGGCTCTGCCTGTTTCACCGACACGCCGACCAAACAGGTGATGCGCGTTGCACTGGACAAGGACGGCTGGCCAATTGGCGATCCTTGGGTCCACATCGATACAACGGGGACAAACTATAACCCTGATGGCGCTGTGTTTGATCAGGCGGGCAATATCTGGGTCGCCAACTGGGGTGAATCCCGTGTTGCCGGCTATGACGGCGATGGCAAGGAATTCGACAGTTTTGCCGTACCCGCCGTACAGGCCTCTTGCCCGGCTTTTGGGGGTGAAGATCTTACGACGCTCTTTGTCACCTCTGCCGCGATTGGCTGCGATGGCGTCGACGACGGCAAGACCTTCGTGCTCGAAACCAGCTACGCCGGACAGGCGGAGCATCGCGTCATCCTCTGACATCCGCCCAGATATCAACACCGTCCCGCAAAAAAGGTCGCCTGCGATGAAGCGCACACTCGGCGTTTGCTATTACCCGGAACATTGGCCGGAACAACAATGGGCCGATGATGCCGCACAGATGGTCGCCACCGGGCTGACTTGGGTCCGGATCGGAGAATTCGCCTGGAGCCGCATGGAGCCGCGCCCGGGGCAGTTCACATGGGAATGGCTGGACCGCGCGATCGCTGTCTTGGGCGCTGCGGGGCTCAATGTGGTTCTGGGGACACCCACGGCCACGCCGCCGCGCTGGATGGTCGAAAAATATCCCGACATGTTGCCCGTTGATGCGCAGGGCAATGCGCGCAAGTTCGGGTCGCGCAGACATTATGACTTCAGTCATTTGGGTTATCGCGCGGAATCCCGGCGGATCGCAGATTTGATGGGGGCCCGATACGGCGCAAACCCGCATGTGGCTGCTTGGCAGATCGACAACGAATATGACTGTCACGACACCACGCTCAGCTACTCTGCTGCCGCGCTGGCCGGATTTCGCGACTGGCTGGCACAGCGCTATCAGTCAACGGATGCGCTGAACCGGGACTGGGGCAATGTGTTCTGGTCGATGGATTACGATTCATTTGATCAGATCGAACTGCCCAACAACACCGTGACCGAACCACACCCCGCGCATGTGCTGGCCTTCCGCCGTTACGCCAGCGATCAGGTTGTCGCATTTAACAAGGTGCAGGCCGATGCACTGCGCAAATACACCAAGGCCCCCCTGATCCATAACTACATGGGCCGCACGCTGACCTTTGATCACTACAAGGTTGGGGCGGATCTGGATGTCGCCTCTTGGGACAGTTACCCGATCGGGTTCCTCAGCGACCGGCTGGAAGGCACGTACAAGGAAAAACAGAAATTCCTGCGCCAGGGCCACCCGGACAATCAGGCCTTTCACCACGATATTTATCGCGCCGTGGGGCGCGGGCGCCTGTGGGTGATGGAACAACAACCCGGCCCGGTGAACTGGGCCCCTTACAACCCCGCCCCACTGCCCGGCATGGCGCGCCTGTGGGCGTGGGAGGCCTTTGCCCACGGGGCCGAAGCAGTGTGCTATTTCCGCTGGCGGCAAGCGCCGTTTGCACAGGAACAGATGCACGCAGGCCTTTTGCGCGCCGATTCCGCACCGGCCCCCGCCTTGGACGAAGCGGCACAGGTTGCGCGGGAAATCGCCTCCATGCCTGACGTTGACGCTGTTCAGGCGCAGGTCGCCCTTGTGTTCGACTATGAGAGCGCATGGGCTTGGGATACCCAGCCACAGGGTGCGGATTTTGACATGTTCCGCCTCGCATTTGCGGCCTATCGCGCGTTGCGGCGCGCTGGCCTGTCGATTGACATCCTGCCGCCGGATACCGCTGACCTCAGCGATTACAAATTGGTTCTCGCTCCGGGCCTGATGACGCTATCGGACACTCTGCGCAACGCGCTGTCCACATTTGACGGTATTGCCCTGATCGGTCCCCGCAGTGATACGAAGAATGCCGAACTCTCGATGAAACTGCCGCTTGGCCCCAACTTGCCCGACACGGATGTGACGGTGGCGATGACGGAAAGCATGCCGCCATCAGACGCAGTTGCGTTGCAAGGTCGCGGGCAATTTCACCATTGGTTTGAACATCTTGAAGGCAGTGCGCCGGTGCACCTTGCCACCCGGGACGGTCAGCCTGCCATTATGGGTGGCGACAACCTGCGCTATCTGGCCGGTTGGCCGGATGACAAGACTTTTGACAGGATCATCGGTGGCCTCTGCGACAGCCTTGGCATTGCAACCTACGACTTGCCCGCAGGGGTGCGGATCAGGGACACCGGCACACACCGGTTTGTGTTCAACTACGCCGCCAAGCCCCGCAATTGGAACGGCATCACCATACCACCCGCTGGCGTGCATTGGGAGCCGACCACATGACACCCTTCGGTCAGCTTGCCAGCGGAGAGACGGTGCACGCCGTCACGATACGCTCTGCCGAGCTTAGCGCAACGATCCTGACCTATGGCGCAATCCTGCAGGACCTGCGGCTGGCGGGCGTTGATCACAGCCTGACGCTCGGTTCTGCGCGGCTCTCAGATTATGAGGGTGAGATGTGCTACTATGGTGCGCTCATCGGACCATTGGCCAACCGGATCGGCGGCGCGCGCGTCAAAATCGACGGCATGATGTACGAACTTGAGCGCAACGAAAACGGGCAGACCCATCTGCATTCCGGCAGCGGTGCAACACAGGGCCGCAACTGGCAGATTGCCGAGTCAGCCGATGCCAGCGTGACGCTTGTCTGCGACCTTGCTGACGGTGACGCCGGTCTGCCGGGCAATCGGCAAATCACCGCGACGTTTGCGATTTCCGGACAGACCCTAAGTCTTGATGTCACGGGCACCACAGATGCACCCACGTTGATGAATTTTGCAAACCACGCCTTCTGGAACCTGGACGGC
Source organism: uncultured Paracoccaceae bacterium (assembly GCA_947502145.1). Taxonomy (GTDB): domain Bacteria; phylum Pseudomonadota; class Alphaproteobacteria; order Rhodobacterales; family Rhodobacteraceae; genus CANMYO01. The sequence continues at coordinate 1,638,493 of CANMYO010000001.1, read as the reverse complement.
ACGGAAACCTGGGACGGGCATCGCTTGCAAATTGAGGCCACGGCCCGCCTGCCACTGGATAGCCTTTTTGTCCCCACCGGCGAAATAGAAGACATTACCGGCACCCGATATGACCTGCGCAAACCGCGCAGAGTTTCGCCCGAATTGGACGTCTTTGATTTCAACTATTGCCTGTCAGATCAGAATGTCCCGCTCAGAGAGGTGCTGCAACTGACCGGGCAGTCGGGCGTTCAGATGACGCTCGCCACGGATCAACCCGGTTTGCAGGTCTTTGACAATCGCGTGCCAAACCGGCCAGGTCGCAGCGTCTATGAAGGGTTGGCCATTGAACCGCAGGGCTGGCCCGACGCCCCCAATCACCGCCACTTCCCATCGTGGCGCGTCACCCCGGGCGCGCCCTACCGCCAGACCAGTACATTTCGATTTACGAAAGCCTAGCTGCCGCGATAGGTCGAAAAGCTGAATGGCGAAACCAAAAGCGGCACATGATAATGTGACGTCTTGTCGGATATGCCAAATCGCACCGGCACCACATTCACAAAGCGCGGCGCATCCTCGGTCAGACCGACGCGGTCAAAATAGGCCCCGGCATGGAACACAAGTTCAAATGTGCCGGTGACAAATTCGTCCGCGGGCAAGATCGGCCCATCCGTTCGCCCATCGGCATTGGTGAGCTTCGTCGCGATCAATGTGCGGGCCTCGTCTACGATCCTGAAAAGTTCAACCTTCATGCCACCAGCAGGCATGCCGCGTGCGGTATCAAGTACATGCGTCGTCAGATATCCATCAGGCATTGGCCATTTCCTATGCGTGTCCACCGCAAACCGCAGCGACGCAGGCCAATCAGGCCATTTGGCGGGCATCTTACGGTCCAATCTTGGTGAAAGCATATCTAGCGGTTCACTTTCCGCAACCCACCAAACGTACAGGCCGAAGCCGCGGCGATGTTGGATATTCAAGACTTGGGATGCCAGGCCACTTGAACACCCCTTGACGCAACTGCACCGCATCGGGCCCAGCGCAGCGCATCCAGCACGTTTTGCCTCCGGTGGAACGCCAGCCACCCTTATTGCATACCCGGTTTGCGACCGCGCCAAGCTGTCGCATCAGCCTGTTCTCTGGACCAGAACGGATTAGATGTAGGGTAACAAAAGGATACGACTCATGATGGAAACACTGCTTTTGTCGCGCATCCAGTTTGCCGCGAATATTTCGTTCCACATCCTGTTCCCAACGATCACAATCGCGCTGGGATGGACCCTGCTGTTCTTTCGCCTGCGCTACAATGCGACCGGCGAACAGCGTTGGATGCAGGCCTATAGCTTTTGGGTGAAGATCTTTGCCCTGTCTTTTGCAATGGGCGTGGTTTCGGGCATCACGATGTCGTTCCAGTTTGGCACCAACTGGCCCGGATTCATGGAAACCGTCGGCAATATCGCGGGCCCACTGCTCGCTTACGAAGTCATCACCGCTTTCTTCCTCGAGGCGGTGTTTCTGGGCATCATGCTGTTTGGCTTTTCGCGGGTCCCGCGCTGGCTGCATACGACCGCGACGGGGTTGGTGGCCTTTGGCACAACAATGTCAGTGTTCTGGATCGTCGCGCTGAACTCCTGGATGCATACGCCGCAAGGCTTTGAAATGATTGACGGAGTGGCCCATGCGACCGATTGGTGGGCAATCGTCTTTAACCCCTCTATGCCCTATCGTTTCTTCCATATGATGTTGGCAAGTTTTCTGACGGTGAGCTTTCTGATTGCCGGGGTCAGCGCCTATCGCTGGCGCATTGGCGGCAACACCGATGGCGTACGGGTTGCCATGAAAACCGCCCTCATTACCGCCGCACTGCTGATCCCCGTGCAAATCCTTGTTGGTGATATGCATGGGCTGAACACGAAGGAATATCAGCCCGCCAAAATCGCAGCGATGGAGGGAGTCTGGGATACAGAACGCGGCGCGCCGCTCTTGCTGTTTGCATGGCCTGATCAGGCGGCGCGTGAAAACCACTTTGAAATCGGTATCCCCGGCCTCGCGTCCTATATCCTGACCCACCACTGGGACGGCGAAATCAAAGGGCTGAACGAATTTGTCGCAGATGATGGCACAGCCCTGCACCCCCGCGTCGCCCCGGTGTTCTGGTCATTTCGCATCATGGTGGGAACCGGCATTCTGATGCTGCTGATCAGCTGGACCTCGATTGCGATGATGATGCGCAAGGACCGCAACGGCGATGGGCGGCGCGGGGTCGAGGGCCTCCCCCGGTTTTGGCAGATCGGGCTTGTGGCCATGACATTCTCGGGTTGGATCGCCACATTGGCAGGATGGTACACAACCGAGATCGGCCGCCAGCCCTGGCTTGTGCAGGGTGTGCTGACAACAAAGCAGGCCGTCGCTGACGTGCCGGCCCCGATGGTCCTATCGACACTGATCGCCTACCTTGCCGTCTATGTCATCCTGCTGGGGGCCTATATCACGGTGATCTTCTATCTCGCCCGCCGGGCGGCGCAGGGGAAATCAATCGAATTTGGCGTATCACCGTCCGTCCGCGCCCAATCACGCATCGTCGCAGAGGAATAAGACATGGACATGTTCGGAGATCCCGCCATCTGGTTGCCCTTTGTCTTTGCCTCACTGATGGGGCTGTCGATCCTGATCTACGTCATCTTGGATGGCTATGATCTGGGTGTGGGCGTTCTGTTTCCCTTTGCGACTGATGATGAAAAGGACAAGATGATCGCCTCGATTGGCCCGTTCTGGGACGCCAATGAAACCTGGCTCGTGCTGGCTGTCGGCCTGCTGCTGGTCGCATTTCCGGCGGCCCACGGCACGATTCTGACCTCGCTTTACCTTCCGGTGGCGGTGTTGATGATTGGGCTGATCATGCGCGGAGTCGCATTCGAATTTCGCGCCAAGGCCCCCGCGGCCTACAAGCGATTGTGGAACAACGTCTTTTTCACCGGATCACTGATGAGCGCCCTGTCCCAGGGGTTCATGCTGGGCATGTATGTCATGGGGCTCGATTACACCTTGGGCCACTTTGCTTTTGCTGTCCTGACGGCGGTGTTTCTGACGGTTGGCTACAGCTTCATCGGTGCAACCTGGGTTATTCACAAAGCGGACGAACACTTGCAGCGCAAAGCGATTGATTGGGCCAAGGGCGGAATCTGGGGGCTGATGCTGGGCATCGGTGCGATCAGCCTTGCGACCCCGTTTGTCAGCGCCCGCATCTTCGGCAAATGGTTTGAATTTCCGTACTTGCTCTGGCTTGCGCCGCTGCCGATTCTATCCGGCCTGATCGTGATCTGGCTTTGGCGCATGCTGCAACAGATGCCCTTTGAAAACGACCGACGCTCATGGCTTCCATTTGTGGCGGCCTCATCGCTTTGGACGCTGGCCTTTGGTGGCATGGCCTACAGCTTCTATCCCTATGTGGTGCCAGAAAAACTGACAATTTACGACGCGGCTAGTGCGCCGGAAAGCCTGTTCATTATCCTGATCGGAACCTGCGTGGTTCTGCCAACCATCATCGGTTACACGTTCCTCGCCTACTACATTTTCCGCGGCAAAGCGACAGAGCTGCGCTACGACTAAGAATCGGTTTGACACATCCGGCGGGGGGGCTTAATCCCCCGACCAATGGTATGGCGCGGTAGCTCAGTTGGTTAGAGCGAACGACTCATAATCGTTAGGTCGGGAGTTCAAATCTCCCCCACGCCACCATGATTCCCCCCCTATGCCTGCCGTATCAGGTGACCGCCCTCAACGGGTTGCAATGCGCGCCAAACGTGCACTTCCTGCTTTTGAAGGCCCGGCCATGGCGGTAACGTGACTGGCAAGGGGGGACATTGCCATGATTGATCAGTTAGCCGCGCTTTTGGGCAAGGATTTTGTACTTGTCGGGGATGACCGCGACAAATGGCGCATGGACTGGACCGGGGTCTATGCTGCGGACCCGATTGCCGTCTTGCGTCCGCGTGACACGGCAGAAGTCGCAGGCATCATGAAAATCGCCGATGCCCATGATACCCCAGTTGTCCCGGTTGGCGGGAACACCGGGCTTACCGGCGGGACCTCCGGCAAGGACATGCTGATGATCAGCCTGGACCGGCTGAACGATATTTCCGAACTTGATCCCACAGGTCGCACGGCCACCGTTGGTGCGGGGGTCATCTTGTCGACATTGCACACTGCGGCAGACGCCCATGACCTGATCTTCCCGCTGACCTTTGGCGCGCGCGGCTCTGCGATGATTGGCGGCGTGTTGTCGACCAATGCGGGCGGGTCGAATGTGGTCCGCTATGGCAATACGCGGGATCTCTGCCTTGGCCTTGAGGTCGTGACAGCCCAGGGTGAGGTGATGAACCTGATGGGCAAGCTGCACAAGGATAACGCCGGCCTGAACCTGAAACATCTGTTCATCGGCGCTGAAGGAACGTTGGGCATCATCACGCGGGCTGTCGTCAAATTGCACCCCAAACCGCGCGCCTATGCCACCGCGATGGTCGCCCTGCAGAACCTGAGCGATGCGGTAAATCTGCTGAACAGGTTGCAGGCGGCAAGCGGTAATGCGGTCGAAGCTTTCGAATACATGCCGCGCCCTTACATCGCCGCACATTGCGAAAATTTCGCACAGGCCAGCGAACCCTTTGCCGAAAAATACGCGGAAAACGTCTTTCTGGAGCTGGGGGCCACCAACCCGCATGACGCCCGCCGCACCGACGATGGCAGTGTGCCGATCCAGTCCATGCTGACCGAAATTCTGGCAGATATGCTGGAAAAGGGAGAGCTTTTAGACGCGGTCATCGCGCAAAACGACGCACAACGAAAGGACATGTGGAAACGCCGCGAAGACGCAGGCGAGTTTCTGTTTCTGCGTAAGCCACATGTAAACACGGACGTCGCCGTCGCATTAACCGATGTCGCCCCCTACTTGGCCGAGGTGACGCGAAAACTCGCCAAGCTTGACCCCGGCGCAGAAGAGGTCGTGGTTTCCCATCTCGGTGACGGGAATATTCACCATACCGCCTATCCCACATCCGATGACCCGGCCCTGCATCGGGCGATCCGCGATCTGGTCGATCAGACCGCGGTTGCATATCGGGGCAGCTTTAGCGCGGAACACGGGGTTGGCGTTTCGAAACTTGGCACGATGGCGCAATGCAAGGATTCCGCCGCGCTTGGCGCGATGCGCGCGATCAAATCCGCCTTGGACCCAAAGGGCCTGCTGAACCCCGGAAAGGTCTATCCCGCCGGGTGATCAAAGAAATCGGGACCCGCTTTCGCCAAAAGCTCAACCGCCATGTCGCGACCCATTGCCGCACCCGATGCAATCGGACCTTGCGCCATGGCCGTCAGGACCTTGGACCCGTCATGCCGCAGAATTTCTCCGCGCAGTCGCAGGGTTGCGCCGTCAAGCTCTGCAAGGCCGCCAATCGGTGTCTCGCAGGATCCGTCCAGCCCGGCCAGCAACGCGCGCTCGGCACTTAGGCAATGTCCCGTGTCCTGATCATGAATCGCATCCAACATCGTCCGGGCCCGCTCATCCCCCTCGCGCCGCTCAATCCCGATCGCGCCCTGGGCAATGGCGGGTAACATCTCATCCGCGCTGATCGGTGAATAGGGCACGTCATCCATCCCAAGCCGCCGCAAGCCAGCTATCGCCAGAAATGTCGCATCGGCCACACCATCCGCCAATTTTTTCAATCGAGTCTGTACGTTACCGCGAAATTCGACCACCTGCAGATGCGGAAAACGCGCCGCCAGTTGCGCGCGCCTGCGGGTTGACGAAGTGCCGACAATTGCCCCGGTGGGCATTTGGACCAAGCCTTTGTATTTTAACGACACAAAGGCATCACGCACATCCTCGCGCGGCAAAAAGGTCTGCATGATCAGCCCTTCGGGCTGGGCGACGGGCATGTCCTTGGTTGAATGCACCGCGATGTCGATGCCGCCATCCAGAAGGGCCTCTTCTATCTCCCGCGTGAACAGGCCTTTGCCATCAATCTCGCGCAGCGGTTTATCCAGGATCTGATCACCCTTCACCTTGATGACAGTGATCACGAACGCAGTCTGCGGAAGATCAAACGCTGTCATCAGCCGGCTACGGGTTTCATGGGCCTGCGCCAGGGCAAGCGGCGATCCACGGGTTCCGATTTTGAAAGGCGCGGCGGGGCTGGGAAGATCAATCGACATGTCCAACTTCTAGTCCTGTCAATCTGGGTTGACAACAATGCAAACCATTGCGACGACGGTGCCAATTCAAAGGATAGCTGATGACAAAGACGATCTTGCGCGCCCTCGCGGGTGAAACCCTGCCAACCCCGCCGATCTGGATGATGCGCCAGGCAGGCCGTTACCTGCCCGAATACAAGGCCACCCGCGCACAGGCCGGGGACTTTCTGTCGCTTTGCTACAATCCTGATCTGGCAGCCGAGGTAACGCTGCAACCGATCCGCCGTTATGGTTTTGATGCCGCGATCCTTTTTGCCGATATCCTGCTTCTGCCGCAGGCGCTGGGGGCGGATTTGTGGTTTGTGACGGGCGAAGGCCCCCGGCTGTCTACGATCACCACCCCGTCTGAACTGGATGCTCTGAAACCGCTCAGCGCCATCGATGAAACGCTTTCGCCAATCTACGAAACGGTCAGGATTCTTGCACAGGAACTGCCAGCCGAAACCACGCTGATCGGCTTTGCAGGGGCACCCTGGACCGTCGCAACCTATATGATCGCTGGTCAGGGCACACCGGATCAGGGCCCTGCCCATGCCCTCAAGGCTGAAAACCGCGCTGTTTTTCAAGCCCTCATCGACCGCATCACCGAAGGCACAATCCATTATCTGTCCCGCCAGATCGCGGCGGGCGCAGAGGTCGTCAAGATATTTGACAGCTGGGCCGGCTCACTTCAGGGCGATGACTTTCATGACTTCGCCATTGCGCCCACCGCCAGAATTGTTGCCGCGCTCAAGGCAAAACACCCCGACACGCCGATCATCGCTTTCCCGCGCGGCGCGGGCGAAAGGTACACAGGATTGCATGCACAAACCGGCGCAGACTGCATCGCCCTTGATGATGGGGTGACCGCTGAATGGGCTGCTGCGCATGTGCAGACAGCCGGCTGTGTGCAGGGCAATCTCAAGTCATCCCATATGGTGACCGGTGGCGCTGATCTGGTCGGTGAAACGAAACGTATCTGCGCGGCCTTTGCCAATGGGCCGCATATCTTCAATCTCGGGCACGGCATTACGCCTGACGCGGACCCTAAAAATGTCGCATTGATGATCGAGACTATCCGCAACGGATAATCAACGCGGGGCCGTAATGCGGCTAATACTCAAATCTTTGTGGCGCGGATTGCGCGGCTTTGTGCTGATCTGCATGCTCTGGCTCTCATTTGCGCCCGCCAGCAGCGATGAGGTCACCGCATTGGGCGCTGAGCTGAACCGCTTCAACCTCGTGCAGCTTCGGCTCGCCCGCGCCATGCTGGCTGTTGCGCCCGACTTTGCTGTCGCACGTTATGCTGACGCAACAGATATGCCGCCAGACCTTATACGTGCACATCTTGAGGCCAAAGCAAATGGCGACGATATCTTTGCAGCAGCACCGCAAGCGGAAGTATCCGGTGCGCGCCGCATCGAGGCCGGCGGCGCACTTTTTGTGCAACCGGACTGACCCCGCCCCACGACGGACCCGGCCCTGTCTGGCTCGCCTGTCCTCCGCGCCAGAATGGTGTGCGCCGTCAGGCGCTCCTTTGGATCACACCCACTTGGCGAGAGGTGGAAGACTCATCAGCACGGCATTTGCATCATGCCCCGTGGCCAGACCGAATTTGGTGCCGCGGTCGTAAACCAGATTATATTCCGCATAGAGACCACGATGAACAAGCTGCGTATCCTTGTCCTCTTCTGACCAGCGTTGGTTCCGGCGCTTCTCCACTAGCGGACGATATGCCGGCAGGAACGCCCTTCCGATATCCTGCGTCAGGCTGAAATCTGCCGCCCAGTCGCCTGTGCAGTGATCATCCATGAAAATGCCGCCGACCCCGCGTGCACGCCCGCGATGGGGAATGTAGAAATACGAATCCGCCCATTCCTTCAGCTTGGGATAGAAATCCGCACCATGTGGATCAAGATGCGCCTTTTGCGTCGCATGAAAATGCGCGGTGTCTTCATCGTAAGCGATGCAAGGGTTCAAATCCGACCCGCCGCCGAACCACCAAGCATGTGGTGTCCAGAACATCCGCGTGTTCATGTGTACGGCAGGGCAATGCGGGTTCTGCATATGCGCCACAAGGGAGATCCCCGAGGCCCAAAACCGGGGATCATCCGCCATACCCGGTACACCGCGCGCGGCCATGGCCTTTTGCGCTGCCGCACCCAGCTCACCATACACGGTTGAGGTATTCACCCCGACCTTTTCGAACACCCTACCGCCGCGCATGACCGACATCACCCCGCCGCCCGCGTCCGACCCGTCATCCGCAGTGCGCTTGGTTTCGCTGCGTGCAAACACGCCAGCGGGCAGGTTCGCTGTGGGGCCCGTGGTCTGGCTGGCTTCAAGCCCTTCAAACGCGGTGACAATCTCATCCCGCAGGGCTTCAAACCATGCTGCAGCCTGCGCTTTTTCCTGTTCCATTCCGCCGGTCATCGCCGTTCCACCACCCTGATATTGCATAACAACTGTTGCCGTGCACCATAGCGGGCAGACGACCAGAAACCTTGCGTCAGATCAACACCGGAGTCCCCATGCACCCTGCCCTGATCCTCTTGCCCCTCTTGCTGCTCGCTGCCTGTGCAACGCCTCGCGAACAATGCCTGGGCCAGGCAACCCGCGACGCGCGGATCAATGCCCAGTTGATTGCCCAGACCGAAGCGACCATTCGACGTGGATTTGCCCTGCGCACGGAAGAACGCGTGCGCGAGGTCAATCGCATCTGCCGTGGTGTCACCGCCAGTGGCGAACCGGTGCGCACCCGCTGTGAAGAGGTGCGCGTCACCAAAGTCCGTGTGCCGGTGGCGGTGGACCTGAACGCCGAACAAGCCAAGCTCGCCTCGTTAAAGGCGCGCCGCGATCAACTGGCCGCCGCTGCCAGCGCGCAGGTGGCCCAATGCCGCAGCCTCTACCCGGAATAATCAATGTGCTGAGACAGCGACCGGATCCAGCAAGGTGCGCCCACCATCAACGGTGATGATTTGCCCTGTGACAAACCCAGCCGCGTCAGAGGCAAGGTATTGCACGGCGTCAGACACTTCTCCGGGGCTGGCGATCCGTTGCAACGGCGTGTTTGCGACAATTGCCTCGCGCAGATCGTCATCTTCCTTGAGCGATACTTTCAGGCTGGCGCTCATCACCGAACCAAACGCCACCGCATTCACCCGGATCCGTTTTGACGCAAGCGCGACCGCAAGCGATCGGGTCATCTGGTCAAGGGCGGCATTGCTGACAGAATAGGCCAGCAAATCAGGGCGCGTGCGCCGCGCCGCGATGGAGCTGAGGTTCACGATCGATCCAATCGGCCCGTCCCCGTCATCGTCCTTGGCCTGCTTGATCATCCGTCGCGCTGTGGCCTGCGAGACCCTTAGCGCGGTCAGCAGGTTCTGCTGCAACAGCTCATCCATGCTGGTATCTTCAGGATCAAGCGCGTCAGTCTCAAGCACCTGTCGGGTCGCGTTGACCAGTATGTCAACCGTGTCAAACGCGTCCACCGTTGCAGACAGCAAATTTGCGATTGTCAGCTTCTTGCGCAGATCACCGGCAAACAGCCTGATATTCTTTTCCTCGGCGGCTTCGTCACCTACCTCGCGCGAAAGTGCGCGTTCATCCATATCGACAAACATCACATTTGCACCCTGTTGTGCAAAGTGACGTCCAATGGCTAACCCAACCCCATTTGCTGCGCCGGTCACAATGGCGGTCTTGCCCGCAATGGAAAATGACATGGGATACTCCCGGTGTTGTTAGGGTCAGCGCAACGGGCGCGCGGCGTGGAAAATCTTGAACCCGCCAGAACCCGGCAACTCTTCAACATGACGAAACAGATCGCGTAAGGCCGATTCATAGGGCAAATGGCGATTCGCCACCATCCACAGTTGACCCTGCGGCGTCAGCATCCGGGCCGCCGCTGCGATAAAACCGCGCCCAAGGTCCGGGTCGCCCTTGCGACCGGCATGAAACGGCGGATTCATAACGATTCCGTCGTAGGGTTTTTCGGGTGCAAATTGCAACGCGTCAGCCCAGTGAAAACTGGCGCGCGGGTCCGTTACGTTCAATTTGGCGCAGTCCAGCGACAGGGCCTCTGCCTCGATCAGGTCAATTTGTTCAACGCCCGCTCTCTGCAACACCTGATCGGTGAGATACCCCCACCCTGCGCCAAGATCGGCCATCCGCTTGGGCAGCTTTTCCGGCAGGGCCGCAGCCAAAAGGGCAGACCCCTTGTCGATGGCCCCGTCGGAAAAGACGCCGGCGGCGGTAAAATATCCGTCTTTCCCCCTGGATGGCGGTGCGGCCTTCCAGTCTTCAAACACATCGGTTTTGGAGAACCAGAATATCCGCCCATGATCCTTGGTCACCGACGGCAGATCACCCAGTGACTTGCGACAGGATTTCCACAGGCTGTCGACACCGTCCGTCTTGCTGCCATCCACCACAACCAGATCAGCGCAGCGCGCTGCCTCTGCCACCATCGCGCGGGCCAGCGCCTTGGCCCGCGGGACGACGACAATCGCAGCAGCGACGTCAGGCAGGTTCTGTGACACAGCATACCCTGCCTGCGCAAAAATGCCATGGTCTGTGGCAAGGGTTTGGATAATTCGCACATCATCCCCGGGCAGTGCCGCAAGATCATAGCCAACCGGCGGTCGCATGACCGCGACAGACCCGGCGGGCAGGGACAAAAGACCGTCCTTGATGGCGGTGCGTAAGCGGGATTGGGCTGCCATTGGGGCTGAATAGCGCGGCGGCTATTCTTTCTCCATCGTGCATTGCAGGGGGTGTTGGTGGCGCTGGGCAAAGTCCATTACCTGCGCCACTTTGGTTTCAGCAATTTCGTGACTGTAAACGCCGACAACCGCGACGCCCTTTTTGTGAACCGTCAGCATTAGGTCAAAAGCCTGCGCATGCGTCATCCCGAAGAACCGTTCCAAAACCATCACGACAAATTCCATCGGCGTGAAATCGTCATTCAATATCAGAACCTTATAAAGCGGGGGGCGCTTCGTCTTGGGCTTGGTTTCCAGAACAACGCCGACGTCGCCGTCGTCATCACCCGGTTTCCCTGCCATCATGTAGAAGTCTGCAAGCATCCTGCCCGAATATCCGATCCGCTTATTTGGAAACCCTTATATAGAGCAGTAAGCCGCTGTGGAAACCCCCTGCCGCATTCGCAGAGTCTCGCCAAAATCACTAAAAATCCATTAATGGCGCGCGGCCAGTGTTAACGGGATTTTCCCCTCATTTAGCGATCCACCTAACAATTGACGCTATATCCTGTGGGTGTGCATGAGAACCACACTCAAAGCCTTTGAAAATTAGGTGTTTTCTGACGATGGACCTCTGTGCTAGCGTTGGGCCAATAATCAAGGCCACCGAAAAAATTCGGGGCTACCGAGGCAGTTAAAGAGGCAAACGACGTGGCAAGTCGTCCGTATATTCGGGCCCTGCATGGGCTATTTCTGTTCGCATGTGTGATTCTTCTGGCTGTGGCCCCGTTGCGATCAATCGCGGCGCCCTACGCTGCGATGGTGATGGATGCCCGCACCGGTGAAGTGCTGCATTCGCGCAATGCCGATACCCGATTGCACCCCGCATCCCTGACCAAGATGATGACGCTCTACATCGCGTTTCAGGCCATTCAACGTGGTGAAATCGGGCTGGATACCGAAGTCACGATCACGCCCCTCGCCGCAAGCGAACCGCCGTCGAAGTTGGGTCTGCGCTCTGGGCAGAAAATCAAGCTGCGTTACCTTTTGCGTGCCGCCGCCGTCAAATCCGCAAATGATGCGGCCACTGCCATCGGGATTGCGATTTCCGGATCCGAAGAGGCCTTTGCAACCCGGATGAACCGGACGGCGCGGGCCATGGGCATGACCAACACCACGTTCCGTAACGCCCACGGATTGACCCAAAACGGTCACATGTCGACCGCACGGGACATGTCAATCTTGGGGCGGCATGTCATCTACGATTTCCCACAGTATTATAACCTCTTCTCGCGCCGCTCCGCCGACGCGGGGATCAAGCGGGTCAACCACACCAACAGCCGCTGGCTGAACAGCTACCCCGGCGGTGACGGGATCAAGACCGGCTATACCCGCGCGGCAGGGTTCAACCTTGTCGCCTCAGCCCAACGCGGTCAGGAACGTATCATCGCAACGGTTTTTGGTGGCACATCCACCGCACAGCGTAATGCCCGGATCACCGAGCTGATGGATCTTGGCTTTAGCCGTGCCCCCAGCCGGGCAACAATTCGCCGCCCGGACGTGCCCGCCGCCCCCGCGGATACGACACCGGAAATCATCGCCGGAAATAGTTCCCCGGCAACAAACGGTGGGGCCGGCAAGACGATCCGCGTGACCGGTCTGGTTCAGCGCAGCTTGCGCCCGGTCACCCGTCCCGTCCGGGCCCAGGACCCTGTCCTGTTGGCTGTCGACACCAATACAATCACCTCCGCGCTGGAAGAGGCAGTCAATCAGGAAGCGATCGCCTCTGTGCTTGAGGAGGCGGTGCAAACCAGCACGCCCGTCCCTGCAGTGGCGCCACAGGCCCGCCCTGCCGCGGTTGTCGAAGTCGCCGCCGCCCGCCCTGCGGCCAGCCTGCCGACGCCCGCGCCGACACCTGAAATCGTCACCCGGATTTCAACTTCGGGCGGACGGCATTGGGGCGTAAACGTCGGCCGCTACGCATCCCGTTACGAGGCTGAACGTGTCTTGCTCAAAGTCGCGCTGAACGAGATGAGCACGCTGGACGGATCCCTGCGCCGCGTTGTGCAACGCTCTGGCGGGTTTGACGCCAACTTCATGGGATTGACCCGCGATGGCGCAGACCTTGCCTGTCGCCGCCTGCAAGCACGCGGCACAACCTGTTTCATGCTTGGATCTGAATAGCCCTGCCAAACGGGCTAGACCGCTCGCCCCTCAAAGGCCGCAATCATTAGCGACCGTGTATATTCGTTCGCGGGATTGTCAAAGATCGTGGCAGCATCACCTGTTTCCACGACGTCGCCTTGTTTCATCACCATGACCTCGTGCGACAGGGCCCGCACCACCTTCAGGTCGTGCGAGATGAAAAGATAGGCAAGGTCGTACTTCTTCTGCAGATCACGCAGAAGTTCGACGATCTGCACCTGCACCGTCATGTCCAATGCGCTGGTCGGTTCGTCCAGCACAACAAGCCGGGGGCGCAGGATCATCGCCCGCGCGATTGCGATCCTCTGCCGCTGCCCGCCAGAGAACTCGTGTGGGTAACGGTGCATCAGGGCCGGGTCCAATCCCACTTCGCCCATGATATCGGCAACCATCTGGCGCTGATCGCGGGAGGGATCCACCTGATGTATGCTCAATCCCTCAGCAATGATCTGCTCAACCGTCATGCGCGGGCTCAAGCTGCCGTAGGGGTCCTGAAAAACAATCTGCATTTCAGATCGCAGGGGCCGCATCTGACGCTGGTTAAAGCGCGAAATATCCTGCCCCAGAAAGGCGATCCTGCCCTCTGATTGAATCAGTCGCATGACCGCCAGCGCCAGCGTGGTCTTGCCCGACCCGCTTTCCCCGACAATGCCAATGGTTTCACCAGCCCGCACCCGTAAGGTCGCCGCATTCACCGCCTTCACATAACCCGCCGTACGCTTGAGCAGGCCACGCTGAATTGGAAACCAGATCTTCAGCGCGTCCGTCTCTGCAATCGTTGCCGCATCTGCGGGCACCGGGTCAGGTTCGCCGACAGATTCCGCCGCAAGCAACATTTGGGTGTAAGGATGGCTGGGGCTGTCAAAAATCGCTGCCGTTGGGCCGTGTTCGACAATCTCGCCATCCTTCATCACGCAAACCCTGTCGGCAATCTTGCGCACGATTGTCAGATCGTGGGTGATGAACAGCATCGACATACCGATATCGCGCTTGAGCTCGGCCAGCAGATCCAGAATCTGCGCCTGAATCGTGACATCCAGCGCGGTGGTCGGTTCGTCGGCGATCAGCAACTCCGGCCCATTGGCAAGCGCCATCGCGATCATGACCCGCTGGCGCTGCCCGCCGGACAGCTGGTGTGGATAGGACGTCAGGCGGCTTTCCGCGTCACGAATGCCAACCTTCTCAAGCAGCTCCAACACCCGTGCGCGCACGGCAGGCCCCCGTAGCCCCTGATGAAGCTCAATCGATTCCGCCAGCTGTTTTTCAATTGTATGCAGCGGGTTCAACGAGGTCATTGGCTCTTGGAAAATGAAGCTGATGTCGTTGCCGCGCACACGGCGCAGGTCGGCCTCTTTTGCGCCCACCATCTGGGTACCTTCATAAGCGATAGAGCCGCTGACCTCTGCGCTGTCGCCCAACAGCTGGACCGTGGACAACGCCGTCACCGATTTGCCTGATCCACTTTCTCCGACCAGCGCGACCGTTTCGCCCTTGTTGATCTTGAACGACACGTTACGCACAGCCGGGCTCAATTCGCCATCCTGCCGGAACCCGACGCTCAGACCTTTCACATCAAGGACGACGCTCATGAAAAGGTCTTTCGCGGATCAAAGGCATCGCGCACACCTTCGAAAATGAACACCAGCAGTGACAGCATCACCGCAAAGACAAAGAACGCGGTAAAGCCAAGCCATGGTGCCTGCAGGTTCTGCTTGGCCTGTAATGTCAGCTCGCCCAGCGAGGGTGCAGAGGACGGCAGCCCAAAGCCCAGGAAATCCAGCGCCGCCAGTCCACCAATCGCCCCAGTCACGATGAACGGCAGCATGGTCACCGTCGCGACCATCGCGTTGGGCAGGATATGGCGAAACATGATCGTTCGGTCACTGACGCCCAGCGCCTTTGCCGCACGGACGTATTCGAAGTTCCGCGCGCGCAGGAATTCGGCCCGCACCAATCCGACCAGCGCGGTCCAGCCGAACAATATGGTCAAGATCACAAGGAGCCAGAAAGAGCGCCCCAAGATCGCAAAGATAATGATGATCACATAAAGCGACGGGATACCGGCCCATATCTCGATGATCCGCTGGAAAATGAGGTCGATCGCACCACCAAAATAACCCTGGATCGCGCCGGCTGCGATCCCCAGCACCGAGGTGCCAACCGTCACGATGATTGCATAGATGATAGACAGTCGGAATCCATAGATGATCCGCGCGGTGACGTCGCGCTTGGTGTCGTCGGTTCCCAGCCAGTTTGTCGCGGATGGGGGCGCAGGGGCCGGGCCGCTGACCTCAACCGTGGTGTCATAGGAATAAGGGATCAAAGGCCAGATTATCCAGCCCCGCTCAAAGCCCTCGACCCCGTCCATTTGGTCCAGTTCGATGGATTGGATCAGCGTTTCGGGTGTGTCGAAACAGTCAATCATCCCGCCGGACAGGATCAGGCACTTAACTTCGATGTCGGAATAGGCCGCCAAGGTCGGCAGGTCCCCGCCAAAATCCCGCTCAGAATAGAAGGTCATGATCGGGCTGCGTATCTCACCGCGATAGCTGACCAGAATGGGTTTGTTGTTTGCGATCACCTCGGCAAACAGGGACAGCACAAACAGGACCGTAAAGATGCACAACGACCAGAACGCACGCTTGTTGCGGCGGAAATTGCGCAAGCGCCGCTTGTTCAGCGGAGATATCCAGGCCCGGCTGGGGGACGTTTCTGACACAAATGAAGATCCAGCCATCAGCCCCGCCCCGAGAAATCAATGCGTGGATCAATGAACACATAGGTCAGATCGGTGAGAATTCCGACCAGTAGCCCCATCAGGCTAAAGGCAAACAGGGTGCCAAAGACAACCGGATAATCGCGCGCGACGGCTGCCTCAAACCCAAGCCTGCCAAGCCCATCCAGACTGAACAATGTTTCAATGATCAGTGAGCCGCCAAAAAACACCCCAATGAACAACGCCGGAAAGCCCGAGATGACAATCAACATCGCATTGCGAAAGACATGCCCGTAAAGGACGCGGGATTCCGTCAACCCCTTGGCCTTGGCGGTGATGACATATTGCTTTTTGATTTCATCAAGAAAGCTGTTCTTGGTCAAAAGCGTCAGGGTCGCAAAGGCAGAAATGGTCGAGGCCAGCACCGGTAGCGCGATGTGCCAGAAGTAATCCAGCACTTTGCCGATCAGGCTCAATTGATCGAAATTGTCACCGGTCAGGCCACGCAGCGGGAAGATGCGCCAGTATGACCCGCCGGCAAAAAGCACAATCAGCAAGATTGCAAAAAGGAAGCCGGGGATTGCATAGCCGACGATGATGGCCCCGCTTGTCCAGGTGTCAAAGGGTGATCCGTCACGGATCGCCTTTTTAATACCCAGCGGGATCGACACCAGATAGGCAATCAAGGTTGACCAAAGCCCCAGCGTAATACTGACGGGCATCTTCTCAAGCACAAGGTCGACGACGGACTTTGATTTGCGATAGCTATCGCCAAAATCAAAGCGCACGTAGTTCCACATCATGTTAAGGAATCTCTCCAGCGGCGGCTTGTCAAAACCGAATTCACGCTCCAGTTCCTCGATGAACTCCTTGGGTAGGCCGCGCCCGCCGATATAGCCGCTGTCGCTGTCAGCCTCAGACCCGAAATCGACATCGCCCGCACCGCCAGAGATGGATTCGAACACATCCCCGCCCCCGTCAAGTTCTGCCAGAATCTGTTCAATCGGGCCGCCCGGCACGAACTGGATCAGCGTAAAGTTGACGATCATGATCCCCAGCAATGTCGGGATGACCAGCAGCAATCGCCTTAGGATATACGCTCCCATCTGTGCGGCGGCTTACTGAAACGCACCGGCAGCGGTCAGCGCATCTGCCTTGTCCTGATTGAACCACCAGTAGTCCAAATGGCCGAGACCAAATTCTGGCAGGTTCTCGGGATATTCGTACATGTCGTAATAGGCGACCCAGTTCTTGCCCAGATACCAGACCGGGACGATGAAATATTCGTGGCGCATGATGCGATCAATGGCCCGCACACCCGCTGACATCTCCTCGTAATCATCCGCCGCCGTGACAAACTTTGCCAGCTCTTCAAAGGCGGGATTACAATAGCCCGCCGGGTTGAAAACGTCGTCCTTGTCCTCGCAGCCGAACTTTTGTTCGATGCCGCGACCTTCCTGCAACCCATTGACCCAAAACCCAAATATCATGTCAAAGTCGTTCGCCTGCGTACGGGCTTGATATTGTGACGGATCAACCCGGTTGTAGGTGATATTCACACCAAGCCGCTGCAGGTTCTCGATATAGGGGTTGAGGATACGGTCAAAGCTTTGCCGCGTTTCCAGAAATTCGATGTCCAGCGTGCCGCCATTTGCATCCCGCAGCAACCCGTCATCCCCGGTGACATAGCCGGCAGCTTCCATCAGCGCCAAGGCTTCACGCAGGTTGCCCCGATCCAGCGGACGTGTCCCGCTTTCGTGCGGCATAAACGCCTCTTCGGTGAAGATTTCCGCAGGCAGCAGGTCACGCACCGTTTCCAGCATCTCAAGCTCACGCCCTTCCGGCAGCCCTGTTGCGCGAAGCCGGTCGTTTTCCCAAAAACTTGTGCGCTGCTGGAACAGCCCATACTGCAGGTTTTCGTTGGTCCAAGTGAAATTGAACATCCGGCCGATCGCCAGCCGCAGGTTGCGATCCTGAAACTTTTCGCGCCGCAGGTTGAACACGAACCCGGTGGCAGCAGGCAACGTCCCGTCCTCCAGCGTGTCCCGGACAACCCAGCCTTTTTCTAGAGCCGGGAAATCATAGGCCGTGGCCCAGTTCAACGAACTGCTTTCCCGGCGGAATGTGAATTCACCCGCCTTGAAGGCCTCAAATGCGGCAGAGGTGTCCGCGAAATACTCGATACGGATGGCGTCAAAATTGCTGCGCCCCTGATTGATCGGAAGGTCGCGCCCCCAATAGTCAGGGTTGCGCGTGTAAATGATCTGCCGACCCGGATCGACTTCGCCGATGACGTATTCACCCGTCCCGGGTGAGGTTTCCATCCGTGATTCATCCAGGCGCGCGCCGGTTTCTTCGTACCAAGCCTTTGAAAACACAATCGAAGATCCCATCTGCGAAATGCGCCCGCTGACCGGGGAGTCCGCGGAAAAACTGAACTTGACGGTGTGGTCATCAATCGCTTCGTAGCTTTCGACCAGCTGCACAATCCCGGCCCGGTAGGATGGCGTACCCTGTTCGCGGAACAATTCATGCGTGTGAATGACATCATGGGCCGTCATCGGCGTGCCATCCGAAAAGGTAATGTCCTTGCGCAGATTGAAGATCACCCATGATTCATCTTCGGGATATTCCAGCGTCTCGCACAGCAGGCAATAGACCGAACCGACTTCATCACTTGTGGCAGTCATCATCCGCTCATAGACGGATGACGCCAACGCCCCGGGCGTCCCGGTCAGGGTTGCAAAGGGGTTCATGCTGTCAAATGAACCGTTGGATGAAACGCTGATTTCCCCACCCTTGGGTGCATCGGGGTTCACGTAATCCAGATGTGGAAAGTCAGCAGGGTATTTCAGGTCCCCGAATTCGTTATAGCCGTGGCTGACGGTGATGTTCTCGTGGCTTTCGGCAAAAAGCTGGCCGGCCCAGATACCGCCCCCCAATAACAACACAGATCCCCAAATCGCTTGCTTCAACTTTGCTGGCCTTTGGGCGGCGGCAACCTGGGCGCGGGACTGGGGGCGTTTCTGCATCTTGTTCTCCGATTGTCGGGCACGTCTGTGTAACACAGTTGTAGCTAAATGCGGCTTTGGCAAACATTCAAGTTGAGAATGCGTGAACACCGCGTGAATGCACCGTGCGTTGCATGAACAAAAGCACATAACAGCCACGAAAAAAGGCCGCGCCTTGCGGTGCGACCCTCATTTGTTCTCATGCTGGCTGCATCAATCGTCCAGGCTGTCCAGATATGCAATCAGGTTTGCACGATCTTCGACCTTGCGCATCCCGTTGTAGCCCATCGCGGTGCCGGGTGCGAAACCCTTCGGGTTCTCAAGGAAACTGTTGAGGTTCTCAGCCGTCCAGACGTCTGCAACCGCAACCAACGCCCCAGAATAGTTGAAACCGTCAGCGGCGCTGACCGGGCGGTCAACAATCCCATACAGGGACGGGCCAGTGCCGTTTACGCCGTTTTCAATGGCGTGGCATGACCGGCAGTTGCGCCACAGGCCTTCACCTTCTTCGGCAGAGGCAGATGCCAGGACTGTCGCAAAATCAACTTCCTCGACAACCGCTTCCGCCTCACCTTCGGCGCCTTCGACCTCGATCAAATAGCCTTGAGCGTGGTGTTCATCACCGTGACCGCCTTCGCCGCCATGATAGATCGTCTCGGCCGCCCAGCCCCCAAGAAGGAAGATCAGGAAAGCGCCGCAAAAGCCACCAAGCGCCTTGGTCATCGTCATTGTGTCGAACATGTCGCGTTCCATTTGCATCGTCAGAGTTGAGGCTATGTATCCGTTTCCCCTAGAGATGTGCAAGCTATAGTGCCGCGACGATTTGGCCTTTTTTACAGGCCGCACATGGAAAGAGGGGACACCGCAATGTCCGGAAAAATCGCATTTCAGGGCGAATTGGGTGCCTATGGCCATCAGGCCTGTGTCGAAGCACGTCCAGATTTCGACCCCCTGCCTTGCCCGACCTTTGATGCGGCGATCGAATCTGTGCGCAAGGGCGATGCCGATCTGGGGATGATTGCGGTCGAAAATTCCACATATGGCCGCGTCGCCGATGTGCACTCCCTGCTGCCCGAAAGCGGGCTGCATATCGTGGATGAAGCCTATGTGCGCGTGCATATCAACCTTCTGGTGAAACCTGGCGCGCGCCTGCCGCAGATCAAACACGCCTACGGACACCCGGTCATCCTGCCGCAATGCGCGGGGTTCTTGCGCGAACATGGGATCACCGGCCATTCAAAGTCTGACAACGCCAAGGCCGCCCGTGACGTCTCGGAAGGGGATGACATGTCCGCCGCGGCGCTGGCGTCTGAACTTGCCGCAGGCATTTACGGATTGGACATCCTTGCGCGCAACATTGAGGACCATGACCGTAATACCACCCGCTTTCTGGTGATGGGGCGCGAGCCCGACTACAAGAAACGCGGAAAGTTCGGGATGATGACCAGTTTCGTCTTTCGCGTTCGCAACATTCCTGCGGCGCTCTACAAGGCGATGGGCGGTTTTGCGACGAATGGTGTGAACATGACCAAGCTGGAAAGCTACATGGTCGACGGCAATTTCAGTGCCACGCAGTTTTACGCGGAAATCGAAGGCCACCCGGATGATCGCAGCGTTCAGCTTGCTCTGGAAGAACTGGACTATTTCACCGATCACATCAAGCTGATGGGGGTTTATCCCGCCGCCGCGCGCCGGCACGAAAAGCACTGAAACCCACAGGCGCGCCTAGCGGCGGTGGCGGGCCTCGATTTCTTCTGCGAACTCGGCCACGCGTTTCTTGAACCGTCCGCTCAGACTTGATTTTGCCAGCTTCAGCGATTGCAGCAGCAACCGTGCGGACAGTGACTTCGCTTTCATGTCTATGGATACGGCAAGTCGCGTCCGCGCAGGCGAAAGCGGCACAAGTTCAATCTGGGTCACACCATCAATCCCCGACGACGTTGTGTCCAGCTGGATGCCATGCTGGTCAACCCGGGCAAGCGTGCCACGCAGTTTGCGTTCCTTGCCGCGATAAGCAAACGTCACATCCCAGGCTGAACCAGCCTGTGGCGGCTCTGCACTGTCGACCCGGCGTACATCTGCACCACGCCGCAACGCCTGACGTTCATAAGCCGCAAAATCGGACACGTTCCGAAAGACGTGATCAATAGGGGCTTCGATGTCTTCTCGAGCGCTGAATTTCATGGTGTCTTACCTTTGGCCCGGTTACCCGGGCTCTGATTCAAGTTGCGGCTATTCCAGCCTGTCGGCCAGCCAGTTTTCCAGCAAAAAATGGGCGATGGAGCCCCTGCGTGCTGGCAAAATTGTCGGGTGTTGCCCTGCGATGACAGAAGCCAGCTCTTCACGACTCAGCCACCGTGCATCGTCAATCTCATTCGGGTCAACGGTGATATCCCAGGTTTCGGCTTCACCATGACAGCCAATCATCAACGACATGGGAAACGGCCAGGGTTGTGCCGCGACATATTTGACATCACCAACGCGGATCTTCGTTTCCTCAAACACTTCGCGGCGCACGGCGGCTTCAAAGGTTTCGCCCGGCTCCACGAATCCAGCCAGTGTTGAATACATTCCCTCGGGCCAACCGGGCGAGCGACCGATCAGCGTGTCATTTCCGCGGGTAATCAGCATGATGACGACAGGGTCGGTGCGCGGGTAATGTATCGCGCCGCAGTCGGCGCAATCACGCTGCCAGCCGCCCATCGCAAACTGGCTTTTCACCCCGCAGGCCGCGCAGAATTCATGCGTGCGATGCCAGTTTTGAATGGCCAGCGCCGTTGCTGCCAGTTCTCCGTCGGCAGGGGACAGGACCGGCATGATCGTCCGCAGCTCAACGAACAGCTGATCTTCTGCCATGCTCGGGTGATGCTGACGGGTCAAATCGCGAAACGCACCGACAGAAGACACATCATCGTCACCTGGGGTCCAAGCTGAGATATCGGCCGCGAATATCGGCGCGCCATCAGAACGTCCCAGCAAGATCAGATCAGCCGCCGCCTCCGCCATGATCGGATGGTCCCGCCCGACCCGGACCAGCGTCTCCCCCTGGATCAGCGCCTTACCCCGCCAGAACGGAATGATCTGGCCTGCCGTCTGGGCAAGCGATTGCGCATCCGCGCGCAGGTCCGCAGCGCGATCCAGCAGGCCCGCGCTAAAGGGCAAAATATCCTGATATCTCATGGCGCCTTGGTGACACGCACCACAGTCTTGTTCAATTCGTTTTGAAGCGGAAAAGTCTTTCCCCTCAGGGTTGTGCATCGCCCCAGAACCGGTACACCTATGGTCGTCACGACGTCAGGGGCCATCATGGTCAACGCCCAACTGCGCATTCTTCAGACAACCGACCTGCACATGCATATGCTGCAATACGACTATGCGGCTGATCAGGTGTCGGATCGTGTCGGACTCATTGGCCTGTTGCCAATGATCCAGTCCGCGCGGGCGTCTGATGACCTGTGCCTGTTGTTCGACACCGGCGATTTCTTGCAAGGAACGCCACTTGCCGATCAAATCGCTGGCGAACGGGATGCAGCCGAAGTCCATCCAATTGTGAAATCTTTCAATGACTTACGCTATGACGCCATCACTCTGGGTAATCATGAATTTGACTACGGGCTGGACTACCTGACCCAGGTGCTTTCCGATTGTGACATGCCGGTGGTCTGCGCAAATGCGCGTATTGGTCCGACCAAGCCACTGGTTGCGCCCTGGACCATCCTGAACCGGGATGTGCGATGCTCAGACGGGAGACTGCAACAAATCCGCATTGGCGTGATCGGGTTCCTGACCCCACAGGTCGTTGACTGGAACGCACATGTGCTCAACGGCCGCCTGCAGACAGATGATATCCTTGCAGCAGCCCGCAGCAATTTGCCCGCCCTGCGCCGGGCCGGGGCGGATATCATCATTGCATTGTGCCACGCCGGCATTTCCGAGGAACCCGTCACCCGCCGCATGGAAAACCCCGCCGTGCCGCTTGCTGCGATGCCGGACATTGACGTGGTGCTGGCCGGACATACGCATGACATCTTTCCCGCGCCCGACGGCCATACCACCAACCGGATTGACCACACCAACGGCACTTTGCATGGCAAACCCAGCGTCATGGCACATGCTTTTGGCGCGGCCCTGGGCGAAATTAACCTGTCATTGTCCCTGACCGCAGACGGCTGGCAGATCGTCGATCACACCGTCGACGTGCGCCGTCCCAATGGGGCACCGCCCACCAGCGCCGCACAACGGGCGATGCAGCGGCGGCTTGCGGCCGATCAGTCGCGGACGCTGGACTATCTGCGGTATCCGGTCTGCAAGACCCCGCGCCGGTTGACCAGTTATCTGGGCGTCCTAGGTGCCGATGACACGGCTCCGCTTTTGGCGCGGGCGCAGCTTTCCGCCCTCGAAGACGGGCTGAAAAACACCGAATTCGCAGATATCCCGATTCTGGCAAGCACCTCATCTTACCGCGCAGGCGGTCACAGCGGACCGTCAAATTACGTGGATATTCCGGCTGGGGCGATTTCGCTGCGCCATATCTCTGCAATTGTGCCGTTCAACAATCCGCTGATCGGCGTCTTGCGACGCGGCTGGCAGGTCAAGAACTGGCTTGAACGCTCCAGCCAGTTCTTCAACAGCTGCCGACCGGGCACCGCAGTGACAGCGCTGATCAATGATACCATTCCGGCCTACCATTTTGATACGCTGCATGGTCTGCGATACCGGATCGACCTCAGCAAGGATCCGGTTGTCGAATCAGAGGAGATCGGCCCCCGCCGCGTGCGCGACGTCACCTATGACGGGCAAGCCGTCGCAGACGATGCGCTTTTTGTTGTCGCAACAACCAGCTACCGCGCGCGCGGCGGTGGCGGGCTGGCTGACATCCAACCCCATGACATCATCTACAGCTCAGCCATGGGCCTCGCTGACATCTTTACCGATGACCTGCGTCGGTCCGGCGTTCCCGCAACGCCGCCACGCCCAAATTGGAACTTCGTGCCACAACCCAATGTCGCGGTTTCATTTTCAAGCGCCCCCGCTGCAAGTGCCCTGATAGCGCATGATGAACGCTTTCACGTCGGCACCACCGATCAAGATGGGTTTTGCCAATACACGCTGACCCTATGAATGCTTGCGTCGGGCAATCGGCGGGCTTATATCAGCGGTGAGGGGTTGGCGCGGGCAGGCGCCTCGCCAACCTGGTCAGGACCGGAAGGTAGCAGCCACAACGAGCCCCGCTTGGGTCGTTGCCAGCCTCTCACCTCGCAGATCTGCGCTGGCAGATTCGCGTCCGGGACATTGGGAAACCGCCCAGCGGTCGCACCAGGTTCCGCCCCGATATGACAAACAAGCCTCAGCACAGGAGGGCTAAACATGAGTGTCGTGACCTTCCTCCCGGTTCGGGTGCGCTGACCCTATTGTCGATGTCCCCACCGGTTGACCCCGACCCTGCCAACACGGCGGGTGTCGATTGCCATTCTCTCGCGAGGACATCGCTTTGACCAATTCCATTACACTGGCCGATCTGGGCTGGACAAATTTCTACCTTTCACAGCTTGATCTGGAAGAGCTTGAAACCTTCACACCTGCGCGCATCAGCAGTGTGCAGCGCACGACAGTAACCGCCCTGACCGCCGACGGGCCGCTTGATCTCACACTTGATCCGGGGGTCTCAACGGCTGAAATGGCCGTCGGGGATTGGGTGATCTGCGATCCCGAAAACCGCCGGGTTGAACGGCGGCTGGACCGTGGCAGCACGCTGCAACGCGGCAAAGAATATGCCACGGGTGAACGCCAATTGATTGCAGCAAACATCGACACACTGTTTATCACCACCTCCTGCAACGCCGATTTCAACGTCGCCCGGCTTGAGCGCTATCTGGCGTTGGCCCATGACGCCGACATCACCCCAGTCATCCTGCTGACCAAGGCTGATCAATCAGACGCTCCGGACACTTATGTCGATCAGGCACAGGCCCTTGGCCGTGATCTGTCGGTGCGTGCGGTGAATGCCAAGGATGCCGGCGTTGTTGAAACGCTCGCGCCGTGGTGCGGGCCGGGGCAGACGGTTGCGCTTGCCGGATCATCCGGCGTCGGGAAAACCACGCTTGCCAATGCCCTGACCGGCGGCGACGCTGCCACACAGGGAATCCGCGAAGACGACGCCCGCGGACGCCATACGACAACGGGCCGCAGTCTTCACCAAATTCCAACTGGTGGCTGGCTGATTGATACGCCGGGGATGCGTGGGCTTGGCGTTGCCGACGTGGCCTACGGCATCGACGCAACCTTCCCCGAGATCAGCGAACTGACGGGGCAATGCAAGTTCCGCGATTGCCAGCACGAAAGCGAACCGGGCTGCGCGGTTCAGGCCGCAATAAAAACGGGAGATATCGATCCTGACCGTCTGAAACGGTTTCAAAAGCTCAAGCGCGAAGACCTTTACGCGACCGAGACCATCGCACAGGCCCGTGATCGCAATAAGAAGTTTGGCAAAATAGTTAAAAACGCCATGGCGAAAAAGCGGCGCTAGCCGGCTCAGGCCGGGCGTTCCGGCGGGTGACTGCCCTGCATCGCCCAAGCCATCTGCGCCTCTGTCTCAATTGCACAGGGGCGCAGATGTCGCAGGCTTGCCAGCGCGTCAGGAACGCCAGCCGCCAGCATCAGCCGCAACATCACCATGCCGGACCTTCCACATCCGCCGTAACAATGCACCAATATCCGACCACCCCCGCGCAGACGGCCCAGAACCTGCGTTTCGACCTTGGGCCAATCCGCATCAAAGGCGGCATCAGGCGCGCCGTAATCCGGCAGGGGCAGGTGCAGCCAACTCACCCCGGCGTTTGCCAGATCATGCCCCAAAGACCCCGCACCTTTGCGGGCCAGCTCATGAATTTGCACCATCGTAATCACCAGATCGGGCCGCCACGCGATCAGCCTTTGCCAATCAGCGCCGTAATGTCGCGTGCGCCCCGGCATCGCGGAAATGGCAAGCACGCCGCCTGCCACGCCTATCTCATGTGCTGCGAACTCAGGCATCACGCATCGACAACCTGCCCGGGGTGGGCCGCCGCCCAATCTGCCAGAAATGCAGACAGGACAGGGTCCCCTGCGAGGTCCGGCATCCGCCGCGGCAACGCAACGCCCGCATCCAGCGCAAGCCGCGCACAGCCGACGTAATTCCGGGTTCCGCGTGCCGGATTGTTCTCTGACCCATGTACAATTGTACTCAGCAAGGTGCCGCCATAGCCGTTCACATGGCTCAAATCCGGCTTGAGAGACAGCATATATTCCAGAATATCCGGCAGCCCCTCCCAACCGGCGACCTGAACAGGTGTTAAACCCTCACTATCGACTTTGTCATGATACATGCCAAGATCGACCAGCGCGCGCAAATGGGCCAACTTGCCCGGCAAGGGCAGGATATCACGGATGATATGGGCATATGCGGGTGGCAATTGCGCCTCGTCCAGATAGGTGCCCGGCGGCACCTGCCCCTGCGCGGCCTGCGCCAGCAACTGCTCAGCGGGCGAGAGATCTGGCACCGGACCACGATCCGCGATCATCCGGGCCAGCCCTCTATGCCCGTAAACGCAGGCAAACGCATAGGCGCTTGCCCATTGAAACTCGCGCCCCGGATCGGCCCCCGCATCCAGCAGCAGGCGGCACATCTCGTCGCTGACCTGCCGGCGTGCAGCCTGATGCAGGACCGGAATGACCGTTGGGTGCGCGCCACCAACAGCGTCAGCGTTATGCTCGTTGGGATCGGCCCCCGCCTCAAGCAGCATGGCAACCATCTCGACGTCATCGGCATCCATCGCCCGCAACAGCGCGTTGGTCCCCGCAGGATTGGCCCCGTGTTCCAGCAGCATTTCCAACCCTTCGCAGTGACCAAGTTCAGTGGCGTGATAAAGCGACTCACCGTCGTTCGGGTTCGCCCCATTGGCAAGCAACCAGCGCGCAAGTACCATGTTATCGGCATGTCCGATTGCACCATAAAGTGCCGACAGTGGCTGCCCCTCATGCTGCAGGTTATCGTTCACATCGGCGCCGGCATTCACTAGCGCCCGCGCAATCTCGATCATCGCATCGCGTCGGTCCGGCCACAAATGTATGCAGCGCGAAAAGGCCAGATGCAGCATTGGCCTGCGTGGCCCCGCGAGCCGAACCGCGAGGGAAGGATTCTGCGCAAGGGCAGCAAGCACCGCCCGGGAATCCAGCAGGGCAACCTGCAATCCAAAATGCCCGTCAGCCAGATCGGGCGTGTCCTGCAACAGCGCCGCAACCACAGTGTTCTGGCCATGCGCAAGCGCCAGCTTGAGCCGTTGCAGTTTCGTGGCACGGTCCAAACCCTGCGTCTGCACTGCCAGTTTCATGTCAGGCCAAGAGGCATAGCTGTTTTCCTGCGCGATCACGTGCAGAAAATCAGCCCTCTTCAACGCGACCCCGCCGGGGCGCGGCGAATGCGCGCGCACGCGATCCCGCGCATGCGTGTCACCAGCTTCATAAGATTTTTGTAGGTTTTTTGCCTGCCTGCGCAGACCATCCAGAGCATCAGTCATGGGCTTCCTCATCCATATCGCCCGTGGTTCGCTATCAGGGCGATGAGAAAAACCAGAAATTGGTCGTCTCGGAATGTGAAAGGGTGCCGATGTCAGCTTTCCGCGAACCTGGATGCCGCCCAACCGGCCCCTTGGAATTACCGCAAAACACCGCGCCCTGCAACATCAGCACCGCAAGGGTTGACCGGTCCTGACTGCCCATCGGCACATCGGGCACCTGTCGGAACATGGCCGTTCTGCCGGGCAGTTGGCATCCGTCAGCCCCAGAATGGCCGTGCGCATCACAAGTGAGGCGCACTCTGTCGATTTCGCAGCCGCATTGGCCGGCAAAGGTGTCGCCGTTCTGAACCCGCTGTTCTTTCCATCAGAACTGCGAGCTGGGCGGCTGGCCCAACCCTTTGCGCAGATCAGCGAGAACGGGCACGGATACTGGATGATCCATCCGAACTCCCGGAGACACGCCCCAAGATTGTCACCTTTCGCAAATGGTTACTGGCAGAAGTCGCCGCAGATGCGTAGCATCTGAGCGTTCCCGAATCCCGGCAAGAAAGCATCCATGTCCGACCAACCCGCCTATCAAGTGCTCGCCCGGAAATATCGGCCCGAAACCTTTGCCGATCTGGTGGGGCAGGATGCCATGGTGCGCACGCTGAAAAATGCGTTCGAAGCGGACCGGATCGCGCAGGCCTTCATCATGACCGGCATTCGCGGAACCGGCAAAACCACGACAGCGCGGATCATCGCCAAGGGGATGAATTGCATTGGCCCGGACGGAAACGGCGGCCCGACGACGCAACCCTGCGGCGTTTGCGAACATTGTGTGGCGATCATGGAAGGCCGCCACGTTGATGTGATGGAAATGGATGCGGCCTCAAATACCGGCGTGCAGAACATCCGCGATGCAATCATCGAAACGGTCAGCTACCGCGCTGCCACGGCACGCTACAAGATCTTCATCATTGATGAGGTTCACATGCTGTCAAAAAGCGCTTTCAACGCGCTGCTCAAAACGCTTGAGGAACCCCCCGCCCACGTGAAATTCATCTTTGCCACAACCGAAATCCGGCAAGTGCCGGTGACGGTTTTATCGCGGTGCCAGCGCTTTGATCTGCGCCGGATCGAACCCGAAGTAATGATCGCCCTGTTGCGAAAGACGGCAAATGCCGAAAATGCAGAGATTACGGATGACGCCCTGGCGCTGATTACCCGCGCGGCAGAGGGGTCAGCCCGCGACGCGCAATCGCTGTTGGATCAAGCGATCAGCCACGGCGCGGGCGAAACGACCGCCGATCAGGTCCGCGCAATGCTGGGCCTTGCCGACCGGGGCCGCGTGCTTGATCTGTTTGACATGATCCTGCGCGGAGAGGCCGCCGCGGCAATGACCGAACTTTCCACCCAATACGCGGACGGGGCCGACCCTATGGCGGTGCTGCGCGATCTGGCAGAGGTCTGCCATTGGGTCAGCGTCATCAAGATCACGCCCGACGCCGCCGACGACCCGACAATCAGCCCCGATGAACGCACGCGCGGGCAGGCGATGGCCGCAGGACTGCCGATGCGTGTGCTCAGCCGGATGTGGCAGATGCTCTTGAAATCAATAGAAGAAGTCGCCCACGCGCCAAATGCGATGATGGCCGCCGAAATGGCTGTGATCCGGCTGACCCATGTGGCAGATCTGCCCGCCCCGGATGAACTTGTCCGCAAATTGAAGGACGCCACACCGCCGCCCTCTGATGGCCCGTCCGGCGGGCGTCCCGCACCACAGGGTCAGGGTAGCCCCACCAGTGCCATGTCTCAATCACCTGCCCCGACCCATTCAGGCCCATCCGGGCCCAGCGCAGCGCTCGCCGCTGATCTCGCACCGGAGGCGCTGGCGCATTACGCGCGGTTCGAAGATGTGGTGAACCTGATCCGCGCTCACCGCGATGTGAAACTTCTGATCGAGGTTGAGACCACCTTGCGGCTGGTGAACTACCAGCCTGGCCGGATCGAGGTGAACCCCACGGACAAGGCCCCGCGCGATCTGGTGCAAAAGCTCGGCTCACGCCTGCAGGCCTGGACCGGCAATCGCTGGGCGATCACTGTAGTCAGCGAAGGTGGCGCGTCGACTATCGCAGAGCGCCGTGATGCGGCCGAAAATGCACTCAAGGCAGAGGCAGAAGCACATCCGCTTGTGCAGGCCGTGATCTCAGCCTTTCCAAAGGCCCGGATCACCAAGATCGAAACCGAATCCGACAAGGCGCAGGACGCGCTCGAAGACGCCCTGCCCGAAGTTGACGATGAATGGGATCCCTTCGACGAGGATTAGCTTTCCGGCCAGTCGTCCGGTCCAATCCGGCCCAGGATTTCAAACCCGTCTCCCATGGGCTTGACCACATAAGCCACGCCTTGTGGTTCTGGGTAAATGCCCGTCGCCGCTTCGAACGGGTCATCGTGTCCAACCACAACCAGATTGCCCGCAACCGGTGTTTTCGACAGCAGCGGACGCACATTTTCGCGCATCTTCGCGATATCCGTGTCAGCATAATCCTCTGCCGGGGCAAAATTCAGGGCCGCATCGGTGTGATAGGTCCCAAAGGCCAGATCAGCGGTCTGCCATGCCCGGCAATACTCACTGCTCACCACCTCACTGATCGGAATCTCCAGCGCTGCAATTGCCGCGCCAATGGCCTTGGCTTGCGTCCAGCCGGATTCGCTCAGTACCCGTTGCGTGGCGCAATCGCCCATGACCGCGTTGCGCTGGTCGGCATAATCCGATTCCGTCATGGCATGGCGCAAATAGATAACGTGCCCACCCGATTTCAGCGCATCAATCAGCGCCGGTGGCGACAGGTCGTCGGCCTGCGACAGTGACGGTAAAGCCAGCAAAGCCAACATCGCCGTGGCTGTCGCAAGATTGCGCCGGGAAGGGTGTCGAAAGGGTTTCATTTCGTGATCCTATATCTGAGTAATTTACTCGGATATAAATAACTGATTCTTTTTGTCGGATAAAGGCTGAACTTGTGAGCAGCCACCCGACAGATTATCTAGACATCAACCAGAGGAAGGATACTTGATGCTCAAAGGACTCGGCGGTCTTGGCGACATGGCCAAGATGATGAAACAGGCGCAGGAAATGCAGGGCAAAATGGCCCAGATGCAGGACGACCTTGAAAACGTCATGGTCACCGGCAAAAGCGGTGCAGGTCTGGTCAAGGCGACAGCAACCGCAAAGGGTGAACTCAAGGGGCTTGATATCGACCCCAGCATCTTCAACGGCGATGACAAGGAAGTGGTCGAAGATCTGATTCTTGCAGCGATCAAGGACGCACAGTCCAAAGCCGCCGAGCGATCCCAGAAAGAGATGGCCAAAATGGCAGAAGATCTTGGCTTGCCGCCCGGCATGAACCTGCCATTCTGAGGTCCGCCCTGCCACAGCACAATCATATGTCGTGCAGGTTCCGGCCCCGCAGGCCTGGATGGGACCACACGTAATGAGCAATGGCACCGACGATCTTGAAAACCTGATCTCGCTCCTGTCCAAACTGCCGGGGCTTGGGCCGCGCTCGGCTCGCCGTGCCGTGTTGCACCTGATCAAGAAACGCAGCCTGCAATTGATTCCACTGGCAGAGGCCATGCTCAAGGTCGGCACAACGGCGCGGGAATGTCTCAATTGCGGCAACATCGGCACGACCGACATCTGCGATATCTGTACGTCTGAAAAGCGTGGCACCGGTGAAATCTGCATTGTCGAGGATGTCGCCGACCTCTGGGCGATGGAACGCGCGCAGGTGTTCAAGGGCCGGTATCACGTTCTGGGCGGCACACTGTCAGCGCTTGACGCCGTCGGACCTGCAGAACTGCGCATCCCAAAACTGATCGACCGGATCAAGACCGAAGCCATAACCGAGGTGATCCTCGCGCTTGGGGCGACGATCGACGGCCAGACAACGGCCCACTACATCGCCGACCAATTGAGCGGCGTAACCGTGACATCGCTTGCACAAGGCGTCCCCGTTGGCGGCGAACTTGACTACCTCGACGATGGGACAATCACCGCCGCGCTCAATGCCCGCCGCAGCCTGTGACCCGACCGGATTTGTCGTTTTGCATCACCCGCAGTCGCCGTCATGACCGGTTCCCGGCACGCGGCTTTAAACGATGGCAGGGTTAAACGATGAACCGGCTGTCCCGGCACGAAAACAACACAACGCCCGTCAGGCAAACAAAAGCCCCGCAGCGGATGATCCGTGCGGGGCGATTGTGCCATAAGGTTGCCGTCGCTTAGTCTTCGGAACTGCCATCATCGTCAGGCAGGTTGAAGAAGCTATCCGCATCGGCCACGTCGCGGGTATCTTTTTCTTCTTCATCCTCATCGCGCGGATCGGTCAGGCTAAAGGTTTCAAGGCCTGCAATCGCGCTTGGCATTTTCGGCTCCGGATCCATACCCAGCGACTGCTCGGTGCTGACCAGCTTGCGCCGCTCATCGTCCGACATCACCGTGCCTTCCTTGGCCTTCTTGGCGTTGGCCTTTTGCACAGCGGCGTCCAGTTCCGACTGTTTGCACAGGCCAAGTGCCACGGGGTCAATCGGCTCAAGATTGTTGATGTTCCAATGTGTCCGTTCCCGAATCGCCTGGATGGTCGGCTTGGTGGTGCCAACCAGCTTGCTGATCTGGCCGTCCGACAGCTCTGGGTGGAACTTGACCAGCCAATAGATCGACGCAGGCCGATCCTGCCGTTTTGACAACGGCGTATACCGGGGGCCGCGGCGCTTTTCCTCGCCGGCAGAGGCTGGATTGTACAGAAGTTTCAGCTTGTGCAGCGGATTTGATTCGGCCTTGTCGATTTCATCCTGCGTCAGTTGCTTGTTGGCAATCGGGTCAAACCCCTTGACGCCGGTCGCGACATCGCCGTCGGCAATCCCTTGCACTTCCAACTCGTGCAGGCCGCAGAAATCAGCAATCTGCTTGAACGTGATTGTGGTGTTGTCGCACAGCCAAACGGCGGTCGCCTTGGCCATAATTGGTAGGTTAGACATCATCATCTCCATCTCATCAGACAAGCCTCTCCCACGCCCTTGAAGGGGCAGACCGCTTTCGGCCGGGTTCGCATTGTCGGGGAACTTGTGCCGTATATAGTCGCGCAAACGCCGTTAGGAAAGACCCCAAATGCGCCACCTTCTTGCATTACTGCTGTGCCTGTCCCAACCCGCTGCCGCTCAGGACGTCGCGGGTGAATTTGACTATTACGTTCTGTCGCTGTCCTGGTCGCCCAACTGGTGCGCAATCGAAGGCGATGCCCGCGGGTCGTCGCAATGCGATACCGGCGCCGGGTTTGGATGGATTCTGCATGGGCTTTGGCCACAATATGAACAGGGCTGGCCCACCAATTGCCGCAGCCGGTTTCGCAACCCCACACGCGCGCAAACCGCGGATATGGCGGATATCATGGGGACATCAGGCCTCGCCTGGTATCAATGGAACAAACATGGGGTCTGTGCCGGTCTGGACAGCGCGGATTATTACGCGCTGGCGCGAGTGGCCTATGAAAAAGTGACCCGACCTGAGGTGCTGCGCCAGGTCAATCGGGACATCACCCTGCCCGCCAACCTGATCGAAGCGGCATTCCTGCGCGCCAATCCCGACCTCGCGGCGGACCAGATCACGATTACCTGCAAGGACAATGCCATCCAGGAGGCCCGCATCTGCCTGACCCGCGATCTGGCATTTCGCGATTGCGGCAGCGATGTGATCCGCGACTGCACCTTGCAAAGTGCGGCCTTCGCCCCGATCCGCTAGTCCTGTGTCGGCGGGTTGCGCGACAGCAGTTCCTCAAACAGCCCCGCGTGATCCCGATCGCCACCACCCATCTCATTGACGTAATGGGCAAATCTGTCCCGCACATGGGTGACAATGGGCAGGTCCAGGTCTGCCCCTTCCGCCAGCACGTTATCAAGGTCCTTCACCTGCAACCGTGACAGGCCACCGGGCACAAAGTCACGCGCGGACATTCGCTGGCCATGCTGTTGCAGGATCGTGCTGTCCGCAAATCCGCCAGATAGCGCGCGGCGCACTGCCGCGGCATCCGCGCCGCCGCGCTCCAACAGCAACGTGGCCTCTGCTACGGCGGCGATCGTGACCCCGACGATGGCCTGATTGGCCAGCTTTGCCAATTGTCCGGCCCCCGTCGGACCAACCAGCGTCGGGCGCCCCATTGCTGCCAACAGCTTTTCGGCAGCCTCAAAATCGCGGGCATCGCCGCCGACCATGATCGCAAGTGTGCCGGCCTCCGCTCCGCGTGATCCGCCAGACACGGGGGCATCAAGGAATCGGTTGCCGGTGGCGGCCAGTTGCTCTGCCAGCCTGCGCGCCTCACCGGGCTGCGTGCTGGACATGTCAATCCACATCGCGCCTTTTGCCAGGGCAAGCGGCGCGGCCACAGCCGCGACCGCCTGTCCATCCGACAACATGCTGATCACAAAATCGGCCTGCGTGACGGCCTCTTGCGCAGTGTCGGCCACCGCAACAGCATCCGCAGCAAGCGGCGCGGCCTTGTCGCGGCTGCGATTCCAGACGCTGACTGCATACCCCGACCTGGCGATATTGCGTGCCATGGGAAACCCCATGAGCCCGGTGCCCAGCACCGCAACCTTCGTGACCATCTCTGCCGTCTCCACTTTGACCATGCGCACGGCTGAAAACTATTTTCACCAGTGCCACTCCCTGCTCTGGCAACATGAAATTTGCTGTGATCAGATGCAAGTCACGCCGTTTCAAATGCCAGAGGCCTAAGATGCACGATCTCTTTGTTATCACCCCGCTTAACGATGCATTGCGCGACGCGCTGTCACCCCACTTCAGGATTCACCACGCTGACGACATGGATGACCCCGCCGCATGGCTGGCCGAAAACGGCGCGGGCATTTCATATGCGCTTGGCGAAGGCGGGCTAAAGTTTCATAACGCCTACCTTGATCGGCTGCCCGACCTGAAATTGATCAGCTCGGTCGGGGTTGGCTATGACGGCATTGATACCGCGGCCACGACTGCGCGCGGGGTGATCGTCACCCATACCCCCAACGTCCTGAACGACGAGGTCGCGACCACCGCGTTGATGTTGCTGATCGCGTGTTATCGTGAATTCAACGCCAATGTCGCCCATGCGACATCCGGTGCCTGGGCCACAAAGGGCAACATGCCACCATCACGTAGCGTGGATCATCGCACCATCGGAATTCTGGGCTTGGGGCGGATCGGGCAGGCCATCGCAGACAAGCTTGCGCCGTTTCATGCCAAGATCCTGTATCACGGGCGCAGCGAACGGGACCTGCCCTATACTTATTACGCCGACCTGACCGAAATGGCGCGGGATGCTGATGCCTTGATCTGCGTCGTGCCCGGAGGCGCATCGACTCATCATCTGATCAACGCCGAAGTCATCTCCGCTCTGGGCCCGAACGGGATCTTGGTCAACGTCGGACGCGGCACCACCGTTGACGAAAGCGCCCTGATCGACGCCTTGGGCGCGGGCCGCCTGGGCGCTGCGGGGCTTGATGTCTTTGAACAGGAACCGAACATTCCCCAGGCCCTGCGTGACATGTCAAATGTGACCCTGACACCTCATATCGGTAGCGCCACGGTCGAAACCCGCGCCGCCATGATGCAGCTCAGTGTCGATAACCTGTTGCAACACATCAAGGACGGCAGCGTGATCACACCGGTGCCGGAAAGCGCGCCGCTGCTCTAGCCTGTCGGCGGGTCCAGCAAGTCACCCACAACGGCCAGAAACTGTGCCACTTCACCGGGCGAATTATAGTGGCACAGCGACACGCGGACACAGGCGTCCAGCCCTAGCGGTTGCAGGATATTGGACGAATAATGGTCGTTCTTGCGAATATGCGTGCTGATACCCTGCGCGTTCAGCGCAGCCACGATCGCGCCCGCCTCCATCGCGGCGGCATGAAAACAGACAAGCCCCTCACGGTGCGGATTCTCTGCACCCGCAATGATTTCGACCCCCGGCATCTGCGCCAATCCGCGCAGATTGCCGCTCCCGTTGATCATTGCATCAGTCAGCGCCGCCTCATGCGCGGAAATCGCGCCTCCTGCGGCCACGATCCGCCGGCGTGCATCCGTTTCTGCTGACACCTCACCGCCAAGCCAGTCCAGGTACGCAAAAACATCAGACAGGGTCGCATAGGCCCCCGAATCGCGGGTCCCCATTTCCCAATTGTCCGCGGGTCCATCCAGCAGATTGTCATGGGGCAATCCCGTCATCCGGTCGGAAATCCACGCCAGCCCAAAACCGTGCCGGGAAAACATCTTGTAAGGCGAAATCACGTAGCCATCGACATCGTAACTTGCGATATCAATCTGCCCATGCGCCGCATGCTGAATGCCATCGACGATGATGTAACAATCGGGCGCAACCGCGCGAATGGCCGCGGCAATCGCCGCCACTTCAACACCAATTCCCGTCACCGGCGAAGTATGCACAATCGTGGCGACGATTGTATCGGGTGTGACCGCAGCGGCATAATCCGCCGCGTTGACAGACCCGGTCGCATCGTCATGCGTCACCAGTTGATGCGTCAGATCAGCAATCCCGGCCCAGCGCGCGCAAGCGCTGCGCGTCGCCGGATGCTCAAGCGTTGACCCCAAGACGCGCCCACCACCCCTTTGCGCAACGCAGGCCGTGGTGATCAGCCGAAACAACAACTCCGTGCCACTTTCCCCGACAAAGAACTGACCGGCTGGCGCATTCATCATCACGGCCATATTGGCCTTGGCCATTGCAATCGTTTCCGCCAGCGCAGCAGATCCCGCATTGGCCCGCCCCTGATTATCCGGCATCGCCGCGTAGGCCTGCGATGTGGCCACAACGGATTTGAGCGTCAGCGCCCCACCGGCGTTTTCAAAGAAAATGCGTTCGCCCTGCACCTGGCAATGATCGACCTGCGCAAACCGGCTTCGGACGTCCACCATCAATGTATCGTCAAACGCCGCCATCGCCTGCCTTACCCGTTCATCCAGCCCAAACCGGCCTCTGTACCGGCCTTGGGGTGATACTCTGCACTGACCCAGCCCGCATAGCCGCTGTCATCCAACAGTTGGAAGAATCCGGGAAAATCCGTGCCCTCCCCCATCGGCTCGCTCCGGTCTGGAACCTGTCCGACCTGCACATGCATCACATGGTCCTGCACCTGACGCCATTTGCCCGGCACATCACCATGAATTTTCGCCACGTGGTAGGCATCAAACTGCAACCCCACATTTGCCGCACCAACATCCTGCAAAATGCCAACGGACTGATCCAAAGCGTTCAGGAAATATCCCGGCCGATCATCGGCATTCAAAGGCTCAATCGTCAGCTTCTGTTTGCCTGCCACTTCGGCAGCCCAGGCCAGGTTCTCCACAAAGGTCGCCCGCGCTGCGGGCCCCTCCGCCTGTCCGGCCATAACGTGAATGAACGTGGACTTCAGCGCCTGCGCATACCGCAGGGTGCGCTTGAAATCCTGTTGAAACCGCGACCCCGGCACGGCGGCATATCCGACGGCTCCGCCTGCATAATTCGGCGGCGGGCAATTGATCAGAACCATCTTCTGACCGTTCCAGACAAGCTGATCCCGCATATCCTGCACAGGGGCATCATAGGGATCAAGCACCTCAACCGCGTCAAATCCCGCCTCTTTCGCGGCCTTGAAACGCGCCATCAACGGAACTTCAGTAAATAGCACCGACAGGTTTGCGCAGAACTTTGGCACTAAGGCAGCTCCGCCGCCGGAATGATCGCAAAGAACATGCCGCCCGAGCGCACGCCAAACCAGTCAACCCCGTCCACCGGCTCTGTCACGCCCAAATCGACCAGCCGATAGAACGACTTGCGGTCGATCAGCGCCTCCAGATTGCGGCGCACCAGCACATAGGGCGATGGTTCGCCCGTGTCATCGCGCACCACCCGGATCGGGTTGTCCGGCCCGGCTGTCACAAAGTCACCAACATTGGTTTCAAATACCAGATCATCGCCGCGCTGGTTGAAATCCACCGCGACAAATGGCGCGTCATCAACCGTGATCCCGACCTTTTCAACGGGTGTGACAAGGAAATAGTCGTCCCCATCCTTGCGGATGATCGTACTGAACAATCGCACCAGCGGCGCCCGCCCGATCGGTGTGCCCATATAGAACCATGTCCCGTCCCGCGCGATCCGCATGTCCAGATCGCCGCAGAATGGCGGATTCCACTTCTCCACAGGCGGCAAGCCCTTGCCCTGGGCCTGTGTTGCACTTGCGGCGATGCTTTCCGCAGAGGGTGTCACAATCTTTTGTCCACTCATTGTTTTTGCCATTGGGGTCAATTGGGATATCTGCTGTTATAAGGCCACAGAGAGCAACCGGAGTACAGAGATGTCAGACACCGCCGATCTAGTCGCGCAAATTGAAGCGCTCGGCGCGAAACTCGCGCAGGCCCGCACATCTATTGCAGCGCGATTTCTGGGGCAGGACCGGGTCGTGGACCTGACCCTGACAGCGCTCATCTGTGGTGGCCACGCCGTCCTGATTGGCCTGCCCGGTCTCGGCAAGACCCGACTTGTGGATACCCTCTCGACCGTCATGGGGCTCAAGGGCAACCGCATTCAGTTCACGCCGGACCTGATGCCTGCTGATATTCTTGGCTCAGAGGTGCTTGAAACCGCTGCCGATGGCACCCGCGCCTTTCGCTTTATCGAAGGTCCGGTGTTCTGCCAGTTGCTGATGGCCGATGAAATCAACCGGGCCTCGCCCCGGACCCAATCCGCGCTCTTGCAGGCAATGCAGGAAAAAGAGGTCACAATCGCCGGCGAACATCGCCCGCTGGGCGCGCCATTCCATGTGCTTGCAACGCAGAACCCGATTGAACAGGAAGGCACCTATCCCCTGCCCGAGGCCCAGCTGGACCGTTTTCTGGTGCAAATTGATGTGCCTTACCCGGACCGCGACACCGAACGCGATATCCTGATCGCCACAACCGGCGCGACCGAAGCGGAATCCACCCCGGTTTTCAGCGCGCAGGAGCTGCTGGACGCCCAGGACCTGCTGCGGCGGATGCCGGTTGGCGAAAATATCGTGGAAATGATCCTCGATCTGGTGCGGGCCTGCCGCCCGGATGAATCGGCCTCTGATCTGGTCCGCAATTCGGTCAGCTGGGGCCCCGGTCCCCGCGCCGCGCAAGCCCTGATGCTGACAGTGCGCGCGCAGGCGCTGCTGGAAGGCCGGCTCGCACCCTCTGCCGAAGACATCCGCAAGATGGCTGGCCCGGTGCTGGAACATCGCATGGCGCTGTCCTTTGCGGCCCGTGCCCGCGGCGAAGACCTGATGCAACTGATCAATACCGTTGCCACTGATATCACCAAGGTCGCAGACGCCGCATGACCCAACCGCTCGCCCTGCGTGCCGAGGCCGAAAACCTCGCCAGCCCCCTGCCGCCGCTCCTGGCCGAGGCAGAGCATCTGGCGACCACGGTCCTGCTGGGCGATCACGGACGCAGACGCGCCGGGCTTGGCGATACCTTCTGGCAATTCCGCCCTGCCCAGGACCATGACGAAGTGCGCAATATCGACTGGCGCCGGTCCGCCCGCTCGGATGCCACCTTTGTGCAGGACAAGGAATGGCAGATCGCACAATCCGTGATCCTCTGGGTTGATCAGGCCGCTGCCATGCGCTTTGCCAGCGATGACAACCTGCCCACCAAGGCACAGCGCGCCCGCACCCTTGCCCTTGCCACGGCGATCCTGTTGATCAGGGGCGGCGAACGGGTCGGTCTGACCGGCCTGCGCCTGCCGCCCAAACGCGGCCACGCACAGCTGCAACAGTTGGCAACAATCCTGTCGCAGGACGACGACACCGACTACGGCACCCCGGACGCGCAGGGCATGCTGCCGCATTCGCGCGCGCTCTTCATCTCCGACTTCCTTGGCGATCTCGCCCCGTTTGAAGCCGCGCTGACCAAGGCGGCAGATCGCGGCGTCCGCGGCGTTCTCCTGCAACTTCTTGATCCACAAGAAGAATCCTTTCCCTTTGACGGGCGGACAATCTTTGAATCAATGACCGGCAGCCTGCGCCATGAAACCCTGAAAGCCGGTGACCTGCGCAGCCGCTATCTCGACCGCCTTGCCGCGCGCAAGGACCACCTGCGGCATCTGGCCCGCACGACCGGATGGCAGTTCACAACCCACCACAGCAATGCGGCCCCGTCTCTGGCC
The DNA here is from genome assembly GCA_947502145.1 of uncultured Paracoccaceae bacterium. GTDB lineage: Bacteria > Pseudomonadota > Alphaproteobacteria > Rhodobacterales > Rhodobacteraceae > CANMYO01. The sequence goes on along the minus strand of CANMYO010000001.1, from coordinate 1,598,875 downwards.
CTGCTCTGGCTCTATCAGGCATTGGAGCGTCAGACATGAACGCCGCAAATGGCTTCGGGCGGGTGGGGCGCCTTTGCCCGGGCCCCGGCCCGGCGCAAACAGGTCCATCCCGCGCGAAAGGCCATCCATCATGTGGTCAATAGGCCCCATCGGTTTTGCCGCACCCTGGCTGTTGCTGGGGCTGCTGACGCTGCCACTCCTCTGGCTCCTTCTGCGGGCCGTGCCGCCGGCCCCGATCCGCCGAAGATTCCCCGGCGTGGCACTTCTGCTGGGCCTTGCCGATGAAGACTCCCAATCCGATCGCACCCCCTGGTGGCTGTTGCTGCTGCGCCTGATCGCAATTGCCGCGGTCATCGTCGGCTTTGCCGGGCCGGTCCTGAACCCGAAGGCAGACAACACCGGAACCGGCCCCTTGCTGATCATCGCGGATGGCACATGGGCCGATGCGCGCGACTGGCAGACCCGCAGCGACAGAATTGCAGCGCTCTTAAATGATGCCGCCCGCCAGGGCCGCCCGGCCGCCATCGCAACCCTGACCAATCCACCCGCTGACGTCACCTTCCAATCCGCCGATGCGGTTGCGCAGCGCCTGCCCAACCTTGAACCCGCCCCCTGGGAACCCACCGATACCAGCTGGGTCAGCGCAATCCCTGAGGATTTCGACACCTTCTGGCTCTCGGATGGCCTTGATCGTGAAAGCCGCGCACCGCTGCTGGCCGCTCTTGAAAGCAAGGGCAGCGTCACCGTTTTTCAATCTCCCCGCCAGACATTCGGCTTGCGCCCGGCCCGCTTCGAAGACGGTGAGGTCAGGATTTCCGCAACCCGCACCCCCATTGGCAACGCCGTCAGCACCACTGTCACCGCCATTGGTCTTGATCCTGCAGGAATCGAACGCCCGCTTGCCAAAGCCACGCTTGACTTTGATGCCGGGGCGCCCAGCACGGAAACCGCACTTAGCCTGCCGCCGGAACTCCGCAATCGCATCACCCGGTTCGAACTCACCGGCACACGCTCTGCCGGGGCCGTCAGCCTTGTGGATGACGCCCTGCGTCGGCGCGAAGTTGCCCTGATCTCTGGCAGCGGCGATGCCGAGGGCCTCGAACTGCTCAGCCCGCTCTATTACCTGCGCGAAGCGCTGGCCCCCACCGCTGATCTGATTGATGGCACGATGGAGGATATCCTGCTCGCCAATCCTGATGTGATCGTGCTGGCGGACGTCGCCAACCTGACCGCAGCCGAGGCCGAAGGCATCGCGATCTGGATCAAGAAAGGCGGGATGCTGCTGCGCTTTGCCGGGCCGCGTCTTGCCGCCAGTGATATTGGCCGCGCCAGCGAAGACCAGCTTCTGCCTGTGCGCCTGCGCGACGGCGGGCGCAGCGTCGGCGGCGCGATGAGCTGGGGAGAACCCAAAACCCTTGCCCCCTTCGCAGAAGGCTCACCCTTCTTTGGGCTGCCAGTGCCCGATGACGTCACCGTCAATGCACAGGTCATGGCACAGCCTGATCCCACATTGGCCGAACGGGTCATTGCGCAACTGGCAGATGGCACCCCACTTGTCACCCGCAAGACCTCTGGCGAAGGCCAGGTCGTGCTGGTCCATGTCACGGCCAACGCCGAATGGTCGACGCTGCCACTGTCAGGCCTTTTTGTGCAGATGCTTGAACGCCTTGCCGTTTCGACCCGCCCGGCAACCCCCGCTGCTGGTGATCTGGAGGGGACAATCTGGCTGCCGCAACATCACCTTGATGCCTTCGGACGCCTGTCAGACGCCAGCACCGAAGCCGGCGTGACTGGCGAATTGATCGCCACCGCCATCCCCGGCCCGGACCTGCATCCGGGTCTCTATGCTGACGAAGATCAGCAACTTGCGATCAACGTGATTGGCCCCCAGACAACGCTTGCCACCGCGCAATGGCCCGCGCGTATCCCGGTCGAAGGACTTGGCGTGACGCAGGAAACGCCGCTCAAAGGTGTCTTGCTGGCGCTGGCGATCGGGCTTTTGCTGATTGATGTGATCGCCTCGCTTGCCGTGGGGGGGCGCCTGCGCGGGCCGCGCGCCGATGTTGCTGCAACAATCATGCTGATGTTTGCCTTTGCCGGCACACCGGCAGATGCACAGAACGACGACTTTGCAATCCTCGCCACGTCAGAGGTTGTCCTGGGCCATGTCCTGACCGGCGATTCGCAGGTCGATGACATCGCAGCCGCAGGCCTTGTCGGTCTGGGGAATACCTTGTTTCGCCGCACCTCAATTGAACCCGGACCGCCGATTGGCGTCGATCTGGAACAGGACGAACTGGCGTTCTTTCCCTTCCTCTACTGGCCGATCACCGGTGATCAGACGCTGCCCAGCCGCGCCGCCTATGCCAAGCTGAACCGTTATCTGCGCACCGGCGGGATGATCCTGTTTGACACCCGTGATGCGGATACCGCACGGTTTGGCTCGTCCAGCCCCGAGGGTCGCAAACTTCAGGCCATTGCCCGCAGCCTCGACATTCCCGCGCTGGAACCCATTCCGAATGATCACGTCCTGACCCGTACTTTCTATCTGCTGCAGGATTACCCCGGCCGCTACGCCAGCCGTGATGTCTGGGTCGAGGCCGCGCCCCCCGGCGCCGAACTGGCCGAAGGCATGCCGTTCCGCAATCTCAACGATGGCGTGACCCCTGTGGTGATCGGTGGCAATGATTGGGCCAAGGCCTGGGCAGTGGACCGCCTGGGCAATCGCATGTTCCCTGTCGGGCGCGGCCAGGCCGGCGAACGGCAACGTGAAATCGCCTACCGGTTTGGCGTGAACCTGATCATGCATGTGCTCACCGGCAACTATAAATCCGATCAGGTGCATGTCCCTGATCTTCTTGACAGGCTTGGCCAATGACCGGTTCGGTGATCCTTGACCCGCTACTGCCGCTTGTCGCGGTCTATGTGCTTGCCGGGCTGGCCGCAGTTGGGCTTGGGTTTGCGATCTGGCGACGGTTGCCCGGCTGGTGGCTGCGTGGCCTCGCGGGGTTGGCCCTGCTGGCCGCCATTGCCAACCCCTCGCTTCAGCGCGAAGACCGCGAACCACTGACCGATATCGTCATGCTGGTCGTGGACGAAAGCGCCAGCCAGAACATCAGCGACCGCCCTGATCAGACCGCCGCCGCCATCGCCAATGTTGAGGCCGAGATCGCCCGGATCCCCAATACCGAACTGCGTGTCGTTTCCGTACCCGACGGCGAAGGCGACGCCGGCACCACATTGATGACCACGCTGTCAGAGGCGCTGGCCGAAGAACCGCAGGGCCGCATCGCGGGCATCATCGCCGTGACCGATGGGCGGTTGCACGACATTGAACGCGCGCCGCCCCTGCCGGCGCCGCTGCATGCCCTCATCACTGGGCAACCTGACGACTGGGACCGCCGCCTGACCGTGACCAATGCCCCGGCATTCGCAATCATGGGCGAGGCGATTACACTCACGCTGCGGATCGAAGATCAGGGCGCCGCGCCCGAGTCCACCTTTGTGCCGCTCACGATCAGTATCGACGGCGGCCCACCGGCAGAATTCGAGGTGCTTCTGAATGAGGACATCGAATTGCCGGTCGAACTGCCCCACGGCGGTATGAACGTGCTGCAGTTTGCCACCCCCGCCGTTGCGGGCGAATTGACCGACCGGAACAATGCCGCCGTTGTACAGATCAACGGCGTGCGCGACCGGCTGCGGGTGCTGCTGGTGTCAGGCGAACCACATGCGGGCGAACGCACGTGGCGCAATCTGCTCAAGGCGGATGCCGCCGTTGACCTCGTGCATTTCACCATCCTGCGCCCCCCCGAAAAGCAGGACGGCGTGCCGGTCAATGAACTTTCGCTCATCGCCTTTCCGACACGCGAATTGTTTCTGGAAAAGATCAACGACTTTGACCTCATCATCTTTGACCGTTATCGGCGCCGCGGCATTCTGCCCAACCATTACCTCGACAATATCGTCAATTACGTTGCCGAAGGTGGCGCGGTGCTTGTGTCCTCCGGTCCCGAATATGGTGGCGCTGAATCGATCTTCCGCTCACCGCTTGGGGCCATCCTGCCCGGCCAGCCCACGGCCCGTGTCTACGAAGAAGGCTATACCCCCGACATCACCGATCTGGGTGACCGCCACCCAGTCACCGAAGGGCTGGCCAAGCTGACGCCAAACCCGGATCCAGACAGCACGTTGCCCGGCTGGGGCCGCTGGCTGCGACTGGTTGATGTGGTCGTGCCCGACACGGCCAATGTGTTGATGTCCGGCCTTGATGACCGCCCGCTGCTCGCACTCGAACGTATCGGTCAGGGCCGCGTAGCGCTGATCGCCTCGGATCACAGCTGGCTTTGGGCGCGCGGTTACGAAGGTGGCGGGCCGCAGCTGGAACTGCTGCGCCGCCTCGCCCACTGGATGATGAAAGAACCGGAACTTGAGGAAGAGGCGCTCACCGCCGAAGCCGCAGGCCAGACCCTGCGCGTCATTCGCCGGTCCCTGTCAGAGGATGTTGGTGACGTCACCGTCATCCATCCCGACGGCAGCGAAACCGTCCTTGAACTGGAAGAAACCACACCGGGGCGTTTTGAAACGCTCTGGAACGCGCCAGAGGTGGGGCTTTATCGCCTCTCCGACGGCGACAAGACAGCTGTTATGGCGCTGGGTCCTGCTGCGCCGCGCGAATTTGAACAGACCATCGCCAGCGATGGCTTGCTGACACCGTTGATCGACAGCACGCGCGGTGGTGCGCGGCTGATCTCGAATGGTGATATCACCATCCGCACCGTGCGCGCTGGTCGTCCTGCCGCCGGGCGCGGCTGGATCGGGATCACCCCGCGCGAGGCGTACCGCACAGCCGACATCAGCGTTTCACCGCTCTTGCCCGCATGGGCATTCTTGTTGCTGGCTTCCCTGCTGATCGTGGGCGCATGGCTGCGCGAGGGGCGTCGCTGACTCTTAGCGGATGACATGCACCGCGCAGGGCGCGTGCCGCACCACGCGTGCCGCCGTCGACCCGAGGAAATAATCCTCCAGCCCCGGCTTGTGCGATGCTACAATGATACAATCCGTCCCATGTTCCTGTGCATGATCCACGATTGTCCGCCCCGCATGGCCAGTCACCAAAAGCGGGATGGCATTGCGCAGCTTCTTGGCGACCTGTTCCAGTTTCTTGCTCAAATGGACGCGGGTATCATCAATGATATCGGTCGGAATTTCGGCGCGGACAAAGGCGGGCACCGCCTCCATTACATGCAACAGGGTAAACTGCGCATCGGCATTCCCAATCGCGCGGGCCACATCAAAGGTCGCGGCATAATCCTGTGAATCGTCAAGCAGCACGGGAATCAAGACATTCTTGTACATGGTCTTTCTCCTTTTATTGATAAGCACAATCATACCGCCAAGGGCGGTCAGACGCCTTGTGCTGTATCAATCAAAGGCTGAAACCTCCGGTCACCTATTCAAGCGAAACGGCAAAAAGCGATGCGTGCCAGTCATCAACATTGCAGCGGGTGCGCACGAAAACTTCGCGCGTCCCATCTGGGATCATCACGCCTGACGTTGACCGGGTGAAAGGCTGTTCATTCACATGCGGATGCGCCAGCGGGCGGCTACCCAGCACATTGCCCGCCGCATCGACGATCTCCCAACCGTCGGCATAATGGTCCCAGCCGGTGTCGGGATGCAACAATGTGACGTCAAAACGCCAGCTGTCGCCAGTCTGCGTGGCGGTCACCTCCACCACGTCAGCCGGGTCAGCTTGCACCGCGGTGCCCAGAATGAATGCGGTCAGAATAGCGTATTTCATGGCATCCTCTTTAGCAGTATCTGGCGCGGAACCGATGCAAATTCCCGTGACCACACCACCCAACCAACAACCGCCGTGGCCAGAATCAGGGCCCATGGCCCCAACAACCACGCCAGCGATCCCAGCGCGAAATACATCGCCCGCAGCCCGCGATTGAAATTGATCGCGGCCCGGATGTTCAGCTCTGCCGCCTGTAATGCTGTTGGCACAGCATCAGGATGTGCAGGATCATTGGGGACAGAGGCCATGATGACCGCACAATAGCCAAACACGCGATTGGCCCAGACGAACTTGAGGAAACCATTTGTCAGGAACAGCGCCACAACACCCAATTTGATCTGCCAGATCAACGTCGGTGTCTCGGTCACGGCCACTTCGGCCTCCAACCCCTGTAACGGGGCGGTATTGCCAACCAACGCCAGCACACCACCAATTGCCAAAAGGCAGGTGGATGCGAAAAAGGATGTGCCTTGCCGCAGGCTTGCAAGGATCTGGCTGTCAAAAATGCGCGGATCACGGGTCACGAATTCCCGCATCCATGCCCGGCGACGATCTGACATGATTGTTGTGACAGACGGGTATGTCATCCCCGGATTGTCGATCCAGAATCCCAATCCCAGCCAGACCACGCCCAGAAGCGCGGCAGCGGTCAGATCAAGCGGTGTGAGGGCGTTCAAATGTGCGGCAATATTCATGGGCGCACCCTAGTGCCAGAACGCCGCACTTGCCATCCGGCAAAATTGGTAATATATTTTTACCAATTCAGTTCTGCGGAGGAATCGCCATGGAAATGCCAACGCCCGACGCCGCCATCATCGACCACAAGGCAGCGCTGGTCGCGCGCCTGGCCGAGGTGCTGCCGCAGGATGCAATCATTTCCGACCCGGCCGAAACCCGCGCCTACGAATGTGATGGCCTGGCCGCTTATAAATGTCCGCCCCTTCTCGCCGTGTTGCCCACCAGCACACAAGAGGTCGCGGACGTCTTGCGCATTTGCCACCAGATGAATGTCCCGGTTGTGCCACGGGGCGCGGGCACGTCGCTCGCCGGGGGGGCCATGCCCACCGCGGATTGCGTGATCCTCGGGGTGGCGCGACTGAATGCGGTACTGGAAACCGACTATCCAAATCGCTTGATCCGGGTGCAATCGGGACGCACCAACCTGTCCGTCACCGGCGCAGTGGAACAGGATGGATTCTTTTACGCCCCCGATCCCTCCAGCCAGCTGGCCTGCGCGATTGCCGGGAATATCGCGATGAACTCAGGCGGGGCCCATTGCCTCAAATATGGGGTGACGACCAACAACTTGCTGGGCGTGACCATGGTGATGATGGACGGCACGGTTGTCGAAATCGGCGGCGGTCACCTGGATGCGGCTGGCTATGATCTTCTTGGGGTCATCTGTGGGTCCGAGGGGCAACTGGGTGTCGTGACAGAAGCGACCCTGCGAATCCTGCACAAGCCCGAGGGCGCGCGCCCGGTGCTGATGGCCTTTGACTCAAACGAAGTGGCGGGCGCCTGCGTGTCCGACATCATCAAGGCCGGCATCCTGCCCGTTGCGATCGAATTCATGGACCGCCCCTGCATCGAAGCCTGCGAAGCCTTTGCCCATGCCGGATATCCGATGTGCGAGGCGCTGCTGATTGTCGAAGTTGAAGGCGCCGAAGCCGAAATCGACGAACAGCTTGCCCTGATCAAGGACATCGCCCAGCGGCATAACCCGCTTGAATTGCGCGAGGCCCGTGATGCAGATGAGGCCGCCCGCATCTGGCTGGGTCGCAAATCCGCCTTTGGCGCAATGGGGCAAATTAACGACTACATGTGCCTTGATGGCACGATCCCAGTCTCTGAACTGCCATTCGTGCTGCGCCGGATCGAAGAACTCGCGGCAGAGTTTGGCCTGCGGGTGGGCAACGTATTTCACGCCGGCGATGGCAACATGCACCCGCTGATCCTGTTTGACGCCAACAAGCCCGGTGATCTGGAAACCTGCGAAGCCCTTGGCGCGGAGATCCTCAAACTCTGTGTTGAAGTGGGCGGATGTCTGACCGGCGAACACGGCGTCGGCATTGAAAAGCGCGACCTGATGACAGTGCAATTCAACGATGCCGATCTTGAGGCACAGATGCATGTCAAAGACGTCTTTGATCCCAAATGGCTGCTGAACCCGGCCAAAGTCTTTCCGCTCGCCGCCAGCGCCACCCGGCGCGACGCCGCGTGATCCAAGTGATGTGATGACCATGATGATCCCCGATACAGAAGACGCGCTCGCCACCGCCATTCGCGACGCGACGTCACCCCTGCGTATCCAAGGCGGCGGCACCCGGCACCTGCAGCCCGCACCTGATGGTGATACGCTTTGCACGAGCGGCCTGTCGGGCATCACGCTTTATGATCCCGGCGCGTTGACGATTGTCGCCAAGGCTGGCACGCCCGTTGCCGAGATCGAAAAGGCGCTCGCCGCCGAAAACCAGCGCCTTGCGTTTGAACCGATGGACCACCGCGGTCTGCTGGGCACACAAGGCGAACCAACGCTTGGCGGGGTGGTCGCGGCCAATGTCTCGGGGCCCCGCCGTGTCGCTGTCGGGGCCTGTCGTGACTTTGTGCTGGGCGTGCGGTTTGTCGACGGCAACGGCACGATCATCAAGAACGGCGGCCGGGTCATGAAGAACGTCACCGGCTATGACCTTGCCAAGCTCATGACCGGGTCACACGGCACGCTTGGTGTCCTGACCGAGGTCGCCCTGAAAGTTCTGCCAGACGTCGCATGCACCGGCGTCCTGCTATTCGAAGGGCTCAGCGATGCGCAAGCGATTGCGGCCATGTCCGCGGCCTTGGGTTCCCCGTTTGAGGTGACCGGCGCCGCCCATCTTGCCCCCGGTATCGACGGGCAGCCTGTCACCATGATCCGCATCGAAGGTTTTGCCAAATCCGTGCGATATCGGGCAGAACAATTAACTGCAAAACTGGCGGATCACGGCAAACCGGTGCTGCAATTCTCTGATCAGACCGACACGCCCTACAGCACGGATCGCGGCTGGACGCACGTCCGCGACGTTCTTGGCCTGGCACAGGCTGACGGTGACATCTGGCGGCTTTCGGTCAAACCCTCTGATGCCGCAGCCCTTGTAACCCGGCTAGAGACCCGGGCCGTGCAATATGACTGGGGCGGCGGGTTGATCTGGGCGCTGACACCGCCGGGGTATGACCTGCGCGGCGCAATGGGCGACACACCGGGCCATGCCACCCTGATCCGCAGCAGCGCTGACCTGCCGCGGTTTCATCCCGAACCCGCAGCGATCGCCACCCTCAATGCCGGTCTGCGCCAGCGGTTTGATCCGCGCAACATCCTCAATCCGGGGCTGATGAACTAATGCAAACGCACTTTACCCCCGCCCAACTGGAAGACCCCGGCACCCAGCGCGCCAACGACATTCTGCGCGCCTGTGTGCATTGCGGGTTCTGCACCGCGACATGCCCAACCTATCAGGTGCTGGGTGATGAACTGGATAGCCCGCGCGGGCGCATCTACCTGATCAAGGACATGCTGGAAAACGAACGGGTGCCGGACGCCAAAACTGTCAAGCACATCGACCGGTGCCTGTCTTGCCTTGCCTGTATGACAACCTGCCCATCGGGCGTGCACTACATGCACCTTGTCGATCACGCCCGCAGCTATATCGAACAGAACTACAACCGTCCCCTTGGCGACCGCGCCCTACGCTGGATTCTGGCGCAGATCCTGCCGTACCCGACGCGATTCCGGCTTGCGCTGCTTGGCGCAAAGATCGGCCGTCCCTTCGCCCGTTTCCTGCCCGACCCGCGCCTGCGGGCGATGTTGGAAATGGCCCCCAAGGTGATCCCGCCGGTCAGCCGCAATGACGATCCCCAGACATTCCCGGCGGCAACAAGGAAACTCCGCGTGGCGCTGATGACCGGCTGTGCCCAGAAGGCGCTGAATACCGATATCAACGACGCCACGATTCGGTTGCTGACCCGGCTTGGGGCAGAGGTTGTCGTCGCCAAAGGGGCCGGTTGCTGCGGCGCGCTGACCCACCACATGGGCAAGGAAAGCCAAAGTCACGCAACCGCAGCCCACAACATCCGCGCCTGGGCCGCCGAAATGGACGCGGGTGGTCTGGATGCGATCGTGATCAACACCTCTGGCTGCGGCACGACAGTCAAGGACTACGGCCACATGTTCCAAAACGATCCGCTGGCCGACGACGCGGCGCGGGTATCAAGCATCGCCAAGGATGTTTCCGAGGTGCTTTTGGATTTGCTTAACCAAGACATGGTTAAGCCGCGTTCAGAATTTGATATGCATGGGTTGTTGCCGGAAAGTTGGCGGGATGTGCATGACGCAAAATCACCGCACGGTGGGGGACCGCGCGTTGCGTATCACGCCGCCTGTTCGCTGCAACATGGCCAGCAAATCAAATCGGCCCCGAAAGAGCTGTTGAAACGCGCCGGATTCACCGTGCTCGAACCCGCCGACAGCCATCTGTGCTGTGGGTCAGCCGGGACCTATAACCTGATGCAGCCCGAAATTTCCAGGCAGCTAAAAACCCGCAAGGTCAACACGTTAGAGGCATTGACACCCGACATTATTGCCGCTGGCAACATCGGATGCATGATGCAGATCGGTAGCGCCACCCAAGTGCCAATTGTGCACACGGTCGAGCTGCTGGATTGGGCCACTGGCGGACCGATTCCGCCCGCACTCTTGTCTGGTGAAAATACCACACCCGCAGTGCCGATCCTGCGATAATGCCTTAATATTGCCCTAACGGGCCGCTAACGTCCGCCCTGAAATCAGGAGCGTCCATGCGTTATCTATCTGTAATTGCGTCACTATTTCTCGCCATCACTGCGCCCGCCACGGCACAGGAAACCGGATTGGTATCACTAGAAACCGGCGAAGCATCGCGCGGTTGGGAAGGTGTCGGGCGTCTTGATATCAACGGTAGCGGCTTTTGCACCGCCGCCCTGATCGAAGAGAACCTGATCCTGACCGCAGCGCATTGCGTCTATGGTCGCAACGGGCGTCTATTGCCCGCAGATTCCTTCCTGTTTAATGCCGGGCTTCGGGGCGGCCGGGCAGAGGCAAGCCGCGGCGTTGCCCGCCTGGTTGCGCATCCCGATTTTGTTTACACGGGCAATACCTCGCAGGCCGATGGCGTGGCGATGGACATCGCAGTGCTAGAGCTTGACCGCCCCATTCGGCTGACCCGCGTCCAACCCTTTGCGGTCACCACAGACCCCCGACGCGGCGATGAAATCGGAATCGTGTCCTATGGGCGCGAACGGGCCAATGCGGCCAGCCTGCAGGAAGTTTGCAGCGTGATGGGGCGACAAAATGGTGTTGTCATAATGACTTGCGACGTTGAGCCCGGCTCAAGCGGCGCACCGGTCTTTACACTGCAGGACGGCCAGCCACAGATCGTTTCCGTGGTCTCGGCGATGTCAACCTTGGGTGATCAGGATGTATCCTTGGGCACGTCGCTGAACGAACCGCTTCAAACCCTGCTTGCGCATTTTGCCAGCATCGGACCGGCCAAGCCTGGTGGCACACAGCGACTTATCCAGATTGGGCAGCGGAATGATACCGGTGCCAAATTCGTGCGCCCCGCGGGAAATAACTGAAAATTCCTGTCTTTGACGGCATCTTTTCAAGACCCTTGAAAGCGCGCGCAGACCTTCCCAAATAATGCACATCGGAACGCCAATGATGGGTTTCGTCACCAAACTGCCTGTCCCTGATGGGAAGGCTTCAACATGTTATCGCTTTGTAAAGGATACCAAACATGCGCTCTTTTGATCTTACACCGCTCTACCGTGCCTCCGTTGGTTTTGACCAAATCGCCGATCTGATGGATCGCGCATTGGCCAGCGATGTCGGCAACAACAGCTACCCCCCTTATAACATTGAGAAAACAGCAGACGATGGCTGGCGGATTTCGATCGCTGTCGCCGGGTTTTCTGAAAATGACCTTGCGATTGAGCTGAAGGAACGTGCCTTGATCGTCACCGCCAAAAAGGCCGAAGACGACACCCAGCGCAGCTATCTGCACCGCGGCATTGCCACCCGCGCGTTCGAACGTCGCTTCACCCTTGCTGACCATGTCAAAGTGACCGGCGCCAACCACGCCGACGGCATGTTACATATTGATTTGGTTCGGGAAATTCCCGAGGCGCTGAAGCCACGCAAGATCGCGATTACATCCGCCAAACCGGCTGATGCGAACCTTATCGAGGACAGCAAAGTCAACTAATCCACGGCATCGGGGCGGATCAGATGGTCCGCCCCGTCCTAATGCGCCTCGGCCCAATTTGCGCCCTGCCCTGCATCCACCGCCAGCGTAACATCAAGTTTGACCGCAGGATCACTGGCGTTTTCCATCACGTCCCGCGCCGTCTCGATCAGCTGATCGACAGCGCCGTCTTCAACTTCAAACAGAAGTTCATCATGCACCTGCAATAGCATCTTTGCGGGTAAGTTGTTGATTGCAGGGGGCATTCTGATCATCGCCCTGCGGATCACATCCGCCGCTGTGCCCTGGATCGGCGCATTGATCGCGGCCCGTTTTGCAAATCCCGCATGGGGGCCCTTGGCGTTGATTTCCGGGGTGTGGATCTTGCGCCCGAATAGCGTCTGGACATAACCGTTCTCTTTGGCAAAGGCGACCGTGTCATCCATATAGGTGCGAATGCCGGGGAACCGTTCAAAGTACCGGTCGATGAACCCCTGTGCCTCGCTTCTCGGAATGCGCAGATTGCGGGCCAACCCAAACCCGCTGATTCCATAAATCACGCCAAAATTGATCGCCTTTGCCTGACGGCGAATCTCCGGAGTCATCTCATCCAGCGGCACATCAAACATTTCTGACGCTGTCAGCGCGTGAATATCCACACCGTCCTTAAAGGCCTGCTTGAGCGCGTCAATCCCCGCGACATGCGCCAGAATCCGCAACTCGATCTGCGAATAATCCAGCGACACCAGCATCTTACCCTCGTCCGCGATAAACGCCTCCCGGATGCGGCGCCCCTCTTCGGTGCGCACGGGAATGTTCTGCAAATTCGGATCTGTCGAGGCAAGCCGCCCGGTGTTCGCCCCGGCAATAGAATAAGAGGTATGAACCCGACCGCTTTCAGGATTGATATGTTCCTGTAGCGCATCAGTATAGGTAGATTTCAATTTCGACAGCTGCCGCCAATCCAGCACCAGTCCGGGCAGCTCGTGTTCGGTGGCGAGATCCTCAAGCACATCAGCGCCGGTGCCATAGGCCCCCGTCTTGCCCTTCTTCCCGCCAGGCAGTTCAAGCTCATCAAACAGGATTTCGCCAAGTTGTTTGGGCGAACCAACATTGAACTTGCGCCCCGCCCGCTCCTGTATCTCGTCTTCCAACCCGGCCATCTTCTGACTGAAGGCATTGGACATGCGCGACAGCGTATCCCGGTCAACCTTGATCCCGGTCATTTCCATTTGCGCCAGCACCGGCACGAGTGGCCGTTCCAGCGTTTCATAGACCGTTGTCACTTTGCGGCCATGCAGCCGGGGCTTGAACAACTGCCAAAGCCGCAGCGTAATATCCGCATCCTCGGCTGCATATTTAACAGCTTCATCGACCGCCACACGATCAAAGGTAATTGCCGATTTCCCAGTGCCCAATAGCGGCTTGATCGGGATCGGCGTGTGCCCAAGATAGCGTTCCGATAACAGATCCATGCCGTGATTATGCTCTCCGCCATGCATTGCGTAGGACATCAGCATTGTGTCGTCGATTGGCGCGATATTGATTCCGAGGCGGGCAAAAATCTTGGCATCGTACTTCATGTTCTGCCCGATTTTCATGACGCTATCGTCTTCCAAAACGGGTTTGAGCATGCTCAGACAGGTGTCCAATGGCATCTGTCCCTCGGCCAGATCGTCAGAGCCGAACAGGTCATCCGCGCCACCGGCCTTGTGGGTCAGGGGGATGTAGCAGGCCTGGCCGGGCTCAACACTTAATGAAATACCAACCAGCTCCGCGCGCATCTCGCTCAGGCTGGTGGTTTCCGTGTCGACTGCGACATACCCACGACCGTAAATACGGTCGATCCAAAGCTGTAGCGCAGCCGCATCACGCACACATTCATAAGCCTCCGGATCAAAGGCGTTTTCCTCTGGTGCCGCAACTTCAGACTCAGGCGCAGCAACCTCGATAACAGGGGGGTCGATCCCCAGTTTGTCGGCGATCCGCTTGGTGACAGTGCGAAACTCCATTTCTGCCAAAAACCCCATCAGCGTCTCGGCTTCGGGGTCGCGAATTTCAAGCGAATCGAGGTCAAACGGCAATTCCATCTCGCAATCCAATTGGACAAGCCGTTTGGACAATTCAATTTGCGCCCGATTTTCGATCAGGGTCTGACGTCGCTTGGGTTGCTTGATTTCCTCAGCCCGGTCCAGCAGGCTTTCCAGATCGCCGTATTCGTTGATCAACAGCGCTGCCGTCTTGATCCCAATCCCCGGCGCGCCGGGAACGTTGTCAACGGAATCGCCAGCAAGTGCCTGCACATCAACAACCCGATCAGGTCCGACCCCGAATTTTTCGACAACGCCGTCGCTGTCAATGCGCTTGTTCTTCATCGGATCAAGCATTTCGACCCCGCCGCCAACAAGTTGCATCAGGTCTTTGTCCGAACTCAGGATCGTGACCCGGCCGCCGGCATCACGTGCCTGATGCGCCAGCGTTGCAATGATATCGTCGGCCTCAAAACCTTCGATCTCTTCGCAGGCAATATTGAACGCCCGCGTCGCATCCCGTGTCAGCGGCATCTGTGGGCGCAGATCCTCGGGCATCGCATCACGATTTGCCTTGTATTGATCATACATTTCGTTGCGAAAGGTGTGGCTGCCCTTGTCGAATATGACCGCAACATGGGTCGCGGCATCCGGGCCGCTGTTGCCCTCGATATAGCGCTGCAACATGTTTACAAAACCACTGACCGCGCCGATGGGCAGCCCGTCGGACTTACGTGTCAGCGGGGGCAGGGCGTGGTAGGCGCGAAAGATGAACGCAGATCCGTCGATCAGATGCAGATGACAGCCTTTTCCAAATGTCATGACGATCCCCTTTCGTTTTGCCTAACTTGTCATGAACAGCACAGTGCTGCCAGCGCGATTCAAGCCGCCTGGCGGGGCCGATCCAGCCGCTTGGCAGCACCCACGATGATCGCTCCCAACACCGCAAAGACAACCAGCAAACCCACAACATTCACGGCTAGCGCATTCCAGCCAAGCGTCGCGAGGTCAAGGAATGGATAGGGATAAGCCCCATCAATCAGGCCGCGGCAAATGGCATAGATGCAGTATCCCAGCGGATAGGCCACCCATAGCGGAACATGCCGCAGCATGACCCCGGTCTTGGGCGAAAACACAATCCAAAACAGAACATAGGACGCAGGAATGACCGTGTGAAACATCTGGTCCAAAACCCATTGCAGGCCCTGATAATTCACGAATTGCGCCAAAAGCAGGTGAAACAGCATCCCAACCATACCAATCCAAAGCGCCAGGCCCGCCTGAAGCGGTGCTCGCACATGCCCTCCCAGCGCGATCACCGCGCAAAGCACCCCGGTCAGCGTATTCGTCCAGACCGTAAAGAACCGATAGATATGCCAGACCGCACCAGCGGGTCCGGTCTCGTGAATATCCATCGTGACGAATAGGCGACCAATCAGCGCCGCAACAAATGCGATCGCGATGACCCCAGCTGCTAAGCGCGCTGACGGGCTCATCATCCTGCCAGTTCTGTTCCATCCGCGCTGTCATGCACGAACTTCGCGTCACAATAGGGGCATTCGACCCAACCGTGTTCGCGCGGAATTTGCAGCCAGACGCGCGGATGGCCAAGGCCCGCTTCACCCCCATCACAGGCAATACGCCAATCGTGGACGATCTTGGTTTCCGGTGCGGGTCGTGTCATGTGAAGGCCTGTCTGGTTGCTGCGGGAATGCCCGCCAAAGATCAGCGCAACACTAGACGAGCACTTGGGTGGGGGAAAGACCTATGACCGATCACGCCATTGAAATTCAAGGTCTGCAGAAAACCTATGCGGCCACAGGGCGTGCACCAGCAAAAGAGGCTTTGCAGGGCATCAACCTCAACATTCCGCGCGGGTCGATCTTCGGACTCCTGGGCCCAAACGGGGCAGGCAAATCCACGCTGATCAACATCCTGGCTGGGCTGGTCAACAAATCGGCCGGATCCGTCAAAATCTGGGGCTTTGATCAGGACATCAATCCACGCCAGTCGCGCGCCGCCATTGGCATCATGCCGCAGGAACCCAACCTCGACCCGTTTTTTACTCCGCGTGGCTCCCTTGATGTGCAGGCCGGACTTTACGGGGTGCCCAAATCCCAGCGCCGGACCGATGCGATCCTTGACCTGATCGGCCTGTCCGACAAGGCAGAGGCCTACGCCCGGTCATTGTCCGGTGGCATGCGCCGCCGGTTGCTGCTGGGCAAGGCGCTGGTCCATGACCCACAGATCCTTGTCCTTGACGAACCCACAGCCGGTGTCGATATCCAGCTGCGCAACTTGCTTTGGGACAATGTGCGCGACCTCAATCGGCAGGGCAAAACCATTATCCTGACGACGCATTACCTCGAAGAGGCCGAGGCAATGTGCGACGAAATCGCGATCATCAATCACGGAGCGCTTGTGGTGCGTGACACGACTGCAAACCTCTTGGGCACCCTGGATCAAAAGACGCTGGTCATCACGCCTAACCAGCCGGCAAAGTTGCCACCGATGCCCGACGGGGTCCAGTCACAGGCACGGGCGGATGGCACCATGTCCTTCACCTACAAGTCCAGCCTGACCCCGGCCGAGGCGATCCTCAGCCATGTGCAAAATGCAGGTATCGCCATCAAGGACGTGACCTCAGAACAACCGGATCTGGAAGACGTCTTTCTGTCGCTGACCGCAACGCGTTGATGGCACGGCGGGTGGGGCGCTTTTGCGCAGCAAACAGGTCACCCGGCGGGCAACATTCGCCCCAACTGCTGACCACCGATGATGTGCAGATGAAAATGCGGTACATCCTGCACCCCATGGCCACGTGTATTGGCAATCGCCCGAAACCCTGCTTTCACACCGGTAATCGTGCACACCTCTGAAACGGCTGCAAAAAATCCGACCTGCTCTTCCGGGGAAGCCGCAGCCGCAAAATGATCGAGCGAGACATATGGCCCTTTGGGGATCACCAGGACATGCACCGCCGCCTGCGGCTGGATGTCATTGAAGGCCAGCGCGAATTCATTTTCGAAAACTGTGCTGTTGGGAATGTCTCCGCGCAGAATTTTGGCAAAGATGTTCTGATCGTCATAATCAAACATGACTGCTCCTTAGTCGACAAACAGGTATGGGGTTTCGGCAAGCTGCTTGGCCGTCTCATCATTGACTGACAGGAATGCGCCAATCGCCGGTGCATTTTCAATTGGGCTGCGGGTCTCGCGAATGCGCAGATGGTTGGGGAATTTTGAATCCCTGATCCGGTCGCTTTCAAATATTACATCATAGCGGATTGTGGGCAGCAATTGTGCCAGCGCCTCATCCGGGGTCTGTTCACCGGCCAGACCAACCCGCCGCGCATGTCCAGCCAGGTATTCGTCGGTAAAGCTGCATTCAATTTCAAGCAGCTTTGTGACGGATCGATCCGAAAAGAAATCCTGCATCAGGTCGATGCTGGCTGTGTCCAGACAGATAATCAGTCGGTCCGTTTCATAATAATCAAACAGCATCCGCATCAAGGCCCTCCGGTGCCGCGTGCGCTTGCCCAAGCTGGATTGGATCCCCCCCAGATCGGGCATCTCCGTATCCTCTTCGTTGAACAGATAATCAATCGCCGGGATATTGGTGTGGTGACGAATCGACCCCACCAGGCGCTTTGCGACATGCCATTTCTTGCAGGCCAGAATAAGCAGTTCACGTTCATGGCCCAGTGACGTCTCCGTCTCCCAGAACCGGGTCGCAAACCGCCGTCCGATCCGACCCCGCCCGGTCAGGAACTTGAACAGGCTGCGCCCTTCGTTCGATATCTTGAAATCTTCACGACCAGAGGCGTAAAGCTTGCCCAGACGTGACTTCAGTTCTGTTGCCTCACCGCTGATCTTGCGCGCAAACAACGCGTCCTGGCTGAGCAGCAGATCATAGTGATCGTTGTAGAACGTCACCGGCATGCCATAATCGGTAAACATCAGAAACGTCAGGGTCCGGGTGTCAATCTCCTTGGCGGGCACCAGATGGCGCACCAGCGTTTGAAAAAACGTCTCATCAGGGATCCAGGTCGTGCGGAAAAACCGCATCACGTCGCGGCGCTTCTTGGTGAATTCAAGGATCCACTCAATCGTGCGGCGGCGCAGACACCACCACTGGCTCCCGATCATTACCTGAATATCGCTGGGGACTTCACGTTTCAGGCCCAATTTTTGCTGGGCGCGAAAGCTCGCGTAAAAGCGGCGCGGCTGGGTACGTTCGTTAAAGAAATGGCGGTATATCAACCGCTCTTCCTTCATGCCCGTTTTGATCCAGTCGCTTTCAAAATAATCAAAACATTCGACATAATCGACATCACGCGAATCCAGAAAGTCATGCGCATAGGCGGCCGATTTGATCGCCATGCAATCACCCGACACCATGTAAAAATGGGTCGCCCGGGGGAAGGCGGTTTCAGCTGCCTCCACCGCATATAGCGTCGCCTGCACCAGCGACCATTCACCCCAGCCACATTTGATCCGTTTGGTTGCAAATGTGACATTCGGGTTATCGGCAAGCGCGGTCTGGATTTTTGCAAATGCCTCTTTCGGAGCGCGCGCGTCAAAGTGGATCGAAATATAGTCGCCGACGGCCGTCAATTGTTTGGCCTGCTGCACAATCGCATCAGGGTCCTTGTGACACAGCAATATGAAGGCAATTTTTGCCATATGGGAAAACGTCCTGCTCGACTTCCACTATTGTTTATACGTCATAGCGTGAACAGGTGTTGAATATACAGGCTTTCTTTGCGCCACAGGGTCAACTAATAGAAGAATGCATTGTCACGGGCCATTTTCGGCCCGGATCGGAGGTTTCTGTTCATGGGTTTTCCCGGCACGTGGATGACGGAAAGTGAAAGTGTTGTGTACCGTGTGGTGCCCAAATGCGCTTGCTCGACGATCGGTCAGATCATGTATTATTCCGACCACGGCGCGTTCTTTGACGGCGATATCCACGACGCGCAAAACGGCATGCACAAATGGGCGATGGACGACAGCCAGCCGCTGATCACCGCCAACGTTAAGGCGCATAACAGCTTTGCCTTTACCTGCGTGCGTAATCCCTACACCCGCATACTTTCATCCTTCTTTGACAAGATTTGCGGCATTCAGCGCAATGGCCGACGTTATCGTGGCAACCTCGTACCCCTGCTGATCCAGAAATACGGAATCGAGGTTGGCGACCCGGAATCCGGCTTTGAATTTGACCAGATCAAATCCTTTCGCCGGTTCCTGCTGTTTGCCCGCGATACCATCCGCTGGCGCCGCCCGATGGATCCCGACATTCACTGGTCCGCCATGTCGGGCCACATCAGCACTTTCATCGTGAACGGTGGCCGCTATGACAAGATTTTCTGGACCGAAAGCTTCAACGACGGCATGCAACAGGTGCTCGACAAGATCGAAACACCCCACGCCGTTGATCTGACCGCGATCCCGCGCTTCAACGAAAGTGAAGGGCATGGGCCAAAACGCCTGCATCCGGTCGAGGATTACTTTGACGATCTGTCGATGCATCTTGTCTATGAAATCTACAAGAAAGATTTTCAGCTGTTCAAATACGACTTCAACGACCCTTCAAACAAGATGCCGATTGGTGAAATCGACCTGCACGAAGTCCACGCCAAGCTGGGCGAATGACCACGGGCTATTCCGGCACCCCGCTTTGGAAAAAGCTGGGGTTGAAGGAAAACATGCGGGCCTGCGTGATCAATCCGCCGGACGATTATCACGCCAACCTGCTTGCTGACGCACCCGCCGCAGACTGGGCACCCGTTGCGCCGGACCAGCAATTCACCCATCTGTTCACCGTGCACCGCGCCGAATTGGAACAGGTTCTGGCCAGCACCCGTACACAGATGGACCGCGACGGCATGATTTGGGTGAGCTGGCCCAAGAAGTCGTCAAAAGTGCCCACAGATATCACCGAGGACACGATCCGCGAAGTCGCGCTGCCAATGGGTCTCGTGGATGTGAAGGTCTGTGCAGTGACGGATGTCTGGTCAGGCCTTAAGCTGATGATCCGCAAGGAACTGCGTTAACTGCCGTTTTGGCGTTTGGTATCCCTGCGCTAACTTACCGGTACTTCATCCAAATAGGACATTCTGGCGTGTCAATCGTTCTTATCCTTGGGTCCGGCCCCAATGTCGTGACCTGCCGCACGTGGGAGCGTGGCAACCTCGACAAAATCGTCGCGATCAATAATGCATGGTCGGTACGTCCGGACTGGGACTATCTCATTCACCCAGAGGATTTTTCACCTGACCGACGTCCGGTGAATGTCGCGCCGCAGCAACAGGTGATCACCGCGGATGACTATGTCCCATTGCAAAATCGCTTTGGCGGCTTTGTCTACGCGGGTGGAACCATGGCCTTTACCGCCGCGTACTGGACCCTCGCGGCGCTGAGGCCAAAGGTCATCGCGATGCTGGGCTGTGATATGGTCTACCCGGATGACACACCGACCCATTTCTATGGCAATGGCGATCCTGATCCGCTGCGGGCGGATGTGACGCTACGCAGTCTGGAAGCCAAATCTGCCCGGCTGATGATCTTAGGGGCATTGCAGGGCTGCGCGATGGTCAATCTGTCGGACAGCGAAAGCCGGCTGGTGTTTCCAAAGGTACATCGGGACCAATTGCCCGATGTGCGGCCCTTACAATTTGACCGCAAGACGGTCGAGCAGGCCCAAGCCGCAGAAACGCGGCTCGGTTACATCGTTCAATCCGGGCGCTATTGGCTGGAACAGGATCGGTTCGACGTCGCCGAGATCGACGCGCTGGACGCGCTTTGGCTCAGATCAGCCCGGCCTGCTTGAAAATCCTGGTCAGGCTTTCCTGCGGGCGTGGCCCGATGTGGCTGATGACCTCTGCTGCCGCGGCAACACCCATCCGGCCACAGGTTTCCAAGTCGCGCCCGGTAATAAAGCCAAACAGGAACCCGGCTGCGAATTGGTCGCCAGCACCCGTGGCATCAACGGGAACAACCCTTGCGACCGGTGCCTCGGCCTGCGTTTCACCCTGCCGCAGGATCACCGGATCGCCGGAACGGGTGCAAACAACCGTATCGCAAACGGCCGCTGCCTGATCCAGCGCGCTTTCCAGATCGTCGGTTTCATAAAGCGTGGTCCATTCGGCGGCGTTGCCAAGCACAAAGTCCATTTCTTCGGCAATCAACCGCAGGAAATCCGCGCGGTGCCGGTCAGCACAGAAGGGATCCGACAAGGTAATCCCCGTGCGACCACCCGCCTTTCGCATTTGCCGCGCAGCCTCTGCAAAAGCGGTTTTGCCATCGTCCTTGTCAAACAGGTACCCTTCCAGGAACAACACCTTGCTGCCAACAAAGGTTTCGACCGGGACATCTGCGCTGCTGATGTCCGCCCCGGCCCCAAGATAGGTGTTCATCGACCGTTCACCGTCAGGTGAAACAAAGATCATGCTGCGCGACGTCGGTGCAACGGCATTTGCCGTTGGCGGATTGGGAAAATCGGTCCCAGCCTTCTGCAGCCCGTCGGCATAAAACCGCCCCAAAGCGTCATCCTTGACCTTGCCGATAAAGGCGGTCTGCAGTCCCAATTCGCCCAGGCCGGCAATCGTATTGGCCACCGACCCGCCGGGGGTTTCCGTGCGTTCGTCCATCGCGGCGTAAAGCACCTCGGCGCGATCGCGTTCGACAAGCTGCATGATGCCCTTTTCGATCCCCATCATATCAAGGAACGTGTCAGGCGCTGGTGCAATGACATCGACGATTGCATTGCCGATCCCGATTACGTCGTAGTTACTCATAAGTTCTTGTCCTCGAATTCGCAGAGATCGCGGATCAAACAGGCCGCGCATTTGGGTTTTCTGGCGACGCATGTATAGCGCCCATGCAGGATAAGCCAGTGATGCGCGTGCAGTTGGAAATCTGCGGGAATGTGGTCCTCGATCGCGCGCTCAACCGCATTCACGTCCTTGCCGGGCGCAATACCGGACCGATTGCCAACGCGAAAAATGTGGGTGTCCACGGCCTGCGCCGGTTGCCCCCACCACATATTCAGAACCACATTGGCCGTCTTGCGCCCGACACCGGGCAGCGATTGCAGCGCGGCGCGAGAGTTGGGCACCTCGCCGTCATAATCGTCCACCAGAATCTGGCTTAGCTTTATGACGTTCTTGGCCTTCTGACGAAACAGCCCGATGGTTTTGATATGCTCTGTCAGCCCTTCAAGCCCCAGATCCAGCATTTTCTGGGGCGTGTCCGCAATCTGAAACAGGGACAGTGTTGCCTTGTTCACGCCTGCATCGGTCGCCTGCGCCGACAGGGCGACCGCCACGACCAGTGTATAGACGTTGACATGCTCCAGTTCGCCCTTGGGTTCGGCCTCTGCCGCTTGAAAGCGGGCAAAGATCTCGCGGATGGTGTGATAATCAAGCTGTTTTGCCATCCACCCCGTATGCGCAAAAATCGGGTCGCCTGCAACGGATTGACTGCCTAAGTTGGATACATGGAACAGGAAAACTCATATCACTATCAGGTCATGCGCAGGGCGATCGAAACCATTGATGCCGCAAGCGGCCCCGTTTCGCTGGCGGACCTTGCCCGCGACATGCAGATGAGCGCGGCACATTTCCAGCGTGTCTTTACCGCTTGGGTCGGCGTGTCCCCGAAACGTTATCAACAATATTTGCAACTGGACCACGCCAAGACTTTGCTGCGGGATCGTTTCACAACTTTGGAAACCGCCGATTGTGTCGGGCTGTCAGGATCGGGCCGGTTACATGATCTGTTCCTGCGTTGGGAATCCATGACCCCCGGCGAATTTGCCCGTGCGGGCGCGGGGCTCGCGGTCTCATGGGGATGGTTTGACACCCCGTTTGGGCCTGCCTTGGTCATGGGTACGTCAAAGGGAATCTGCGGGCTGGCCTTTGCCGCCGAAGACGGCAAACAGGCGGCAATGGATGATCTGACCGCCCGCTGGCCCCAGGCGACCTACACCGAAAATCCGTCGGCGCTGCGGCCTTGGGTCGATGCCGCCTTTGCCGCAAAGGGAGAGGCGTGCCTGCATATGATCGGCGCGCCCTTCCAGCTCAAGGTGTGGGAGGCGCTTCTCTCGATCCCCTCGGGTCAGGTCACAACCTATTCCGAAATCGCGCAGGCCATTGGTAAGCCAAAGGCGGTGCGCGCTGTGGGCACGGCCGTCGGGAAAAATCCCGTTGGATTCCTTATTCCCTGCCACCGTGCTCTGCGCAAATCTGGCGACCTTGGGCGGTATCACTGGGGCCTTCCGGTCAAACGGGCGTTGCTGGCCTGGGAATCGGCACGCGCGGAGTCAGCCGCCTGACCATTCGGGACGGCGAAACTTCGCCATTGGGCTCAGCGTTATTGGATAGCACGGTGCCTTTCGTCATATAAAAGCCATAACAACCGCGCGACCCCGCGCCTATTACGAATGGACTCTCTTTATGACACTCTCTCGGATCAATCTTATTGTCGCAGCATCTGCACTGGCACTGACCACTGCTTGCGCCGGCACCGGTGGCCCAAATGACAACCAGAATACACGGCAGGGTGCTGCCATCGGCGCTGGCCTTGGTGCATTACTGGGGGCCGCGACCGGCGACACAAAGCGCGAGCGGCGCCAGCAGGCGGTGATCGGTGCCGCCCTTGGCGCTGGCATTGGTGGTGCTATCGGCTCCAATCTTGACAAACAGGAAGAAGAGTTGCGCCAGGCGCTGGGTGGGAACGTTGGCATCGTCAACAACGGCAACAACCTGACCGTCACGCTGCCGCAGGACATTCTGTTCGCAACCAATTCGACCACCGTCTCCGGTGGAGCGCAAAGCAACCTCTTTACGCTCGCCAACTCGCTTCAGCGTTACCCGAATACCACCGTCAACGTGATCGGCCATACCGACAACGTCGGGGATGCTGCGTTCAACTTTGACCTCAGCCAACGTCGGGCCCAGTCCGTGACGTCGATCCTGATCAACGCCGGTGTGTCACCCGCACGCATCCGCTCTGTCGGACGGGGCGAAGACGCGCCTGTTGCAACCAACCTCACGCCCGAGGGGCGTCAGCAGAACCGCCGCGTCGAGGTGGTCATCACGCCAAGCTGATCTTCTGGATCTGCCATCAAAGGGGTCGCTGCAGCGGCCCCTTTTTCGTTTGTGAGTTCCTATGCTTGGTCATATAATTTGACCAATACAAAGGACGACCCATGCCATTTGAACCTGTCACACAGGAAAAACTGTCCCATGGCGTTGTGCGCCAGATCGAAGAATTGATTCTGCGCGGCATCCTGCGCCCGGGTGAACGCCTGCCCTCAGAACGGGAACTTTCTGAACGCATGGGCGTCTCGCGCCCTTCCCTGCGCGAAGCGCTTGCAGATTTGCAGGACCGTGAATTGCTCGCATCACGGGCCGGTGCGGGTGTCTTTGTTGCCGATGTTCTGGGCAGCGCCTTCGCCCCGGCATTGGTCAAACTGTTTTCGTCCCATGATGCGGCTGTTATTGACTACATCAGCTTTCGCCGCGACATGGAGGGTCTGGCCGCGGAACGTGCAGCCCGGGTGGCCTCTGATACCGACCTTGCGGTGATTGCAGAGGTTTTTGCCAAGATGGAAGCTGCGCACCAGAAACGAAATCCCGCCGATGAGGCGCATCTTGACGCGGACTTTCACCTTGCCATCATCGAGGCAAGCCACAACGTCATCATGCTGCATATGATGCGTTCCATGTATGAACTGCTGCGCGAGGGTGTTTTCTACAACCGGTCGGTCATGTTCAAACAGCGCCTGACCCGCGACCAGATCCTTGATCAGCACCGCGATATCAACGAGGCCTTGCAGTCGCGTGATCCCGCTGGCGCCCGCGCCGCGGTTGAGGCGCATCTCACCTTTGTTGAAGAGTCACTGTTTGGGCAAAAGAAAGCGGACGAAAACGAAATCTTCGCCCGCAAACGCTTTGAAATTGAAACCAGACGCTAGCGCTATGGCCAGGCCGCGAGAATGGTCGACAAGACCAGGATGACGACGCATTGGCTCGCAATCGCCAGTTTGCCCGCCGACCAGCGCCGCAGAAACGCATAGCCGGGCAAGGCTGTCGCGACACAAAAGAACAGCGCAACGGCAACGCCGAACCCAATCCCGGCGCCAACGCCTCTCACGCCCATGGCTGACTGGAACAGCGCCAGACCCAGCGTCAGCAAGAACATGCAGGCCAACCCGACCCCATAGGTATATCCGGGGACCTCCCTGGTATGTTGTGCAGGATCATCAACGCCATAGGCCTCGGCCCATGGCTGTTTGAAGATCACTGCAAACCAGACTGTCAGGACAATTTGACCAATGATCACGCAGGCCAGAATCGCCAGCCAGTTAAGGTCGCTAAAGGACATGTTGGACATTGCTTTTTCTTTCAATGGTTTCAGGATGATTTGGCCGATGCCTCGGCGCATGCGGCAAAGGCAGGCAGGACAATGCCCCAACCCTTGGTGAACAGGGCAACCCGCTCTGACCAGTGCCTGCCCAATGCGCTGTTGCCCTCGCTGTGAAGGATATTGACCACCGTTTCTGTCCCCTCGGGCAGGAACGTGACCTCAACATGGGTGGGGCCGCTGATCTTGCCGGGATGCCACGTATAGGTGATCTTGCGCGGCGGATCGCAGGTCAGCACCTCGCCCAGCACGGCCTCTTCACCGGCATCAGAGGTTTCAAAAAACCGTCCGCCGGGTCGAGGTTCCAGCGTCAAGGTCGAGGTTTCGAATTTGCGATGTGTCGGCGGCCACCACAGGTCAACGCGGTTGGTAAAGACGTCATAGGCGTGGTCAGGCGAACAGCGCACCCGCATGGATTGGCGCAAAGGTTCACTCATCTCGGGCCTCTGGGTCGGTGTTTTCTGCGACCATGCGAAATCGGGTCAAGGCGTCGGACCAGAAACTGTCAAGCCAGCCCCGCGCCGCGTCAAAGCCCTTTTTCTCAAGCTGATAGACATTCCGGGTGCCCTGAGGGACATGGCTGATCAACCCTGCGTCCTGCAAAACCCTGAGATGTTTTGACACAGCCGGGCGGCTGATCGGCATGCGATCGGCCAGCGCCCCTGCTGTTGTCGGCTTGATCGCAAGTTGCTGCACGATATCGCGCCGCACCGCATTGCCCAGCGCGTCCAGCGCGGCGGTCTGCGGATGGGGGGATTGCGCGGGTTGCATTGCGTTACCTGCAAGTTACGGTAACTCTGAAATTACCAACATCCGCAGATATGTCAATCACACATGAAAAAGCCCGGTCACTTACGTGCCGGGCCCCCTCGATTGGATTATCGCTGGATTAGTGCAGCTTGGTCTTGACCGCATCAATGGCGTCTTCAATCATCGCGGCAGATGCCGCGTCGTCCATCTGCTTGGCCATCACGTCCTTTGCGGCACCAATGGCAACATTCACAGCCTGATCCTTGACCTCTTTGATTGCGGCAGCCTGCGCGCTTGCAATCTGGTCCTCTGCGGCTGCCAGGCGGCGCGCGACCGAAGACTTGATATCCTCTTTCGCAGCTTCCGCAGCGCGTGCGGCTTCGTCTTTGGCAGACGACACGATCCGATCGGCCTGCTCCTGCACTTCTTTTTGCTTGCGCTCATAAGAGGCCAACAAAGACTGTGCTTCTTCACGCAGGGCGCGCGCTTCATCAAGTTCCGACTTGATGCTCGCGGACCGGCCATCCAGCATTTCGCCAACTTTTGAAGGCACTTTGAAATACAGCAGGATCCCGACGAAGATCAGGAAAGCGATCAGCACGACAAAGTCGGTATTGCCAAGTGATACAAATGGGCCGCTTGCCGCAAATGCGGGCGAGGCCGCGACGATGAACAATGGGGTCAGAAAACGCATCGCTCTTATCCCTTCATCTTTGCTGTGACGGCCGCGTTCACGGATTTTGCATCCGCCTTGCCACCCATCGCAGCGACAAGCGCCTTGGTGACATCCTTGGCAACGTCCTTGACGTTTGCAGCGGCGCTGTCGCGAATTTCGGCAATTGCCTTTTCGCTTTCAGCGGTCTGTGCCGAAATCTCCGCATCAGCCTTTGCAAGCTCTGCGTCCAGTTCGGCCTGAATTTCGGACCCGGCTTCAGCCACGATCTTTGCAGCCTCGCTGCGCGCATCCGCCAGCGCCTTTTCATAGGCGGCTTCGGCTTCAACAGCTTTCAGCTTCAGTTCTTCGGCGGCCGCCAAATCGTTCGTAATCGTGCCAGACCGTTCGGCCAGCACGGCACCAATGCGCGGCAAGGCAATGCGCGACATGATGAAATAGATCACGATCAGCGACACCACGAGCCAGAAAATCTGGTTCGGCATCCAGTCCGCACAAAGCTGCGGCATCCCGATGGCGGTTCCGCCCCCGTCGACGCAGGCCCCTACGGCGTGTTCTGTTGTTTCTGTTGCCATGATGGCCCCCGGATAACCTTTGGTTTTACTGGCAGGGGCAGGTTCGTCCGCCCCCGCCAGCCGTAAGGATATGGGTTGTTCTTAGACTGCGAACATCAGCAGAAGCGAGACGAGGAATGCGAAGATCCCCAGAGCTTCTGCAAATGCGAGGCCGATGAACAATGTTGCTGTCTGCGACGCAGCAGCAGATGGGTTACGCAGAGCGCCTGCGAGGTAGTTGCCAGCAACAGTACCAACACCGATAGCGGCAGCGCCGGAACCGATTGCAGCCAGGCCAGCGCCGATGTGTGCGAGTTCGCCTTCCATGATTTTATCTCCTTACGATGGAATTTGAGTAGTGGGTGTTCAGGTTAGTGTGCAGGATGCAGCGCATCTTTCAGATACACACAGGTCAGAATGGTGAATACGTAGGCCTGGATACCGGCGACGAGCACTTCAAGCCCGTAAATCGCGGTGATGCCAAGGATCGCGACGGGTGACACGATGGTCAGCGCTGCGAAGCCTGCGAAAACTTTGATAACCGCGTGGCCGGCCATGATGTTACCCGCCAAACGAATGGAGTGGCTGACCGGGCGCACGAAGTAGGAAATGACCTCGATCACGGCGATGATCGGACGCAGGATCGCAGGTGCGTCCTTCATCCAGAACAAGCCAAGGAAGGCCGGGCCGTTCAGAACGAACCCCAGGACCGTGACCGCGATGAAAACGCCAAAGCCCATGACCGCGGTGACAGCGATCATTGACGTTGCCGAATAGGACATCGGCAGCAGGGCAAGGTAATTGGCAAACAGGATGAACACGAACAAGGTCATGATATAGGGGAAATACTTGACCCCGTCCTTGCCGGTCACGTCCTCAACCATCTTGTAGATAAAGCCGTAGATCAGTTCGCCGATGGATTGCATGCGGGTGGGGATCGTGGCGCGGCCACGGCTGCCCAGCACAAAGATCGCAATAATCGCGAGGATCGCCAGACCCATCCACAATGTCACGTTTGTTGGGGTATACCAATGCACGGGTCCGTCCCCGAACAATGGTTTTACGATGAACTGGTCCAGCGGGTGGAAGACAAGACCGCCTTCGGAATGCTCTTCAGTCGCCACGTTGTTCGCCCTCTTGTTCGCTGGATGCTTCCAGCTGCTTGCGTTGCACCTCTTGGGCGGATCGCAGCATGGTTTTCACACCGGCCGCGAGGCCAAAGAAGATAAACAGCACCAGAAAAATCGGGGTGGTCCCGAACAGGCTGTCCAGCCCGTATCCAATGCCAAAACCGATCGCGAGACCGGCCACTAATTCGATCACCATTCGCCAGGCAAGCTGCGCCTGAGAGTAGTGTTCCTCGCTATGGTTTTTGACCTCGGGTGCCTTGCGCCGCGCAGCCAGTTTTGCCTCTAGCGCCGCCAGTCTGGCGGCATCGTCGGCGGGTTTCTGGTCATCGGACACGGGCAATCGCCCCCTTGCGAAGTTGGGCAAGGTCTATGGGTGACCGGGTCATGAGTCAAGTCGACCTCAACGACCGCACAACCGGTTGGAAATAAATGATATTCACGCATGCGCGTGACGGTGAAAACCGGGAAAATCCCGCCCGTGCGACGCCGCCTGATATTCAACCAACTGGTTGACGTTTCACGGCAGACCCGCTTAATCACCGTTATGACCGACCGGCTTGATACCACCTTTGCCGCCCTTGCTGATCCAACCCGCCGGGCGATCCTTGCAATGCTGCTCGAGGACGACATGGCTGTCACGGACGTGGCTGATCCTTTCGATATGTCGCTTGCGGCGGTGTCCAAACACCTTGGGGTTCTGACCGCCGCCGGCCTGATTTCGCAGGAAAAGCGTGGGCGCGTAAAATGGTGCAAACTGGAACCGGATGCCCTACGCGACGCCAGTGTCTGGATGAAGGCATTTGGTCAGCTGGATGGCATCGACCTGGATGCTTTCGAACGGTTCCTCGACGCAGAGCTCAAGCCCTCTGCCTGACCGGGGTGGTTGCGCCATCGTCCCTCAACAACAGCAATAGCGCGACTACAGTCAACCCGACCCCGATCAACACCAGCATAGGCGGCGCACCAGCGCCAAGCGCCATCGTCCACAGGATGACCCAGCTTGGCGTCAGATAGGTGTAGGCCATGACCTTTGCGCTTGGCAGACGCAGTGTGGCGAACTGCAGCAGGGTGAAGGTTGCGGCACTTGCAAAGATGGCCGTGTATAGGATCGTGACCCAAACGATCCCGGGCAATTGCGCCCAATCGGTCGCCCGCAAATCGCCCCATGCTACAACGGTCAGCAGGATCGCACCTGCAAGCAGCGTGCCAAAAGTGAAAACCACCGCAGGCTCCCCCCGGTTCAGACGCCGCACCAGCGGCGTGTAAATGGCATGCGCCATACATCCCCAGAAAAAGATCGCCTCGCCCCGGCCAATCTCGAACCGCAGGATGGCCGCGACGTCTGCGCGAAATATGACCCAGATTGCTCCCGCCGCCCCAATCAAAAGGGCCAGCGCCATGCGCGGCGTCAGCCGTTGGCGCAGCAATACCCATCCAAATGCCGCCGACATCACCGGTGTCAGCGTAAAGACGGCGGCAGAACTGACCGCAGGGGCGGTCTTGAGCCCTTCAAACATCAGCACGAAATAGGTCGTGAAAAATCCTGCCAGAACGACATATCGCCATGGCGATTGTGCGGCCCTGCGTGGGATCCCCGTCGTCAAATGGGCCGCCACCCCAATCACGATTGTCGCGATCCAGAATCGCACCGCGTTCAGCGCCAGCGGCGTGATCTCATTCGCCGCAAGCTCGCCCAGCGCAAATGACCCTGCGACCAGCAAGGAAAACAGCAGCATCGCAAGATGTCCGCGCGTTGCGGGATGCATCAGGGCACCGATTCCTTGGCCCGGTCTTTCAGGAATGTCAGGAATGACTGCACTTTGGCGGTCCGATGCAAATCGACATGGGTCACCAGCCAAAGCGGCGCAGACCACTCGCGGCGACTGGGCAGCACCTCTTTCAGCGTCGGGAAACTCTTCAATTCAATCGCGGGCACAAATCCGATTCCCGCACCCGACAGCAGGGCATCACGAATGATGCGCGTGTCGGTGACGCGGAACTGCACCTGCCGACGCTCGATCACCTGATTAAGCCATTGGTTGAACGGCGCGCGGTTGTCTTCATCGTCATGCCCGACGAAAAAGTGGTCCTTCAGATCCGCTTCGGTTCGGGGCATGCCCATCCGCGCGATGTAATCGTCCGAGGCGGCCAGCGCCATCGCCTGATGCGCAAAGGGTTGCACGACATTGTCAGGCTGATCCGGGCGCGTGCCGGCGCGCACGGCGACATGGGCCTCGCCATATTCAAGGCGAAACAGACGCTCACCAGTCAGATAGCGCACGGTGACCTCGGGGTGCTCCTGTTGGTAGTCATGCAGGATCGGCAACATGAAGCTCGACAATGTACCAAGCGACGTCACAACCAGATCACCCGTGACCCCCGCGCCCAGACCTTTGATGCGCCCCGCCAACTGGGTGAATTGGTCATCGGTTGTCTGCGCGACACGCAGCAGATCGGTGCCGGCCTCCGTCGCGGTATAGCCGCGCGCATGACGTTGGAACAGTTTGACACCCAGGCGCCCCTCCAAGGCATCAATATGGCGAATGACCGTCGCATGATGCACGCCCAATGCCTCGGCCGCGCCGCTGACGGTTCCGGCGCGCGCAACTTGATATGCAGTGCGGATTTCATCCCAGCTGTTCATATTGGCTCCTGTGCATTTTGGAACGCTAAACTTGCAAGAGGCCTCCTTCTGTTCAGAAATGCAAGTGGCAATTGCCCCCTCACTGCGGGCCGCCGGTTATTGACGTCGCCACGGCAGATCGCCACAAAGCGCTATGATCTCGCGTCCGCAACGATTTTGGAACGCCTACGCGCGCTACATCCAGAAACCGGTCCTGGCCCATGCGCGTCCGCAATGGCTGGCCCGCAAGGCCACGTCACTCAATGCCATGTCGACCTATCGCCAACCCAGGGGCCTGACGTTAGCGCGACAGACGCTGACCTGCGACGGCCGCGCAGTGGACAGCACCGCCTGTACGGTACAGGGCCAGCAGAGCAACGGGACGCTGCTATATATTCACGGCGGTGCCTTTGTCATCGGCAATTTGCGTGGGTATAAGCATCTGATTGCGCGGATGGGCCGACAGGCTG
Organism: uncultured Paracoccaceae bacterium; assembly: GCA_947502145.1. Taxonomy (GTDB): domain Bacteria; phylum Pseudomonadota; class Alphaproteobacteria; order Rhodobacterales; family Rhodobacteraceae; genus CANMYO01. The sequence continues at coordinate 1,567,156 of CANMYO010000001.1, read as the reverse complement.
GCCTGCGGGGTGTTTATATCGACTACCGTCTTGCGCCAGAGCACCCCTACCCCGCCGCCCTGGACGATGCGGAAACTGCCTATCGCGCATTGCTGGACGATCCCGACGCGGGCCCGATCGCGATTGCCGGGGACAGTGCTGGCGGCAATATTGCCCTCGCGCTCGTCCTGCGCCTGAAACGCAAGGGGCTGAAACTGCCGTTTGCATTGGCGCTGATGTCACCGCTAACCGATCTGCGTCTGCGAAACCCGTCGCTGACTGCCAATCTTGAGTCCGATCATCTGGTGCCGATGTCATGGGGTATGCGCGGGGTCAGCGACTACCTTGCCGGACAGGACCCCGCCACGCCGGAAATCTCGCCCATTCTGGGCGACTTCACCGGGTGCCCGCCAGTGTTCATGAACGTCGACAAGACCGAAGTGCTTTACGATGACAGCCGACTGATGGCAGAGCGGCTGCAAGATGACGGCGTGGATGTGACCCTGAAAGTAGAGTTCAACCTGCCACATGTCTGGCACCTGAACTGTGGTCGCTCCCCCGAGGCCAACGCCTCGGTGCGGGACATCACCACCTTCCTCAAGGGCCACATGCCGTGAAGGTGGTCAGGAACACGCCTGAGATGCTGATCGTCGAGGACCGCCCCGTTTTCTGGGCCTTGTTCATGGGCGTCTTTGCGTTTTCGCTGGCAACAGTCACTCTTGTGTCGCTGTTTGACCGGGCTTGGATGGTCGCGCTGATCTGCGCCCCGATCGCGATTATGCTGTTCTTACTTTTTAGGCTGATGCTGGAACGGACGCGGGTGTTTCTGGACGCAAAACATCGGCAGGTCGCCATCCGCAAGCGTAATACCCGGGGCACGACAACCGTGTCCTACGATCTTGCCCATCTGGACCGCGCCAAGGTTGGTGTCAGCCGTGGCGAAACTGAAACCTATCGTGTTGAGCTGGTCTTGTCCGGTGGCATGGACGCTGGCACCATGCCGCTGACTCAGGTCTACACCAGCGGTGGCGGCCATCACGCCGCGGCAAAAGCCATCAATAACTGGCTGGATGCGTACCGCAGTTGACTCAACGCGGCCACGGGCGTAAATCGCAGCCATAACCCGGTTAGCATCAGCTTTCCGGTCCCCGGCCCATCACGGGGATCGCCACCAGTCAGCGCGTTGCGCCCACTGGTGCGCTTGTCGTTTGGGCCGTCCGTTCCCACCTTGGGGGCATGTCGAAATGATCCGGCCCGGAGGCCACGCGCGATGTTTGAAAGTCTATCCGAACGCCTGTCAGGTGTCTTTGACAAGCTCACCAAACAAGGTGCGCTGTCCGAGGATGACGTCAAGACCGCCCTGCGCGAAGTGCGCGTCGCCCTGCTTGAAGCGGACGTGTCCCTTCCCGTGGCCCGCGATTTCGTAAAAGCCGTGCAGGACAAGGCCACCGGGCAGTCGGTCACCAAATCGGTGACCCCCGGCCAGCAGGTCATTAAGATAGTGCACGACGAATTGCAGCACGTTCTTACGGGTGACGCGGACCCCGGCGCATTGAAGATCGACAATCCGCCCGCGCCGATCCTGATGGTTGGCCTGCAGGGGTCGGGTAAAACGACCACAACGGCCAAGCTCGCCAAGCGCCTGAAGGAACGCGAGGGCAAAAAGGTCCTCATGGCCTCGCTTGACACCAACCGCCCCGCTGCGATGGAACAACTTGCCATTCTTGGTACGCAGATCGGCGTTGATACGCTGCCCATCGTACCGGGGGAAGATCCGGTCCAGATCGCAAAGCGGGCCAAGACCCAGGCCAGCCTTGGCGGCTTTGATGTCTACATGTTGGACACCGCTGGCCGGTTGCACATTGATCAGGAGTTGATTGCTCAGGCGGCAGCGGTCCGCGACGTGGCAAATCCACGCGAAACGCTGTTGGTGGTTGACGGTCTGACCGGTCAGGACGCAGTCAATGTTGCGCAGGAATTTGACGACAAGATCGGCGTCTCCGGCGTTGTACTGACCCGGATGGATGGTGACGGTCGCGGCGGTGCGGCGCTGTCCATGCGCGCGATCACCGGCAAGCCGATCCGCTTTGTCGGTCTTGGCGAAAAGATGGATGCGATCGAAACCTTTGAGCCCGAGCGCATCGCGGGCCGCATCCTTGGCATGGGCGATATCGTCGCGCTGGTTGAGAAGGCGCAGGAAACGATCGAGGCAGAACAGGCCGAACGCATGATGAAGCGCTTCCAGAAGGGCGCATTCAACATGAACGACCTCAAGATGCAACTTGAGCAGATGATCAAGATGGGCGGCATGGAAGGCATGATGGGCATGATGCCCGGCATGGGGAAAATGCAAAAGCAGATGGATGCGGCAGGCTTTGACGACAGTATCCTCAAACGCCAGATCGCGCTGATCAACTCCATGACCAAGAAAGAGCGCGCCAATCCCGGCCTATTGGCAGCCAGCCGCAAAAAGCGGATCGCCAAGGGCGCCGGACTTGAGGTGTCAGAGCTCAACAAACTGGTCAAGCAGCACCGCCAGATGGCGGACATGATGAAAAAGATGGGCAAAATGGGCAAAGGCGGCATGCTGAAACAGGCCATGAAGGGCATGTTCGGCAAAGGCGGCGGTGGCTTGCCCGGCGGGATGCCCGACATGAATGATCCCAAAGCCATGGAAGAGGCGGCAAAGGCGCTGCAAGGCAAAATGCCCGGCGGCCTGCCTGGCCTTGGCGGCGGCGCGGCCCTGCCCCCCGGCTTGTCCGGCTTTGGCAAGAAGAAATGACCCAAACGCCTGTCCTCCATACAGGTCGGCTGACCCTTGGGCCATTTTCCATGGCCCATTTTGACGCGTTCCGTGTGTTCGCCGCGACCGAACGGGCGCTGTATCTGGGCGGGCCAAGCGATGACCCGCGCGATGCCTGGGACAGTTGCATGATCTACGCCGGCCAATGGGTCGCGCGTGGCTACGGCGCGTTCTTTGCCAGTGAAACGGCCACCGGCACGCCGGCTGGACGCTTCTCGATCTGGCATCCGATCAACTTCGAAGAACCAGAGCTCAGCTGGGTGCTCTATGCGGATTTCGAGGGGCAAGGTTTGGCCATTGAAGGCGCCCGGGCCGTCCGCAAATGGGCGGCAGGCCAGGGTCTTGCCCCACTGGTATCCTATATCGCACCTGAAAACACCCGCTCCATCGCGCTTGCCAAGGCCTTGGGCTGCACCTTTGAAAAAGACATCCAATACCCCAGCGGGGCGGTTGTTGGCGCTTGGCGTCACCCCAAGGTGGCCGCATGAGCATGACCCTGCAAACCCAGCGCCTCGTATTGCGTGAACCCGTGCCAAGCGACTGGACCGCCTTTCATGACTTCATGATGTCTGATCGCGCCGCCGCCTTTGGCAGTCAGGGCGACATCGGCAAGGCGTGGCGTGCCTTTGCCGGCGAATTGGGCCATTGGCAGATCTTCAACTACGGCATGTGGGCGATCACCAAACGCGGCAGCGATGCGGCCCTTGGTTTTGTTGGCCCTTGGACACCGCCCGATTGGCCGGAAACAGAGATCGGCTGGATGATCTTTGAATCGGCCGCCGAAGGCACCGGTATTGCGACCGAAGCGGCGCGCGCATCGCTGAATCACGCCTTTGATGTGCTTGGATGGACCACTGCCGTCAGCTACGTGTCACCCGGCAACGAACGTTCCATTCGCCTGGCGCAGAAACTGGGCGCGAAACTGGACGAAGCCGCCAATGCGCCCTCGCCACAGACGCTGGTCTTTCGACATCCCAAACCGCGGGGTCATGCCTGATGCATCGCCCGTGGGAAATCGCGCCATCCGGCGCCGCTGCCGACCAAGTCCGTGCCTTGCAGGCGGCACTGCCGACGCTTGAGACCGACCGCCTGATCCTGCGGGCTGCGCGGATCAGCGACTTCGATGCATGGGCTGGCGTCGCCACCACTGACCGTGCTGCGGGCTTTGGCGGGCCGATGTCGCGTGATGCGGCATGGGACGACTTCAATCAGATGGTCGCCAGCTGGTTGCTACGCGGCTTTGGCTTGTTCACGATCACCGACAAGAACAGCGGCGGCATTTACGGCTTTGCCCCCTGCGATCACGAATGCGGCGATCCGGAGGCCGAGATCGGCTGGGTGCTTTGCGCCAATGCCGAAGGCAAGGGCTACGCCCGCGAGGCAGGTGCAGCCGTGCGCGATCATGCCCTGCAATTGCTCGGGCAGGTTGTGGCCTATTCCTCTCCGACGAATGTCGCATCGCACCGCGTCAGCGAAGCCCTGGGCGGCACGCGCGACCACGCGGCAGAGGCAGCACTGAACAGTGGCGCATTTGTCCACCGTTTCGGGGGTGCCGCATGATCCCGACGCTGACCACACAACGCCTTGTTCTGCGCCCCTATGACCGCGCAGATTTCGAAACCTACGCCGCGATGCTCGCCAGCCCGCGTGCCAAGTACATGGGCGGCCCAATCAGTGCAGAAATCGCCTGGGGCTGGTTTGCCAATGATATTGCAGGCTGGGCGCTTTACGGCATTGGCTGCCTGGCAATTGTGAAGGACGGGGAACTGGCTGGTTTTGCAGGCCTTGTGCATCCCGCGCATTTTCCAGAGATCGAATGTGGCTGGGGTCTTTATGACGGGTTCACCGGTCAGGGCATCGCAACCGAGGCGGCTCATGCCATCCTGAGTCATGCCTTTGCTGCGACCGATCTTACATCCGTTGTCAGTCACGTGGATCACCAGAACCATGCCTCGCAAAAGATTGCGGAACGCATTGGCGGATCTGTCGATCCGGATGCGGCAACGCCGTTCGGAGATTCCAACATCACCTACCGCCATACCGCTGCCAGTGTCGCCGCCGCCCCCTGGAAAGGAACGTTCCAATGACCATGCACCCCTGGGAATCCATTCCAACCGGCCAGGCCGCTGTTGCAATTGAACGCATCGGCCAGTCCCTGCCACGGATTTCAACGGCGCGCACGATGATGCGCGGACCCTATATCGAAGACTTTGATATTTATGCGGAAATCGTAAATTCTGACCGAGGTCGGTTCGTCTCTGGACAGCGCGACCGCGCCGGGGCCTGGGATGATTTCCTGCAACTGACGGCAAGCTGGATCCTACGCGGTGCAGGGCTCTGGACGGTCGAAAGCCAGATTGACAAGACGGTGCTTGGTTTTGTCTTGCTGGGCCATGAAACCGGCGATCCCGAAGCGGAACTGTCATTCTTCTTTACCGCCGATGCCGAAGGCAAGGGTTATGCCTTTGAGGCCGCATCATCCGCGCGCAACAATGCCTTTTATGCGCTGGGATGGGACAGCCTTGTCAGCTACATCGAACCGGGCAATGACCGCGCCATCACACTGGCTGAACGGCTCGGCGCAACCCATGATCCAGCTGCCGACTTTGATGGCACGCTGGCCTACCGTTACCCACGCCCCGAGGTGCCCGATGTCTGATCACGCCACACTTGCCGCCGAATTGCTCAAAGGGCACCGCGAAAGCATCGACCGCCTTGACGCGATCCTTGTCTATACGCTGGGCGAACGTTTCAAACACACCCAGGCCGTCGGCAAACTGAAAGCCGAACACGCCTTGCCGCCGTCCGATCCCGCGCGCGAAGACGCGCAGATCGCCCGGCTCACCGAACTTGCGAACCGGGCCGATCTTGATCCCGACTTTGCCAAGAAATTTCTGAATTTCATCATTCAGGAAGTCATCCAACACCACAAACAACACCAATCTTAGGGCCATGCCCTGACCTGCCATTTAAAGGAGAAACTCTCATGGCTATGAAAATTCGTCTCGCACGCGGTGGTTCCAAAAAACGCCCGCATTACGCAATTGTTGCGGCTGACAGCCGCATGCCACGTGATGGCCGCTTCAAGGAAAAGCTGGGCACATATAACCCGCTGCTCGCCAAGGACAGCGAAGACCGCGTAAAAATGGACATGGAACGTGTTCAGTTCTGGCTCGACCAAGGCGCACAGCCTACTGATCGTGTCAGCCGGATGCTGGAAGCTGCCGGTGTTCTTGCCAAGAAAGAGCGCAACAATCCCAACAAGGGCACACCGGGCAAGGCCGCGCAGGCCCGCGCCGAAGAAAAAGCCGCGAAAACAGCTGCCGCTGCCGAAGCCGCTGCGGCACCCGCAGAAGAAGCACCCGCCGAAGACGCGGCTGCTGAAGAATAAGCATGTGACTTGGCCCGGTCCCTTCGGCCGGGCCAAGTTCATTCCCGATGTTCCGCCTCATCCGCCTTGTGATGTTTGTCATGCTCGCCTTTACAGCGGGCGTCATGGTTGAGCGTAACAATGCCCGCACCGCCTGTGAAAGCAGCGCCGGTCAATGGAACGGCATTATCTGTCTTGGATCGGAGTAACCGCATGACTGACAAGATCATCGTGGGCAGTATCGGCGGCGCCTTTGGCGTGCAGGGCGAAGTGCGGCTAAAATCCTATTGCGCTGATCCCGAAGCCATCGCCGATTACACGCCACTGACAACCGAAGACGGCCGGGCCTTCAATCAGATTGTCCTGACCGGACGGATGAAAAATGGCTTTACCGCCCGCATCGACGGTGTGATCACCAAGGAAGACGCTGACGCCCTGCGCAACGTCAGCCTTTATGCCGCACGCGACATGATGCCATCGTTGCCGGACGACGAATATTATTACGCCGACCTGATCGGGCTCACGGTTATGGACACCGGCGGTGCGACGCTTGGCAACGTCAAGAACGTGATTGACCACGGCGCCGGTGACCTGCTTGAGGTTAGCATACCGGGCCAGTCCGAAACCGTGCTCCTGCCCTTTACCCAGGCAGCTGTTCCGACGATCGACCTGACGGCAGGCCGCATCATCGCTGATCCCCCGGATGGCCTTTTCGCAGCCACATGACCACCCGCGTCATCCTGCATGCAGGCTTTCACAAGACCGGCACAAGTTCGCTGCAGCGCTACCTGCGTGGCAACCTCGACCTGCTGCGCCCCTATCTGGCGTACTATGATCGGGATGATTTCCCACAGCTCGCCGCAGCGCTGCAGACCTATGGCAAACGCCCGTTCCCCTGGCGCATCCGGCAGGTTCGTCGCGCCGCGACCGATTTCCTCGCCCGCATCCCCGATGACAAGGTGATCGTGCTGTCCCGTGAAACCTTCAGCGGCACCCTGCCGGGACATCGCCGCCTCTTTGGCGCGCTTGCCCGTGACTATCCGCAAACCGCGATTCCCATCGGCAAAGTGATGGTGACAGCCCTACGCCACCGTTTTGGACCGCACTGCAAAGTTGAGTTTCTCTATACGCTGCGGTCCCGCGATGCCTGGCTGCGCAGTGTGCACGGCCACCTGTTGCGGGCGATCCGCATGACGGATTCATTTGCGCAATTCAGCCAGCGATTTGCCGCGTTGCCGGACCTCGACGCAACCGCGCGTCACATCGCGCAGCACCTGTCGCTGGATGCGCTGCATCTGGCCCAGCTTGAGGACGTCAGCGCAAGCCCGGCTGGCCCGGCAGCCTCAGTCCTCGACCTTTTGGACCTGCCCAACGGCGTGAAACGCCAGCTGCCCCCGGCGCCGCGCGCAAATGTAGGGCAGAATCCGGCAATTGCGGCTGAATTCTTGCGGCTCAATCGCGCAAACCGCGATAAGGTTGCGCTCAAACGTCAAAAAGACCGACTTCTCAGAAAGGCCCCAGATGGCTGACCTCAAAGGCAAATCCATTGGCCGCAAAAGCATTCGCGCGACCCTGAAGCCGCGAGAACTGATGACAGACACGCCAGACATTGCCGGGGCGTGGACCGCGCAGGTGTTGACGCTTTTGCCGCAGGCATTTCCGGGCATACTGGGCGAAAGCCTGATGGGCCGCGCGCTGCAGGACGGATTGTGGCAATTGCAGACCTATGATCTGCGGCAATACGGCGTCGGCAAGCACCGCAATGTTGATGACACACCAGCCGGCGGCGGTGCGGGCATGGTGCTGCGCCCCGACGTGCTTGAGGCCGCAATCACCGACGCCCGCAGGGCAGCGCGTGGCAATATGCCAATGTTCTATCTCAGCCCGCGGGGAATCCCGTTTCATCAGGCGATGGCACAGAATCTTGCGCGCGCGGACGGTGTCACTCTGCTCTGCGGGCGGTTCGAAGGGGTCGACGAACGGGTGCTGCAACACTTTGGCATTCAAGAGGTTTCCCTTGGCGATTTTGTCATGACAGGGGGCGAGATCGCCGCGCAGGCGATGATTGACGCAACCGTCAGATTGCTGCCTGGTGTGCTGGGCAATGATGATTCCGCCGTCGAAGAAAGCTTTTCCGATGGCCTGCTGGAACACCCTCAGTTCACCAAACCCGCCAGCTGGCAGGGCCATGACATCCCAGATGTTCTTCTGTCGGGCAACCATGCCAGAATCGCAGAATGGCGCAGCGACCAGTCGCGCAAGATCACTGCAGACAGGCGTCCCGACCTGTGGGACGCCTACCAGCGCAGGAAATCGGATTAGCGCAGCGCGCCCTTATCAATCTTTTGACATGGACGCGATGAAGTCGGCCTTCATCATGTGCCCTTTCATAGCGGGCAGACCAATCGCATTCAGCGTCAGAATGCCCGCCTTGATCAGGATCGCTGCGGCGAGTGCATCAAAAAACCATGCCAGTGGCAGTCCGATCTGACCTAAATGCTTAGGGATATCCGCAAGATCCGGAAAGACCCAGACCCCGGTCAGCGCGTGCAACACAAGCGAAATCCAGAACCCGGCGCAATAGGGGCAATGCCATAGTTCATATAACGACCGCAGCGGTTGCGGCAGCGCCGCGATCAGCCTGTTAAACCATGTTCCCCAATGTGGCAGATGTTCCCAGATCAGCGCATGGATCGAAATCCCGAGAATAATGATGTGATAGTTCGTTGTCTCTCCTTTGTTCGTCTTTCTAACTAACTTATATTTGCAAACCGCGATACAGGGTCGCGACGTTCATTCTGTCAAACCTGTCAGATCCAGCTCTTTGCGGGCGGTGGTCGCGACGGCCTCGTAGACGCCTTGCCCTCGCGCCAGCATCTCTTGTCCGGCCTTGGTCAGGACGATGTGCTGCGCCCGCGCGTCCTGAAAGCAGGGAAACCGCGCAACCAGACCGCGGTCCTCCAACTTTACAATCATCGCACTTGCAGACGCCTTGCTGACCCCCAGATCGGCAACGATGTCATGCAGGTGCTGACCATGCGAATCATCGTCTGTTACCGGGACGTCGGCCTGTGCGTGCACAGCAGATAGGTACAGGTATTCACTATGGCTCATCCCAAGATCGCGGGCCTGTCGCATCCATTTCTGCAATGTCAGTCGGTGCAGTTTCTCAACCGTGGTGGCCAGGGGAGTCATGTTGTGCCCTTCATTGTTCGTTAGCCTAACTAATATGCCGTGACACCAGAATCAACCCCCGTTCCGTCTTGCCGTCTCAACCATGTCTTGCCCCTTGATCGTATGGCGTTGTCGGCCTATACGCACCCATCCCCGGGTCAGCCACTGATTCCGGGCCTTGGTCTATGGCACCATCTGGATATCGAGCGTCCTTTCGTTGGGGCGGGTTTCGCCAGACAGGCCGGACGGCCAGACAAGGAAAGCTGACGTAACCTCTGGCGGGCGCATTGCGGACCCGATGACGACACAGAGCTCTGGCGACACATGAAACGCCGCGGGAAAACCCGTGCCATTATTAGGAGCTGTCAGATGGATCTGATCGCACAAATCGAAGCGGAGCAAGTCGCTGCGCTGGGGAAAGATATCCCCGACTTCAAAGCGGGTGACACCATCCGCGTCGGTTACAAAGTGACCGAAGGCACACGGACCCGTGTGCAGAACTACGAAGGCGTCTGCATCGCCCGCAAGAACGGCGCTGGCATTGCCGGTTCGTTCACAGTTCGCAAGATTTCCTTTGGTGAAGGCGTAGAGCGTGTATTCCCGCTGCACTCCACCAATATCGACAGCATCACTGTCGTGCGCCGTGGCCGTGTACGCCGCGCGAAACTTTACTATCTCCGCAGCCGCCGTGGTAAATCCGCGCGTATCGCAGAGATCAGCAACTACAAGGCGCCCAAGACGGCCGCCGCAGAAGCATAAGGTAGCGTAAGATGAAAAAAGATATTCACCCCGACTATCACATCATCGACGTCAAAATGACCGATGGCACTGTGGTTCAGATGAAATCCACATGGGGCAAGGAAGGCGAGCAGATGGCGCTTGATATTGATCCTTCCGTGCACCCTGCATGGAATGGCGGTTCAACCCGCCTGATGGACGCCGGTGGCCGCGTGTCCAAGTTCAAGAACAAATACGCGGGTCTGGGGTTCTAAGACCCGACCGCGCGACATGGCCGGGCCAATGGCCCCGCCAACACAATACGCCGTCCCAATTGGGGCGGCGTTTTGCTTGCGGCAAATGATGCCCGCCAATATCGGTTATTTGCGCGACATGCGCCTTCGCAAGGCGCTGGCCCCCCTGCCGCGCACGACGGGGGGACACGTGAAGCATTCACTGCGATCTCGCGACCGGGGGCGATCGCATCGACCCCGGCAATGTCGCGGCCTAGGCGGCCTTTGGGCCGTTGCCCCGCCGCCGACGCTGACCGCCACCCGGTTTGGCATTGGTGTGGCCCGGCTTGTTCTGCTGCTTTGGCTTGCCGCCGCCACCCGGTGCACCGCGTCCGCGGCCCCGGTTGCCACCGCCGTTCGGGCGTTTCTTCTGGCCGGGCTGCACCTCCCACCGGCGACCCGAGGCCGTTGGCACGGTTTCTTTCATCACCTTCTCGATGTCCTGCAACTCGATCATCTCATCGGGTGCGACAAGCGCCACGGCCTTGCCATCTGCGCCGGCCCGCGCAGTCCGGCCAATTCGATGGACGTAGTTTTCCGCGACATTGGGCAGGTCATAGTTGTAAACAAAGGCCACACCGGGAATATCCAGACCACGCGCGGCCACATCTGTTGCCACCAACACGCGCACCTTGCCTTCCTTAAAGGCGGCAAGTGCCCGGTCACGCTGGCCCTGTGACTTGTTGCCGTGAATGGATGCCGCGGCAAAACCCTTCTTTTCCAACTGTTTGTAGATCTTTTCGCAGCCGTGTTTGGTCCGCCCAAAGACCACCGCAAGCTCATCCCGGTGTGCATCCAGCAGCTCGACCAACATGTCGAACTTGGCCGCCTGCGCAACAAAATGCACCGACTGGTCGATCTTTTTGACCGCCTGTCCCGGCGGGTTCACCTGCACACGCACCGGATTGTTCAGATATGTGTCCGCAAGCTCATTCATCAGCTTTGGCATCGTCGCAGAAAACATCATCGTCTGGCGATCTTTCGCCAGCAGCGGTGCAATCTGACGCAGCGCATGGATGAAACCCATGTCGAGCATCTGATCCGCTTCGTCCAGAACCAGATAGATTGTTTCGTTCAACCGAAGCGCCTTGCGGTCCAGAAGGTCGATCAATCGGCCCGGTGTCGCAACCAGCAGATCAACCCCACCGGCAAGCCGCTTGGTCTGCGCCCCGATGCCCGCGCCCCCCACGACAAGCGCTACCTTCAGATGGCTGCCCTTGGTATAGGCGGTCAGGTTTTCAGAAATCTGTTTCGCCAACTCGCGCGTGGGGGCAAGAATCAGGCCCCGCACGGTCTTTGGCGTAGGCTTCGTGCCTGTTTTCATCAGCGCGTCGATCATCGGCAGGCCAAAGGCGGCCGTCTTGCCTGTCCCGGTCTGGGCCAGCCCCATCACATCGCGACCCTGCATCGCTTGCGGGATGGCCTGTTTCTGAATCGGTGTTGGGTCCGTAATGCCTTGCTCGGCGAGCTTCGCCACAAGACGGGGCGCGAGGCCCAGCATATCAAAGTCCATTGTAGTCTTTCCGGCGGGGTTGCCCCGCACAAATGGGTTCCGGGCGCATAGGCTATGCGCCGTTCAGCAGTGGGTGCGCGTGCTGCGCGTGACCCCCCTGCGTGATGTGGGAACCTTGTGAATTCGGGGACCCGTTGCACGCCTGATGGCTGTGCGCTGCTCACGCGGCAGGACGGGTCCGTTGGCTGGCACATGCCCCCTTGTGGCGTTGAAGTCAAGCGCTACACAAAAAGACAGTCCGAAGTGTCACATCCTATTCCATCGTGCATGCACCCAACATATAGTGGCGACATAAGCGGGAAACGCATGGGGCAAAGCAGTGGCGCATATCATCGTCGTGGGCAACGAAAAGGGCGGCGCGGGAAAATCCACCGTGTCAATGCATGTGGCAACAGCACTGTCCCGCTTGGGGCACAAGGTTGGGTGCCTTGATCTGGACCTTCGCCAGAAGACGCTGGGGCGCTACATCGTCAATCGCCAGACCTTCATGACAAAAGAAGGGCTCGACCTGCCGACACCCACATATGTGGACTTGCCAGAGATTGACAAATCAGCGCTCAAGCCCGGCGAAAATGCCTTTGACCACCGGCTAAGCATGGCCGTGGCCGGCCTGGAACCGGACAGCGATTTCATCCTGATTGATTGCCCCGGCAGTCACACCCGACTCAGCCAGGTCGCCCATTCGCTCGCCGATACGCTTTTGACGCCGCTGAATGACAGTTTCATCGATTTTGACCTGCTTGCCCATGTCGATACCGCCGGAGAGGAAATCACCGGCCCGTCGGTCTATTCCGAAATGGTCTGGAATGCCCGCCAGCTGCGCAATCAGGCCGGGCTCAGCCCAATTGACTGGGTGGTCGTGCGCAACCGCATGGGCGCACAGGCCATGGTCAACAAGGAAAAGATGCAGCGCGTGATTCAGAAACTTGCCAAACGCATCGGTTTCCGCACCGCCCCCGGCTTTAATGAGCGGGTCATTTTCCGCGAATTGTTCCCCCGTGGCCTGACCTTGCTTGACCTGCGCGACATTGGCGTGAAAGGGCTCAATATTTCCAACGTCGCCGCCCGGCAGGAATTGCGCGACCTTGTCAAAGCCCTCAACCTGCCCGGTGTCACGGTCAATTTCTAAGGCGGTCCGCTTAACTTCTGCCGACTGTTTCGGCATAAGCGTATCCACGATCTGTCCCTAGCCGAAAGGTGCCTGCCCATGTGGGTCGCTGTGGCCGCCTGGTTCATCTGCTTTGCCGCTCTTTCGGCAAGTGCCGCCATCGGCATACGCTATCGGCGCCTTGCCCTGCTGGCGGTCTGCCTGCTCTTGACCGTTCAGATCATGGTGCGACCGCTGATGTTTTTTGCTGGCGTCGACAGCCCGTCCCCGCAAGTCTGGTTTGACCCGAACTCCTGGAACCTGATGACCGTGGCGCTGATCTTGACCGCGGGATGGGTTGCGATCCTGACAACAACGACAGCAACCCTTTCACACATGTCGGTCGGGCGCCGGATGATGCCGCATGTAACCGTGATGCCAAACCCGCGTATGCTGGCGCTTGTGGTGATCGGGCTGACGGTTCTGAATGTCATCTGCACGGCCTACCTTGTCGCGCAGGCCGGGGGCGTCGCCCAGTTCGTCTTTGCTGTGAAAATCGGCAAAGCCTTGAAAGGTCTCTATGTTTTTCGCGCCATCGCACCGCTTGCGGTGGCGGTCCTGATCTATGCCTTTCTGCTGTCGCGCAAATCGGAACTGGCTGGACAGCCGGGGATGTTACGCCCCGGGCTGATCATCGCCCTGATCGTGGTCAACTTTGCGGTCAACTACGCCTGGGGCAACCGCTTTAATATCGCTGTGCTGACCTTGGCGTTTGGCGTAAGCTACCATTTTTACGTCGCGCCGCTGCGCCCGTTGAAAATCATCATCATCAGCCTGTTGTTTCTGGCCGCACTTGAGGGCCTCAAAGAGATCCGCAACTTCATGGTGTCCGAAGTCACTGGCGTACGGGCAGGCAATGACTTCGACTTTTGGTTGCGCATCTCTGCGTCGCTCCACTTTGTCGAATTTGATGCCTTCCTGCTGGCCTTGCGCGATGCCGGAGAGGCGTTCGAGTTTCGCCAGGGCCGCGATGCGTTGAACGGCCTGCTCGCCTGGGTGCCACGGTTCATCTATCCCGAAAAGGAAACCTTTCAGGTGGGTGGCTGGTTTCGCCGCATTTATGAGCCGACAAAGATTAACGGCTGGCCGATCACCGTCATCGGCAACTGGTACATCAATTTCGGAGGCGTCGGCATGATTTTTGGCGCGGTCCTTTCAGGCGTCGTGATCACCGCCATCGACAATGCCTATCGCGATTTGCGGGTGAACCCGTGGTCTGCCGGGGTAGGCACCGTGATCCCGTTCCAACTGCTAGATGGCGGCGCCAACTTCGGGATTATTCAGGCCTATGTGCTTCTGGTTGTGCCGTTACTTCTGATCGCTTACGTCCTGAAGGCAACCGCACCCAAACCGCGACTTGTGCCTGTTGCCGGTTGAATCAACGCGTTTTTTGCAATTCCCGCGCAGGTCGTCCTGAAAAAGGTCTGCCAACCGCTTTGATCTGTTGAATGTCGCGATCTGGACCGATTGTTAAGGCGCAATTGGACTCAGTGTCACCCCGCCCCCGATACCCGCGACCAAGATATTGAAAACAGGCGCATTTTTCTGAATGCCTTGACCGCACAACCAAAACCGATGCAAGCCCTTTCATTGCCATGCCCATTATTTCGGCTCCGTTGAAAAACGCCGCGCTTGATTGCAGCAATGGGATCGCGTCAAGATATTTGGGTGCGCTGCGGATTGTGGCGTGCAATGCTGCAACTGTGGCTGGCCGATCGGCCGAACCCGCAAACCGGCTTGGGAGAGCTGAATAACCAATCGAAACGGGGGTTTCCTGAACATTGGACATCCAACCTGACCGCTGTTCAACCTTCACCCACCGAAGGGCCCGGCGTTTCGGCAGAATGGGTAACTGATTTACCACGAACAGAATCGATCCGCATATCAAATGCGGGCGGCACTTCGGCGGAAAGCCGGATTTCAACAAGGAGAGAGATGTAATGAGAAGAACTGTATTAAAAGGTCTGCTGGCAAGCGTGGCACTGACATTTGGTGCAAACGCCGCCGTCGCCGAAGGACATGGCGAAATCACCGTGGCCTATTTCCTGGAATGGCCAATGCCATTCCTCGCAGCAAAAGCCTCTGGTGCTTACGACGAGGCGATGGGTGTCAAAGTCAATTGGCGTGCGTTTGAAACCGGCACGGCAATGTCCGCCGCAATGGCAGGCGGCGATGTGCAGATTTCCGTCAGCCAGGGCGTACCACCATTCGTTGTTGCGGCCTCTGCGGGTCAGGACATTCAGGTCGTCGACGTTGCCGTGTCCTATTCGGACAACGACAACTGCGTTGTTAAGACTGAACTGGAAATCGACAAATCCACCGCCGGCGAACTGGCTGGCAAAACGGTTGCCGTGCCACTGGGCACTGCAGCGCACTATGGCTTCTTGCGCCAGATGGACCACTTTGGTGTGCCGCTGGACAGCCTGACGGTCGTCAACATGGCCCCCCCCGAAGGCGCAGCCGCGCTTGAGCAGGGCGCCGTTGATTTTGCTTGTGGCTACGGTGGCGGTCTTGCCCGTATGCGTGATCACGGCAACGTTCTGCTGACGGGTGATGAAAAGGAAGAGCTGGGCATCCTGGTGTTTGACGTCACCTCTGCCCCTGCAAACTTCATCGCAGAAAATCCCGAACTGCTCAGCGCATTCCTCAAGGTGACAGCAGAAGCAAACGCCGAATGGAACGCCGACAAAAGCGATGAGATGCTCGCCGTTATCGCGGCTGAGGCCGGCATGGACCTTGAAGGGGCCCGCAACGCAATTTCTACCATGAAGTTCCCAAGCGTTGAGGAGCAATTGTCAGACGCATGGCTCGGCAGTGCCGCAGCAACCTTCATGAAAGGTGTTGCTGATGTCTTTGTTGAGGCCGGCTCAATCGACAGCGCGCTAGACAGCTACGAAGACGCTGTGAACACCGCGCCGCTGAAAGGCGCGATGTAACCTAGACCCCTTTGGCCCGGCGCCTGATGCGCCGGGCCAATTCAATTCAATACAAATACGGGGGTTACCAATGTCGCAACAACTGCGAATTGACGATATTTCCATGCGCTTCGATCTGCCCAACGGCTCTGCGGTTCAGGCCCTGCAGAACGTCTCTCTTGAAATCGAACCCGGTCAGTTGATGTCCGTCCTTGGGCCATCGGGCTGCGGCAAAACCACACTTTTGAACATCTGCGCAGGATTTCTTGCGCCCACCGAAGGGGTGATCGCGCTCGGCGGCAAACCGATCTCCGGTCCCGGGCCGGAACGCGGCATGGTGTTTCAGAAAGGCGCGCTGTTTGAATGGATGAATGTGCGCCAGAACATTGCCTTTGGCCCCAAGATGAAGAACGCACCCAAAGATGCAACCGACAAGCGCGTAGATGAACTTCTGGATATCGTTGGCCTGCAAGAGTTCGGCGAAAAGATGATTTACGAACTGTCGGGCGGGATGCAGCAGCGTGTTGCCCTTGCGCGGTGCCTGGCCAATGACCCCGACGTCATCCTGATGGACGAACCGCTGGGCGCACTTGACGCGCTGACCCGCGAAAAGATGCAAAGCCTTGTGCTGGATATCTGGGCCGAGACTGGCAAAACGATCATCCTGATCACCCACTCCGTTGAAGAGGCGCTGTTGTTGGGCGAACGCCTGATCGTGATGGCCCCGCGTCCGGGACGCATTCACAAGGAATACAATCTGCCCTTTGCCAAGGCCGGTGTTGGTGCAGACCTGCGCGAAGTCAAAAAGACGCCCGAATTTGGTGAAATCCGCGAAGAAATCCTGACGATGATCTGGGACATGGAAGAAGAAATTATGGGCCGCACGGAGGAATCCGCATGATTATCCTGCTGATCTATATCGCACTCTTTGTGCTCGCCTTCTTTGCGGTCAAACTGGTGGCAAGCCAGCTGACCCGCACCAAGGATTACACATCACTCAAGACCGTCACCTTTGGCGACGAAAGCGCAGTGCGGCCCAGCCGGCCCGCTTCGTTTTTGTCAATCATTGCGATCTTTCTTATCTGGGGGGCCTTTACCGGCTCCAGCCTGACGCCAATTCACGCGCCCGGCCCGTTTGAGGGGCGCACCTCGTTTGAATACACCGTCGCCGCAGAGGATGGGTCAACCGACACCGCCACCGTGCAGGTCCTGGTCCAAAAGGACGGCGGCACCGAAGAAATCGGCGACGTCCCGCCCGGTGATGGTTTTGCCAAGGACGATGGCGTCGAGGTACAGGCATGGCGCTCTGCCCTGCTGCGGGTGGATAGCAATGACGAATTGGGCCGCGACGCGGGCGCCAGGATCGTTGCCGTTGACGGCCAACCGCTTGAGCCGGGGCAAGAGGTCAGCGTCGCCTCTGGCTCTGTTGCGATGACCTCGCGCGGATCGCTGAACTACAAGCCAAGCGGTGGCTGGCAGATGGAACCTGTCTGGTTGCCGCCACCTGAGAAGGTGGTCAGCCGCTTTGTTGATACGCTGGCGAACGGCTATCAGAACTTTAGCCTGGCCGAGCATCTTTATTGGTCGCTTTATCGCGTGATCGTCGGCTTCCTGCTGGGCGCGCTGGTGGGGATTCCACTGGGCTATGCCATGGGACTCAGCGATTGGTTCCGCGGTTGGTTCGACCCGATTGTCGAATTCATGCGCCCCGTACCGCCGCTGGCGCTGATCCCGCTTGTCATTATCTGGGCCGGGATTGGTGAGGCAGGTAAAATCATCCTGCTGTTCCTTGCCGCGCTCTGGATCATGGCCATTGCCGCCCGTTCGGGTGTTTCCGGCGTAAATATTTCCAAGGTGCATGCCGCCTATTCACTGGGGGCCTCGCGCTGGCAAATCCTGCGTTATGTCATCATCCCCAACTCCCTGCCCGAGATCTTCACCGGGGCCCGGGTCGCGATGGGTGTCTGTTGGGGCACGGTTGTCGCCGCGGAACTTGTCGCCGCTGAAAAGGGTGCTGGCATGATGATCATGGTCGCCTCGCGGTTCCAGCTGACCGACCTTGTTATCATGGGGATCCTGCTGATCGGCATCATCGGCTTTGGCATTGATATCCTGATGCGCAAGGCCGAAAGCTGGCTGATCCCCTGGAAGGGCAAATCCTGAATTACCCCGCATAAGCAAACAGAAGCCCGCCAGGTTTTGGCGGGCTTTTTTGTTGCCAGTGCGCCCGATCATGTCAGCACGACATTTGCAAGCGACATTCCGCAATGATAGGCGGGGCCAAGCGATCTCGTGCGAAAGGTCGTATTCTTTTTGGCTGCCCCTAGCGATGGTCTCGCAGGGAACCTACCTATGTAAAAACTTGAAACATCCGCTATGCGCCGACGCGCCGCGCCCCGTATTTCAGAGGCAATGACATGACAACCGACCCTGCACCCGATTTGACCGGCAAACTCACATTTGAAGGCGACCAGGGCGCAGGCCGGTCCAAGTGGATCGCGATTTTCCTGACACTTGCGTTGGTGGGCTGGATGGGCAGCGGATTTGTGATCCCCGACGACCCGGCAGACCCGGTTGCAGAAGACAGCGCGCCACGGGCGATTTCGGTCGCCGTGATCGATTCCGCAGCTGCGGACGTCGAACTTGTTCTGACCGCGGAAGGCCAGTCAACACCGGACCGTTCAACCCGCATCCCGGCCGAGGCCACCGGCCAGGTTGTCTCTGTACTGGTTGACCGTGGTGATCTGGTCGAGGCCGGGCAGGAATTGGGCCGCGTCGACGCGGAAACCTTTGAAGCGCAAGCCACACAGGCGCAGACCCAGTTGGAACAGGCCGAACGCGACTACGCCAATGCGCGTGCCCTGCAGGAACGCGGGATCGCAACCGATGACCGCGTCAGCCAGTCACGCGCCGCACTTGCCGCCGCAGAGGCAGCCGTGACCGCCGCGCAGGAACTGCTTGATAACACGATCATCCGTGCGCCCTTCGCGGGCCGCCTCAATGACTTTACCCTTGATGTCGGGGAGTTTGTCAGCGCCGGTGAAATCGTCGCGGAAATCCTAGACAATGATCCGCTGACGATCGTGCTGCAGGTCCCGCAACAGGCCCTGTCGCGCATTCAGGAAGGCCAATCCGCGGATGTGGCTTTTATCACTGGTGAAATTCGTCAGGGCACCGTCGGCTTTATCGGCAGCAACGCGGATTCCGAAACCCGGACGTTCCGCGTTGAAGTGAACATCGACAATCCTGACAGCGTCATGCCCGCCGGGCTAAGCACGCGCATCGCATTGCCCACCGGAACGGCGCGGGGGCACTTCATCTCTCCGGCGATCCTGTCTCTTGGGCCAACCGGTGAACTGGGCGTCAAGACGATTGTCGAGGGTAACAAGGTGGCCTTCAGCCCGATTTCGATCGTGCGGGCCCAGACCGATGGTGTCTGGATCACCGGCTTGCCGGAACAGGCCCAGATCATCACCGTTGGGCAGGGCTTTGTGAACGCCGGCGACGTGGTAGACCCGCGTCCGGCCGAGGCGACCAAGACTGCTGAGGCAAAGCCATGAACGCGCTGATCTCTGCTGCTTTCAAGCGGAGCAAGGTCGTCAACCTGCTGCTTGTTTTCCTGCTGATCATCGGAACCTTCGCCTATTCCGCGATCCCCAAGGAAAGTAACCCGGAAATCCCGATTCCGGTTGCCTATGTTTCGACCAGTCTTGACGGCATCTCTCCCGAAGATGCCGAAGATGTGCTGATTGCGCCGATGGAGACCGAGTTCGCCTCGCTCACCGGGCTGAAATCCATGACCTCAACCGCCAGCGAAGGTCACGCAAGCGTCCAGCTTGAATTCGAGCCGGGCTTTGACGCCGATTCCGCGCTCGACAAGGTCCGCGAAGCAGCGGACAAGGCCGAAAGCGAACTGCCGCAGGACGCCAACCTCACCGTGACCGAGGTCAACACCGCCCTGTTCCCGATCCTGACCGTCATCCTGTCCGGCCCGGTGCCGGAACGCACGCTCAACAACCTTGCTGACGACCTGACCGACGACATTGAATCGCTTGGCGGTGTGCTCGAGGTTGACGTCGGCGGCAAGCGGACAGAGCTGCTCGAAGTGCTGATCGACCCAACGGTATTTGAAACCTATAACCTCTCCTTTGATGAGCTGATCAGCTCGATCACCCGAAACAACCAATTGATCGCTGCCGGGGCCATCGAAAGCGAAGCTGGGCGACTGGTGCTCAAGGTGCCGGGTCTGATCGAAGACCTCGAAGACGTGATGGAACTGCCGATCATGGTGCGCGGCCAGACGGTCGTGACCTTTGCCGACGTGGCCACGATCCGCCGCACTTTTGAAGATCCCACCGGCTTTGCACGCATTGATGGACAACCGGCGCTGGCGCTAGAAATCAAGAAACGGGTCGGCGCGAATATCATCGAAACCGTCTCCGAAGTTCGCGAAGTGATCGAGGCCGCCCGCGCCGACTGGCCCGAAAGCGTGCAGATCCGCTTTACACTGGACGAAAGCGAGCAGGTGAAATCCATGCTCTCCGACCTCGAGGCGAACGTGATCGCAGCGATCATCCTGGTGATGATCGTTGTCGTTTATGCCCTGGGTCTGCGGTCCTCGTTCTTGGTGGGTCTGGCGATCCCCGGCGCATTTCTGACCGGCGTCGCGGGGCTTTATGTCATGGGCTACACGATGAATATCGTGGTGCTGTTTTCGCTGATCCTTGTGGTTGGAATGCTGGTCGACGGGGCGATTGTCACCGTGGAACTCGCCGACCGCTACCTGCACGAAGGGCGCAGCCCGAAAGAGGCCTATGCAGAAGCCTCCAAACGCATGGCCTGGCCGATTATCGCATCAACAGCCACAACGCTTTGCGTGTTCTTTCCGCTCTTGTTCTGGTCAGACACCGTTGGCGAATTCATGAAATTCCTGCCAATCACGGTGATCTTCACCCTTGCCGCATCGCTGTTCATGGCGCTGATCTTCATCCCCGTCATGGGGGGACTGATCGGCAAACGCCAACGCCAGTCGGCCAAGTCCAAGGCCCAGCTTTATGCCGCCGAAAGCGGCGACCCGCGGGACATGACCGGGTTCATGGGGGGCTACGTGAAGGTGTTGCAATGGTCCCTTCTGCGCCCGTGGGTCACGCTGTCTTTTGCGGGCATCGCGCTGACCGGGTCGATCATGCTTTATGCCAACCTTGGGACCGGCGTGAACTTTTTCCCGGATGTCGAACCCGACTATGCGCAGGTCGAAGTCCGCGCCAAGGACAACTTTTCCGTCTATGAACAAGACGCCCTTGTCCGCCGGGTCGAGGAAATCCTCGCCTCTTATGACGAGATTGCCAGCATCTATGCCCGCTCCGGCGGATCATCGCAGGGCGGTGACAGCATTGGGTCGATCCAGCTTGAGCTTGCCGAATGGGACACGCGCCGCAAGATCGCGGTGATCGCCGAGGAAATCCGCGCCGATGTGGCGCAGATCCCCGGGATCGAAGTACAGGTGCAAACGGACGCCGGAGGCCCCGGCGGCGGCAAGCCCGTCAGCCTTGATGTTCTGGGCAAGATCCGCAGCGAACAGGAAGCGGCGGTGCAATCCATCATGGCCGCGATGGACCGGATCGGCGGTTTTATCGACGTGGTCGAAACCCGCCCGAGCCCCGGCGTCGAATGGCAAATCGCCGTTGATCGCTCCGAGGCGGCACGCAGCGGCGCCGATGTGGCTCTTCTGGGTCAGGCGGTACAATTGCTCACGCGTGGCATCACCGTTGCCGACTACCGACCCGACGACAGCGACGAAGAGGTTGATATCGTTGTGCGTTTCCCGGCCGTTGACCGGACTCTGGCCGAATTGGAAGGGCTGCGCGTCCCGACCTCAGCCGGGCTTGTGCCGATTTCGAACTTTGTCTCTTTCACACCCGCCCCCCGTAGCGGCGTCATCACCCGCATTGATCAGGCCCGTGCCATCACGATATCCAGCGACGTGACGCCGGATGTGCTGGTCAACGACCAGATCGTAGCATTGCAGGAAACGATCAAAACGCTGGATCTGCCAGCGAGCGTCAAGGTCGAATTTGGGGGTGAGGCCGAAGATCAGGCTGCCGCCGGGCAGTTCCTCATTGGCGCCTTCGCCTCTGCGATTGGCTTGATGTTCGTGATCTTGCTGACGCAATTCAACAGCTTCTGGCAGGCGTTTATCGTGATGTCGGCGATCGTGTTTTCCATTGCGGGCGTGCTGTTGGGCTTGCTGGTCACCGGTCGCCCCTTTGGCATCGTGATGAGCGGGATCGGCGTGATCGCCCTCGCCGGGATCGTGGTGAACAACAATATCGTCCTGATTGACACCTTCAACGACATGCGCGCGCGTGGCCTGTCCCCGCTTGAGGCGGCGCTGCGCACCGGTGCGCAACGTCTGCGCCCGGTGGTGCTGACCTCTGTGACCACGGCGTTGGGGCTGATGCCCATGGTGATCGGGCTGAACATAAATTTCTTCACCCGCGAAATCGTCTATGGCGCGCCATCGACACAATGGTGGACAGAGCTTTCAAGCGCTATCGCAGGGGGGCTGATATTTGCTACCGTGCTCACCCTTCTGGTGACGCCCGCAATGCTGATGTTGGGGGTTAAACGCGCCGAACGAAGCGTCAGCCAGATGCCCGCCGTCCCCGCCGAATAATCATGTGCAGCACCAATCGCGGCGCGGCGTAATCCTGCCGCGCTGCACCATGCGTTGATCTCTGGCACGGTCCGGGCATTGCACCGCGTTCGCGAAACGCCACGGCGTTGCGCGGGATTGTTAACCGCGTCCGTCGGGGTATTCTGCAGGGCCCTTCAGTTCGAGTTTGTTGCCAAAGGGGTCGCGCACATAAATCGCCATCCCCATGCCCCGTGCACCACCGTGATTGGCCTCAAGCTCGATCGTCACATCATGCGCGGCCAGATGGGCCCGCATTTCGTCCAGGTCAAAGGGCGACAGGGCAAGGCACACGTGATCAACATTTCGCCCGCCCGCAACCGGCGGCACCGCGCCCTTGGCGCCGGGATGGGTGGTGTCCCACAACACGATCAGCGCCGCGCCCGCCCAGACCTGCACCATGCCAAGGTCGGGGTAGACATAGCCGACAGGGCAACCCAGCACATCTTTATACCAGCGCACCGCGCGGTCCAGATCGTCCACAAGAAAGACGACATGATCCAGCCCCACCAATGAAAACGGAATGTCGCGATGGGGCATGCTCAGACGTCCCACTTGGGACACCACGGCCCATTCACCAAGCGCTCATTACGGTCCAGCGCATCAATCCGGGCGATCTGATTGGGCGTCAGCAGGACGTCACCGGCTGCAAGGTTTTCGGAGATCCGCCCCTTGGATCCGGCGGAGGGGATGACCCAGTATCCCTTGGCCAACAACCAGCTTAGCGCGACCTGCGATGGCGTTGCCCCAAGCTCCCCGGCCACGGCACCGATAACCGGATCTTGCAAAACCGCACCCCGGGCAAGCGGCGAATAGGCCGTCATCCCAATCCCTTTGCTGGCACAGTGATCAACAATCGGGCGATTGTGCAGGAACGGGTGCAACTCGACCTGATTGGTCAGCAACGCCCGATCACCCAGCAGCTCCAGCGCACGATCAATGTAGCGAATTGTGAAATTGGAAACGCCAATGTGCCGGCACAACCCGGCATCCAGCACGGCAGCGAATTGCGCCATGTAGTCTTCGATCTCGAATTCATCATTGATCGACGGGTAATGCAGCAAGAGCAGGTCAACCGGCCCCACGCCCAGCTTGTCCAGCGATGCCTCGACATGCGGGCGAATCTGGCCGGGGCCGAAGCTTTCCGGGGCGACCTTGGTTGTCACCCACAGATCCGCACACGTGCCGCCAAAGTCTGCAATCGCGCGCCCGACCTCAGCCTCGTTTTCGTATCCTTCGGCGCAATCCAGATGGCGATACCCCGCCTCAAGCGCCGCAAGTGTGCCGTCATAGGCCGCCTGTCCGGGCCGGTTCCAGGTGCCATAGCCAATGCGTGGTGGCCTGTTCATGTCGCGGTCTCCCAATTGCAGACTGGAATCTATAACGATTTAGGGCTCCTTGTCACCCGGGTTCAGCACCGCAGGCAGGGTCAGCCCCTTCAGCACGTCGGTTGCTGGCATCGGTCGTTTTCCGGCCCGTTGCGCATGGGTGATTTCAACCGCCCCCTCTGCGCAGGCAATGGTGAACCCTTCCAGCACAGTGCCCGGCGCAGCGCTGCCCGCAACAACACGTGCGCCCAGCAGCTTGACCCGCTCATCGCCGACCATGCACCAGGCGCCCGGAAACGGCGAAAGACCACGGATCAACCGGTCCAGTTCAATTGCAGGCTGCGACCAATCCACCCGTGCTTCGGCCTTGTCGATCTTGGCGGCATAGGTCACGCCATCCGCAGGTTGCGGTGTGGCCGCAAGCGGTGACGCGGCCAATGTGTCAACGATCAGGTCTGCCCCCAGCTTGGACAGTTTGTCATGCAGTGATCCGGTGGTGTCTTCGGCCAGAATGGGAATCGCTGCACGCTGCAGCACCGGCCCGGTGTCCAACCCGGCTTCCATCTGCATGATGCAGACCCCGGTTTCAGCATCCCCCGCCATGATCGCACGATGGATCGGTGCCGCCCCGCGCCACCTCGGCAGCAGCGATGCGTGAATATTCAGACACCCCTGCGCCGGTGCATCCAGAACCGCCTGCGGCAGGATCAGGCCATAGGCCACAACGACGGCCACGTCCGCCTCCAGCGCCGCAAAGGCCGCCTGTTCACCCGCACCTTTCAACGACACCGGATAGCGCACCTCAATCCCCAGGTCTTCGGCGCAGCGCTGCACCGGTGACGGGCGATCCTTCTTGCCCCGTCCGGCAGGGCGCGGCGGCTGGGCATAGGCACAGACGACGTCATGCCCAGCATCAACCAGCGCCTGCAGCACCGGCACCGAAAAATCGGGTGTTCCCATGAACACAATTCGCATGTCGTTACCCTTCTTTGCCTTGCCGAACCGCGCTAGCGTGCTGCCTTGCGTGCCTTTTTCAGCAACATGTCCCGTTTGACCCGGCTCAGGCGGTCAAAATACATTCGCCCGGCCAAATGGTCGATCTGATGCTGCACCGATGTTGCCCAAAGCCCGACAAAGTCCTGCTCTTGGATGATGCCATCGGCATTCAGAAACCGGACCGTCACCGCACGCGGGCGCACGATTTTGGCGGACACACCCGGCAGATTTGGCGACCCTTCTTCATGGGTGCGTGGCTCCACGCTGGCATGCAGGACCTCCGGATTCGCCATCCGCACCACCTGCCCGCGCGCTTCGCTGGCATCGACAATCGCAAGCGCCATCGGAATGCCAAGCTGCACCGCGGCCAGCCCCACGCCCGGCATCGCCTCCATCGCGTTGATCATCTCGTCCCAGATGGCCCGCACCGCGTCGGTGATCTCGGCAACCGGCTTGGCGGGGGTGCGCAGGGCCGCGTCGGGCCACATGACAAAGGGGCGGTGATTCATGCTGAATAATCCGTGCAAAGAATGCCATCCAGATGATCCCGTTCGTGCTGGATGCACCGCGCCGCGAACCCGTCGAATGCGCCCTCCTGCGTGGTGCCATCCAGCGCCTGCCAGCGCAGCGTGATCTCTGTCGGGCGGGTGACATCGCAAGCGGTATCGGGGATCGAAAGGCACCCCTCTTCGCCCGTTTCAACCGTGGCAGAGCTTTGCACCAGAACCGGGTTGATAAATACCATCGGGCTGGGATCACCGTCCTTCCAGGTCGCATCCATCACGAAAATCCGCCGCGCCACGCCAACTTGCGGGGCCGCCAGCCCGCGACCCGGCGCGGCATACATGGTGGCAAGCATCTTGTCCGTCAGCGCCTGTAACGTATGCCCGAATTCCGCAACCGGATGGCACACCGCGCGCAGTATGGGATGAGGCACCGTCAGGATTATCACACCGCATCCCCGGTGAAAAACGGGTCATCCGCGTTCTTGAGCTCACAGGCATTGCCGTCGGGATCACAAAACGTCCCGACAATGCCCCAATCAAATTGCCGCACATCCACGCTAAGACCCTTTGCCCGCAATTCTTCGGCGGTTGTCGCAACATCATCCACGTGGAAGCGGATCATCGTTGGGTTTTCCGACTGCGCCTTGCGGCCTTCCCGCGCCACACCGCCGCCTTCAATCATCAGATAGCCGTCGCCAAACCGCAGGCAGCACAGATACCCCTTGTCGAACCAGACCGGCAGACCAATGATGTCGCGATAGAATGCGCGGCACTCTTCGTAGCGCTCCGTGCCCAGAATGATCCCGTGGGTGCGGATCGCGATCATCCCGCCCGTGCCCTCTCGCGCTTCAGCTTTTGCATCTTGCGGGTGATCATCTGACGTTTCAGCGGCTTGAGATAGTCGATGAACAACTTGCCATTCAGGTGATCAATCTCGTGCTGCACACATGTCGACCACAGGCCATCGAACTTTTCGCTGTGCATCTGACCATCAAGGCCAAGCCAGGCGACCTCAACCTCCGAAGGGCGGGTCACTTCGGCATATTGTTCGGGGATCGACAGGCAACCCTCTTCATAGACGCCAGTTTCCTCGGACGACCATGTGACGGTTGGATTCAACAGAACCATCGGACGGGGCGTGTCGCCCTCATCCTTCATGCAATCCATCACTAGCACCCGCGACATGACCGCGATCTGTGGCGCCGCCAATCCGATCCCGGGCGCGTCATACATCGTTTCAAGCATGTCATCGGCCAGACGACGGATGTCGTCCGTCACTTCAGTGACAGGGTCAGCGGGTTTTTTCAGCCGCGGATCAGGGTGTATCAATATCGAACGCAAAGCCATGTTCACGATCTAGCCGCTGCCCGGCCCGGTCGCAAGTCGCGCAATTTCACCTTGAACATTCGGCCACATCCCGACAGGTTGCCGGTCTTATCAAAACGATGGCAATTCCGATGGATTTCAACACCAAAATTGACCGGCGCGGCACCAATTCCACCAAATGGGATTGGATGCTTGATCTCTATGATGTCGACCCCGCCGACGGCCTTGCGATGTGGACAGCGGATTCCGACTATCGCACAGCGCCCTGCGTGATCGACGCAATCCGCGCCCAGGCCGATCATGGTGTGTTTGGCTATATGCCCGAACATGATGCCTATCGCGGCGCCGTGGTCTGGTGGATGGAAAATCGCCACAACTGGACCATCAACAAGACCTGGGTGCTCAGCGCCCAGGGCCTTGGCAATGCGATCGCGCTTTGCCTCGACGTCTGGACAGATCCGAGGGATCACGTTGCGATCTTTTCACCTGTCTATCACGAATTTGCACTGAAAATCCAAAATGCCGGACGCGCCGTTACGGAATGCCCCCTTGCGCGCAGCGACAGCGGCTACACGCTTGATCTAGACGACGCGCAAAGCCGCCTCACCGGGCAAGAGAAGATGCTGATCTGGTGTTCGCCGCAAAACCCCTCTGGCCGGGTCTGGAGCGCGGATGAACTGCGCGCCGTTTCCGCGTTTGCTGCGCGGAACGGCATGATGCTGGTCTGCGATGAAATCCACCACGACCTCGTCTTTGAAGGTACGACATTTGTGCCGATGGATGTGGCCGCCCCGACGGGCCGTGCCTTTACCGTCTATCTCACCGGGGCGTCGAAAACCTTCAATATTGCCGGGCAGCGCACTGGCAACATGATCATCCCCGATGACACCCTGCGCCAGCAGATGAAGACCCGGCTGAAATCGCTGGATTACAAACCGTCATCCATGGCGGTGTCGATGATCACGGCCGCCTACTCCCCCGCCGGCGCGGCATGGGTGGAAGCGCAGAATGCTCACCTTGCTGCCAACATCGCGCTTTTTGATGCCGGGATAAATGCAATCCCCGGTGTCCGGTCAATGCCGCTGCAAGCCACCTATCTGGCCTGGGTCGATTTTTCGGGCACGGGCATGACCGACGACGAGGTTGCAGCCCGAATACGTGATCGCGCCCGGATCGCGGCCTCCGCCGGACCAACCTTCGGGGCTGGCGGCACCGGCCACATGCGCTTTAACCTCGCCACGCAGCGCCACATTGTCACAGAGGCGGTCGCGCGGTTGCAGGACGCCTTTTCAGACCTGCAATAGCCCCGCACGTATGCCCCGGGACCGGGAAAGGCGGGCTCGACGCCAAAACCCCGCAGGCGGCGTTTGCGCTGGCTGATGTCATTTTATATCGCGTGCGGCAAATGAAACGGCTGATCGCGAATCGCTGTCATCCGGACCGAGGCCAACCGCCTTCGACGCCTCGGGGCGCACTTTCAGACCATCGCAATGTGGCACACCGGCGCCATTCAGGCCTTTGCGATTAGAGCCGCAGGCGTGAATTCAGGCAGTTCAAAATCAACCGGGGCTGAAGCGGTCACCGGATTCAACCACTTGAAGTCAAAGACCATCTCGTCACCTTCGGCATGCCCATTCTCCAATAAACATTGGTATAAATGCCGCGCACCATCGTAAATTTCGACCCGTCCGCGCAGCTTGCCTGCGTGCTTGGCCGCCACCGACATGCCAGAATCCCAAAATCGGAGGATACGAAAAACGTCCTCGCCATCATGGACAGACAAGCGGTCATTGCGATGCAGCGCCGCCTTGCGGGCCTGCTCCAATCCCTGACGCACAGCTTCGGGTAAAATATCATTCACTACCAGTCACCTCTTTGAACCTCACAAGCTAACTAGCTGAGAAGGTTAAAGATCAAGTGACAATTTTTGCCGCAATGCAGAATTGCGCCTATCTGGTCTCAGGCGGATTTGACCCGCGGCCGCAGCACATGCGGCTTGGCCGCATCATATAGCGCTGAATCCGGAAACCCATAGCCCTCGCCCAGCGCCGGTCCAACCATGATCAGGGCCGTGCGCGTGATCTTGGCGGCGCGGACTTTCTCGCGCACATCCGTCAGCGTGCCGCGAATGATCATCTGGTCGGGCCAGGACGCACGATAAATCACCGCCACCGGGCAATCGGCACCATAATGCGGGATCAACTGCCGTTCGATCTCGCGCAGCGCCCGAATCCCCAGATGGATCGCAAGCGTCGCGCCGGTGCGGGCAAAGTTTTCCAGCGTCTCACCCGCCGGCATGCCGGTTGATTTCATCGACATCCGGGTCAGCACAATCGACTGCGCCAGTTCCGGCACGGTCAACTCGGTGCCAAGCGCGGCAGCCGCGGCCGCATAGGCAGGCACGCCGGGGATGATCTGATAATCAATGCCTGCGTCCTTCAGCCTGCGGATCTGCTCGGCAATGGCCCCGTATAGCGACGGATCCCCCGAGTGCACCCGCGCCACATCCTCGCCCCGCGCATGGGCGGCAACGATTTCGGCGTGGGTGTCGGCAAGCGTCATCGGGGCCGTGTCCAGCACCCGCGCACCCGCAGGGGCACAGGCCACAACCTCTGCCGGGACAAGTGACCCGGCATATAGGCACACCGGACAGGCGCCAATGATCCGCGCCGCCTTCAGCGTCAGCAGCTCAGGATCACCCGGGCCTGCACCAATAAAATATACCGTCATCTCAAGCTCCAATACGGGATGGTGGGCGGGGCGCCTTTCCCCGGCACGGGGAAACAGCGACGGACATCATCCCGCCAGATCCCCATCAATCTTGCGTGCATAGCCGCGAGGTGTGAACATGCGTGGCCCTTCGCCCAGATGCGCAATGCGTGAATTGGACGACCCCACCAGCACGACGGTCAGCATGTCCACTTCGTCAACGTCCAGCTCTTCCAGCCGCCGATAGCGGATGTGCTCCTCTGGCCGCCCCAGCGAAGAGGCCAGCATCACAGGTGTATCCGCCGGGCGGTGCTGCAACAGGATATCGCGCCCTTCGGCCAATAGTGTGCGCCGGGTCTTTGAAACCGGGTTGTAAAACGCGATCACAAAGTCCCCCTCTGCCGCCGCTTTCAACCGCCGCAGAATATCGTCGCGCGGGGTCAGCAGGTCGGACAGCGAAATCGCGCAGAAATCATGTCCCAGCGGCGCACCCGCCCGCGCCGCGGCCCCCTGCAGGGCGCTGACACCGGGCGAACATTGCACCTCGATCCGGCGTGCCGCGTCACAAACGCCCATCTGATCCGGCCCCCGGTCCAGCAATTCAAACACCAACGCGCCCATGGCATAAATGCCCGCATCACCGGAACAGACCAGCGCGACATTTTTTCCCCGCCCGGCCTGCTCCAGCGCATAGCGGCACCGGGCCTCTTCCCCGCCAAGGGGAAAATCGGACCGGGCCTTGCCGACGGCCAACGGCCCCAGCAAATCGATATAGAGCCCGTAGCCCACCAATTCCTCGGCCTCTGCCACCAGTTTTGACACCTCTGGCGTGCGCCAGGTCGCCTGCCCCGGCCCGATGCCGACAATCGACAGCTTGCCGCGACCGCGCCCTTGCAAGTCCACCAATGGCATCGGGGTCACTGAAATGGCACAGGTGCTCATCTCGGTCTTGCGCTTGGGATACCACAGGATCGCGCTTTCGGACTGCGCCAAAGCCCCGGCCTCCGCCACCGAATGGGTGCCGACCTCGGCAAAGACCACATCCGACGGGGTCTCGACCCTTGCCGTCAAAGCGTCCAACTCTGCGGCCGAAAACAACCGCAACGGCGCATTCAGACGGGCAGAAAGTGCAAGAATGGCGGGTTCGTCCGCCTTCAGATCAAGCGTATTGATCGAATGCACGGCCGCGGGCACGATCCCCGCCTCCGCCATCATCTCGTCAACCAGCGCGCCCAGTTCCTCGGGCGGGCAATTGCGGGCGCACCCCACGCCAAGCGCTACCCGCTGTGGCGTAAATTGCAAATGGCTGTCCCCCAGATCGTCAAGCGGTTCCATCGTGCAGGAAATTCGCAGCCCCTCGCCCTGCGGGAGATCGGCAAGCCAGCCTGCCTTGGCGGCCTCATCATCGCAAATCCTCGCGCCCGCCCCCGACAGCAACATCGCCATCGCGCCCTTTGCATGTTCGGGGTTCACCAGCCGCCAGCCTGCGGGCGGTTCATCCAGCGCGACACCCAATGCGACATCGCCGGCGGTCGTCACCGCCGATACCGCGCCCAGCGCAGCGGCGATCTGCCCCGCCAACCGGTTCGCGCCGCGGTGTCCCCCCAAAAGCGGCACTACCACCGACCCGTCATCGGCGACACTGACCACCGGTGGCTCTG
The DNA here is from genome assembly GCA_947502145.1 of uncultured Paracoccaceae bacterium. Taxonomy (GTDB): domain Bacteria; phylum Pseudomonadota; class Alphaproteobacteria; order Rhodobacterales; family Rhodobacteraceae; genus CANMYO01. The sequence goes on along the minus strand of CANMYO010000001.1, from coordinate 1,536,025 downwards.
TTGTCTTGTCAGCCAGCAACGGGGCCACCGCCCGGATCAGAATGCCGCTGGCGCAGACCCCAACAACCGGAACCCCCGCCGCAAACAAATCGCGCGCATGATCCAGTGCATTGTCAAAATAGGCATCCGCCGCGGCGACACGCCCCTTGCGCCCGTGCACAGCTGCGCCAAGCGCCTCCGCGACGCGATGCGCGGTGCCCTCACCGGACCGCGACAGTGCCAGAACAACCGGTTTCACAGCCATGGATCGGCCCCTTTGGTCAGCAATATCATTGAAAAGTACGGTGCCGTCTCCGGCGCATCCGCCAGCGGCAGCACCACTTCGTCAGGCAGTGTCGCGCGCTGCACATAGACCGCTGAACCAGTCAGGCCCAGCGCCGCGATCACGCCGCGGATTTTGGGCAGATGCCGCCCGACCTTCATGATTGCCACGCTCTCCGCGCCATCAATCCGGGCCCGCAGCTCTGCCTCCGGCAGCGGGCCGGGCAGCACCGTCAGCCGCTCATTGCGGGCGGTCAACGGACGACCCGCACTGCCCGCGCAGGCCGTGACAGAAGTCACACCCGGCACAATTTCAACCCGATACCGGTCAGACAGCCGCGCAAACAGATACATGAACGACCCGTAAAAGAACGGATCCCCCTCACAGAGGCACACCACATCGCGGCCCGCATCCAGGGCGGCGGCAATGTCTGCCGCGCCCTGATCATAGGCCGCCTGCGCCGGTGCGCGGGCGATAGTCATTGGCACATCCATGACGATCTCTGCTGCGCCATCCGGGATCAGCTCCGCCACGATCGACCGCGCAAAGCTGTCCGCCCCCGCGAGCGAGGGGTAGGCCACGACCGCAGCCGCCTCAATCAGCCGCGCGGCGCGCAATGTCACAAGGTCCGGCGCGCCGGGGCCGACGCCCACACCATACAATGTCCCGCTCATCGCTTGACCAGGCTCCATTGGGTCACGGGCATCGCCGGCCGCCATCCGGTCAGCTGCCCCACCGGCTCCGCACGGCAGACCGACAGGCGCACCAGATCGCCGCCAAATTCGGCGTGCAGGTCCATCAACACCGCCTCACTTTCCAATGTCACCGCATTGGCCACCAGCCGGCCCAGCGGGCGCAGCGCTGCAAAGGCGGATTCAAACGTCTCGCGACTGAGCCCGCCACCGATGAAAATCGCATCCGGCGCATCAAGCCCGACCAGCGCACCGGGCACCGACCCATCGATCAGGTCCAGCTTGGGTGCACCCAGCGCCATCGCATTTGCGCCCGCCATCGCCCGGCGGTCTGCACGCGGTTCAATGCCGATGGCCCGCGCATATCGGGCCGCCCGGATCCATTCGATTGCAACAGAACCGGACCCGCAGCCGATGTCCCATAACAGCGCACCCCGCATCGGCATCAACTTGGCCAGTGTCGCCGCCCGCACCTCGCGTTTGGTCATGGTCCCATCGGACTGGAACAGATCGTCCGACAAACCCGGCACCCGCGGCTGCAATGCCGCATCCTGCGCCGCGATACATTCCACCGCCAGCGTGTTGAAGGCGGGAACAACGTGATCCCAGTCCGCAGCGATGCCTTCAAACCGCGCCTCGTCCTTGCCCCCCATCGCCGCCAGAACCGTCAACCGGGATTGCCCATAGCCACGCTCGGTCAGATAGGCGGCAATCTGGGCCGGTGTCTCGGCCCCCGTGGTCAGGATCAACAGCCGCGCATCCGGCTGGATAAAGGCGATCATCTGCGCCACCGGACGGCCATGAACCGTCAATGTCTCCACGTCCGGCAGCGACCAGCCCATCCGCGCCGCCGCCAGCTGAAACGCGCTCAGCTGCGGGTGATAGACAATCTCGGCCGGATCAATGGCGCGCCCGATACGCGCCCCGACCGAAAACCATAGCGGATCACCGGTGACAAGGATCACCGCACGGCGTCCGCGCAGCCCCTCGATCACGTCAATCATCGCATCAAAGGGCGAAGGCCAGGCAATCCGCACAGCCTTGATATCGTCGGTCAATACATGATGGCGATCCCCGCCCAGAATGACCTCTGCCGCGGCGACCACGGCGCGGGTCGCAGGTGTCAGCCCGTCCAACCCGTCTTCGCCAATGCCGACAATATGTAACCAGGGTTTGCTCATGCTGTTTCCTCCGGCAGGCCTGCGGACAGGGCGTTCACCGCCGCTGATGCAATGGCCGAACCGCCCCGCCGTCCCCGCAGGGCGACAAATTCGCAACCGCGCGGGGCCGCTGCCAGCTCTGCCTTGCTCTCCGCCGCGCCGACAAATCCAACCGGAAACCCCAGGATCACCGCCGGTTTCGGCGCACCGGCATCCAGCAGCTCAAGCAGATGAAACAGCGCCGTTGGTGCATTTCCGATCGCCACAACCGCGTCTTCCAGATGGTCAGCCCACAATTCAACCGCCGCGGCAGAGCGGGTATTGCCAATCGCCTTGGCACGTTCGGGCACACTGGCGTCATTCAGCGTCACGATGACATCGTTGTTGTTGGGCAGATAACGACGAATGATCCCCGCACCGACCATTTCGCAATCACAAAGCACCGGCCGCCCGGCACGCAGGGCAGCGTGTCCTGCCGCAAAGGCCGCAGGCGACCAGACCAGCCGGTCGGCCACTTCAACCATGCCGCAGGCATGGATCAACCGGGTGATCATCGGGCGCATATCCGCCTGAAACCGCTCCAGCCGTGCCTCTGCCCGCACCGTGGCAAAGCTTTGCGCATAGATCGCGCCGGGGTCTTTCTCGTAGGGTCTCACATTACGCCTTTTGCGGTTTTCTGGCACTTTCCGGGCCATGCGGGTGGTCTGCATGGGGATAGGTCGCATGGTGATGATCATGCCCGTGCCCGTGGCCATGCCCATGGTGGTGATCATGCCCATGATCGTGGTGATGGTGATGTTGTTCACTCTGCAACCGGCAAAGCCCGGTGCAAAAGCTGTCACACAGGTTGCAATCAGACACGTTTGACCCCGGCGCATTTGCGCCCTGACCCTCAACGTGGTGGTGATGGCTTTCCTGCACGGCGCCGACTTCGGCCTCAAATCCCAACACTTCGGTGCGGTATTTGCACATCACGCAAGTGGGTGGCGGCACGTCACCAAAGGCGGGGTGCTTGCGCTCTTGTGGTGTGATGTGGTGGTGGCCGCCATCCTCAAGCGCAAGGATCTGTTCGCGATACCCGCAGATACCGCAGTTGGGCGGGGGCACCGCACTGACCTGCTCGGTGATCCGCTCCGCAAAGGTTTCCAGCACCTTGGGGTGATCACCCAGATAAGGGGCCTTGATAAAGTTGATCCCGGGATGGGCCGCCGCAACCTGATCGGTAAAGCCGTAAATCCGGTCAATCAGAATGCCCGAAAACAGGAAATAGGGGAAGACGATGACGCGTTTGTAAGGCAGACGCGCCACATGCTGCAGACAGGGTTCCACCAGCGGAAATGTCACGCCGGAAAATCCGACTTCGCACCAGCCAAACCCCATGCCCTCCTGCAACAGCCGCGCAATCTTGCTGACGTTGCCATTTGCATCCGGGTCAGAGGCCCCGCGTCCGATCACCACCAGACAGGTCTCATGCAACGGCAGATCTCCATGGGTGGCATTGGCGGCGCTGACCGCCTCTTGCACCCGCGCTGCGGCCGCCGCGACCATCTTGGGGTCCACGCCCAATTCGCGCCCATAGCGGACATCAATGCCGTGTTTGCTGGCATAGGTATTCAGCACGGTGGGAATGTCGTTCTTGGCGTGCATTGCGGCAAACAACATGCCCGGCACGGCCAGAATGCGCGCGCATCCAGCCGCGCGCAGCCGGTCCAGCCCGTCACGGATCACCGGATTTGCAAACTCAAGATACCCATAATCGGTGATCCAGTCGTCGGGCAGATAGGCGGGCAGTTTTTCCGCCAGCACAGCGAATTCATCCACGGCCGACTGACTGCGCGACCCATGGCCGCAGATTATGACGCCGGTTTTCACGCCGCTTCCTCTTCCATCTCACCCTCGGGCTCAGCCTCTTCGACCTCCCCCTTCTTGGGACGCAGCGCGCCCCACAACCCAATCGCAACCGCTGCGCCAATGGCGATGCCCGCAACCCAATGGTCATGTCCGGCAACGTCGATGATATGACCGGGGTGGGCGCTCACCGCGCTGGCAAGAAAGGTCAGGCAAAGGGTCAGGATCAGGCGCATTTCGGCTCCGTTTCGCGTTATTGCAGGCAGAGGGGGCCGCACCTTGCGACATCTGACGATGTGCCAATCTGGTCCCCTGTCTGGGTCAACCGAATTTGGCACCAACCTCTCTGGCCCGCATGGGCTTCGTCTGGGGCCACGTATAGGCGCCACAGCGACCCTGCGCAAACGATTCCACGCAGCCCTGTGTGGCAAAAGCGACATGTGCGCAACCGCGCAAGACTTGCGCGCCAGTCGGGGTTTCTGTGCGATCATGCAAAGACTATTTCTCTTGCGAGCACGCAGATTAAAGGAGCCACCCGATGGGCCAACTCGTTGACGGCGTCTGGCATGACGTCTGGTATGACACCAAATCGACCGGCGGCGCGTTCAAACGCGCCAACGCAAAATTCCGCAATTGGATCACCGCGGACGGCAGCGCCGGCCCCTCAGGCGAGGGCGGATTCGAGGCAAAAAGCGGCCGTTACCACCTTTACGTGTCCTACGCGTGCCCCTGGGCACATCGCACGCTGATCTTCCGCAAACTCAAGGATCTGACCGATCACATCAGTGTTTCGGTTGTGCATCCCGACATGCTGTCAGAGGGCTGGACGTTTGAAACCGACGACAAGGGCGCGACGGGCGATACCCTCTATGGCCTGCCATTTGCGCGCGATATTTATACCAAGGCGATGCCGGACATGTCGGGTCGGGTGACGGTGCCGATCCTCTGGGACACAGACCGCGAAACCATCGTGTCAAACGAAAGCTCCGAAATCATTCGCATGTTCAACAGCGCCTTTGACGCCATCACCGGCAATATCGATGACTATTGGCCAACCGAAATGCAGGCAGACATCGCGCCGATAAATGACCGCGTCTACGACACGCTCAACAATGGCGTCTACAAATCCGGCTTTGCCACCTCGCAGTCCGCCTACGACGCCGCCGTTGGTCCGCTTTTTGACACGCTGGATTGGCTCGAAGACCGCCTCTCCAAAAACCGCTACCTGATGGGGAATCGTATCACCGAAGCCGACTGGCGGGCGTTCACGACCCTTGTCCGCTTTGATATGGTCTATCACATGCACTTTAAGTGCAACCGCCACTATATCCGCGATTATCCCAACCTCTGGGCATATACGCGCGAACTATTTCAGTGGGACGGCGTGGCCGATACAGTCAACTTTGACCATATCGTGCGGCACTATCATTACAGTCATGATTCAATCAATCCGCACCGGATTGTTCCAATCAACCCGCAACCGAACTTTTTGGAACCGCACGGGCGCGGCTAGGCGGCTGACCATAATGCTCGACGATCGCCGCAAGGTCTTGCGGCGGCGTCGCCTTTTCGACAAAGGCGCGGGCATTTGCACTATGGGCAAAGATCGACCCGTCAGAAAAGAATGTCGTGTCGGTCACGAAAATCACATTGGCATCGGGCAGGCGATAATTGGCGACATCCGCGACCGTCAATGCCGACCCTTCGCCCAGAACAAGGTCAAGCACGATGACGTCAAATGCGTGAACCTCAAGCGCGTCCACGGCTGCGGACCCGCTTGTGGCGAGTTCCACAACCGCACCCAATCGCTCTAGGTGGCGCTGCCAAAGCAACCCCAGCTGTGCATTTGACTGTACAATCAGTACGTGCATTTGCCCTCCAAATCCCCTTATCACTTGTATCAAAAAAGTTACAATTTGACCAGCGCGTTAAGCACTCATTCACTTAATGGGTAAACGAAAGATTAACGCAGCAGACGGTTCGGAAGATTTTACGAAAACCCGCCGACGCGCTTGTGTCCTTGGCAGAAATCCGCTTGAACTCGGGCCTGAAACGAAGGGCAACGCATATGACCACTTGGATTACCGTTTGCGACACCTGCAAGCGCGAAGGCTGGGACACCGGCGACATGACCCAGACCGATGGTGAAATTCTGGCCGCCCAGGTCGAGTCCGCCGCCGCCGGGCGCCCCAACCTGCGCACCCGCCGGGTGTCCTGCCTGATGGGGTGCAAACACGGGTGCAACGTCACGATTCAGGCCAACGGCAAATTGAACTATACGCTGGGCCGGTTTGAACCGGATGCAGAGTCTGCGGCGGGGATCGTGGGCTATGCCGCGCTACATGCCGAATCCGAAACCGGTCAGGTACCCTATCGCGATTGGCCACAAGCGATCAAAGGCCACTTTGTCACCCGCCACGCGCCGCTGCCCGAAGACACATGACCAGGGTTCGTGACCATGGCGGCGGTCTGGATGCCGCGATTGCCCAGTATGGTGGTGCGCGCCGTGACTGGCTGGACCTGTCGACCGGGATCAATCCGGTGCCCTATCCAATGCCAAGGCTCAGCCATGACGCATGGACGGCCCTGCCTGACCGCAATGCCTTTGACCGGTTGATCGGGCTGGCGCGCAGCTATTGGACCGTCCCCGACGGTGCGGAGATTCTGCCCGCTGCCGGGGCGTCAGCCCTGATCGCGCAATTGCCGCGCATGCGCCCTGCCGGGCAGGTGTCGATCCCCGGACCCACCTACAACGAACACGGCGCGGCGTTCCGCGCTGCCGGCTGGACCTTGCAGGATGATGCCGCCGACGCGCTTGTCGTCGTGCATCCCAATAACCCGGACGGGGTGACATGGCCCGCGGCGCAGCTTGCGGCCCCGCTGACCGTGATCGACGAGAGCTTTTGCGACACCACGCCGGGGGACAGCCACATCGCCCTTGCCGCGCGCCCCGGCACCATCCTGCTCAAAAGCTTTGGCAAGTTCTGGGGCCTTGCGGGCCTGCGATTGGGCTTTGCCATCGGGGACCCCGGGATCATCGCTGACCTGCGCGAGGCGCTTGGCCCGTGGCAGGTCGCGGGCCCCGCGCTGCAAATCGGCGCAGAGGCGCTTTCGGACCCTACTTGGGCCGATGAGACACGGCAACGGCTCTCTGACGATGCTGCCCGCCTTGATGACCTCATGAGGCGACAAGGCGCACGCACCTTGGGCGGCACCACGCTTTTTCGGCTCTATGAAGTGCAGGACGCCGCCGCCGCACAGGCGCACCTCGCGCGCCACAAAATCTGGAGCCGCACCTTCCCTTACTCCGATAACTGGATCAGACTTGGCCTGCCCCACCCTGACCGCTGGACCCAGCTGGAGGCCGCATTTTGACCATCGCCCTTGCCATGATCCTGGATGCCATCTTCGGAGAGCCAAAAGCGATCTGGGACCGTATCCCGCACCCCGCCGTGTTGATGGGGCGGCTTGTGGGATGGATGGACGAGGCATTGAACGTCGGATCGGCCCGCAAGGCGAAAGGCATTGTTGCACTGATTGGGCTGGGCCTTGTCGCGGTGGTGCTGGGCCTCGTCCTGCACGCCATTCCCGGCACCGTTGTTGATATTCTCGTGCTCGCGGTTCTGCTGGCACAGCGATCGCTGCATGATCACGTCCGCGCCGTTGCCCGCGGGATGCGGATCTCGGGCGAAGCCGGGCGCGCGGCGGTGGCCCAGATCGTTGGCCGTGACACAACCGATATGGATGACCCCGCGGTCGCCCGCGCCGCGATCGAAAGTGCCGCGGAAAATCTGTCCGACGGGGTCATCGCGCCGCTGTTCTGGTTTGCGATTCTTGGTCTGCCCGGCCTGCTGCTCTACAAGTTCACCAATACGGCTGACAGCATGATCGGCTACCGCACCCAGCGCCATGCAGAGTTCGGCTGGGCGGCGGCGCGTTTTGACGATCTGCTCAACTGGCTGCCCGCCCGGCTCACGGCCGGGCTGATCATTCTGGTCACGTTCCGCTTTGACACCTTTGACAGCGTCCGCGAAGACGCCCCGCGCCATCGCTCGGTCAATGCCGGTTGGCCCGAAGCCGCGCTGGCCCATGCGCTCAACTTCGCCCTGTCAGGGCCGCGCACCTACCACGGTGAGATGTTGGATTTTCCCTTCGTGAACGAAAAGGGCATCCGCGATCTCGGCGCCGATCACATCATCGAAACCCTTGGCGTCCTCTGGCGGGTCTGGGCAGCGGCGCTTTTCCCCGCCCTTGTGATCGGCCTCTTTCTGATCAGTTAGGCCGCTGCTAGGCTTTCGCGAACCAAAGCGGAGAGACCCATGCGCATCGCCCTGATCCTGACCCTTTTGGCTGGCCACGCCAGCGCCCAGACCTGCGGTGGTCCGTTGCCCGCATTTATCGCAGGCGTCAAGGCAGAGGCAGTGTCAAAAGGCATTGCCGCCACCGACGTCGACGCCTTCTTTGCCGGGGCCGCCCTTGATCCCAACGTGATCAAGGCCGACCGCGCGCAGGGCGTCTTTCAGCGCGATTTCATCGACTTTTCCCGGCGGCTGATCAGCCAGAACCGCCTTGATAACGGGCGCATCTATGGCGACCGCCACGATGCGACCTTTGACCGGATCGCCGCCGAATATGGTATTCCCCGCGGCGTCATCCTTGCGTTTTGGGCCTTCGAAACCGATTTCGGCCAGGTGCAGGGCAACTTCAATACGCGCAACGCCCTGCTGACGCTGGCCCATGATTGCCGCCGGCCAGAACTGTTCCGCCCCCAGCTGATTGCCGGCATCGCATTGGCCGCGCGTGGCGATTTTGATCCTGCCACCACCACCGGAGCCTGGGCGGGCGAAATCGGTCAGGTCCAGATGCTGCCCGAAGACATCATCGCCTATGGCCGCGATGGGGATGGGGACGGCCGGGTGACGCTCAAGACCTCTGCGCCCGATGCCCTGCTGTCGGGGGCCAATGTGCTGTCAAACCTTGGTTGGCGCGCCAATGAACCGTGGCTGCAGGAAATTCGCGTGCCCGCCGATCTCGACTGGTCGCTGACGGGGCTCAATCACAAACGCAGCGTTGCAGACTGGCAGGCATCGGGCGTGACCGCCCGCACCGGTGCCCTTGGCCCGGCGGATCTGCCCGCATCGGTGCTTTTGCCGATGGGGCGCAAGGGACCTGCCTTCCTCGCCTATCCCAACTTTGACGTCTATTTCGAATGGAACAAAAGCTTTGTCTACGTCACAACCGCGGCCTACTTTGGCACCCGTCTGATGGGCGCACCGGCCTATGACGCGGGCAACCCCGATACCGGGCTTGCGGGTGAAGACATGATGCGCCTGCAGGAAAAACTTACAGCACTGGGCCATGACGTGGGTGGCATCGACGGAATTCTCGGGGCCAAAACCCGCGCCGCGGTGCAGGTCGAACAACAACGCCTCGGCCTGCCTGCGGATGCATGGCCCACACCGGAACTTCTTGGCAAACTCTGAACGGGACGGTGGGCGGGGCGCCTTGCGCGTCAGCGCAACAGCGTCGCACGACGGCCCGGGCCGTTAGGGCCGCACCGGAAACCGATCCCCGTCCTGCGTGATCAGCACCAGCCGGTCCGCATTTCGCACATACATATCGCAGCGCGAAAACCCCTGCGCAAAGGACGTGCAGACAACCCCGCCGGCACCGCCATCCCGCAATTCGTAACTGCCGTATGCCCGCCCGCCATCCGCATAGGTGTAGGTATAGGTGCCCGACACCGAAAAGAACGACACGCCGCCATCGTAAAACTCATGGCGCGCGCCCACGACGTCCGCCGCCATCGCCGCCGCATCCAGCACCACATCCCCCTCACGTGGTACAAATTCCTGCGCCACCGCCGGGCTTGCCATCATCACTATCGGAAGAATAAATCGCATCGGGGCTCCTTTGGTTGCCCCACCATAGGCCAAGCCACCCGGCTCACCACTCACAATCAAGCGAGCATGCCTCAGGCCACCATCGCCTCGGCCTTCTTGAGATCGACCGACACCAGCTGCGACACGCCCTGCTCTCCCATCGTCACGCCAAACAGGCGATCCATCCGGCTCATCGTGACCGCATGGTGGGTGATGATCAGGAACCGGGTGTCCGTCTGGCGCGCCATCTCGTCCAGCAGATCACAGAACCGGGTGACATTGGCATCATCCAGGGGCGCATCCACCTCGTCGAGCACACAGATCGGCGCGGGATTGGCCAGGAAGACCGCAAAGATCAGCGCCAGCGCCGTCAGGGTCTGCTCCCCACCCGACAACAGCGAAAGCGTCGACAGTTTCTTGCCCGGCGGCTGACACATGATCTCCAGACCGGCCTCAAGCGGATCATCGGATTCCACCAGCACCAGTTTGGCCTCGCCGCCGCCAAACAAATGCCGGAACAACTGCCCGAAACTGCCGTTCACCTGCTCAAAGGCCGTCACCAGCCGCTCACGACCTTCTTTGTTCAGCGCCGCAATGCCGGACCGCAGCGCCGCGATCGCAGCCTCCAGATCGGCCTTTTCATTGACCAGCGTGTCGTGCTCTTCGCGCACCTCTTTTGAATCTTCCTCGGCGCGCAGGTTCACCGCGCCCAGCGCATCCCGCTGCCGCTTGTAGGTATTGACCTGCGCCTCGATCTTTTCGGCGTCTGGCATCTTGTCGGGGTCAACGTCCAGCGCCTCCAGCAGCGCATCCGGCGTCACCTCCTGCGCTTCCATGATCCGTTCCGCCGCGGCCTCGACCGTCTCGCGCGCCGCATCCGCGCGCGCCTCTGACCGCGCCCGCGCCTCGCGCGCTTCCGAGGCTTCACGCTCCGCTTCACGCTCTGCATCATTGGCCGCGCGCAAGGCGGTTTCCGCCGTGGCAAGAATATCGGCCGCCGCCTTGCGCCGGGTTTCGGCCGTATCAATTGCATCCGCCAGTTCGGCGCGTTTGGCGGCTATTTCCTCCGGTGCCGCCGTCGCATCCTTCAGCGCCAGCTCCGACTCCGCCTTGCGCTCTTCCAGTTCCGCGGTGCGTTTGTTGGCCGTCTCAAGCCGGTGCTTCCAGCCCGAAACCTCTTTGGCGATCTCCTGACTGCGTTTCAGGCGCGCTTCGCCCTCGCGGCGAATTTCGTCATGTGACGACCGCCGCGACATCATCGTGATCCGCGCCGCCTCGACCGTCATCTTGATGTCTTCGACCTCTGCGCGGGCCGCATCCAGATCATCAAGATCACCCGATGCCTTTTCCGCCTCAGCGAGCGATGCCCGCGCCGCCATCGCCTCTTCGGCATGGCGTTTTGCGGCCAGCGCCTGCGATTCCACCCGGCCCTGGCTCAGATTGCGATCGGCTTCGGCCCGGCTCAGCGCCCGGTTTGCATCCGCAACCAAACGATCCGCATCGCGCCGCGCCTGCCGCGCCTTCTGATCTGCTTCGGTCAGTTCCGCCAGCCGCGCGGTCAGCGCCTCATGCGCCTGCACCATGCCCTGTGCCGTGGCGCTGGCCGCTTCGAGATCCAGCTTCAACCCCGCAAGGCGGTTCAGTTGCTGCAACCGCAGGGCGGCCGCCGACGGCGCATCCTCGGCCCCGGCCCGGAAGCCGTCCCAGCGCCACAGATCACCCTCTGCAGATACCAACCGCTGCCCCGGTTTCAGATCGGCCTGCAAACGCGCACCTTCGGTGGCATCCACCAGACCCACCTGGCCCATGCGCCGGACCAGCACATCCGGCACCGACACAAAGTTGGTCAGCGCCTTGACCCCGGCAGGCAGGGTTTGCGGGTCGGCATAGCCCGGCAATGCGGCCCAGCCGCTTTTTGCATCCGCATCGACCGCCGGAGCGCGCAGATCATCAGCCAGCGCCGCACCCAGTGCCTTTTCATAACCTGAATCAACCCGCAGCAGGTCCAGCACCTGCCCGCCCTCAGCGGTGTCCCGTTCCACCATGCGCGCCAATGCGGCGACTTCGGCGCGCAGCGCATTGGCCTCGCCCTCTGCCTCGGATCGCTTGCCACGTGCGTCGCTCTCGCGGGCCTGTGTGTCAGCCCGGGCCGCTTCTGCCGCCAGCAGGGTCTCATCCGCCGCAGCAGCGGTGGCCACAGCCTGCGCCTCGGCCTGTCCGGCGCTTGCAAAATCCGCTTCGGCCCGCGCCAGCGTGGCCCGTGCCTCGGCCATCGCCGCCTTGGCCTTCGCCTCTTCAGTTTCGGATTTCTGCAATGTCGTCCGGCTGTCGTCCAACAGGCGCTGCGCAGACTGATGCCGCGCGGCAAGGCGCGCCACATCTTCGGTCAGCTGCGACAAATCTTCCTCGCGGGCCTGCAAAGTCAGCGCCGCCTCAGATGCCGCATTGCGCGCCGCGTCCAGCTTTTCGGCGTGGCCCTCGCCCGCCTTGGCGATTTCCCCGGCTTCCCATTCAAGACGCTCAATCGTCTCACCGGCATCTCGGTTCAGCCCGGATTCGCGCGCCATGTCGCGCGACAGCTGTTCAATCCGCGCCTGCAGGGTTTCAATCGCCGCAACGGCACGGGCTTCCTGATCGGCCAGCGTGTCACGCTGCACCGCCAGACGCTGCAACACCGCGGCCGCAATCGCTTCTTCCTCGCGAAACGGCGGCAGGGCGGCTTCTGCCTCTGCCCGCCCCTTTGCCGCCTGCCGGGCGTTGGTTTCCGCCTGGGCCGCAGCCGTCGTGCGTTCGCGCAATTGCGCCTGCGCGGCAAACAGCGCCTCATCCGCCTCTTTCCACCGCCGGTAAAGCAACAGCCCATCGGCCTGCCGCAACGCGCTGCCGATCTCCCGGTACCGGGCGGCCTGGCGGGCCTGCCGCGCCAGTTGCGACAGCTGCGCGGCCAGCTGCTCAACCACATCGTCAACCCGCGTCAGGTTGGTTTCAGCCCCTCGCAACTTCAGTTCCGCCTCATGGCGGCGCTGATAAAGCCCCGAAATCCCGGCCGCTTCCTCCAGAATGCGCCGCCGGGCCTTTGGCTTGGCGTTGATCAGCTCACTGATTTGACCCTGCCGCACCAGCGCCGGGGAATGGGCCCCGGTCGAGGCATCGGCAAACAGCATCTGCACATCCCGCGCACGCACATCCTTGGCACCAACCTTATAGGCCGACCCCGCATCACGGGTGATCCGTCGCACGATTTCCAGCGTGTCTGCATCGTTGAACGCCGCCGGCGCCAGCCGTTCAGCATTGTCGATGTGCAACGACACCTCGGCAAAGTTGCGCGCCGGGCGCGTGGCGGCCCCGGCAAAAATGACATCTTCCATGCCGCCGCCGCGCATCGCCGTGGGGCGGTTCTCACCCATCACCCACCGCAAGGCTTCCAGCAGGTTGGACTTGCCGCAGCCATTGGGGCCGACAACACCCGTCAACCCGTCCGCGATCACCAGATCGGTCGGGTCCACAAAGCTCTTGAAGCCATTCAGCCGCAGTCTGGAAAAACGCAAAGGCCATTGCCCCCTGATTCCCGCATGAACCCAAATTCTGCCGTCGCAACTGGCGTGCTGTCAACGCAATCACCCCAGATGCGGCGCGATCCGGCCAGTTATCCACAACATATTGCGGCAATTGCCCCTACGGGACGGCGGGCGGGGCGCCTTGCCCGCAGGGCAATAGCGTCGTCCGTCGCCCACCCCGGACAGAATGTCGCATTCCGCCTTGACGTCACCCCACCTCCGGGCGCACAAACACCCCGCATGGTTCCCCCAACAAAGGCCAAAGCCTCGGGGGATGAAATGGGAATGTGGACGGGCCGATCCTGAAGGGGAGACCCACAACCACAGCCGCCCCCGCGACTGTAAGCGGAGAGCGTCCTGCACCGAAGCCACTGGGAAACCGGGAAGGCCGCAGAACGCATCGACCCGCAAGCCAGGAGACCAGCCATGCGCGGCCCCAGATGGGTCGGACTAATACAACGGACGGGGTGTTCCGGGGGGTCAGCAAACGGCATCATGCCCGCGCACTCCACGCATCCCCCTTAACAGATGACCTGAAGGGGTAGACATGAAGAAACTGATGACCGCCGCCGCACTGACGCTGTTTGCGTCCCCGGCGCTTGCCCACCACCCGCTTGGCGGGCTGCCGATGGAAACGTTTGCGCACGGGCTGCTCTCCGGTGTCGGCCACCCGGTACTTGGCTTTGACCACCTGTTCTTTGTGGCGCTGATGGGCGTTGCGGCCCTGTTCACTGGCAACAAGCTGCTGACGCCCGCCGCCTATATCGGCGCCATGATCGCCGGTTGCGCGCTGATGTATGCCGGTATCGCGATGCCGGTTGCCGAACTTGTCATCGTTGCTTCGCTGATCGTGCTGGGTGGCATCGTCCTCTCTGGCCGCGCCCTGGGCACGACAGCAGCACTGCTGGTCTTTGGCGCATTTGGCCTGTTTCACGGCTCTGCATTCGGCGGCACAATTGCCGCCCAAGAAGGCGGCGTCGGCGGCGCAGTACTTGTCGGCTACTTCATCGGCCTGGCCGTCATCCAATATCTGATCGCCATCGCTGCGGGCTGGATCGCCAGCAAGTCTGGCGCAACAGATGCCACAGCGATCAACGCCCGCCTCAGCGGTGCCATGGTGGCCGGTGTCGGCGCATTCCTCGCACTGGAAGCCATCGAAGGTCCGCTGCTTGCGCTGATCACGGCCTAAGCCGACCCAATCCGACAAAAGGGGGCCGCGCGGTCCCCTTTTTCATGCCCGCAAAGGATGCCCCCATGCCTGCCAAGATTCCCGCCACCGTCGTCACCGGATTTCTGGGTGCCGGAAAAACAACGCTGATCCGTCACATGCTGCAAAATGCCCAAGGCCGCCGGATCGCACTGATCATCAACGAATTTGGCGACCTTGGGGTCGACGGCGACATCCTCAAGGGCTGCGGCGAAGAGACCTGCCGCGAAGAGGACGTTGTCGAACTCTCCAACGGCTGCATCTGCTGCACCGTGGCCGATGATTTCATCCCGACGATGGAAAAACTGCTCGCCCGCCCCGACAAGCCGGACCATATCGTCATCGAAACCTCTGGCCTTGCGCTGCCGCAACCGCTTGTGCGCGCATTCAACTGGCCCGGCATTTCGACGAAAGTCACCGTTGACGGTGTTGTCACTGTGGTGGACGGCAAGGCTGTGAATGACGGGCAATTCGCCCATAATCTCGCCGCGATCGACGCGCAGCGCGCCCAGGATGACAACCTTGATCACGAAACACCCCTGTCAGAGCTGTTCGAAGATCAGATTGCCTGCGCCGACATGATCGTGGTGAACAAGACCGACCTTTTGACCGCGGACGAAACCGACACCCTGTCCGACAAGCTCAAGACCGACAGCCGCGAGGGTGTGCAGGTGGTCCGGGCCAGCATGGGCGCCCTGCCCGTGGATGTCCTGCTGGGACAAGGTGTCGCCGCCGAAAGCGATCTCGACAGCCGGCATGAGGTGCACCACCACCATCATCACCACGATGATGGTGCCCATCACGCCGACGATGAACATGATCATGAACACGAACACGGCCATGACGAATTCGAAAGCTTCATTGTCACCCGCCCCGAGATCGCAGACGCCAGCGCCTTTGCCCAACAGGTTGCCGATGTCATCCGTCAGCACAATATCCTGCGTCTGAAAGGGTTTGCTGCCGTCGCAGACAAACCGATGCGCCTGACCCTTCAGGCCGTGGGCCCCCGTGTCGACACGCATTTTGACGCCCCCTTTGGCAGCGGCCCACGCGAAACCCGCCTTGTGGTAATCGGCGAGGCAGGGCTTGACCGTGCCGCGATCACCGCCGCACTCACCGCATGATCATAGTCGAGAAAAGCGACCCACATGCGCCACAGGCCACCGCGCTCCTGCGTCAAAGCCACGCGCTGATGGAACAGCTTTTCCCGCCCGAGGATAATTTCTACCTCGATATCAATGACCTTACCGCGCCCGACATCCGGTTCTTCACCGCCCGCGAAGGGCAGGATGTCCTTGGCACCGGGGCCCTTGCAATCAAACCGGACTACGGTGAGGTAAAGTCGATGTTTGTGGCCGAAAACGCCCGCGGCAAAGGTGTCGCGGATGCGCTGATGCGCCAGATCGAAGACGAGGCCCGCGCCGAAAACCTGCCCCTGCTGAAGCTGGAAACCGGCAATGTGCTGCACGCGGCACATGCGCTTTATCGCCGCCACGGCTTTATTGATTGCGGTCCGTTTGGCGGCTACGCGGCGGCCAAATCGTCGATTTTTATGGAAAAGCCGCTGACATGATCCGCCCCCGATCCATCAGGCAGAAGCACCCGATATGCATCTTCTAGCAGCCACACCCGGCACCATCGCCGATGGCGATGAGCCCGTCGATCTGGGCCAGTCCCCCGCTGATCTGGTGGTGATTTCTGCCGCGGATACCGAACTCGCCGCCCTGTCGGAGGCGCGCGCGCAAATGGCCGATCCGCCGGGGTTGCGACTGGCGAACATGATGCATCTGCAACACCCGATGTCGGTGGATCTGCATCTGGACGATTGCGCCACAAAATCACGGCTGGTGATCGCCCGCGTCCTCGGCGGCGCCGGTTACTGGAAGTACGGGTTCACCCAATACGCCGCGCGGCTGCATGCCGCCGGGGTGCCGGTGGCCTTCCTGCCCGGCGACGATAAGCCGGACCCGGAGCTGCGCAGCCTCTCCACCGTCAGCGATGGCGATTATGACGCGCTCTGGTCCTACCTTGTTGAGGGCGGACCTCAAAATACCACATCATTTCTTGAATATGCGCGCGCAATTATCAATGGGTCAGAGAAACCTGCGCCCGCCGCGCCCTTGCTGCGTTGCGGTGTCTATTGGCCCGGCGGCGGAATTGCGGACCTTGACGCGGCCCGCACCGCATGGGCGCAGGGGGCACCGGTTGTGCCAATCATCTTCTACCGGGCGCTGGTGCAGGGGGGCGGGCTGAACCCGATCAACCGGTTGTGCCGCAGCCTGACCCGCGCCGGGCTGAACCCGCTGCCGATCTTTGTGGCCAGCCTCAAGGACCCGGTCAGCACCGCCACGCTCTCGCAATTGTTTGAGCAAGCCCCGCCCACGGTCATCCTCAATTGCACCGCCTTCGCCGTGGGCAGCCCCCATGACGGCGACGACAGCCCGACCAACCCGCTCTTGGTGAATGACGCGCCAGTGTTTCAGGTCATCCTGTCCAGCACCACCGAAGAAATCTGGCGCAATAACCCGCAAGGCCTCTCGGGGCGCGACATCGCGATGAACGTCGCCCTGCCCGAGGTCGACGGCCGCATCCTGTCCCGCGCGGTCAGCTTCAAATCCGAAGCCTTCTTCGACGCCGAAACCCAATGCCCGATCGCAACCTATCAGGGTGTCGGGGACCGTGTTGATTACGTCGCGCAACTGGCCCGCAACTGGGCCCGCCTGCGCCAAACCGATCCACAGGATCGCAAGGTCGCGCTGATCCTTGCCAATTATCCCAACAAGGATGGCCGGCTGGCCAATGGCGTTGGCCTCGATACGCCCGCCGCCACTGTGCACAGCCTGAACCTGCTGCAAGCGGCGGGCTACCGGACGGACGCCCCCGCTGATCCGCAGGCGTTGATGGATCAACTGATGGCCGGTCCAACAAACTGGCTCACCGACCGCGCCAACAAACGCGGCGGCGAAACGCTGCCGCTGGCCGTTTACCAATCCCACTTCGATGCCCTGCCCTGGGCTGCGAAACAACAGATCACCGACCGTTGGGGCGCGCCCGGCAATGATCCCTTCTTTGACGTTGGGGCCGATGGCTTCAAACTGTCGATCCACCGTTTCGGCAATGCCATTGTGGGTCTGCAACCGGCGCGCGGCTATAATATCGACCCGACCGAAACCTACCATTCGCCTGATCTTGTGCCGCCGCACAACTACCTCGCATTCTACTTCTGGCTGCGCCACCACTGGGGCGCGGACGCCATCGTGCACATGGGCAAACATGGCAATCTGGAATGGCTGCCCGGCAAGGCACTGGCGCTGGATGCCGAAAGCTGGCCGGAAATTGCCCTGGGCGCGACACCACATATCTACCCCTTCATCGTCAACGATCCCGGCGAAGGCACCCAGGCCAAACGCCGCACGTCCGCCGTCATCGTGGATCACCTGACGCCACCGCTGACCCGGGCGGAAACCTATGGCCCGCTGCGCGACCTCGAAGCGCTGGTGGACGAATATTACGAAGCGGCAGGCGTTGACCCGCGCCGCATCGACCACCTGCGCCGCGAGATTCTCTCGCTGTCCGACGTCACCGGTCTGGCCAAGGACGCAGGGTTCTCGGGCGATGCCGACACCGACCTTGCCAGGCTTGACGCCTACCTCTGCGACCTGAAAGAGGCGCAGATCCGCGACGGCCTGCATGTTTTCGGGCAAAGCCCGACCGGCCAGCAGGAAACCGACCTCGCCATCGCGCTCGCCCGGATTCCCCGTGGTGACGGCAAAGGGGAAAACGCATCGCTCTTGCGGGCGCTGGCCACTGACCTTGGTCTTTCTGTTGACCCGCTTGATTGTGACATGGCCGCCCCGGCCCCGGAAAAACCCGCAGCCCTTGCCGATGACACCACATGGCGCAGCAACGGCGACACGGTCGAACGGCTCGAAAACATGGCGCAACGCCTGTTGCGGGACGGTGGGCGGGGCGCCGTTCCGGAGCCTGCTCCGGGACCAGCGTCGGCCAGTGTCCTGCACCAGATCAACACCAGGATCCTGCCCGCAATCCGCGCCTGCGGACCGCAGGAAGGCGCCAGCCTGCTGCGGGCGCTTGACGGGCGGGCGATCCCTGCGGGCCCCTCTGGCGCGCCGACGCGCGGGCGGCTCGATACATTACCCACAGGGCGCAATTTCTACTCCGTTGACAGCCGCGCCGTGCCCACGCCAACCGCCTGGGCGCTGGGGTGGAAATCCGCCAACCTCCTGATCGACAAGCATTTGCAGGACCACGGCGACTGGCCGCGCAGCCTGCTGATCTCGGCCTGGGGCACAGCCAATATGCGCACCGGCGGCGATGACATCGCGCAGGCCCTCGCCCTGATGGGCGTCAAACCCACCTGGGACAGCGCCAACCGCCGCGTCACCGGCTTTGCCGTCATCCCCCAGACCACACTTGGCCGCCCCCGCGTCGATGTGACCCTGCGGATATCCGGCTTCTTTCGGGATGCCTTCCCGCAACTGATTGCCCTTGTCGACAGCGCCGCCCGCGCGGTGCAGGCCCTTGACGACCCGGCCGCAGTCAACCCCGCAGCCGATCGCGCCCGACAAGGTCAGGACGGGGCGCGGGTCTTTGGTTCCAAACCCGGCGCTTACGGCGCGGGATTGCAGGCGATGATCGACGAGAAACTCTGGGCCGACAAAACCGACCTGGCCGAGGCCTACCTCACATGGGGGTCCTACGCCTATGGCGCGGATGCGCAGGGCACTGCCGCCCGCCCGGCCTTTGAACAGCGCCTGACCCAGACCGACGCCATCGTGCAAAACCAGGACAACCGGGAACACGACGTGCTGGACTCCGATGATTATTACCAGTTCGAAGGCGGGGCCGCCGCCGCTGTCGCCACCCTGCAAGGGCAGGACCGCCCGATCTACCACAATGACCATTCGCGCCCCGAACGCCCGGTGATCCGCACCCTCGAGGATGAGATCGGCCGGGTACTGCGCAGCCGCGTGGTCAATCCCAAATGGATCACCGGGGTCAAACGCCACGGATACAAGGGCGCCTTTGAAATGGCGGCCACCGTGGATTACCTCTTTGCCTTTGCCGCAACCACCGGCGTGGTGCGCAACCATCACTTTGATCTGGTGGAAGAGGCGTTCCTCAAGGACGACGACACCCGCGACTTCATCGCCACGCATAACGCGCCCGCCCTGCGCGACATCGCCGCCCGTTTGTCCGAGGCGATGGACCGTGGTCTGTGGACACCCAAGTCAAACTCGGCTCGCGCGCGCATCGCCGGACTTCTGGCCAACCCCTGATCCCGGTATGGCCAACGCAGCCGCGCGCAAGTTGGGGCGGCCAGATGCGGTGGAACCGCAGCCTCCGGGTCAACTGCAACCAGCAGCGCCCGGCCCGATTCACTGACATAGCCGGCACGAATTTGGAAATTGGCGGGGCACCCCTGCCAGTTGAAACACACCCGCGATGACCTGCCCCCTGCCAAACTGACGGACGCAGGCCACCTTTGCGCTTAGATGCCAGCGGCCAGGGCTGCGACGCCAAGATAGCTCAGGAACAACCCCATAACCATATATTTCATCATCGTGAACACTCCCTGATACGAACGGAGTGTTAGACCTGCCAGCGTCAACGCATCAGGGGAAATTCCGGCCCATAGGCCCCGTCACAGACCTGTGGCAAGTGCGGCGGTGCCAACATAGGCGGCAAACATGCATAAAACGAAATAACGCATCACTTTGTCTTTCTTTTTCTTTTTGGCGTCAGCGGCTGCTTCACCCGCTGTAGGATCGGTTTTACTCATACTGACAGAGGCACGTTAAGTCTTCGTTGCTCCTGCCACGGCAAATGCCACCCGACTGCGACTGGTGGGCCACAGTCTCCGCCCCCGTGCCGCCCGGACCGGCATTCTCTGCAATTGCGCGAGACGCATCACATTTACCAACCCCGCCTGACCCGCTACACCCGTCTGAAAAGGGGAAAACAGCATGACCGACGACACCGACCGCCACGCGACAAAAATGGCCAAGAAGAAGGCCGCGCGCGACAAGATCATGGCGACAAAGACCGACAAAAAAGGGCTGGTCATCGTGCATACGGGCAAGGGCAAGGGCAAAAGCTCAGCCGCCTTTGGGATGATCTTCCGCTGCATCGCCCACGATATGAAATGCGCCGTGGTGCAATTCATCAAGGGTGGCATGTCCACCGGCGAACGTGACCTGATTTTGGACAAGTTCTCTGACACCTGCGCCTTTCACACCATGGGCGAAGGTTTCACCTGGGAAACACAGGACAAATCCCGCGACACCGAAATGGCGCAGGCAGCCTGGGCCAAGGCCAAGGAACTGATCCGCGATCCTGCCAACCACATGGTCCTGCTGGATGAAATCAACATCGCCATCCGCTACGACTACGTTGACGTGGCCGAGGTCATCGCCTTTCTGCGCGACGAAAAACCCGACATGACACATGTAGTGCTGACCGGGCGCAACGCCCATGCGGACCTCATCGAACAGGCCGACCTTGTCACCGAAATGGAGCTGGTCAAACACCCGTTCCGGTCCGGCATCAAGGCACAGATCGGCGTCGAATACTGATCAGACGGGACGGTGGGCGGGGCGCGTTTGGCGCAGCCAAATAGCGTCGTCCGCTGTCCCGCCTAGCGCCAGATCCGGGCAAACCCCCGGCGCAGCAACGCGCGGCAGGGCCGTTCGACAAGGTGATAAAGCAGCGCAGATCCGCCATAGATCAGCACCAGGATGACCAGATCAATCACCAGCGCCCCCGCACCGGTGGTCAGGCCCAGAATCTCGGCGATCTTGTTCATCACGAACAGCACGAAAATATGCACCATGTAGGTCGCATATGAAATCTCGCCCAGATAGACCAAGGCGCGATGGCGCATGATCGACCCGCGTTCTTCCATGCTGAGACAGCCAACCACAAAGATCACAGCCGCAAGGCAAATCACGATCAGCCGCTCATCCGCCTGCACCCCGGCCAGCCCGATCACCGCCACAATCAGCGCCAGCAACAGCGGTCGCGTCATGGCCGCGGGCACCCGCCACACCAGAAACACCCGGTAAAGCGCGACACCAATCGCAAATTCGAAAAAGATCCGCACGATGCCAAAATCAAACATCATCTTGGTAATCAGCACGCCCTGCCGCGCCAGAATTTCACCCGCCAGACCAAACAGCACCAGGCCCACCCCCAGGGCCGACCAGGCGCCCAGCCGCAGCAACGCCCAAAGCATCAGCGGAAAGATCAGATAGGCGAAAAATTCGGCACTGACGGACCAGGACGGAAAATTCCAGGCGTGGTGATCAACTGTCCCCCAGGCATGCAACAGCCCCAGATGTGCGGGAAACGCGGCCCAGTCCTCACCGACAAAATCACTGCCCAACCCGGTCAGTCGCAGCCCCTGATAGGCCAGCACGAAGACCAGCAACATCACCAGATGCAGCGGATAAATCCGCGAAATCCGGTTGCTCAGAAACTTGCCGAAACGGAATGTCCCGGCCTGCCACTGCGGCAGGTAAACATGGGTCAGGATAAACCCGCTCAGGATGAAAAACAGATCAACGCCCAGATGCCCATCAGCGATCACCCGCGCCCAGAACGACGACGCCATGGCGTTTTCGTCCAGATACATATGCAGCAGCACCACGACAAAGGCCGCAAAGGCGCGGATTGACGTCAGCTCTGCAAGGTCCATATCCTGAGGGTTTTTCACGCAAACTCCTGTCACCTTTACCTGCGCGCCACGCTAGACGACCGCCCGCGGCGGCTCAACACATCTTGATGCCAGGCGCGCAAAAAACCCTTTCGCCCCAAACCGATCCAAGGCACAACCACCACGTTCAGACCCTGACCGCCAAGGATTTCGCATGCCCAAACACCGCGTCCTGACCGAATTTGGCATGGGCACCAGCCTGCGCCGACAGGATTATACCCAAGCCGCCAAACGCGCCCTGCAGGACGCGCTCTGGCATAATTCGATCAATCTGGCCGAACTCTTCGGCCTGCCCAAATCCGCGATGCTGATTGACGTGGAAATCGCAGTCCAGCAGCCCGATCAGGTTGACGCCCAGACGCTGGCGGCGGTCTTCCCCTATGGCCAGCCGACCATTCACGTCACCCACGGCGGGCTTGACGTGCCGCGCCCCGATGGCAACCCGACGGTGATCGCCAATGCCGCGATCTCGGTGTCATTTGAGATGGAGCCGTCATGACAGATCAGCGTTTCATCATTGAAATGGGCATGGGCAACGACCTGCACGGGATGGATTATCAAAAGGCCGCCGCACGCGCGATTGAAGATGCCTTTCGCCATTCCACGATCCCGATGTTTGGCGCGCTTGACCTGCCCCACAGCGACATGCGCGTGACCGTGACCGTTGGCGTGCAGGCCCCTGACCAAATCGACACCGCAGCCTTGGCACAGATCCTGCCGCGGGGCCGCGCCACCGTCACCGCCGTCAAGGGCGGGCAGAACGTGGTCAACCCCGCAGGCGACACGGCCGTGATCGCCGCCGCCGCGGTCGAAGCGTTTTTGCCCACACAGGCGCACAAATGGAAGCGATCAGACCCCGCTTGATCCATCCCGACCCAACCCAGGACGACATCCATGACCACCCTCCTTGGCCTCTCCGGCGCCCTGCGCACAGGTTCAACCAATACCAAACTCATCCGGCAGGCCGCAGCGCTCTTTGCCCCCGACACCTTTATTGAGGCGAACCTGCGTTTGCCGCTTTATGACGGTGATCTGGAAACTGCGTCAGGCATCCCGGCAGAGGTGCAGACCCTTGCCGATCAGATAGCAGCAGCAGATGCGGTGATCATTTCCGGGCCCGAATACAACAAATCCATCTCCGGTGTGCTCAAGAACGCGCTGGATTGGGTCAGCCGAACCGAGGGCAACCCCTGGGCGGCAAAACCCGTGGCCATCATGTCCGCCGCGGCGGGGCGATCGGGTGGTGAACGGACGCAATACGCGCTGCGCCACTGCCTCACCCCTTTTCGTCCCCATATCCTGCAGGGCCCAGAGGTGATGATCGCCGCGTCAGGCAAGGCATTTGATGATGACGGGGCGCTTGTCAACGAACGCTCCATCGCTGCACTCAGTGCCTTGATGTCCGCGCTGCGGGATCTCACCTAGCCCGCCGGCAAGGACACCTCGACCAGATTGCCATCCGGGTCGCGCACATAGAGTGACGTCAGCGGCCCGGTCGCACCAGTGCGCTGCACCGGCCCTTCCAGCACCGGCACTTCGTGGGCGGCAAAATGGGCCAACCACTCCGCCATCGTACCCGCCGTCAGGAAACACAGATCGGCACTGCCTGCCGTCACCTGCCGCGCCTTTGGCTCAAACGGTGCGGCGGCAGGGTGCAGGTTGATCTTTTGCACCCCAAAGGTCAGTGCGCTGCGCGTGGTGCCATCTGCGGGATGAAATGTTTCGGCCGTCATGCCCAATACGTCCCGGTAAAAGGCGACGGTTTCGGCAATATCCGCCACCGTCAGCACCAGATGATCCAATGATGTCACTTTTGGCATGTCAGCCCTCCGCCTTGACCTTCGCCGTGAATCCTTCGGGGATCCTATCACGGTTTTCCAGGATCAGCTCTGCCATCACCACACCCACCTTGGGGGCCATGCCAAAGCCGATCTTGAACCCGCCGTTGGCGATAAACGCGCCGGGTTTCTGCGGATGATGGCCCAGCAAGGGTGCGCGGCTTTTGGCGCGTGGGCGCACCCCGGCCCAGCGCTCCAGCACAGGCGCGTCGCGCAATACCGGCATGGCCTTCCGCGCCCGGGCGATCACATCATCCAGCGCCGCATCGGTGCCAAGATCGGCAAAGTCCCGCTCCGAGGTGGACCCGATCGCCACCGTGCCGTCGTCATGCGGAATGACGTGCAGCGTATCGGCAAACAGCTGCGGTGCACCCGCGGCGTCATGCGCCAAAAGTGCCGCCTGCCCCTTGATCCCATCACCCAAACCGTCAAGCCCCTGCCAGCCCGTCGCCCAGACCACAGGGCCGCTGGCTTTGCCGTCGGTCACGATCTCACCGCCTCGCGCCGTAATCGCACCGGCCAGCGCCTTCGTTGCGCGCCGGGGGTGAATAAGCGCCGACAGCGTGTCGCTGACCAACAGGCCGGTGGGGGATGGCGGCTCCCAGGCGGCCCCCGTCGCGGGTACCACCTGCCATTGGGCATGATCGCCCCATAGCGTTGCGGCCGTGACCTCCCGCGCCCGGGCCAGCGCGACCGCCCGCGCGTCAGCCAGGGGTTGCAAGCGTCCTGACCGGGCATAGCCCGTCCTGGCCCCCGTGGTCGCGGCAACCTCGGCCCAGAACGCTGCGGCCATCAGCAGGCTGTCCAATTGGAACGCTTTCTTGTCGTTCCAGTTTTCCGGTACATGCGGGGCCAGCGCGCCGACGATCCCGCCGGAAGCGCCTGCCGCAACCCCCGCCGGGTCGATCACCTGCACCCTTGCGCCCCGCTGCGCACAGGCATAGGCCACCGACAGGCCAAAAATCCCCGCCCCCATCACCGTTACGTCTGCCGTTGCCATTCGCTGCAATCCCTCGCAAAGTCCGCCCGACACCTAAGGCAAACCCGCATGACCGACCAGCCCGCAGACCTCCAATGGCGCGACACCGACCACGGCGCGGTTCCGGTCTCGCGTCGGTTTGACGATCCCTATTACTCGCTGAACGGCGGCCTGTTGGAAACGCGCCATGTGTTTCTGGACGGCAACGGGCTGCCCGACCGCTTTGGCAATGACTTTCATATCGCCGAGCTTGGATTTGGCACCGGTCTGAACTTCCTGACCACATGGGCCGCTTGGTGTGACGCGGGGCAGCCCGGCACGCTGCGCTTCACCTCGTTTGAGGCCTACCCCATGGCCCCCCCGGATATGGCCCGCGCCTTGCAATCCTTCCCCGAGATCGCAGCACAGGCCGCGATGCTCTTGCAACACTGGCAGCCGGGGATGGGGTCCACGCCGCTGGCACCGGGCCTGACACTTGAAGTCATCATCGGTGACGCCCGGACCATGCTGCCCGACTGGACCGGACAGGCCGATGCCTGGTTCCTTGACGGGTTTTCGCCCGCCAAGAACCCCGCGCTCTGGGAACCATCGCTGATCGCGGCACTCTACGATCACACCGCGCCCGGCGGCACCGCGGCAACCTATTCCGCCGCGGGCCACGTGCGGCAATCGCTTGCGGCGGCAGGCTTCACCGTAACCCGCACGCCGGGCTATGGGCGCAAACGTCACATGACGCGGGCACAGCGGCCATGACCGGCAATACCCGCCTTGGCATCTGGCTGATGATTGCGACAATGCTGATCTTTGCCCTGCAGGACGGGCTGTCGCGGCATCTTGCCGGAGAATACAACGTGATGATGGTGGTGATGATCCGCTACTGGTTCTTTGCCGCCTTCGTGATCAGCGTTGCCACCCGTCAAAGCGGGTCACTGCGCGCCGCCGCCGCCACGCGCCAACCCGTTTTGCAGGGCTTTCGCGGCCTCCTGCTGGCGCTGGAAATCAACGTGATGGTGCTGGGGTTCGTGACGCTGGGGCTTGTGGAAAGCCATGCCATATTTGCCAGCTACCCGCTGCTTGTGGCCGCGCTGTCCGGCCCCGTGCTGGGGGAAAAGGTCGGCTGGCGGCGCTGGTTGGCGATCGGTGCGGGCTTTGTCGGCGTGCTGATCATCCTGCAGCCCGGTATCACCGTCTTTGCCCCCGCCGCCGCGATCCCGCTGCTGGCCGCCTGCATGTTTGCGCTTTATGCGCTGCTGACCCGCTACGCAGCCCGCAAGGACAGCACCGCAACCAGTTTCTTCTGGACCGGCACGGTCGGGGCGCTGGTCAGCACGGTGATTGGGGTCAGCTTCTGGCAACCGATGACCCTGCCCGACTGGGGCTGGATGCTGGCGCTCTGTATCAGCGGGGCCACGGGCCATTGGCTGATGATCCGCGCCTACGAAGTGGCAGAGGCCAGCGCCCTACAACCCTTTGCCTACCTGCAACTGGTCTTTGCCAGCGGCATCGGGTTGCTGGTGTTTCACGAAACCCTGCAAACCCATGTGGCGATCGGCGGTGCCATAGTCGTCGCCGCCGGGCTGTTCACCCTGCTGCGCGCCCGCCAACCCTAACCGTCAGACCGGGCCACCGGGCGCTGCGGCGCGACCGGTGCCGGGCGGGCAACGGCGCGGCGCGGTGGCGCATCCGAGGTTGAAACAACCGCGCTTGATCCCAATGGCGGTAATTCACCGCGACCCACCGGGCGGATCATCGGCTTTGTGCCATTCAACAACGCGGTAAAGCGCACCGGGCCAAGCGTGCCGTTCAGCCGCGCGCGATAGATCGGCAGCGATTCCGTCACCCGCATCACGTAATTGCGGGTCTCGCGAAACGGAATGTGCTCAATCCAATCCACCACATCAACTTCGCCAAGACGGGGATCGCCACGCTCGTCCATCCAGATTTCGGGCCGTGACGGTCCGGCGTTATATCCGGCCGCGACCTGCACCGGCGACGGGCCGAACTGCGCCTCAAGTTCCGCCAGATAGCGCGCGCCCAGCGTCGCATTATAGCGCCAATCGCCGGTCAGGCGCGGGCGGCTATAGTCGACACCGACAAAGCCTGCGACCTCTTCGGCGGTGGCGGGCATCAGCTGCATCAGACCCAACGCGCCCACGGGTGATCCGACCCCGGCGTTAAATTCACTTTCGCGCCGGGCAATCGACAGCGCCAGCGCCGGGTCAACCAGCATGTCCATTTCGGCCAGCGGGTGCAGCGGGAAATAGATCGACGGCACAACCTTGCCCTGCGTCACGGCGGCCTTGCCCATCGCAACCGCGAAATAGACCTCATCAGCGTCACGCAGCGCCGCACCAATGCTGGCCAGATCAGCGGCAGGCAGGGCCTGCCCGATACTGACAAAAAACGTCGTCGCATGGCCGCGTTCACCGGCTTCCAAAAGCGCAAATGCCGCCTGCACCAGATCCTGCGACATCACCGCCTGATCCCAGCGCGCACCATCATCAATCAACCGCCCGTCCAATTGCCGCCCCAGCTTCTCAGCCGCCAGCAATCCATAAAATCCGGTCTGGTGCTGCGCCGCTTCACCGTAAGCCGCCTCTGCAGCAACAGGATCACCCAGCACCTCATGGGCGCGGGCCTGCCAATAGGCCATCCGCCCGACCGAGATCGGACTGTCCACCGCCGCCCGCGCCCGGTCAAAATGCACCAGCGCCTGCGTTGGATCATCCAGATAGGTCAGCGACAGATACCCCGCCAACCATTCCAGATCGGCAAAGGACGATCCCTCGCTCAGGTAATGCCTTGCGGCAAGTTCATAGGCCACTTCGGGCCGCCCCTCTCGCATTTCCCAACGGGCCAGTGACCGACGCCAGCCCGACCAGCGAAACGGCTCTCCCAGTTTTTCCGCCGAAACCGACGCCGCGCGCAACATTGTCACGGCCTCTGATCGGCGTCCCTGATCGGCAAGCCAGTTATAACGGTCATAGGCCAGCCCGGGGTGTGACTTCAGCGCCTCGGGCACCTCT
The DNA here is from genome assembly GCA_947502145.1 of uncultured Paracoccaceae bacterium. Taxonomy (GTDB): domain Bacteria; phylum Pseudomonadota; class Alphaproteobacteria; order Rhodobacterales; family Rhodobacteraceae; genus CANMYO01. The sequence continues at coordinate 1,507,839 of CANMYO010000001.1, read as the reverse complement.
TTCAGGGCCGCGGTGATCCCGCTTGTCTTGCGGATATAGGCGATCCGCGCCAGCGCCAGCGCCTTCTGGTCTTCGTCCAGCAGGTCCAGCATCCGCCTCGCTTCATCCACGCGCCAGCGCCACAACAGGTTGTCGACCCGCGCATTGTGCAATGGCGCGATGATATCGGCAAAACCGGCGACCAGAACCTCCTGGCCGCTGTTCGTCAGGCGCAGGTCGCGCCAGCCTGTTTCAACCACGGTGGCCGCCTCGGCGATCCGGCCCTTTGCCAGCAGCGCTTCGGCCAGCCGCACCACACCTTCGCCGGTCTGCGGGGTGCGGTCGCCAAACCAGCCAATCACCGTATCGGGATCGGTGCCCTTGGGCAGCGCCTCCTCGGCACGGGCATATAGGCGCGATGCCCCCGGCCAATGGGGCCGGGCGGCCATGAAAACAACATAGTCGGCAAAGGGTTGGCCGGATTCGCGCAGCCGCAGCCAGGTCACCAGATCGCGGGTGACGTCGTCGTCCAGATCAATCCGGTCATAGGCAGCCGTGAACTGCCCCTCGCCCGCCAGCTCGATCGCCGCGACCGCCTGATCGGGCAGGATTTGCGCGTTTAGCGGCAGTGCAACCGCCAGCAAACCACATGTCACAAGGGCGCGCATCGTTCGGGTCAGCATGATTGAAACCTGTGTCGGGGGTCACGGACCCTGATCCTAAACCAGCGCGACCGACACGCAACGCACATTCTTGGCATTCGGCGGAAAGCCGTCTAAGTTCCGCGCGATTTTAACGGGCCGAATCCGGCCTACCACCAAAGGAAGCGTGTCATGTTCAAAGGCTCTTACGTCGCCCTCGTCACGCCGTTTACGGACGGCAAGGTGGATCTTGATGCGCTCAAAAAACTTGTGGACTGGCATGTCGATCAGGGCACTCACGGGATCGTGCCCGTCGGAACGACGGGTGAAAGCCCGACGCTCAGCCATGCGGAACATGATCTGGTGGTGCAGACCGTGGTGGAACACGCCGCTGGGCGAGTGCCCGTGATTGCGGGCGCCGGGTCCAACAATACCGCCGAAACCGTGCGTCTGGTGCAGGCGGCCAAGGACGCCGGCGCGGATGCGGCCCTTGTTGTGACACCCTATTACAACAAGCCGACACAGGCCGGGCTGATCGCGCATTTCACCGCTGCGGCTGACTGCGGCCTGCCGGTGATGATCTACAACATCCCCGGCCGGTCTGCGGTTGATATGACCGTTGAAACCATGGCCACGCTGTCCAAGCACCCGATGATCATCGGTGTGAAGGACGCCACCGCCGATCTGTCGCGCGTGCCCAAGCAACGTATGCGCTGCGGTGCTGACTTTGTGCAGATGTCCGGCGAAGACGCCACCGCGCTGGGCTTTAACGCGCATGGCGGCGTTGGCTGTATCTCGGTCACCGCCAATGTCGCGCCCAAGCTCTGCGCAGAGTTTCAGGAGGCGACGCTGGCCGGTGATTACGCCTCCGCGCTGGTGCAGCTTGACCGTCTTATGCCCCTGCACGAGGCAATCTTTACCGAGCCGGGCCTGATTGGTGCCAAATACGGGATGTCCCTGCTGGGGATGAGCAGCGCCGAGGTCCGCGCACCGCATGTGCCGCTCACCGATGGTACCAAGGCCGCCATTCGTGATGGCATGGTCCACGCCGGGTTGCTGAACTAGGCCCCGCCGCCTCGCCACGCAAAAGCGCCGCGATTGTCGCGGCGCTTTTCTTTTCCGGATCACATCACATCGACGGGATCACGAAAGCGGTTGTTAAGCCGCCACATCCCCCAGGCCAGCGGGATCGCACCCAGCCCGCCGATGACATAGGCCAGCGGCTCATCGCCAAAACTTTCGAACATCTGCGTATAGGCATGGATCGCTCCAAAGGTGATGGCCGTGTTGAACAGCCCGCGCTTGTTACGGTCCGCCGCCCAGAACGCGGCCCCCGCCAGCAGCAGCGCCCAGATCACACTGTAGACATGCTCTGAAATGCTGATCGCTGTGGCGCGGAAGGTATCCCTTGCGGCGCGATAGCTGTCGTAATCCGCGTCGTAAACCGGGCCCCACATGCGTTCGCCCACGACGTCACCCCACAGGCTGCCGACGAGGAAACACAGGTTGGCCACGACAAACCCCATGATCGCCAGAATGCCGGCCTGCCGCTTGACCCGGTCCGACCCGGCCCGTGCCACCAGAATACACAGCGCAATCAGCGCCAGCATCTGCAGAATGCTCAGCGTCGGCTCCGGCGAATAAAACGCATACATCGCGTGGGCATAAAACGTACCGGTGTCGAGCGCTTGCGAAAACGGGACAATCGCCAGCGCCGTGACCACCCGCAGGTCAAGGAACAGCCCGACCCCGACCAGCAATGCAAAAACCGCAAGGTGAACCGCGGGCATCGCCAACCCGGCCAAGTCATAATGTGACGCACCAAAATAGATCCCGCCCACGATCAGCGCTGCCCCCATCAGCGTCACCGCCCCGGTCGCAAACCGCAGGTGCGGCACCGCGACGCGGAACCACCAGCCCGCACAGCCAGCCAATATTACCCCCAACCCGATCATCAGCGGCGTTGCGATACCGGCGTATTTATCCGCCAGTTCCAGCCCCGCGCCCGCGGCCAGCATCCCGGCACCAATCAGCGTGCTGGCATTGCCAAACATCCGGTAAAGCACTGATCCGCCGCGCAAAATGGCAATGCCGCCCAGAATCGCCAAAAGCCCAAAGATCGCCACAGCCAAAGGGCTTGCCAACCAAAAGACCAAGCCCAGCGTGGCGGCTATGATCCCAAACACCAATAGCGTGTTTAACGACAGCGCCACCATCGCCTCGCGGGCACGTGCCTCAATTGTGCTGGCCTGTTCGCGGGTCAAAATCCCGTCCGATACCAAGGCCCCGGTTTCTGCCACGTAATACATTGCGAATCACTCCATGAACATCGTTCACATTCTTGTCGCACATATTTGAACATCGTTCAATAGTTTCGTTTTATGATGATTTGGGTTGTCGCATTGCCTTGGCCAGCCAGACGATAACCCCGACACAGACACCCCAGAATGCGCCACTGACCCCAAACAGGGTCATGCCGCTGGCCGCAATCAGGAATGTCAGCGCAGGCGCCTCAACCTGACCGGGGTCCTGAAACGCGCCCTTCAGGGCCCCAACCATCGCCGGGATCAGCGCCAGACCCGCCACCGTGGTGATCAGCGCGGCCGGGGCAAGGTTGGCGATCATCGCGATATATCCCGCCACAAAGGCCAGCGCGACATACCCAAACCCCGACGTGATGGCAGCCCAGTATCGCTTGCCCGGATCGCGGCCCGCATCCTCGCCGGACATCATCGCCGCGGTGATGGCAGACATATTGACCGGGATCGCCCCAAACGGAGCGATCAGCAGGCTGGCAATCCCGGTGCTGCGGATCAGGGATTGGCGGTCAACGGGATAATCGTGCAACTCAAGCACGGCGAAACCGGGGATATTCTGCCCCGCCATGGTCACCAGATACAGCGGCAGCGCGACCGAAATCAGCGCCTGCAGGGTAAAGACCGGCGTGACCCACGCCAGCGCGGGCAGACCCGCCCGCATCGCATCTGCGCCCTCGGTGTCGACCACAAACGCCAGCACAATGGCAAAGCTCAGCACCGCGGCAGGCATGGCTGCCAGCCGATGCCATGTCAGCCCGACCAACCAGGCCACCAGCACCGGCAAGACCAGCAGGGGAATGCTGCCCAGCCCCAGCGCCGGGGCAAAACACAGCTTTAGCAGAACTCCCGCCAGCAACGCATTGGCAACCGGTTTGGGGATCGCCGCAACCGCCCGGCCCAGGGCAGGCACAAACCCCGTCACCAAGATCAACAGGGCGCAACAGATCATCGCGCCCACGGCCTCGGCAAAACCGCCGGGCAGCGCTGCGGTTGATGCCAGAAACGCCGCGCCCGGCGTCGACCAGGCGACCGCCGCCGGGGTGCGTGTCATCGCCGGTAGCAGAATGCTGCACAGCCCCATGCCAAGGGTTGCGAAAAACAGCCCGGTCGCAGCCTGCGCTGGCGTCGCACCCACCGCCGACAGCCCGGCCAACACAATCGCGAATGACGCCGCATAGCCGACAAAGGTGGCCAGCAGGCCCATATAGACCGCCGGAGCAGAAATATCGCGCAACATCGAAACGGGCCCTTAGCTGGATAAACTGCCCGATTGATGAAGCCAGCCGTCCACAATGTCCACTGCCCCGCAACCGCCAAATCGCGCCGCGCGATCCAGCGCGGCCCGCAGCCTGGCCAACCGCCCGGACCCCATCTGCACGCCCGGTTCGGGCCAGAACCCGGTCACGCGCAGGATCTCTCCGTCCCGTTTCATGTCAATGCGCCCGATCACCCGGCCGCCCTGCATCACCGGGAAAACGTAATAGCCGTATTTGCGTTTGGCGGCGGGGACAAAAATCTCGATCCGGTAGTGAAAACCGAACAGCCGCTCGGCGCGCTTGCGGTCGCGCAGGGCCGGATCAAACGGCGACATGATCCGCACTGCGCCACCGGGGGCCGGAGGCGCCACGTCCATGACGTCCGGGCGGGCAAAACTGCGACGCAGCTTGCCGTCAACGCCCGCAACATCAACTTCGATCACCTGTCCGTCGGCCAGTGCGGCAGCGCACCATGCCTTTGCTTCTGCCGGGGTGACCGTGTCCCAGAATGCCGCGATCTCTCCGCTGGTGGCAAAGCCCAAGCGGTCAAGCGCGTTGTCACATAACCAGCGAATTGTCTCCTCCGGCGACGGGCGCTGCGCGCGCACATCCGCCGGGATGACCCGTTCGGTCAGATCATAGACCTTGCGGAATCCGTCCCGGCGGGCGACAGCCAGTTGCCCCGACCGCCACAGATATTCCAACGCGGTTTTGCTGGGGTGCCAGTCCCACCAGCCGCCCGACCCCTTCTTTTCATCCGTGCCCACATCCCCCGAGGTACAGCAGCCATGCTTTTCAATCTGGCGCAGCACATCCTCGATCTTGCTGATGAAATCGCCGCGTCGCCATTCTGACCAGCGTTGCCGCATCCGCGCCGCGTCGCGTTCGAACCTCAGTTGCCAGTGTGGATAGAATGCCATCGGAATGGCCGCCGCATCATGTGTCCAATGCTCAAACACGGCCCCGTCCCGTGCCAGCGCATGACCCAAGGCCTTCGGGCGATACTGGCCGCGCCGGGTCCACAGGATCAGATCATGGGCACGGGCAAAGGTATTGACGGAATCAAGCTGGACAAACCCCAGATCATGCAGCACCGCGCCAAGGTCTGCGCCCCGTCCCGTCCCGGCGGTCGGCCCGGAAAGCCCGTGTTTGGCCAGAAAAATGCGCCGCGCGCGCGCGTTGTCAATGACCGGCACGTTCATGACCGACCCTCGCGCTGCAGCACCCGGATCTGGCGCATCGATTCAATCAGAACGGCCGTGACCAGACCGATGTTCAAGAGCCCGTTGATCGCCGCCATCCCCGATAACAGCCGCCACTCCTGCGGCAACAGCACATCGCCAAATCCCAGCGTGGTGAATGCGACCAGCGCGAAATAGATCGATTCCTCCATCGTGGCGAAAATGTTGAGCGTGATCATCGCAATGGCCCACAGCCAGACGCCAAACGTCATCTGCAGCAGAATCCACGTCGCAGCGGCACACAGGACAAACATCAGCTTGGGGGCATGTGGGCTGCGCACCAGCCAGGGACGCATCCGAAACAAGGCCGCCTCCATGATCCAGAAACTGATCCCCGCCACCAACACCGAGATCACCAGCAACAGCGTGCCCAGCGCCAATTGAACGAACATTGCGATGACTCCTTCTTGCGTCCGCGCAACCTAACAACAGCCATGCGGCTTGTCCCGCCCCCAATGCTGGCATACATCAGCAGCGTTATGGCCAAGAAACCCGAAAACAAGAACTACAAGGTCGTTGCCGAAAACCGGCGCGCGCGCTACGACTACGCCATCGAGGATGACCTCGAGGTGGGCATCATCCTTGAGGGCCCAGAGGTGAAATCCCTGCGCACCGGCCAATCCAACATCGCTGACAGCTACGCCTCGGTGGATGATGGAGAGCTGTGGCTGACAAATGCCTATATCGCGCCCTACGAACAGGCGATGTTCAGCCACGAGCCCCGGCGCAAACGCAAATTGCTGGTGTCCCGCAAAGAGCTGTCCAAGCTGTGGAACGCCACCCGTCGCGAGGGCATGACCCTTGTGCCGCTGGTCATGTATTTCAACGATCGCGGGCTGGTAAAGCTCAAGATCGGCATTGCCAAGGGCAAGAAAAACCACGACAAACGCCAGACGGACGCGAAACGCGACTGGAACCGGCAGAAACAACGGCTGTTGCGGCAAAACCACTAGGCGGGGAGAGCCGCGCCAATGTTCCCCTCACGCATATGCCCCGATCTGGCCTAGGCTTCTGCCAGCTTGCCGTGGTTGGGCCACCGGGCAGGCCGATGAAATGCGGCCCAACAAAGGAAGTGGGGGACAATGGAAACTCTGATAACACAACTGATCGCCGGTGCCGTTGGCGGGAATGCCGCAGGCGCGGGCCTCAAGAACCTGTCGCTTGGCACATTGGGCAATACGATCGTTGGCCTGCTCGGCGGCCTTGGCGGCGGCTCTGTGCTGGCGGGCATGCTGGGTGGTGCGGCAGATGCCGCAGGCGGTGGCGGTATGGGCGGCCTTCTGGGCAGTCTTGTCGGCGGCGGTGCCGGTGGCGCGATCCTGACCGCGGTCGTCGGATTGATCAAAAGCAAAATGGCCAGCTAAGGGGCCACAAAAACCGGGTGTGCCAGTCTGGCACACCCCAGCGGCCACTTGCCTCACCCGGCCCGCTGCGGTACCTCCCGCAGCAGCTAGGAAAGGACCCAGGAAATGGCCGACATGCTGGATGATCCCAAAACGCTGGTCAGCACAGGTTGGCTGGCGGCACACCTCAAGGACCCCGACCTGCGGATTCTTGATGCCTCCTGGCATTTGCCCGGCGATAACCGCGACGCAGAGGCGGAATACACCGCACAGCATATTCCCGGCGCACGTTTCTTTGACATCGACGCGATCAGCGACCACCGCTCCGACATGCCGCATATGGCACCGCCGGTGGAAAAGTTCATGTCGCGGATGCGCGCGATGGGCGTGGGTGATGGCCATCAGGTTGTTGTCTATGACAGCACCGGGCTGTTTTCAGCAGCTCGCGTCTGGTGGCTGTTCCGCCTGATGGGCAAAACCGATGTTGCCGTGCTGGATGGCGGGCTGCCAAAATGGCTGGCAGAGGATCGCCCGGTCGAAGACATGCCGCCCGTGATCCGCGACCGTCACATGACCGTGTCGCGCCAGAACCTGCTGGTCAAGGATGTCACCCAGGTCGCCCGTGCCGCCAAACTTGGCGATCATACCATCCTCGACGCCCGCGCCCCGACCCGCTTTGCCGGGACCGCACCGGAACCCCGCGAAGGGCTGCGCGCCGGCCACATCCCCGGATCAACCAATGTGTTCTACAAGACACTGCTCAAGGCCGATGGCACGATGAAAGAGGCCCCGGCCCTGCAAAAGGCCTTCTCGGATGCGGGCGCTGATCTGACCAAGCCGGTGATTACCACCTGTGGCTCTGGCGTGACGGCCGCTATCCTCGCCCTTGCCCTTGAACGGATCGGCAAGACCGATCACAGCCTCTATGATGGATCGTGGTCCGAATGGGGCATGTATGACGACCTGCCAATCGCAACTGGAAACTGAACATGTTCGCGCAACTCAAAGAACAACCCGCAGATAAAATCCTCGCCCTGATGGCGGCCTATCGCGCTGACCCGCGCGACGACAAGGTCGACCTTGGTGTTGGTGTCTACAAAGACGCCAGCGGCAACACGCCCGTCATGCGCGCGGTCAAAGCGGCCGAGCGACGCATCCTCGCAGAACAGGACAGCAAGGCCTACACCGGGCTTGCCGGTGATCCGGCCTTTGGGGCCGCGATGAAATCCCTCGTGCTGGCCGATAGTGTGGATCACGCCCATGTCGCCGCCGTGGCGACACCCGGAGGCACCGGGGCGATCCGGCAGGCGCTTGAGCTGATCAAACGCGCAGCCCCCAAGGCCACCGTCTGGATTTCCGATCCCACATGGCCGAACCACCCTTCGATCATCAATTATCTGGGGATGAAATCACAAAGCTATCGCTACTTTGACAGCGAAACCCGCGGCGTGGATTACATCGGCATGTTGACCGATCTGGGCGCGATGCTGCCCGGCGACGTCGTATTGTTGCACGGCTGCTGCCATAACCCGACCGGGGCGAACCTGACCATGGCGCAATGGGATGGGCTGATCAAACTGATCAAGGAAAAATCGGCTGTGCCCTTTATCGACATCGCCTATCAGGGCTTTGGCGATGGTCTGGAAGAAGACAGCGCCGCGACCCGCAAGGTCGTCAGCGCATTTGACAACGTGCTGATCGCCGCGTCCTGCTCCAAGAACTTCGGGATCTACCGCGAACGCACCGGAATCCTGATGGCGCGCTGCAAGGATGCGGACGAAACCGCCATCACACAGCAGAATCTCGCCTTCCTCAACCGGCAGAACTATTCCTTCCCGCCGGATCACGGCGCGCGCATCGTGACCACGATCCTCAACGATCCAGAGTTGCGCGCCGATTGGGAGGCAGAGCTTGAGGAAACCCGCAACGGGATGCTGGCCCTGCGCAAACAGCTGGCCGACGAATTGCGCCGCATGTCCAACTCCGACCGGTTTGATTTTCTGGCCGATCACCGGGGCATGTTCAGCCGCCTTGGCACCACGCCCGAAATGGTTGAGAAGCTGCGCGCCGATTTTGGCATCTACATGGTGGGCGACAGCCGGATGAACATCGCCGGCCTGAACGCGGACACCGTCCCGGTTCTGGCGCAAGCCATCATCAAGGCCGGTATCTGACCCCAGCCCCTGATTGCGGCGGGCGGCAATGGCCGGCCGCAGTCACATGCCGCCCGCCCCGCACGGCACCTCTGTCTGGGCCAAGGCTGGGGCCGCACGCAACTTTGCCGAATGGGGGCCGCACAGGACGCAACGCGCGTTGCGTCCCGCAAAGTCATGGTTAACCCGCATTAAGATTCACGTCTGCATGGGTTGTTGCCGGGATGTGTATGGATTGTGCATCGCCAAAATGCTGCGGGCGCAAAATGAACTTGTGATTAACCACGCAATATTCTACCCCACAGGCAACATCTGACGAAATAATCATACGCGAGGAACTCCATGTCGTTTCGCCTGCAACCCACGCCGCCCGCACGTCCTAACCGCTGCCAGTTGTTTGGCCCCGGCTCTCGCACGGCGCTGTTTGAAAAGATGGCCGCCAGCGCCGCTGATGTGATCAACCTTGATCTGGAAGATTCCGTCGCCCCCTCCGACAAGGATACGGCGCGCGCCAACATCATTCAGGCAACGCGTGATATTGACTGGAATAACAAGCACTTGAGCGTTCGGATCAATGGGCTGGATACGCCCTATTGGTATCGCGATGTGGTGGATTTGCTGGAACAGGCAGGCGACCGGCTTGACCAGATCATGATCCCGAAGGTGGGCAATGCGGCAGATATCTATGCCGTTGATGCGCTTGTGACCGCGATTGAAACCGCAAAGGGCCGGCGCAAGAAAATCGGCTTTGAGGTGATCATCGAATCCGCGGCCGGTCTGGCGCATGTCACTGAAATCGCTGCATCTTCTCCGCGCATGCAAGCGATGAGCCTGGGTGCGGCCGACTTTGCCGCCAGCATGGGCATGCAAACCACCGGAATCGGCGGAACGCAGGAAAATTATTATATGTTGCAAGGGGATAGCCGCCACTACAGCGATCCATGGCACTGGGCGCAGACGGCCATCGTTGCCGCCTGTCGCACCCATGGGATCCTGCCGGTTGATGGCCCCTTTGGCGATTTCTCTGATGACGAAGGCTACCGCGCCCAGGCACGCCGCAGTGCAACATTGGGCATGGTTGGCAAATGGGCCATCCACCCCAAGCAGATCGCCCTCGCCAACGAAGTTTTCACCCCCTCGGCTGAGGCCGTCGCAGAGGCCCGCGACATCCTTGCGGCGATGGAAGAAGCCAAGAAAAATGGTGAAGGCGCAACGGTTTACAAGGGTCGCCTTGTGGATATCGCATCGATCAAACAGGCTGAAGTCATCGTCAAGCAATACGAGATGATCTCGGCCGCCTGACCCGCGACCGGGGATGACTCGTTCAGTCGACCTTTCCCCGTGCTCAGTCATTGCAAACTGGGCGCGGGACGCCTTATATCGTGCAGACACCGCACAAAGGGCGCAACATGACGCAGTATCTCGATTTCGAAAAACCACTTGCTGAGATCGAAGGCAAAGCGGAAGAACTCCGCGCACTGGCACGCGAAAATGATGAGATGGACGTCGAGAAAGAGGCAGCCGCCCTTGATCGCAAGGCCGCTGATCTGCTGAAATCGCTTTACGGCAGTTTGACGCCCTGGCGCAAATGCCAGGTCGCCCGCCACCCCGAACGCCCCCATTGCAAAGATTATATCGAGGCGCTTTTCACCGATTTCACCCCCCTGGCAGGTGATCGGAACTTTGCCGATGATCCTGCCGTCATGGGCGGGCTGGCCCGCTTTGACGGGCAACCGGTCATGGTTATTGGCCATGAAAAGGGCAGCGACACGAAATCGCGGATCGAACGGAATTTTGGCATGGCCCGCCCCGAAGGTTACCGCAAGGCGATCCGTCTGATGGACCTTGCCCACCGCTTTGGCCTGCCCGTCATCACGCTTGTTGATACCCCCGGTGCCTATCCCGGTCGCGGTGCTGAAGAACGCGGCCAGTCCGAGGCCATTGCCCGGTCGACAGAAAAATGTCTCGAACTTGGTGTGCCGCTGATCAGCATCGTCATTGGTGAAGGTGGCTCTGGCGGTGCCGTCGCCTTTGCTGCTGCCAACCGCGTCGCGATGCTGGAACATTCGATCTATTCGGTGATCACGCCGGAAGGCTGTGCATCCATCCTCTGGAAGGATTCCGAAAAGATGCGCGAGGCGGCAGAGGCCATGCGACTGACCGCTAAAGACCTGAAAGAATTGGATATTTGCGACCATATCATCCCCGAACCAATGGGGGGCGCACATCGCAACAAACCCGAAACGATCACGGCTGTCGGCAAGGCTATCGCACACCTTCTGGCCGAACTCGCCGGGATGACCCCGGACGAGGTGCGCAAAGCGCGGCGGGCCAAATACCTGAGCCTGGGGTCAAAGGGGCTCGCCGCTTAACCCGCTGTTGCTGCGCTCCGCTGGCGCAGCATCACCGCGAATAGGGGCCCGATGTCAGATAAGCAGGCGCGATTCTGGACGTGGTCCCGGTACTGAGTGGTATCAGCCCGAACCTGTCCGCATTTCCAATAACGGCATTGCGCTTGGGCAATGCGCTGGGATGGCGTTCAATGGGGTGTCCTGACGTTCCTGAAAGCCCGTCGCCCCGATCACCACATCGTTTTGGCAGCGCGGCCCGGCCAATCGGCGTCATAGGCCTTACCGTCAAACCCGTCCTCAACATCGGCGAGCATCTCACCCACGGTAGGAAGATCGCCGCTTTCGTCACCCGCTTGCCAAAGTTCGGCCCGCAGGATCGCGCGGGCGCATTGACTGTAAACTTCTGCGATGTGGATCACCACAACGCTGCGCGGCTGCCGCCCCCTGTCACTGAACCGGGCGCAGAGCGTCGCATCGGTCGAGACATCAGCCCGGCCATTCACCCGCATCACATTGGCGGACCCCGGCACCATGAACATCAGGCTGACCCGCCCATCGCGCACGATATTACGCAACGAATCCATGCGGTTATTGCCGCGCCAATCGGGCATCAGCAACGTTCGGTCATCGGCGATGTGCACCACCGGCCCATCATCACCGCGCGGGCTGCCGTCGGTGCCCTCAGGTCCGATGGTCGACAAGACGCAGAACCGGCTGGCCATGATCCACTTGCGGTACGTCGGGATCAGACGATCTGCCACCTTGATGACCGACGCCTTGCCCGGCGCACCGTAAAGCGCTTCAAGCGTGGCGATATCGGTGATCTTGCCATCAGGTGACATGCGCGACAAATCCCGCTTCTGCGGCAAGCCGAGCCGAATGCCGCTCTACCGTGTCTTCAAGCTGCGCCATGAAGGTCTCAGTCGGTAATCCCGGCGCAATCGGATCTAGGAACTCGACAACCGCCAATCCCGGCTTACGGTACACACCCCGCTTGGGCCAGAAAACGCCAATGTTCAGCGCGACTGGCACACAGGGCTGCCCCATCTCGCGGTAAAGCGCAGCTGTGCCCGCCTTGTAGGGTCTGTGCACCCCCGGTGCGACACGTGTACCTTGTGGATAAATGATCAGCTGCCCGCCCTGAATCTTGCCGGATTTCACATCCGCGAGCATCTTCTTGATCGCCGCGCCGCGCTTGCCACGGTCAACCGGGACGCAGCCGATCCGCAGGCCAAACCACCCCACCACTGGCGCATATTTCAGGATGCTTTTCATGATGAACTTGCCCCGCGGCACAGCCCCGTAGATCAGGATCACATCCAGAAACGACTGGTGCTTTGCGGCAATCATCACTTCGCCTGTCGGGGGATCACCGCGAATTTCAGATCGCAGACCAATCATCCATCCCGCCATCCAGCGCACGACATAGCAATAGTGATGGCAGGCCGTGACCGCACCATGTGTCGAGACCAGCGCCCATGGCAGGTAAAGCACTCCCATGACCAGCATGACCACATACATCATCGCATTGAAAATCAAGGAGCGTAGCCACTGAATTGCATAGCTCATGATTGCTCTCCCAATGTGCGCATCGCTGCGGCGCGCGTGGCCAAAAAGGCGACGACAGCGGCGAGCGGTGGCACCAGCAGCGGCCAGATCCACCCGGCCCCGCGAAAGCCAAGGCCGGTCAGGAAACCGCCCGCAACATCCGCATCCGGCAGCGCAAACACCGCGATCATGCCAAGAAGTGTCCCGATTGCAGCCCCCATCAGGGCGCGCTGGGTAAAACGGCGCACAAAGGCCCGCGCGATATAGCTGTCCTGCGCCCCAACCAGCCGCATCACCCGGATCACCTGCGCATTGGCAGCCAGTGCGGACTGCGCCGCCAGCGTGATCATCGCACCGGTGGCAAGGCCAATCAGTGCAATCGCCAACCACCCCAACATCCGCAACCGCCCCGCTGCAGCGACAAGCGGTTCGCGCCAACGCGTGTGGTCATCCAAAACCGCGCCCGGGACTTCGGCCTGCAAACGCGCGCGCAGCCCGATAGGATCGTAACCCGAACCTTCTTCTATGATTTCAATCAACTGCGGGATCGGCAGCGCATCGATCGGCAGATCAGGGCCAAACCAGGGTTCCAGCAAATTGCGCTGCTCTTCCGCGGTCAGCGGTCGCGCAGCCGCGACACCCGGTGTCGTTTCAAGCACCGCGATTGCCCTGCGCGCCTGTGCGGCAGCCTGATCGGCGGGGGCTGAAATCCGCAACGTCGACGTGCGGGCAAGTTCCTCCGACCAGCGATCGGCCAGCCGCCCCGTTGCCAGGGACAGCGCCATCGCAAAGACCGCCAGAAATGCCATCGCAGCGGCTGTGAACAGCGTCAGCCGCGCGGTAAATCCGGTTGGCGGCACCGCGCGATCCGCCTGTGGGTCACCTGCGATCAGTGCCAGAACATCCCGGATTGCCAGTCTCATAATTCGGCCCCGGCTTGATGTAACTGGCGGTCCTTCAGGCGCAGGACCCGCGCGCTGACCTGTTTCTTGGCAGTGCGGATCAGGTTCAGGTCATGTGTTGCAATCAGCACCGTTTTGCCCATCTTGTTCAGTTCAACCAGCAGTGTCAGCAGCCGTTGGGACATCTCCCAGTCGACATTTCCGGTCGGTTCATCCGCGATAATGACGTCCGGCGACATGATGACCGCACGTGCCAATGCTGCCCTTTGGCGCTCACCGCCCGACAATTGCGGCGGCGTCTGGTTTGCCTGCGCCCGTAGTCCGACCCACGCCAGCAGATCGTCCAGATTGCCCACCGCCTCTGCTTCGCGACTGGCGACCTTCAGCGGCAACGCGATGTTTTCCGCTACCGGCAAATGATCCAGAAACTGGCAGTCCTGATGCACCACCCCGATCCGACGCCGGATCATCGCAATCCCGTCACGCTCAAGCGTGGTTGCATCCTGCCCGAACAGACGCACCTGTCCGGCCGTTGCCGAAAGTTCGCCGTAACATAGCTTGAGGAGTGTTGTCTTTCCTGCACCCGACGGGCCGGTCAGAAAGTGAAATGACCCCGGTGCAAGCGACAGGTTCAACTGCGCAAACAGCTCGGCCCTGCCATAGCTGTAGGCCACATCCTCCAGTTCGATCACGGGTCAACTCCTTGGGTTTGCGTGCCTGTTCTGCCCAAATCTGCAACAGGTTACAATCATAACGCACCCACATTGCATGCAAATCCTTTGCCTTTGCCGCCACGGTTGCTAAGAAATGAAAAACAAAACCGCGCAGAAAGCGGTTAGCAGGCCGTGAGGACAGGTAAAATGCGACTGATTTGCCCTAACTGTGGTGCGCAGTACGAAGTTGCCGATGACGTGGTCCCTGAGGCGGGGCGCGATGTGCAGTGCTCCAATTGTGGTCACACGTGGTTTGAACGCCCCGGCGCATCCGAGGCCGCCGAAGAAGAGCTGATCGTCCCGCAGGATGTGGTTGAGGTCGACGCCACGCCAGAGCCGGACCTCGCGCCAGAGCCAGAGCCCGAACCTGTGCCCGAACAAGACCCCCAGCCCGCGACAGCGCCGGAAAGCGCACCGCCGTCTGCAGCCGACCCGCATGCGGTGCCTGCGTCAGACCCTGAAGACGCCCCCGAACCCGCGTCGTCCATCTCCGCGCCAGATGCAGCATCCGAGCCGGACCAGTCTCCGGATATGCCAGCCGATGAAAAGCTGGAAACGCCGGAGCCGGCAGAACAGGATGACGCCCCCACGCTTGACCCCGCGCCACAGTCTGACAAGACCCTGCCGCCGCGTCCGCCGCTGGATGCCTCAATCGCGGAAATCCTGCGCGAGGAAGCCGCACGTGAGGAGGCCAACCGCGCCGCCGAAGCACAAAGCGGGCTGGAACAGCAGGACGATCTGGGCCTGCAACAGGCCAGCAGTGCGCCCCCATCGCAAGGGCCAAGCGAGACGGAACAGCGCATTTCCCGGCTCAGGGGCGAAGATCAGGATAGCGGCATTGCCGCCGCCGTTGCCGCAACGGTCGCCAACTCCCGACGCGAACTTTTGCCCGATATCGAGGAAATCAATTCAACCCTGCGGTCGGATTCCGAACGTGACGCTCCGCCCCCGCTGCCGGAAGAGATTATCGCCGAAGAAAAGCGCGGCTTCCGTTTCGGGTTCTTTGGCGTGCTGATGATCTTTATCGTTTTGCTTGTGATTTACCTTGCGGCAAACCAGATCGCCACATGGCTGCCCGCACTTGAGAGTGTCCTGACCGCCTATGTCGCGGCCGTCGATGCCCTGCGCCTGTGGATCGACCTGATGATCCAGAAATTGCTGGCGCTGGTCGAAGGTGGCGGCGGTGGCGAAGGTTAAGCGCTAGAACCGATCCAGCAGGCGGCGCAGATAATTGCGCTCAAGCTCGGGGCGGTCCTGTTCAGCAGAGCGGCGGCGGATCTCACCCAGCAACTCTTCAGCCCGGCGATAGACATCCTCACCCTGCAGCAGGTTTTCGTCGGTCCCGAACTGGCCCGTGTTGCCCATCTGGCGGCCCAGCGGGTCACGGCGCGACGGTTCAGCGCGTCCTGTGGCCTCTCCCTCTTCGCTGCCTTGTCCAGGTTCGGCGTTCTGGTTCTGGGCCAGCGCTTCGCCCAATGACCGCATGCCATTGCGCAGCGCATCCATCGCTTCGGCCTGACGATCTATCGCCTCAGCCAGATCACCCTCACGCAGGGCCTCCTCGGCCCCTTCCATCGCGCCTTCCGCCCGGTCGAGCGAGCGGCGGGCAACGTCCCCCGCATCGCCGTCCAAAGCGGGCAAGCCGTCGCGCTGGCGCTGCAGTTCTTCGCGCAAGGCGCGCTGACGCTCGGCAAGGTCACGACCATCCGGGCCGCTGCCCGATCCTTCGCCGCCTTCGCCATTGTCGCCGCGCTGGCCGCTTTGCCCGTCCTGGCCCGTGCCGGCACCCTCTCCCTCTCGGCCCTGCTGGTCGCCACGCTGGCCTTGCCCCTGCTGGCCGCGCTCGCCACCGTCATTGTTCTGACCCGGCTGTCCTTGCTGGCCCTGCTGACCCTGTTGACCCTGTTGACCCTGCTGTCCTTGCTGATCGCCGTTTTGCCGATCACCCTGCTGGCTGCGCTCCTGCAGATCGCGAAAGGCGTCGTCTGACAGGTCTTCCTGATCCCGCAGCGTGTCGGCAAGGTCCTGCATGGATTGCTGCCCCGGCGTGCGCGGGCCGCCTTCTCCGCCTTCGCCCTGGGTGATCCGCAGGTTTTCAAGCAGCTGGTTCAGCTGTTCCATGAGTTCCTGCGCCTCGGCCATGCGGCCTTCTTCCATCAGCTCCTGAATGCGATCCATCAGCGCCTGGATTTCGTCCTGCGTAATCGTCTCTCCGCTTTCGGCCATGTCAGGTTGATCCGTGCCATCTTCGCCCGGTTCCATCTGATCGGCCAGCATCTGCATGTAATCATCCGTCGCCTCACGCAATTCCTGCATCAGCTCCGCGATTTCCTCGTCCGAGGCACCATTGCGCATCGCCTCTTCCAGCCGCTCCTGTGCCCGGCGCAGACGTTCACGCGCATCTGCCAGCGTGCCATCCTCAAGTTGGATCGCCAGATCCCACAGCGCCTGCACAATCTCGTCCTGCTGCGCGTCCTTCATGCCAAATTCGCTGAATGTCTCAAGCCGACGGATGATCTGACGGGCCCGCAGATAGGTAGTCTGATTGGTGAACAGCTCTTCCGGGCGATGCGTTATCGCGCGCAGAATCTGGGCCACGCCACGCGCATTTGACTTTGACCACATCAGATCGCGCCGTTGCTCAATCACGGCCTTTGCGACCGGCTGGAAAAAACGTCGCCCCGGCAGGATCATCTGCTCTGGCTCGGCCTGCCCCAGCTGGCCTGCGGCATCAGTCACATCCAGCGTCAGCGTCACCGGCAGATTTGCCAGCGGATGCTCGCTCAGGTTTTCGATCAGGAATTCCTCAAAATCGGTGCGGTCGCCGGTAAAGGGCATCGGCAGGTCCAGCACGATCGTCTCAATTGGGTCAGGGTCAACTTTCAGACCATAGCGCCGCTCGACATTGGCCAGATCAAGCGTGATTTCCGCCGTGCCACTTTCAACGCCATAGTCGTCCATCGCCAGAAACGGCTGGCTCAATTCGCCCATCGCATCGGACGTGACCGGCCCGGTCAGCTCAACCAATGGCAATTGGTCCGCAACCAGAGTCACATCCCACGTCGCACCATTCTCGCCGTTGATCGACAGCGACCCGGTCTGATTGACAAGAAATTTCTGCTGCGCCGCAGATGCGGCGCCAATGTCCTCAACCCGGCCCGACACCGTTTCGGATACGGTCAGCGCACCCACTTCGCCATATAGCCGCAGGGTGATCTCTGACCCTTCTGCAACGCGTAGCGGCCCCGGCGGAATGTCGTTCAGATACAGCGTCGGCTTACCGGTGTAAGCCGGTGGCGCGACCCAGCCTTCCCAGACCGGACCCGTTGCCAGACTTTGCGTGCCGCCGCTGATTTCGGTGACTGTGCCAACCCGCAACAGCGATCCAAACAGCAGCGCACAGACGAAAAACAAGACCGCCATGAACCGGAAACCATAAGGATCGCGCCCTGCGACCCGCAGATCAGGTTTGACCGCGCGGGCCTCATGGGTGCGCGCCCGCATCTGCTCCAGATGCGCGCGCCAGACCGCCTCTGACGCGGGATCACCTGCGCCGATCGCCTGTTGGTCAGCAACCGCCGCAATCGGCCGCCCGGGCAGGCGGGCATCAACCGCGCTGACCGCATCCTGCCGGCTGGGCATCCGGAACCGGCGCAGCCCAATAACTGCTGTCGCCAGCAGCGCGATCGCTGACAACACCACAAAGGCCCAAAAAACTTCGAGCGATACCTGATCCTGCCAGCCAAACATCAACGGCGCGATCACCACAAAGGCGACGGTCCACAATGGCCAGAAGGATTGCACAGCCGATTGGGCCACCAACCCGGCACGGGTCAGGGCCACTGGCCATTTCAAATGACGGAACTGCGTCGTCTGGGTCAGCAGGTCTCTCCACTCATGCGGATTGCACCAAATCGGCTACAACCACGATGGTATGGTATCGCGCGAAAGCATTTCGTCAAAGGTTGGTCGGGCCCGAATAACTGCAAATTGATCACCATGGACCAAAACTTCCGGGATCAGCGGGCGAGAATTGTATTCTGACGCCATAACAGCGCCATATGCCCCGGCAGAGCGGAAGGCGACCAGCGCATCTTCGCCCAACTGCGGCATCAGCCGACCCTTGGCAAACGTATCGCCGGATTCGCAGACCGGGCCGACAATGTCAAAGGCGACCTGCTCTGCACCCGGCGCAGGTTCAATCACCGGCACAATATCGTGCCAGGCGTCATACATCGCGGGGCGGATCAGATCGTTCATCGCGCCATCAAGGATCAGAAATTGCCGGTCCGCGCCTTCCTTGACGTAGACGACCTTGCTCACCATCAATCCGGCATTGCCCGAAATCAGCCGCCCAGGCTCAATTTCGACTTCACAGCCCAGATGCCCGACAGTGCGCTTGATCAGATCGCCATATTCGGTCGGCAGCGGCGGCGCGTCGTTGGATCGCGTGTAAGGAATGCCAAGCCCGCCCCCCAGATCAAGCCGGCTGATCTCATGTCCATCCGCCCGCAGCACTTCGGTCAGTTCGGCGACCTTCTGATAGGCCGCTTCAAAGGGTGCCAGCTCAGTCAGCTGCGACCCGATGTGCACATCAATCCCAATGATCTTCAGCCCCGGCAGCGCGGCCGCCATCGCATAGACCTCGCGGGCCCGGGCAATCGGGATGCCAAACTTGTTCTCTGACTTGCCGGTAGCGATCTTGGCATGGGTCTTGGCGTCAACATCCGGGTTCACCCGCACGGTAATCGGCGCGACAACACCCATCGCTGTGGCAACCGCCGACAAACGCCGCATTTCGGGTTCACTTTCGACGTTGAACTGGCGGATGCCGCCAGCCAGTGTCAGGCGCATCTCTTCTTCGGTCTTGCCGACACCGGAAAAGACAATGCGCTCGCCAGGCACGCCCACGGCCCGCGCCCGCAGATATTCACCACCCGACACCACGTCCATGCCTGCCCCGGCCCCTGCGAGAACTTTCAGAACAGCAAGATTGGAACAGGATTTCATTGCAAAGCACACCAGATGCGGCAGCCCGTCCAGCGCGTCGTCAAACAGGCGGAAATGCCGCGTCAGCGTTGCGGTGGAATAGACGTAAAACGGCGTGCCAACGGCAGCCGCAATCTCGGATACAGCAACATCCTCGGCAAAAAGCGCCCCGTCACGATACAGAAAATGGTCCACGTTCAACCCTCAGCGAAAACTCCCGCTGACATAGCAGATCAAACGCAAAGCCCAACCCTAGATATGCGCGCTCGGCGCTACGGGACGGTGGGTGGGGCGTTTTGACCGGCATCGCCGGGCAAGAGCGTCATCCAGCGGCCCGCCCCCGCAAAAACAGGTAAAGCGGCAAGCCACAGCTGACGCCAATACAGAAGGTCGCCGGAATCGCCAGAAGGCCCGCCCATTCGCGCCGCGAAACGCCCTCTGCGACGATCCAGACCGTCAGCGTTACTGCCGCGATGGTCAAATCCCAGACCAAACCACTTGCCGCTGCATTGACGTGCCAGGCATCCACCATCGCCGCCAATGACCAGCCTTCGGCCATGAACCACTTCACGAAATAATACATCGGGTGGATGGCGCCCCAAAGCGCAAGCGCAAGCCAGACCCAACGCAGCGGCGTCATCAAAGCGTCGTCCCGACGCTGACCGGACCGCTTGACGCACCGGCAGTGACCCCGCCGGTGCCAACGCCCACCCGTGCGGTGCCATCCGTGACCCCCACATTGGGGCGCACTTTCAAGCCCCCCGGCCCAATGCCGATGCCCAGACCGGCCGTCGGCCGCAGCGGATCACCCTCCGCGCCACAGCCCGCCAAAAGCGCCACGACGCCCAAAACCGCAAATTTCTTCATGCCAATTTCTCCTTCCAATGCGCCACCTGCGCGCGAACCTGCGCCGGTGCCGTCCCGCCAAAGCTCATCCGCGACGCGACAGAGTTTTCGACCCCCAGCACATCAAAGACATCCGCCGTGATACCTTCATGCACGCCCTGCATCTCCTCAAGGGACAAATCGGGCAAATCTTCCCCCTTGTCCTCGGCCAGGGCCACCAACGTCCCGGTGACGTGGTGCGCCTCCCTGAAAGGTAGGCCAAGCGAGCGCACCAGCCAGTCCGCCAGGTCAGTTGCGGTGGAAAAGCCGGTTGCGGCGGCAGCCCGCAGACTGTCGCGGTTGGCGGTCATGTCGCCCACCATCCCGGCCATCGCAGCCAGGGCCAGCAGCAGATTGTCCGCCGCATCAAAGACCTGTTCCTTGTCTTCCTGCATGTCTTTGGAATAGGTCAGCGGCAATCCCTTCATCACCGTCATCAGCGCAACATTTGCCCCGAAAATCCGGCCAATCTTGGCGCGGATCAGCTCGGCGGCATCCGGGTTGCGCTTTTGCGGCATGATCGACGACCCGGTTGACCAGCGGTCTGACATCTTCACGAACCGGAACTGCGCTGACGACCAGATCACAAGCTCTTCGGCCAGGCGGCTGAGGTGCATCGCGCAGATTGACGCGGCGGCCATGAATTCCAGCGCAAAGTCCCGATCCGCAACGGCATCAAGCGAATTGGCCATCGGCGCGTCAAACCCCAGTGCCTGTGCGGTCATGTCCCGGTCAATCGGGAATGACGTGCCCGCCAGGGCCGCCGCCCCCAAAGGCGAGCGGTTCATCCGCGCCCGGGCATCAGCGAACCGCCCCCGGTCGCGGTCAAGCATTTCGACATAGGCCAGCATGTGATGGCCCCAGGTCACCGGCTGCGCCACTTGCAAATGGGTGAATCCCGGCATCACCCAATCGGCCCCGGCCTCGGCCTGCGCGACCAGCGCCTGCTGCAATGCGGCCAGCGCGGCGTCTGCCGCATCACATTGATCGCGCACCCACAGACGGAAATCCACCGCCACCTGATCGTTGCGCGACCGGGCGGTATGCAACCGGCCCGCAGCTTCGCCGATCAGATCGCGCAAGCGCGCCTCGACATTCATGTGAATGTCCTCCAGCGCGGTTGAAAACGGAAAGTCGCCCTTTTCAATCTCTGACAACACCGTGAGCAGGCCTTTCCCAATCGCCTCGGCATCTGTATCTGAAATGATGCCTGTGGCGGCCAACATGGCGGCATGGGCACGCGACCCTGCGATGTCCTGTGCGGCTAGCCGTTGATCGAACCCGATAGAAGCGTTAATCGCCTCCATGATCGCGTCCGGCCCGGCGGCAAACCGCCCGCCCCACATCGAATTCGCGCTCTTGGTCATGAAAGGACGTCCTTTGTCGATTTTGAAGTCAGCCCTGCTTTATACAGCCCTGTCTGTCATGGCAAATACCGCTCTCGCTGATCCCGCAGCACTGGAAGCACTGCGCGAAGGCGACATGCGCAAGCTGACCTTCCACAGCGAACCGCTACCCGGCTCTGACGTGACCTTCATGGGGCAGGACGGATCGGAAATGACGTTGTCCAATTATCAGGGCAAATACGTCGCCATCAATTTCTGGGCCACATGGTGCGCCCCTTGCCGCAAGGAAATGCCGCAACTGGCCGACCTGCAATCGCAATTGGGCGGCGATGAATTTGAGGTTGTGACAATTGCCACCGGCCGGAACCCAAAACCAGCGATGGAGGCGTTCTTTGACGACATCGGCGTCGACAATCTGCCGCTGCATACCGACGAACGCCAGAACCTTGCCCGTAGCCTTGGCGTTCTGGGGTTGCCGGTCACGCTAATCGTTGATCCCGACGGCAATGAGATTGCCCGCTTGCAAGGGGACGCCGACTGGTCCAGCGACAGCGCCGTGGCCATTGTCGAAGCGCTGATTGCAGAACTTGCATCCTGACAAGTCATTGCGCTGACAGGATTTCCGGCTAATGTGCAATCACAGATTGCACGGGACGGATTTCAATGAGCCATCAAACCAAAGTCTTTGGCCTGCGCGCACTTGCCAGCCAGATCGACAACGAACGCATCAAGCTTCTGGGCGACATGCCCAAACCCAACACCGCCGCTCACATGGCGCTGCAGCGCAAGATCGACGGCTGGAATCAAACCTATGACAATGTCACGCGCGACCTTAAATCGCGGTCCCACTTCAACCACATGATCCATAACCAGAACCGGTTCGGGGCCCATGCCTTTCAGGCCAATCAGCGGCTTCAGAGCCAGGAGGCGAACGTCAAGGAACTGGCCAATGAACTGGCCCGTGTCGCCCTTGCGATTGCCCGGTTGACCAAGGCGCTGGCCGCCGGTGACGGCCCCGAGAAACGCGCGTTCGAGGCGATGGAACACGCGCTCAGCAACTGGATGGACAGCGTCAAACACAGCCAGGACGGCGTCATGGGGCAGATGCCTGCGAACGTGAAACAATGCTTTAGCGAAGTGCAGGTTCATGCCAGCAAACCGACCCAACCCAAGATGATTCCCGGGCCCGGCGGCGTGGATATCTTCACCCTGATTCTGGCCTACTTTGTGTTGATCAAAGCGATGGCCAAGAACAAGAACTAGGCCTCCTTGGTTTCCAGCGCCACGCGATTGCGCCTGACGATTTCGTCCACATCGTCGCCACGCTCTTTCAGGCGTTGGCGCATCTGGCCAAACTCGAATCCTTCCTCTGCAAAGGCCTCTTCCTGCAACCTGATGATTTCGCGGGCCTTTTCCATATAGGCTTCGTTCTCCTGTGCTGGCACCTCAGGGTCAAACAGCGGTGACATCAGGATCATGCCCGCAATATCATCCGCGACAAACCCGTCTGCCATGGTCTGCGCGCGTTCCTTTTCGATGCCCAGCGCCTCAAAAGCGGACCGCCCTGTGCGGACGGCGCTGTCAAACGTCTCGCGGATGATGTCGCGGCAGCCTGCGTGGAACAATTCGTAGACATGATTGCGGTCTATCGCACGCGCAATGATGTGGACATCGGGGTAATTGGTGCTGACGTAGTGGGTCAGCTCATTGATCTTTTCACGATCATCAATCGCAATCACCAGCATCTTGGCATCCTTGATGCCTGCAGCCTGCAGCATGTCTGGCCGCGTTGCGTCACCGAAATAGGCCCGCAGGCCAAAATTGCGCAGCATCTCAAGTTGCGCAGAGCTGTAGTCGATCACCGTTGAAGAATACCCGGCCCCATCCAGCATGCGCTTGACGATTCCGCCAAAGCGCCCATGCCCAGCAATGATCACCTGTCCGGTTTCTTCGATTTCATCCGCCTCGCGATCTTCGGTTTCGACGTATCGCGGCGCAATCACCCGATCAAACAGAATGAACAGCAGTGGCGTCAGCAACATTGACAGGGCCACAACCAGCAGCAGTTGATCCGCCAATGCCGACGGCAGGATGTTCCCCGCCACGGTAAAGGACAGCAGCACGAAGCCAAATTCGCCCGCCTGCGCCAGACCCAGTGAAAACAGCCATTTATCGGCGCCGCGCAGCTTGAAGATATAGGCCAGCACCAACAGCACCCCCGCCTTCAACGCCATGACACCAACGGTCAAAGCGACGATCAGCAACAGGTTGTCAAACAACAATGCAAAGTTGATCCCCGCACCAACGCTCATAAAGAACAGGCCCAACAGAAGCCCCCGGAACGGATCAATGTCGCTTTCCAGTTCGTGCCGGTACTCGCTATTGGCCAACACCACGCCTGCGATAAAGGTTCCCAGTGCCGGTGACAGGCCAACCAGCGACATCAGCAGGGCAATGCCCACAACCATCATCAGCGCCGCCGCGGTGAATAATTCCCGCAGTCCGGCCCCCGCGATAAAGCGGAAAATCGGCCGCGTCAGGTAGTTCCCGGCAAAAACAACCGCCGCCACAGCAGCAATCGTGACCAGCGTGGTCTGCCAGCCGTTCAGACCGTCAACAAGGCTCATCCCCGATCCGTGACTACCCTCGCCTGAGTGACCGTCATCACCATGCGCAGCACCCGCGTCGCCGTGATCATCGGCATGGGTGTCACCATCGCCGTGACCTGTATCCGCCACCTGCACTGCCTCAGCACCGTGACCGACATCAGCGCCCTGTGCCATGTCACCCATCAGGTCGGGCATCGCAAGCAGCGGCAGCAGCGCCAGCATCGGGATCACGGCAATATCCTGCGTCAGCAACACCGAAAAGCTGGCCTGCCCCCCGTCGCTTTTCATCAGACCTTTCTCGTTCAGCGTTTGCAGCACAATCGCGGTCGAGGACAGCGCCAGCACCGCCCCCACGGCCAGCGCGACGGACCACGACAGACCAAACAGCATCGCCACGATCATGACAGCCAGCGTCGTCAGCCCCACCTGACCGCCGCCCAGCCCCATCAACCGATGTCGCATCCCCCAAAGCACACGCGGCTCAAGCTCAAGCCCCACAAGGAACAACATCATCACAACGCCAAATTCCGCAAAGTGCTGAATCGAAAGCACATCAACGTTCAGAAGTGCGAGCACGGGGCTGATCACGATCCCAGCAATCAGATAGCCCAGCACCGACCCAAGCCCCAATCGGCTGGCAATCGGCACGGCAACAACACCAGCACAAAGAAAAATGAATGCAAGGAGGAGAAAGTCAGTCATCAGCCGCGCCTTTCGTCAGGATTCACTTACGCTAACCGCAAATCCCCGATGACGAAACCCAAACCATGACATGGTATCACTGGCAATTATTTGGCGCGATCAGCCATGCGATTTTGTGATGACTGCCGCCCTGTCAATGACCGCCTCTTGCGCTGCACGCTCACCGCCGTTCTGGCCGTGGCGATGCTGGTCATGGCGCCAACGGACGACCGGGTCGATTTGCGGCAGTCCGCAATGATCGCGGGCAATCTGCTGATCGGTCTGCCTGTGGATGGGCTTTGCGGTGACCTTGATGCGGTCAATCCGGCCCACTGTCCTGATTGCACCATCGTTGAAGCGCCCGCAATCGGGGCCGCAGATCACGCCCATCATTAATTTGACATGGCCTTCGTCCCCGCAAATGGTGGCGAAGGCCCTAAGCGTGACCGGCCGTCGACGACAGCAGCACCGGGTCAATGCCCAGCACCTTCAGCGCGGCTGTCCATTTGTGTTCATTGGCGCGGCCAAAGACGATCTCTGACTTTGCGTCACAGGACAGCCAGCCGTTCTGGGCAATCTCTGATTCAAGCTGCCCCGGCCCCCAGCCCGCATAACCCAGCGCCAGCATCGAGGTCACAGGCCCGCGGCCCTTGGCAATGTCCTCAAGCACATCCAGCGTCGCCGTCATGCCGATCCCGTCGGCCACATCCAGCGTGCCGGTCTCGGACCGGTAATCCAGCGTATGCAACACGAAGCCGCGTGCGACTTCAACCGGGCCACCAAAATGAACGCGGATGTCCCGCAGTTTCGGATCCTTGGGGATGTCCAGCTGCTCCAGAAGCTCTGAAAACCGCAGTTCGGGTTGCGGCTTGTTGACAATCAACCCCATCGCGCCCTCTTCGGAATGGGCGCAGACATAGACAACGCTATGGGCAAAACGCGGATCACCCATGTCCGGCATGGCGATCAATAGTTTTCCGCAAAGGTTGCTTTCGGTTGGCTCCATACTGCGATGATGGGCGCAAGCTGCGACCGGTGCAAGACCGTCACATGACAGAATATCGCCCATTCGTGATTTCCCATTGCAACCAAGATGCCCGACTAACCTCTGTATGAAAAAACTGTTGCCCCTGATTGCCTGTCTTTTGTCCGGCCCGGCCATTGCCCAATCCCTTGACGGGGTTGCCGCACTTGAGGTGCTGCCCGGGTGGCAGAAACGTGACGGCACCCATACCGCCGCGCTGCAGATCACGCTCGCACCGGGCTGGAAAACCTATTGGCGCGCGCCCGGAGATGCCGGCATCCCACCAATGATCGACTTTTCACCCTCTGAAAACATCAGCTCGGCCAAGTTCCACTGGCCCGTGCCAAAGGTGTTTGATCAGGGCGGCATGCGCTCAATCGGCTATGAAAGCGTACTGGTCATTCCGATTGAACTTGCCCCAGCGACACCGGGTGCACCGCTGCGCCTGTCCGGCCGTATCGACATTGGCGTCTGCGAGGAAATCTGCATTCCGCTACAGTTTGAATTTGACACGCCGCTGCCAGCCGATGGCGCACGCGACCCCCGCATTGTTGCCGCATTGGTCAATCGCCCGCTGACCGCGGACGAGGCGGGCGTGACGCAGGTACAATGCCGGATCCAGCCAAATGACGAAGGTCTGTCCGTCACCACGACGCTGACCCTGCCGTCCACCGGGCGGGATGAATCCGTGGTGGTCGAAACCGCTGACCCCTATGTCTGGGTGTCGGAACCCGACGTTACCCGCAATGGCAATCAGTTGATCGCCACCGTTGATATGGTCCACGCCGAATACGCCAGCTTTGCACTTGATCGTTCAGGCTTGCGGTTCACCATTCTGGGCAGCGCCCACGCGGTTGATGTGCATGGGTGCAGCGCCGGCTAACCGGCGCGGCGGCGCAACCCGAACCCCAGAACGCTCAGCAGATAGATCGCGATCAGCGCAACGCCCAGACCTGCGGCGAACACCACAAAGGCAGCGCTAAAACCTCCCGCCAACATCGGCAGCAGCGCAACGGCAGGTGACCATGCGGACCCGGTCAACAGCACCGGCGCGACCGTCACCGCAAACAGCCCAAGTGCCACCAGGCCGCCAAACCCTGCCGGTACAAGCATTGCCATCCGCCGCCCGCGCAGCGCGCGCCGCGCCGCGCGCACCTGCCGCGACACATCCGCCTGCATCGCCATCAGCGATGGCACAATCAGCAGGACAAGCAGCATCCCGAAGGCCAGCCCAAAGACCAGCGTGACCACCGTCGGTTTCAGGAACTCGGCCTGATTGGACCCCTCGTACAATAAGGGCGTCAGCCCCAGCACTGTTGTCAGCGTTGTCAACAGAACCGGGCGCAGCCTGTCCGCCGCCCCGTCAATGATGGCCGGCACCAAACCGCGGTCCTTGGCATATTCGTCAATGGTCGTGACCAGAACGATGCTGTCGTTGATCACAATCCCGGTCATGCCGATCAGGCCCACGACGGTGAACATGCTCATCGGAATGCCCCACAGATTGTGGCCGTAAATCGTGCCGACCAGCCCAAAGGGAATGATTGCCATCACCACCAGCGGACGGGTCCAGGAACTGAAGATCCAGGCCAGCGACAGGAAAATTCCGCACAGAACAAGGATAAACCCGTTACGCGCATCGGTCAGGAATCGGCTTTCCTGTTCGCTAAGTCCAGCAAGCTGCGTATCCACGCCAAACCGTTCCTGAATATCGGGCAGGATGACCTCGTTTATGGTCTTGTTGACCGCGCTGGCGCGCTCTGCGTCTTCGTCATCCAGATCACCTGACACCGTGATCAGGGGAATGCCGTTTTCCCGCTGCACGACCGAAAATCCGGTGCGGCTTGTAACGGTGACGACATCCCCCAAGGGCACATAGGCCCCTTGACCGGTGCGGATTTGCGTCCGTTCCAGAAAGTCGGCGGACAATTCGTCTGGCGGCAGTTCGACCCGTATCGTCGCGGAGCGCGCACCGTCAGGATAACTGGCCGCCTCGATCCCGCCCAACCGGTTGCGCAAGACCCGGCCCAGCCCGTCGATGTTCAGCCCCAGCGCCTGCCCCTGCGGAGTCAGCTCCAGCAGCAGCTCTTCCTTGTCATAAGCCAGCGAATCCTCAAGCCCACTGATCTCGGGGAATTGCACCAACGCGGTCTTCAGCGCCTCTGCCGCGGATTTCAGTTGCTCTGGCGCAGCCCCGAACATCTGGACTGACAGGCTGTCACCGCCCGGCCCCCG
The DNA here is from genome assembly GCA_947502145.1 of uncultured Paracoccaceae bacterium. Lineage (GTDB taxonomy): Bacteria > Pseudomonadota > Alphaproteobacteria > Rhodobacterales > Rhodobacteraceae > CANMYO01. The sequence continues at coordinate 1,479,625 of CANMYO010000001.1, read as the reverse complement.
GCCCCACGACCGAAAACTGACCGTTTCCGCCATCGGATGCTGTCGCACGCTTTCCTGCAGTTCCCCGACAAACTGGAACGATGAATAGGGGCGACTGTCGGCATCAATCAGCGTGATCGACACCGCGCCAAGCTGATCGGCATCTTTCTGATCTGACCCGGAAATTGCCCGCCCCGAATTGCCACCAACCTGCGCGATCATGAAATCAATCGGATTGGCCCCATAGCGCGTTTCGTAGGCGGCGCCCAGTTCATTGGCCGCGCGCTGCATCTCGGCCATCATCTCCAACGTGTCCTGCCGTGTCGCGCCGGGCAGCATGGCAAAATTGCCGGTGACCTGCCCCTGTTCGGGTGCATTGAAGAACCGCCAGTTCACGTCACCCCTGATGAACAACGCCACCTGCGAGGCAAGAACCACCAGCGCCAATGCGACCACCGGATAGCGCGCCCAGATGACCCCCGCCATGAACGGACGGAACAGCCGGTCCCGTACCCGGTCAAAGCCCTTGTTAACCACATAAGACGGCCAGTCATACCAGTGCCGCTTGGCCGAATGCCCGATGGAATGGGCCAGATGGTGCGGCAGGATCAGGAAACATTCGACCAGCGACGCCGCAAGCACGACGATCACTGTAAAAGGAATATCAGCGATCAGATCCCCAAACCGCCCACCAATGATCACCAGACCGAAAAAGGCGATGATCGTGGTCAGCGTCGCTGAGAAAACCGGGCTGAACATGCGTTGAGCGGCGCGCTCAGCGGCCACCGTCGAATCTTCGCCAAGCTGCCTGACCCGGAAATCGGCATGCTCGCCCACGACAATGGCGTCATCCACCACGATGCCCAGCGTGATGATCAGCGCAAAAAGCGAGATCATGTTGATCGTGATCCCAAAGGCATACATCAGCGCGACGGCCGCAAACATCGCCGCGGGGATACCTGCGGCCACCCAGAATGCAGTGCGCGCATTCAGGAACAGGAACAATAGCGCAAGCACCAACCCCAATCCCATCAGGCCGTTGTCCATCAGGATGTTCAGACGTCCGGTGATCTGTTCGGCCAGGGTATTGGTCAGGGTGATCTTAACCCCCTGCGGCAGACTTGCCTGCAGTTCTGCGGCAACTTTTTCGACCTTTTCCTGCAACCCGATCGCGTCACCGGTGGCCGATCGGTTGACCCTGATCTGGATCGCGGGATCGCTGCCGACAAAATAGGCCTGATTGCGGTCGGGGCCTTCGACCGTAATGCGCCCGACATCGCCCACGGTCAGCTTTGATCCATCATCGTTGGATCGGATCACGATGGCGGAAATGTCATCCGCGGTACGTTTTGACACACCGGTCCTGACCCGGCTCGCGCCTGCATCCCCGGCCGGATCGCCCACCGCCTCTTCGGCGATGCGGTCCGAAATTTCGGCCAAGGTGACGTCAAAGCGGATCAGGTTCAGCGATGGAACTTCGATGATTGTTGATGGCGCCGCAACGCCGCGCACAACCGCCTGTGTGACCCCATCGGCAAACAGCCGCACAACAAGTTCATCCGCAAACCGCGCCAATTGATCGACGCTGACCGGTCCGGCAATGACCACGTCGGTGACCCGATCCGACCAGCCCCCACGCCTGATCTCGGGATCCTCCGCATCCGCAGGCAGGTTGCTGGTGCTGTCCAGTGCGAACTGAACGTCTTCATTCGCCTTTTCGATGTCTGCGCCAGGCTCAAACTCTAGGTTGATCGACGCACGCCCCTCCGTCGCGCGCGCATAGGACGCCGTGACCCCCTCAACCGCCAAAAGCGCCGGTTCAAGTACCTGTACGATACCTTCGTCCACGGCCTCTGCCCCGGCACCATCCCAGCGCACAGTGATGTCGATATCGTCAACAACAACATCGGGGAAAAACTGCGCACGCATGTTGGGAAAGGCAAAGGTGCCGGCTGCAAGCATCAGCAACAACAGCAGGTTCGCAATTGTGCGGTGCCGGGTGAAATAGGACAGCAAGCCGCCGATATTGCTGGTGTCGCGGGCCCCGTATGCCATCAGCTTCCCATCCGGCTTTCGATGCGGCTGACCGTTTCGGCCGGTACTTCGGGTTGTTCCAGCTGGCTGATCACCCGCTGCTTGGCCTCATCCGGCATCCGGCTGGCAGTGACAAATTCAACCAGCTTCGCGCGCCGTTCATCATCAAGTGTAACCATCTCGGGCGCAGCCGGTTCGGCGGTCGCGGCGCTGGGATCAATCGGGCGCACGCCAATCCCGGCGCCCAACAAGGGCGAGCGTTCAGCGACGATCCGTTGCCCGGCCAGATCACCCACCGTGATGATCACATCGTTCCCCTGTCGCCGCAAAAGGCGGACCTCATGGCTTTGCAGGCGATCACCCTCATCAACGACAAGTACTGTCTGATCCGCCGCCACCGCGGTTGCAGGCACCAGCGCCACACCGGCCAACGCCGGTTCATCAACGCTGACGGTGACAAAATCACCTGGCCGGAACCCCGGCGCGGCATCCAGCGCCGCGAATAACAGACGGCCCGTCTGCCCCTCGGCCACTGCGCCACCCTCGCGGGTGATCCTGCCCGTGGCGCTCAGATCAACACCCGAGACGTCCAAGGAAACCTTCACTGGCAGATTGGGCAGGACACCATCCTCAAGCAGGCGCGCATATTGGCTGGTCGAGACGCGAAACGCGACCTCAAGCCGGTCCGGGTCCATGAGCGTGGCGATACGTTCGTTCGGGGCCACCCGCCCGCCGGGCGACACCACGACATCCGCCAATGTGCCGTCAAAGGGTGCCATGACTGTGGTATCTGCAACCGCACGTTCAGCCTCGGCCAGGTCAATACGCGTGCGGGCCAGCCGGGTGGTCGACTGATCGATGCGCGCCTCGGCCTGCGCCAGCGACTGGCGGCGTGACAGAACCGCGGCGTCCGCCGCGGATGCGGCCAGCTCTGCGGTTTCGACCGCCGCGGCCGTACCAACGCCCCGGCCTTGCAGGTCTTCCGCGCGGGTCAGCGCCTGCCGCCGCAGATCCGCCTGCGCCTCTGCGGCCAGCAGCTCATCCTGCGCCAGCGCCAGCCCGCGTTCGGCATCGCGCAATTCTGCCTCGGCATCCTGCAAATCCGCACCGCTGCGATCTAGGGCGGCTTGCGCCGCTGTCGGGTCAACTTCAAACAGCAGATCGCCCTGTTCCACGGTCCCGCCCTCGGTCAGCGCGGGTGACGCCTGTATGATCGTCCCGCCCGAGGCGCTGCGCAAATCAAGCGTGCGCGTGCTGCGCAACTCTCCGAATACATTCAGCACGGGGTTAAGCGTCTCCGGGGTCAGCGTCACCACGTTGACCGCAAAAACCCGCTCGCGTTGGGGAAAGCTGCGCGGCTCTGCGTTCAACCGCGTTTCAACTGCGCCGCGCACCGTATTGGCGGCATATGCGAGCAAGGCAAACGTCACCGACAGCAGGAAAATCCCGACCAAAGAGCGTCGCAGAAATCGCATTCCATTTCTCCTGCCTTGCCTGATCGCCCGCTTCGGACGTCCGGGTGATCCTATTTCATACGTATGATACGCACGATTGGGTCACTTCCGGCGCAAATGTTCGTCAAGACGGGGCATGATTTCAACAAAGTTGCAGGGCGCATGGCGATAGTCGAGCTGTTTGACAAGGATTTCGTCCCAGGCATCCTTGCAGGCCCCCGGACTGCCCGGCAACGCAAAAAGATAGGTCCCCTTGGCGACCCCACCTGTTGCGCGGCTTTGCACCGCGCTGGTGCCGATCTTGGCCATGCTGACATGGGTGAACACCGTGCCAAAGGCGTCAATTTCCTTTTCATAGACGTCACGATGCGCCTCGACGGTGACGTCGCGCCCGGTCAACCCGGTGCCGCCTGTTGAAATCACCACATCAATTTCGTCATCGCCACACCACATGCGCAACTGGTCGGCAATCTGGTCGCGCTCATCAGCCAGAATGGTCCGCGCGGCAAGGTGATGACCCGCGACCTGCAACCGCTCAACCAGAATATTGCCAGACCGGTCATCCGCGGGGGTCCGCGTGTCGCTGACCGTCAGGACGGCAATCCGCACCGGGATGAAAGAACGTTCTGTCATTTTGTGTCTCGCAATCTTGCCTTGATGCTCAGCAGATCGGCCCAGGCTTCGCGTTTTGCCGCGGGCTGGCGCAGCAGATAGGCGGGGTGGAACATCGGGATAGCCGGGCGGCCCAGAACTTCGGTCCATTGCCCCCTGATCCGTGTAATCCCGGCGCGCCCCAGAACCGCCTGGCAGGGCGTGTTGCCCATCAGGATCAGCAGGTCCGGGTTGGCCAGCGCGACATGGCGTTCAAGAAACGGCAACATCATCGCGATTTCTTCGGCATCCGGCGTGCGGTTGGCCGGTGGCCGCCAGGGCAGCACATTGCTGATATAGACAGCCTCTGCCGGGTCCGCTGCACCCCGGTCCAGGCCAATCGCAGCCAGCATCTTGTCCAGCAATTGCCCAGCCTGCCCGACAAAGGGTTTGCCTGCGATGTCTTCCTGCCGCCCCGGTGCTTCGCCCACGATCATCACCCGCGCGGCGGCCTGCCCGTCGGCAAACACGAAATTCTTGGCCCCCCGTTTCAGGTCGCATTGATCAAACGCCTGCATCGCCGCCGCCAGCTGCGTCAGGTCATTGGCCGCGGCTGCCGCCTTTTGCGCCAGGACCACGGGATCTGCCACAACCGGCTTTGGGATCGGTGGCGGCGCGTCATCGGCCTTCTTTTCAACGGGTTTGGGCTTTGCGGCATCCAGCGCATAGCGGTCAACAGGGGTGTCTTGAATCGCTTCGTCCGCGCCCAGTTCCACCTGCCATTCCAGCAGGGCGCGATCTGCCCAATATGTGTCTGCCGAATCCATTGGCCACAGGATACGCCGATCCCACGCGGATGTGCAGCCCCGCTTGCCCCAGCGGGCCGCTCTACCTATAACCCGCGCAGCAATTCTGAGGTGTCCCATGTCCTTTCGCGCCCGCCATCTGCTTGGCATCGAACATCTCGCTCCGGATGAGATCACCACATTGCTGGATCTGGCGGACCAATACGCGGACCACAACCGGCAGGGACGCAGCCACAAGGACGTGCTGGCCGGGATCACGCAGATCAACATGTTCTTTGAAAATTCGACCCGCACGCAGGCCAGTTTCGAACTCGCCGGCAAAAGGCTGGGCGCGGACGTGATGAACATGGCCATGCAGGCCAGTTCGATCAAAAAGGGCGAAACCCTGATTGATACCGCACTCACGCTGAACGCGATGCACCCTGATCTTCTTGTCGTGCGCCATCCCAATTCGGGTGCCGTGGATCTGCTGGCGCAGAAGGTCAACGGCGCCGTGCTGAACGCGGGCGATGGCCCGCACGAACATCCGACGCAGGCACTGTTGGACGCGCTCACAATCCGCCGCGCCAAGGGGCGGCTGCACCGGCTGTCCATCGCGATATGCGGCGACATCGCCCATAGCCGCGTGGCGCGCTCCAACATCATGCTGCTTGGCAAGATGGAAAACCGCATCCGCCTGATCGCGCCGCCCACGCTGATGCCATCAGGCATGTCTGAATTTGGCGTCGAAGTGTTCGAGACGATGGAACAGGGCCTGCAGGACGTTGACGTGGTGATGATGCTGCGCCTGCAAAAAGAACGCATGGACGGCGGCTTTATCCCGTCAGAGCGGGAATACTTTCATCGCTACGGGCTGGACGCCGCGAAACTGCGCCATGCCAAGGACGACGCGATCGTGATGCACCCTGGCCCGATGAACCGCGGCGTCGAAATCGACGGGACCATTGCCGACGACATCAACCGCAGCGTGATTCAGACACAGGTCGAAATGGGCGTCGCAGTGCGCATGGCCGCGATGGACCTCTTGGCGCGAAACCTGCGCGCGGCGCGAAAGGCAGAAACGGTGATGGCATGACCCTGACGATCCCGGCCAATGATCACGGACGCATTCGCGTCTTCGAATTGCCCGTGCCGCTCTCTGATACCCTGCGGGACAAGGACCCCGCAGCCCTGATGCAGGCCTTTGGGGTGGCAGCCCTTGATCCCGATTACGTTGATATCTTTGACCTCTCCGCGCTTGAGAACATGAGCCTCGCGCAGTTTGTCAAGCACGGCTACGATATTGAACCCGACACCGCGGACCTGCGCGCACTTGACGGTGTGTCAGGCGGCGTAGCCCTGATCATGAGCCGGGCCAGCGGCGGGCACGCGCTTTCGCTGACCCTCGCGCCGGGCCTGCGCCATGTCACCACGCTTGGCGACAAGGCCAGCCTGAACGTAGCGCCCCCGCTGAAATCCGATGCCGCCGAAGGGCTGATCCCCGACCCGCCCGCCAAGGACCCGCCCTCCAACGCGGCCATGTCAGGCCGCATCGCGACGATCGCCCTTATCGTCCTCTTCGCCCTCGTTGGCCTGATGATCTGGGTTGGGGGCTGATATGAGCGCCGCAAGCCCGCAGGTGACACATCTGCACCAAATCCAACAGGACGCCGCATGACCAAAACACTGTTTACAAATGCCCGGCTGATCCGCGCGGTGGCCCTGACGGACAACCCCGGCGCGATGCTGATTGAAGGCGACAGCATCGCCGAGGTCTATGACGACACGCATCCGACGGTGAAGGACGCGCAGATCATCGACTGTGGCGGCATGTGTCTGGCACCGGGGATCATCGACATCGGGGTGAAAATTTCAGAGCCCGGCGAACGCCACAAGGAAAGTTTCCGCAGCGCTGGTCGTGCGGCCGCCGCCGGGGGTGTCACCACCATCGTGACACGCCCCGATACGCTGCCGGCAATCGACACCCCGGAAACGCTGGAGTTTGTCGAACGCCGCGCATCACAGGATGCACCGGTCAATGTGCTGCCAATGGCCGCGCTGACCAAGGGCCGCAACGGGCGCGAGATGACCGAGATCGGCTTCCTGCAGGACGCCGGTGCCGTCGCCTTTACCGATTGCGACCGGGTGGTGACCAATACCAAGGTTTTTTCGCGGGCGCTGACCTATGCCAGATCACTTGATGCGCTGGTGATTGGCCATGTGCAGGAACCCGGCCTGTCTGACGGGGCCGCTGTGACCTCGGGCAAGTTTGCATCCCTGCGCGGATTGCCCGGCGTGTCGCCCATGGCCGAACGCATGGGGCTGGATCGGGACATCGGCCTGCTTGAGATGACGGGCGCCAAATATCACATCGACCAGATCACCACTGCCCGGGCGCTGCCAGCGCTGGAACGGGCCAAGCGCAACGGCATCGACATCACGGCCGGGGTTGGCATTCACCACCTGACGCTGAATGAATTTGATGTCGCCGACTATCGCACGTTCTTTAAGCTCAAGCCGCCGCTACGATCCGAAGATGACCGGCTCGCGGTTGTGCAGGCTGTCGCGGACGGGCTGATCGACATCATCTGCTCCATGCACACGCCGCAGGATGAAGAAAGCAAACGCCTGCCCTACGAAGAAGCTGCCTCAGGGGCGGTGGGGCTGGAAACACTGCTGCCAGCGGCACTGCGGCTTTATCACGAAGGGCTGATCGACCTGCCCCGCCTGTTCCGCGCCCTGTCACTGAACCCGGCGCAGCGGCTTGGGTTGCGCGGTGGCCGGATGCGCCCCGGCCATCCCGCTGACCTTGTGCTGTTTGATCCCGATGCGCCCTTTGTGTTGGACAGAAGCACACTTCTGTCCAAATCGAAAAACACCCCCTTTGACGGTGCCCGAATGCAGGGCAAAGTGCTTGGGACCTGGGTTGCGGGTCAGGAAGTGAGCGGGAGGCTCTGAGCATGCCGGATTACGAGGTCGCCAGCAATGTGATGATTGTCGTCGCAGTGATCGGCTACCTGCTGGGGTCGATCCCGTCCGGCATTCTGCTGGCCCGCGCGATGGGCCTTGGCAACCTGCGCGAGATCGGCTCGGGCAACATCGGGGCAACCAACGTGCTGCGCACGGGCAACAAGACGGCGGCGGCGCTGACCCTGCTGTTTGATGCCCTCAAAGGCGGGGTCGCCGTGTTGGTCGGTGGCCTGATGGGTGGAGAGCTTGCCGCACAGATTGCGGGCCTTGCCGCATTTCTGGGGCATTGCTTTCCGATCTGGTTAAGATTTCGCGGCGGCAAAGGTGTCGCAACCTATTTTGGCATTCTCTTCGGGCTCAGCCTGCTGGCCGGACTTGTGGCCGGGGTGATTTGGCTGCTGACCGCCGCCCTCAGCCGGTATTCGTCGCTGGCCGCACTGTTAACCGCTGGCTGGTCGCCGCTGGCCTTTATCCTGATTGGTCAGGGCCATCTGTTCTGGATCGGCATCGTGCTGGGCGCGCTGATCTACCTGCGGCATTGGTCCAACATTGGCCGGTTGCGCAGGGGCGAAGAAACCAAGATTGGTGGCACATCGGCATGACCCTGACAGACCCATTTGTCACCGCATATGACGCGCTGCCCCTTGGTACGTTTCAAGGCACCGCCTACGACCGCCGCTACGTGGTCACCCGCACCAATATGGCCGGTGGCCGATCCGGCAAACTGGTCGCAGAGGCGCTGGACGGGAGCGACTACATCAGCCTGAATTTCTATCGTCTGGCCGAACAACCGCTGCTCAAACCCTGCGAAATGCCAGCCGAAAAGGTCATTGCCTTTGTCACTGACCTGACCGTGCTGGACTGATCACCGCAAACCTGTGCCGCCCGCAACCGTAGCGCGGGCCGCCGCCATCCGCCAAAGTCACGACCGCGATCAATGGCCTGATCCGCTGACCGGTTGGCGCGGGCGGTCGACCCGGCAACACCAGCCAGCGGGGTCAATTCTCAGTAGCTGAATTCGCCGTAGATCCGCGACAGATCACCGTTCCATTCGCCATGATACCGCGCCAGCAGTTCATCTGCCGGGGTCATGCCGCTGTCTATGCTTTCCTTCAGGGCATTCAGGAAATGTGTTTCGTCCGGCACCAGTCCGCCGGCCCCCGCCATTGCCCGGTTTTTCAGGCCCTGTTCTGAAATGGCGACCACTTCGCGGGCCAGTTCGTGCATGTTGATGCCATCAACCTTTGCCTGCAACCCATCGACCGAGGCTGCGACCCGCAGCGCATCGCGTTGTTCAGCGCTCCAGTGTTTGCAAAGGTCCCAGGCCGCATCCAGCGCGGTCTGATCATACATCAGCCCAACCCAGAACGCCGGCAGCGCGCACAGGCGGCGCCACGGGCCGCCATCCGCGCCGCGCATCTCGATGAACTGCTTGATCCGCGCCTCGGGGAAGACCGTTGTCAGGTGATCGGCCCAATCGCTCAACAACGGTTTTTCACCGGGCAATGCTGGCAATTCACCCTTCAGGAAGTCACGGAACGACATGCCCAGCGCATCAATGTATTTGCCATCGCGATAGACAAAGTACATCGGCACATCCAAAACCCATTGCACCCAGGATTCGAACCCGAACCCCTCGTCAAAAACAAACGGCAACATACCGGTGCGGTCGGCATCAAGATCGCGCCAGATCCGGCTGCGCCATGATTTGTGACCATTCACCTGCCCCTCAAAGAACGGAGAATTGGCAAACAACGCCGCGGCAACCGGCTGCAGGGCCAGCGACACACGCAGCTTTTGCACCATGTCCGCCTCTGATCCGAAGTCCAGGTTCACCTGCACCGTACAGGTCCGTCGCATCATCGCGGTTCCCATGGAGCCGACCTTCTCCATGTAATCGTTCATCAGCTTGTAACGCCCCTTGGGCATCAGCGGCATCTGGTCGTGGGTCCAGATCGGGGCCGCGCCCAACCCGATGAATTTGACGCCGATCTCGTCCGAGACGGACTTCACCTCTTGCAAATGGGTGTTCACCTCGTCGCAGGTCTGGTGAATCGTCTCCAGCGGGGCACCGGACAGTTCAAGCGCGCCGCCGGGTTCAAGCGACACATTGGCCCCGCCCTTGCTCAGCCCGATGATCTTGTTGTCTTCAAGAACCGGCGCCCAGTCATAGCGGTCGCGCAGCGCCTCAAGCACGGCCCGGATCGACCGATCTCCGTCATAGGGCAGCGGCAGCAGGGTATCCTTGCAATAGCCGAATTTCTCGTGCTCGGTGCCAATGCGCCATTGATCCTTGGGCTTGCACCCCTTTGACAATGTCTCGGCAAGTTGGTGGTGATGCTCGATCGGGCCGCCGCCGGACTGTGGAATGGACATTTGGGCAGACTCCGCGATCACTGTTTTGTCGACCGGTGTGATGAGCCAGCCCGCGAAGCGTGTCAACCGCCGCACGCCCCCAGATCAGCGCACACACCGTCTTGTGACGGCGCACAGCCGCTCAGGACAGGCGCGCCTGCGGCCGGGTCCAGATCGTCACGCGTTGCTTCGGCGTATGGGACAGGGTCGATAACATCGCCTCGGTCTCGATCCCCGGCAAGGCGGCAAAGAGATCAAACAGCGCATCTGCGCCCTTGGCGTTGACCGGGATTTCCAGCCGCTGCCCGCCCTGGCCCGACAGTACCCAATGGGGTGCAGGCAGGGCTGCGGGTTCCAGTTCCAGCGCGGTCACGTCCTCCATGTCGATGCCACCCCCTGTCAGCGGGCCAAAATAGGTCAACCGCCGCTCGGTGACCTGCACCACGCCGGGCCCCGCGCCATCGCGGCGGAACCGGGCCCGCTGCCAGCCGCCCAGCGCCAGCGCGGCCCCAAGCGCCACGATGATCCAGCCCAGCCATTGCACCGGGGAATAAAAGGTCAGAACCCACCACAGCCCAAGCGCAGCAACAGCACCGCCAAAAATTGCTTCGCGCCAGTGCCAGACCGCGGCACGCACCGCCGGGCGAACAAAATCAGCCATTCGCATTCTCATCGGCAAATAGCACAAAAGCCCAATGGCCGACCCTTTTGAAGCCAATTGATTCATAGGCCCTCTCCGCTGCCGGATTGGCCGCTGACAATGTCGCCTGGATAACACCACGGCTGCGCGCCTCTTCCAGATGCAGCGCCACCGCGCGGCGGGCATAACCGTTTGAGCGTTGCTCAGGCGGGGTATAGACGCCGCCGATCTGCACAATGTCCGGCAATTGCGCGTTAAAGGCCGTCATCGCCAAAGGCGTCTTGCCCGCCATCAACACGCGCCGGTTGTCAGCCGCCAGCGCGCGTTCATAGCCCGCCTCGGCCATATCGCGGGCCTTGTCGGGTGGCGTCAGCAACGTCCTGATCTGATAATCCGTCATCCAGTCCAACATGGTGGCCCGATCTGCGCCGGACAAGGGACGCAAGACACCCGGCCCCTCCGGGGTGCGCAACCGCCCCAGCGAAAGGGCAAAATGTGGCTCCTCCTGATCCAGCGTAACCGGTGAATCGTCCAGACCCAGCAAACTGCGCAGCGCACGCACCTGATCCCTCGGGCCAATGATGCCGCTGATCGCCTCGTTCTCCAGCGCCCGCACCGCCCCCAGATAGGTCGCGTTGGGCAGGAACGGCAATGCAATCCCCGCGTTGGACAGGGCCATGACATCGGTAATTTCATTGCCGCCCTTGTTGACCCAGAACGTCAGCCGCCGCCCTTCGGCTCCCATGAACCCGTCACGTTGCAAAAAGCCCAGCGGGAACATCGCATTATGCGGCGCGGTGCGCAGGCAAGAGGTGATCGCCGCTGCATCGGCTGTTGTCGCCCGTCTCATGAGACCACCTGCTGAGGTGCCGCGCACAGCATCAAAGTCTGACAGACGTCCCCGCACCGACCCTGCACCGGTCTGTGCATACTGTTGCTGGCGGCAGCGGCGGAATGCGTGCCGATCATGCCCAATCCCCCAGCGCGGCCTGCCACAGGGTCAACGCCGCCACCGCTGCCGTATCCGCCCGCAGGATGCGCGGGCCAAGCGCGACGGGATGGGCATATGACAACCCGCGCAATCGCTTGCGTTCCTTGTCCGAAAATCCGCCTTCCGGACCAATTAGAATGGCCCAGGCCCCCGGCAGATCAGGCAATCCCGCCGGGTCACCCAATAGCGTTTCGTCACAGAACATCAGCTGCCGCCCATCGGGCCAATCCTCCAACGCTTTGGAAAGTTTTGAAAGCTCTGCAACCGCGGGAACAAATGTGCCGCCACATTGCTCTGATGCTTCGATGGCATGCGCCTGCAGCCGGTCCTGCCGGATCCGGTCGGCATTGGTGAAATCGGTCTGCACCGGCATGATCCGGCGGACGCCCATCTCGGCGGCCTTTTCGACGATGAAATCCGTGCGCGCCTTCTTGATCGGCGCAAACAGCAGCCACAGGTCCGGCGGCAACTGCAACGGGCGGGTCTGCGCGCCGCAGCCCAAAAGCCCACCGCGTTTGCCCGCCTCCAGAACGCTGGCATCCCATTCCCCATCCACACCATTGATCAACGACAGGACAGCACCAACCGGCATCCGCATCACGTTGAACAGGTAATTCGCCTGATCCCGCGTTAACGGAACCGTTTGCCCTTGCCCCAGCGGGTGATCTACAAAAAGTCGAACCTTTGACGCCATGAGGCCAGCATATGACCCAGCACAGCCCGACACCAGAAGGAGTTGTCGCAGACAGCACCAGAAATTGGGTTGACCGACTCGCGCCGCTCTTCGCGCGGCCCTACCTGCGGCTGTCGCGGGCGGATCGCCCAATCGGGACCTGGCTGCTGTTCCTGCCCTGCCTCTGGGGCCTGGCGCTGGCGATCCTTGCCACCGCCTCTTACAGCACTCACGATCTCTGGACGGTTGTCGGCTGCGCGGCGGGCGCGTTTCTGATGCGCGGTGCGGGTTGCACGTGGAATGATATTTCTGACCGCGATTTTGACGGGTCCGTTGAACGGACCGCCTCGCGCCCGATCCCATCAGGGCAGGTCACCGTCCCCGCAGCGCTGATCTGGATGGTGCTGCAGGCGCTGGTGTCGTTCGGGATCCTGCTGTCGTTCTACCCCACCGCGATCTGGCTTGGCGTTGTCGCGCTGATCCCCGTCGCCATTTATCCCTTTGCCAAGCGCTTTACCTGGTGGCCGCAGGTTTTTCTGGGGCTTGCGTTCAACTGGGGCGCCTTGCTGGCCTGGGCGGCCCATACCAACGGGCTGGGGCTGACCCCCGTGGTACTCTACGCCGCCGGGATCGCATGGACCCTGTTTTATGACACAATCTACGCCCATCAGGATACCGACGACGATGCCCTGATCGGGATAAGATCCACCGCCCGATTGTTTGGCGACAACACCCGGACGTGGTTGCGCTGGTTCCTGATCGCCGTGCTTGTCCTGATGGGAATTGCGGTGCTGCTGGCCTGCCGCGACCGCTCAATCCTGTCGCTGGTGATCGCGCTGGGCGGCCCTTGGGCGATGGGCTGGCACCTGACCTGGCAGCTTGGCAAATTTGACGCCGACGATGGTCCCGGCCTCCTGCGCCTGTTCCGATCCAACCGCGATGCCGGGCTCTTGCCCCTGCCGTTTTTTGCCATTGCTGCAATGGTGTGATTGAACACCGCGCGTCAGCGGCTTATTGAACGCGCACTGCGCCTTAATGATTAGGAGTGAAATGCGCCTCTCAGCCCTCTTTGTCCGTATCGGTGCTTTTATCCTCGCGGCGTTCCTGTCTGCGATCGCTGCGCATACCGCCGTGAACGTGGTCGAAGATCGCTCGATTGTCGCCGTGCAAGAGGGTCTGCTCGATAGCTCGATGGAATGGGCCTCTGTCATTGGCGACGGGCTGCAGGTCATCATCGAAGGCGAAGCCCCAAGCGAAGCCTCCCGGTTCCGCGCCATCGCCGCCGCCGGGCGCGTGGTGGATGCAAGCCGGGTGATCGACAACATGTCGGTGATCGATTCGGCCGGAATCGCCCCGCCTGAATTTGCCATCGAAATCCTGCGCAACGATTCCGGAGTGTCCCTGATCGGCCTGATCCCCGCTGATACAGACCGCGACGCGCTGTCTGCGCGGATCACCGGCATTGCGGATGGTCAGCCGGTAACTGACCTGCTCGAAGTTGCCGACTATCCGGTGCCGGACACCTGGCGCCCGGCGCTCAACTATGCGCTGCGGGCGCTGTCCGAACTTGAACGCAGCAAGATTTCCGTCACATCGCACCGGGTTTCGGTCAACGCGATCTCTGACAGCCCCGCGGAAAAGGCGCAGATCGAAACCAGCCTGGCGCGCAATACACCCGATGGCGTCGCGATCGCGGTCAGCATCACCGCGCCGCGCCCGGTGATCTCGCCTTATACAACCCGCTTCATCCTTGACGACGACGGCGCGCGCTTTGTGGCCTGCGCCGTGGATACCCCCGAAACCCTGCGCCTGGTGCTCCAGGCCGCGACCGAGGCCGGATTTGCAGGCGACCATAATTGCGTCCATGCGCTTGGCGTGCCCTCGCGGACCTGGGGCGATGCGGTGGTGATGTCGATCAAGGCGGTGTCTGAAATCGGCGGTGGCACTGTCACGCTGTCAGATACCGATGTCTCTCTCGTTGCGCCAGAAGGCACGCCGCAGGCGATTTTCGACGATAAGGTGGGTGAACTTGAAAACGCCTTGCCCGATGTCTTTGCCCTCGCCGCAGAGCTTCCCAAACCGCCCGACGCCACCGAAGAAGGGCCGCCGGATTTCACCGCAACGCTCAGCCCCGAAGGCGATGTGCAGTTGCGTGGCCGGGTGCCGGACGATCTTGTCAACAAAACCGCGCAGAACTACGCCAAGGCAAAGTTTGGCGATGGCAACCTCACCATGGGCACCCGCGTCGTTGCCGGGCTGCCCGCCGGCTGGTCCGTCCGGGTTCTTGCCGGGATTGAGGCCCTGTCGGAACTGTCAAACGGCGCTGTCATCGTGCAGCCCGACCTGATCACGATCAGTGGCAACACCGGCAATCAGAACGCCAGCGCCGAAATTACCGCGCTGCTGATCGACAAACTTGGTCAAAACGCCAAGATGGACATCAACGTCACCTACATCGAACAACTTGACCCGATTGCCGGACTGCCCACGCCCGAAGAATGCATTGCGCAGATTTCTCAGGTGACTGAGGCGCGCAAGATTCTGTTTGATCCCGGCTCTGCCACGATCAGCGCCGGCACCCAGCCGGTTGTCGACGACATTGCCGAGATCCTGCAACGCTGCCCCGATTTGCGGATCCGCATCGCCGGGTTTACCGACAGCCAGGGGCGCGAGGTGATGAACCAGCAGCTGTCACAGGACCGGGCCGAGGCGGTCCTGGATGGCCTGCGTCTGCGTCGCGTACCGGTGGCCACGTTTGAGGCCGTCGGCTTTGGCGAGGCCGATCCGATCGCCAGCAATGAGACCGAGGAAGGCCGCGAGGCCAACCGCCGGATCGAATTCAGCCTGATCGTGCCCGAAACGATCCCGGAACAGACCAAAACCCTGGAAGAAATTGCAGCCGATAGCGTAACTGTGGCAGAGGATGATCCAGCCACTGAGGCCGAAACAGAATGACCAGTGAGGCACGTGTCGCGTGAACAGAAGTGAAACCATTGTCGCCATTGCGATTATCTTGTTTGTGGCCTTCATGTTGGGATGGTTTGCCAGTTGGCTGGTCAACCGCTTTACCCGCGTGACCAAGGCCGATGTCGGCGAACTGGACAAAATGGCGCAATCCCTGCACGAGGCGGAAGAAACCCGCGATCAGGCGATCACCTACCTGCAACAACGCGAAGCGGAAATGACCAATCAGCTGTCCCAGACAGAGGCGGAACTGCGCGCCGCCATGGATGGTCTGCGCGATGCCCGTCGCGAGGCCGAGGAATTGCGATCCTATATTGAACGCCAAAACGTCGGCTGATCGGTCTTGTTCCCCCGCGGGGTGGCACCAGTCAGCGGTCCGCTGCCGCCCGCCGCAACCGGTCATTGATCGCGCGCCCCAATCCGACCTCGGGGATCGGAGAGACCGCAATCTTGGGAACGCCCGCCGCGTCCATTCTGTGCAGCATCTCAAACAGCTTCGCCGCCGCCTCGATCACATCGCCCGCCGGTGACAGGTTGAATGTGGCATCCACAGGACCAAACCCCAGCAGCACTTCGTCCGGGGCGGCCATGGCCGCGTTCAGGCGCAGCTTTGCATTTGGCGCGTAGTGGGATTCCAATTGCCCCGGTGCAATCACGCGCTCCGGGGTTTCATCCCGTGTCAGCGCGGTCCCAAGGCAGGCCTCCAGCGCCTCCTGCGGCACCCCACCTGCCCGCAACAGCTTGGGCGGGGTGGCGCAGGACACGATTGTTGATTCAACGCCCACACCCGATGCGCCACCCTCAATCAAAGCCCCGATGCGCCCGCCCAGGCCGGTGGCCACATGCGCGGCGGTGGTTGGGCTGATCCGACCCGAAGGGTTGGCCGAGGGCGCGGCAATCGGTCCGTCAAAGGCCGCCAGCAACCCCTGCCCCACCGGATGGTCAGGCACCCGCACCGCCAGCGTCGGCAACCCGGCCGTGACCAGCGGCGCAATACCCGCATCCGCACGCAACGGCAGGACCAGCGTCAACGCGCCGGGCCAGAAGGCCGCGGCCAGACGCTCTGCAACATCGTTGAACGTGACATAGCGCCGCGCCATGGCGATATCGGCAACATGCACGATCAGCGGGTTGAAACTTGGCCGCGCCTTGGCGGCAAATATGCCCGCAACCGCCGCATCGTTGCGCGCATCCGCGCCAAGGCCATAGACCGTCTCGGTCGGGAATGCGACGAGCGCGCCGTCACGCAACACCTGTGCCGCCGCCGCAAGGCCATCCGCATCCGGTGCAAGGCGCTGAAGAAGAATGCTCATGACGTGGCGTTTCGGTTGATGGGGCACGCCACAGCGATACGCTGCGACCAAGTTTTCATTTGCATAGCGGCCCGCCCCAGGTTTGCCAAGCCGCGCGCACAAAACCGGAGCCCCTGATGCCCTATCGCGCACCCGTTTCCGATGTCCAGTTTCTGCTCGAACATGTGGCGGGGTTCGGGGCCGTTGCAGCCACCGACCGCTTTGCCGATGCCACGCCGGACATGACCGCCGCGATCCTGACCGAGGCTGCCAAACTCAGTGAAGAGGTGCTCGCCCCGCTGAACCGCGCCGGTGATCTGCATCCTGCGGTGCTGGAAAACGGTGTCGTGCGCACTTCGCCCGGCTTTGCAGACGCCTATGCCGCCATCGCCGAAGGTGGCTGGATCGGCATGTCCGCCAGCCCCGAAGCGGGCGGGATGGGCCTGCCGATGGCGCTGACCTCGGCGGTCAATGAAATGATGTCCGCCGCCTGCCTGTCGCTGCAATTGAACCCGCTGATGACCCAGGGCCAGATCGAGGCGCTTGAACATCACGCCTCCGATCAGATCAGGGAAATCTATCTGCCCAAGCTGATCTCGGGCGCATGGTGCGGCACGATGAACCTGACCGAACCACAAGCAGGGTCCGATGTGGGCGCGCTGCGCAGCAAGGCGGAGCCCGCAGAGGATGGCAGCTACCGGATCAGCGGGCAAAAGATCTTCATCAGCTGGGGCGACAACGATTTCACCGAAAACGTTTGTCATCTTGTGCTTGCCCGCTTGCCCGATGCGGTGCCGGGGACCAAGGGGATCAGCCTCTTCATGGTGCCAAAACTGATCCCGGGCCCGGACGGCACACCGGGCGCGCGCAATTCCCTGCGCGTTGTCAGCCTTGAACACAAACTGGGCTTGCATGGATCGCCCACGGCGGTCATGGAATTTGACAAGGCGACCGGGTGGCTTGTTGGCCCTGAAAACGGCGGCATGGCGGCGATGTTCACAATGATGAATAATGCGCGCCTTGGCGTCGGCGTGCAGGGCGTTGGCGCAGCCGAGGGCGCGTATCAGCAGGCACTGGCCTATGCGTTGGACCGCAAGCAAGGCAAGGCCGGCGGCACTGGCGCGATTGTTGAACATGCCGATGTGCGCCGGATGCTGGCGACGATGAAATCCGACATCTTTGCCGCCCGGGCAATTGCCCTGATGACGGCGGCGGCCACGGATATGGCAACCGCCACGGATGATCCGTTCTGGCAGGCCCGCGCCGCCCTGCTGACGCCAATCAACAAGGCCTTTGGCACCGATACCGGCATCGCCGTTGCCACCACCGGCATTCAGGTCCATGGCGGCATGGGCTACATTGAGGAAACCGGCGCGGCGCAATTTGCCCGCGATGTGCGTGTCACCGCGATTTACGAAGGCACCAACGGCATTCAGGCAATGGACCTTGTTGGCCGCAAGATGTCCGACGGGGGTGAGGCCGCAATCCGCCTGCTTGAGGAAATCGAAGCCGGGGCCGATGCCGCCAAGACCACGCTCCCCGATCTGGCAGAGGCCGTCTGGC
The DNA here is from genome assembly GCA_947502145.1 of uncultured Paracoccaceae bacterium. GTDB lineage: Bacteria > Pseudomonadota > Alphaproteobacteria > Rhodobacterales > Rhodobacteraceae > CANMYO01. The sequence continues at coordinate 1,461,334 of CANMYO010000001.1, read as the reverse complement.
AGGCCTGCGAAAGCCTGCGTGAAGTGACCGAATGGCTGGTCGATCAGGATATGAACGACCGGTATTCAGGCGCTGTGCCCTACCTGCGGGCCTATGCGCGGGTTCTGGGCGGCCATGCCCATCTGACGGCGGCAATCCACGGTGACGCCACCCGCCTGCGGCTGGCGACCTTCTATATCAACCGGATACTGCCCGAATTTGCCGGGCTGCTGGCGCAGGTGCGCGAAGGTGCGGCGGATCTGATGGCAATCACGCCCGACGATCTGTCTGCCTGACCATGCCGTGCTGGCCGCGCGCGCTCAGCCGCGACAACAATTCGGGAACGCCTTGCCCTGCGGCTGGTCCGCACAGCAGTCCGCCTTGACGATATTGCGGCACTTGACCATGACGGGCAGCAACTGGACATGGCCCGGCTGACGGGTAACGACAAACGTGGAAATGAACGGCTTGCAAAACATCACCCCCGTCACCGGTAACGCTGGCCGCATCACAACGCCCTTTCCCGACCTGCCGGGCGAAGCCGAGGCGATCACAGTTGCACCCGGCGTGCTTTGGCTGCGCTTGCCGCTGCCGATGGCACTGGACCACGTCAACGTCTATGCCTTTGACGAAGGCGATAGCTGGACCATTGTCGACACCGGGTTTTCGACCAAACGCAGCCGGGCGATCTGGGACCGGTTGCTTGCCGGACCGCTGGGTGGCAAGCCCGTCAGCAGGCTGATCGTGACCCATCACCACCCCGACCATATCGGGATGGCAGGCTGGTTTGTCGCACGTGGGGCGACGCTGCTGACCACGCGCACCAGCTACCTGCAGGGGCGGATGCTGACGCTGGACCAGCAGGACCGGCCCAGCGCCGAAACGCTTGCGTTTTATCAACGCGCCGGGATGGACACCGCCGAACTGGCCAGACGCGCGGGTGAACGGCCCTTCAACTTCTGCGACGTCGTGGATGACATCCCGCTTGGCTATGAACGGCTGCAAGCAGGTGACACGATCCGGATTGGCGGGCGGTGCTGGGACATCCGCACCGGCGACGGCCACGCCCCGGAACACGCCACCTTCTGGAGCCGCGACGACAATCTTGTTATCGGCGGCGACCAGCTGATCCTGTCAATCAGCCCCAACATCGGTGTCTACGCAACCGAGCCTGAGGCCGATCCGCTGTCTGAATGGATCACCTCTTGCCGCGCATTTCAGGCTTTCGCCCGCGATGACCAGCTTGTGCTTGCAGGTCATAAGGTACCCTACACCGGCCTGCCGCTGCGGTTGGAACAGATGATCGAAAACCATCACTCTGCGCTGCGCCGCCTGCACAGCCACATCGCCACCCCGCGCACCGCTGGCGCGTGCTTCCAACCGTTGTTCAAGCGCAAGATCGGGCCTGCGGAATATGGGCTCGCGCTGGTGGAATCCGTCGCGCATCTCAACCATCTGCATCAGGCCGGTCTGGCAAGCCGCTCGATGGACGACGACGGGGCATGGCGATTTCAGGCCATCAGCAAGCCTTAACCCTTTGGCGCTACACCTCGCGCTGACATTGGCGGGGTGATATGACAGTCCACATCTTCAACGGCGACCCGACCAGCAGCAGTGCACCCCGGCTGCGGCTTAGCCAGATCCTTGCGCCGCTCAGCCAGGCGCTTGACATGACCGAAGGTCAGGCACCGGGGCATTGCGTGCGCTGCGCCTATATCGGCACCCGCATCGGGCAGGAAATCGGCATCGCAGGCGAAGAGCTTAACGACCTCTATTACACCCTGCTGCTCAAGGATCTGGGCTGCTCCTCCAACGCGGCGCGCATTTGCGCGCTCTATCTGACGGATGACATTGATTTCAAACGTGATTTCAAGACGATCGACGGATCGCTCACCTCTGCGCTGCGGTTTGTCTTTGCCAAGACCGGGCTTGAATCCGGGCTGTCAGAACGGTTCAGGGCCTTGGTCAACATCCTGCAGAATGGCGGGGAAATCGCCCGTGACCTGATCGAAACCCGCTGCCAGCGCGGCGCGGAAATCGCCGCCAGAATGCGCTTTTCGAAAGGCGTGCAGGACGGGATCATGGCGCTGGATGAACATTGGGACGGCAGCGGCAAACCGGATGGGCTGCGCGGTGCCGCAATCCCGCGCCATGCCAATATCGCGCTGCTTGCGCAGGTGATTGACGTCTTCTTTCATGCCGCCGGACGCGATGCCGCCATGACCGAACTGCGTAAACGCAGCGGGGGCTGGTTTGACCCTGATCTTGTCACCGCTGCCGAAACGCTGGCGCGTGACCCCGCCTTCTGGGCCGATCTTGCCGATCCCGGCATTGCCCGCGCGGTGTTTGATCTGCCCCCCGCAAGGGGAGAGGCGCCGCTGGACGCGGGCTATCTGGACGACATCGCCGCCGCCTTTTCAGATGTTGTTGACGCCAAAAGCCCCTATACCGCCGACCATTCCAACCGTGTCACGCTTTATGCCGATATCATCGCCGAGGAACTGGGACTGCCCTCCGCGCATCGCCGCTGGCTGCGGCGCGGGGCGCTGCTGCACGACCTGGGCAAACTGGCGGTAAGCAACCAGGTACTTGATAAACCCGCGAAACTGAATGACGCCGAATGGGCCGCCATACGCAGCCACCCCGGCCACGGTGCGCGAATTTTGCAAAGCATCGACGCCTTTGCCGATATCGCCCCGATTGCCGCCGGTCATCATGAGAAACTGAATGGCAAAGGCTATCCCGCGGGCCTGTCAGGTGACGAGATTTGCCTCGAGGTGCGGATCGTGACCGTTGCGGATGTCTTTGACGCGCTGACCGCCGAACGCCCCTATCGCAGCGCAATCCCGATCGCAGATGTGTTTGAAATCATGCAAAAAGAGGTTGGCACCGCCTTTGACGGCGACGTCTTGACCGCACTGCAATCGGGCATGGCGCGCTTTGCCAGGGCCCGTCACTAGTGCCGGGTGGTGATCTTTGCATGCAACCGGTTGAGAATCCGGCTTGCCGTGGTTTCGCAGAGCGCCGGGACAACCGCATGGAGCAATGCCGCGGCAGCCGCGACAAACAGCCAGAAACTAAACCCGATCGCAAACCGCATATGGCCAAAATAGCTTTCGTTCACCGTGGCCGGGTGGTCCAGAAACAGCGCTGAAACTAGTGGGCGGCGGGCATTCTGGGTTGTGGTATCGGGCATCTTATCCTCCGGTTTCGCAATCACATTAGCTTGCCCGTTGCTGAAAATGATCCCAATTGTTACCTTGATTTCGTCACACATTGGGATAACGTCCCAATATGCCCGACACTCTTGATTCAACAGATCGCAAAATTCTGGATCTGCTGCAGCGTGATGCCGCCCTTTCGGTTGACCAGATCAGCGAGGCGGTCGCGCTCTCGCGCAATGCCTGCTGGCGCCGGATCAAGCAGATGGAAACCGCAGGCATCATTACCGCGCGCGTTGCGCTTGTGGACGCGGCAAAGGTCGGCGCGCCGTTGACAGCAATTGTCCTGATCCGCACCAGCAATCATGACGCGGGATGGATCACCACGTTTCAGCAAACGCTGGACCGGATGCCAGAGGTCGTGGGCGCCTATCGGATGTCCGGCGATCTGGATTACGTTCTCCGGGTGCGCGTGGCTGATGTGCCCGCCTATGACGATTTTTACAAACGGCTCACCTCACGGATTTCTGTATCGGATGTTTCCGCCAGCTTCGTTATGGAAGAGATCAAGGAAACAACAGCGGTGCCATTATGAGCAAGACAATCGACACCATCGAAACCAGTGCAGAGATCGCTGAAAATGCGGCCCTGCCCAATGTGCACGAGGTTCATTGCGGCCCCGGTCCGGTGCAAACGCCGTTGTCCCTGCCCCCAGCGCTGATGGAATCCCCCAAAAGGAAAAGTGCCGCACAATGGGCCTATGAACGGGTCATCAACTATATCAAGAACTTCGAAGAGGGACTGGACGCCAACCACGAGGTCGGCATGGGGCTTGTCGGCGGCGACGCCGGGCTGATCACGATCGAGGGCCTGGGGTTCTTTGAACCCGATCTGATCACCTTTTACGGCAAGACCCAGGTCGGCGCGCGTACCCAGTTGGTGCAGCATGTGACCCAGTTGAACCTGATGTTGGTGGCCGCGCCCAAACATATCGATCAGGCGGAACCGAACCGGATCGGCTTTCGGCTGGCAAAAGAGTTGGAGCGCGATCAGGTTGCGGCGACCTGACCCCGTGACACCGGGGCCTGAATCATCTAGATGACGGTCAAACGTTGAATTCAAGGACAGCACAGATGTCAGATCACAAGCACGGCGAAATGGACACCACGGTTCAGGAAAAGACCTTCGAAGGCTTCATGAAAATCACCCAGCGCGCGGTCATTGGCATTATTGTCGTTCTGATCCTGCTGGCTCTGATTGGCGGCTAATGCACCGTCGGGCGTTTCTTGCTGGCGCTGCATTGACGGGGCTGGCCGCCTGCGCCGGTGATCCTGTCTGGGCCCCGCAGGATCAGATCAACGCCAAGGCCTATCGTGGCACCGGGCCAAAATCACTGACCCTCTACACGATGAAAAACACCGGCAGTGGCAATGGCGCCCATACGTCATTGCTGATTGACGCATCCCAAAGGGTGATGTGGGATCCCGCCGGCACCTTTGGCCACCCGACCATTCCGGAACGCAACGACGTGCTGTTTGGCGTGTCACCGCGGGTCGAAAGCTATTACGTCAGTTATCATGCCCGCGAAACGTTTTACGTGATCGGCCAGACCGTGCAGGTCAGCCCTGCGGTCGCCGAGCGGGCCCTGCAGCTTGCCCTTGCAAATGGGCCGGTGGCCAAGGCCAACTGCACCCGGGCGACCAGCGCCATCCTGCGCCAGCTCCCCGGGTTTCAGGACCTGCCGCAAACCTGGTTTCCAAATAACCTAGAGGATGCATTTGCCCGGCTGCCCGGCGTGCAAACACGCGCGTTTCGCGAAAACGACAGCGATAGCCAAAGCCTCGCCGCGCAGCAGGTCGACATGCAGATCAGAGCTGGCCAGTAAGGATCAGCCCGCTGTAAAGCACTACGACCCCGGCGAAAACGCCCCAAAGCGCATTCTTGCGCCACCAGGCGACAAGCACCACCGCCAGTGCCGTCACCAGCCGCGTGGGGTCGGTCGCTCCGCCCGTGGCCTCCGGGAACAACGCCAGTGGCGCGACCATGCCCGGCAAGACGGCAACCGGGGTAAAGCGCAGCAGCTTCAGCGCCAGCGGCGGCATCTTCCGGTCTCCGATCAGGCCGAGGAACGAAAACCGGATCGCATAGGTGCCCACGCCAAGCAGGGCAATGATCAGCCAGATTTCCCCGATGCTGTAACTCATAGCCGCTCCATCCATGTCTCAACGGCCGCGCCCACGGCCATTGCGCAACCCGCGGCAATCAACAGTCCGGTGCCCGACGGCAGCCAGGTCAGCGCCAGCGCAACCACCACCGAAGCCACCGCCGCCGCCACATGCGCGAGCGATTTCAGCATCGGGGCAACCATGGCCAGAAACATGATCGGCACGATGAAATCAAACGCGTATTCCGGCGGAATCGCCTGCCCCACCAACGCCCCGACAATCGTCGCACCCAGCCAGGCCGGGGTGATCGGCGTTGCAACGCCAAGGAAATACCAGGCCTTTTGCGGCACCGTCATCTCCGGCGCCGATTCGTATTGCAACATGCTTTGCAGATAGGTCTGGTCAAAATTGACATAGGCAATCAGGGCCCGCTGCCATAAGGGCGCCGACCCGATATGCGGCACTAGCGAGGCTGAATACATCGCCATGCGCAAATTGACGGCAAGCGCCGCCAGCAAAACCAGCGCAATGGCGGCGTCCTCGATCATCAACTGGATCGCGGCGAATTGGGCTGCGCCCGCAATCACCAGCAGGGAAAACCCGATGATCTGCGACATGACCACCCCGGCGTCGGCCGCGACCACGCCAAACAACGCGGCAAATGGCACCGCCATCATCAGAAACGGGGCACCGTCGCGCATGCCTTTGATATAGGCGGATTTGACGCTGGCAGAGGGCATGGGATTGGCCTAATCTTTGGTTGCCTGACGATACTTATGCCCCTGTTCACGGAACTTCAATTTGTCGCAGCTCAAAAACACATCTCAATTCATGATCGCACCCAGCAGTGGTGGCGATGGATTGACACGTGCGGTCACCGGCACCGATCACACCGGCGCGCAAGTTGATCTTGATGTGGTCGAGGAACGCCCCCTGACGATCTACCTCAACGCGCAGGAAATTGTGACCGCGATGACCATCGGGGATTATCCGGAATATCTGGCACTTGGCTTCCTGCACAATCAGGGCATGCTGCCCAACCCCGCCGAAGTGACCGGCGTGGATTACGATGAAGAGGTCGCCGCAGTGGTGGTGCGCACCGCCAGCCAGACAAACTACGAATCCAAACTGGCCAAAAAGACCCGCACCAGCGGCTGCGCCGTGGGCACGACCTTTGGTGACATGATGGACGGGATCACCGGGCTGACCCTGCCCGATACGCCGGTCCGCACGTCGGACCTTTACGCGCTGGCTGCTCAGATCAACCGGACGCCCTCGCTTTATCTCGCGGCGGGCGCGATCCACGGCACAGTGCTCTGTCAGGGCGACCGCCCGCTGGCCTATATGGAGGACGTCGGCCGCCATAATGCCGTCGACAAAATCGCAGGCTGGATGATCTCCGAAAACATCCCCGCCGCGGACAAGGTGCTTTATACCACCGGACGGCTGACCTCAGAGATGGTGATCAAAACCGCGCTCATGGGCATCCCGACACTGGCCTCCCGCTCGGGCTTCACCGCCTGGGGGGTCGAAATCGCGCGCGAGGTCGGGTTGACCCTGATCGGCAGGATGAAAGGTCAGCGCTTCGTCTGCCTCTCCGGGGAAAGCCGCCTGATCCGCGACACCGACCCCAGCCAAATCCCGGACGAACCCCGCAAATCCGGCCGCAAGGGGGCCGCGTGAACGGGACGGCGGGCGGGGCGCCTTTCCCGTCAGGGAAACAGCGCCGTCCGCAGGCCCAACCATGAAACAACCCCTTGGCGTGATCCTCGCAGGCGGTCAGGCCACCCGCATGGGCGGTGGGGACAAGGGCCTGCTGCCGCTCGGCGGCAGCACCATCCTTGATCACGTCATCGCCCGCCTGGAACCGCAGGTCGCGGCCATCATGATCAATGCCAACGGCGATGCATCGCGGTTCTCCCGACATCCCTTTCCCGTGGTCGCGGACAGTATCCCCGGGTTCGCCGGGCCGCTCTCAGGCGTGCTGGCCGGGCTCGACTGGGCCGCTACGCAACACGCCGATCATATCGTCACCGCGGCCGCTGACACGCCGTTTCTGCCCTGCGATCTGGTGCCGCGGCTCTTGCTCGCAGGCGAAGCAAACGGCCTCGCGCTGGCCGCCTCCCCCTCAGGGCGCCAGCCGACTTTTGGACTCTGGCCCGTGGCGCTGCGGGATCCGCTGCGCGCCGCCCTGCAGGACGGGCTGCGCAAGGTCGTGCAATTCACCCGCGCCCACCACGCCGCCACGGCAGAATTTCCCGACGACGCCGCCTTCTTCAACGTCAACACGCCGCAGGATCTTGCGACAGCAAAGGCCATGTTATGAAAATCTACGGCGTCGCCGGTTACAAGAACGCAGGCAAGACCGGCCTGATGGAGCGTCTCGTCGCTGAGATCACCGGTCGGGGATTCACGGTCTCGACGATCAAACACGCCCACCACGTCTTTGATGTGGACCAGCCGGGCAAGGACAGCCACCGCCACCGCGTGGCCGGGGCCAATCAGGTGCTGCTGGCCTCACGTGCCCGCTGGGCCCTGATGACCGAACTGCGCGACGCACCTGAACCGAAGCTGCAGGACCTCGTGGCGAAACTGGATCCTGTCGATCTGGTGCTCGTCGAAGGATACAAGCGCGACTCGCACCCCAAGGTCGAAGCCCACCGCGCCAGCACCGGCAATCCGCTACTTGCCCCCGGCGACCCCACGGTGCGCGCCGTGGCCACCGATACCCCGCTGGACATCGACCGGCTGACCTTTGATCTGGATGACACCGCCGCGATTGCGGATTTCATCCTCTCCGAGGTCGGTCTGTGACATTTGACGGCGTCCTGATGGTGGATTGGTCCGGCGGCAACGACCGCGGGCCGACCCCCAAAAAGGACGCAATCTGGGCCTGCCACGCCACCGCAACGGACCAGCAGCCACCGATCTACCTGCGCAACCGCCAGATCGCTGCGGATTGGATCACCGAAACACTGGCGCGCGAACACGCCGCCGGCAACCGCACGCTTGTTGGCTTTGACCTCTGTTTCGCCTACCCGCTTGGGTTTGCCCGCCACCTGACCGGGTCGGACGACCCGTTGCAGCTGTGGGACTGGTTTGCCGCACGGGTCATCGACAGCCCCGCGGCAAACAATCGCTTTGATCTGGCCGGGCAAATCAACGGGCGGTTCCCCGGGATCGGACCGTTCTGGTTCAACGGATTGCGCCGCGATATCGACCACCTGCCGCGCAAGGGCTCCGCCCGCCACGGTCACGGGCTGCCCGAAAAGCGCGCCGCTGACGCCGCCGCCAAGGGCGCGTTTTCGCCCTGGCAACTTGCCGGTGCGGGGGCCGTGGGTGGGCAGGCCATCATGGGGTTCCCGACCCTTGCGCGCCTGCGGCAACACTTCGGCGCGGCGCTCTCGGTCTGGCCGTTCCAAACACCCGACACGCCCATCGTGCTTGCGGAAACCTACTTTTCCCTGCTGCCACTGCGGCCCGCACCCGACACCATCAAGGATGCCGCACAGGTCAGCCAATACGCATCGCTGTTTGCGCGACTGCCCCCTGCGGCGATGGACAATTTGCTTGATCACAAGGCCACCCCCGAAGGTTGGGTGCTTGGCCTTGGCCACGCGTCAATGTTACGAGACGTCCATGGCTAAACTGACTCCACCGCCCCTTCGCAACGATTGTTTTGCAATGCCGCAGGGAGCCCATTGGACGCCCGTGGACACCGCGCTTGCGCATCTCAAAGCCCATTTGAGCGCCGTAACCGGCACCCAGACCCTGCCAATTGCGCAGGCCGCCGGGCGGTTTCTGGCTGCGGACGTGATTGCCGCGCGCAGCCACCCGCCGCATCGTAACAGCGCCGTTGACGGCTATGCCTTTGCCGGACCTGCGCCAGAGGGGCCCCATGAATTGCCACTGGTTGACGGACGCGCGGCAGCAGGCCAACCCTACGCCGCACCCGTGCCGCCGGGCTACGCCATCCGCATCCTGACCGGTGCGCCGGTGCCGGATGGCGCTGACACTATCGTTCTGCAAGAGGACGTCACCGCCACCAAATCCGCAATTGCCTTTCACGGCCCGCTGAAACAGGGGGCCAATGCCCGCAATGCTGGCGAAGACATGACGGCGGGCACGGTGATCCTGCCTGCCGGACGGCGGCTGACCCCCGCTGATCTGGGCATGATCGCCGCAACCGGGGTTGGCACCGTCAGCCTGCGCAATCCGCTGCGCGTGGGCGTGCTGTCCACCGGGGACGAACTGGCAAAACCTGGGCAAGCGGCGGACAACGCGCAGATTTACGACGCCAACGGCCCTATGCTGCGTGCCACGCTCGCGCGCTGGGGCTATAAGGCCATCGACCTTGGCCAGGCCCCCGACGATCGCGAGACGCTGCGCGCGATGCTGGATGCGGCCAGCGACAAAACCGATGCCATTCTCACCTCTGGCGGGGCCTCGGCGGGGGACGAAGATCACGTCTCTGCCCTGCTGGAAGGAACCGGCAGTTTTGCGCTTTGGCGCATCGCGATGAAACCCGGACGTCCGCTTGCCCTTGGCCTGTGGCGTGGCACGCCGGTGATCGGCCTTCCCGGCAATCCCGTGGCAGCTCAGGTCTGCACGCTCATGTTTGGCCATCCTGCGTTGCAGGTTCTTGCCGGTGGCGACTGGCCCGTGCCGCACCGCTACTCCCTGCCTGCGGGTTTTGCGAAATCCAAGAGAGCGGGGCGGCGTGAATACCAGCGTGCGCGGCTTACCGATGGCCGGGTCGAGGTCTTCGCCTCCGAAGGGTCCGGGCGCATATCCGGGCTTAGCTGGGCGACAGGGCTGGTTGAAATCGGCGATGCGGCTGCAAATATCGAAGAAGGCGACCCGGTTTCATTCATGCCCTGGGGCAGTTTCGATCTATGATCCTCAACCACCCGATCCCAACCGATTGCACGGCCAGGGCCGCCGCGCTCTACTGGGATGCCTTTGGCCCCAAGCTGGGTAAAACACTGGGCCCAAAGTCCCGTGGCATTGCCTTTACAACACGCGTGTTTGACCCCACCCACGGGATCAGCGCCCACGCCCCGGATGGCACCTTGCTGGGGGTGGCGGGTTTTAAAACCAGCAAAGGCGCGCTGGTCGGCGGCGGTTTCAGCGATCTGAAGGCCATCTTCGGCACATTTGGTGCCCTTTGGCGTGCGGCATTGCTAAGCCTGCTGGAACGGGACATCGAAAATGAACGGTTCCTGATGGACGGGATATTTGTCAGCCCCAAGGCCCGCGGGCTGGGGGTCGGCACCGCCCTGATGCAGGCGCTTTTCGCGGAAGGGCAGGCGCGCGGTTACCGCGAAATCCGCCTTGATGTGATTGACGCCAACCCCCGCGCCCGCGCGCTTTATGAACGGCTCGGCTTTGTTGCGATCAAGACCGATACCCTCGGCCCGCTGCGCCATGTCTTTGGCTTTTCAACCAGCACCACGATGGTGAAACCCCTGACCGACGCTTGACGCCGCGCTATCCCGACCCGATCAGCGCACCGGCGGCAAATACCAGCGCCCCGCCGACCACCACCTGAAAGACCGCCTTGACAAATGGCGTCTGCATATAGCGGTTCTGAATCCAGGCAATCGCCCAAAGCTCAATGAAAACAACAACAAGCGCCACAACAGTTGCGGTCCAGAAATCGGCAATCAGGTACGGCAGGGCATGACCCAGCCCGCCGATCGTGGTCATGATGCCAGAGGCAAACCCGCGTTTCCACGGGCTCCCCCGGCCCGAGATCTGACCGTCATCCGACGCCGCCTCGGTAAAGCCCATCGAAATGCCAGCCCCAACGCTGGCGGCAAGCCCGACAAGGAATGTCGTCCAGGTGTCCTGCGTCGCAAAGGCGGTGGCAAAGATCGGCGCAAGCGTGGATACCGACCCGTCCATCAGCCCCGCCAACCCCGGCTGCACCCAGGTCAGCACAAACTGACGGTGCGCGGCGTTGTCCTCATCGCTGCGCGCGTCCTCATCCAGATGTGCGTCGGTCAATGCACCCGCCTTGTGCTGATGCCCCGCCTCTGCGGCAGCCAGATCGCCCAGCAACTTGCGCGTATCCGGGTCAGAAGATCGCGCCGCCGCTGCGGTGTAAAACCGCTCTGCATCCCGCTCCATCTGCGCGGCCTCATCGCGGATCCGCTCCAGCCCAAGGTTTTCGACCAGCCAGGTCGGGCGGCGCGCGTAGAACCCTGCCACATGTTCGCGGCGGATCAGCGGGATCACATCACCAAAGCGGCGGGCGTGCAGATCAATCAACCGCCGCCGGTGCTCATCCTCTTCCACGGCCATACCATCAAAAATCGCGGCTGACGCGGGAAAGTCTTCCCGCAGATGCGCCGCATATCCGCGATAGATCCGGCCATCATCTTCTTCAGACGAAATCGCCAGCGCCAGCACCTCTTGTTCCGTCAGATCGTCAAACCGGCGGCGATGGGCAAATCCGAGCATCATCTTGCAGCTCCTAGGTTAGAATTGTTCTAAATTAGCAATTTTCAGACCTGAGACAACCCCAGACACTTGCCGAAACTAAACTGATCAGTCTATATTGAGACCCTCAATTCATGGAGACAACAATGCCCGACGGCAACAGCGGTATCAAACGAGGTCGCAAATTCGATCAGGTCCTCGAAGGCGCACGCGATGTGTTCCTGCGGGACGGTTTCGAAGGCGCGTCAGTTGACGATATCGCTCGTGCGGCGCAGGTCTCAAAGGCGACCCTGTACAGCTATTTTTCTGACAAACGTCTGTTGTTCATGGAAGTTGCCAACCGGGAATGTAACCGGCAGGCCGAAAACACGCTGGCCTCCATCGACATGGACGCCCCGATCTCAGAGGTGTTGCGCAAGGTCGGCTGCGAGATGGTGAATTTCATCATGTCGCATTTTGGTCAGCGAATCTTTCGCATTTGCGTGGCCGAAGCGGACCGTTTCCCCGAACTGGGCCGGGAATTTTATGACAGCGGCCCCTCGCTGATCCGCAGCAAGATGATCGAACTTCTGGAATGTGCCGTCGAACGTGAAGAGATGGTCATCGACGATATCGAACTGGCGGCCGACCAGTTCCCCGAACTGTGCAAGGCCGACCTGTTTCCACGGATGATTTTTCGTGGCGAAATCGACTTTACCGACGCTGAAAAGGCGCGCGTTGTTGATGGCGCGGTAAAGGTCTTTATGGCCTGTTATGGCCGCCCTGACAGCTGACAGGCGGGGCTGACCCATGGCCTTTGGGCCCCGCGCAGGGCGATCAATCGACCCATCCGAACACCCTCGACCGCCCCCGATTTGCGGTTGCACATCAGGGCGCGAATAATCCGCTGCGGGTCTTGCCAATGCGACCGGGCGCACGGCAAAGTGGCGGACATGAAAGCATTTATTCCCCTGATATTTCTTGCCGCCTGCGCCGGTGTCACCGCGCCGCCCCCGGGTGGCCCACCACCCAGCGGATCCTATCCCACCGGGCTGGACAACACCTGCGACGGTGAACGCTACGGACCGCTTGTCGGACAATCCGGCACGGCGCTGGAACGGGTGATGATCCTCGGGCAGGTGCGTGTCATCCGCCCCGGTTCCCTGACCACGCAGGACTATCGCCCTGAACGGATCAACTTCGAAATCGGCACCGACGGACGCATCACCAGGATTACCTGCGGCTAGGCTTTGGGGGAAAACGAGCAAGACCTCCCCGGCGCAGCACATTGGGTGGGGGCAATGACGCGCGGCACCGGGGAAGCATCTTGCTATGAAGTCCTTTTGACCCTGCGATGTGGCGGTCTCAGGATCACCCCGTGTTCAGCGCACGGTGATTTCAAGGCAAATCTGTGGCAAACGACTGCGGGTGCTTGATTTGCGCGGCCAAAGGCGCAAATCTGGGTCATGACAATTCAACCCCCTTTGGATTTCCAACCGCTGCCAAATGGGCAAGTCTCATTCCATCGCACAGAACTGGCCCCGATCCTGACCCTGTACGGACGCATGGTTGCGGCGGGGGAATGGCGCGATTACGGGATCAGCTCGTTGCGGGATCTGGCCGTGTTTTCGGTGTTCCGGCGTACCGCAGAGCATCCGATCTACCGTATTGAAAAGCGGCCGAAACTGCGCCTCCGCCAGGGGCAATATGCGGTTGTGGGCATGGATGGGCATATCCTCAAACGCGGCAATGACCTGTCGCAGGTCCTGCGCGTGCTTGAACGCAAGCTGATCCGCAGCGTGAACTAGGGGCGTTTGCGGGCGATCACCGCACCGTCGCCCTGCGCTTCTATGCGCCGGATCGCCCGGTCAAGCGGTTCATATGCCACCGCCATATGGTGCGCATTTGCATGGATCAGCGTGTCAGCATCCACCATGATGCCCACGTGGCCCTCCCAGAAAATCAGATCGCCCCGCTGTCGTGGCGCATCTTCGGCCAGGGGCTGGCCCAGCGCGTCACATTGCATGTCGCTGTCCGCCGGGCATGGCAGATCGCAGGCCAGAAAGGCGGCTTGTACCAGGCCCGAGCAGTCAATCCCGCGGGTTGAATTTCCGCCCCACAAATAGGGCACGTTGAAATGCAACTGCGCCAGTGTCACCGGGTCGCCAAACGGGCGCTCCAACGGGCGCAGATGGCCCTTGGGCACAAAGCCCTGCGGCGTCTCGGCAAAGGCCTTGCGCTCGTCCGTCACCCGGACCCGCGCGCCAAATGGCAGGCTGCACCGGTCGCCGGATTTCAGGTCCGCCGCGTGATAGGCATGGGTGGCAAAGCTGGCCACGCGATGCGTTGGCTGGTCCGGCGCGCGCAGTGCGGTGCTGATGATATAGCCGGTATATCCGTCCGCGCCCTGCACAAATGACCAGCCTGCGCGATCCTCGTAAACGGTGACGGCTTCCCCCAGCAGTTTCTGCCGCTCGCGTGCGCCCTCCGGGGCATCCAGCAGGTCGGCGACCGGCACTGCCACCTGCGCGGCTGTGCCCTGCACAAACCTGTCCGCGGTGACCTGCCCCTGCAGGTGCAGTGCGGCGACACGGCCATTTGCGGGATGTTGGCGTCGATCAGTCACAGGTTCAGCAGCCGGGGCAAAGCGTCCAGCACCGCGCGATGCCCCATGCCAACACCCCCCTTGGGCAGGCCGGGGGCGGTGCTGGGACACCAGCCATAGATGTCAAAATGCATATAGGGCGCATCAACAAACCGGCGCAGGAAAAGCGCCGCGGTGATACAGCCCGCCATGCCCCCCGCGGGCGCATTGTCGAGATCCGCAATCGCCGGCTCGATCCGGGCTTCGTAGGGCGCATGAAACGGCAACCGCCAGACCGGGTCGGCAACCCGCGCCGCACTTTGCGCAAGCACCGCGGCATGGTCCTCATCATCGGTAAAGAACGGCGCAAGGTCCGGGCCCACCGCCACCCGCGCCGCGCCGGTCAACGTCGCCATCGAAATCACGAGGTCGGGCGATTCTTCATCCGCCAGCGCCAGCGCATCGGCCAGAACCAGACGCCCCTCCGCGTCGGTGTTATTGATCTCAACCGTCAGCCCCTTGCGGCTGGTCAGCACATCCTGGGGCCGAAACGCATTGCCATCTATAGCATTTTCCACCGCCGGAATCAGCAGGCGCAACCGGATCGGCAGGTCCAGCGCCATGATCATATGCGCCAGCCCCAATGTTGTCGCCGCCCCGCCCATGTCCTTTTTCATCAACCCCATCGACCCGCCGGGCTTGATATTCAATCCGCCCGTGTCAAAACAGACCCCCTTGCCGACAAGGGTCAGTTGCGGCCCCGCTTTGCCCCAGCGCATGTCCAGCAGCCGCGGCGCCCGGGTCGAGGCCCGCCCGACTGTGTGAATCATCGGAAAGTTGTCAGTCAAAAGATCCGCGCCGGTGGTGACCGCGATATAGGCCCCGTGCTCCTTGGCCAGTGCCCGCGCCGCCGCTTCCAACTCTGCCGGACCCATGTCAGAGGCCGGAGTATTGATCAGATCGCGGGTCAGAGTCTCGCCCGCTGCAATCGCCGCGATCCGGGCACCATCAACGCCATCTGGCGCGACCAGCATCGCGGCAGGGCGTTTTGGCTTGCGGTAGCGGGCAAAATCATAGCTTTCCAGCAACCAGCCCAGCGCCGCCTCTTCCAGCGCCGCACCCGACAGCCCGCCGGCGATGAAATATGTGCCCTGCGGCAACTTGCGCGCCGCGGCGGCAACACCAAACCGCTGCCGCTTGCGATCCGCTTCACGGCCATGGCCCACAAGGGCCATCGCGATCGCACCATCGGCCCCCGGAATCGTCAGCGCCGTTCCCAGTCCGGCGTGAAACCCCTGCGCCTTGGCCCAGGCCTGCGCCGCATCCGGAATCGCATCCAGATCGTCGGCGTCAATAATGTGAAGCGGGATTGCATCCGCAGAATCAGTGGCAAACTTTGGCGGCATCGCATGTGTCCCGGGCAGTGATTTTGCCCCACACTAACCCGATGCCCCTGATCGGCAAGTCCCGTCAGCTTGAGATGTGCTGCACATCCCAAATCTGTGAAATCGCCGAATCAAACCCACGTTCCAACCGGCTGAGCGTGGCTTCCAGTGCGACTGCATCACCCTGCCCTGCGGCCGTGGCAACATGGTTGGCCGACAGCGAGATCTCGGTCAGACCAATCTGGTCGGCGACAACGGCCAGGCGCTGCGCGGGACGTACCAGATCAGCAAAAACACAGGCACGCCGCAAGCTTTGCAGGGTGTTCAGCCGATGCGCGATGTCCTCAAGCACACGACAAATCGTGTCTTCGGCCGCATCAGGCCCCTTGTCGGCATAAATCTCCGACAAAGGCGTGGGATCAATCCGCAAAGGTGCATCACAGGGCAGAACTGTGACCACGGACGGGGCGAGCGACCCGGAGGTCAGGAAAGGGACATCATGCTTCATGGCACTGTCTTAGCGCGGCATGGTTCCCAGAAGGTTGAGGCCCGCGATAGAAATCTCTCGAAATTCGTGCAAATGCGACCTATTGAGCGTCAAGCAAAGGAACAAGACCCATGCAATATGCGCGCCCCCTGCCATCATACCTCGTCAAACGCTACCATGGCTGGAAGGCCACGACCTACAGCGAAAACGCCGCCTGGTACAAGCGGCTCGCCGAAGACGGACAGCATCCCCGCGCGATGGTAATCTCCTGTTGTGACAGCCGGGTGCATGTGACCTCGATCTTTGGCGCGGATCAGGGCGAATTTTTCATCCACCGCAATATTGCCAATCTGGTGCCACCCCATAACCCGGACGGCGAATACCATGGCACATCCGCCGCGGTGGAATACGCGGTCACCGCGCTGAAGGTCGCACATCTGATCGTCATGGGCCATTCGTCCTGCGGCGGAGTAAAGGGCTGCTATGACATGTGTTCAGGTCATGCCCCGGACCTGGAAGAAAAAAGCAGCTTTGTAGGCCGCTGGATGGATATCCTTCGCCCCGGCTTTGAACGGCTGCCGCAAGCGGATGAACCGACGCGCGAACAGGCGTTGGAAAAAGAGGCGGTGAAAATCAGCCTCGAAAACCTGATGAGCTTTCCATTTGTGCGCCAATCGGTCGAAAACAACGACCTCACCCTGCATGGGGTCTGGAACCATATTGGCGACGGCGCGCTTGAGGTGTTCGACCCCGAGGCCGACGATTTCATCCGGGTCTAACTAAAGTTTTCCATACGACAGCACGACACCTCCCCGATTTATGCTAGGATTTAGCTTTATGGAGGATGTGTCATGCCCGAAGGCGAACTACCTGTCGCAGATATTTTTGACCCCAACTGCATTGGTGAAATCATCAATGGTGCGGCTGGCGCGATGGCCACGCAAATGGCCCTCAGTACCGAATGGGAACAGGACAAATCCGCAAGTTCTCGCACCGTGCAATTCATCGAAGACATAAATCCGATCAGTGCGCTCTATAATGGCTTTGCCCAGGATGACTGGTCTGCCTTCAGTTGGAACAACGCCAAACGCGCGGTTTCGCTGGGGTATTGGGAAGCACGTGACCCCAATCGCCCATCTACCGTATCAGGCGCTACCGTGGTCAAGGTTGACGCCGCACGCCGGGCCGCACTGTTCAATTCCAACGTCAAAGATTTTACCGCAAAGTTTACGCGGCTGAGCCAGACCAACCCGGCAGAGGCACGGGTCTACGCCAGGGAACTTGTCAACCGGGCGGTCCGCGCCACGGCGGCAACCAATGAACAATTTGGCCTCGCCCGCAGTGTCAATAACGAAGTGAACATCAAGCTGAACGATGCTCTGGATCGCGCTTATCGGATCAGCGTTGGGGCCAGTGTTGCCTTTCTGGTCGTGGGCTGTCTGCCCATCGCAGTGGCCGCCGCCGGAACCACCGCCAGCACCGGCGTGCTGATGGGCTCATCGGGGTATGTCACGCTCAAGGTTGCAGGTGTCGGTATGGTCTATGGCACGCTGAACTCCATCGCCTTTGACCCCGAAACCGCCAAGCGTGCCAAAGTTGGCGGCATGGCGCTCGGACCGGCCGGCAAGGCCGGCGCGACCAATGTGGCCAGCACGCTTGCGCAAGCCGGCTTGGACGCCGCCCAGACCCGGCAGATCCGGCAACAGTTGGAACAGGCAACGCAGGCCGCCAACCGGGCCGCCGCAAGCAATCAGATTCGTCAGGCAATGCGCGCCGCGCGGGCCCCGGCAGGGGCCACGTCAACCACCGCGCAACGGTTCCTGCCTGGTGGCATGACCGAGGTTCAGCGCCAGCTATTGCGCGACCGACAGGACCGGATCGCCGCCGAAGCCGCCAAGAAATTCAAGCTGGCCAGCCGGGTCAGTTCGCGCGTATTTGTCGGTATCGGGCTGGTGATGATGCGCAACGAGATCAAGGATGCCTGGTCCGGCCTGACCGCCGGCACCGATCGCACACGATAGCCAACAGCATGGCAGGGGCGATAAACTGAACATCCGTTCAATAATTTTCGAATTTCCCTTGCCAAGCCCCCCCGGCAGCCCTACCTCCCCCCAAACGGGAAAGGGCTTTACGTGACGGAAATCTTCGACCTCGCCGCCAGCAATCTGGTTTCGCCGATCATCCTCAGCTTTGCGCTTGGTCTGTTGGCCGCCCTCGCCCGATCCGACCTCACCATCCCCGAGGCGGTCGCAAAGGGCATGTCGATCTATCTGCTGTTTGCGATCGGCTTCAAGGGTGGCGCTGCGGTGGCCGCCAATGGCATCGACGCAACGCTGCTGCTCGCCGTGGGGGCCGGGCTGATCCTGTCCTTTGGTCTGCCGCTGCTGGCCTTTGGCCTGCTCAAGATCATGACCGGGATGGACCGCATCGACGCCGCAGCCGTTGCGGCGCATTACGGGTCCATCAGCATTGTGACATTTGTCGCCGCCACCTCCGTGCTTGAAGGGCGGATGATCTCGTCCGAAGGCTACATGGTTGCCGTTGCCGCCGCGATGGAGGCCCCCGCGATCCTGTCAGCGCTGTGGCTGGTGGCGCGTGGCAGCGGCGCAGGCACCAAAATGGAAAGCGGCCTGCTGCGGGAAATCCTGCTGAATGGCTCAATCGTGCTGCTGGTCGGGGCCTTCTTTATCGGCGCGGTCACCGGCGAAAAGGGGCTGGCCGAGATTGCCCCCTTCATCGTCACCCCCTTCAAAGGCGTGCTGTGCCTGTTCCTGCTCGATATGGGGCTGATCGCCGGGCGCGGACTGCGCAATGTCCGCGGCAGCATCGGGCCGGGCGCAATCGCCTTTGCGGTGGTCATGCCGCTGATCAGTTCCGTTATCGGGCTGGCCCTTGGCGTTGCCATCGGGCTGTCGCTGGGTGGTATCGTGCTGCTGATGGTGCTGTCGGCCTCTGCCAGCTATATCGCCGTGCCGGCCGCGATGCGCGTCGCGCTGCCGCAGGCCAAGCCATCCATCTACCTCACCCTCTCACTTGGGGTGACTTTCCCATTCAACCTGACATTGGGCATCCCGCTGTATCTGGCCGTCGCCCAATCCGTGACCGGAGGTTAAGCGATGCAAACACATGACGCAAAACGGGTCGAAATCGTGATCGAAGCGCCGCTGCAAGGGCGGCTGACCGACGCGCTCTCTGCGGCTGATGTCACTGGTTACACGATTGTGCCGGTCAAGGGCGGCTCTGGCCGCTCCGGGCGGTGGACCCGCGAAGGTCAGATCGGACGCTCTGGCATGGTCGTGGTGATCTGCCTGATCCGCCCCGACCGGCTTGACGACCTGCTCAAAGCCGCCTTCGCCGTGGTGGAACCCCATATCGGGGTGGTCAGCATCACCGATGCGCAGGTGCTGCGGGCCGAACGGTTCTGACCGGCAATAAAAAAGCGCCCCGAAAGGGCGCTTTCCAACAATTATGTCCGGTCGTTCAGGCCGCTTTGCGACGACGCCGTGCGAGGGCCAGCGCACCAACCCCGGTCAGGATCAGCAAACCGCCCGCAGGCAGCGGCACCTGGCTGACGCCGGGCAATGTGGTCAGAATGATGTTCACATCACCATACCGCGCATCCAGATTGCTCTGCTTCAAACCGCCGGCGGCATCGGTACAGATCAGGCAGTCAAACTTGGCAACATCAACAAAGAACCAGTTCGCCAGGCCATAAATGCCGGGGTTCTTGGCGTTTGATCCGGTGCCAACCTGTGTCGCATAGGTAAAGTCCACAGGGCGTGCGCTCACGCTCAGCGTCAGATCCTCAAGCGACGTGCCTGCCAGACCCTTCAACGTCCCGCTGACAAGGTTTAGGAAAAAGTTGTCGCCCGGCTCGGTGGCTGCGCCCTGCTCAACCTTATAGAGCGGTGAAACGCCGCCAAAGTCGTTGTCATACAGAAAATCGACTTCGAAACCGAACGTCGGATCTTTCTTTGACAGAACCGTGCCCTGCAAACGACCATCGGTTGCGCCATCGGTGGTGAATGTTCCACGCGGAATGAAATCAAATCGCTTGCCGATCCCGGCGCCCAATCCAAGATTGAACCAAATACTGTGGTTTGTGGCCGGATCACCGACATACGATTCCGCACCATAAACAATTGGTGCGGCTGCTGCGCCAAGTCCTGCGACCGAAAGGCAGGCGGCGGCAAAGGCTGTCTTGATAAAATGCATCACTAGATCCTCAAAGGATTACTCAGTTACTGCCCTAATGTAGCCTTTTTCACGCCGCTTTAATACCTAAAAGAAGATTGTTTTTGACTGTGACGCAGGGGAAACAATCGCAATCGGCATCAAATCTGACGATTGTTGCCGATTGCGTGACAATCTCACGTTAAGACTTAGCCTTTCTTAAGGCACTCGCGACCAAGCAGCTCTGCGATTTGCACGGCGTTCAGCGCCGCACCCTTGCGCAAATTGTCCGAAACACACCACAAATTCAGGCCGTTTTCGATCGTGCTGTCCTGCCGGATCCGGCTGATGAACGTGGCGAAATCACCGACGCATTCAACCGGGGTGACATAGCCCCCGTCCTCGCGCTTGTCGATCACCATGATGCCCGGGGCCTCGCGCAGGATGTCGCGGGCCTCGTCTTCGTCCAGAAAATCCTCAAACTCGATATTCACCGCTTCAGAGTGGCCAACGAATACCGGGACCCGCACGCAGGTCGCCGTGACCTTTATGGTCTTGTCGACGATTTTCTTGGTCTCGGCGACCATCTTCCATTCTTCCTTGGTGGACCCGTCATCCATGAAGACATCAATATGCGGGATCACGTTGAACGCGATCTGCTTGGTGAACTGCTTGGGCGGCTTGTCGTCGGTGGGATTGTACATCGACTTGGTCTGGTCCCACAGCTCATCAATTCCGGCTTTGCCCGACCCGGACACAGATTGATAGGTGCTGACCACCACGCGCTTGATCGTGGCACGATCATGCAGCGGCTTCAGCGCGACAACCATCTGCGCGGTCGAACAATTCGGGTTGGCGATGATATTCTTGTTCTTGTAGCCGTGAATCGCATCTGCGTTCACTTCCGGCACGATCAGCGGCACCTCGGGGTCATAGCGATACAGCGACGAATTATCGATCACCACGCAACCCGCCTTTGCGGCAATCGGGGCGTATTTCTTTGTCGCGTCTGACCCAACCGCGAACAGCGCCATGTCCCAGCCAGAAAAATCAAAGGTATCAAGGTCCTGGGTTTTCAGGGTTTTTTCGCCAAACGTCACTTCGGTGCCCAGCGATTTGCGGCTGGCCAGCGCGGCAATTTCATCCACCGGAAAGCTCCGCTCCGCGAGGATATTCAGCATTTCGTGGCCCACGTTACCCGTAGCGCCCACGACGACGATTTTATAACCCATGATATCAGGCTCCTTTCACTGCGCGCCTCTTAGCCTGCAGGTGCGGCATTTGAAAGGGCCACCGCGGTTTCGCCGTTCATTCATTGGTGATCGGCGCAATCACAAGACATTATACGTCGCTCCCCTCCCCGTTATGGACAGTCAAACTGTCAGGTCGGCTTTACAGATCGTGATGGCGCGGTCACTGTCGCGGGATGAGCGTCACAACCCCGTCCTTTGCCGCCCCGGCTGCACGCGTGCTTTGCACTGACTGCGGTGTGTCGCGAATGAAGGACGCCAGCGCGTGTGGCACCGCCTGTCAGTTCATCCAGCCTGATTATGCAGGGTTTGAAGCTGCCGTTCATGGGCGCACGCCTGCGCCGGATGCACCGCTGGAAGCCTTCTTTGGTGTCACGCAGGCGATGTATCGCGCTGCACTCTCGCCCGCCCGACCCGGTGCGCAATGGACCGGGATCACCACCAGCCTCGCGGCGCAATTGCTAGAGGCGGGCAAGGTTGACGCGGTGTTGACCATGGTGCCTGACCGTCACGACCGCTGGGCGCCGCAGCCCGCAATCATCACGCAGGCCGCCGAGATGGCACAGGCGCGGGGCATGCGGATGGGCTATGCGCCTCTGCTTGCCCTGCTGGAGCCCGCTGCCGCCGCCGGACACAGGCGTATCGCCGTCATTGGCATTCCCTGCCAGATATACGCCCTGCGCGCGCTTGAGGCGAAACTGGGCTTTGAACGGCTCTATGTCATCGGCACGCCCTGTTCTGACAACACAACCACGGCGAACTTTCATCACTTTTTGTCACGGCTGACCCCGGCCCCCGACACCGTCACCTATCTGGAATTTCGCGCCGACTACCGGGTCGAATTGCGGTTTCAAGATGGCAGCAAGCGCCTGATCCCATTTCTCAAGTTGCCGCTGTCGGATCTGGCTGCGGATTTCTTTCCGCTGACCTGCCGGACCTGCGTTGATTACACCAACAGGCTGGCGGACATCACTGTGGGGTACATGGCCGGTGAAGGGGACCAATGGGTCATCGTGCGCAACCAGCGCGGGGCCGAAATGCTGGCGGGACTTAGCGATCAACTGCATCTGTCCGCGCCGGGCTCATCCGGGAAAAGAGTCAATGCTGTCAAAGGCTTCATCGAAAATACCCGACGGGCTGCGGGCGGGTTGCCACTGCGGCGGATGCCCGATTGGCTGCGCCCGCTCATGGCTTGGCTGCAGCCCCGCATCGGGCCGCGCGGGCTGGAATTTGCCAAGGCGCGGGTCGAGATGAAAGCTGCGGAAACGGTATTGCATCTGCGCCGCGAAGCCCCCGCCAAGATGAAAAACATGATCCCCGCGCATATCTGGGCGTTAACCAGGCCCTACGAATTGTGGCCAGACAAGGGCGAGATCTCTGCCGATTGTCCGCCCCCGCGCGACAATGCCGTTCAAAAGCAGGACTAGCCCCGAACCACGCAACAAAGCCGCCGCTGTCACGTTGACACAGCCCCGGCCAGCGCGTCTAACTTTGCGCAGACGCGGGGGCGTGTTGGGATTTTGAGTATGGAATTGTTTGCTGTTCCACTATTGCTGCTGGCCGCCATCGGCCTGCTGTTCAGTGATGACGGCGGCACCGACGATGACAGCCCGGACAACGACGGCACAGCCGGCGATACGCTGAACGAAAAATCCTACGGCAACGACAACAACAATGTCACCGGCTCCGATGGCCGCGATCTGCTGCGGTTTGGTGACGGCGATGACCGCGTTGATGCGGGCGACGGCGACGACCGGCTGTTTGGCGGCGATGGCGATGATCAGATCGCCGGCGGCCCTGGCAATGACCGGATCTTTCTGGGCGACGGCAGTGACCTCAATTTCCAGCAGAACAACGGCAGCGCCGATCAGGTCGCGGGCGATGACTTTATCCGCGGCGGCGGCGGACGCGACCAGATCATCGACTTTCTTGGGGCCAACACGATCCACGGCGATTTGGGGGATGACCTTCTTGACGGCGTTGACAGCGACAGCGAACCGGTCAGCCCCGACGCGCTTTACGGCGGCTTTGGCGATGATGTTGTGGCAGGCGACAATGGCGACAGGTTAAGCGGTGGCGACGGCGACGACACCTTCTTTGTGACCCTGAACGCCGGCCCGGTCGACCCGGCGGTGATCACCGACTACCAACCCGGAGAACAGCTTTTCATCACCGTACCGCTGGCCTTTCAGGACAGCGCGGCAGAGCTGGCACCCTCCAGAACCGGGGTCAAGGTCATGCTGGATGGCACCGTAATCCTGCGGATCGAAGGCGTGGATGACCCCGACGACGTTACCCTGCGCTTTAACGCCTCAAACATCGCCGACCAGACGGTCACCCCCGGTAGATTGCACCTTGGCACCCAGGGGGATGACGACATCAAGACCGGCAACGGCGATGACGCGGTCTTTGCCGGGCGCGGCGATGACTCGATTGACACCGGCGCGGGCGATGACCTGATCGCGCTTGGCTCTGCAAGACCGTTTTCTGCCGAAGGGTCGCTGGGCTGGGGCGACAATACCGTGGCCGCCGGGGCGGGCAATGACCGGGTGCTGGGCGGCAATGGCGATGACCTCATCGCAGGTCAGGCTGGCGACGACTACATCGAAGGCGGCGGCGGGCAAGACGACCTCTCCGGCGGTGCCGGGCGCGACTTCATCGACGCCTTTGACGCCGACCGGGGCAACCCCGACAGCGTGCGTGGCGGTGATGGCGGCGACTACCTGATCCTCGACGATGGCGACGTGGCCAGCGGTGGTGCGGGGGCGGACCTGTTTGACGCCACCGAATATGTCTCGGGCGACAAGATCGTCACGATCACCGATTTTGAACCGGGGCTGGATCGCCTGTCCGTCGCGGTCTCCGGCGGCGACCTGACTGTCACCTACAAAGCCGCGGGCGATGACACCCGCGTTCTGGTCGGGGGGCGCGCTGTGTTCCTGTTAAAAGACACTCATCCCGCTGACGCCCGGGGCAGTGAAATCACGCTCAGCACCTACGCCTGACGCGCGATCCCAAGCAGTATCGCCAACAGATCAAGATCCGCATGTGTCGAGATGACCGGCCCCGCTGACCAGGCAATCGACAACGCGCAATGGGCCGCCGCCCAGCGCAGCAGCCGGGCGCGATCCACTTGCAACGCCTGCGCAAACTGATCAGCCAGCTGCGGGACCCGCGCCGGATCACGCATCACCGCATCCGCGCCAACCGGGTTGCGAAACGCGTTTGCCAGCTCATAGGCCAGATCACCGCACACCCCCTTGGCGTCATGGGCAACCCAGCCCCGCGCACCCTTGCGGATATTGTCGTGGTGCAGATCCCCATGCAGCGCCACCGGCGTTGTGGTGCTCTCCAGCAGGTCCGCCGCCAGTACCTGTGAGGCTTCGAAATCGGCCCGCGCCGCGGCCGGGCAATCAGGCGCAAACCGCAACGCGAAAAGATCGGCAAACCATGTCTGTAACGCCGGAAGGTCCGGCAAGGTAACGGGGGTCGCATGGAATCGCGCCGCCACATCCGCCACGATCCCCGTGGCTGTCGCATCCGCGCCCGCACGCACGAGATCCCCGGCAGAGGGCCCGTCCAGCCACTCCATCAGCAACGCGCCGGGGCGCCGGTCGAGGATTTCAACCGCAGCCCGCCCCGCCTTGGCCGCAAGCAGATCAACGCCCGCGCCCTCATTGTCCATGTCAAAGTCGTGCCAGACCTTCAGCGCCGCATCACGGCCATCGCGCCTGACCCGCCAGACCGTGGCTATCCCGGTCTCGGCAACCGCAACCGGATCATGCAGCCGGAATGTCGCTACAACCTCTGGCGGCCGATCAGCCAATCAGATCGCGGCCTTGCGGCTTTCGTCCAGGTAGATCTCGCGCAGGCGGGCCGCAACGGCTCCCTGTTTGCCATCGCCAATCTGCGCGCCATCAATTTCCACGACCGGCATGACAAATGTGGTTGCTGAGGTGACAAAAGCCTCGTCCGCTTCCTGCGCCTCTGCGATGCTAAAGGGGCGTTCTTCGACTTTCATCTGCGCCTCTTTGGCAAACCGCAAGACCGCCGCGCGGGTGATCCCGTGCAGAATATCGTTTGAAAGCTGCCGGGTGATGATGGTGTTGCCTTTGACGATATAGGCGTTGTTGCTGGTGCCCTCTGTCACCGCGCCGTCTTCGACCATCCAGGCATCATCACAGCCCGCCGCCTTGGCCGCCATTTTGCCCATGGACGGATAAAGCAGCTGCACCGTCTTGATGTCGCGGCGGCCCCAGCGCAGGTCTTCGATGCTGATGACCTTGATCCCCTTGGCCGCCGCTGTATTTGCCGACAGCCCCGGTTTGCTTTGCGTGAACATCACCACCGTGGCGGGGGTATCCGCCGGCGGATAGGCAAAGTCCCGATCTGCAGGGGCGCCGCGGGTGATCTGCAAATAGACCCCGCCTTCGTCAATTTCGTTCAGGCGCACCAATTCGCGGTGCGCGGCCAGCAGGTCTTCCTTGCTGATCGGCTGGGCCATGTCCAGTTCGCGCAGCGACCGTTCCAGCCGCACCGCGTGACCGTCAAAGTCGATCAGCTTGCCGTCGATCACACTTGTGACCTCGTAAACACCATCGGCCATCAGGAACCCACGGTCAAAGATCGAGACCTTCGCCTCGTGTTCGGGAAGGTATTCTCCGTTCAGATAGACGGTGCGTGTCATCAAGGCTCTCCTGTCGATTTGGTCCGGTATCGGGTGCAAGGCGAAATTTGTCTAGGGGCGGTGCGTTAAGATGAACGCCTGTTAAGAAAATCGTCTGTATGGGGTGTTGGCGGGATGTGCATGGATTGTGCATCTGCCAGATCTTGGTTAATCACCCCCACAAATCCGGTGATGGCGGATGCACACCGGCAGCGTCAAACAGAAGCGGCGCGGCGCGATCTTCAGCCAGCAACAGCGGCCCATCAAGGTCGGTAAAGGCCACCCCCTGTGCCAGAAGTGTTGCCGGGGCCATGGCCAGCGACGACCCCACCATACAACCGACCATGATGTCGTAACCCTCTGCAATCGCTTGCTTTTTGAGTTCAAGCGCCTCTGTCAGCCCACCTGTCTTGTCCAGCTTGATGTTGATCATGTCGTACTTGCCCTTGAGCGAGGGCAAGGACGCGCGATCATGACAGCTTTCATCCGCGCAAACCGGCAAGGGGCGGACAATCTCGGCCAAGATGTCGTCGGCGCCAGCGGGCATCGGCTGTTCGACCATACGCACGCCAAGACGGATCAGATGCGGCGCAAGGTCTTGATAAATATCAGCATTCCAGCCTTCGTTGGCATCAACAATGATCGCCGGATCAGGCGCTCCGCGGCGCACGGCCTCCAGACGCTCCATGTCGTCGGGCGTGCCAAGTTTGATCTTGAGCAGCGGGCGATACGCGTTTTTAGCCGCCTGTTTTTCCATCGCTTCAGGCGCGGCAAGCGACAGTGTATAGGCTGTGATCTCTGGCTTTGGTGTGGCCATCCCGATCAAGTCCCAGGCGCGACAACCCGCTGTTTTCGCTTCCAAATCCCACATCGCGCAATCCACCGCATTGCGGGCCGCACCGGCAGGTAACAGATTGGCAAGCTCTGCGCGGGTAAACTGCGCGGGCAGGTTCATGATCTCTGCGGTGACACTCTCAAGCGTTTCGTCATAGCGGGCATATGGCACGCATTCGCCAACGCCCATGTGCTCACCGTCGCGCAGGGTGACGGTCAGAACCTCCGCCTGGGTCCGCGATCCTCGGGAAATGGTGAAAACCTGTGCCAGTCGGAACACATCCCGGGTTACGTCCATCTGCATCGCGTGTGTCTCTTCTTTCAAAGGTGCGCCGCCAAAGGTCCGGCGGCGCGTTTGTTTTCAATGGCTTAAATCGCTTCGAGCGCATCCACAAGACGCCCGGCACCCTGCCGGAACGGGTCCACCGCCGGCAGCCCCATGCGTTTTTCAAGGTCAGCGAGGTATTCCTCATAAGCGTCTGCGCCGAGATGTTGGGTGTTGACCGAAATCCCGGCCACCACGCAATTTGGGTTGGCAATGCGCGCGATTGGTAGCGCCGTGTCCCGCAACTGTTCAAGCGTTGGCAAATCATAGTCCGGCAGCCCGCGCATGTGTTTACGGGTTGGCTCATGTGCCAGGATCAGCGCATCTGGCTGCCCACCATGGATAAGCGCCATCGTGACACCGGAATAGGAGACATGGAACAGGCTGCCCTGCCCTTCGATATGGTCCCAGTGATCGGCGTCATTGTCAGGCGTAAGATATTCAACGGCACCTGCCATGAAATCAGCGATCACCGCGTCCAGTGGGACACCACCACCGGTGATCAGAATTCCAGTCTGACCTGTGGGGCGGAATGTTGATTTCATGCCGCGTTTTTGCATTTCGGTATCCATGGCAAGACCGGTGTACATCTTGCCAACCGAACAGTCAGTGCCAATGGCCAAGCACCGTTTCCCACTGCGTTTTTTGCCATTGGCGATGGGATAGGCCACCGACGGGATCCGCACATCGTGCAACGTCATGCCGTTGACCCGCGCAGCTGCCACAAGCGCGTCCTCATCACGCAGCAGGTTGTGCAGGCCAGAGGCGATGTCGAACCCCATCTGCAGCGCCTTAACAAGCACCTCTTGCCAGGCTTTTGAGATATATCCGCCCCGGTTCGCGACCCCGACCACAACGGTCTTGGCGCCAGCGGCCTGCGCCTGCTCCAGCGTCATGTCGGCGAGACCAACGTCAGCGCCACAGCCCTCCATACGGTACTGGCCAACAGCTGCATCGGGATTCCAATCCTTGATCCCCTGGGCCACTTTCGCGGCAAGTTGGTCAGGCGCATCGCCAAGGAACAACAAATAAGGCGTCTGGATCATGATCGTCTCCGATGAAGTGATTCTGGTTTCGCGCGATTATTCGCGCGTTTGCCGCCGTATGTCATTTCGGATTGCCCTGCCAATCGGTCAAAATTGCAAGAATCTGAGCGCGTATCGGAAACTTCGCGCACTGATCGTGCAAGTCTTTGACGAGGCAAACAAGAAAGGCCCGGACGATTCGTCCGGGCCTTTCCACAGTTTTGAAGGTCAGACTTAACCTTTTGAGAATTCGGGATAGGCTTCCATCCCAAGTTCCGAGGTATCAAGACCATTGATCTCGTCTTCTTCGCTGACGCGAATACCCATTGTCGCTTTCAGGATCATCCAGACAACGATACTAACCACAAAGACAAAGATCCCGATTGCTGCAAAGCCAACAAACTGCACCCAGATCTGGCCACCCATCGTACGGGCCACGCCTTCGGAAATTTCGGTCTGGGTGTTGAATGCAACGGCAATCGTACCCCAGAAACCCGCGATCAGGTGGACCGGGATCGCACCTACAACGTCATCAATCTTCAACCGGTCAAGCATTGGGACGGCAAAGACAACGATCACACCGCCCACGGCACCAATCCAAAGCGAGTCAAACAGCGATGGCGCAAGCGGTTCTGCCGTGATCGACACAAGCCCGGCAAGTGCGCCGTTCAGCACCATTGTAAGGTCAACCTTCTTGTAGATGACCTGCGTCAGGATCAAAGCGGCGACAGCACCGGCCGCGGCAGCCATGTTGGTGTTGGCGAAGATTTGCGCAACGGCGTCAGCATCTTCCAAGGTGCCCATTGCAAGCTGCGAGCCACCGTTGAAACCAAACCAGCCCAACCACAGGATAAACGTCCCCAATGTTGCCAGCGCGAGGTTTGAACCGGGCATCGGGATGACGCGGCCATCTTTGAATTTGCCGATGCGTGGTCCAAGGATAAGAGCGCCAGCAAGTGCTGCAAATCCGCCCGCCGCGTGTACCAGCGTAGAACCCGCGAAATCGCTAAAGCCCATTGCAGACAACCAGCCGCCGCCCCACTGCCAGCTTGCTTCGATAGGGTAGATGAAGCCTGTCAGGACGATCGTGAAGATCAGGAATGGCCACAATTTGACCCGTTCAGCCAAGGTACCAGACACGATCGAAGCGGTTGTTGCGCAGAACATCAACTGGAAGAAAAAGTCAGAGGCGTTGGAATAGCCACCAGCGTCAATGTCGGACTTGATGTCCTTGGGGCTGAAGGTGCCAAAGACCCCTTCGGCAATCCAGTTGCCATCGCCGGGGTACATCAGGTTGTAACCAACAAGCCAGTACATGATCGCCGCGAACGAAAAGAGTGCGATGTTCTTGGTCAACTGGGTGGTGACATTTTTCGAACGCACCAGGCCAGCTTCGAGCATGGCAAAGCCTGCGGCCATCCAAAACACCAGAAAGCCGCCGATCAGAAACAGCAGCGTGGTAAAGATAAACTGGGTGTCAGCAAGGGCTGCGAATTCCGCATCCTGCGCCAGTGCGAAGCTGGGCAAAAGCGTTAGCGCCGTGCCAGCCGTGAGTATTTTCATGGTTTTCATCAAAGCGTTCCTTGTCTCGCTCACTGATTAAAGCGCGTCTTCATTCGTCTCGCCCGTGCGCACCCGCAGGGCGCTTTCCACGTCGAGAACAAAGATTTTTCCGTCGCCGATTTTGTCTGTCTTGGCTGTTGAAGCGATGGTTGTGACCACCTGCTCGGCCATGCTGGCCGGGACAACAATTTCAAGTTTGACCTTTGGCACGAAATTCACGGCGTATTCCGCGCCGCGGTAAATTTCGGTGTGTCCGGATTGAGAGCCAAAGCCCTTGATCTCGGACACCATCATGCCGCGCACGCCCAAAGTGGTCAGCGCTTCGCGAACCTCTTCAAGCTTGAACGGTTTGATTGTGGCGATGATGAGTTTCACGTTCCTATCCCTCGACTAACATTGTCAGACCGCACGGAAGACTCCGCGCCGGTTGCGAAGAGAAAGGGCGTGTAAACACAGATGAACAAGGAATGAGGGGGGGGATTCAGCGCCGGAATCCCGAAGAGTTGCACAATTTTTGCACAAATGCCCTCGGTCGCCTAGAAATTAATCACCTCATAAATGGCAACAATCTGCCAGAGTGGTCGGGACAACCCTTGCTGATCCGGTTATGATGATTTCAAAACGACAAGAAATTGATTGAGTAGCAGATGGCCGGAAATCGTGGCGGGCGAAAGCCCTTGGTGGCAGATCGCCGATATTCCAAGAAAGCGTCGACATCCAAGACACGCAAACCGGCTGCCAAGCGCAGGCCGCGCAAGAAGGTTGCCCGCAGGAAGCGCGGTTTCATCGGCTGGCTGATGTCACCCTTCATTTGGCTATTCCGGATCGTTTGGCGCCTGACCTGGCGGCTTGGCGCAGTTGTGGCGGTTCTGACCGGGCTTGGCGTTTGGTATTACGCCAGCCAACTCCCCCCCATCACAGAGCTTGTGGACGGACGGACGCGCGGGTCAGTGACAATGCTGGATCGCGATGGCGAAGTCTTTGCCTGGCGAGGGGATCAGTTTGGCGGCATGATCACCGCTGAAACCGTCAGCCCGCATTTGCGCAATGCAGTGGTCGCGACAGAGGACAAAAGGTTCTATCGCCATTTGGGCATTTCGCCGCGCGGTATCGCCAGTGCGGTCCGTATCAACCTGCGCGAAGGTCGAGGGCCACTGTCTGGCAACGGCGGGTCCACCATTACCCAGCAGACAGCCAAACTGTTGTGCCTTGGCACCCCCTATAATGCGACGACATGGGAAACAGAGCGGGCATACGAGGATGACTGCCGCCGCACGACCCTTTGGCGCAAGGTCAAAGAGGCCGTTTTTGCGATGGCAATGGAGGCACGCTATACCAAGGACGAAGTTCTGACGATTTACCTCAATCGTGCCTATTTGGGCGGCGGTGCGCGCGGTTTCGAAGCGGCGGCCCAGCGGTATTTCGGCATTTCCGCGGCGCAAGTGAACCCGGCGCAGGCTGCGATGCTGGCCGGATTGCTGAAAGCGCCATCGGTCTACGCCCCCACAAACAACCTGCAACGGTCTCAGGATCGCGCGGCGGTGGTTATCAGCCTGATGGAGGAGCAGGGCTACCTGTCAGCCTCAGCAGCGCAGGAGGCGCGCAGCAATCCGGCACAATTGTCAAAGGCCGCCGAAGCCCGCGCTGGCGGATATTTCGCGGATTGGTCTATGGACAGTGTCCCCGATTTCCTGACCCGCGACACGACCGAGGACATCATCATCCGCACGACGCTGGATCAGCGGATCCAGACCGCGGCGGAAGAAGCCCTGCTTTGGGTTTTTGACAACAAGGTGAAATCCGGGTCCGAAGCGCAGGCGGCCATTGTCGTCATGTCGGCAGATGGGTCGGTGCGGGCAATGGTTGGCGGTCGCAACGTAAGGGCATCAGGGGCTTTCAACCGTGCAACACAGGCGTTGCGACAAACCGGGTCGGCCTTCAAACCCTTTGTTTATGCGACCGCACTTGAGCTGGGATATTCACCAAACGATCTGATCGACGATTCGCCGCTGACGATAACCATCCCTGGCTCTGGCGATTGGGAGCCCAAGAACTATGACCGTCAGTTCAAGGGCACAATCTCATTGACCCAGGCGCTTGCCGAAAGCCGCAACATCCCTGCAGTCGTCCTGTCCGAAGTGGTTGGGCGTGAATATGTCAGTAATATTGCGCAGGGTTTTGGCATCGACAATGACCTCGCATCCGGTCCCGCATTGGCATTGGGGGTGTCCGAAAGCACGCTGATCGAAATGACCGGGGCTTATGCTGGCATCCTGAATGGCGGGTCCGCAGTGACACCCTTTGGGTTGATTGACCTCACCCTGCGTGGCGCATCCGAACCATTGATGACAAACCAGGGCATTGGCATTGGCGAACGGGTGATCAATGAGAGTGCCGCGCGGCAATTGACGTGGATGATGACACAGGTGGTTGATACCGGAACGGGGACCCGCGCACAGATCGACGGCTGGCAGATCGCTGGCAAATCGGGAACGACGCAGGCCGCGCGGGACGCCTGGTTCATCGGGTTCACCGGTGATTACGTGGTCGGTGTCTGGATGGGCTACGATGACAATCGCCCACTCACCGGCGTGACTGGCGGCGGCCTACCGGCCGACATCTGGCGCGAGACGATGTCGCGGATCACAGCAGGATGGCAGCCAACCCGTCTGCCAATTGAGACACCATCCGCCCAATCAGGCGCGCCTGTCATCTCACTGAACGACATCGTGGCCGATCCCGAAATTCAGAGCGTAATCGACAATATCCTGCAGGGGCTGCCGGTCGAGGAATGATTATTCGGTCTTGGCCGCGTCGCCGGCATCGCTGTCACCAGGTTCTTCGCAGCGGTCATAGACAAATGCATAGCCGTTCCAGACCATGATCAGACCCTCGCCTTCGGCGGGCATCATCATCATTGCGCGTTCGGCCCAGCTTTGATCTTCGCCAGAGCACTGCATGGTGTAAAGCGTCGCATCCATGTTCACGACATTGACCGGGCGCGTCATACGGCACTGCACTTCGACCCCGTAAAAGATGCTGTCCTTTATCTCCAACGCGCCGCCATCTACTCCGACCAGACCGCAGTCCGCGTTTTCAGTCTGTTTGTAAACGCCATCGTAGGGTCCGGCATTCACAAGTCCCGGTAGCGCGAGGGTCGCAATTGCAAAGGTTAAACGTTGTAAATAATACGACATGGGCAACACTCTGAACATTGGCATGATACCCAGATGTGACCCTCAATGCTGCGAAGAAGCAATGGTCTCAGATATAAGGTGATTGCACGCTGCAAAGTCGCTAAGACGGAACCGCAAAGAAATGACGCTGATCAACAAGGCGAAAGCAAAATGGCAGAGCAAATGAGATCTCAGGGCAAGGGCGAGCTTGCTGCCGCGCGGCGGGAAAGCACGCACCTATATTGGATGGTCGCGGTTTTTAGCTTTTTTGTGAATATGCTGATGCTGACCGGCCCGCTTTACATGTTGAATGTCTATGACCGTGTCTTGGGGTCACGGAGCCTTGAGACGCTGATCGCCCTCTCTGTGCTGGTTGCCTTTCTGTATGGAATGATGGGCATTCTGGACTTTGTGCGCGGTCGCGTGATGGGGCGGATCGGCGCACGGTTTCAGGCCCGACTTGACCGGCGTGTATTCGGCGCAGTTCTGAAAGCAACAACCTTGAACCGCGCGCCCAAGGAGGCCGCGACCGGCCTGCGTGACCTTGAATCCGTGCAACGCCTGATCACCTCGCCCGCACTGATGGCGGTTTTTGACCTGCCCTTTGCCCCGCTGTTTTTCATTGGCATCTTCATTTTCCATCCATTGATGGGCATCCTTGGCCTTGTTGGCGGGGTGATCCTCGTCGGGGTTGCAATCGGCAACCAGCTGGCCACTCGCAAGCCGTTGGCGAATGCAAACGCGGCTTCGTTCCAGTCAGAGGCGCTGGGGGCGCAAATCCGCAATGAGAGCGAAATGGTGCATTCATTGGGTATGCGCGAAGCAGCGTTCGATCGCTGGCAAATTGCGCGAGGGGAATCTTTGGATTCAACCATTCGTGCGGCGGATGGTGCCGGGACATTCACAGCGCTGACCAAATCATTCCGCTTGTTCCTGCAATCGGCAATGTTGGGTTTGGGTGCCTATCTTGTCTTGCAGGGAGAATTGACGCCCGGCGCAATGATCGCGGGGTCAATCCTGCTGGGCCGCGCATTGGCACCGATTGAACTGATCGTCGGGCAATGGGCGGTATTCCAAAAGGGGCGCGAAGGGTGGGGCCGGCTGGCCAATCTGCTGGGCGCGATTCCGGTCGAGGATCCGCGAACCGAGTTGCCCAAGCCCGCCGCGCGCTTGGTTGCCGATCAGGTGACCGTTATTCCGCCGGGCGAACAGCAAGCGGCATTGAGAATGATCTCTTTTGACGTAAAGCCAGGTCAGGCAGTCGGGGTGATTGGCACCTCGGGTGCTGGTAAATCAACCTTGGCGCGGGCCCTGACGGGCGTCTGGCGCCCGGCAGGCGGGAAGATCCGGCTCGATGGGGCCGCGCTTGACCAGTATGACCCGGACGTTCTGGGTCAGCACATCGGCTATTTGCCGCAACGGGTGCAATTGTTTGATGGCACCATCAAGGAGAACATTGCGCGGATGTCGATGACCCCGGATGACGCAATGGTTGTTGCGGCGGCCAAGAAAGCGGCAGCCCATGAAATGATCCTGAAGTTGCCCGATGGCTACGACACCCGCGTATCCGCCAATGGTGGCCGGTTGTCAGGGGGGCAGATTCAGCGGGTCGGACTTGCCCGCGCCATGTATGGCGATCCCGTCGTTCTGGTTTTGGACGAGCCGAACTCGAACCTCGACAACGATGGGTCGATGGCGTTGAATAATGCCATCCGAGAGGCAAAGGCGCAGGGCACAGCCGTATTTATCATGGCGCATCGCCCTGCAGCCATCCAGGAATGCGACCTGCTTTTGGTGATCGAGGGCGGCGCGCGCCGTGCCTTTGGCCCCAAGGAAGACGTGATGCGTGAAGTCGTCAAGAACGCCGACGCCATCCACAAATCAGCCGGTCAGGCCGGAGGTGTATCATGAGCACGGATCCAAAAACGCGGTGGTCGGCAACCCGTCACATGACGGTCGGCGTGCTGGCCCTTCTGGTGCTTGTCGGTGGTTTTGGGACATGGGCCGTGATGGCGCAGATTACCGGTGCGGTAATTACCACGGGTCAGATCGAAGTTGATCGCAATCGCCAGGTTGTGCAGCACCCCGATGGCGGCGTCGTCGCGGAAATTATTGCCGATGAGGGTGATACAGTCAGTGAAGGTGATCTGCTGATCCGGCTTGATAGCTCGGTCCTGACATCTGAATTGGCGGTGGTGGAAGGCCAGCTTTTCGAAATTCTGGCCCGAACCGGCCGCCTGCGCGCGGAACGGGATGGCGCCACGGATATTGAGTTTGATCCAGTGCTTCAGGAAGGTGGTGAAGACGCGACCGACCTGATGAACGGGCAATTGCGATTGTTTGAGGCGCGCAACGAAACGACGCTGCGTGCCACCGAACAGCTGACCCAGCAACGCGCACAGATTGCCAGCCAATTGACCGGGATCGAGGCCCAACAAGCCGCGCTGACAGAACAGCGCAGCCTTATCGCCGAAGAATTGACAGATCAGCAATCGCTGCTGGATCGTGGTTTGGCGCAGGCAAGCCGCGTTCTTGGCCTGCGGCGGGAAGAAGCGAACCTTTTGGGTCGCGCCGGAGAGCTGACTGCCGCCGCCGCGCAGGCCCGCGAACGCATGACCGAGATTGAGATCCAGATTCTCGGCCTGACGTCGACCCGCAGGGAAGAGGCGATTACCCAGCTCCGCGACCTGCAATACAACCTGCTGGAGTTGACCGAACGCCGGCTGACATTGCGCACCCAGCTTGAGCGATTGGACATACGCGCCCCTGTCGGCGGTGTTGTTTATGGCCTGACGGTGTTTGCACCCCGATCGGTGATCCGCCCCGCGGACCCGGTCATGTATATTGTGCCGCAAGATCGCCCATTGGTCATCGCCACGCAGGTGCAGCTGACTGACATCGACCAAATCCATCTTGGTCAGGACGTCACCTTGCGGTTTTCCGCATTTGATCAGCGGCGCTCTCCCGAGTTGACGGGCACGGTCACCCAAATCTCGGCCGATGCGTTTCAGGATCAGGCGGCCGGCCTGTCCTATTACCGGGCAGAAGTGCAGATGAATGAAGGCGAGATTGAAAAGCTGCCCGCAGACATGACCCTGATCCCCGGCATGCCCGTCGAAGCCTTTGTGCGGACTGCGGATCGCAGCCCGATGGATTATCTGATCAAACCGATGGCAGATTATTTTGCGAAAGCCTTCCGCGAGTCCTGATTGCACCTTTTTCCGGCCCCGCGTAGCTTTTGGTTAACGCGAAGGAGAGACGACGATGAATGCACTTGAAACCCGCCTGGCCGAACTGGGCGTTACACTGCCCGACATCGGTGCAGCCCCCAAGGCGGCAGGCAACTACCTGCCCTTCGTGAAGTCAGGCAATCTCGTCTATGTTTCTGGCCAGATCAGCCAGGACGAAAATGGCCCAATACGCGGCAAGCTGGGCGATGGGTATTCTATTCAACAAGGGGCCGCTGCGGCAAAGGCCTGTGCCATTTCGCTGCTCACACAGGTCAAGATTGCCTGCGATGGTGACCTTGACCGGCTTGTGCGGGTGGTAAAGCTGACGGGATTCGTAAATTCTACGGGTGACTTCATTGACCAGCCAAAGGTGATCAATGGCTGTTCCGATTTCATGGTCGACGCGTTGGGTGACAAAGGCGCACACGCGAGGGCCGCCGTCAGCGCGGCATCGCTGCCGCTGGGCGTTGCCGTGGAAATCGAAGGTGTTTTTGAGATCGTATGAACCTTCCCGACAGTTTCCTGACCCGCCCCATCGCCCACCGCGCACTGCACGATCCTGCTGCCCAAAGGCTTGAGAACAGTCTGAAATCCGTCAAGGCGGCGGTGGCTGCGGGCTATGGTATCGAAATCGACGTGCAAGCATCGCGTGACGCCACACCTATGGTCTTCCATGACTATGATCTTGGGCGTCTGACGATTGAGCAAGGCCCCGTCGCGCAACGCAGTGCGGCTGAACTTGGTCGAATTCCGCTCAACAACGACGGCGGCACGGTGCCAACACTGGATCAGGTACTGGCAGAAGTATCAGGCAAAGTGCCATTGCTCATTGAGATCAAGGACCAGGATGGTGCGCTTGGCCCAAATGTGGGCAAGATGGGCGCTGCCGTCGCGGAACTACTGCGCAGTTATCGGGGTGATGTCGCGGTCATGTCATTCAATCCGCATCATGTTGCCGAACTGGCGCGGCTTTTGCCTGATGTCCCGCGCGGATTGGTCACCGACCCGTTTGCCGCCGCAAACTGGGCCACAATTCCGCTGCCCACTTTGGAAAGGTTGCGCGCCATCCCGGACTATGACCGTATCGGCGCATCCTTCATCAGCCACTATGTGGATGACCTGAATGCGCCACGTGTGACAGAGCTGAAGCAGCAAGGCGCACGCGTTCTGTGCTGGACGGTCAAATCTGCCGAGGTAGAGGCAGAGGCCCGCAAAGTCGCGGACAATGTTACATTTGAAGGCTACCTCGCTTGACCCGGCCCTGTTTGCGGCCAAATTAGCCCCATGAATGATCAGCCCATCGCGGTATCTGCGCACCCGTCCATTGACGGCATCGGCCCTGCTGACTGGGATGCCTGTGCTTGCCCGGACGCCGGGCGACCTGTTGATCCCTTTACGACTTACCGATTTCTTAAGGCGCTTGAGGATAGCGGATCTGTGGGGCCCGGGACGGGCTGGCAGCCGCGCTATCTGCAGGTTGTTCAGGGCGAACAAACCGTGGCGGTCGCACCGGCCTATGCCAAGGGCCATAGCCAGGGTGAATACATCTTTGATTTCAACTGGGCCCATGCCTTCGAAAATGCTGGTGGACGGTATTATCCCAAGCTGCAAATTGCCGTCCCCTTCACGCCAGTGACGGGTCGCCGCTTCCTGACAAGACCGGGGTTTGAGGTCTTGGGGATGTCCGCGCTGGTGCAGGGTATCGTGCAAATCGCGAGTGACAACGAATTGTCATCGGTGCATGCCACGTTCTGCACCGAGGCAGAGGCGATTGCGGGTGCGGAAATGGGCCTTTTGGCCCGCACGTCGCAGCAATTTCACTGGGTCAACGATGGCTATGCCGACTTTGACGATTTCCTGGCCAGCCTTTCCAGCCGCAAACGCAAGAACATCCGCAAGGAACGCGCACAGGCACAGGCGTTTGGCGGCGAGATCATCAGCCTGCGCGGTGACGCGATTCAGCCCCACCACTGGGATGCGTTCTGGCGCTTTTATCAGGACACTGGAAACCGCAAATGGGGCACGCCCTACCTGACACGGGCGTTCTTTGATTGCGCGCATGAGACGCTGCGAGATGATATTCTTCTTGTGCTGGCGCTCCGCGAAGGCACCCCCATTGCCGGGGCGCTGAACATGATAGGACGCGACACGCTTTTTGGTCGCTATTGGGGATGCACAGAGCATCACCCTGCCCTGCATTTCGAACTTTGCTATTATCAGGCAATTGCCTTTGCGATCAAAAACGGGATGCGGCGCGTCGAAGCAGGAGCCCAGGGGGAACACAAGCTGGCTCGTGGGTATCTACCGGTTGCGACGCATTCGCTGCATTGGTTTGCTGATCCGGGGTTCCGCGATGCGATTGCCCGCTATCTGGATGCGGAGCGGGATGCAATTGATCATGAAATCGAGGTGCTGACCAACTATGGCCCCTTCCGCAAGGACAACAGAGAGGAACAGCAATGACTGACAAGCTGACAGATGAAAAACGTGCAACGCAGATTGCGCCGCTTCTGGCCAACGGCTGGACCGAGGTCGACGGCCGGGATGCGATCTTCAAGACATTCGTATTCAAGAATTTCGTTGAGGCGTTTGGCTTTATGACCCGCGCCGCGATTTGGGCGGAAAAGCTGAACCATCACCCTGAATGGTCGAACGTCTACAAGACCGTAGACGTCACGCTAACCACCCATGACGCGGATGGGTTGAGCGCACTGGACGCAAAATTGGCAACACGTATGGACACACTGGCAGAGGGCTAAATGCAAAACATTCTGAATACCCCCATCATCGACGGCAAATCGATCTTGGACCTATTGACGCTTGAATTCCTTGTTGCCGTTCTGGGCAATGTGCTGGCTGCGATCCTCATCCTATTTGTCGGCTATGTCGTGGGAGGCTGGATCAGCAGGCGCATACGTGGGTTGGGCGAAAGGCATGACCATCTAGATCCGACATTGTTCAACTTCCTCGGCAACATCGCAAGCTATGTTGTGTTGGTCTTTGCCTTCCTTTTTGTTTTGAACACCTTTGGTATCCAGACCACTTCCATCGTGGCCGTGATCGGTGCCGCGGGCCTTGCGATCGGGCTTGCGTTGCAGGGCACTTTGTCGAATGTGGCAGCGGGCGTGATGATCATCTTCTTCCGCCCCATCAAGCTGGGTGATTTTGTCGATGTGAACGGTCAAATGGGCACAGTAAAGGGTATCACGTTGAACTTTACCGAGTTGGCGAGCCTTGAGAACGTGCAGATCATCATCCCTAACGCGCAGGTCTGGGGCAACACGATCGTCAACTATTCAGTCTACAAGACC
Organism: uncultured Paracoccaceae bacterium; assembly: GCA_947502145.1. Taxonomy (GTDB): domain Bacteria; phylum Pseudomonadota; class Alphaproteobacteria; order Rhodobacterales; family Rhodobacteraceae; genus CANMYO01. The sequence continues at coordinate 1,421,597 of CANMYO010000001.1, read as the reverse complement.
CGCCGGGCGGAGTGGACCTTTGGCGTCGGGTACGGTGCAAATCTAGCCACCGCCGAGAAGGTCATTCGCGATGTCATCCTGAATGATCCGCGCAGCAAATCCGAACCGGAACCGTTCATTCAGGTGAACAACCTGAACGCAAGTTCAGTCGATTTCCTTGTTCGGGTTTGGTGCGACAGTGATGATTACTTTCAGTACCAAGCCGATATGAAACGGCAGGTGAAAGAGGCGCTTGATGATGCAAACGTCGACATCCCTTTCCCGACCCGCACCATCGTCAACGTCAACGCCGACTAATGTCGGGTGGCCGCGCTGAACGCGCGGCCAACAGATCAAATTTGCGCCAGCAGCGTTTCACCGCCAGAAATTTCGCAACCATCCTTGGCGATTTCTGGATTATATATCTTGACGACACCGTCTTCGACCAACATCGCGTACCGACGGGACCGGTTCACAAACCCGACCTGCGGCACGCTGAAATTCAGGCCAATCGCAGTTGTGAATTCACTTGCCGCGTCTGCAAGCAAGGTGATCCCAGCAGCATGAGCACCGGTGACTTCACCCCAGGCACCAGTCACAAAAGGATCATTGACGGAAATACAGATGACTTCGTCCACACCTTTGGCAAGGAACTGATCCCGGGTCCGCACAAAACTTGGCATATGTGCCGTACTGCATGTCCCGGTGTAGGCACCGGGCAGGCCAAAAAGTACCACTTTGCGGCCCCGAAATTTGTCCGACATCTGCACCTGCACCGGTCCGTCATCGGTCATGGTCAGCACAGTGGCATCGGGCAGATTGTCACCGATTGATATTGACATGGAGTCTTTCCTTTTGGGTCATTGCGTCGCACTTGCTGACACATATAGGGTCCGCGACTGAGAGGACCATCGGAAAGGCAACGTCATGAAGCAGATTGTCGTCATCGGCGCCGGACAGGCCGGTGCATCACTGGTCGCCAAACTACGCGCTGAAGGATTTGAAGGTGGCATCACCCTTGTTGGGGCTGAACCTGTGCCACCCTATCAACGTCCACCGCTGTCCAAAGCCTATCTGCTTGGCGAAATCGGGGAAGAGCGGCTCTATCTGCGGCCTCAGTCGTTTTATGAAGCCCAGAAGATCGCGTTGCGGCTGGAGACACATGCAACGGCAATTGATCCTGCCGCTTGTCTGGTGACGCTTTCTGACGGTGAGACGATTTCATATGACGCATTGGCCCTGACGACGGGCGCCTACCCGCGGCGGCTGCCCGCTGCGATCGGTGGCAATCTTGCCAATGTCTTCACCGTTCGTGATCTGCGCGACGCGAACGCGATGGCGCCACTTTTTGTTGATGGCAAGTCGGCACTTGTGGTCGGCGGGGGGTATATCGGGCTTGAAGCGGCAGCAGTTGCCGCCAAACGGGGGGTGTCGGTCACCGTGGTGGAAATGGCTGACCGGATACTGCAACGTGTTGCTGCCCCGGAGACCTCGGATTACTTCCGCGATCTGCATCAACACCACGGCGTAACCATTCGCGAGGGCATCGGGCTCAATCGGTTGGCCGGGAAGCATGGCGTGCAACAAGCCGAACTATCCGACGGCACGGTCATGGATGTTGATTTTGTCATTGTCGGCGTTGGCATTACCCCGGCAACCGGGCTTGCTCAGGAGGCGGGTCTGACAATTGATAATGGTATTGCCACCGACCAACAGTCCCGCACATCGGATGCCAGAATATGGGCGGCCGGCGATTGTGCCTCTATTGATTACGTGGGCGAGCGTATCCGCATTGAAAGTGTCGGCAACGCGATTGACCAGGCCGAGAATGCCGCTCTGAACATCTTGGGACGAGGTATCAATTATGCACCCAAGCCTTGGTTCTGGTCAGATCAGTACGACTGCAAGTTGCAGATCGCTGGACTGAACCTTGGCTATACAGATGTGCACGTCCGTAGGGGCGACACAGCTGACGTGCGCTCGCATTGGTACTACAAGGGGTCAACCCTGATTGCAGTTGATGCGATGAACGACCCACGCAATTACATGATCGGAAAGCGCTTGATCGAAACCGGCAAGAGCCCGTCGCCAGAGGTGATTACAAACTCCGCGACGGACATGAAGGCCTTGTTGCGCGCGTGAGAATTATTGCAGGCCAGCATCGCGGGACAAAGCTGACGGCTGTCGGCGAGGGCGATACAAGTGCCCATTTGCGCCCCACAACCGATCGCGTGCGCGAAAGCCTATTCAACGTCATTCAGGGCGGTCGATTTGGCAATCCGATAGCGGGTGCACGGGTGCTGGATCTGTTTGCCGGAACTGGTGCGCTAGGGCTTGAGGCCCTGTCCCGCGGTGCGGCCCATGTCACTTTTGTGGATAATGGGCACAGAGCCCAGAAACTGATCAGTGCCAATATTGCCAAGCTGCGCCGCGAAGGGGATTGCACGTTGATGACCTGCGCGGCTGACAAGTTGCCGCCATCGCAATCTGCATGCGACCTTGTGTTTCTTGACCCGCCTTATGGAGAACAGATGGGAACCCCGGCATTGTTGGCAGCAAAGGCGGCTGGCTGGCTTGCCCCTGATGCCCTGGCCATTTGGGAAGACAACGCACCGCAACTTGCGCCACGCGGGTTCATGCAGCTGGACCAGCGCCGCTATGGCGACACCCATGTCATGTTTCTAAGGACCACGAAATGACACCGAAATTGGTGATTTTTGATTGCGACGGCGTGCTGGTTGATACTGAACCGACGACTGATCGCATCCTGTCCGAAAGTATCACCGCGCATGGATTGCCAGTCGCCCCGCATGACGTACACGACCTTTTTGCGGGCGGGACTATGCAGGGGGTCATGGATGAATCGCGTCGCCGCGGTGCGGATTTGCCTGATGATTGGCTGGACCACATTTATGCAAAGATATTTGCAGCGTTGCGGTTGCATACCCCGGTGATACCCGGTGCGCTTGACCTTGTCGCCCGTATACAAGAGGCAGGTATTGCCACCGCGATCGCCTCAAACGGGCCGATGGCAAAGATGGACATATCGCTTGGCCCATCGGGGCTTCGCGAGAAGTTTGACGGGACCATCTATTCTGGCCACAATTTCGAACCCAAACCAAAACCCGGCATGTTGATCCATGCCATGCACATCGCAGGTGCAACCCCGGCCGAGACGATCATGATCGATGATATGCCGCCTGGATGGAAGGCAGGCGTCGCGGCAGGGGTGCAGACATTTGCCTATGTCGCGGATGGGGGCAAAGCACGGGCAAACGGGTATGACGTCACGCCTATAACCGCGCTGTCTGACATCGCGCCCATGATCGGGCTGGCCTGACAGAAACGGGGCAATCTGCTATGATTGTCCCATGACTGACGTTGCAACTTATCTTGATACAGCAGGCACCGCTGAAACGGATGGGGCGCACATGCCTGCGCCCGTCGCCTTTGGTGCACCCGTGTTAATCACGGATTGCGTCAGCGGCTTGGCCGGCGACACCGTGCTGGGATTGCTCTGGCTGCGTCTGGGTGATCCCAAGAACAAGGAAGCGCCCGAGCAATAGCCCGGGCGCCTTTGCCGCGCCTATTGCGCGATATGGCTTTCGACCGCAGCCACCGCACTTTCAACAAGCGCAGCCCCGTCAAACCCCTTGTCGTTCATTTCAGCAATCCAGTCTGAGCGAACAATCGCACCAAGGTCCTTGATACGGTCAGTTTCCGCAACGGAAATTTCGGCGATCTCATTGCCCGCGTCATCCATCAGCTCTTTGCCGACGACGTCGCCGGTGTCATGCGCACGACCAGCCCAACGGCTAGCCATTTCGCCAGAGTTGGCGTCGATGACCGCCTGAAGATCAGCAGGCAGCGCATCATAGCTGTCCTTATTCATCGCCCAGATGAAATAGAGGTTGTAAAGCGCCCGGTCACCGGCCACGTCCGTATGGCTGTCCGTCAATTCGTCGAGCTTAAGTGACGGGGACATTTCCCATGTAATCACGCCCCCGTCGACAACGCCTTTGGCCAACGCTTCGGGGAATGCGGGAACCGGCATACCGATTGGAGTCGCACCCAGCTTGTCCAGAAGCAGAGTCGCTGGGCGTGATGGCCCGCGCAGTTTGAGACCTGCGAAATCCTCGACGGATTCAATCGCACCGCCACGTTTATGCACCAACCCGGGACCATGCATATGCGCCGCAATGACGTGCACGTCGGCAAAATCATCCATCAGATATTCCTGAGTGAAATCCCAGGCCGCTGCGGAGGCTTCCTCTCCGGATTTGCTGGTCATGAACGGGAGTTCCAGCGCCTCGGCTTCGGGGAACCGGTTAGGCTCATAGCCCGGGATCACCCAGCCGCCGTCAATCACGCCATCAGCGATCAGATCATACTGGCTGGGGGCAGCGCCACCCAATTGCATGAAGGGGTAAAGCTCGACCTTGATCCGGCCGCCCGATTGTTCTTCGATCGCATCAGCCCACGGTTGCATGAAGTAGGTTGGGTTTGCGCTGGCCGGAGATACAAAATGCTGAAATCGCAATGTGTATTCCTGAGCAGCGAGCGAAGTCGCCGACAGCATGAGAGACGCCATCAAAGCGGCAGTACTTAGGGTGTGCATCTGGTGCATCCTTTGATCTTGAATTTAGGAGGAATGTCACCGCTAGCGACGGTCCTTATATGCTGATCAATGCGATAAACTGCAAGTCGAAAGCCCAATCACGCGGGCGGGTTTTCGCCGCAGGGACGGTTTAGGTATTTGTTTTTAAATATTAAAAATCGCACGAAGGTGACTTAATCAGGATAAATCCCCTTGCCAAAATAGACCCGATCAGAAGGTTGGATGAAACTTTCCGGCGGGTGAAAGCGTGAAGATTTCGGCCCCAGTCGCGGTGATTCCGATGGAATGCTCAAACTGGGCAGACAAAGATTTGTCGCGCGTGACCGCAGTCCAATCATCGGCCAAGACTTTTGTTTCTGGGCGGCCCAGATTGATCATCGGTTCAATGGTGAAAAACATACCCTCTTCGAGCACAGCTTCGGTCCCCGGACGCCCATAGTGGAGGACATTCGGCGGCGCGTGAAAGACCCGCCCCAATCCATGTCCGCAAAAATCGCGCACGACAGAGGTGCGGTTGCTTTCGGCATAGACCTGAATTGCGTGCCCGATATCCCCAAAGGTATTGCCCGGCTTGGCGGCCTCGATCCCTTTCATCAACGCATCATGGGTGATCTGAATCAGCCGCTCTGCCTTGCGACTCACGTTACCGGCCACATACATGCGACTGGTATCGCCGTACCACCCATCAACAATCACCGTGACGTCGATGTTCAGGATATCGCCATCCTTGAGCTTTTTCTCACCCGGAATGCCATGGCACACCACATGATTGACGCTGATGCAGCTTGCATGTTCATAGCCCTTATAGCCAATCGTCGCTGAGGTCGCACCTGCCGCGTCAACCCATTCGGTGATCAGGCGGTCGAGCTCTCCGGTCGTCTGACCTGGCACCACATGGGCAGCGATGTCATCGAGGATTTGCGCGGCCAATTGCCCGGCCTTTTTCATGCCCCCAAAATCATCGGGTTCGTAAATCCGGATTCCGTCTTTGGTCAATCGGCTGGAATTCGTATGCACGTCGCGCGTCCTCGTATCGTTGTATTTTGCACATAGGTGAAATCCCCCCCATGTGCCAGAGGTGGTCAACCCGGAGCATGAAAAGGAAGCGGGCCCGCCAAGGCAATCCGTTGGGGCGAAATGGCGCAACCCAGTGACAAAACCTCAACTCCGGCGGCAACACCAAACGCCTGTGCATAAGCGGGATCCAGATCCGCGGCCAAAGTAACTGCAGTGCAATCCGTCCGCTGCACCAGATATAACATCACTGCCCGGTGGCCCTGCGCCACAACCTGAGCCAATTCAGCAAGGTGTTTGGCGCCGCGTTTTGTGACGCTGTCAGGAAATTCGGCAAGCCCGGCCTGCCGGCAAAGCGTTACGCTTTTGACCTCAACATAAATATCGGGACCACCTCCGGTCAGCAGAAAATCTATACGGCTGTTTTCACCATACTTAACCTCTGGGCGGACAATGTCGTAGCCCGTAAGACCCGGCACATCATGCGCAATCAACGCTGCCTTGAGCACGCGATTGGGCAGGCTTGTGTCAACACCGGTAAAATGTCCGTTTTCGTGATCCACCAGGCGCCAGCCAAACTTGAGCTTCTTCTTCGGATCGTCATTGGGCTCTAGCCACACCTTTGTCTCGGGTTTGGCCAAGCCCATCATCGACCCCGGATTTGCGCAATGGGCCGTAACCTCGCGCCCGTCAGCAAGTCTGACATCTGCCAAGAACCGTTTGTAGCGTCGGATCAGGCGGGCAGGAACAAGAGGAGTGGCATACTGCATGAGGCGGTCCTATACCCGGAACCGAAGCGAGGGAGAAGCATGATGACAAATCCAACTGCCGCGATGTTGGTGATCGGTGATGAGATCCTGTCAGGCCGCACCCGGGATGCAAATATGCACCATCTGGCTGGCAAGCTGACCGAAGCCGGGATCGACCTGCTAGAAGTGCGCGTGATTAGCGACAACCGCGACGCGATCGTTGCGGCCGTGCGCATGCTTTCTGCATCGGTTGATCATCTGTTTACCTCGGGCGGCATTGGCCCGACGCACGACGATATCACGGCCGACTGCATTGCGGCTGCATTTGATGTTCCAATCGACATTCGAGCCGATGCGCGCGCCCTCTTGCAGGCGCATTATGATGTTCAGGGGCAGAAATTGAATGCCGCGCGTTTACGGATGGCGCGGATTCCTGACGGTGCGACACTTATCGACAATCCAGTGTCGGTTGCGCCGGGATTCACGCTGAACAATGTGCATGTCATGGCCGGCGTCCCGTCCGTTTTCCGGGCGATGGTCGAGAGTGTGATGGCGACAATATCTCATGGTATGCCATTGATTTCCCGCAGTATTTCCGTGACCCGAGGAGAAGGAGACATTGCCGGCCCATTGGCGGACATAGCCGTCGACTTCCCCGCATTGTCAATTGGATCATACCCCTTCCAGAAAGACGGCGTGTACGGTTCAAACATCGTCTTGCGTGGACATGACGAAGACACGGTCGCGGCTGCCGCGCATGCGGTGGAGAGGGCGTTTCAGCCATGAACGTGCTGACGGTGTCCAGCCTGTATGATGTGATTGCAAATACCTGGCCAGCGGCCTCTACCGTATCTTTGGGTCCGTGGATCATTCGTGATGGCGCCAATGGCGGAAGTCGGGTCAGCTGCGCGACAGTGCAGGGCAATTTTTCTATCGCTGACTTGCCCGCCGCCGAAGCGGCCATGATCGCATTGAAGCAAAGGCCGTTGTTCATGATCCGGGACACGGATCACGACCTTGACGAAATGCTTGCGCAACAGGGTTATGAAATCAAAGACCCGGTCAACATCTATGTGGCAGAAGCCGCTGATTTGGCGCATGTCGCACCGCCGCCCGTTACGGTATTTGACGTCTGGCCCCCGCTTGCCTCACAGCGAGATATCTGGGCCGCCGGCGGCATTGGCGCGGGCAGGCTGGCAGTCATGAACCGAGCCCCCCACCCCAAGACCACATTCCTTGGGCGCGCCAATGATTGCCCCGCAGGCACAATGTTTGTAGGCGGGTCAAAGGGATGCGCGATGATCCATGCGCTTGAAATCGCTGAAGACCACCGCCGAAAAGGGCTCGCCCGGTACATGACCATCGCCGCTGCATTCTGGGCAAGTTCAAATGGACTTAAAAAGCTGGCGCTGGTGACGACGCAGGCGAATGAGGCGGCGAACCGGCTCTATACTTCCCTCGGGATGCAGGTTGTGGGTAAATACCACTACCGCATAATGCCAAAGGACGTTGCCCGTGACGAATAGCCCAACGGCGCTTGACCTGCCCATGGTCGATCCATTGCCCTCTGAAACGCAGGCCTATTTCGACATATGTCAGGAAAAATTGGGCATGGTTCCCAACGTATTACAGGCCTACGCCTTTGATATTGAAAAGTTAAACAGCTTTACGGCGATGTATAACGAGATGATGCTTGGGGATAGCGGCCTGTCCAAGCTGGAACGGGAAATGATTGCTGTTGTCGTGTCGTCCGTAAATAGGTGCTTTTATTGCCTGACAGCGCATGGCGCCGCCGTCAGGGCGCTGTCTGGCGACCCGGCATTGGGGGAGGCACTGGTCATGAACTGGCGCGCCGCACCATTGGACCCGCGCCAATCTGCCATGTTGGCATTCGCCGAAAAAGCGACCAAAGCGAGCGCAGAAATCGTTGAGGACGATCGCGACGGACTGCGCAAAGTTGGGTTCAGCGACCGCGACATCTGGGATATTGCCGCCGTCACCGGGTTCTTCAACATGTCCAACCGCATGGCCTCTGCAACGGATATGCGACCAAATCCAGAATACCACGCTCAGGCGCGATGATCAGGCTTTGCCTTTTCCTATTTGTCCTCTGCGCTGGTCCGTTGAATGCCCAGACGTTGAACTTTCCTTCCAATGCGGTACTCACCGCGGAGGAAACGGTAGCACTGGGAAGTTTTGATCTTCCTGCTGGGCCTTGGGCGGAAGCGGTGCTTCCGGTTGCGCGACATGAAGGTGCGTTGACCAGGCAAGCATGGCGGATCGACGCCACCGATATAACGACATTGCAGATTCTCCGCCCTTTGCGCGAACAGCTTCGCAATGCGGGGATGGCTGTCATTTTCGAATGTGAGACTGCCACGTGCGGCGGTTTTGACTTTCGGTTTGCCACACCGGTCATGCTGCCACCCGACATGCAGGTGAACCTGGGTGATTTCCGATATTTATCTGCAGAAGGTTCGGATGTCGCATTTGGGATCATGGTCAGCAAAACGGCGGATGCGGGATTTGTGCAGGTCACGCGGGTGGGTCCAGCCGACGCACCGCTTGCCACGGCGAGCGCGCCAAATGTTCGCGGGATTGCGGTCGCAGAGCACGAGGAAGATCTTGCTACGCATTTGGAAACAACCGGCCGTTTCGTACTAAGCGGTCTGGAGTTTGAAACAGGGTCGGCGCAGCTTGCAGCCGACGAGAATCCGGCGCTGGCCGCCCTGGCGCATTTTCTGGCAGCGCACCCTGACAGACAGGTCGCGTTGGTCGGACATACGGATTCAGCCGGAAGCCTTGACGGGAACATTGCGTTGTCCAAACGCCGCGCGGCGGCTGTTATGGAACGGCTTGTCACGTACTATCAGGTGCCGCGTCGCCAGATGGAAGCGCAGGGAATGGGCTATCTTGCGCCGCTAGCCAGTAACCTGACAGAGGATGGACGTTCACTGAACCGCCGGGTTGAGGTCATCATCACATCGACAGGCGACTAAGCCGCACCAACCGGCGTGCGCAACGAAAAAAGCGCGGCCCCATCACTGGATGCCGCGCGAAGTTGGGTGCTTCGCACCAGGGAAAGTGAGATTACCAGGCGTCTGGGCCTTTGTCGGCAAAGGCGTGGACCAGGAAGTCGATAAACGCGCGAACCTTCGGTTGCGTGAACCGGCCCGGCGGATAAACCGCGTAGATGCCCTGCTTTTCTACAGGTAGCTCGGGGATGGCCTCTTCGACCAACCCCTGCTGCATCGCATCGGCGTAAAGGAAGCTGGGAAGGTAGGCGATACCGAGTCCACCAACACAGGCATTCAAAAGGGACTGACCGTCATTGACGGTTAGCCAGCCCGCAGTGCGGACCTGACGTCGCTCACCGGAGGGCGCTGTCAGTTTCCAAACTGCGGAGTTCGCCTGGTTGGAATAATGCAGAAGTTTATGTTCGTTCAGATCGTCGATTTTTTCCGGGCGACCGTATTGCTTGAAATATTCTGGGCTGGCAATCATTCGGCGAGTCGTTTCGGTCAACTTGCGGGCACGCAGCGTGCTGTCTTCGAGCTCACCAATACGCACGGCCATGTCGAAACCTTCGGAAATCAGCTCAACATAGCGGTTATTCAGCACCATGTTGACCGTGATATCGGGGAATTCTGCAAGGAAATCGCCCAGAACCGGCGACAAGTGATTGACGCCAAAATCTGTCGCCACTGAGATGCGCAAAAGGCCCGATGGCGCGGATTGCATGGACGTGACGAGCGCATCCGCCTCGCCGGCATCATTCAGGACCCGACGCGCGCGGTCATAATACGCAAGCCCGATTTCGGTCGGTGAAACGCGACGGGTCGTCCGGTTTAGCAGACGCGCCCCCAGGCGCGCCTCAAGGGAAGATACGTGCTTTGAGACGGCGGATTTCGAGATCCCCATCTTCTTGGCCGCATCGGTAAAACCGCCTTGGTCCACCACGGTGGCAAAGGCTTCCATTTCAGTCAGGCGATCCATACCGGTTCCTTACGCGTTCAAACTTGTTGAGCGTCTTTTTGCCGATGAAACGCGGCAGGAATGGGACATATGCCTGACAATATCGGGGTTAAGTCGGGACTAGCGCGGCTTTGGAAACAGAAACCGCCACAGATGTTAACTCTGAGACGCGCTATCAAATCCGCGCTGCAAGCCGTGTTCCTTGATTAATCGCACGTTTTGCGTCCAATTCTGCGGCAACATCAGCGCCGCCGATGACGTGGCATTCACGCCCTGCGGCCAAGAGTTCATCAGCAAGTGACCGTTCAGGAATCTGACCTGCGCAGAGTACAATTGTGTCAGCCGATATCACGGTTGGATTGCTGCGATCCTCGCCATAGCTGATATGCAATCCGCTGCTGTCGATCCGTTCATAATTGACTCCGCCGATCATTTTGACGTCTTTCATCTGCAATGCAGCCCGATGTATCCAGCCCGTGGTTTTCCCCAATCCCTTACCGAGTTTTTGTGCTTTGCGTTGCAAAAGTGTGACCGCTCGGGTTGGAGGTTCTGGCTGCGGGCCCTCCGGGCGCAATCCGCCGCGCGTTTCAGATGGATCGCCGACCCCCCATTCGGCGAGCCAGTCATCCAGATTTTCCGTTGGGCTTTCGCCTGTCACAAGAAATTCTGCCACGTCAAATCCGATGCCTCCCGCACCGATGATCGCGACCCGTTCCCCGACCGAAGCGTTACGGCGCAAGACATCGATGTAGCTCAAGACGTGGGGCAATGTCTGACCGTGAATGGCAGGGTCACGCGGCGTTACGCCGGTCGCTATGATAATGCCGTCAAAATCCGCCAGCGCCTGCACGTCAGCTTTTTGGCCCAGCGCCAAGGTTATGCCTGAGGCGCTGACCATGGTTTTGTAGTAGGAAACAAGGCCCCAGAATTCTTCTTTTCCGGGCACTTTCTTGGCCATGTTGAGTTGGCCGCCAATCTCGTCGGCCTGATCAAAAAGCGTCACCTCATGGCCACGCTCTGCCGCTGTCAGCGCCGCGGACAGTCCTGCGGGTCCGGCACCAACCACGGCAATTTTCTTTGAGACCTCAGATTTCTTGACCACAAGCTCAGTTTCATAACTGGCCCGTGGGTTCACCAGGCAGGTCGACAGCTTGCCGCTGAAGGTGTGATCAAGGCAGGCCTGATTGCAAGCGATGCAGGGCGCGATATGTGCCGTCCGATCTGTTGCCGCTTTCGCAACAAAATCCGGATCAGCCAAAAACGGACGCGCCATCGACACCATATCCGCGCAGCCTTCTGCCAGAACAGATTCTGCCACATCAGGCATGTTGATCCTGTTGGATGTGATGATTGGAATGGTGACTTCGCCCATCATTTTTTTCGTCACCCAGCTAAATGCCCTGCGCGGGACGGATGTCGCTATGGTTGGCACCCGTGCCTCGTGCCAGCCAATTCCGGTGTTCAGAATAGTGGCACCTGCACCCTCGATCGCTTTGGCCAGTTGCACGACTTCGTCCCATGTCGAACCGTTTGGCACCAGATCGATCATCGAAATGCGATAGATCAGGATGAAATTGGGGCCAACTGCAGCCCGCGCACGTTTGACCACCTCAACGGCCAGACGCATGCGGTTTGCATAGGTCCCACCCCATTCATCCGTGCGATGATTTGTGTGCGTAACAAGGAACTGATTAATGAAGTACCCCTCGGAACCCATGATTTCAGCGCCATCGTAGCCGGCCTGTTGCGCGCGCTGCACCGCGGTAACGATATCGCCGATCTGCTTTTCAATCCCCGAAACGTCCAACTCTTTCGGGCGAAACGGTGCGATTGGAGCCTTGATGGCAGAGGGGGCAACACAGTCAGGCGAATAGGCATATCGGCCAGCGTGCAAGACCTGCATGGCAATTTTGCCACCTGCGTCATGCACGCGATCCGTCACAATCCGATGGTTTGCAATGTCATCTGCCGAGAACAATCCGGCAGCGCCCGGAAAAACCCCGCCTTCAGCATTGGGAGCCATCCCGCCGGTCACCATGAGCGCGACGCCACCACGCGCCCGCGCGGCATAAAATTCTGCAACCCGGTTCCAATCTTTTGTTTCCTCCAGCCCGGTATGCATGGACCCCATCAGGACCCGGTTCTTGAGCGTCGTGAACCCCAGGTCGAGAGGGGCCAGCATATGGGGATAGGATGTCATCGCAAGTCTCCGGTCAGGTGCGCCGCCAAGATGGCGCAGGCGCAGTGGCAGGTCACTCGCAACGCGACGTCACATCGTTTCAAGGCAGTGGCGACGAAAGGCGCGCTTCAACATATCCAACTCTGCGCGCAGCAGGTCGACCTCTGCGCGCATGTCGTCAGCCAAGGCATCCCCTGCCACGATCGCAAAGCTGCTGAGCGTCGCTCCGGTCGGCCGGTCCTTGATGACGAAACTCTGCACGCCGTCAGAAATGCAGTCGGTCGGGATTGTGAACTGAACCCGCCAGATCTTACCATCGTGCGCCGCTGTCAGGCCGGGCAAGTCTTCGCCAAGATGCTGAACCAGCAAATCAGGCTCTGCTTCGCCCGCACCATGCAGATCACCGTGCCAGATTCCGGCAATCAGACTGGTCTTGGTCAACGTCAGCTGGGTCATCAATACAATCCTGTGCGTTTACAATTCAGCACGCGGGTAGCGACAAAATGTCAGGTCTCGCATGGTAATCTGATTCATTTCTGGCCCTTCGAAGATCAGATCTAGCCAGATTTTTTCAATCCGTTTTTCGTTAAGTTCAAGATAAGCCAAATCGAATTCGACGACTGATTCTTTTTGATTTACAGGGATTTCCAGAACCACCTGTTCCGTGTTGGGACCGTGTTTGATGTTCAGGCGACCAAAAACCTCTACGTTTTTCTCGGCCTCGATCGTGGCGGCCAGACGGATCAGGTGGCGCCGCTGCATGCCCATCACCGCATCGGGTGGGAAATCAAGGACAAGCGAAAGGAAGCTGCCGTCAAAGCGAAACACGTCCATCCGCAATGCAAAGGGTGCAAGGTCTTCTTCGCGCGTATTCCTGATCTGGCGCATGGTCAGCTCTGAAATTTCACAGTCGTGATAAAGCGTGACCTCATCGCCGAGCGGTGTCTTATTGCTTGCCGCGACAATCCCGCGCGGAGAGATTGGTCCTCGCCACAATTGCGGACGCCATGACCATAGGGTTCCGCCGGGACGGTTGAATGCGTTGGATCCGATGCGCGGCAGTGCGAGGCGACCGTCAGCCACATGGATCAGGTGGTCCAAGCGCCCTTTAAGCTGCCTTGCCCAATGCCGTTGCTGGCGCAATTCAGTGAGATCCGCAGATTCCGCCTGACGTGCGGCGGTGGACCAGCGCGCCAAGGCACGCCGATGTAGGACGTTTTCAATCCAAGAGTTTCGCTTACCCGCCATAAGTCCAATCCCGCCAGGACCGTTGTTGATGACCGCAGCACCAACTAGCCTGACGATATGTCTGCCAAATTGTTTCCAAAAAGGAAACAGTCCTCAAATCAATTCTCGTGACGTTACGGATTCGCTGATACCAGCGCCTCAATTGCTTCGCCCAGCAAAGCGGTGCCGGCATCACGTGACAGCGGATTGGTCTCCAATCCGCGAAGGCCCACCGTTACCAGATGGCCGTTCAAATCAATGAATGCCCGCCATTCTGCGGATTGGGTGCCCGGAACTGGCGCTGCGCCGCGATCTTCGAAGTATGCCTGAACGGCGCCATCGCTAACCCGAGTGCGCCTTGGCCCGATATCTTCTGGATTGCCTGAGGCACTGAGTAGTGCTGCGCCCGCATCACTTTCCAAAAACGCGGCGAAAGCAGGTTCAGAGCCGCCAACCGAAGCGGACCCTGCAGCATCTGCCTGCACGACGATCACGGCCGGAACAAGAACAGAGGGTCCACTGCCGGAAATGGTTCGGCAGGGCGCAAGAATTGCGAAACCCGCGCTTGGGCGGCTACTTTGTGCATCTACGCAATAGTTGTCAGGACCAAGTGCGGTCAGATCACCTCCCAGCAGGGCGAGTGATGGCACTGCCGTGCCACCAAGACCAAATCCGCTACAGGCTGCAACAACGCTGAATGCTGCCAGACTGGCAGCCCGACGTACGCTCATCGCCCTAGAGGTCCATGTAGACGTGCTTTTCAGCTTTGGCACCTGGATGGGTAACGGCGCCCTGACGCGTATTGCCGACAAGTTGAGCGTATTTCCAGAGCGCGCCAGAGGCGTAAATGGTTTCACGCGGGCCTTTCCAATTGGCCTTACGGGTCGCGAGCTCTTCCTCCGTCAGGTCGACCTTGAGCTCACCTTTGACGGCGTCCAGCGTGATAACATCACCGTTTTCAATCAACGCGATGGGGCCACCATGCGCTGCCTCTGGTCCGACATGGCCGACACAGAACCCACGTGTGGCGCCGGAAAAGCGGCCGTCGGTGATCAGGGCAACTTTTTTACCCATGCCCTGACCGGACAGCGCCGCAGTGGTTGCCAGCATCTCGCGCATGCCCGGACCGCCTGCGGGCCCTTCATTGCGGATCACGATGACCTCACCTTCCTCGTATTGGCGCGCCTTGACCGCCTCAAATGCCTCTTCTTCGCATTCGAAGACGCGGGCTGGACCAACGAAGTATTGTTCCTGTGTTGCCATCCCGGCAACCTTCACAATCGCACCCTCCGGAGCAAGATTGCCTGAAAGACCGACGACACCACCGGTTTTGGTCAATGGAGCATCGACCGGATAGATAACGCGTCCATCCGCCTCGCCCCTGATCTGATCTAGTTCGTCGCCAATGGTTTTGCCGCTGGCCGTCATGCAATCTTCGTGAATGAGGCCAGCTTTGCGCAGTTCCTTCATCACGACTGGGACGCCACCTGCCTCGTAAAGATCTTTGGCGACATACTGACCGCCGGGTTTAAGATCGACGAAATAGGGTGTGTCGCGGAAGATTTCGCAGACATCAAAGAGATCAAAGTCAATTCCTGCCTCGGCAGCAATTGCAGGAAGGTGGAGACCTGCGTTGGTTGAACCGCCGGTGCAGGCAACAACGCGGGCGGCATTTTCCAACGACTTGCGCGTAACCACATCACGCGCACGGATGTTTTTCTCGATCAGGTTCATTACGGCTTCACCGGATGCGACACCATACTGATCGCGGCTTTCGTAAGGCGCTGGCGCACCGGAAGAATTCATCAGAGCAAGGCCAATAGCCTCGGACACACAGGCCATTGTGTTGGCGGTGAATTGCCCACCGCAGGCACCGGCCGAGGGGCAGGCGACGCGCTCGAGAACTTCCAACTCTGCATCAGACATATTGCCTGCCTGATGTTTGCCAACTGCTTCAAACACATCCTGAACCGTGACGTCCTTGCCGTTGAGGCGACCGGGCAGAATGGAACCACCATATATGAAAACTGACGGGGTGTTTAAGCGCACCATCGCCATCATCATGCCTGGCAGCGATTTATCGCAACCGGCAAGACCCACGATCGCGTCATAACAATGTCCGCGCATGGTAAGTTCAACCGTGTCGGCAATTGCCTCGCGGCTGGCAAGCGACGAACGCATGCCTTCGTGGCCCATGGCAATCCCGTCGGTCACCGTGATTGTCGTGAACTCGCGGGGGGTGCCAAACCCCTTTTTGACACCAAGCTTGACGGCCTGCGCCTGTCGGTTCAGCGCGATGTTGCAGGGGGCAGCTTCGTTCCAGCAGGTCGCGACACCGACCCAAGGTTGCTTGATCGCCTCTTCGTCCAGACCCATGGCATAGAAGTATGACCGGTGTGGTGCCCGGGCCGGACCTTCGGTCACGTGGCGGCTGGGAAGATTTGTCTTGTCGGTTTTGCCCTTGAGCATTGTTGCCCCCTGTCAGAAAATGTTGCGTTTCGGTCTAAATGGCAGGCTTTAAGGACACAAGGCGGAACTGAGGTTGCGGCCCTGATCACCACCCGCCTAGGGTCGCCAAATGCGCAGATCCAACCGATACCTGATGCAAAGGCAGTTCATCTTACCGGCGCTGACCTATGGCAGCCTTTGGCGGGTATTCTTTGTTGTCGCTGGTTTTGAGCTTGTCTTTGAGTTCACGCCTTACCTCTTCTCGCCCAGCAACGGACCCGGTGCGGGCACAGGAGCCGTTACCCCTTGGCAAACCATTCTTGAGTTTGCGGCCTTCGCGATTCCCTTTGCTGCGCTCTTGATACTTGTGCGGCTCTTTCACCAACGCGGTTTCACCAGCCTGACGGGCCTCACCGGTAACGCCATGCGCGACATGGTCCGCGCCACACTATGGGTCGGCGGTGTCATCCTGATCCCGCAAATCCTTTTCGTCTGGGGTGACTGGAACTTCTTCGCCATCGTTCGCCCGTTGGCCCAGTGGGCAAGCTGGCTGCCATTTGCGGTGATCGCCATCCTCGTTCAGGTCAGCACCGAAGAATATTACTTCCGCGGATATCTGCAGCAACAGCTGGGTGCGCGATCTTTATCTCCCTGGGTGTGGATGGTTATCCCTTCGGTATTTTTCGGCCTGGCGCATTACGTCAATGGCGCAAACCATATCGAAGGTGTTGTCTGGGCTATTTGGGCAACGTGGCTGGGGATCGCCTGCGCTGATCTGACCGCACGTTCGGGCAACCTGGGTGCTGCAGTCGGGCTGCACCTGGCGAACAATATTTTTGCTGTCGTGCTGGTTTCGGTCGAGAACTGGCCCGGGTCTGGTTTGGCGCTGTTCCTTTATCCAGCGCTGGATTCGTTTGATGCGCTCCAACCTCAGCTATTTGCGTCACTTACCGACCTGATCTACTCGCTGGTCAGCCTATGGCTGATGTGGTTGGCGGCGCGCATTGCAATTCGCCGCTGATTGCAATTACGCTGCGGCACGCATATTTCTGCAGCAACGCAATAAGGGCCGCAGGCATGAACTGGATCACCAACTACGTCCGACCGACTATCAACTCGCTGTTTTCGCGGCGCGAGGTGCCGGACAATCTTTGGACGAAATGTACTGAATGTGGCACAATGCTGTTTCACCGCGAGCTTGCGGACAATCTGAACGTCTGCGCCAACTGTGATCATCACATGCCGATCACTGCGCGCGACCGCTTGAAATCCCTGTTTGACGGCGGAATCTTCGTGGATGTCGAGGTTCCGGAACCCGCGACTGATCCGCTGCACTTTCGTGATCAAAAGAAATACACTGATCGCCTGAAGGACGCTCGCAAGAAAACCGGTGAAAAGGATGCCATGCTTGTTGCCGAGGGCGAGATGGGGCGCACGCCGGTCGTCGTCGCGGTTCAGGATTTCAGTTTCATGGGTGGCTCCATGTCGATGTATGTCGGCAATGCAATCATCGCTGCCGCGGAGCGCGCCATCGAAACCGACCGCCCGCTGATCCTGTTTTCGGCCGCTGGTGGCGCACGGATGCAAGAGGGCATCCTGGGGCTGATGCAGATGCCACGCACGACGATTGCGGTACAAATGCTGAAAGAGGCTGGCCTGCCCTATATTGTGGTCCTGACGCACCCGACGACTGGCGGTGTCACGGCATCTTATGCGATGTTGGGTGACGTTCAGATCGCAGAGCCCAATGCATTGATAGGATTTGCCGGTGCGCGGGTCATCGAACAGACAATCGGTGAAAAGTTGCCAGAAGGGTTCCAGCGCGCCGAGTATCTGTTGGATCACGGAATGCTGGACCGGGTGACAAAACGGACGGACCTCAAGGATGAGTTGGTGACAATCACCCGCATGCTCTTGGGACAACCACCGGCGGTCAGGGGTGACCTGCCGGCGCCAGCCATCGAAAGCCCCGCAGAAGCAGAGCTTGACGCGAAGTGACCACGACATCCGATGTCATCCTCGAACGGATGATGAGCCTGCACCCAAAGATCATTGATCTGACGTTGGATCGTGTCTGGCGCCTGCTTGACATCATGGGTAACCCGCAAGATCGGCTACCGCCCGTCATCCATGTCGCAGGTACCAATGGAAAGGGGTCCACGCAGGCCATGATCCGCGCCGGGCTTGAGGCATCAGGTGCTAAGGTTCACGCGTATACCTCGCCACATCTGGCACGTTTTCATGAACGTATTCGACTGGCCGGGGACTTGATTTCAGAGGAAGCGCTGACCGATGTGCTGGACCGTTGCTATCAGGCAAATGGGCCCGAACCGATTACCTACTTTGAGATCACGACTGTCGCGGCACTTGTGGCATTTGCAGAAACACCCGCAGATTACACATTGCTGGAGGTCGGGCTTGGTGGACGGCTGGATGCAACGAATGTGATCGCCAAGCCGGCGCTCAGCATCATCACCCCGATCGACTTGGACCATCAGTCTTTTCTGGGGGATACGCTGACCGAAATCGCAGGCGAAAAGGCAGGGATCATCAAACGTGGCGTGCCGTGCATTGTGGGGCCACAACATGATGAATGCCTTGAGGTCATTGAGCAACAGGCCGCCCGCTTCAGCGCCCCGATAAAAGCCCATGGCCAGCACTTTCACGCCACAACAGAAGCCGAGCGGATGGTCTATCAGGACGAAACCGGCCTGCTTGACCTGCCGCTGCCAGCGCTCTTGGGCCCACATCAGGTGCAAAACGCGGGTTCAGCTATCGCCGCGCTGCGTACGCTTGGGAAAGATGAATTTGCCTGCGACTCCGCGATGACGCAGGCGCGTTGGCCGGCCCGGATGGAGCGCCTGACCCGCGGAAAGTTGGTACAGCGCGCTAAGGGTGCCGAACTCTGGCTGGATGGAGGTCACAACCCGGCAGCGGCAGCCGCCATCGTGGCAACCTTGCGCAATCTTCCGACCAAACCCACACATTTAATTTGTGGCATGCTCAACACCAAGGACGTCACAGGATACATGGCTGCGTTGGCAGATGTTGCGGACAGTCTGATAGCGGTTTCAATTCCGGGTGAACCAAACACCATCCCGGCCGATGAAACCGCCCGAATCGCCCAGTCCGTGGGGCTTGCCCAATCAGTGGCACAAAATGTTGAATCCGCCATTGACTCTTTAGCAGCGTCCGAGTCCGGTGCCCGAATCCTCATTTGCGGCTCACTTTACCTTGCTGGTCACGTTATTCGCGCCAACGAATCTGCCTGAATCGCCCTATTTTGCTTTGACGGGCACAAACCCACTCATCTATATATAGTGCCCAGTACTATTTACTGATCGCCCGGAGGGGCGGGCGTCAATATTTAGCGTGTATCGGTTGGGGGATCGGCATGAAAAAGCAACTTTTCGTGGGAGCAGCGGTCATTTCCGGAGTTGTTGCAACCACGCTTTGGGCACAGGTAATGGATAGCGTTACGCCCGTCGCGTTTGTTTTCAATGGGCAGGAGAAAAGCATCTCGCAATCGGCTGACACGGCACCCGAGATAGTAGCACGCTTTGCCGTTAGGGCGGGTGACTGTCGTGACATTTGCGTCGGCCCGGCTTCGCCAGCGCCTAGCATATCCGCGATTGGCGAGGCCGAGGTCATAAACTTTGTCGGCAGTTCTGTCGCAAACGGCGATGGCCTGTTGATTGATGCGCGCACCCAGGTTCGTCGCAGTACCGGCTTCATCCCCGGCTCAATAAACGTTCCCGTTGCGCTGCTTGCACAAGATAACCCGTATTTCTCTGACATCCTGCTGGCCATGGGCGGCAAGAACATCGGAGGAGAAATGGAATTCTCTGACGCTCTGCCTGTCGTAGTCTTTGACGACGGACCAATGATGCATGACGCATCAGATTTTATTAACGCCCTGATCGGGGTTGGCTATCCCGCCAGCAAGATCCGCTACTACCGTGGCGGCATGTTGGTCTGGTCAACTTTGGGCCTAAGCATTGAGGAAGCTTGACATGAAGACCGTGATTTCATCACCCCCCGTCAGTGAGCCACGCAGGTCTTCGGTCCTGCCTCTTGTGGGCGTGGGTCTGGGGACCTTTGTCGTCGGTGCGGCACTGGCGTTCGGATTTGTTCAATACCAAGCCCAGCAGGCCCAAATGGCCGTGATGTCAAAGATGATTGAGCAGATGTCCGAAGGCCAGGCAGAGGCGAGCCGCAACGCATCGCTTGATCTGTTAGCAGTCACAAATGCAGCAATTTCAACCCAGCCAGCGCCGCAGATCGAAGAGGTCGTCGCCGTTGCACCAGAACCGGTCGCCGCCCCCTCTACGGCAGAGCGGATTCGAGCGCTTGCCAACATCGCGAATGATCCTAACGTTTCAGCGGCGATTGCTGCAGATCGGCAAAAACGCGAAAGCATGTCGCTGGCAATTCAGGGGATCAAGATTCTGTCAGAAGCCGCAATGAGCGGAAACTATACGGTGACCATTGAACCCAACGCCGACGGGGATGATCGCCTGCGCCTGAATTTCGCAGATCAGCAAGATATTGAACGCGACCTGGAAGATTTGCTGGCCCGCGCCGGGGCTGCCGGAGATATTGCGCTGCATGATGCGGTTGTCACAAGTGACGGTTCAATTGACCCCAAGACCATGATTTTCGATCTGGTCGAACGGACACTGCGCAACGGATCCCCAGAAGAGGTCGCCGCCGCCGATGAGCTGCAGCGCCGCGCTGCCGCACTTGGCGTCGCAACGGCCGAGGTCGTCGGCGGTGAAAAATTCTATACCGTCGAGGGCGGTGACAGCCTGGCCTATATCGCGCTCAAATTTTATGGGAACACTAACGCCTACTACAGGATTTTCGAGGCGAACCGAAATATCCTTTCGGCACCGGACCGCATTCAAATTGGCCAAAGACTGTTGATCCCAAGCGCCTGAAGAGGGACCGCTGGATTGTTGCCGGATCGCATACTGCGGCCCGGTTTTTTGTTGATTAGCCACAGATTCAACTGTTTTTCGGCCAAATGTTCCAGAATCAGCGCTCAGCGTGTACGGTTTTTGCCATATTTGGAGGGGCCAAAAGCCATGTTGTCGCGTTGTTTGTCAGTTGCCGTTGTTGCCGGGCTTGTGGTTCACGCGACCGAAAGTGCCGCCGCCGACCTCAATTTCTGTTGGGCCGGCGCAAACGGTTACACCATGACAGGTCGGATGCAGGTGCCCGACAGCCTGATGTCCCACGCTGTCCTGACCGAAAACGATATCACGTCCTTCAAGATCTCCGGTTACCTGAATGGGCAATTGCTGGGCAACTGGAACATGAAACAAGCGGGCGAGGACAGTACGTTCCATCTGCGATTTGACCCGGTCGGCATGACATTCCTGACCGGCGGAAGCTTTCCTGCGACGCATTCGCAAGGCTGGAATGCTGATGGAAACGTTGCAAACTGCGGCAGTCCGGGCTTTGGATTCAATTCGGGAAACTACGCACAAGACGTTTGCGTAAATGGCCGCTGGATGGAAGAAAGCAGTATTGCGCCCGAGACCCCATTTCTTGTGACCACACAGGCCGTCACAACCGACTGCAAGGTTGTGTCGATGACAAGTAAATCTCGTATGAACGAATCATTCTCATTGACGGCGAATCATTGATCGCACTAGATTCCCAGCAACAGGGCAAATAGGCGCGTAAACGCACTTTGCCCGGCGGTCTTGGCAGGGCGAGGGGGCAGGCTTTGGCCTGTCTTCTTGTTTGTGAAGCACAGCGCCGAATTTTTCCGGAATTGCGTGTCATTCCCCCTTTGACACCGCCCCACACACACCACTACATCTATACCCGCAGGGGCTGCCACCACCGCATTATGTCGCACAAACAATATTTAGGCGGTCCTACCTGGGGGTAATTTCATGATTAGAAGCGTTCTTGGACTTTTCATTTTTGCGGTCGCGCTATGTGCTTACATTGTAACCAAACCGGTTGAAGCGCCAGAGGCGCGCAACCCGTCCGCGACAACCGAAGTCACACGCGCAGCCACCCAGAATTTGCTGCCGACCGCCCCTTTGCAAGACGCCATATCAGAAGCGCCCGGCATTGAACCTGTTGTCGTGCCCGTTGCACCGACGCCAGAAGCACCTGGCGGAGTTGAGTTGCCCTCTGCCCGCATTTCCACTGATGAAAGCACAATCTCAAGCACGACATCGAATGTCCTTGCCGGTTTGGGGTTGGATCTTGATCTGCCAGAGCCGGAACCTCAGGATGAAATGGCCCAGATGACAAGCAATGTTGTTGCCAGCATCGGCAGCATCACCGGTCGTCCATCACCATCACGGTCCGCTGCACCCGATACGGCGCTGGAACGCCTTGTCGTTGCCGCGATCAAAGAGGGCCGCACGGACGCTGAAATTGATGAAATTGTCAATGCGGCAGCCATTGCCGGCGATATGTCAGTGCCTGCAGTCCTGGTCACTGCAAATGGCCGTGTAGATACCGCGGTCTTGTTAAAATCAATCATCGTCCAGGCGACGATCGCCGCAGGTGGCGCCGCCCCGTCTGTGCCTGAAACCCCAACCGGCGACGGATCTGGCGTTGAGGTGCGCGTTGTGCAACGTGCTGCTGAGACAGAACAATACCGGTTCTATACCGTCAGCGAGGGTGACAGCCTTGGCGCGATTGCCGTCATGTTTTACGGCAATGTCGACAAGTTTCCGGTCATTTTTGAAGCCAACAAGAATATCCTATCAAGCCCCAACCGCATCAAGGTTGGCCAAAGGCTCGCAATTCCGAATCTGCCAGAAGTCTAGGGCCAGTCCAGCGCCTGCATCTCGCGCAATCGACTGGCGGTTCGTTCAAATTCGAACGTGCCTTCACCTTCGACGTAAAGCATTTCCGGCCCCGCCGCAGCGGAAGCGATCAACCTGACCTTTGCTTCGTAAAGGGCATCAATCAAAGTGACAAATCGCTTGGCTTCGTTGAAGTTCTGGCGACTAAGCTGCGGAATTTCATCAAGCATCAGCACGCGAACATTTTCAGCAAGGGTCAGATAATCTGCAGAACCGAGCGGGCGACCGCAAAGATCAAAGAACGATGCCCGGGCCGCGCCATTGTGAAATTTCGGTATCACGACATCTCGTCCATTGACGCGAAGGCTTAGCTGTTCGGACTGGCCTTGTGTTAGGTCTTGCCAAATCGAGTTCATCGCGGCCCGGCTATCTGCGTTGATCGGGCAAAAATACACCTCTGACCCGGACAAACGTCCCTGTCTGTAGTCTGTCGCACTCGCCAGTTCGCGGATGTGTAGCCTGTCTTTCAAGAGTTCGATGAATGGCAGAAAAAGCTGCCGGTTCAGCCCATCCTTGTAGAGATCATCTGGCGGCCGGTTTGACGTCGTGACCACAACAACACCATCTTCAAACAGCGCCTCGAACAGTCGCCCAACAATCATCGCGTCGGTAATATCGCTGATCTGCATCTCATCAAATGCCAAAAATCTCACGTCGGCTGCGAGTTTTTCAGCGACGGGTCTTATTGCGTCATCAACGCCCCGTTTGCGCGCTTCTGCCATTTCCCCATGCACCCACTGCATGAATGCGTGAAAGTGATAGCGAAGTTTCGGCCCCTTGGCCTGAGCATAGAGCAGATCCATTAGCATGGATTTGCCGCGGCCAACCCCACCCCATAGATAGAGCCCCGGAATATGTTCTGTCGTCTTCTTGAAAAAGCCCTTTTTGACCTGTGGTTGCTCCAGGGCGGCACGGATACGTTCGAGCTCCGGAAGTGCAGAAATCTGAGCTGCGTCTTCTTTCAATTCGCCAGCTGACACGGCTGCGGCATAAGCATTTTGCATGGTCATGGCCCTTGGATACGTTGCGAATTACCTCTTGAAAAGTCGTAATGTTATCGGCGAGTTGCGCAAATATCTCGGCGCGAGCCCGCCATTCGAACATCCGATTTGGCGTGTTTTCGTAAAATTGTTCCGAAATTTACGGGAACTTTTCCCAGATAGCTCCGCGGCTTAGTCATTCCTCAAGCCTTAACCGTTTTATTGCGGCACATTCGCATTTGGAGCTGCCAATGACTGACGCAACTGAAACCATTACGACTTTCGTTCAACCCGTCGCACTGACTATTACGCTCGTTTATCTATATGGGGTCTTGGCGAAGTCTCAGCAGAACAAATTTCGACTTGAGTTATCATTGGGACTTCTGTTCGGCGTCGGTGTGATCGCATCCATGATGGCCCCCATCAATGTTGGAGAAGGGTTCATCATCGACCTTCGCAACCTGCTTATCGCATCCGCGATCGCATTCCTGGGGCCACTGGCTGGCGTCATCGCACTGATTACCGGCGTTGCAACGCGGATTAATATTGGTGGGGCGGGCGCAATCTATGGCGTCGCGGGCATGCTTGTTGCTGGCTCAATGGGCTACATTTGGCGACACTTGTTCTTGAACCAGGGACATAGAAATCTCATCTCGCTTGTGATGCTGGGGGTCATGATGTCTGCCCACATTCTTGTTGGCCTCACGATAGCAGAGCCGCAGCGTTCGACCTTTATCTTTGGGTTGGGGCCCTATCTATTCGCGCTGAATGTTGTCGGGTCGGTCCTTTTGGGAGTGTTGTTTTTTCGCGAACAGGCCCTGAACATCAAGATTGATGAACTCCGAACGGCAGCGACGACCGATCCGCTAACGTCGTTGATGAACAGGCGAAGCGTCATTTCTGCGGTCGAGGAGATGCAGACCGATAGCAAGACTGTTGTCAGCAAAGTCATGCTGTATTTCGACCTCGACAACTTCAAAGACGTCAATGATAACTATGGGCACTTGGCCGGCGATGTCGTTCTTAAAGTCATCAGTGAACGAATAGCAGCATGCTTGCGACCCAATGATCTGTTTTCGAGATTGGGCGGAGACGAGTTTGTAATCGTGCTGCCTGATGTCGGCCGGGCGATAGCAGAGGAAATTGCCGAACGGTGCCGTCTCGCTGTTTGTAGCAGCCCGATACAAATTGGTGATGATAGCATTGACGTGACCATAAGCATGGGTGCGACATACAGCGGCTCTAACCAGAAATTTCAAAACCTGCTGTCCACGGCCGACGACGCGCTCTACGAAGCAAAGCGGGAGGGTCGGAATCGGGTGGCGCTGCATGAAAGCTTCCTGCATGAGGAAGCCGGGATTGCTGCTTAACGCGGCTCCCGCAGGACGTCTCTGAGGAGAGACGAAATCTCCTGGTCATGTGTGGTCAAAAGCGCATGGCCTGCATCTTTGACCATCTCTTGTTTCGCGGTACGGTTCCACTGGGTCAATTGACCAAGCGCCGAAATCGGCACCAATTGGTCCCGTTGCCCCCAGATCGCAAGAACTGGCAGCCCCGATTTGTGGACTTTGCGATGGCTGACTTCCTGTTTTTCAGAAAGGACACCACGCTGGCTGCGTAAGAGGGATGGGAGATAGCCCTGACGGGACATCTCTGCCATTTGCAGGTCCGCCAAGTCCTGACCCCCACCAGTGAATTGCCAGTTGTCGATCTCTGCCCGCATACGTCGCGGCCCTAACGTGAAGAATAGCCAGTCACCCAAAACCGGGACAAGCCGGCAGAACCGCATAAAGCGACCTTCATTCATGACGATCCCCGTCGGCGCGATCAGGATCATTTGTTTGACACGATGCGGTGCGGCTGCCGCAAATTCTGCGGCAATGGACCCGCCCATTGAGAACCCGATGAGCGTGATTTCATCCTCGATTTCCAATTCTTGCAGCAAGTCAGTCAATTGCCGTTGAAAGAAATCATGAGTTTGGGCCCCTTTGGCCCTATCGGACAGGCCCCGTCCGTAGAGATCGTAGGTCAGCACTCTGTATCCGAGTTTCCCCAATCCGTTCGCAACCCCTTCCCAAACCTGAGAGGGCGTTGCCGTCCCATGAATGGCGATTGCAACGGGGCCACGTGAAGGACCAAACCACCGATAATATGTGACGCCCTGCGACAACTTCGCGAAAGCGCCCGGCGCGCCGATCCGCGGCCCGCGCCCCATCGGGGTCTTTCGCACTTCAATAATGTAAGGAAAGGCAAGGACCGCGGCCAGAGCGGCAAGCAAAAGCCAGATCAAGGGCTCGAACTCCAGATCACGGGAAACCAGTCAGGTCGCAAGCGCTGTCCCTGCACCATACCATGCCCTGGGAATGGCGGAGAGGTGCGCCCGGGTCGTTCAACGTAACGCGCATCATCCCCAACCCAGCGGAGTGACAGGGCACGCCGGCGCTGAGCCGATTTGTTGCCGCGCGCGCCGTGCGCAGTTCGAAAGTCGAACAGCACCACATCGCCGGGATCCATTCCCCACTCCAATACCTTTGCGGATCCATTGTCCAGATCGGGATCTGGCACCGGCATCCATGTCTGGTCGCTATCATAGAAATCACTGTCGTCCGCCCAACTGACAGGGCGCACCATGTGCGGCCAGCGATGCGACCCTGCAATAAAACGCAATGATGCTTCTTTCACAGGGTCAATCGGGATCCAAAGGCTAACCGTCTGTTCGCCCTCGACAAAATAATAGGGGGAATCCTGGTGCCAGGGCGTTGGCTTCGGTGTTCCCGGCTCTTTCACCAGAACATGGTCATGAAAGAATTGCGCCGTTTGGCTTTGCATTGCCTCTGCGGCAAGCTGCGCCGCAGGGCTGTGGCGCACAACGTCTTCAAATAGCGCGATCCGCGTCCAGTTGCAGTAGTCATCAAAGAAGCGTCCTTCCGTGACCGCGTTTTCGGAGGCATATTGCCCAGGCGCTTGCATGTTAAGCTCAATCCCTGCGGCGATTTGCGCCAACCACGGCACAAAAATGCCCCTCACGACGGTCGCGCCGTCACGCTGGAATTGCGCGATTTGGTTTTCCGTCAGAAGCGTCATGGCAGGCTCCGCAGGGGCAGTAGTCCTGCGGTCTGCAACCTCGACTGCAGTCCTTCCGCCCCATCAAAATGGTGCACTTGCCAGCCACGTTCCTGCGCTGCCACCAAATTTTCCAACCGATCGTCAATAAAGAGCAGATTCTCAGCCGCCACGCCGCTATCATCTTCAACAATCTGATAAATCTTCGGGTCCGGTTTCGTCACGCCGAGCGACCCTGAAATGTAGGGACGATCAAACTCATCGAGGAACCGATAGACTGGCTTTGCAATTTCAAATGTCTGGACGCCAAAATTTGAAAGTGCAAAGACTGGCACACTATTGCGCCGCAGCGCGCGCAGAATTTCAACCGAAGCATCAATCGCTGGCGTCGCCATGTCTGTCCAGCGGTCGTGCCACATCATGATTTCATCACGCCAAGCCGTGTTTGCTTCAGCAAAGTCCGTCACCGTTTTCCTAAAATCTGCCCCCGCATCGACTTTGTCATTCATCGCGTGCAGGTCCAGCTCGGCGAACATCTGGCGGCGGCGCTCAGGGCCAATGACGGAGTCATAAAACCGTTCTGGCTGCCACTCTATCAGTACATTCCCAATGTCGAAGACGACGGCGTGGACGGTCATTGAAACCTCTTATGAAATGATCTTTGCAGCGTTACGTGCCCACTTTACGTAGGACGCGCTCCAATGCATCCAAAAAACGCGACCGATCAGCCTTGGAAAATGGCCGCCCCCCGCCTTGGTGAAAGGGGTCTGCCGCACGGACATCTGCCATCAAATCCCGCGTTGCGAGGACGTTGCCAATGTTCTTTTCGGTCAGCGGTTCACCATTTGGCTTCAGGACTGATGCACCCTGTTCAACACATCGCGCAGCCAATGGAATGTCGGCGGTGATCACGACGTCACCCTGTTTGGCTCGGTCTGCAATCCACATATCAGCGACATCCGGGCCATCGGGAACGACAATCGTTTCCACCAACGGGTTTTGCGAAGGTCGGATTCCACCGTTTGAGACGATAAAGATCTTGATCTTGTGGCGCGTGCCAACTTTTTCAACCTCTGCCTTTACCGGGCATGCGTCTGCATCCACAAAAATCACGAATAGAGCGCCTCTGCATGAAAGTTCAGATGCTCTTCGATAAATGTTGATACAAAGAAATAGCTGTGGTCATACCCTGCCTGCACGCGAATATTTGCGGGCTGCCGCCGCGCGGTGATCGCCTTGGCAAGATGTTCGGTGCCCAGCAAGTCAGCAAACTGATCAGCCGAACCAGTATCTATGAGCAGTGGAGCATCCAATCCGCGCGCAGCCATCAACAGTGACGCGTCATGGTCCTGCCCTGCTTCAATACTTCCAAGATAGGATCGAAATTGTTTTTGACCCCATTCACTCGCGGTCGGATGGCATATTGGCGAAAACGCGGACACAGACCGGTAGCGGCCTGGATGACGCAACGCGAGTGTCAGAGCACCATGCCCGCCCATGGAATGTCCGGTGATTGCCTGTCGGTCGGCATCAATTGCAAAATTTTCTGCCAAGACTGAAGGGAGTTCATCAACGATGTAGTCTTCCATGTTGAAGTGTTTTGCCCAAGGCTCTTGCGTCGCGTTGAGGTAAAATCCCGCCCCCTGCCCCAGATCAAAGGTATCGTCATTTGCAACGTCTTCGCCCCGCGGCGACGTGTCGGGAAAGATCAGCGCGATCCCCTGTTCCGCCGCCCAGGCCTGGGCACCGGCCTTTGTCATCGCGTTTTCATGCGTGCAGGTCAAGCCGGAGAGATACCAAAGCAAGGGTACGGGCCCGTGGGCAGCCTCTTCCGGCTGGAACAAGCCAAACGTCATTGTGCCGTTGGTCGCCGCAGAATTATGGGCGTAGACGCCCTGCGTGCCGCCAAAACATTTGTTTTCGGAAATCTTTTCCATTTGAACCTCTGTCTTTTTCGAAATGGCTACCTGAGGGTCGTCAGCTTGTCACCCATGTGATCACGTAGGGCAGTGTCAAAATACTGCCGGCGCTTAAAGCAAGATGGCTGTCGATGCCCGTGTCGGTGCCACAGCATAGTACTGTGCGAGGATAAGGACATTCCCTGCAACGGGCAAAGCCGCTGATGAGATCACGACGATTATCGCGAACGGTTCAAACGGGAAGACCCAAATCGCAAAGATGGAGACGGCACGCGGATAGAGTACAAGCTTGCAGAATGTCAGCCCGTTCGCGACGGTTGGTCGCTCTGCCGATGTCCCGGCCAAAGATGCATTTATGGCAAAAGGGGCACCTGGCGTCGCGGCAGCACCCAAAATGGTAAGCAACTTTTCAACCGGCTCGGGGCTCGCAAGCCGCAACCCTGAAAACAACACAAGAGTCATAAAGACGAACATCGGGTTCTTCAGCAGACCGAAGCCGACACAGCGCAGGGTTACCGTGTGAATCCTCCCATCGCGGCTGGCGGTGATCACGATGACAATCATGCTGCCGAACACAACAAGATCATAGGCCAGAATAATGACAATCGGCGAATCTATGACCTTAGTTGGAGACAGGTCGGCGGCGAAACGGAACAGGGTCGCGGACAGGGCAAAGTAGACAACAAATTTCGTGAGATATGCCGTCGCCTCGGCATTCAGAAAGCCGCAGCGTGCTGCTCCAAAGCCTAATCCGATAACCGCGAAGAAAGGAATAGTTTCAAGAAAGAAAGAAGGACAGCGACCTAGTCGAACGCGCCGGTCACGCGGCCAAGCAACATGAAGGCGCGCGCTGTGCGTGTCTCCGACAGCGCAATCAGGTCCTCGTCACTTGCATCTGGTTCGAACGCAAGAAGTGTTTTGTCAAATAGCCGCAAGAAATGGTGCGCAGAATCCCGGAAAATCGTGTCTTCACGCATGCGCCCTGCTGTCAGCGCAAGCGATGAGCGATCCCGCACACCCCCAAGTGATGCCATCGTCCGCCCGCGCTCCCCTTTGGCGAACCGACGCCAGATTTCCGGCCGCGCACGATCCGGGCGCAGGTCATCCATGTAAATGCCATCTTGGCTAAGCAGCGTCAGGACGTCCTGACTTGCCTGAACCAATTGCCGAGCGGTGCGGTCTTTCAGTGCGCGCCGGAGTGCACCAAACCCTTGCATGTCTTGTTCATTATCAGGAAAATTCAAAGCCCGGACAAAATCAATCCGCGACAAGGGCGGCCCAATCTCTTCGGCTGATGTGCCCAATGCGAGGGTCGGCTGATCCTCCGGAGGTTTTTGATGCAGCGGCTGAACCGCGGGTTTCGTCTGTGCAGCCTCGCGCGAGCTGGCAAAGGTCGCCAGAGTCGATTCCGTCTTGCGCGCGGCCTGCGCGATTTCGTTCAGTTTCTTTTCGACGGTGGGCACTGACGCGCCCCCCTGCGATCGGTCGGCAACATAGCTTTGCCGCAACCCGTCAATGGCTGCCTGTAGCCGCTGGGATTCTTCACGCATGATCCGAGTCGTGCGGGATGCAACGGCTGCGACCCAAATCATTGCAACAGGCAAGAAGATGGCCATGAGGATCAGGACAATGCGCAGGCTGTCTGCCCCACCTTCCGGACGAGCGGGCGGCATCAACAGAAAGAACAGCCCAACGGCGGCCATCCAGGCAACAGACAGCACAGCGGCGACGACTTCGGTGGTGCTGGCCCCCGTATCATTGATGACAACAGGTTTGCGCTGGCTCTCGGCCATCTTGGATTCCTGCTATTTGTAAATAATCTTGAGAATTTCGTAGGCTTTTTCGCCGCCGGGTGTACGCACCTCGACGCTGTCGCCCTCGTCTTTCCCGATCAGGGCCCGCGCCAATGGTGATTTGATGTTCAATAACCCCTTTTCGATGTCGGCTTCGTATTCTCCAACAATCTGATAGGCTTTCTCTTCATCGGTGTCTTCATCGACCAGCTCGACCCGGGCGCCGAACTTTACCGACCCCGACAGTTTTGCCGTGTCGATAACGTCTGCAAGCGAAATTGCGCCTTCAAGCTCTTTTACTCGACCCTCAATAAAGGACTGCTTTTCCTTTGCGGAGTGATATTCGGCGTTCTCAGACAGATCGCCATGCTCTCGTGCCTCGGAAATCGCACGGATGATCGCCGGGCGCTCAACAGTTTTTAAATGCTTCAACTCAGTATCCAGCTTGTCAAAGCCAGCCTGCGTCATAAGAATTTTTTCCATTACGTCACCCTCCCGGGCGTTACTGCTATCAATCGAACGTTCATACATTAGTCAGCCAAGCGGATGTCAAGTGCAAGCCATGGTCAATCCCGGAGTATGAGCGTTTTATTGTCGTCCCCAATTGCCCATTATCAACAGGTAGGCTAACTCGGTGCGCAACAATATTACTTGGTCATGAGAGGGATGACGGCCGTGTCAGAGATTGAACGCGAAGCAATGGAATATGACGTGGTCATCGTGGGCGCCGGCCCAGCCGGGCTCTCTGCCGCTATCCGCTTGAAACAACTGGATTCCGAGCTGAACATTGTTCTTTTGGAAAAGGGTTCTGAGGTTGGTGCGCACATTCTGTCCGGCGCCGTCCTGGACCCTTGCGGACTGGATAGACTGATTCCCGACTGGAAGGAACGGGGTGCCCCGATTACCGTTCCGGTGAAGAAAGACAATTTCTTCATGCTGGGCGAAGCCGGCAAAGCACGGATCCCAAATTTCATCATGCCGCCGCTGATGAGCAACCACGGCAACTACATTGTCTCAATGGGTAACGTTTGTCGCTGGATGGCCGAGCAAGCAGAGGCGATGGGCGTCGAAATCTTTCCCGGAATGGCCTGCTCGGAACTTGTGTTCGGAGAGAATGGTGAAGTCAAAGGTGTCGTCGCCGGTGAATTCGGAAAAGACGCCGATGGCAACCAGGGCGCCAACTACGAACCGGGAATGGAACTGCACGGGAAATACGTCTTCCTGTCAGAAGGTGTGCGCGGCAGCCTGTCAAAACAGGTCATCGAAAAGTATGATCTGGCGGCAAATTCTGATGTTGCCAAGTTCGGAATCGGCATGAAAGAGATCTGGGAGATTGACCCAGAAAAGCACCAGGAAGGCACCGTCACTCATACGATGGGCTGGCCACTTGGTGGAAACGCCGGCGGCGGGTCATTCATCTATCACCTTGACAACAACCAAGTCTACGTCGGTTTTGTTGTTCACCTGAACTACAAGAACCCACACATGTTCCCCTATATGGAATTTCAGCGTTTCAAGCATCACCCAATGGTTGCTGAGTTGTTGAAAGGCGGAAAACGAGTTGCCTATGGTGCGCGTGCAATCTCTGAGGGTGGTTTCCAGTCAATCCCGCAGATGGCGTTTCCCGGAGGTGCATTGCTTGGATGTTCCGCCGGACTGGTGAACGTCCCGCGCATCAAAGGCAACCACAATGCAATGCTCTCCGGTATCCATGCCGCAGAATCCGCAGTTGCTGCAATGTCTGCCGGGCGCGCTGGCGACACATTGTCTGACTACGACGAGGCAGTGAAATCAGGTCCAATCGGCGATGACCTCAAGAAAGTACGCAACGTTAAGCCGCTTTGGTCCAAGAAAGGTCTGCTCGCGTCTCTGGCCGTTGGCGGCTTTGACATGTGGTGCAACACCATCCTCGGCACCTCACTGCTTGGCACGTTAAAGCACGGAAAATCGGACGCGGAGGCCACTGAAAAGGCCAGCAGACACAAGCCAATTGACTATCCAAAGCCGGACGGGACACTTTCATTCGATCGCTTGACCAACGTCGCCTTCAGTTTCACCAATCACGAAGAAAGCCAACCAGCGCATTTGAAGCTGAAGGACGCCGATATTCCGGTCAACGTGAACCTCGCGGAGTTTGCAGGTCCATCTGCGCGGTATTGCCCGGCTGGCGTCTACGAATTTGTCGGCGAGGGCGAGGAAACGAAATTCCAAATCAACTTTCAGAACTGCGTTCACTGCAAGACCTGTGACATCAAGGATCCCTCGCAGAACATCACCTGGACGGTGCCGCAAGGCGGTGATGGGCCAAACTACCCGAATATGTGATCTGAAAGTGCCGAAAATTTCATTGTTCCGGCACATTTCCCTGCAATAATTCGCCACTGCGACAAACCTGCATTTGCAGTGTCGCAGCCCTTTCCATAGGGTTCGAGTGGGCAGGATAGATCGGGGAGACCTTCGTTGTTGGTAAAGTATCTGCGCGCGTGCGCATTTGTTGGGTGCTTCATCCCAGCGGTCCCCGCATTTGCTGAAATCGATTCAGGCGCATATCTGGCTGCCCGGCAAGCTGCGATGAACAGCGATTTCAGCTCTGGCGCGCGATATTACACCCAGAGCCTAATATCAGATCCGACGAATCCGCTGCTTCTAGAAAGCGCAGTCGCTGCCTATGTTTCGTTGGGTCAGATTGATCAGGCGGCTGCGATTGCCGAAACAATGATCGAACTCGGAATTGAAAGCCAAAGCGCAAATCTGGTCCTGACCGCGCTGGCCGCCAAAACCGGCGATTGGATGGCCATATTTGACCATCTTGAGGGAGACCACAGCGTCAGCCCACTGGTTGACGGTCTTGCCCAGGCCTGGGCCGCGATTGGACAGGGGAAAATGTCGCAAGCGTTGGCCAGCTTTGATGAAGTCATCGAAGGCGATGGAATGCGCGCTTATGGTCTGTACCACAAGGCGCTTGCCCTCGCGTCCGTTGGAGATTTTGAGGGTGCCGACGAAATTCTTAGCGATCCAGAGCAACCGCTTTTCTCGGCGCGCGCTGCATTGTCCCACGCGAAAATCCTGTCTCAGCTTGGGCGCAATAATGACGCGATTTCAATGCTGGAGTCTGTTTTCGGCGAATCCAATGACCCGGGGCTGCGTAGTCTGTTTGCGGCGCTGTCTGACGGCCAAACCGTACCCTATGACATTGTGACGACACCGGAACAGGGAATGGGTGAAGTCGCTTTCATGATTGCAGAGTTGCTGCGAAATGAGGCGCAAGAAACATACACGCTGCAGTATGCACGCATCGCAGAATACCTCGATCCGGCGAATACCGAAGCCATTATGTTGAGCGCGAACCTGTTACAGCAGATGGAACGCTATGAATTGGCAAATGCGACGTTCGCGCAGGTTTCGCAAGATGACCCATCGTTTGCCACTGCCGAAATGGGACGGGTCGATGCCTTACGCAGGTTGGGTCGCCCTGACGCAGCCATTGAAGTTGCGGAATCGTTGAGCCGCGCGCACCCCCAACTGCCATTTGTTCATGCCAAGCTGGCTGATGTTTTGCGGTCGCAGG
Source organism: uncultured Paracoccaceae bacterium (assembly GCA_947502145.1). Lineage (GTDB taxonomy): Bacteria > Pseudomonadota > Alphaproteobacteria > Rhodobacterales > Rhodobacteraceae > CANMYO01. Next base: position 1,387,246 of record CANMYO010000001.1, on the reverse strand, counting down.
AACGCTATGCGGACGCGCATGCGGCATACAGCAAGGCCATTTCGATCTATAGCGACACCGATCCGAACCGCTGGCTTGTGTTATATGCGCGTGCCATCACATCGCACGCGCTTGACGATTGGCCAAACGCGGAGGCGGATTTTCGCGCCGCGCTTGCGCTGAACCCGGACCAGCCGCAGGTGCTGAATTATCTTGGCTATTCTCTTGTTGAGCGTGGTGAAAAACTGGACGAAGCACTGCAGATGATCGAGAAAGCAGTCATTGCACGCCCTGATAATGGTGCAATCGTCGACAGCCTAGGCTGGGTTCTCTTTCAGCTTGGGCGTTATGAGGAATCCGTTGTTCACATGGAACGGGCCGCCGCACTGGAGGCAGTAGACCCAATTGTGAATGACCATCTGGGTGATGTTTATTGGGCTGTTGGCCGCGAGGTTGAGGCGACATTCCAATGGAACCGGGCACTTTCCTTTGATCCCGAGTCCGAGCTTGCGGCCCGCATTCGTGCAAAGCTGGAACGTGGTCTGGATACGGTGCTCGCGGAGGAAGGTGCAGAGCCACTCAAACTTGCCAATGACCTCCCTTAAGGCCAATGCCCCCGCAAAGGTCAACCTGACATTGCATGTCACCGGTCGGCGCGATGATGGATATCATATACTCGACAGTTTGGTCGCATTTGCCAATGTGAATGATGTTTTGACCGTTGGTCCTTCGCCCAACCTGGCACTAAGCGTCAGTGGGCCGTTTTCAGCGGGTGTGCCGACCGACAGCAGCAACATCGTTCTCAAGGCCGCACAGGCGCTAAAAACCGCGCGTGGCGTCAGAGCGGGCGCGGCAATTGCGCTTGAAAAACACCTTCCCAATGCGGCCGGTCTTGGTGGTGGATCGTCGGATGCAGCCGCAGCTTTGCACCTACTTGCCAATTTCTGGAACGTGCCACCGCTTGCAGCCAACGCGCCGGAAGTATTGGCGCTTGGCGCGGATGTGCCGGTCTGCATGACATCACCAAACGTCATGCACATGCGGGGTATCGGTGATGAACTTAGTCGCGTTCCGTCAGTTCCCACTTGTGCAGTTGTCCTCGTCAATCCAATGATTTCCGTCCCAACAGCCGAAATCTTTCGGGCGCTGAAGGTATACCAGAATGACAGGATGGATCCCTATCCAGAAGGTTTGGATTTTGATGGCTTCAGCACCTGGCTTTCGAACCAGCGAAACGACTTATTGGCGCCCGCCGCAACGCTGGCGCCAAAGATCACGCTGGCCATCAAGAAGCTTGAGGCAATGCCAAAAGTTACCGTCGCCGGAATGTCTGGATCGGGCGCGACCTGCTTTGGTTTGGTGCGGAGCATGGCCGATGCCCGTCAAGTCGCGCGCGCGCTTCAGGTGAGCGAAATGTCCTGGTGGGTTGTTCCTGCCGAAATTCTCTAAACAACCCGCGCAACCACGTAGTCAGCGAGATCAATGAGCATTTCTCGAATGGGGTGCTCCGGGGCATTTGCAATTGCAGTCTTGGACTTTTCTGACCAGGCAATTGCGTCCTCTCGCGTGCGTTCCATCGTGCCATGTTTGGCGATCAGCGAAAGCGCCTGATCTAGATCGCCCTCTTCCTGACGTCCTTTTTCAATTGTCTTGACCCAGAATGCTCTTTCCTTGTCGTCTGCCGCCGCGACAGCACGGATGATGGGCAGGGTCAGTTTTCGCTCTCTGAAATCATCCCCGATGTTTTTCCCGATGGCGTCAGAGCCGCCATAATCTAGCAAGTCATCCACGATCTGAAAGGACACCCCCAAGGCATCGCCATAGTCATATAGCGCCCGTACGAGCGTCTCATCCTGACCGGCAATCACGCCACCGACCTCTGTCGCCGCAGAAAAAAGGGCCGCTGTTTTGCCGCGCACAACCTTCAGGTATGTTTCTTCCGTTGTGGCAAGATTTGCCGCCGCTGTCAGTTGAAGAACCTCACCTTCTGCGATGGTCGCGGCGGCATTCGCAAGAATATCCAAAACCCGCAAAGAACCGGTTTCAACCATCAGCTGGAAGGATCTCGCAAACAGATAGTCACCCACAAGCACACTCGACGTGTTATCCCAAAGCAGGTTCGCGGTGGGGCGACCGCGCCGCTGTTTGCTTTCGTCCACCACATCGTCATGCAACAGCGTGGCGGTGTGAATGAACTCCACCGTAGCCGCCAAGTTTACGTGATGCGGTCCGTCATACCCGCACATTTTCGCGGTGGCCAAGGTCAACATCGGTCGCAACCGCTTGCCCCCCGCCTCAACCAGATGCGCGGTAACTTCTGGGATGCGTGGCGCGTGTTCTGAAGCCATTCGTGTCCGAATAACTTCATTCACCGCCCCCATGTCCTCGGCCAGGACAGCGGCAAGCTGTTCGTGCGGTTTTGTTGCAGCGGTATCGAGGCTCATAGCAAAGTTCCGTCAGGCGAATGGACAAAGACACAATCGCGCCTTACGTCATGATTATGAAAGAGCTTTTGCGCACCAACGACCCCACGATCATCGCTTTTGCATCCGCCCTTTTGAACGCGGAAGACATACCCTTCTTTGAGTTTGACGTAAACATGAGCATCCTGGAAGGCAGCATCGGCATTATGCCGAGAAGATTGATGGTGGCAGACCAACACCTATTTATGGCACAGGCAGTCATGCGTGATGCTGAAATTGATTTAGGCCAGTGAACAAGACGACTCGTGACAAATTTTTGGGCGGCAAGCTAGAACTTTGGCAGCCGTTGGAAGGCTACAGAGCCGGAGTTGATCCAGTTCTTTTGGCGGCATCCGTGCAGGTCAAGAGGGGCCAGAACCTTCTTGATATCGGATGCGGCGTTGGAACTGCCGCCCTATGTGTCGGCGCAAGGGTCAAGGGCGTGAGCTTGATCGGAGTCGAAATTCAGCCCGAATATGCAGCACTTGCCCAGCGCAATGCGGTCGATAACGGCCAAAAAATGCGGGTATATACTGCTGACCTGCGGAATCTGCCACTGGACCTGCGGCAGACGCAGTTCAATCAAGTCATCATGAACCCCCCATATTTTGATCGGACAAAGGGCAGCACGTCCAACGACACCGGTCGCGACATAGCGTTTGGCGGCAGCACACCGCTGTCGGAGTGGATTGACGCCGGAATTCGGCGCCTTGCGCCTGGCGGTTACCTCACCCTGATCCAACGTATGGACAGGTTGCCGGATGTAATTACATCAATCGAAAGTCGCCTAGGCAGTATTGTGGTGAAACCGATCGTTGCCCGCTCCGGTCGTTCTCCGGAACGGTTTCTTCTGCGCGGTCGACATTCTGGCAGAGCCGCCTTCCAAATGGCTTCGGCGTTGATCATGCATGAAGGGGTCGCACACGCGAAGGACGTCGAAAGCTACACACCGCATGTCAGGTCGATTCTGCGTGCGGGTGCACCTTTGGACATTACGTCTTAACCATTTGACAACTTTTTATGTCGCAAGTTGAATTTACGGAAATTCACAGCATTTTGCTGCCCTGCGGCGTGACACGGGGTTGGCAATATGGTGCAGTGAGATATCGCAATTCTTCACAGGAGGACGACCATGAGCTTGAGTTCGCATTTGCAGGAACTGAAGAAAAAACATCAAAACCTGTCAGATTCGGTGGAGGCGCTACAACGCAGTCCCGCCACGGATGATCTCGAGATTGCGAAGTTAAAGAAGCAAAAGCTTATGATTAAAGAGGAAATCAGCAAGCTCAGTCCGGCCTGAGCGGCGAATTGCACTGGCGCATCGCGCCAGTGCCTACGAAGTGGGCACATCATCGGCGTGAATGAGTGTCCAACCCTTTGAAAGGGTCTCAGACGCGCTAATTTCACCCGTTACCCAAGATTCGAATGCCGCCACCTGCGGTCGTGTCTCTGTACCTTTTGGGCAAACGAAGCGGAATTGCGGTCTAAGAATAATTCCGAAATCGAACGGGGCCACCAATCGCCCTGACTGGAGTGCCCTTGTCGCCAGCGAAACCCGGCCAAGCACGACCCCTGCCCCCGCCATGGCGGCATCCAATGCATGGTCAGCCTGACTGAACCTTGGCCCATGACCGATATCCAGATCGACCCCGGTTGCGCGGCACCACAACTGCCAATCCGCAGGTTGCCGGAAGCCTGCCAACGAGTCGTCATGAACGAGTGTTACCGATCTGAGATCTGAAATTTTCTTAAGTTGAGCTGTAAGTGACGGCGAGGCCATCGGCGTGATCCATTCCCGCACCAATGGGCGCACGTAGAGATCTTCAAAATCCTGTTCTCCGAACCGGATCGCCACATCGACTTCGTCGCGACCAAAGTCTACCAATCGTAACGTCGCCAGAAATCGCAAGTCGATTTCCGGATGCGCCTGCGTGAATTCAAACATCCGCGGTGCCAGCCATTTTGATGTGAAGGCTGGACCGGCAGTCACCGTTAGTACTCCATCATCCTTTAATCGTTGTGTATTTCTCCAGGCAGAAGAGAGCCCGGCAAATGCATCGGTCACACCTGGGGCAAGCGCGCGGCCAGCGGGTGTCAATTCTACAGCGCGGTTCAGACGACGAAATACGGGCATCCCAAGGTCAGCTTCAAGCGCTTTTATTTGATATGACAAAGCGGCGGGTGTCACGTGCAGCTCTGCCGCGGCCTTTGAAAAGGACATGTGCCGCGCCGCAGCTTCGAACGCGCGAAGGGCCGTGAGTGGGGGAAGACGAGCAGGCATTTCAATTTAATACAGCTTAACTGAGACAGTAGGAAGTCTCGTTTGTCGGAAGATTGAACGCGCTCCATATTGGGTCCAACAGCACAAAGGATGGAAAGATGATTGAAAGCACAACTGACCCTCGCATCAGATCCGCGATCGACCATGCACATTTGGAAAGAGGAAAGGTCTGGCGTGAATTATGGGCATTCATAACCCGCAAGACCTAAGGCGCTACGACTGCACAAGCAGCCGAACGCCAAGCAAGAGGGGCCGAGGTTTTCACCACGACCCCTTTTGTCAGTCAATCTGACCGTCTTAGGTCATGTATTGACCACCATTCGCAGAGATCGTGGATCCGGTTACAAAGCCAGCATCGTCTGACGCAAGAAACACCACGGCGCGGGCAATCTCTTCGGCTTCACCAAGACGGCCAACCGGAATCTGCGGCAGGATGACTTCGTTCATGACCTTTTCCGGTATCGTGCTCATCATCTCGGTATTGATGTAGCCAGGCGCAATTACATTCACCGTAATCCCGGCGCGCGCGCCTTCTTGTGCAAGCGCCTTGGTAAACCCGATGTCACCGGCCTTTGCTGCGGCATAGTTGGCCTGAGCGAACTGCCCCTTCTGGCCGTTAATCGAAGAGATTGAAATGACGCGGCCAAACTTCCGCTCGCGCATGCCACCCCACACGTTGTGTGTCATGTTGAACAAGCCTGAGAGGTTGGTGTTGATGACAGCATTCCAGTGATCAGGAGTCATCTTGTGGAACGGCGCATCGCGCGTGATTCCGGCATTGTTGACAAGGATATCGACCGGACCGAGGTCGGCTTCGATCTGTTTGATACCGGCGGCACATGCCTCGTAATCGGCAACGTCCCATTTGTAGGTCTTAATGCCGGTCTCATCCGTGAATGCAGCCGCTTTTTCGTCATTCCCTGCATAGGTTGCCGCAACGACGCAGCCCTCTGCCTGCAGCGCCTTAGATATTGCCGCGCCAATTCCGCGCGATCCACCGGTCACAATTGCGACACGTGCCATGTGAGTACTCCCTCAGTATTTGTGAAATCAAATTACGAAAATGAAAACGGTTACGCAAGATTATTGCGCAACCGTTCGTAACTTTTTGGCCTATCCGCGCTCAACGCACAGGGCAACGCCCATGCCGCCACCGATACAAAGGGTGGCAAGACCCTTTTTCGCACCACGACGCTTCATTTCGAACAACAAGGTATTCAGAACGCGGCATCCGGATGCCCCGATTGGGTGGCCAATCGCGATGGCACCGCCATTGACGTTCACGACATCAGGATTCCATCCCATCTCCTTGTTCACGGCGCAGGCCTGCGCAGCAAATGCTTCATTTGCTTCGACAAGATCCAAATCTTCAGCCTTCCAGCCAGCCTTTTCCAGCGCCTTGCGGCTCGCGTTGACTGGTCCAACCCCCATGATCGCAGGATCCAATCCAGCGGTTGCGTAGGACACGATCCGGGCCAAAGGCTCAATTCCGCGCTTTTCAGCCTCGTCAGCGGACATCAGGAGAGTTGCCGCCGCACCGTCGTTTAGGCCCGAAGCATTGGCAGCCGTCACTGTCCCGTCCTTGATAAAGGCCGGACGCAACTTCTGCATATTCTCCAGTGTGGCGCCGTGACGGATATATTCATCCTGATCGACAACTGTGTCACCGCGACGACCTTTGACAGTATAAGCAACAATTTCGTCGGCAAACTTGCCAGCTTTCTGTGCGGCCTCAGCCTTGTTTTGCGAGGCAACCGCAAATTCATCTTGCTGGTCGCGTGTGATCTGGAATTTTTCGGCTACATTCTCGGCGGTCTGGCCCATGTGGTAGCCATTGAAAGCGTCCCAAAGTCCGTCACGGATCATCGTGTCGATGTAATTCATGTCGCCCATTTTCTGCCCCTGGCGCAGCGGTGCAGCATGGGGCGACATCGACATATTCTCTTGACCGCCAGCGGCGACGATATTGGCATCACCCAATTGGATGTGCTGGGCGCCCAGCGCGACGGCGCGCAAGCCGGACCCACAGACCTGGTTAATCCCCCAAGCGGCACTTTCAATTGGCAGACCCGCATTCACATGCGCCTGCCGCGCAGGGTTTTGCCCCTGGGCAGCCGTCAGAACCTGACCCAAAATCGTCTCGCTGACATCGGATTTTTCAATCCCGGCACGGGCGACCACCTCTTCCAATACAGCGGCACCCAGATCATGTGCGGGAACATTCGCGAACGAACCCAGAAAACTGCCGACCGGGGTACGAGCAGCAGAAGCGATTACGACGTTGGTCATGGATATGTCCTCTCATTCGACTCAATATGAGCGGACCGGAGCGCGATTTCCGCGCGTGCAACCACAGTAAGCCCCGGCCCGCTGCGTCACAACTTGTTTAAGGCCTCGGATTGATCAGGGCAACGCGATTCCCTATGTACCTAGGTCAAATCGGGGTGGACCAATGTGAAACCCCTGCAGGCAGTCTGCACCAATACCTTTCAAAAAGTCAGCGTCGAGTCGACCTTCGACACCTTCGACAACGGCAAACATCTCAAACTGATGGGCCACTGTAATAAGCGCCTCAACAAGAACCTGGTCGTCGGGCTGGGATGCGATCCCTTTTACGAATGACTTGTCCACTTTCACGAGGTCAAAGAAGAACTCTTTTAGGTGGCGAAATGCCGTCATACCACCGCCAAACCCATCCAATGCGAAACACACGCCCCTTGGCTGCATTTCTTCCATAAACCGCATGACAACCTCATGCAGCATCATGGCCGATGTTTCGCTAATTTCGAAGATCAGACGTTCGCCAAGCGCCCCAGGTTCCTGCAGCCCTGCTTCAAGAACCTTGCGCCAGCGCCCATCCCCAAACGACCGCGCTGAGACATTCACAGAAAGCCGCATCTCTGGATTGTAGCGCAGCATTCGAAACGCAAGATCCAGAGTCACGGCATCGATCTGTCGGCCAAGGTCCGTTTCTTCGATGACTGGCATGAACTGCGCAGCAGGGATGACCCTGCCGGCATCGTCTAAAACCCGGATCAATCCCTCATAAAAAGCGACCTGTGATTGGTCTTGCGCCAGGACAACGGGTTGAAATGCCAATCTAGCATGGCCCTCCGCAAGTGCTGACTTGACCAGTTTCAATACATCGGCATCGCGACTTGCGATTGCATAAGCAAGCGGGTCAGCCGGTGGCTGTTCTAGGTCCATGGTATTTGGCAAATTCGCAGAAGTCATGGCAGACCTGTCGATAGGGCTGCCCCAGCATCACCAGATGGCACTAACGTGGCGTTAAGAACCCAGACCAACGCGGCAATTTTTGTTGTGCCGTAGCGATCCGGTTCCGCTTGATGATCGTGGTCGCGTCACGAGTTCCAGTGTTTCGAGACAGGAATGCCACGCGCAACAATACACGCCGATTCTTTCATGAGATTGATATTTGTCTAAGTGGTCACACTAAAATTCAACCCTATCAGGCGCCGCTTACCAGCGTGACAGGGCATCCTCGTCCGTTTGCTTCGCGCTCACCCAAGTTGACTTGTCGACGCTGACCTCTTTCTTCCAGAAAGGTGCGCGCGACTTCAGGAAGTCCATCAAGAAATCGGCCGCGGCAAACGCATCAGCGCGGTGTTTTGCCGCAGTCGCAACCATCATGATCGGTTCCGCCGGACGCAGGTCTCCAAACCGATGAATGATAAGCACGTCAATGAGCGACCACCGCTCAACCGCATTCGATGCAATGCTCCTAAGCGCATTTTCCGTCATGCCAGGATAATGCTCGATCTGCATGAACTGCATCTTTTCGCTCACCTTGCGCACCACACCGGTGAAACTGACGATTGCGCCAGCATTGGGTTGCCCATCGGTAAATCCGTTCAACTCAATGCCCGGGTCAAACGCGCCCTCCTGAACCCGAATATCCATCATCCACCTGTCATCGGAGGAAAAAACGCGACTTCGCGCACACCTTCAAGCGAGGCGTCAAAATCGGTCAACTCTTGATCGGTAGCCACACGAAGCGCTGAGATATCAGCAAATGCCACGGCGTAGCGTTCCTCCCTTTCAACAAGTTCTGAGACCAAATCTGCAACGGTTTTGGCGTCCGTGTTGATGGTTTCCCGGGGGAGACCGACCCGTTCACGTAACCAGGCGAAATAGAGAATATCCATTAGTCAGCCTCTCGCAGGTGGGGAAGCGATTTTCGAAAATAGTCCCACCCGGTAACCAATGTCAGAATTGCCGCCAACCATAGCAGGGTCAGTCCCAACCAGCCTGTCATGGTGTAACCCATATTTAGCCAATTGAGACCTACTTCGTCAGAAACGACCCCGTTCATGATGTCATCAATCAACTGCGGGTCCATACCGATAGTGCGATCCAACATATGATGCAGAAAAATACCTTGCCCAAATAACGTGGCGATAGCCACCATCTGGGCGGTTGTCTTCCATTTTGCCAGCACGGTCACCTGCAAGAGTTTGGCCGACGCCCCCAGAAACTCCCGCAGGCCGCTGACAAAGACTTCTCTGAACACGATGACCGTAGCAGGAAGGACCAGCCAGGGTGACCAGGATGAAAATCCGATGATGACGAGCAGGGCAATAATCACCATTGCCTTATCTGCAATTGGGTCAAGCATCGCGCCAAAGCGACTTTCCTGTTTCCACGCCCGGGCAAGATATCCATCGACAAAGTCAGTCAATGCAGCGCTAACAAACAGAACGAGTGCAAACCAGTCTGCCCAAGGGCGGCTAAAATACAGAAACATGATCGCGACACCGGGCGCAGCGAACAGACGCAGAATCGTTAGGATATTGGGGATATTCAGGGTCATGCCCGCAACTTACCGCGTGCATATCGGACTTGCCATATCCCAGATGCAGCAGTTGGCGAAGAACGAGGCAGAATGTGCGTGCACCTTTGGCGGGCAGAACTCTGCAAGTTTCGGTACTATCTGGCAAATGGGAACGCCCACATTCGTTTCGAATGGCAGAGATTAACCTTCGGCGGGTCACATCATCGCGTTATTGTGGTGATGATGATGCTGACGATCCACAGATCGACATCACCCGTTTTCATGAAAGTAGTCATAGACCGTCTGCGCAAGGTTTTCCGATATGCCTTCAACCGCCTTAAGGTCAGCAAGATTTGCCCGCGAGACGGCCTTGGCTGATCCAAAGTGTTCAAGCAGTGCCTTCTTACGCCGCGCACCGACACCTGGAACGTCATCCAATGGGGTTGCGCCAATCGCCTTTGACCGCTTTGCGCGATGTGTCCCGATCGCAAACCTGTGCACTTCATCCCGCATTCGTTGTATGAAATAGAGGACCGGGTCATTGTGGCGCAACGCCATGACCGGTTTTCCGGTCCTGTGAAACTCTTCTTTGCCTGCATCCCTGTCGATGCCTTTGGCGACGCCAACCATTGGCACATCGCTCACGCCAAGATCGTCCATGATTTCGCGCACTGCACTCACTTGCCCGGCACCGCCATCGATCAATAGCAGATCAGGCCAGCTTCCGGACTGGCGTTTTGGATCTTCCTTCAGCAATCGCTGAAATCTCCGGGTCAGAACTTCTTTCATCATGCCGAAATCGTCACCCGGCGTCAGTTCATCTCCGCGGATGTTAAACTTGCGGTACTGGTTCTTCTCATATCCCTCAGGTCCAGTCACGATCATGGCACCCACCGCATGCGAACCCTGTATATGAGAGTTGTCATAAACCTCGATCCGCGCGGGAACCTTATCAAGGTCAAATGCCTCAGCGACGCCTTTGAGCAATCGCGCCTGCGTTGCGGTTTCAGACATTTTCCGTGCAAGGCTTTCACGTGCATTGCGCAATGCGCCTTTGACGAGCTCTGCCTTTTCACCCCGTTGCGGAACCGTTAATTCAACTTTCCTTCCCGCCTTTTCCGCAAGCGCTGCTGCCACAAGGTCTTCGTCATCAAGCCCATGCGAAAGGATCAGCCCGCGCGGCGGTTCGCGGTTCGAGTAGAACTGTCCGACAAAAGCCTGCATGATCTCAGAGGCATCTTCATCACCGCCGATCCGGGGATAGTAATCGTGATTGCCCCAATTCTGGTTCGCGCGGATAAAGAAAACCTGCACGCAAGCCTGACCTCCGTCAATGTGAAGCCCCATGACGTCGGCCTCGGCCACCCCCTTGGGGTTTATGCCTTGTGCAGATTGCACCTGTGTCAGCGCCTTGATCCGGTCCCGCAATGCTGCAGCACGTTCATATTCCATCGCCTCTGCGGCTTCGGACATCTGCTGTGCCAGCCCTTCCTGTATCCCCTTGGTGCGCCCCTGAAGAAACTTTTCTGCGTCATCCACGCTAAGGGCATAGTCCTTTTCCGAGATATGCCCGACGCAGGGGGCTGTGCACCGCTTAATCTGATATTGCAAACAGGGCCGGGTGCGCGTTTCAAAATCGCTATCAGAACAGTTTCGCAGCAGGAAAACGCGTTGCAGCTGATTAAGTGTGCGATTGACGGCCCCTGCCCCAGCGAATGGCCCATAATAGTTACCGGTCTCTTTCTTGGCACCGCGATGTTTCTTGATCTGCGGAAAGGCGTGACCCTTTGCGACCAGAATGTTTGGGAAGGATTTGTCATCCCGAAGCAAGACATTGTAGCGCGGCTTCAGCTGTTTGATGAGATTCTGTTCAAGCAGCAACGCTTCGGTCTCGGTACGTGTCGTCAGAAACATCATCTGGGCAGTTTCCCGGATCATCCGCGCGATGCGACCTGAGTGTTGCCCTGGCCGTGCATAGCTGCTGACCCGTGCCTTCAGGTTGCGCGCCTTGCCCACGTAAAGCACGCGACTGTCTGCATCCAACATCCGATAAACACCCGGCGACCCATCTAATGTGCGCAGGTATGATTGGATGAGATCATGTCCGGTCTTTGAAACCGCTTTGGGGGGCGTAGGTTGCGTCGTCATCTTACCGCATCTGATTCTGTCTGAACTGCAACGATAACCCGCGCTGAGCAAGATAAAAGGCATCCACCGAAACTGTGGATAACTCCGTGGGCAAATTCGCAGAACGGAGGATTTCTTTAAGTTTTTCGGGGGATTCATCCATTTGCCTAATTTTTAGGCAATCATGCAAGGCTTTGTTTTACATGTACTTTTTTGATAGAGCTATGCAAATACCTGTTATCATTAAGAAAATGTAAATTGTTTGTGACGGACAAGCCCGGCGGTGCACAACTTTACGCTGGGCTATTCAACGCCAAGAACGTCCGGTGTTTCCCACCCAAGGTGTTGACCACCGTCAACGGCGATCATCTGGCCTGTCACCGCCTTCGCATCCAGAAGATATCCAAGTGCAGCGACAATGCCCTCTTTATCCGCGCCGCGCTTGAGAATCGTAGCTTTTCGCTGGGCATCAAAATGCGCCTGTGACTGACGATGTCCCCGCAATGTTGGGCCGGGACCGATCCCATTTACACGCAATCTCGGAGCCAAGGCTTGCGCTGCTGTTTGGGTCAGTGTCCAAAGGCCGGTTTTTGCAATCGTGTAGGTCATAAATTCCGGCGTCAGCTTTCGGATCCGCTGGTCCAGCATATTCACAACAAGCCCCTGCGCGATGGGCTCTCCCATTTCATCAATCAACGGATCCGGAATCTGTTCCGCCAGCGCCTGCGTCAAAACGAACGGGGCGCGCAGGTTGCTATCAAGGTGACGGTCCCAACTTTCGCGCGTTGCGGTTTTCAGATTGTCATATTCAAAGACAGATGCGTTATTTATCAGGCATGTGAATGGAACGCCCAGCGCATCAAGAGCTCGCGGGAATAGCTCTTGCGTCGCGGCTTCATCAAGCAAGTCGGCCTGAAGCGTCACGGCGTTGCGCCCGATACCCCGTATGTCGTCAGCTGTCTTTACGGCACCATCCGATGAAGTGGCGTAATGGATAGCAACATCAAAACCGCGTTGCGCAAGGTAAAGCGCCATAGCCCGCCCAAGCCGTGCACCGCCACCTGTGACCAAGGCGCCAGCCATCACACCAACACCACGACCAGATAGGTGACATAGGCAATCGACAGGATAACGCCCCAGATCCGGGTGATATCTTTCCTGAAGAACACAAACGGAATCAACAGCAGGGACGCACCCAACATGACCCAAAGGTCAAACATCAGAAATTGTGGATCAACCGGGATTGGACCAACCAAAGCTGCAATACCAATGATCCCCAACAGATTGAACATGTTTGAGCCGATGACATTTCCCAAGGCCACATCGGCCTGCCGACGCATTGCGGCCATCACGGTCGTGGCCAGCTCTGGCAACGATGTCCCAATTGCAACGAGCGTCAATCCGATCACGGTTTCGCTGATCCCATAGTTTCGGGCAATTGTCGTTGCCCCATCAACAAGGAGGTTGGCGCCCAGGGGCAGGCCAATCAATCCGAGTACGAGAAAAAGCACAATCTTGCCCCAGCCAAGGCTCGGATCTGCGCCTTCAACTTCTTCTCCGTCGATGCCCGAACAGGCTCGCCTGTGGCGTTTGACCTCAAGCATGGCATGGCCAAGCATTGCCGAGAGAGCCGCCAATAGAATGAGTCCGCTCCACCAAGCCAGTACTCCTGTAAAGCACAGCGCAATGAACAGCAAAGTCGCCGCGATCATCTGCAGATAGCTTTTTCGCGTGTTGCACTCGGACGTATGCATGGTGGCCAGAAGGGCAGGTATGCCCAGAACAAGCAGGACGTTTGCCGTGTTTGATCCAACGACATTGCCCAGCGCAATGCCCGGTACCCCGTCTAGAATGGCCTGAATCGAGATCAGGAGCTCAGGTGCTGAGGTGCCAAATGCAACGATTGTCAGCGACACGATCAGCGCCGGAACACCCAGCCGCAAGGACATATTCACCGCACCTTTGACCAAACTGTCGCCGGCAAGCAAAAGGATGACCAGCCCAAGCAGGACGTTTATCCATTCTTGTAGCGGGCCGAACATGTCTGGCATTATTTTTTTCCCCGTCTGCAGGCACAGACGCCTTTACCTATGCGGTATCTTCCGCAATTTGAACACTTTGCCGCTGCCAGCTTATCTTGCCCGGGAAAGCGCACTTTCCCGAACATGGCCAAGACGGCTATGAAAGCCAAAAAAATCGTGGCGATCTTGATTAACACGTTAGAGCCCAAAACGCGCAAAGGCCGCACGCTCTTCCAAACTGGAAACTGCTGACACCAGCATGCTAGCCCCGATGCGCTGGAACAGAGATTTGCGCGGGCCAAACCGACGGAAGCGGACTTCATCGCCGAATTTTCCCTTCATGAACGGGACAAGATGATCCAGCCCGTCAATCAGCCCCTGATCAACAGCCTTCTGTCCGATGTAGACTTCGCCGTTGAACAGGTCGGGGTTGTCAGCCAGCTTTGCAGCACGCCGCGACTTCACGTGGTCGATAAAGATTGCGTGCAGATCATCCAGCCATCCCTTGAGCCGTTTCACGTCCGCGGGTTTTTCCTTTTGAAACGGATCCAGCATAGACTTGGATTTTCCAGCGGTATGGACGCGGCGTTCAATACCGTGCTGTTCAATAAACTGGTTCACCCCAAATCCGGCAGAGATCACCCCGATTGATCCTACAATGCTGCCCGCATCGGCATAGATTTCGTCTGCTGCAACCGCCAACCAGTACCCACCAGATGCAGCCACATCTTCAACAAAGGCGTAGACGGGTACGTCCTTCTCCTCTGACAGGCGTCGGATCCGTGATGCGATCAATGACGACTGGACAGGCGATCCACCCGGGCAATTAATCTGCAGTGCGACCGCGGCAGGCTTTCCCTTGCGAAATGCCTTTTCGATGACGACGGCAAGCGATGGATCATCAAGCCCCTGACCACTGTTGCTAATCGCGCCTTGGAGGCGGATCACATTCACGGCGGGGTTCGACTTCATGAAGGGGATGAGGTTTCTCATGTCCCAGACTTAGGCCGCAACCACGGCGGCAACAAGGGCGCAACGGGAACGTTACTGCCGAATGCGCCAACCTGTGCGGAAAATCCACCAAATCGCTGTCAGGCAGGCGCTCATGAACAGGAACACTGCAAACAGTGACACACCAATACTGACATCAGAGGTTCCAAAGAAGGCCCAGCGGAAGCCGGATATCAGGTATACAACCGGATTGAACAAGGTGACGGTCTGCCAAATGGGCGGCAACATCGTGATGGAATAGAACGAACCGCCCAGAAACACGAGCGGTGTAATCACCAGCAATGGGATCAATTGCAGCTGTTCAAAACTTCCGGCCCAGATGCCGATGATGAACCCAAGCAACGCGAAACTGAAGCAAGTCATCAACAGGAACGCAACCATCGCAATCGGGTGAGCGATTTGAATGTCCACAAACAGATAGGCGGTCGCCAGAATAACGATGCCGATGAACAAAGCCTTTGTCGCGGCAGCACCAACGTAGCCGGCCGTAATCTCTAGAAAATTTACAGGTGCGGACAGCAATTCGTAGATTGTGCCAATGAACTTTGGAAAATAGATCCCCAGGCTGGCGTTCGATGTGGCCTGTGTCATGATCGACAGCATGATTAAGCCGGGCACAATAAAGGCACCATAGCTGACACCTTCTACTTCTTGGATACGGCCACCAATCGCCGCGCCGAACACGACAAAGTACAGTGACGTCGATAGAACCGGCGAGAATAGCGATTGCGCAATCGTTCGGAAAAACCGCGCCATTTCAAACCTGTAAATCGCTGCGACAGCGGTGAAGTTCATGTCGTTTCCTTTACGAGTCCGACGAAAATATCCTCGAGGCTACTTTGCTGTGTTTGCAAGTCGGCCATCTGTAGTCCTGCCTCGGACAGATCATTCAAGAGCGTCCTGATCCCCGTCCGGCTCCCCCGGGTGTCATAGGTATAAGTCAGTGTCTGGCCAGCATCAGCCAACGCAAGCCCATAGTCTTGCAGTTCTGCTGGAATGTCGGTGATCGGATCAGACAACTCTATGCGAAGCTCTTTCTTGCCCATTTGAGCCATCAATTCGGACTTGTCCTGAACCAATAGAATTTCACCCTTGCTGATAACGCCAATCCGATCAGCGATAGCCTCTGCCTCTTCAATATAATGCGTTGTCAAAATGATTGTGACACCGCTTTCCTTGAGGCCGGAAACGACGTCCCACATGTCTTTGCGAAGTTCGACATCAACACCTGCCGTCGGTTCGTCCAGAAATAGCACGCGCGGCTCATGTGAAAGCGCCTTGGCGATCAGGACCCGGCGTTTCATTCCGCCAGACAGCATCATGATTTTCGCGTTCTTCTTGTCACTGAGTGACAACTGATCAAGAATTTTGTCAATGTAGGCATCATCAGCTGGCTTGCCAAAAAGTCCGCGTGTAAACCGAACCGTGTTGATGACCGTTTCAAATGGCTCCAGGTTCACCTCTTGCGGGACAAGACCGATCAGCGCCCGGGCCGCACGGAATTCATTGACCGTATCATATCCGCCGACCGAAATTGATCCGGATGTCGCCAATGTGATTCCGCAAATTGTTGAAATCAAAGTGGTTTTTCCAGCACCATTTGGCCCCAAGAGAGCGAGAATCTCGCCTTCTTTGATGTCCAGATTGACATTCTTGAGGGCCTCAAACCCATCTTCATAGGACTTCCGCAAATCGCGTACCGAAACAATATCAGTCATGACTGTTCTTTCATCAGATTGGTCTGGAGACCGTACTCTTCTGATTGTTGAGGTGGAAGCGATGTTAAAGCGCATGATGACACATAGTGTCAGCATAGACTTTCAAAAGGTCTTGCGCGTGTTGTTCTGGCGTCGATCCAACATTGGCACGGTTTGCGTAGGCTTTGGTCGACATTGATTTCGCAACCTCAGCACCCATCATCTTCAATGTTGTTGGCAGGTCTTCAGGGCGGTCATAGATTAGACCGGTCCGATTATGCGTCACAATTTCCTGCGCGGCATTCCATCGGCCTGTGATGACTGGAACACCTTTGTGAATTGCCTCCATTGGGACAAGCGGCTGGCATTCATACCAGAGGCTGGGGAAAACTAGGCAGCGTGCCCGGCCCAACCATGCCGATACGTCTTCCGGTGAAAGCCAGC
Source organism: uncultured Paracoccaceae bacterium (assembly GCA_947502145.1). Classification (GTDB taxonomy): domain Bacteria; phylum Pseudomonadota; class Alphaproteobacteria; order Rhodobacterales; family Rhodobacteraceae; genus CANMYO01. The sequence goes on along the minus strand of CANMYO010000001.1, from coordinate 1,370,432 downwards.
CCGTGATTTCGACCTCTGGCAGGATGTCGCAAATGGCCTTTTCTTCGCGGCCTGCACCGACAAAAACGGCACGAACGCCTGCCGCTCTGGCCGCTTTAGCAAGTTCCAGCCCCCCCTTGTCGCGCTCGAGCCGACCAACAAACAGGAACACATCGTTATTTTCGACCGCGACACGCTGGCTGTCTGAAAAATCAACCGGATTGGGGACATGATGTAGCCGCGCATGACCGACAGCAGGGGCCATCACTTTTCTCTGCGTTTCAGAAATGTAGATAATGTCTCGCAAAGCGCGTGGAAGCTTACCCGGACCGTGCAATATCGCCTGTCGCGCCAATCGCCACGCCTTGTGCGCGCCATGACGGCTATCACAATTCGTGCTCAGACAGGACAATCCCAGCGGCTTCCGTCTGCATATTTCCGCGCGCGGAAAGTCGAAGAAACCGCCATTGGGGCAAGATAAGAAGAACTCATGCATTGTGTAGACGCAAGGGTACGGTCCGCTTGTCAGGACGGGACCAATGGCCGGAGAAAGTGCTTTTGAAAATCCGTGGCAGTGGATGATCGTGGACGCGGGGTCGTGCCTGTCCAAAACCCCCTTTAGCGCCCGGGCCGCAGTTGCGTTCCAAAGCCCGCGCAACATCCCGCGCAGTTTTTGCGGATCCTCCGAGACCGGTTGCTGATCTAACGAAATGACGTCCACGCCAGCCGCGCCAAGGCCAGGATCAGCGCCTGACGTTGGGCAAAAGTACACCACCGACAGTCCTAGTTTCGCAAGTGCGATGGCAGAGGTCACGGCCACTTTGCCCAAACCGCCGTCGACTTTTGCTGTATCACAAACGATGATCACCGTCTTGAGATCGGTCATGGTTCACCAACCAATCAGAAAGAGCGAAATCGCGGGAAACGTCACAAGCAAGAGCACACGCGCGACGTCTGATGCGACAAAGAACAGCACCGCCTTGTAAGTTTCTGTCATTGGGGTGCCGCGGTCCATCGCGTTGATAATAAATAGATTCATTCCAACGGGAGGTGTGATCAGCCCCACTTCGACAACGATCAGGACCAATATGCCAAACCATATCGCAGTTTGTTCGATATTGATTCGGTTGAGCGCCCCTTCGCTGACTCCACGCAGGCCAAGCGCCCGGGTCTGTTCTCGAGACAGCTCTTCCCCGGCGGCAAGGATATTTTGAGCTTCGGCAATCAGTGCGGCGCTGATCTCTGCCCCATCCGCAACAAGCATCGCCAGCTTGGCTGATTGCAAGTCCAACATTGTCACGAAGCCAAAATCCAACTCCTGCATTACCGGCCAGAATATCGGGATGGTGAGCAGGATCATCGACAGGCTGTCCATCAGGCAACCTAGAAAAAGATAGAAAATCAAAATGCAGCCCAAAACCGCGAGCGGCATGAAGCCCTGCGAAACAATCCATTCGGCAATCTCCTGCGGCACATGGGTCAGTGCCAAAAATCCATTGTAGAATGCCGCCCCAAGAATGATGAAGAAAATCATCGCGGTTGATCTGGCGGTCTGCAAAATACTGTTTTCGAAACTGGTTCTGGTCAGCCCACCGTTTGCCCAAGCAATCAGCCCCGTCCCAAACGCACCAACGGCCGCGCCTTCGGTTGGTGTAAACCAGCCGCGGTAGATGCCGCCGACGACAAGCCCAAAGACCAGCAACACTGGCCACACTGCTATCAATGCTTTGACGCGGTCGACGTATGGCACGCGCCCCTTTGTTCCAGCGGCCTTTGGGAACAGCCGGACATAAATTGAAATCGCAATGATATAGCCGAGGGCCGCGATGATGCCCGGCACAAAAGCGGCCAGAAAGAGCTTGGCAATGTTTTGTTCGGTCAAGATTGCATAGATCACCAGGACCACCGAGGGCGGGATCAGAATACCCAAGGTTCCCCCTGCGGCCAATGTGGCGGTCGAAAAGCCACCGGAGTACCCGTATTCCTTCATTTCAGGCAATGCGACCCGCCCCATCGTCGCTGCAGTTGCCAATGATGAACCACAGATTGCGCCAAATCCCGCACAGGCGCCCACGGCCGCCATCGCAACCCCACCCTTTCGATGCCCCAGAAAGCCCTCTGCTGCCTTGAACAGGGCCTGTGACATTCCGCCAAGCGTCGCGAATTGCCCCATCAGCAAGAACATTGGGATGATCGAGAGCGAGTAGTTTCCGTAGGTCGTGAATGCTTCCGATTTCAGTCGCGCAAATGGAAGCTCAGTGCCGCCCGAAACGATCATCAGCCCCACTAACCCGGCGAGGAACATGGCAAGTCCGATTGGGACGCGCAGAAAAATGAGAGTAAGGAGGGCAGGAAACGACAGGAGCCCAATCGTTAGATCGGTCACGCGTCACTCTCCGCAGATGTCCCGATGATATCCCGATTTTGCAACAATCCGGCAATCCTTGCGATCGCAATATGGACCGCGACAACGGTCGCAGTCACGGCCCCGATCCAGCTGGCTGCATAGGCCCACCAAATCGGGAACTGGATCAAGAATGTCGTTTGTCCAGATCCATACTTGCTTTGCAGACCGGCAAATAATTGGACCGCAATAAGCCCAAGAACCAGCGCAAAAACAACGTCAGTTATGGCGCGTAATGCACGGTCAATCCGTGGCGACAGGGCCTTCGTGACGACCTCAACTGCAGCATGTCCAAAGGTTATTTGGCAATAGGGGATAAATGCAAAGACACTGAAGGCCACCCCTGCCTCAACCAATTCATAATCGCCAGATATCGGACCGACGCCAATGTCGATGAGCCATGTTGCCGCCGTGACAAGAATGCCGCTATCGACCATTCCATGCAACAGATCAGCCGCCGCGCGCCCCAGAATTGACACGCAGGTCATAACAACAAGTCCGACCAGAACTGCGCCACCACATAGCGCCACCGCTTTGGCCAATCTCAGAAAGAAGTCATGCATCCTTGGCGCTCGCTTCGTGGATTTCAGAGATCACATTGCAGGGTGTTGCGCGATGTTCAACTGCGATCAATCCGCAGCGGAGAATTCTTCCATGAGAGCCTCAGCCTCTCTTAGCAGTGCCAAACCATCGATTCCCTGCGTCTGCATGTCCGCAATCCACGCATCATAGACCGGTTGCGAAGCTGCGGCCCATGCAGCGGATTGCGTCGCGTCCAGCGTTACGATGTTGTTGCCAGCATCTTTGGCAATATCGCGGGCCGGGCCATCAAGTTCAGCCATTGTTGCACCCGCGAAGATGCTGAATTCAAGACCGGAGTTTTCGTTGATGGCGTCCTTGAGGTCGGCAGGAAGTGCTTCAAACACCCCTTCATTCATCGCAAGCACGAACGTCACGGTATAGAGCATCGCACCTGAAAACTCTGTATGGTTTTCAACAAGCTCAGGCACTTTCAGCGCCGCTGTCACTTCCCATGGGATTGTAGTCCCGTCGATGACGCCTTTCGACAAAGCCTCGGGCACGGATGGGACAGGCATTCCAACAGGTGTCGCACCAAGCGTGTCTAGCAGTGCATTAACCTGGCGCGATGCACCGCGAATTTTCATCCCGCGAAGATCGTCAGGCGTCTCTACCGGATCGGTGGAGTGGATAACGCCTGGCCCATGAACCCATGTCCCCAGTATCTTGATCCCGTCAAAGTCGGTATCTTGCATGTGCCGCTCGTACATTGTCCAATAGGCGGCGGAAGCAGCACGCGCGTCGGTTACCATGAAGGGCAGTTCAAATACCTCTGTGCGCGGGAACCGGCCCGGTGTGTATCCCACGACAGTCCACACAATATCTGCGACACCATCTTGCACCTGATCAATCAACTCTGGTGGTGCACCGCCAAGCTGCATAGAGGGATAGCGTTCTATGACGATCCGCCCGTTAGATGCGGCTTCTACATTGTCGGCCCACACGTCGAGAATTTTCGCTGGCACATTGGCTTGTGCTGGCAGGAACTGATGCAGCTTCAAGGTCACGTCTTGCGCGGCAGCCGGTGCGGCAGTGAATGCACCAAGTAAAACAGCGGCTGAAACGTGTCTGATAAACTGTCTGATCGACATGGCTTTCTCCTGATCCAGGTCAGTGTCACTCTAAATGGGTAGCGCCTGTCATGGCGTTTGTCACGGCAGACGACCCTGGGGCGAGCCACCGATTGTGACCTGCACTTGGGTCAGGCCAGAGATTCGTCCCACGAGATCATCACCCGGTTGCACAGGACCAACCCCGGCTGGTGTACCGGTCATGATCAGATCGCCAGCGGTGAGGTGATAGTAACGCGAAAGATGGCTTACAATTTCTTCAACGGACCAGACCATGTCGTCCAAGATCGCATCCTGACGGAGCATGCCGTTTTGGGTCAGACTTATCCGCTTGCCCGAAAGTTTTCCAAACTGCGCTGCAGGCGTGATATCTGCAATGATTGCGCCGTTTTCAATGTCTTTGCCCAGATCCCAAGGACGGCGATTGTCCTTGCCGTCCTGCTGACGGTCGCGGCGGGTCATGTCCAACCCACAGGCATAGCCATAAATGGCGGCATTTGCGGCGTCTGCCTCGACTTGAAAGGCGTCCGCTCCGAGCGCGACAACAAGTTCCATTTCGTAGTGATAGTTTTGCGTGCCGGGCGGATAGGGAATGGTCTGACCGCTTGCCGCAAAGGCTACGGCGGATTTGTTGAAATACCATGGCGCTTCACGGTCGACTTCGCCTCCCATCTCTTTGGCATGCGCGACGTAGTTTCGCCCGACGCAAAAAATCCGGTTGATCGGGTAGCGGCGTGTGTTACCAATAATCGGCAGCGACTGCACCGGTGCGGGGGTGAAGAGGTAAGTCACGCTATCATCCTTTGCGGCATTTCTGACTTCATTATGTGATGAAAGTTCACGACCGGGTACAAGAGTTTGGGTCAATGAAAATCGCGCGATTTTGGGATGACCCTGACGTTGCGCGGGTGTCTTCTGATTCCAACCTGAGCCGGGATTGGATGTGTGGGGTGATCGCCACTTGCCATCGTTTGAGGCATAGGCACATCTGACAAGCATTCGAGCCTGTCGTTCCGATCTTCCAGATGGTCCGCAACGACGTGAATGACCTTTCCATCAGTCTGCACCCGGCCACGCACAACCAACATTCGACTGGACATGATCGTTGGTCGAAATGCTTTGAAGACGGTTGGCCAGATTACCAGGTTGGCAACACCGGTTTCATCCTCAAGCGTAATGAAACAAACTCCTTTTGCGCTACCGGGGCGTTGCCGCACCAGCACCAGACCTACAAGTGACACGCGCTGACCATGGCGCATTCGCGGCAGGTCAGCGGACATTGCAAAACCCTGCTGCCGCAAACTGGCCCGAAAAAATGAGACCGGGTGCGCTTTCAACGAAAGGCGCAATGTCTGATAATCCGCAACGACATGTTCTGCCTTAGGCATCTCTGGCAAGGCAACCTTAGGGTCCGGGCCAATTGCTGTCACCGCAGCATGTTCGAATATCGGCAACGCTGGCGCATCACGAAGCGCCTGCGATTGCCAAAGGGCCTGTCGACGATCAATGCCCATGCTGCGCATCGCATCTGCTGCCGCTAAATTGCGGATCATACCCATGTCCAGACGTGCCCGATCCTTCAAGTCAGCCACGTCCGCATAGGGGCAATCACGTTGCGCCATGATCCTTAGCCCGGCGTCCTCGCGCATACCGTCAACCTGCCGCAAGCCCAGACGTAGGGCGAACCCGCTTGCACAGGGTTCCAGCGTACAATCCCAATCTGAATAGTTCACATCCACCGGAAAGACTTCGACACCATGATTGCGTGCGTCACGCACGATTTGCGCCGGAGCATAAAACCCCATCGGCTGCGAGTTGAGTAATGCACAAGCAAAAACCGCTGGATAATGGCACTTCATCCAGCTTGAAACATAGACCAGTTTGGCAAAGCTGGCGGCGTGGCTTTCGGGGAATCCATATTCACCAAAACCCTTGATCTGATCAAAGCAACGTTGTGCAAATTCAGGATCATAGCCCCGGTCTGTCATCCGACCGACCATTTTGTCCTGTAGCGTCTCAATCGTTCCTCGCGACCTGAATGTCGCCATCGCCTTGCGTAGGTCATTGCTTTCCTTAGGGCTAAAGCAGGCAGCATCCATCGCGATTTTCATTGCCTGTTCCTGGAAAATCGGGACGCCCATCGTCCGCCCCAAGATGTTCCGCAATTCATCTTGCGGATGTTCCGGGCCCGGAGATGGAAAAACGACGTCCTCTAGCCCCTGCCGCCGACGCAGGTAGGGATGCACCATGTCACCCTGAATTGGTCCCGGCCTGACGATCGCGACCTCAATCACCAGATCATAAAACACCCGCGGGCGCAGCTTTGGCAGCATCGCCATCTGCGCACGGCTTTCGACCTGAAAAACACCAAGGCTGTCGCCCTCGCACAGCATGTCATAGGTCGGGCGCTGATCATCAGGAAAGTCGTGTTCCTTGGGAACCGTCGCAAGATCAAGTCGCCGATCGTAATGTGCATCAAGCAAATCAAAACTTTTGGCGATGCAGGTCAGCATCCCCAGAGCAAGAATATCGACCTTGAATATCTCAAGCGCGTCGATGTCATCCTTGTCCCACTCGATAAAGCTCCGGTCTGGCATTGCGCCATTTCCGATTGGCACAATTTCGGTCAAGGGACGTTCTGTTAGAATGAACCCGCCAACGTGTTGTGACAAATGGCGCGGCATGCCGACCATTTGCTTTGCCAACTTCAACACCATACGCAAGTAAGGATCCGACAAATCCAACCCTGCCTCTTTCGCGCGATCGTCCTCCATCTGTTCTTCAAAGCTTCCCCAGATCGTACCGGCAAGTTTTGAAGTGACGTCTTCGGATAACCCCATTGCTTTGCCGACCTCACGAATGGCCGAGCGGGGACGATAGTGGATCACAGTTGCGCATAATCCGGCGCGGTGCCGGCCGTATTTGTTATACATATACTGAATGACTTCTTCACGGCGTTCATGTTCAAAATCCACATCAATATCAGGGGGTTCGTCCCGTTCTTCGCTTAGGAAACGTTCGAACAGAACATCGTGTTCATTGGGGTCTACCGAAGTGACCCCCAGACAAAAACACACTGCCGAATTCGCCGCCGAACCGCGCCCTTGGCACAGGATCGGCGGCTCAGCCTCCTCGCGGGCGAAACGCACGATATCCCGAATGGTCAAAAAATAGCGGGCGATTTTCTTGCTCGCGATGAGCTTGAATTCCTTGTGGATCGTCCGGGTTACATGCTCTGGCACCCCATCGGGATAGCGGGACGCTGCGCCCTCCCATGTCAGACGTTCCAACTCAGCCTGCGCGCTACGCCCTTCTGGTACAATCTCGTGAGGGTATTCGTATTTCAGGTCTGTCAGCGTAAATTCAATTTGATCCGCAAGCGCCCGCGTTGCGGCAATTGCATGCGGCCAATCAGTGAACAACCGACACATCTCGGACGGGGATTTCAGGTGCCGTTCGGCATTGGCCTCGAGCAGATAACCGGCCGTTGCGATCTGGCGGCTTTCACGGATACAGACCATTACATCCTGCAATGGTCGCCGCTCTGGCGCGTGATAAAGGACATCGTTCGTGGCAAGGATCGCCAACCTGTGCTGTTTCGCAAGCGCATCAAGACGGTTGATGCGTGCGCGATCATTACCGCGATAAAGAAACGTCGCACCTATGTGACGCAACCCGGGGAGCGCATTGGTCAGCCGTGACAAACCTGCAGCGAACAGATCAAGGTTTTCTGCCGGAATGACGATCAAGTGCAGCCCTTCTGCGTGCATCGCCAGCATTTCGAGCGTCAGGTGCGTTTCGCCCTTGTCCTGCCATTCGCCGTGAATGGTCTGCATCTTACCTTTGGATAGCAATGTCGATAGCCGTGCATAAGCGTTACGGTCTTGTGGGTAGGCGAGTATTTCTGTCCCGCACATGAGCACAAGCCGTGTCCCGATCAACGGTCGCACGCGGGCCTTGCCCGCTTCGGTGTGTATGCGCACGACCCCGGCCAGCGTGTTGCGGTCTGCGATCCCGATACTGTCATACCCAAGCGCATTGGCCTGCGCCGTAAGATCAACCGCATCTGAGGATGCGTGTAGGAACGAAAAACAACTGGCCAATCCAAATTCGACATACGCGGATTTGGGATGCGAAACAAAATCGCCCTTGCCGTCCAAAGTGCGACGCGGATGTCCTTCTTGCACCGGCATCAGGCGAAAAACCCATGCAGAAACCAGCGTGGCGCCCCGCCCCGGCCATCATTCACCAGCCCTTCACGATAAAGCCAAAAGCGATGTCCATCGCGCACCTCGATCTTATAATAATCGCGCAACCGGGTGCCCGGACGGTCCAGCCACCATTCCGGGGCGATCCGCTCAGGGCCGGCATATCGCGCGGTCTGGTAAACCACCCGACGCCAACGAAACTGCGATGGGGGTCCTTCGGGAACGGCATAAAGAACGCTGACCTCTTCTGCGGGTTTGAGAATACGGATCGGACGTTCACGTGTCAGTACCGGAGCTGCGGACGGCGTGCCCTGCAAGGCAGGAACCCTTTGTTCGACACGTTCGGGTTTGTGGGTTTCGGACCAGGCTGGCCATACAACCTTGTCCTGGCCGAACCGTGCGGTCAGGCGATCCAGCAGCCCGGCAACATCAGCATTTGTATCACGCTTGCCATCCAATCGTTCCTGCACACGGGATACGGGTTCAACCTGCGACGCTTCAAGTGTCAGCAGATCAAACCCGAAACCGGGGTCGATGCTATCCAATTTGCCATCAAACAGTCGCACGATATGCGCGGCATCCCGGCTTGCCCGCGCAGTCGCGATCCGCACCCTGCGCCATTCACCGTCAATCCGGTAGATCGTCAGCTGTAACTGACGCGCACCCTTTTCTGCTTCGGCCAGATCCTGGCAAAGCTTCTCGGCCAGACCCTTTAAGTGCGGAACCGGGTCAAGCACGGGCTCAGCCAACCGACTACGCGCAATGAACTGGAGCGGGTCAGGCGGAGCATTCAATGGCTCTGTTGTCTTACCCATGGCACGATCAAGCAAAATCAGCGGGTTACGGTCTGTGGGCATATTCGCAAACCGACGCATCAAAGCCACGCGTGGCACATCAGCCAACGCGCCAACCGTTTTTAACCCCAAGCGATGCAGTAATCTTGCAGTCTGATCATCCAACCGCAAGGCTGTGACAGGCAATGGGGCAAGCCGAAGCGCTAGATCATCCTTGGTCGCGATCGTGTTGAACGGACCGAACCGCGCAAAGGCTTGCGCCGCACCACGTGTCGGGGCCAGCGCAACCCGTGCCGTCAAACCCTGCATCGCAAAGCGCTGAGAAATATCGCGCAACATTGCAACCTCACCCCCAAAAAGATGGGTCGCCCCCGTAACATCAAGCAATAACCCGTCGTCATCGTCCTGCACGGACCATGGACACCAGCGTCGGGACCAGTGAACAAGCCGCTGCAAAAGCGCTTCGTCACCATCAATTTCCGCCGCTTCAACGTGCAGGTCGGGATGAATGGCTTGCACATCAACAACCCGCGCACCGGCCAAAATCCCGCGGGCTTGTGCTGTGGGTCCAGCACAGTGAATGACCGGGCCATGCGGTCCGCTGCGCGACAATACAACCGGAACATCAGCCCCCGGAACGGTGCGATACTGGCTGATCACTCTGACCCAACGCTCGATCGAAAGCATGGGAAACCAGACGGAAACGATCTGTTGCTCTTTGGGCGGCAGGGTCATAATGCGCCACCCAGCGTCCCGGCGATCGCCCCCGTGCGCGAAACAGTTCTACATCCCATTGCGGAAGACTTGGCGCCTTGCTGTCGTGCGGATGCGGTTGAGACGGTCGCGTGCCAATGCGCCAACGTTCGCGCGCCGCGCTTAACCCTCCGGGATCGGCGCTGCGGATCAGGAAAACCGCCACGCCAGAGACCTCTGCCCGCATCGCAAGCCGCTTTGTCGCGGTAAAATCCAGCACAGGCGGCGCGCCGTGTATCTCGCCAACGACAGCGGATATCCCTGCGCAGGCAGCCCCTTCTTCCATCGCCCAAAGCACATCGCGCGGGTGGCTGACCTGCACCTGCAAAATTGCACGGTTCACACCAAACCCGCGCAAACTGGCCACATAGAGATGCCCGTTTTCGCGCCCTGACATATGATCCTGAATCCACAAAACCGGACTGTCGTTGTCCGGCAACGAGGCCAGGATAAATCCAGTTGCCGCGGGGTCGAAGGGTTGTGCAGGCAACACATCCGTCAGCGCGACAGGCCCTTCCGGCTGCGTTGAAGCCACCGGTGGCGCTGACACCCTTTTTGGCAGACGTACTATCTGCCCATATGAAGATTCGATTCCCATACACCTCCCATTATGTTCATGTTTTGTTCCTAAATGGAATACTACGATGACGCAGCCTCCTGATCCGGACCGTTCAGGTATAGAACCCGTTCCTGTTTCTTTCTGTTATTGGGTTGTGGTCAAGGCCTGCTGAGCGGAGCCACTACGGAGCTCAAGCGCGGGAGGCCGGGTGCTGCGGTTGAGGTTAGCGTAAACAGCCGGAGCCAGCCCGCCAAGCGAAGTATGTGGTCTTTGCGCGTTGTGATCGATCCTCCAGCTTTCGATGATCTTCCGTGCTTCAGCGAGATTGCCAAAGATGTGTTCGGTCAGGCCCGCTTCTGATTGTATCGCTTACCGGAAGTGTCCCCGTTAGGTTCTCGTTTTCCAACGTCTTCAGCCGCCGCGCATCAGAGACCTCCATGCCGCCGTACTTGGATCGCCATTTGTAGAATGTCGCGTCACTAATCCCGTGCTTGCGACAAAGCTCCTTCGCGCCAAGCCCAGCCTGATGCTCTTTCAGTATGCCAATGATCTGTTCTTCGCTGAAACGGCTTCTCTTCATCTTCTGTCTCCTCAGTTGGAGAACAGGCTAACCAAAATTTCAGGACATTTCAGGGGAGCAGGTCAGATGCAGCGCTTACCGTTGACGTGGCGTTGATATGGAATGCGCATAAGCAAAAAGCCCCGCGTGATGCGAGGCCTAAGGATTTGGTATCGTTAGTCTATTTTTGGTTGCGGGAGTAGGATTTGAACCTACGACCTTCAGGTTATGAGCCTGACGAGCTACCGGGCTGCTCCATCCCGCGCCACTAAGTCGACTTCATTTTCATCGTCAGAGAGATACCCCGATTTTGCTTGTTAGATTTGGCAGTGACTTACTCTCCCACGTCTTAAGACGCAGTACCATCAGCGCTGTGGCACTTAACGGCCGAGTTCGGGATGGGATCGGGTGTTTTGCTCACGCTATGACCACCAAATCAAACAAACAAAATCAGGTTCCAAGCCAAATACGGCTAATGTGTGTGTATGTATCTTGAAGATCAGCAAGAAGACTAGCTTCTACTGGATCAAATCAAGCCTATCGGACAATTAGTACCGGTCAACTGAACGTATCACTACGCTTACATCTCCGGCCTATCGACGAGGTGGTCTACCTCGGTCCTCAGGGATACCTTGTTTTGAGGGGGGCTTCCCGCTTAGATGCCTTCAGCGGTTATCCTGTCCGATCATAGCTACTCTGCACTGCCGCTGGCGCGACAACAGATCCACCAGTGGATCGTTCACCCCGGTCCTCTCGTACTAGGGGCAACTCCTCTCAAGTATCCTACACCCACGGAAGATAGGGACCGAACTGTCTCACGACGTTCTAAACCCAGCTCACGTACCTCTTTAAACGGCGAACAGCCGTACCCTTGGGACCTGCTCCAGCCCCAGGATGAGATGAGCCGACATCGAGGTGCCAAACGGTGCCGTCGATATGGACTCTTGGGCACCATCAGCCTGTTATCCCCAGCGTACCTTTTATCCGTTGAGCGATGGCCCTTCCACTCGGGACCACCGGATCACTATGGCCGTCTTTCGACTCTGCTCGACTTGTCAGTCTCGCAGTCAGGCTGGCTTCTGCCATTGCACTCAACGAGCGATTTCCGACCGCTCTGAGCCAACCTTCGCGCGCCTCCGTTACACTTTGGGAGGCGACCGCCCCAGTCAAACTACCCACCACGCAGGGTCCCGGACCCGGATAACGGGCCGCGGTTAGACATCAAACAGAATAAGGGTGGTATCTCAAGGGAGGCTCCACGATGACTAGCGTCACCGCTTCAAAGCCTACCACCTATCCTGCACATACTGTGTCTGATGCCAGTGCGAAGCTATAGTAAAGGTGCATGGGGTCTTTCCGTCTAACCGCGGGTAGCCTGCATCTTGACAGGCAATTCAATTTCGCTGAGTCCACATTTGAGACAGCGGGGAAGTCGTTACGCCATTCGTGCAGGTCGGAACTTACCCGACAAGGAATTTCGCTACCTTAGGACCGTTATAGTTACGGCCGCCGTTTACCTGGGCTTCAATTCGGAGCTTGCACTCCTCCTTTTAACCTTCAGGCACCGGGCAGGCGTCAGACCCTATACGTCGTCTTGCGACTTCGCAGAGCCCTGTGTTTTTAGTAAACAGTCGCCACCCCCTGGTTTGTGCCCCCGACCAATAGTTGCCTACTAATCGGGCCTCCTTCTCGCGAACTTACGGAGGTATTTTGCCGAGTTCCTTAAATGTGGTTCTCTCAAGCGCCTTGGTATTCTCTACCAGTCCACCTGTGTCGGTTTAGGGTACGATCTCATGGAGGGCTATTTCCAGGAACCTCTAAGCAGCCTGTTCAATCCAATAAGGACAAACTACCTTCGAGATCCGTCACATCCTCCTGGCCCAGGAATATTAACCTGGTTCCCATCGACTACGCCTTTCGGCCTCGCCTTAGGGGTCGGCTTACCCTGCTCAGATTAGCTTTAAGCAGGAACCCTTGGACTTTCGGCGAGGGAGTCTCTCACTCCCTTTGTCGCTACTCATGTCATC
>CANMYO010000001.1:0-1352500 GCA_947502145.1 uncultured Paracoccaceae bacterium | reverse complement strand
CCAGGATCAGGATCAGGTAAACGATGGGTTCCAGCTGAAATCCACGGACAATCCATAAGTAGTGAACGGCGGCCAGAACTGCAGCCGGATAAGTCAACTTATGAAGCCGTCGCCAGCTCGCTGCCCCAAGTTTGCGCAATGACCAATTGTTCGACGTCATCGCCAAGGGGACAATCAGCACAAACGCCGCCATCCCGACAGTCACATATGGGCGTTTGACGATCTCGGTCCAGACACGTTCCAGCGTTTGAACATCAAGAACCGCCCAGACCAGAAAATGCGCGAGCACTATAAAGAAGGCGGTAACCCCGATCGCCCGCCGATACTTCAGAAGATTGAGCCCCGTCCATCTGCGAAGTGGTGTGACCATCAGCCCAAGGACAAGCAGCTTCAGTGCCGTTTCACCATACTCGCGCTCCAGCACGTTAATCGGCTCAACAAGATATTCGCCCTGTTGCGTCAACGCCTGCCAGAACTGCCAGGCGACATAGCTGGCAGCCACAATGTATATCGTCCACGCCGGAATGCGACGTAACACAGCGTTAACGCGGTCGATGATCATCAATAGAATTCTGCGAGGTCCATCCCCTCGTACAGGCCTGCGACTTCTTCTTCATAGCCATTGAACATCAACGTATCCTGGCGCGCTGCAAACAACCCGCCACCAATCACACGCTCTGACGCCTGTGACCAACGTGGATGATCCACATTTGGGTTCACGTTGCTATAAAAGCCGTACTCGCGTGCATTGGCTGTATTCCAGCTCGTTGGCGGCTCTTCATCGGTGAGTGTAATCCCTACAATCGACTTGATGGATTTGAATCCATACTTCCATGGCACCACCAAACGGATCGGGGCGCCGTTCTGTTTTGAGATAGGTTCTCCATAGATCCCGGTTGCCATGATCGTCAGCGGGTTCATCGCCTCGTCTAACCGCAAACCTTCGACATAGGGAAAGTCCAGGACCCGACGTTGAACACCAATCATGTTCTCGGGCTGAACAACCGTTTCGAAGGCAACGTATTTGGCACCTGACTGAACGCCGACCCGGTTCAATATGTCTGCAAGCTCGACCCCATGCCACGGAATCACCATTGACCATGCTTCGACACAACGGAAACGGTAGATGCGCTCTTCGACTGTCATGCCCCCAATGAGCTCGTCCAAAGCGTAATCCCCGGGGTTATCGACCATCCCGCCAACCTTGATCGACCATTGAGTGGTATCCAGCTTATGCGCATTTTTTGCCGGGTCCGATTTGCCGGTGCCAAACTCATAATAATTGTTGTAGCTGGTAATCTCTTCCAGCGTGTTCGGTTCAAGTGCCTCTTGCGCATTAGTTGGCAATCCCGCGGCAATCGCGCCCAGACCCACCGAACCGGCGATGATTTGGCGACGGTTGAGAAATGCCGCCTTGGGCGTGACGTCAGCGCGCGTCAGGTTGTTGGTCCAGCGATTGGCCATGTCTTTCTCCGAATATACGTTCCCGGACATATACGCACAAAATGGATAAAGTGTTTGTCACGTTACCGACAGATTATTGAAACGCTTTATCAGTTGATCGAGCGGAACAGACGATCCGTCAGACTGCACGATCCGGACGTGGTGGGGGCGCATCTGCCGCGGTTCCGTTACACCAACAGAATGCGCGATCGTCTCAACGTCTTTGATCAGGTTCCGGGCATAGGCGGCAACACGATGATCCTTTTCATGCACCACCAGACCTTTCTGAAAACGCGAGTCGTGTGTCGTGATTCCCGTGGGGCAGGTATTCTTGTTGCATTTCAGCGATTGGATGCATCCCAGACTGAACATGAATCCCCGCGCCGAGGTCACAAAATCCGCCCCAGCACAAATCGCCCAGGCAAGGTCGCCGGGATTGACCAGTTTCCCACTTGCAATAAGCCGGATCCGATCCTTCAGCCCAGCCGCATCGCGCATTTGCGCGACCACAGGAAGCGCTTCGCGAATGGACACACCCACAAGGTCAATGAGTGGCATGGGTGATGCGCCAGTCCCGCCTTCCCCACCATCAAGTGTTACGAAGTCCGGTGCGCTGTCTTGGCCGCGTTCGTTGATCCGGTCGAAAAGCTCTTGAAACGCCTCCCCATTGCCCATGACTGTTTTGACGCCGACGGGCAGCCCAGTGACATCGCGAATGCGCCCGATCAGACCAAGCAAATCATCAAAATCATCAACTTCCACGTGCCGGTTTGGTGAGATGCTGGACTTGCCCTCCGGAATCCCGCGAATGCGTGCAATCTCTGCATTCACTTTGGTGCCGGGCAGGATGCCACCTTTCCCCGGTTTGGCCCCCTGCGCCAACTTGATCTCTATCATTTTGACCTGATCGTGTGCCGCGATCTCTGCGAGCTTGCTGTCATCAAGGTCACCGTTTACGTCTCGAACCCCGTACTTTGCGGTTCCGATCTGAAAGACGATGTCGCATCCGCCCTCCAGATGATATGGCGACAGCCCGCCTTCGCCTGTGTTTAGCCAAACTCCGGCTTTTTGTGCGCCCCTTGAGAGCGCCTGAACGGCCGGTTTCGAAATTGCTCCATATGACATGCCAGAAATATTGATAAGCGATCGCGCCTCGTATGGGTGACGAGCGCTTGGCCCGATAACGAGCGGCGCCGTTGCTGCGACCTGCTGATCCAATTGAGGAAAGGCGGCATTTACAAATATTGGCGTGCCCGCAACATTCAGGGCGCGAGTTGATCCGAAGGCAACCGTGCTCCCTGCCCCGTCACTGGCGTGCTTGATCCATTCACGTTGGGCGCGGTTAAACGGCAACTCCTCCCTGTCCATCGCAAAGAAATATTGACGAAAGAATTCTCCGAGGGTGCTGAACAAATAGCGAAATCGACCAAGGACAGGGTAATTGCGCCGCACCGCATCTGCGGTCTGCAACCTATCGATCAGAAAAAGAATCATGACGGCAAGAACGGCGAGCCCAATGACAAAAACAAATAGGAGGACCAACCCTTGGATCAGGTTGATCGTAAAGTCTGAAAACATCGCCATGTGAGCTCCTTCGTCGTGATGCTTGATCATGCGTCGAAAGTTACCAGCAGTCAGCCCGGATCACGGATTTTTCACCGTCACGTGTCACGAATTTGTGAGTGGAATTCGCACAGTTCGCTGGCTTAGGCGCATCGCCCAAAACGTCAACCGGCGTCAGCGAAAATCCCCGGTGATCTGTGCCCGCCATGCCGCCGTAACTCTCTTCAATGCCAACCGGGCAGAAACAGGATTGGAGAACTCATCATGCTACGTCGCACATTTATTGCAATCACAACGACAACACTGCTTTCAACTTCTGCATTCGCTGAAGGCCACAGCAAGGACATCGTCGATACCGCAGTCGAGGCGGGAAGCTTTACGACGCTCGTTGCTGCAGTAGAAGCAGCCGGACTTGTCGACACGCTGAAAGGCGAAGGCCCTTTCACCGTATTCGCCCCAACAGATGAAGCATTCGATGCGCTGCCCGAAGGGACTGTCGCAGGATTGCTCGCTGATCCCGACGCGCTTGCCAAGGTCCTGACCTACCATGTTGTCGCAGGAAAGGTGATGTCTACCGATCTTTCGAATGAGATGATGACACCGACCGTCAACGGTGCCGATATCACGATCATGACCGAGGGCGGCGTGAAAGTGAATGATGCGAATGTGGTTACAGCAGATATCGAGGCATCAAATGGTGTCATTCATGTCATCGACGCGGTTATTCTGCCGCCCATGTAATCAGCGAACCTCATCGCGCTGCCCTGCCACAAAGGTGGGGCAGCACTGCGCTAACTACGTTTGGCTTTGCGGTAGACGGACGACCAGGCCGTCCATATCCACCGAAAGCTGTATCTGGCAGCTCAATCGGCTTTCTGGTTTTGGGTCTATGACCCACTCCAACATATCTCTTTCATTGTCGTTGATGGGTGGAAGCTGGGCACGAAAACCTTGCGCGATATAGCAATGGCATGTCCCGCAAGCACAGGCACCGCCGCACTCTGCCACAATCCCTGGCACACCGGCACCAACGGCCAGCTGCATCAGGCTCTGCCCGGCCGGTCCATGGGCAACAGTTTCCCGACCGTCCGCTTCAATAAATATCACTTTGATCATCTTGCTGGAATCACCTTATGCAGCGGTCACGGATACATTGAGCGCTTGCGGACCGCGCACCGACAACCCGCGCTTGTAGGCCGGCGTCGCACCTGCCAATTCAATTCTTGAAAACCGTTTGTGCAGGGCGGTAAAGATCACTTCCATATCCAGCCGCGCCAAATGATTGCCAAGGCAAAAGTGCGTTCCACCGCCAAATGCGATGTGCCTGTTGGGATTGCGATCGGCGACAAAATCGTCGGGATTATCAAACCGTGCGGGATCGCGATTGGCTGCACCATAAAGAAGACCAAGACGTACACCCGGTTCAAAGGTCTGACCGCCAACAACCGTCTCTTCGGTCACGAAACGATGGAAATATGGCAAAGGCGCTTCGTACCGAAACATTTCCTGTACGGCAGCTTTCATCAAACTCGGATCGTTTCGCAATTTCTGATCTTGATCGGGAAACTTCAGCAATGCATGCAGCCCAGATCCCAGAACATCAATTGTCGATCCATGCCCGGCCATCAGAATCAGCATGCAAGTGGCGATAAGCTCATCCTCTTCCAATTGCCCTGCGTCTTTCTGGTGGAGCAATCGCGTCAACAAGTCCTCTTTCGGGGATTTCGCACGCTGCGCCAATAAAGACAGGAGGTAGTGGTAGAACTCTTTGGTCGATTGCTCGGCGCGTTGTTTCCCAGCCTCATCTCGCCCGACATTGAAAAAGCTCACGACATCTTCGGACCACATTCGCAACTGCGGGCAATCCTCATCCGGCACACCGAGCACCTTGCCAATGACATGTCCCGGCACATGTACGGCAAAATCATTCACAAAGTCGAAGGTGTCGCGATCCGCAAGGCTATCAAGGAGTCCGTCGACAAACAGCTGAATCCCATCACGCTGTTTTTGGATCATTGCGGGGGTGAATTCACGAAACACCAACTTGCGCAGGCGATCGTGCATGTCACCCTCGCTTTCCAGCATGTTGAACTGCACAAATCGTTCGTGATGGGGCATGTCGTGCCAGTTCAATTTGCGTTGCTGTTCCTTTCGCTCTGCCTCGGTTGTGAAGGCATCCGTACTACGCAACATGGTCTTGTTAAGCGCGACGGCCTGAACGTCCTCCATCCTTGTCAGCATCCAGGTGTCTTCGGATGCATAATAATGCGCCGTTGGCTGTTCTCTCATCTTGGCATAGATCGGGTAGGGATCGGCAGCGAAGGCATCGGAAAGCGGGTCAAAAACAACAGCTGATGATTGCGTCATGATTTGTCTTTCTCAAAATCCCGATGTCAACGTCGTGCGTTTCAAACACAGGGGATGCGTGCCCTGCACTGTCCTGGCGGCCGTATAACAATAATGACATGGGCGCCCAACGTCGAAATGCTTCGGCCTTGCGTAGACAGTCTGTGATTTATACTCAAACCCCGTGTTACCCCGGAGAATGCCCATGCATGAATCTATACGACAAGATCTTCTTCAATTGTTCATGGATGGTGTTGAGGCGGTCAAGGGCAAGCCCGCGACGCAGGCCGCCATCGTGGCACGGGCAATCAAAAAACCGACACATGTCCTGAGCGTGGGGAAAGCCGCTGTTTCCATGTTCGAGGGGCTGCCGCGAGAATGGCGAGAGTCGGTCCCCACTTTGTTGGTTACGAAGACCGGCCATATTGGCGCGACCGAGTTTACTCGCAATGTCCACGCGATTGAGGCAAGCCATCCGGTACCGGATGACAGATCGCTGCGAGCCGGGGCGCAAGCGGTGGACTTTGTGACAACGACAACGTCGGACGATCGGCTTCTCGTACTGGTATCAGGGGGGGCATCCGCCCTTGTCGAACACCTCAAGAACGGAATTACGAAAAAGCACCTGACCGAACTGACTGGAAACGCACTTTCTGACGGCACCGATATCAAGGAAATCAACCGTCAACGGCTCGAGATTTCGGCCATCAAGGGCGGACAACTGCTGGAATGTTTTCGTGGCTCCCATATTGATGTGTTGGCGATATCGGACGTCCCGGGTGACGACATCAACATAATCGGCTCAGGCATAGGCGCCAAACCTGCAACATCGTCAGCGACCTATGAATGTCACATCATTGCCTCGAACGCCGTTGCTCGCAACGCGGTCGCAACTTCGGCCAAAGCTCTGGGGTTGAAAGTTATTTCCAACACCGAATCTATGTACAAAGACGTCTCGGACCTGGCTGAAGATATATCGCGCGATATCACCAGCGGGCCAGACGGGCTTTACATTTGCGGCGGCGAGCCAACCATTGTACTTCCCGCCAAGCCCGGGCGCGGGGGGCGCAATCAGGCTTTGGCGCTGGAATTGGCCAAGCGAGCGTCAGGAGTATCTACTGTTGTGGGTCTAGTCGCAGGCACCGATGGAACCGATGGCCCAACCTCAGCCGCTGGCGGTTTCTTTGACGGCAGCAGCGTACAAAACCTGGCGGCAGCCCAGCGCGCATTGGAACGCGCCGATTCGGGGACATACTTGGCGAGTTGTGGTGACCAAGTCGAAACCGGGCCAACTGGAACGAACGTCATGGATCTGGCGCTAATCTACAAGCTGGGTGACTAGTCGCTAGGTTCTTCGGCCTGCCGGGCATATTTGAACCAAAAAAGCGAACTTCTACGTTGAGAAAGATTAGAAGGTCACTGAAAGAGCATGACTATGTCACCCCCATCCCAGCAGGGATGGCGACCCCGGCAGGATTCGAACCTGCAACCTGCCCCTTAGGAGGGGGCTGCTCTATCCAGTTGAGCCACGGGACCACGCACCAGATATCCCCTTGTTTGCGCAAACGGTCAACCAATCCTGCAACACAGGCTTTTACAAGGGCCACGATGCCCGCTAATGGTGGTATAGCAGATGGAATGGACGATTGAGCTTGTGACGATACCGCCCCGCCGCCCGATGACATTACGCGACGTATCTGAGGCCTCAGGCGTCAGTGAAATGACCGTTAGTCGCGTATTGCGCAACAAAGGTGATGTCAGCGCGGCAACCCGTGCAAAGGTTCAGGAAGCGGCGAAGCGGCTCGGATATGTTCCCAATCGAATCGCGGGATCGCTTGCCTCCAGTCACGTAAACTTGGTTGCGGTCATCATCCCGTCCCTCAAGAACATGGTATTTCCCGAAGTTCTGTCCGGAATTTCAGAAGCGTTGGAAGAAACAGTCCTTCAACCCGTCGTTGGCGTTACTGACTATCTTCCTGAAAAGGAAGAGAAAGTCCTGTTTGAGATGCTGTCATGGCGTCCCGCTGGAATCATCATTGCAGGTCTCGAACATTCTGAGGCGTCACGGGCGATGCTTGCGCGATCCGGTGTTCCAGTCATCGAGATCATGGACATAGATGGCGAACCAATTGACACCTGCGTGGGCATTTCCCATCGCCGCGCCGGACGGAAGATGGCTGAGGCGATCATAGAGGCCGGTTACCGGAAAATTGGCTTTATGGGCACAAAAATGCCGCTCGATCACCGGGCGAGGAAACGGTTTGAAGGGTTCACGCGAACATTGGCCAAATCCGGGATCGAAATTGCCGATCAGGATTTCTACTCTGGCGGATCGGCCTTGGCCAAGGGTCGCGAGATGACAGCCGACATGTTGGCCAGAAATCCTGATCTTGATTTCCTCTATTTTTCAAATGATATGATCGGCGCTGGTGGACTGCTATATCTGCTTGAGCAGGGCGTTGATATCCCAAACGAGATAGGGCTTGCAGGGTTCAATGACGTGGAGCTGTTGCAAGGTTTGCCACGGCGATTGGCAACAATGGATGCCTGCCGCTATGAGATCGGCCAGAAAGCCGCACAAATCATTGCCTCTCGCGTCGATGGCGCTGACGGAACGGGCGAAACGACGATCACGCTTAGCCCGACTCTAAGCTATGGCGATACCTTGATCCGCACCTAGGAAGACAATGCAATGTCGCCCCGTGACCGCAAGAAGGTCTTAATCTGATCCAGTGGCATCGGTCTCGCGTGAAGATATCCTTCTGCGACCACGCAATTGAAACTCAACAGCATGTCCTGCTCACCCTGTGTTTCGACACCTTCGACGCGGACTTCAATTTCAAGGATCTGCGCCCGATCGACAATCGTCCGGGTGATTGTCTGCAATTCTGAATCCCGATCAACACCCAAAATGATGCCCCTGCCTGCAAGCGCATGATCTGATAAGGAAATGGTTCGCAGATCTTATTTATATGGATTTGCGCAATCGACGGAATGGCGCTTTGCGAGTGACCAGGACCATAATGAACTCGTCCACGCCGACGCGCGGCAATGCGCGGTGCGACAGCGCACGCGCTCTGTGACGCCGTCGAACTGCACGCAGCAGGCGTTTACCGCGAACTTTAGCCAAACCGGGTAAGAGTTCGGAAAGCCCCGTCTTGCGTAGATCGCGTAAAGTCTGATCAATAAATGAACAGGCGGCATCATTGCCTGCGACGATCTGAAGATTTGCCGTGTCAGCGACAAGAATCTTGGGTGGACGATCGGGCATAGAGGTTAAGAAGAACATTCCGTGACAGCAGCTCTTGCACGGCTGAAAGTTCGGCGTTTTGCACAGGGTTGGACTGCATCTCTCGCCCGACGGCTCGACAATCTTTTCTAGCTCGCGATTCGTGAAACAACCCGAAAGAGGATCGTTTAGATGTCGATTTCGATAATCCCCCCTTCATGCGCAGCACGCGATTGACATAGAATGATTGCTTCTTTCCTTTGCGCCTTTGACAGCACGAAGTCACGATGCTCAACGTCACCGCTGACAAGGCGACATTTGCAAACCCCGCAAATGCCATCACTGCATTTCACATCAATCTGCAAGCCATTCTCTGCCAACACGTCGGTCGCGCTCTTGCTGGCCGGCACCTCCAGAACTTTACCAGAGCGCGCCAGCTTCAATCTAAAGCTGTGGTTCTCGAACTCTGGTTGCTCAGGAACTGAGAAATACTCCAGGTGCTGCGTATCTTCCGGAAATCCTGCCCGTGTCGCCGCCTCCAGCACGCCCTTCATGTAACGATCTGCACCACAGGTGTAGACATGCCAGCCCTTCTGGTAACCGGCAAGCGTATTGTCCAGATCAGCGCGCGTTCCTTCAGCGGAGATATGTAGGCGCACCCGATCAGCCCAGGGGACTCGTTTCAGATCGTCAAGAAACCCCATCTTGTCTCGGGATCGACCAGAATAATGAAGAACAAAGCTGCGGCCTTGCGCATGTAACGCATGTGCCATTGCGATCATCGGAGTGACCCCGATACCGCCCCCCATCAAGGCGCTGTGCTTGGCCGATGTCACCAATGGAAAATGATTGATTGGGCGTGAAATGAAAAGTTTGCGGCCTTTCGAGAATATCCGATGCAATAGTTTTGAACCGCCTCGGCCGTCATCCTCTCGCTGCACTCCGATCTGATAGCGAGATCTATCTGCGGGGTCCCCGCACATTGAGTATTGCCGTAGGAATTCAGGCGCTACAACAATGTCAAGGTGCGCCCCAGCCTGCCACTCTGGCAATTCACCGCCGCCGATAAGCTGGAACTCGTATTTGCTGATCCCATCTGCCATGACATCGACCGCTGTGATCTCGACCTGGATGACTGGGCTATCGCCATCCGCCGAATACCGGTGCAAGACCGGGTCGCCCTCACTCAGCCGTCGCTGGTATTCTTTTGCGGTGATCATCGCCTGATAGGCTTCAATCCCGGCTTCCCTGTCCATTGGGTCGGGGTAAGGATAGGGATGCGGTGCCAATGGTGCGGGATAAACCGCAAGCGTTTGATCTTCGAACTTCAGATCGAGGTCCTTTTGCAACGAACGGGTGTTGACGGGATTCTGCGT
Organism: uncultured Paracoccaceae bacterium; assembly: GCA_947502145.1. Classification (GTDB taxonomy): domain Bacteria; phylum Pseudomonadota; class Alphaproteobacteria; order Rhodobacterales; family Rhodobacteraceae; genus CANMYO01. Next base: position 1,342,543 of record CANMYO010000001.1, on the reverse strand, counting down.
CGGGCGATATCCGCCATCATCGTCAACCTCGAGATCCCACCACCATTTCTTGACAGGGTTAAGGCTGCCGTTGTCGACGACGTCATCCAGTTTCGCCAACAATGGTGCAGCCTTTGGGATATTCATCGCCGCCCAGCGAAACGGTGCTTCCTTGAATATCCCTTCAAGATTCCACGGGCATGTTTTCATGCAGCGCCCGCACATCGCACCCCCCGGCGTCGTAACACGATACGTTGCACATTTCTGGCTGTCTGACTTCCAGATTTCGTAGCCGTTGAACATCAACTTGGGACCGGTCGTGATCGCACCAGAGGGACATTCGCGTGCACATTTGTTGCAGGCCTCGCAAAATGACTGAAGTCCAAAGTCAATCGGACGGTCGTGCGCCATCGGAAGATCAGTCGTCACCGCGCCGGATTTGAGTCGCGGCCCGAGGTAGGGGTTCAAAATCACCTCGCCGATCCGACTAACCTCGCCCAACCCGGCAAGCAGCAGAAGCGGAGGCTGCAGTACCTCACCATCCATCACCGTATGGGCTTTGGCCTGATACCCGAGGTTGCGTATCTGCTGGGCGATCACCCCGCCAATCAGCGAAAACCGAAGATATGCCCGCATTGATTGGGCGACCGCGATCCAATCATCCCCCGACGACCCGGCCATCGTCTCGTAGCCCTGATCAATAATCATGCTGATCGCCTGATCATGCGGTGGGTCGATTGGCGCACCGATCGCATCGTGGCTGTACCAAGTCCACCCAGGACAGCGACTTATCCCAACCGCATCCGCGCCGAGGAAATAGCTCGTGGCCTTTACAAGGTCCGCGGCCGTCTGGGGATCTACTCTGGCCCGTTCATCCGCCTTGCTCCCATCCTGTAACAGCACGAATGCGCCCAGCGCCCGACGTTGCGCCATCGAAGGCGCGGCCTTGCGCACGTAATATCCGCCTTTGGCCGCCTCCTGAACTTTCTTACCCAGGTCACCGAACTGGATTCTTGCAAACAGGTCTGCCCGCTTGGGGACACGCGCCACATTCGGTTCGTCAATGTAAGTTGTCGGGCAATCAACGCGCTTGATCCGCTCAAAGGGCTGTGCGCCATCAACGAACCGACGCTTCGCATAGGGCACCGCATTAAACGCGTTCTTGGCAAAGCCGGCGCCAACCTTCCATGCGACCCCATGCGCCGATTTTGGCTGTGTCTTCAACGGTGCCAACGGGGCGTCAAGTGAAACCGCAAAGTCGGTTGTGACTGCCGCAAGCCCAAATCGGCTACCAATGTACGGATTGACCAACGCGCCCGACTCGACGGTTGCCAGTCCAGACGCGACGGCCAGCTTTCCCAAATCAACGTCGGATGTCGCACCGGTGTGCCCCCGCGCCTGATAACCCAATAGGCGCAGGTAGTTCGCAATAACAACAGCTGTCTCGGACGCCAAAAGGCACGCGCGGTGGTTCTGAGCGTCCCTGATCCAATCAGTGCCAACCTCATCCAACTCTGGATCGCGCGGAAATTCATATAGAAATACCAGCGCATGGGTATGCCCGATGATGGTGCTTGGCGGCACCTCCATCGACTCCTTCAAATCAGCCATAATCTGGTCAATACCAGAGGCCAGCGTCTTGGTTTGACGCGTTTTCAGATCATTGGCGAGCCGTGCGATATCGGCATTTATCAGCGGGTCTTGCAGGATTGCCGATTGCGGCAACTCACAGGTTCCAACGACCGCAGCGTCCGAGAAATAGCCAAAAGCTTTCAGGTGGTTTGCCCGCTCCACAAGATCACCCGGTGCCTCTGCCTGAACCTTGTTGACCATCCCTTCACGGATTGCGTCCAACATGGCCTGATGTTCTCGCATTGCATTGACGATGGACTGAGGGGCCTCTGGACGAGTGAACCGCAGTTGCTGCATCGGGGGAACGTCTGACAGGTCAGGACACGTGGACCGGCGTGCCAATTTTTCAGACGGGTAGTGCCCCATGTGTACTGGCCGGTCCCGGTCCGAAAACAATCGCAATGTCATGGAATTGGCCACCCTATCACTTGGTCACTTGCCGCCAGAATGCCAGAACCATCGCTGCGCGGTTCACGGATTTCAACCCAATCGCCGCAACTCTTGCGGGGTGGTTCGGAACGACATGCGAAACGCCCGCGTCATCGCGCTTGCGTTCTGGTATCCACATCGCAATGCAATTTCAGCAATGGATTGCCGGGTCTGCATGACCAGCTTTTGCGCCAGCGCCAGCCGCAATTGTTGATACAACGCGCGCGGCGTCATCGACAGCTCGCGCTGTGTTACTTCGGCCAGGATGCGCTGGCTGCACCCAATCTCCTGCGCAATGTGACTTATCTTTAGCGGCCGCTCCAGATGATCCTGCATCATCGCAATGGCGGCGCGCAACAACCGACCCTGAACCCGCATTTGCCCTTGGTCAGTGCGCGACATGAAAAACCGTTCAACTTCCAGTGCAAGCGAAGCGCCGTGATCGACGCCAATGAGTTGTGTGACAACATCAAATGCCGCCATCGCGCCGGAACAGGTGATGCGATCACCGTCCATCACAAATCGCTCCTTGACGGTCTGGACGTTGGGGAAATGCTCTTCGAATTGTGCCAGTTCATCCCAATGGATGGTGGCGCGCCGCTCATCCAGCAGCCCTGCCGCTGCCAGTAACCAACTGCCAGTATCAAACCCTGCAACACAACCAAATCTGCGCGCTGCACTGCGCAATGGAGCGACGTAACCCAAACTGGCCAGTTTACGCACGTTGTAGGACGGCATGACGACAAGCAGGTCACCCCGCGCCAGATCAAGCGCGGCGTCCGGAGCGATCCTAATGCCGCTCGAACTTTCCACGGGGGCGTCGTCTAGCGTAAGAATTTGCCAGCTGAAAAGCCTTCGCTTTGACAGATCGTTGGCCGCACGCAGCGGTTCTATGGTGTTTGCAAGGCAATGATTTGAGAAATCATCAAACAGCAGAACACTTACATCACGGATCAGATGATGGGATTTTCGCGAATTCTGCATGATTATTGCTATATCCGCACACTTCAATGCGTCAATGGCAATAGCCTTGCAAACACAAGCATTGCGGAGGGCACCATGCATTTTGGCTTGACCGATGAACAGGATATGATCGTTTCGACCGTCCGGCGCTTTGTCGAAAATGAGATTTACCCACATGAGGCTGCCGTCGAACGCACAGGAGAAGTGCCCCGCGAACTTGCTAGCGAGTTGCGCCAGAAGGTCATTGATCTAGGCTTTTACGCCTGCAACTTCCCTGAAAGCGTTGGCGGTGCTGGCTTGAACCACCTCGATTTTGCACTTGTTGAAAGAGAGCTGGGGCGTGGTGCCATGGCCCTGACGCATTTCTTCGGGCGGCCACAAAACATCCTTATGGCTTGCAGGGCTGATCAGATTGAACGTTACTTGCTGCCGGCGGTTCGAGGGGAACGGATGGACGCTTTGGCGATGACCGAACCCGAAGCCGGATCAGATGTGCGCGGGATGAAATGTCAGGCCGTGCGTGACAAGGGTGACTGGGTCCTGAACGGATCAAAGCATTTCATCTCAGGGGCAAACCACGCCGACTTTTTCATCGTTTTTGTCGCCACTGGCGAAGACGATACCCCGCGCGGTCCCAAGAAACGGATCACCACATTCCTCGTAGACCGCGGCACGCCGGGGTTCGAAGTGCGCGATGGCTACGCATCCGTCTCGCATCGCGGTTACAAGAACTGCATCCTGAACTTCGATGACTGCCGACTGTCAGATGCGCAGGTGCTGGGCGACGTCGATGGCGGCTTCGCCGTGATGAACACCTGGCTTTACGCAACACGTATCACGGTTGCCGCATCATGCGTCGGTCGTGCGCGCAGGTGTTTTGACTACGCACTCAACCACGCTGCAGAGCGGCGGCAATTTGGGCAACCAATTGGTAAGTTCCAGGGCGTGAGTTTTCAAATCGCCGACATGATCACAGAAATTGATGCCGCGGATCTTTTGACACTATCCGCCGCCTGGCGATTGGATCAGGGGCTCCCGGCCAATCGTGAAATCGCCAGCGCCAAGGTCCATGCATCAGAAATGCTGGCAAAGGTGACCGATACGACCCTGCAGATTTTTGGTGGTATGGGGTTGATGGATGACTTCCCGATTGAACGATTCTGGCGCGACGCGCGCGTCGAACGAATTTGGGATGGGACCAGCGAAATCCAGCGGCATATTATCAGCAGGGATTTGCTGCGCCCTCTGGGCGCATGAAAATGCCGGCCAAGCTACTCCGGCTATTGCGCCCCAAGTCAATCGCAGTCATCGGCGGGGGTGCATGGTGCACGCAGGTTATTTCACAAGCACAGCGGTTCGGGTTTGATGGGGAAATCTGGGCAGTGCATCCCAAAATCAACTCACTTTCCGGCGTCAAAACGGTCAAGTCGGTCAAAGAGCTGCCTTCGCCTCCGGATGCCGCGTTTGTCGGTATAAACCGCCATGCCTCCATCGGCGTCATTGCTGATTTGGCCGCAATAGACGCGGGCGGCGCCGTATGCTTCGCGAGCGGATATGCCGAGGCAAAGGGCGAGGATGCCGAAGCGGCCAAGTTGCAATTGGCGCTCGTTGCGGCTGCAGGTGACATGCCGCTGCTCGGACCAAATTGCTATGGCTTCATTAATGCACTGGATCGGGCACTCGTATGGCCTGACCAACATGGGCTGGACCACGTGGATTCCGGTGTTGCCATTCTCACGCAAAGCTCAAACATTGCGATCAATCTCACCATGCAACAGCGTGCCTTGCCCATTGCCTATGTGGTCACATGCGGAAATATGGCCCAAACCACCCAGGCCGAGCTGGCCAGGACATTGCTTGACGATCCCCGTGTCACCGCGATTGGGCTGCACATCGAAGGTTTTGGTGACTTGCGAAACTGGGAGACTCTTGCAGCAACTGCGCACGAAAAGGGTATTCCCATTGTTGCGCTCAAGGTGGGTGCTTCAAAACAGGCACAGCGTGCGACAATTTCGCATACAGCCTCCCTGGCAGGCAGCGACGAAGGCGCGACCGCCCTGCTAGACCGTTTAGGATTTGCGCGCGTCCATTCTTTGCCAGTGCTGCTTGAGACGCTAAAATTACTGCACGTCCAAGGTCCGCTACCATCTCGCAATATTGCATCAATCAGCTGCTCCGGCGGTGAGGCAAGCATGATTGCCGATCTGGCGCTTGACCAACATATTGAATTTCCGCCCCTGTCCGCCCAACAGCGTCAGCACCTGGCCGAAGCGCTTGGGCCAATGGTCGCGCTTTCAAACCCGCTGGATTATCACACCTATGTGTGGCGCAACACAGCCGCGATGACCAAAGCCTGGGCCGCAATGACCGGGCCAGACATCGCAATGACGCTTTCGATTGTCGATTATCCCACAACTGATCCCACGGATTGGGAATGCGCAACACAAGCCGCGATCAATGTGCGACGACAGACCGGCGCGCCGTTTGGGGTTGTCGCGACACTTCCAGAACTTATGCCCTTCGCAATTGCCAAGCACCTGTTGTCCCGCGGTGTCGTCCCGTTCATGGGGCTACAGGAATCCCTGGTGGCCATCGCAGCGGCGACACGGGTTACCCCACCCCACCCTGGCCCCATTCAACTTCCGCATCAGCGCGACGGTGCTGTCACGCTTGAGGAACATACAGCCAAGGCCGCGCTGTCAGAATTTGGCCTTTCAATTCCCAAACAATTTTCGCCCGATTCCGAACTACCCGACCTCTGCGTTGTGAAAGGCATCGGTCTTGACCACAAATCCGACGCCGGCGCTGTTCTGACGGGGGTCACCCCACCGCAGATTGATCAGGCCATCAGGACTGTCGGCACCGGCCCAGTCTTGATCGAGGAAATGATCACCGACGGGGTTGTCGAGCTGTTGATTGGGATCACGTGCGACCCTGCGCATGGTTTTGTACTGACGTTGGGATCTGGTGGCGTGATGGCCGAGGTGTTGGCCGACACGTCGACATTGATGATCCCTGCGGGCAGGCACGACATGCGCAAAGCTTTGGCAAGCCTCAGATGCGCGCCGCTTCTCGCAGGATTCCGGGGCCGTCCCCCCACAAACATCGATAGCATCCTAGATGCGATCGAGGCGATACAGGCCTACGTCCTCGCCAATGCGGCCACCATCTGCGAAGTTGAGGTAAATCCGCTGATCTGCACGCCACATACAGCGGTTGCAGTTGATGCATTGATACGAAAGGCGAGCGATGAACCCTCTTAAAACAGAAAGGGACGGCGGGATCCTTTTGGTTACGCTGGATCGGCCCAAAGCAAATGCGATCGACCTCAAGACCAGCAGGATCATGGGCGAGGTGTTTCGCGAATTTCGCGACGACCCGGATGCGCGCGTAGCGATCCTGACCGGCGCAGGGGAAAAGTTCTTCTGCCCGGGGTGGGACCTCAAGGCAGCTGCCGACGGCGATGCCGTGGACGGCGACTACGGGGTCGGCGGTTTTGGTGGATTGCAGGAACTCAGGGACATGAACAAGCCGGTCATCGCGGCGGTCAATGGTATCGCGTGCGGTGGCGGACTTGAACTTGCCTTGTCCGCTGACATGATCCTCGCCGTTGATCATGCCAGCTTTGCGCTTCCTGAAATTCGATCCGGAACAGTTGCTGACGCCGCAAGTGTAAAGCTGCCAAAGCGCATCCCGTATCACATTGCAATGGAACTCCTTTTGACTGGGCGTTGGTTTGACGCGCAGGAGGCGCACCGTTGGGGTTTGGTCAATGAAATTCTACCGGCCGAAAAGCTGCTGGATCGGGCGTGGGAGGTTGCGCGACTGTTGGCTGGCGGTCCGCCACTTGTCTACGCGGCGATCAAGGAAATCGTGCGCGACGCAGAAGACAGCAAGTTTCAGGATGCCATGAACCGGATCACCAAAAGCCAGCTTACAACGGTCGAAAGGCTTTACAGCTCAGAGGATCAACTTGAAGGTGCGCGTGCGTTTGCTGAAAAACGCGATCCGATCTGGAAGGGCAAATAGACCTGCGTTGCCAATTAGGCGAGTTCGTCAACCTGCATGCCAAGCTTGCGCTGCATGTTCTTGCTGGCGTTCTGCGTGATCCCGTTAGCGATCATCGCAATGACCGCCATACCAACGCCCGCGATCATGCCAACACCAAAATCGCCGTCACCCAGACCAACATAGATTTGCTGACCAAGATCAGTCGATCCGACAAGCGCCGTGATAACCAGCATTGATATCCCGAACATGATCGTCTGGTTCAGGCCCAGCATGATCGACGGCATCGCTAGCGGCAATTTCACCTGCCATAGCCGCTGCAAGCGAGACGACCCAATCATCGTCGCAGCCTCAATTGTTTCTTCAGGCAAATTGCGCAGCCCGTATTCGGTATATCGGATCGCAGGGACGATCGCATAGGCGATGATTGCCAGAAGCGCTGTAAACTCGCCAATCCTGAAAATCATCACGAAAGGGATCAGGATGACAAACGGCGGCATTGTCTGAAGCGTGTCTATGACAGGGCGGACGATCGCCGAAACGGTATCATTTTCTGAGGCGGCGACACCGATCGCCGATCCCACGACGAACGAAACCAAAACCCCAACACCGCAAAGATAGATTGAGGTGGTGGCAGGTTCCCAAATCCCGGTCAGTACCAGAAACAGCATGCCAGCGACGGTCCAAAGCCCAAGATTTCGCCCCCCAACCTGCCAGGCAAGTGTGACAAAAATTGCGGACAACGCGATCCACGGCATGTTTGTCAGCCCACCGTAAAGGCAAATCCCGAGCAGCGCCAAAACAACAGCGATCAACTGACGATCTCGCAGCCATGCCACGCCACAAATTGCGAAGACAAGCAAAGCATAGAGGCCAGTTACCAACGGCGACATCGCGAACCCCCAGGTAAAGGGGCTGACGGCCTCTTGAAGGCCCAATTTGATGGGCAGCATGACAAAGAAGAAACTGAAATTCTTTATGGCCTCCAATGCCAAACGGTACGTCACTGTAAAATCCTGCAGCGCATCATTCATGACCGGACCCGGTTCCCAGCGCCATTCGCGTGGCCATTCTTTCATGATGGGAATGAACTGCGCCAACACGATTAACCCGAAGACAACCCCGGCAATGATCTGCCAGCTTCGGCGAGTATTGGGATCGCCAGCGCCGGCCAGCTCCCTTTTTCGATTTGCAAATCCCCAGGTCATCCGGTCTAGGATCATGGCCATCAGGGCAATGACCAGGCCCGCCAGCAGGCTTTCCCCAAACAATGCCTTTCGCATCGTTGAGAGAACTTCCCAACCGATGTCGTTCGTTCCACCAATGATCGAGGCGATGATGACCATGCTCAGCGACGCCATCGTCGCCTGATTGATACCAAGCAGAATCTGGCGTCTGGCTGAGGGTACCCGGACATTCCAGAACAACTGCCGCTTGGTTGCGCCAGACATTTGTCCCGCTTCGATCACCTCTTCAGAAACACCGCGCAATCCAATGATCGTGTTCCGCACCATAGGTGGAAATGCAAACAGTACGCTCGCCACAAGCCCGACCGTCGCGCCAAAGCCAAACAACAGAAGGATCGGCAAAAGATACGCAAAAGCCGGAATAGTTTGCAGCAGATCGAGAGACGGCATGATCACGCGATGGGCCCGCGCCGACCTGAAGCCCCACGCACCAATAAAGAAACCCACAATCACAGCCATGGGAACGGAAACCGTGACCAGCGCAAAAGAGTTCATCGTCTCTGGCCAGTAGCCAATCACCACCATGTAACACATGCTGACACCGGCAAAGATGGCAAGGCCACGGCCGTTGGCGAGATAGGCGAGCCAGCAAACGATAAACAATGTCGCCGGCCAAGGTAGATAGGCGTAGACAGTGCGTGCAACAAAGATTGGCCAATCCAACAGCCATGCGATCCCTTTGAAGATTGTGCCAAAAGCTTCGACAAAGGACCGCATCGCGGCATTCATCGGATCGGTAAGCGGCAGAAAATAGGCTTTGGGATATTCTGCCAAAGGTCCGAGGCTATCGGCAAAAACGATGCAAAGCGCGACAAACAGGGTCAGCATGCCCCAGGTGAAAACAGTGCGATCCCGCAGCATCTTTTCTTATGCCTCTTCGGTGTCAGAAGTTTGCACACCGGTTGCAAGCGCCGCAATCACGTCGCGCCCGGTCAGATAGGACCGCTCACCGCTTTCCTTGTTTTCAACGCCGATTCCATCGTTTTCTGCCAAATACGGTAGCAAAGACGCAACGCCGGCAGAGGCATCAACGGTCTTGATTCCATCAGGAATCGGCCTATCCGAGGAAATATCCCCGGCGGTCAAAACCAACTCCCAGGGCACATCATTGGTAAATTCACGCACGTAATCATTTGCAGGGTTCAGGATCAGGTCAACCGGCCGTCCGATCTGAACCACCTCGCCGTCCTTCATGATTGCCATGCGGTCAGCAATTCGCAAGGCTTCCAGAAAATCATGCGTAATGAATACGATAGACTTGTTCAATTCGCTTTGTAGGCGCAGGAACTCATCCTGCATTTGCCGCCGAATAAGCGGATCAAGCGCACTGAAGGGTTCATCAAGGAACCACACCTCCGGCTCAACAGCCAGTGATCTGGCGATCCCGACCCGCTGCTGTTGCCCGCCCGAAAGCTGGTTGGGATAGCTGTGTTCGCGCCCTTCAAGACCGACCAGGTTGACAACGCGCTGGGCATGCTCAAGCCGCTCTTTCGCGCCCATGCCTTGCAATTTCAGTGGAAATGCGACGTTTTCCAGAACGTTCAAATGTGGCATCAGGCCAAAGCTCTGAAAAACCATCCCCATCTTGTGACGGCGGATGTCGATCAGCTCCTTGCTGCTTGCTTTCAAAAGGTCCTCACCATCAAGGAGGATCTCACCGGACGTTGCCTCAACAAGGCGCGACAGACACCGCACAATTGTTGACTTGCCAGAACCGGAAAGTCCCATGATGACGAAAATCTCACCCTCCATGACATCAAAACTGACGTCGGCGCTGGCAACGATATGCCCGGCGTCACGGATCTGTTCCGGCGTCATGCCTTGCGCGATCAACGACTTATCGGCGGCGGGACCGTACAACTTCCACACATTTCTGCAGGACAGCTTTGGCATCGGATCGCCAGCGGGAGAGGTCTTCATAATTCAATCCTGAACGGCCAAATGCGCCGTTGCGTCCTTGGTAACCAAAAAGGGGCAGCGACCTGTCTGGCGCTGCCCCCCGAAATCTAGTGCCGATTACATCGCGGCAGCGACCCAAGGGCCCCAAATGTCTTCGTTTTCTGCAACCCACTTGGCTGCGGCCCCTTCAACACTCACGCCATTCTGATCAACTTCAAGGATCAGGTTGTTCTGCGTTTCGTTGTCGATGGACATCGCCTCAATTAACTTCATTGCATCTGGCCAAGTCTCGCCAAAGTCGCGGGACACGATTTTCTTGACCCCAGCCAGCGTAAACCCACAGGCATTCTCGCGCGTCTGGTTGGCTTCGTCGCATGGGCCGTCGCTGGGGTTCCACTCAACCCAATTGGCGTCCACTTCCGCGTGAATCCAATGTGGCTGCCAGAACATCATGATGATCGGCTGCTCAGCAGCAACGGCTGCATTGAATTCCGCAATCATCGCGCCTTCGGAACCGCCTGCAATCGGCTTCAACGGAAGGTCGAGCTTTTCGATCACGTCGATAGAGCGCGTCCCCCAGTCGGCCGGGTAGGTAATCAGACGACCATTCGGGAATGTCTCTGAAGTGGCAAAAGCCTGCGCGCAGTCATAAAGCGCTTCAAACGAGGGTAGTCCAGGGCAAGCGTCTTCCATGTACGGCGGATAAAGCCACCCTTCCAAGGGGCTCAGTCCAAGGTCTCCAACGATAACGATATCCCCATTTGCAACCGCGTCTGGGAAAATGTCACCGACATTGTTGTCCCATGCTTCCGGTTGAAAATGCAGGCTGCCATCAGCAATGGCCGCAAACTGTGGTACAGCCCCCGCCGTGACATATTCGACATCGTGGCCCAGCTTCTCAATCAGATTGCCCGCGATATGGGCTGACAGATGTTGACCGGTCCATTCGTTGATCGCAATTTTGATGGGGTCGGCAAGTGCAGCTGTCTGCGTTGCCATCAAGGCAATTGCAGAGGCCGCGATTGTGCGTCTCATATTCATCTCTTCAGTTCTCCCTTATTATTTTTGGCTTGCAAGAGGCTACAACGCGATGTCGGGGGGTAACAGCCGAAAACGACGCATCAGAGCCCAGAAAGGACTCTACCGACCCACCTGGCAAACCCGTTTGCCTGCATCTTGTCCACTCGAAAATCGCGGATGTACTAAAGATTTTCAAGAAAAACAGGCGCCCACCTCAGATTGAGAGGAGGGCGCCCGCGGGATTCCCGTTGAAAGAATTTACTTAGTGAACGACCGCATCATCAGGACGCGGACGGGAAGAACCGGACACCCGATCACCAACTATCAAGCCATCCGCGCCTGCGCTGACTTCAACGGTTGCACCATCCATGACATCGCCAGCCAAAATCATCTCGGCCAACTGATCCTGCAATGCGCGTTGGATGACCCGCTTGAGAGGGCGCGCACCGAAAACTGGGTCATAGCCCTCCTCCGCAAGCCATTGCAGCGCACCATCGTCAAGCTCAAGCGTGATGTTGCGCCCGGCGAGTCTGGCTTCCAGTCGCGAAAGCTGAATACTCACGATGCCGGCCATATCTTCACGTGCCAACCGATCAAAAATGATAGTTTCATCAAGACGGTTCAGGAACTCCGGCCGGAAATGGGCACGCACGGCATCCATCACATCCCGCTTGGCTGGACCTGGATCCGCACCATCGGGCAATTGGCTCAGGGCTTGCGAACCAAGGTTGCTGGTCAGAATTATCAATGTCTGCTTGAAATCGACCGTCCGGCCCTGACCGTCAGTCAGCACCCCATCGTCAAGCACCTGCAATAGTACGTTGAACACGTCCGGATGTGCCTTTTCAACTTCGTCAAATAGTACAACCTGATATGGCCTGCGCCGTACGGCTTCGGTCAGGACGCCGCCCTCATCATAGCCGACATATCCCGGCGGTGCGCCGATCAGGCGGGCAACGGCGTGTTTCTCCATGAACTCCGACATGTCGATCCGTACCATCGCGTTGTCATCGTCAAAAAGATACTCCGCCACTGCCTTTGTCAGCTCAGTTTTGCCGACGCCGGTTGGCCCAAGGAACAGGAACGAGCCCAGCGGGCGGTTCTCATCATTCAGACCTGCGCGTGCGCGACGCACGGCATTCGCCACCGCACGTACCGGACCATGTTGGCCAATCACGCGCTTGCCAAGCTCTTCTTCCATGCGCAAAAGTTTCTCGCGTTCACCTTCCAACATCTTTGATGTCGGGATGCCGGTCCAACGCTCGACAACCTCGGCGATCTGCTCTGGCCGCACTGCTTCTTCGACCATCAGGTCATCTTGTGTTTCCGACTCTGAAAGTTTGCGTTCAAGTTCTGGGATGACGCCGTAGGAAAGTTCGCCGGCTTTCCCCAGATCGCCTTCCCGCTTTGCGATATCAAGCTCTGCGCGCGCGCGATCGAGTTGCTCTTTCAGCTCACGGCTGCTTTCCAGCTTGTCACGCTCTGCTTGCCATTTTGCAGTCATCTCGGACGCACGGTCCTGCAGGTTGGCAAGCTCTTCTTCCAGCTTGGCCAAACGATCCTTTGAGGCCACGTCGTCCTCTTTTTTCAACGCCTCCTGCTCGATCTGCTTTTGCATGATATCTCGATCCAGCGCGTCCAATTCTTCGGGCTTGGAATCGACTTCCATGCGCAGCCGGCTCGCGGCTTCGTCCATCAGATCAATGGCCTTGTCGGGCAAAAAGCGATCAGTGATGTAGCGGTGCGACAAGGTGGCTGCCGCCACAAGTGCCGCGTCCGCGATCCGCACGCCATGGTGCAATTCATACTTTTCCTTGATGCCGCGCAGGATTGAAATCGTGTCGACCACTGTGGGTTCTTCAACGATCAGCGGTTGGAATCGCCGCGCCAGAGCGGCGTCCTTTTCCACATATTTGCGATATTCATCCAAGGTGGTTGCACCGACACAGTGCAGTTCACCCCTTGCCAGCGCAGGCTTGATCAGGTTCGCGGCATCCATCGCACCATCCGACTTCCCTGCCCCCACCAAGGTGTGCATTTCGTCGATAAACAGGATGATTTCACCGGCGGCGGCCTCGATCTCTTTCAGAACAGCTTTAAGACGCTCTTCGAACTCACCCCGATATTTCGCACCCGCGATCAGGGCCCCCATGTCTAATGACATGAGTTTCTTGTTCTTGAGACTTTCAGGAACATCACCGTTGACGATACGCAATGCCAAACCTTCGGCAATGGCAGTCTTACCAACACCGGGTTCGCCGATCAGGACCGGATTGTTCTTTGTTCGACGCGAAAGCACCTGCATCGACCGGCGAATTTCCTCGTCGCGACCAATGATCGGATCGATCTTGCCCAACTCTGCCGCTTCAGTCAGATCTCGTGCATACTTTTTCAGCGCGTCATAGCCGTCCTCGGCGCTCGCGCTATCAGCGGTCCGCCCCTTTCGAATATCATTGATCGCGGCATTCAGACCTTGCGGCGTGACTTTCCCTGCATCCAGCGCATCCTTGGCCTTTGACTTGACTACCGCAAGCGCCATCAAAATGCGTTCGACCGGCACGAAACTGTCCCCGGCTTTGCCCGAAATCTTCTCAGCCTCGTCCAGCACGCGCACAAGCGCGGCATCAACATATACGTGCCCGTCTCCACCAGTCACTTTGGGCATCTTGGCAACAACGGCATCGACAGCCGACTTCACCGCATTCGCGTCGCCAGCGGCTTTTGCAATCAGGTTGGCAGACAGACCTTGATCATCGTCCATCAATGCTTTCAGCAAATGTTCAGGTAATACGCGCTGATTTTCTTCGCGCATGGCAATCGTTTGTGCAGACTGAATAAAGCCGCGCGACCGCTCGGTGAACTTCTCCAAGTTCATAGCTCTCTCCTTTTATAAGCACCCAACTGATCAGAACGCCCGCGAACGGCACGCCTTTTTCTGGGCCTCGCAAATAAAATGGGGTCAAAACCAACGCAGACAAGAGGTTTTCCCGTGGATTTTGTGGCCTTTTTTCTTCAAGGGGAAGTTTGAAGCCCCTTTCCCAATGCGTTGGCGACAGGCAATTGCTATCTCTATTGCTGACCAGGGTCGGTGTTGTAACGAGTTAACGATTTTATGACAGTGGTCGGTGGGGTAGCCCGCTGGATGGTCCCACCGCCGCTGTCACGCGTTGCCGTTTTTCTCTTTGATATTTGACGTTTCGCCTCGTGATGGGTTTGCTGCGCGCCTGTGCGGCGCGCTTCTCTTACCGGTATGAATGCCGGTCGCCTCCCCGCCTCACTCAACGACAGAAATCCGCGCAGGTGCGATTGCAGCGCTTTGCGGCAGCGGATAAACCCGCGCGAACCGCCAAAATAGGAAAAGCCCATGTCCGATGACCGCCTGATTGTTGCCCTTGACGTTCCCAACGTACTTGACGGTTTGGCCTTGGCCGAAAAATTGGGCGACGCCGTGTCATTCTACAAGATCGGGCTGGGGATGCTGACCGGCGGCGGTTTTGCACTGGCAAATGAGCTGAAGCAGGATCACGGAAAGCGCATCTTTCTCGATATGAAGCTGTTCGACATTGGCGCCACGGTCGAGGCCGCGACACGCGGAATCAGCCAGTACGATCTGGATTTCTTGACTGTCCATGGTGACCCACATGTCGTTCGGGCCGCGAAAGAAGGTGCATCGGGAAGCGACCTGAAGATCCTCGCCGTCACCATATTGACCTCGTTGGACCGCGAAGATCTGGATGCCTCCTGCATCAAACCCGGTGAAATCAGCGATCTGGTCCAGGAACGCGCCGGGCAGGCGTTCGCCGCTGGCGCCGATGGCGTTATCGCCTCTCCGCAAGAGGCGGCGCTGATCCGCACCCTGCCAGAGGCAGAGGGACGATTGATTGTCACTCCTGGGGTCCGCCCGGCCGGCGCAGCGCTTGGTGATCAAAAGCGGGTGGCAACACCTGCAAGAGCAATTGCCGATGGCGTTGACCATATCGTTGTTGGTCGCCCAGTCTGGCAGGCAGAAAGCCCGCTTGACGCTGCACAGGCGATCCTCAGCGAAATGCAGTCCGCACAGGCCAAACGTCCCAACAGGTAACAGCGATTCACGTAAAGATGAGCATCCATTGAAACGGCCTGAGGCGTGGGCATGTCTTGTAGACAGGCACCAATCGGAAAGGTTTCGTTATGGAGATCAAAAACTTGCACTATGATGGCGTCGCACGCGCCTATCACGCCATGGTCGCATTTGAGCACTGCGGGCAACCTGTCCAAATTCCCGCGTCGGTTCCCGCCGCAATGACACTCGACCCGCAGCGACTTGCCGGGTTGCTTGCCAGTCGCGCGTTGCGCAAGGCGCACGCAAGGCCGAACTAATCAACTGCCAAGAACAGGACAGGATCATGCAAAACCTGACCGTTGAAAACGTCCGCTACAACGCCGCAATTGGCGCTTTTCAGGCCCGCGTTGATATCGAACGGTGCGGCACGACCTATCGCTATCCATGCGAGGTCAAGGGCCCCATCACAATGGGCATGAACAAGGTAAGACGGGACCTCGCTCGTCACGCCTCAAAAATGTCAGACAGCGGCAGCTCACTCATGTCGCGTCTCTGACATTTGGTTGGCTCGGTGCGCCCCAAACACCGGGCCAGCCTTATTCGTTGATATCACGATCCCAGACTTTAACCTGTCCAGTCTTCAGTCCGAATACTTTTCGCATCGCCAGATATGCCGCAAGCGAAAGTAGCGAAAAAATGACCAGCGTAATCGGCAGCGACATGCCTGTCATGCCAATCAACAACAGCCCCCCCATTACAAAAGCGCCTACGGCGAATCCCAGAAAAATCCACCCCGGAACAATGACTTCCAGTGTTGCCATCGCCAAGGCGGCGGACATCCAGACCCACCATTCGGACCAAAGCGGCATCACTTGGCCCCCCGCAACATTTTGAAGGCATCTCCAAAGGCCTCCAGCGCATTGGCTGGCAAGATGACTGTCTGTTTACCAGTCCCTTGGCCCAGCGCATTTAGCGCTTCGACTTGTTTCAGCGCGACTTGATACTGCGCCGCCTCAAGCCCGTTTTCGGCAATAGCGACCGCGACAACCTGCGTCGCGTAGGCCTCAGCGTCGGCGGCAATACGTCGTGCCTTTGCTTCCTGCTCAGCAGCGTATAGATCACCATCGGCTTTCAGTTCGACAGATCTTTTTGTCCCTTCCGCTTCGGTCACCTGCGCCCGGCGGGCCCGCTCTGCGTTCAACTGTTGCAGCATTGCAGCGCGGGTTGCGGCATCCAGGTTCACATCCAGAATTTCTGCCCGTGTCACCTCAATGCCCCAGTCATCCACTTGTTGCGCGACTTGTTCGCGCACTGCCTCGATCAACCGCGAGCGGTTGGCCTGCACCTGATCCAGTTCCATTCGGCCAATTTCAGATCGGACGATCCCGGCAACGGTTGTCGAAATTGCCGCATCAACATCACGAATCCGGTAAACGGTCTTTTCCGGCTCTGTAATCCGATAGAAAACGCTGGTCTCAACCTGGACAAGGACGTTGTCGCTAGTGATCGCATCCTGCGTCATCGCAGGCAACTGGCGTTCCAGAATTGACACCTTGTGCCGGACGCGATCCAGAAACGGCACGATAAAGTTGATCCCCGGTCCCAGAACGGCGCGCAACCGCCCCAGCCGCTCAACAACAAATTTCTCAGATTGCGGCACAATGCGAACGCCGGCGAGAATGCAGATGACGATGAAAACCGCCAGAAGCAGGAAGACGAGGTTTTGCCCAAGAAATTCGAGCGCGAGGTCTTCAATCGGCATATGATGTGTTCCTTATGAATATGCTTATCATATAGGAAATTTGGGGCTGCTCTTCAAACCATATCACCCGGCAGCCCACCGGTTTCGGCCATCCAATCGCGCAAGCGAGATGCAAAACTCGGCACAACCTGTTCCATTTCCAAGAATGATCCAAGTGGCTCCAGCCGCCAACCCTGACCTTCATCGCCAAATACGATGTTCGTTTCCGAACCCGATGGCATGTGCGCGACAAAAAACCAGACAAATTCGCCCGGTGCGCCTGCCGCCGGGTAGCGTCTGCGCCAAAGGACTGCTGACTCGGAAATGTCCAACCCGACCTCCTCCATCACCTCGCGGGCCAAAGTCTGTTCCGGGGTTTCGTTCCCTTCGCGACCACCGCCCGGAAAGTCCCACACGTTTGGAAACGGTATGTGGTCAATGTCATCGCGCAACGTGATCAACAAATCGGTCCCGATGAACATCGCGACTTTGCAGCCGGAAAAGTCCTCCGTTGTCGCCATCTCACTCACCCATTATCCTGTTGCACATGCCCAGCCTTTGTCGCGACTGCCTTTCAACCTTTGACGACGCGCGACGTTGTCCGCGTTGCCGCAGCCCGCGCGTAATCACGCATCCAGAGCTTTGCGACCTCACGATTGCACACATGGACTGCGATGCATTCTACGCATCGGTGGAAAAACGCGACAACCCGGAATTGGCCGATAAACCCGTCATCATCGGCGGTGGCAAACGCGGAGTGGTGTCGACGGCCTGCTATGTTGCGCGGATCAAAGGCGTTAAATCTGCCATGCCAATGTTCAAGGCATTGAAGCTTTGTCCCGACGCGATTGTCGTTAAGCCGCGGATGAATGCCTATGCAGAGGCATCCAGAGCGATCCGCGAAATGATGGACGAACTGACCCCGACAGTCGAACCGCTGTCGCTGGACGAAGCATTCATGGACCTCGGCGGGACCGCGCGACTCCATGGCAGACCGCCCGCGGTGATGTTGGCCCGGCTGGTCAAGCGGATGAATGACGAACTTGGCCTCACCGGATCCATTGGCCTGTCTCACAACAAGTTTCTGGCAAAGGTGGCAAGTGACCTCGACAAACCGCGGGGCTTTTCGATCATTGGAAAGGCAGAAACGACAGAATTTCTGCGCCCCCGATCCGTCCGTTTGATTTGGGGCATTGGGCCGGTTGCACAAGACAGTATGGCCGCGGCCGGGATTCGCACATTTGATGACCTCTTGCGCTGGGACCGCCGCGAGCTGCACGACAGGTTCGGCAGCATGGGTGAGCGATTGTTCTCACTTGCCCGTGGCGAGGACGGCCGCCGAATTTCCACCAACACACCCGTAAAGGGTCTGTCGAACGAAACGACCTTTCATGAGGATACTGCAGATCTTGATATTCTGGACGGGCATCTTTGGCGCATGTCCGAAAAGGTCAGTGCGCGCGCCAAGGCACAAGACAAGGCCGGAGGCGTTGTCACTCTGAAATTGAAGACAAGTGACTTCAAGCTGGTGTCCAAACGCCAAAGTCTGCGTCACCCGACGCAGATGGCTGACACCATCTACCGCACCGCACGCGGCCTTTTTGACCAGGTCAGTGGTCGCGGCCCGTTTCGCCTGCTGGGTGTCGGGATCAGCAATCTGACCAGCGACGCCGAAGCGGACCGAGAAGGTGATCTGCTGGATCCGGGTGCTGGGAAACGTGCCCAGGCAGAGCGCGCAGCGGATTCAATTCGCGAACGATTTGGTAAAGACGCGATCATCAAGGGTCGGGCCCTACGCTAGGCAACGGACTTGACCGAGTTGCGACGTTTCAATTACCTCTTGGGTGGTCGCAACGCGCACAACAGGAGGGCACATGCTGATCAAACGTATCACACGCTTACTTCAGCATGGTCCCCGTAAGGCCCTGCAAATTCGTTTGTAGGGCTGACGGACATTCCGGTCAGCCTCACGCCGCTCCGGCGGCACGTTTTCACGCATGGAACTGACCGATGACTCTACTCAACATTAGCAATCTTTCCGTCACGCTGGCCGACCCCCTCTTTTCGGGTCTGGACCTGACACTTTCCAAGGGAGACCGCCTTGGCCTTGTCGCGGCAAACGGGCGCGGAAAATCGACATTGCTGGCCTGCCTTTCAAATGACATGGAACCGACCGCAGGCACGATCACCCGCGCGCGGGGGCTGCGCATCGGCCATGTCGCGCAGTATGTGCCGGACTCCCTGCACGACAGCACGCTCTATGATCTTGTGCTCTCGGCTCTGCCACCTGAACAGGTCGACTTTGAAAGTTGGCGCGTCGACGTCGCGCTGGATGAGCTGAGCGTTCCTTATGAGCTTCAGCAAAGGCCTCTGGGTACGTTGTCGGGGGGGTGGCAACGCACCGCACTCCTTGCTGCCGCCTGGATTACCGAACCCGATGTTCTCTTGCTTGATGAGCCGACCAATCACCTGGACCTGCGCCGAATCGGCCTTTTGCAAGACTGGCTGCGGGCCCTGCCCCGCGACAAGGCGGTAATCATCACAAGCCATGATCGCGCATTTCTTGACGCAACCACCACGCGTACCTTGTTCCTGCGGGAACAGCGGAGTCGCGATTTCGCCCTGACATATAGCCCGGCGCGCGCCGCACTCGAAACGGCAGACGCGGCAGACGCGCGCCGTTTCGCCAATGATCTCAACAAGGCGACCCAGCTGCGCAAGCAGGCGGCCAAGCTCAAGAACATTGGCATCAACTCAGGCAGTGACTTGCTCATAACGAAAACCAAGCAACTCACTGAAAGGGCCGAAAAGATGGAGGCCGCAGCCCGGCCCGCCCATCAGGATCGCAGCGCCGGGGACATCAAACTGGTCAATGCAGGAACACATGCCAAGGCACTTGTTACGATCGACAACCTCGCCGTCCAAACGCCTGATGGTCGAATGCTTTATGCAACAGGACAGAAATGGATCACACCCGGCGACCGTGTTGTTTTGCTAGGGGCCAACGGCACTGGCAAAACCCAGCTGATCAAGGCGGTGAATGCAGCCCTGTCCGGCCAACCCTCTGGTGTCAGGACGGCCCCTTCTGTCGTCGCGGGATATGCTGATCAACATCTTAGCCAACTTGATCCCGACGAATCCCCCATGAAGGCGATCACGTACCGATTTGACGTCGGTGACCAACGTGCGCGTGGCCTGTTGGCTGGTGTCGGTGTTGCCCATCAGATGCAAGACACCCCGCTACGGATGCTGTCTGGCGGGCAAAAGTCCCGACTTGCCATGCTGGTGTTGCGCCTGACGCATCCCAATTTCTACCTGCTGGATGAACCGACCAATCATCTTGATATCGAGGGCCAAGAAGCCCTTGAAGACGAATTGATCCGCCATGGCGCGGCCTGCCTGCTGGTAAGCCATGATCGGAGCTTCGTGCGCAATGTCGGAAACCGGTTCTGGCTTATTGACCGCAAGAAACTGGTTGAAGTGCCCAACGCCGAAGAATTCTTCGAGAATGAAATGGCGCGCGACGCAGATTAGTTTGCGCATATTGCGATAAGACGGCGGTGCTGCCCTTTACGGCGCCACCGTCTTGTCGCCGGGCAAATTGCCGGTCATTCAGCGGCCATCGGCATGTTATCTGCGCGTCCGATTTGCGCGATCTGCACCACGACATCAGACAAGAGCTGCTTGAAGGCGTCAAAGTCGCTCTTACGCTCAAGCGTCCGTTCGTTCATATAAAGGCCCCGATCCAGTTCAATCTGAACGGCATGCTGATTTTTGGACGGTCGGCCATAGTGCTGCGCGATATAGGCACCGGCAAAGGGCATATTTCGCGCAACCCGCAGCCCGGCGCTAGCAAATGCGGCTTCAATTTGCTCAACGATAATTGACGACGCTGCCGCACCAAAGCGATCACCGATAACAATATCGGGCCGATGCCCACCGCCAACGCCAACATGCTCGATCGCCTCATGCGGCATTGAATGGCAGTCGACCAGAATTCCCAGGCCAAACCTGTTCCGGCTTTCATCAAGCAGGGTCTGCAACTGATCGTGGTATGGACGCCAGAACGTCGTTATTCGGCTGTGCGCCTCTTCCAGCGAAATCTTTCCACGATAAATGGGGCGACCATTGCTGACGACGCGGGGAATCACCCCAAGTCCGCTGGCGACACGCGGATTATGCGATTGGCGTCGCACGCCTTCGATCAATGCCGAATCCAATTCTTCGGGCGCACGGTTGAGATCCAGAAACGCGCGCGGCGCACGGGCGGTCAAGAACGGCGCGCCAGATTGTGGTACCATGCTGAAAAGTTGGTCAACATAAGCATCTTCGGAACTGCGGATCGCCTGCGCATCCAGCGCAGCATGTTTCAGAAACGTATCGGGATAGTCCCGACCGCTATGCGGAGAAGCAAAAACAACGGCCGTTGTACGGCGGCGCGGTCGCTCAAGATCAAAGGCCCTATGGTGCATGTGCAACGTCCCTTCCCCTGACACGATAGCGCAAAAACCAACATTGCCAAAAGCCCTTGATCCCCTGTCACGTTCCTTTTATAGACCCCCCAGACCGACGCGGATCACCCGCGTCCTATTTCGTTATGGGACGTCGATTCGTAAGGACATGGATGATTAGCTCAGCGGTAGAGCACTTCGTTGACATCGAAGGGGTCACTGGTTCGATCCCAGTATCGTCCACCATGATTCACCAGCCCTCACTTGGGGCTAAATGCAACATCGGCGCAATCCGCGCGCCGCGACAGAAGAAGGAGCTAGCCCATGAAGGTTCGCAACTCCCTCCGCTCGCTCAAGCAGCGTCACCGCGATTGCCGGATCGTGCGCCGCAAGGGCCGCGTCTATGTAATCAACAAGACGCAGCGCCGGTTCAAAGCCCGTCAGGGCTAAGCCGCGCACCAACACCTTATTGAAGGGCCGCGTTCCTATGGAACGCGGCCCTTTTTGTTTGGTACTGTCCGTTACCTGTGCTAGGCGACACACCCAAAAGGCGTGTATCCTTAAGGAAATTCACGCCTGAGCAGAGTTTAGGGACGGTCCAAATCGATGGCGGACAGTGCAAAGGATGATGTTATGCGTCTGCGCGACAATTGGGTCGTTGGCATCATCCTGCTGATCTCACTCACCGCGACGGGACTGTCATTTGCATATGAAAAACGTCAGGCCTTTGCCCGAAATCAGGCCGCATTTGATAGGGCCAGCCTGGTCATACAAGACGATTTGACCACTATGATCGAAGCTTACGGTCAGTTCATGCGCGGCGGTGTCGCCTTGTTCAACGTAAGTGATGACGTGAACCGCGAAGAATTCCGGTCTTATGTCGAGAGCGTAAGACTGACCGAAAAATACCCCGGCATCCAGGGGATCAGTTTCAATCCAATTTTGCGTGGCGCCGCTGAAAAAGCCGCACATGAATCCGCAGTGCGACGAAAGGACCTGCCCGACTACACGGTCATACCAGCGGGTGACCGCGATGTTTACGCCCCGGTGCAATTCATTGAACCGATGAATGTCCGCAACGAACGCGCGCTCGGTTTTGATATCTACTCCGAATCGAACCGCCGCGCTGCCGCGCAGCAGGCGATCGTCGATGGTTCGCCCAGCCTCACGTCAAAGCTGAAATTGGTTCAAGAAGACGCGAACGGCGAACTAGACCTGATCCAGGCCGGTGTGTTGCTCGTCTTTCCCGTCTATTTCGGCGGAAACACCGGCTCTGATCCTGATGGGCTGATCGTGAGCGTCTTCAGAATGGGTGACCTGATGCAAAGCATTTCTGAGCATGCCGGGAACCAATTTGGGTCGCATGTAAATGTCACTCTCTATGATGGAGCGACCGCAACGCCAGACAACATTCTCTATGCCACCCCAAACTCATTCAGCGCAGGGTCTTATCGGACTGAAGGGACCTTACGACTCTTCAACAAAGAATGGCTTTTCGAAACGACGTCGACGCAGACATTCGACGAAAGTCGGGCGAATGATAGCTCAATCATTATCCTTGGCGCAGGGATATTGGTGTCCCTTCTGCTGACATCGCTGGCCTGGGGGCAGGCGGCGCGTAACCTGGAGAGCCGTCGCGCAACAGCAAAGCTGACGGCAAGCAATGCCCGGATCGAATTTCTGATGCGGGAAATCAACCACCGGTCAAAAAACCTGCTTAGCCTTGTGCTCGTCATCGCGCGACAGACCGGCAAAGGGGACCCAAGCCAATTCGCCAGTTCCTTTTCTGAACGCCTGCGCGCGCTGGCAACCAGTCAGGATCTGCTGGTCAAAAGCAGGTGGAGGGAGGTGGCCCTCGATGCATTGCTGCATTCCCAACTGTCGCACTTTGCTGACCTGATCGGAACGCGCATCCATATCGTGGGTGACCATATCGGCTTGTCTGCCGCCAATGCCCAGACACTGGGAATGGCAATTCACGAATTGGCCACAAACGCGAGCAAATACGGCGCTCTGGCCAATGACACAGGCACGATCCTCATCACGTGGGAGGAAATGCAATCAGACAATGTGTCGGAATTTCGTATGTCCTGGGTCGAACGAAACGGTCCGCCAATCACAGCGCCGGAATCCTCAGGGTTCGGCGTCAAGGTCTCCGAAACCATGGTCAAGATCGCACTGGCGGGCGTCATAGAAACCAAGTTTGATCCGGCCGGTTTCGAATGGCATTTGCTTTGCCCGCTTGACCGGATTCACCAGTCCGAGGATGCTGATCTGTCTCGGTTCGAAGAGGTCTGACAATTGGGCAAACGCATCCTTATCGTCGAAGATGACGTCATGCTGGCAATCGACATTGCAGAAGCCTTGCAAGAACATGGGTTTACGGTATTGGGCCCCTGCGTCACTGCCAAGGACGCCATGGATATGTACGAGCGTGAAAAATGCGATGTCGCGGTTCTGGATATCGGGCTTGGCAAAGACACTTCAGAAGCGCTGGCGATCCGCATGAAATCCGAACAGGTCCCGTTTGTGGTCGCGTCCAACTATATGGAAAACCACTATCCAGAAGCGTTTGTCGGCGCACCATCCTTGCCCAAACCAGTTCACCCCCAACGATTGATCGCACTGCTTCAAGGCGCAGCCTGATCGAGCTCTGCGAAATCTGCACAACAGAATGCTGGCTTCACGGGCCACAGTCGGCTTAAAATGTCTGAAGTAATAGTCACGGCACAAGGACCGTATAATGACATTGTTTTCTTCCAGAATGACACTCGCCGCAGCCGCCTGCATTTTTGCATCTGGCGTCGCCGCTCAGGATTTTTGCGCTGGACAGGGCGCTGGCGGTCAATGGATCGGCGGCGGAGAGGCTGCATCTGACATCACGACTGCAGACAGCCACCGCGAACAAATGGCGCTGGTATTGTCTGGCAATGCATATGTTTCGGTCTTCAGCCTCAGCAGCCCAACCGACGTCCGGGTCGAGGCCGCAGGTCGCGGCAATGGAGATCCGGCGATTGATATCTATGATTCAGCGGGCAACCTCATCATGTCTGACGATGATTCTGGCGGGAACGGTGCTGCGCGGGCAGAAATGTCATTGGAACCCGGCACCTACTGCATGTCTATGGTCAGCTATGATGGATCACCGATGACGGCATTTGTCCGTATTGGTCGTACCGAACAAGAGGCGTTGACCGCAGGTGCATCCGAAACCAGCGAACCCACATCAACCGCTGACGACGGACCAGCCGCATCAGGGGCCTGCGCCGATGGTCAAAGCCTCGGCACGCTTAATGGCCCGCTGATGGGCGAAGGCAGTGTGCGAAGCAATCCGGTATGGCGGTTCACTCTGGACGCGCCTTCGGCATTAAGTATCACAGCCGAAAATGAGGATGCCGATCCCACTTTGGCCCTGCTGGATGCGAACAACGACGTCTTGGCAGAAAATGATGACTTTGATGGTCTCAACAGCCGCATTGAAGTGACAACAGACCTCGCACCGGGCGAGTATTGTCTGCAGGTTGGGGCCCTGACTGACGAGGGTCTGCCAATTGCAGTTACGGTCGACACTTATGATCCGCAGGCAGCACTTGAAGCACTTTACGCGCGTGGGGAAGCCGCACCGCCAATGGGTGGGCCAGTGGCCATTTCTGACCTTGGTGTGCTCGACAACCGACTGCGGCAGGATGTTCCCATCACCACAGACGCCCAGTGGTTCAGCATGGATGTTCCCGAGGGTGGGCTTGTTGTTATCGAGGCCATCGGAGCAGGTGGCAGTGTCGACCCCTGGTTGGCTGTCTACGATGATCTGGGACGTCAGGTCGGCCTAAACGATGATGCAAACGACACCTTGGACGCGATGGTCATGACCCGTGTAAGCCGTGGCAGCTACCTCATTGCGCTAAAGCAGGTTGGCGACGGTCAGGGCTTTGTTCGGCTGGTGATGGAGCGTTTCGTTCCCGCCCCCTAAAGCGTCTTGCGAAAAACGGTCCATGGCTGGCCGTGATCATCGACGACCTGACGCAGTTCCTGCCATTCCCGCCGGCTGAGCGTACGGGCGACGGTATGCGTTGTGCAGAATACTTCTGCATGTCCATTTTGCCGGGCCGTGTTTTCGATGGCGGCGATCAGACGCAATCCACATCCTTGATTGCGGGCCTCAGGTAGAACAGCCAATCCGACCAACCACGGTGTTTCGTCCGACCTCACTGCGCCAAATCCTGTTAACGCCAATGCGGCAACACCAATCACACGGTCAGTAATGGCGATAATGCCAGTTGGAAGCTGGTCAGCGTTAGACCTCTCAGCGATGTCCTGTGCTGCATTTCCGGGTCCGTCGGGCCCATAGTATTCAGGCCAGGTAGCGGCCAGTATGGCCGCCGCCTGCGCCATTTGCGGCGCGTTTGCCGCTGCCAACGCAACAATTCTAGCGGAATGCATCTGTCAGAAGACGCGATACGGTTGCTTGATCCAAGAATCCGGTTCGATCAAGTTGACGATCCCGCTGGTAACGCCGAATGGCGCGGCGGGTTTCATCGGTAATGTTCCCGTCCACGCGCCCGGGCTCCAGTCCCAATTGATCCAGTCGCGCCTCAATTAGGCGAATCGAAATCGGGTCGAGGTTCAAACCGGCCTCACGCTGCGACGCTTGTTCCCGTGCTGAATTGCCTTGGGCATCGCGCTGGCGATTATCAATCCGCGACTGCGCCTCTTGCCGAAATGCGCCGTTCGGCTTTTGGTTCAAATACCGTTGATATGACCTCACTGTATTCGTCTGCCGCGCCTGATCCCATGCCTCGCGATCTGCCTGTTGCGCCCTTTCGCGGCGCGCCTCGTTGATCTGGTCAAGCCCGTTTTGTGCCCGCGTCGAAAACGTGCCGTCCGGGTATCTTTTCAGATATGCGCGCAACCCAGCCTCATCGCCGCGCGCTCCAGTTTCATCCCAATAGGCGCGGTCGCGCCTTTCCTCGGCTGCCCGTGCGCGTTCTGCTTCGATCTCTAGCTCCGCGGCACGGCGCCCGGCCTGCGCATCAAGGGTGCTGATCTGATCAAGCGTCAGGTACCCCGTTTGCGCATAGCCATTCAGCTGCTGCCAATTCACGATTGCCTGCCGCGTGCCGGGCCCAAAAATGCCATCTATGCCGCGGGTATTGAAATCCAGCACATTTAGGTCGCGCTGTATTCCGCGCCGGTCTGATCGGCTCAACTCCAGCGCTTCTTCGGCCAACCGCTGGGCACGGTTTGGTTCAGACCGGATCGCCTCAAGCGCAGCACGGGCGGCCTGCAGGTGCTGCCCTTGCGGGAACTGATCTATGTAGTTTGTGTAGCCCTGCGCGGTATCGAGGGCCTGCACGCGGGCCCAGAACGCATTGTCCAGTGCGATGCTTTGCGTACCAGATCGCTCGCTCGGTGTGCGATTCTCTGCCCGCGTCATCACCAACCGTTGCGGCACATAACCATCAGCCCGCAGGCGCCGGTTCTGCCGCACCGGCCGGATCAGGTCTGCATCCGGCATTGCGATTGTATCTTGCAACAACGAAAGCGCCGCTGCCGGCTGACCTTTGACAACCGTGACACCCTGCGGAATCTCCAGCGATCCGATGCCCGCACGCAATGCGCCATCGTAGACATCGTTGCCTCCACTATCCTCAGCCAAGACAAGAACTGCCTGGCCGGGCGCCTGTGCCAGAATGTCCATGACGGTTTCAATCGACAATGATTGCAGGCTCACGCTGAACAGGTCCGGTTTGGTCGCGTTGCTTGCCATGAACCAGGTGCGCTCGCCATCCGTAGCAAACCGCCCAGATAGCGCTACAACCAACCTGTCTGCATTGCCCGCCTCTTCTTTGAACTCACGCGCCATGCGGCGCATCTCACCACCATTGGGATTCTCGGCAGCAAATATCTTGAACCCTGCTTCGCCCAATTTCGCACCGGCCTGTACCGGGTCGGTGCCCTGCACCAAACGATCAAGTGCCTCATAGCGTTCGACACCAACCAAAAGCGCCGCATCGTCTGCAAGACTGGTTGTTGCAGTGATCAGCCCCAGACATGTCGTCATCAAAGTTCGGCGCATTATACACCCCTTGGATTGTTCGCGTTATCTGAAAGCTAGGTCCATTCCGGCGCGATATCCAATAACGAAACACGATCTGAGACCTGTCATGCGCTATCACAGCCGGTCATGACAGAGATTGCCAGCAACGCCATTGCCACAGCCCAGTCGCGCAATCGGGCAAAAACAGGACCGCAATTATCGCAATGGCGCCCGACGAAAGGGCCGCCAAGCCTGATTATTGATCAGCGGCACCAAGGGTCGCACAGGCGTTTCGAAACAACACACCTCAATGGCAATTGCCCTAACGATGCGGCACTACTCTGCGGCGACTTGATCGGCTTTTTCGACGCGCACCGCTGAAAACTTGAACTCAGGGATTTTCCCATAAGGATCAATGGCAGAGTTGGTCAGGATGTTCGCCGCAGCCTCGACATAGGCAAATGGCAGGAAGACCATGTCAGGTGCAACCGCACGATCTGATCGGGCCATGACTGTCACCGACCCACGCCGCGTCGTCAGGCGCAACATGCCGCCCGGTTCAACACCCAACTTGCGCAGTGTGCTTGGATGAAGTGAACAATTCGCCTCCGGCTCCAACCCATCCAGCACTTTTGACCGCCGCGTCATCGACCCGGTATGCCAATGTTCAAGTTGCCGGCCCGTCGTAAGGATCATCGGATATTCGGCATCGGGCGTTTCATCGGGCGCAATCACACTCGCTGGCGTAAACTTGGCCCGGCCGTTTTCGCGCGGAAACCCATCACCAAAGACAATCGGCTGCCCGGGGTCATCGGCGCTCAGGCTTGGGTAGGTGACGACATTCTGCGCCTCAAGCCGGTCCCATGTGATGTTGTTGAGCGATTTCATCAACGCTGTCATTTCTGCAAAAACGTCGGATGGATGACTGTATGACCAGTTCAGGCCGATACGTTTGGCCAGTTCAACCTCAATCCACCAGTCCTCTTTCGCATCACCCGGCGGGCTCACCGCGGGCCGTCCCATTTGCACCTGCCGGTTTGTGTTCGTCACAGTGCCGGTCTTTTCGGCAAATGCAGATGCCGGCAAAATGACATCCGCGAAATTGGCTGTTTCAGTCAAGAAGATATCCTGCACCACCAGATGCTTCAGCTTGGCCAGAGCGTCGCGGGCATGTTCCACGTCGGGGTCAGACATCGCAGGGTTTTCACCAAGGATATACATCCCGTGGATTGTGTCCGCATGCACTGCGTCCAGAATTTCGGTCACCGTCAGACCGCGGTTCGGATCAAGCGATCCTTCATTCCAAACCTCAAGAAATGCAGACCGGACACCGTCGTTTTCCACAGGCTGATAATCGGGCAGGAACATTGGCACCAAACCCGCGTCAGAAGCTCCCTGAACGTTATTCTGACCACGCAGCGGGTGCAGACCTGTGCCAGGACGACCGACCTGACCAGTCATCAGCGCCAATGAGATCAAGCAGCGCGAATTATCCGTGCCGTGAATGTGTTGCGACACCCCCATGCCCCAGAAGATCATGGCCGATTTGGCACCGGCAAAGGTGCGGGCAACCTCGCGCAGGGTATCTGCCGGAATGCCACAAATGCCTTCCATCTTTTCTGGGGTAAAGTTGGCAAGGTGCGCTTTCTCGGCCTCCCAGTTTTCGGTGTAGGCATCAATATACTGCTGGTCGTATAGGTTTTCCTCGACGATCACATGCATGATCGCGTTCAACATCGACACATCCGCACCGGGACGGAATTGCAGCATATGTGTTGCGAACCGCCGCAGGCCTACGCCCCGAGGATCCATGACAATCAGCTTGCCGCCGCGTTTGGTGAACTGCTTGAAATAGGTCGCCGCGACCGGGTGGTTTTCAACTGGATTTGCACCGATCACAATCGCTACATCGGCATTCTCAATCTCGTTGAACGTCGCCGTCACAGCACCGGACCCGACATTCTCCATCAGCGCCGCGACCGAGGACGCATGGCAAAGGCGCGTGCAGTGATCGACGTTATTGTGGCCAAATCCCTGTCGAATGAACTTCTGAAACAGATAGGCCTCTTCATTGGTGCATTTGGCTGACCCGAACCCGGCAACGCCTGTGCCGCCTATGTCCGTCAATCCCTTGGCTGCAAAGTCAAGCGCCTCGTCCCACGAAGCCTCGCGAAAGAATTCCTGCCAGTTGTCGGGGTGAACGTTCAGCCCCTTGGCCGGGGCATCATCGCGCCGGATCAATGGTTTGGTCAGGCGGTGGTCATGGTGGATATAATCAAAGCCAAACCGCCCCTTGACGCAAAGGCGGCCTTCGTTTGCCGGGCCGTTGATCCCCTCAACGAATTTGACCTTGTTATCCTTCACTTTCAACGAAATCTGACAGCCAACGCCACAGAATGGGCAGACGGATTCAACCTCGCTGTCAAAATCGGCGGAATCGCCGACCTGATTCTCATCGACGACAGAGGCCGGCAGCAGGGCACCCGTCGGGCAGGCCTGCACGCATTCACCACAGGCGACGCAGGATGACGCGCCCATCGGGTCATTGATATCAAAAACGGGGTAGGCTTGGTGCCCGCGCCCGGCCATTCCGATTACATCGTTGACCTGCACCTCGCGGCACGCCCGCACGCAAAGCCCGCATTGGATACAGGCGTCAAGGTTGACCGACATGGCAACATGGCTGTCATCAAGCAGCGGCACGTGATCCTGTTGCATTTGCGGGAACCGGCTTTCGCTCACATCCTGTTTGGCCGCCATATCCCAAAGATGGCTGGATTTGTCGTGGGCGGTTGCCTGCTCCGGCTGGTCCGCGACCAGCAATTCCATGACCATCCTGCGGGCCTGCGTTTCGCGAGGTTGGTCCGTGGTGACGATCATGCCCTCTTGCGGCTCACGAATGCAGGAGGCCGCCAAAGTGCGCTCGCCTTCGATTGCAACCATGCAGGCACGGCAGTTGCCGTCCGAGCGATAGCCCGGTTGCGGCTTGTGACACAGATGCGGAATCACCAGTCCGCGGCCGTTTGCCACCTCCCAGATCGTTTCGCCAGCATTGGCAGTGACGGTCTGACCATCAAGGGTGAATGTAATCTTGTCGGACATGGGTGACTCCTCGCGCGTTGCAACAAGTTACACCATTTTTGCGCCTACCAAAGAAGCCCGTCCGCGACGCCGCGCCTTGCATTTGCGCCAAGCGGCGTTTCCGATAGGCGTCACCGATGACGGTTCAGTAGAACAGCCCGGCATTGTTGATCAGAATGATCCTGATAATTTCAAGTCCGATCAACGCCACGATCGGAGACAGATCAATGCCGCCAAGGTCCGGCATGAAGCGACGGATCGGGCGATATATCGGGTCCAGGATGCGCTGCAACGTGTACCAAATCTGCGCGACGAGTGGCTGACGAACGTTCAGGACGTTAAAACTGATCAGCCAACTCATGATAAAATGGGCAAAAATAAAGAACCGGGCGATTCCGATCAGGTACATCAGGATTTGAAAAACGGACTGCATCGCGGTTCTCCCATTGGCGCAGGGATGAGGTAAGCAATCAACCGCCCGCGCGCAAGCTTAGGTTGCCGCAAGGTCAAAGTTGACGTTAACGTCAGGCTGCCTACATCGGTACTTTAAGGAGCCTCCCGATGTATCCCCTTGTCCGTCTCGTCAAAGATATGGTTCTGCATTTCAAGGACCCCGCGTTGCCTATTCTAGGCACGCATGTGTCGACGCATCGCTGCTGGCCGCAGGACCTTGATATCTACATGGAGATGAACAACGGGCGCATTTTGACCATCCTTGACCTGGGACGCACCATTCTCGCGCGGCGGGTTGGTCTGTTGAATGTCATTTCAAAGAACCGATGGGCACTGACAATGGCGGGCGCGTCGGTGCGATACCGCAAACGCATCAAACCCTTTGTAAAATTCAAAGTTCACAGTCGATGCGTCGGATGGGACGACAAGTTCTTTTACCTCGATCAGTCGATCTGGATCGGTGATGAATGCGCGGTTCAAGCCCTGTATCGGTCTGCACTGACGGACAAGCATGGCATTGTCAGACCGGGTCGGCTGTTCCGCGCCATGGGCTATGAAGGCACCCGACCGGACCTGCCACCTTGGGCACAGAACTGGATCGACGCCGAGGCGACCCGCCCTTGGCCCCCTCAGCAAGCCGCCGATCTGTCAACGGTGTAAAACCAGAGCTTGCATCGCCTGTCCGCATGGGTGTCTATTCCCCGTAAGGATTGAGGGGCACACAAAATGGCAGCCAGCAAACGGCGTATTTGGGGTTGGATGGCATTTGATTGGGCCGGTCAGCCATTTTACACCTTGGGTCTGACTTTTATCTTTGGCCCCTATTTCGCCGCAACGGCAATGGAATATTATCTCGGCAGTGGTATGGACGCCGACGCCGCTGATGCACAAGCACAATGGATCTGGTTTCTAGGGCAACTTTTCGCAGGGTTGCTCATAGCGCTGACAGCACCGTTTCTTGGGACATTTGCTGATAATTCCGGTCGCAAGATCCCCTGGATCGCGTTCTTTTCTGTGGTCTATGTTGCGGCTGCATGGTCCCTTTGGGGCCTGCTGCCAGATGGGACCGGGCTGATCCTGAGTCTTGTCATCTTCTATGTTGGCTTTTTCGCCGCTGAATCCGCGTTGAACTTCGTCAATGCGATCCTCCCGTCGCTCGGGAACGACAAGGAAGTCGGTCGCATTTCCGGCTCGGGCGCGGCGTTAGGATATTGGGGTGGTGTGGTGTCGCTTGTCATCATGCTCGCGCTGTTCGTCGAAGACCCGGCGACCGGCCTTACCCGCCTTGGGAATCCCCCGCTCTTTGGGTTGGACGGAACAATGTTGGAAGGGACCCGCGCGGTTGGCCCGTTTATCGCGATTTGGTTTGCGATTTTCATGGTTCCGTTTTTCCTGTTTGTGCGGGACGAAAAACAGACGACGCGGCAAAAGACGCAAGTGTCAGCCGTTTGGCGCGACCTCAAGACCACGCTTGCCAATGTTGTGAAACGCAAGAGCCTGCTGAATTTTCTGCTCGCCTCGATGTTCTATCGCGATGCGCTAAACGCGATCTATGCAGCCGGCGGCGTCTACGCGAAACTGGTCCTGAAATGGTCAACGATCGAGATTGGCATCTATGGCATTGTCGCTGCCATCGCCGCCGCTATTGTAACTTGGCTAGGCGGCAAGGCGGATCAGCGTTTTGGACCCAAGCCCGTGATCCGGGTCTGTGTCTGGTTGCTACTGGTCGTCAGCGTCTTCATAGTGGGGATGTCGCGCGAAAGCCTTTTTGGGATCCCACTAGAAGAAGGCTCCCGCCTTCCTGATTACATATTTTATGTCTGCGGCGCAGTGATCGGCGGTGCGGGTGGTGCCGTATATGCGGCATCCCGCTCAATGATGGTGCGTCACACGGATATTGCACGCCCTGCAGAATCCTTTGGCCTGTTTGCACTTAGCGGCAAGGCGACTGCATTTCTTGCCCCCGGCCTGATTGCTGGCTTCACAATCGCGACCGGCAGTACGCAGCTGGGCTACCTGCCCCTGATCTTTCTATTCCTTATCGGGCTGATCTTGCTAAGATGGGTCAACAAAGACGGAGATCGTGCAGTATGGTCCGCATCGCAGCAATTATCACCCTCCTGACCGCTCTGGCGGGGTGCCAGCCCGAAACGGCAAGCGCGCCGCAAGCGACGGTATCCACGCAGAACACCAACGACACACGCATTGCAAAGCAATTGTTTGGGGCTGAACGGGTCGGTTCGCCGCAGGCCCCGGACGCAATCGGCGGCTACGCGCTGGGGTGTCAGGCTGGGGCCCTGCAATTGCCTGAAACTGGACCGACATGGCAGGCAATGCGTCTGTCGCGCAACCGCAATTGGGCACAGCCCGGCACCGTCGCATTTGTACAAGAGCTAAGCCAATTTGCAGCAACCCAACCCGGCTGGGCAGGTCTCTATGTTGGCGATATGAGCCAGCCGCGCGGGGGGCCAATGCTGACGGGGCATGCCAGCCACCAAAGCGGGCTGGATGTTGATATATGGATGCTGCCTCCTGACCGTTTGAACCTGACCGCGCAAGAAAGAGAGAACATCTCTTCAATCTCGATGCGCCGCCAGCAAGGCGCGTTCACCAACAGTCGTTGGTCAACACAGCACGAAGCGATCCTGCGGCAGGCGGCCTCTGATCCCCGCGTTGCACGCATTTTCGTCTTTCCCGGCGCAAAGGTCGAGATGTGCAAGAATGCGACTGGTGATCGCAGCTGGTTGCGGAAAATCCGGCCTTGGTGGGGGCATCATTATCACTTTCATGTCCGCCTGAATTGCCCCGCAGGTGACGCGGCATGTGTCGATCAGGCCCCCCCGCCCGCAGGGGATGGCTGCGCGGATGCCCAGACCTGGGTCAACAACATACTGAACCCGCCACCGCCTGATCCCAATGCACCTGCACCGCGCCCCAAACAGGAAATCACAATGGCACGGTTGCCCGGTCTCTGCACCGATGTCCTGAACGCCAACTGAATGCGCTGGATCGCCGCGACCTTCGCCCTTTTGATGGGGTGTAGCCCAGTGCCACAAAAGACGACCCTCGTCGGGCAGTTTATCTGGACCGATGATCACCAAACTTTTGGTGGCATGTCGGGCATTGAGGTTCTTGACCACGGCACACGCTACGTTGCGATCAACGACAAGGGCTTTATCCGACAGGGGGCGATATCGCGAACTGATGGGCAAATCACTGATATCACAATCGAATCTCAAGAACGGTTGCGAAATATCTGGGGCGAGCGGGTCCGCGGCCATCTGAGCGACTCAGAAGGTATCGCCATTGGCGGCGATGGGTTGGTCCACATCTCGTTTGAAGGTCTTGCCCGGGTACTTAGCTACGACGATATCCACGGCACGGCGCTGGTTTCGGCACGGGATGAAACGTTTGACGATTTGCAATTCAATGCGTCGCTTGAAGCCCTGGCAATCGACAAAGACGGCACCTTGTACACTCTGCCAGAGCGTTCAGGCCGCGCTAACCGACCCTTTCCGGTGTTCCGCCTGCGCGACGGCAAATGGGACACCGCGTTCGAGGTTCCCCGCCGCGGAACGTTCCTTGCGGTGGGGGCGGATATTGGACCGGATGACCGATTTTATCTCCTTGAAAGAGACTTCACTGGCGTTGGATTTCGCAGCCGCGTCAGGCGCTTCGATCTATCTGGAAATGCTGAAGAAATTCTGCTTCAGACCGCGAATGCGACCCATGATAACCTTGAAGGCATCAGCGTTTGGGCAGATCCGGACGGTGTCTTAACCATGACCCTTATTGCGGATGACAATTTCAAGTTCTTCCAACACACCGAAATTGTCGAATACAGGATTGACGGCTAGCGGATCTGACGATAGGTCGCCTGCGTCCCCAGAACGGGGGCCAAGTGCCGCACCCTTGCCAAAACGGAACATCCAAATGCGTATTCTTCCCGGCGTCATCGCCATGGCCACCATTGTGGTCGCCTCCAATATTCTTGTGCAATTTCTGATCCTTGACGGGTTGCTGACCTGGGGTGCCTTCACCTATCCGCTGGCCTTTCTTGTCACCGACGTCATGAACCGGGTCTACGGCACCGCGGCCGCGAGAAAGGTCGTGTTATCAGGGCTTTGCGTCGGGATAATCTGTTCGCTGATCGGCAGTCAGATCATGCTGGAATTTGGCCCCGCGGTCCCCATTCGGGTCGCCATCGCCTCTGCATCGGCCTTCCTGATCGCGCAACTGCTTGATATCACGGTGTTCAACCGGCTCCGCAATGGATCATGGTGGAAGGCGCCACTGGGCAGCACCTTGATCAGTTCGACCGTTGATACAGTGATCTTCTTTTCTATCGCCTTTGCCGCTTTCTTCAACGGATTCAGTACAGTAGCGGCAGAGCAGATCATCTGGGCGCAGGATTCCGCCCCGTTCCTGACAACCGGTCCGGCTGTTCCGCTGTGGGTTTCGCTGGCCGTTGCCGACTGGGGCGTGAAACTGTCCATCGCGCTTTTGGCGCTGGTTCCATTCCGCCTGATTGTTGGGCGGATGCAGCAAGGTCACGTATAACCACGAAAACTTGTGCATTTTAATTTGACATATACCAAATCTGTGCAAAGCTTCCTTTAGGCGAAACATTTGAAAGGAGGTGATCCAGTGCATCATGAGGTATTGGAGAAGTGTGTCGGGACAACTTGTGGGGGTCACAGCTAGGGCAGCCCTTGGCTGAGAAAATCACAAGGTGGGATACCTAACCGACCCGCCTCCGAAATTCAGGGAAGGGCCGTCCCAACGCCGGGGCGGCCCTTTTTCGTGACCGCAAAGTCTTAACATCCCCAGCGCACGCCCGGTTAAGGTATATGGAAACTTAAGCCACCGTCACGCATGCACAAAGCATACACATCCTGCAAACAATCCATACAGACAGAAATCTGAATGCGTATTAACCAAGATATCGAGATTGCCGACTGGGAGCTGACAGAAAATTTCGTGCGCGCTTCCGGTCCCGGTGGTCAGAATGTGAACAAGGTGTCCACGGCTGTCGAATTGCGGTTCGAGGCAGAGCGATCCCCCAATCTGCCTGATCCGGTCAAACGGCGTTTGCGGCGTCTGGCCGGTCAAAAATGGACCAAGGACGGCGCGTTGGTCATCTTTGTGCAAGAGACTCGTTCGCAGGCGCGCAACCGGGAGATTGCGATGGAGCGTCTGGCCGAACTGATCCGCAAAGCGCTGGAAGTCCCAAAACGCAGACGCCCGACAAAGCCAACCTATGGGTCGGTCAAACGGCGGCTCGCCGGGAAGAAGAAACGCGGAGAAGTGAAGGCGTTGCGGGGCAAGGTGGAGGAATAGGAAACACGCCCCAGCCAACATTGCCGAAGGGCGTGCACCACCCACCCGATACGCGATGATCAAAGGCGCGGTTTGGGAGCCGGTTCACGGTTAGAATCGCCTGAATTCGGCTCTCCTTTCGGTTCAATCAGCAGCACCTTGACCTCTTTTTCCGCGCGGGGGCGATGCACAACGCCCTTGGGCACAACAAAGAGCTCACCAGCCTTCACCACGCGGGACGGCGCGCCCTCGATATCCATCACCATTTCGCCCTCCAAGACCAAAAAGAAATCGTCGGTGGTGTCATGTTTGTGGAATGGAAATTCGCCAACGAACTTTACCACCATCACGTCATTGTCGTTGTAATCGGCAACAACATGCGGATCCCAGTGGCTTGTGAACTGATCCAGTTTTTCAGAAAGGTTGATCGTCTTCATTGTGTGGTCCGCCCGGGTTGTGGTCAGCGATCCGCCTCGGTTGATGCGGATGCAAACAGTTTGCCCCAGGGTCCGTCAGTGTCCAGTGTGAATGCGCCGAACACATGCGCCGCCGGATGTCATACAAGCGGCGGCGTGGTTTTGGCGTTCAGATAAGCTGCCCCAGAAAGTCCTTTGTCCGGCGGCTTTTGGGGGCTTTGAAGAACAGCTCTGGCGAATTTTCTTCGATGATTTCGCCGTGATCCATGAAGATGACCCGATCCGCAACGCTGCGCGCAAACCCCATCTCGTGGGTTACGCAGATCATTGTCATGCCGTCCTTGGCCAGATCAATCATCGTATCCAGCACCTCTTTGACCATTTCAGGATCAAGCGCAGAGGTGGGTTCATCAAAGAGCATGATCCGCGGCTGCATGCACAGGGCCCGCGCAATCGCGACCCGTTGCTGCTGCCCACCGGACAGTTGCGCGGGATATTTGTCAGCCTGTTCCGGAATCCGGACCCTGTCGAGATACGCGCGGGCGATCTTCTCTGCTTCGGCCTTGGGTTTGCCAGCCACCTTGATTGGTCCCAAGGTGCAGTTTTCCAGCACGGTCATATGGGGAAACAGGTTGAACTGCTGAAAGACCATGCCGATTTCCTGACGTGCTGCGCGGGCACCGCTGGCATCCTGCGCCAGCGCGGTGCCATTGATCCGGATGGTTCCGTCGCGCGCCGTTTCCAGCTGGTTGATGCAGCGGATCAGCGTTGACTTGCCCGAGCCGGAGGGCCCGCAAATGACGATCCGTTCCCCCAAATCGACGCGCAGATTGACGTTTTTCAGCGCGTGAAAGTCGCCAAACCAGGTATTGATTGAGTCCATCTCAATCGCTGGCGGGCGCGCATCTGCCGCTGACTTCGCGTCGATTTTCGTTTCTTGGGTCATTTGTGGGCCCCTTGCCTGCGCTTAGCTGCCGTGCGGTTTGAATTCTGGGAGCGGTTCATCAAACCATTTTTCGTGCAGTTCGTTCAACTGCCCGGATTCGGCGATCTCATCCAGAAAGACATTCACGTAGTCCATGATCTCGGTCGCGCCCGGCCGGGTGCCGACAGCCAATTGGAAGCGGTTCATTTCGAACTTTTCTTCATATTTGCCCGGTGCGATTTCGCGAATCTGCTTCATCCCGATATTGGACACGCCGATCGCCTCGACCTGACCGGATAGCAGGGCCTGTACGGCGCTGACGTCGTCATCAAAGCGGCGAATTTCTGTGCCCTCTGGTGCGATGGGAGTCAGTGTCGCGTCCTGGCCGCTGGCGCGGGTGACGCCAACCGTATGACCGGCAAGATCGTCGATTGTCGGCATATCAAGGTCAACACCGCCAAAGATACCGATGCGGACTGCGGCATAGGGATCGGAGAAGTCGACCTTTTCCGCACGCTCTGCGGTATAGGCCAGCGACGAGATCAGCAAGTCGGCCTGACCGCTGAGCAGATAGGGAATGCGGTTGGGGCCAGTGACCGGCACGATGTTGAGCTCAACACCCATTTTGTCGGCCAGAAGCTGCGCAAGGTCCGCATCATAGCCGGCGGGCTTGTTATCCGCGTCGATGAATCCCAGGGGCGGAAAATCGACCAGCATCCCGACATTGATCGTGCCGGCGGATTGAATTTCGCTGACCGATTGGGCGGTTGCCTGAGTTGTCAGCAAGCCGCTTGCCAGTGCAG
The DNA here is from genome assembly GCA_947502145.1 of uncultured Paracoccaceae bacterium. GTDB lineage: Bacteria > Pseudomonadota > Alphaproteobacteria > Rhodobacterales > Rhodobacteraceae > CANMYO01. The sequence continues at coordinate 1,304,098 of CANMYO010000001.1, read as the reverse complement.
CGGCCAGCCCGAGTTTGAGTGTGTTTCGTCTGGACATGGTCATGGGAGTCTCCATCTGTTTGGTTGCGCCGGATGCCCCGGCAGGGAATTTGCTAGCGTGTCGTGGCCCGTGAAAACCGCTGCTCCATCCGGCTCGCCAGCAGGGAAAGCGGCCAGCAAAGCAGGAAATAGAAAACCGCGACCGTGCTGATCACGATGAAGGGTTTGAAGGTTGCATTGCTGATGATCTGGCCGGCCCGGGTGAGTTCGGTAAACCCGATGATCGAAGCAAGGGAGGTCGCTTTGATCAGCTGCACCAGAAATCCGGTTGTCGGGGCGACAGCGATGCGGGCTGCCTGCGGCAGGATCACATAACGCATGCGGACCCAATAGCTGAATGACAGGGCGGTTGACGCTTCGCGCTGGCCCGCGGGCACGGCTTCGATACAGCCACGCCAGATTTCGCCGAGGAAGGCGCTGGCATGCAGGGTCAGCGCCACGGCGGCAGCGATCCAGGGATTTGTGGGGAGGCCAATGATCGCCATGCCAAAGTAAGCGACAAACAATTGCATCAAGAGCGGCGTGCCCTGAAAAAACCGGATGAAGCCCAGCGCAAACCAACGAAATGGTTTTGCATCTGCCACCCGCATTAGCGCGATGATCAACCCGCCCAGGATTCCGCCACCAAAGGCGATCAGTGACAGCGCGAGGGTCCATTGGATCGCCGTGGCGATAAAGAAGAATTCGTTCAAACCATAGTCGCGGATCATTGGGGGCCCCTACCTACTGACCGGATAGGAAAAGACCTGTCGCTGGATCAGCACAAACAGCGCCGAGAACAGCAGCGACATCACCAGATACATCGCCATGATCACCAGATAGATTTCAAAGCTCGCGAATGTGACGGAGTTGAGGTCATTGCCCGCCGCCGTGAGGTCGGTTGCAGAAATCACCGACACAACGCTTGAGCCCAGCATGAGATAGATGAACTGGCTCGTCAGAGCAGGGTAAATCGTGCGCAGCGCCGGTTTCAGAATGACGTAGCGCAGCACTTGCAGCCGCGACATGCCAATGGCCAGCGCGGCTTCGATCTGGCCCTTGTTGATCGACTCGATCCCGGCGCGCACGATTTCGATCCCGTAGGCGCCAAAGTTCACTACCAGCGCCAGCAACGCCGCCTCGTTCGGGTCGAACCGCACGCCAAGGGCAGGCAGGCCAAAGAAGATGAAATAGATTTGCACAAGGAACGGCGTGTTGCGGATGATTTCGATGTAAACATTCGTCAGCGCGATAAGGACCCGCACGCCGGAGGTCTTTGCCGCCGCGCCGGCAATTGACACGATCAGTCCCAAAACCATCGCAGCGCAAGACATCTGAACGGTGAACCATGCCCCGGTCAGCAAAGCGTCAAAAGACGCAAAGACAGGCGCGAAGTTGAAATCGTACACGGGCTGTTATCCTCCACTACCGATCAGTTTTTCTTTTTTTGAGGACCCTCCTACCCTTCCTCAAATTCAGCTGATCGCCATTGATATATCATGGTATATCATTCGAGAGCCTGTCAACAGAGACGACGCGACCGCGCCCGGACGATGTTTAACGCGTTGTTTACAAGCCTTAAATTTCGCGCCTGCGGGGCTGTTCCAGCGTCGGGCCAGTCTATGTTCTACCGCGAAGGTGGTGATTCCTTTTGTCCGGGTTGGCGGTGATTCACGCCGCTAAATTACATGGCGAACCATGGGCAGCGTGCCAATTGACCCAACTGATTTCAGCGAATTTGCAGATCGGCATTCTTTGCCTAAGCCATGGGAAATGAACGGATTTGGAAGAGTGCGCGACCCGCGGAATACCCGCCGGACTTTGAAAACTTGACAGGCGTCGGTTTAATATACTGTAATATATCAGAGTTACTTTGGAGGAGATACTCATGAAATTCTGGACAATATTTGCTGGCGCGGCGTTGGCAACGCTGCCTGCCGCAGCCTTTGCTGAATGGCCCGAGCGCCCGGTTTCCATCGTTGTTCCGGCCGGTGCCGGGGGGGGCACGGATGCAACTGCGCGCATGCTCTCAGAACGACTTCAGAGCAAGTTTGGCGTGCCGTTCAACGTCATCAATCAGGGTCAGGGCGGTGGTGTCGTTGGCATCAGCACAATCAAAGAGGCTGACCCTGACGGCTATACGATTGGTGTCATCTACAACTTTGCGCACTACAAGCCGATGGGTCAGGCTGACTTTAATGTCGACGACTTCACCCCTATCGCGCAATACAATTTTGACCCTGCTGGTTTCCATGTCAGCGCGGATAACGAATGGTCAACGATCACCGAGGCGCTGGACGCGATCAAGGCGGCCCCGGCAGATTATTCAATCTCTTGCGGTGGCGGCTGCGGTGGGTCCTGGCCGATTGCGCTGGCAACCCTGTTGAACGAATGGGGCGTCGACATGGGTCAGGTACGCATGATCGCAGGCCAGGGTGCAGCGGGCGCGCTGCAGGACATGGTCGCGGGCGGATTTGACGTCGTGCCATCTTCTGTCCCCGAGGCGGGCCCACTGATCGAGGCCGGACGCGTCAAAGGACTTGCCGTGTTCGGGTCTGAGCGGCTGGCGGCATTCCCCGACGTCCCAACGCTGAAGGAAGAAACCGGGTTGGACAATTCATTGGGCGCATGGCGTGGCGTTGTGGGCCCAGACGGTCTGAGCGACGAGATCGCAGACCAGCTTGAAGCTGCCCTGGCCGAAATCGTCGAAAGCGAAGACTGGCAGGCGCAGATGACGGATCGCGGATTTGGCATCGAGTGGAAGCCGTCTGACGCGTTCGAAGCCTTCATGCGCGGCGAAGAAGAAACCGTGCGCGAAATTGTCGGCATACTTGGTCTGTAAGATCATTTTTGGCAGGCGCATCCCCTTGCGCCTGCCCTATCCGGGGAGGGCGCGGCATGAAATTTGATGACGGGGTGAACGGATTGTTTGCTGTGTTGGTGGGCGTTGCAATGATCGTCTACAGCATCAGCTTTCCAGCCATGGCACATATTGATTACGGGCCGGGGTTCTTTCCGACGCTGGTGGGCGCAGGGTTTGTCCTTGCCGGTGGTGCCCTGATCGCGCGTCGCGTCTTTGCGGGCGGTGGTGCGATCCCCGGGCTGGTACATCTGCGGGCCAATGGATTGCGCGGATTTGCCGGTTTCTTTGTGATGCTGGGCGCAGTGCTGTTTTATGTCCTGCTGGTGGAGTCCCTGGGGTTCCTGCTGACGGCAGTGATCGTTGTTTTCAGTCTTGTATATTGGTTTGACCGGCGTTTGTGGCGCGCTGTTGCGGTCGCCATTGTGGGCACTTTTGTCTTTCATTCGTTTTTCTATCAGATCATGTCCGCGCCGTTGCCCTGGGGCCCGCTGGAACCCTATGCCGGAATTCTGTCATGGTAGCGCTGGACGCCATCAAACTGGTGTTTGAGCCGCAAACGCTGATCGTCATGGTGGCTTGTGCGATCTATGGGCTGACCGTAGGGGCGATCCCGGGGTTTACCGCAACAATGGCCGTGGCACTGCTGGTGCCCGTGACCTACTTCATGGAGCCTGTCCCAGCGCTGGCGGGGGTCGTTACCCTGTCGGCCATGGCGATTTTCGCAGGCGATATTCCGGGCGCCCTGTTGCGGATGCCGGGCACACCGGCGTCAGCCGCGTATGCGGATGAATCCTATCAGATGGCGCAACGCGGAGAGGCCGAGACCGCGCTTGGCATGGGGCTTATCGCGTCATCCATCGGCGGGGTTTTTGGGGCGCTATTGTTGTTAATTGCGGCACCGGCACTCGCCGAAGTGGCGTTGAAATTTTCAAGTTTTGAATATTTCTGGCTGGCCTGTCTGGGTCTGGTCGCGGCCATCGCGGCCACAGATGCCCACCCTGCGAAAGGCGCGATCGCGCTGTTCATCGGGCTTAGCATTGGCATGGTCGGGCTTGACCCGGTGATGGGTCAGCTGCGGTTTACCTTTGGCAGCGCCAATCTGATTGGCGGGCTTGGGTTCATCCCGGTTCTTATTGGACTTTTCGCAATCTCCGAGGCGCTGCGCTATGGGCTGAAGCCGACACAGCGCCCCGACGTGAGCCCGATGAAGATGCGCGTGATGTTTCGGGGATTGGGTCAGCACCTGCGGCGGCTAAAGTGGTCCATCGGGCGCGGCGCGGGCATTGGGGCCATTGTCGGCGCCATTCCCGGCGCAGGTGCGGATATTGCGGCCTATATCTCTTATGCGGTTGCCCGTAAATTATCCCCCAACAAGGACAAGTTTGGCACTGGAACCGTAGACGGCATTGCGCCGGCGACCTCGGCCAATAACGCAGCCGTTGGCGGCGCCCTTATTCCCGCAACGGTCTTTGGCATTCCCGGTGACAGCCTGACGGCGGTCATTATCGGGGTGCTTTACATGAAGGGGCTGAACCCCGGGCCGACGGTTTTCATCATGCAGCCCACGCTGCTTTATGCGATTTTCATCGCCTTCCTGCTGGCCAATATCATCATGATCCCCTTTGGTTTTGCGGCCATCGCGCTGTTCCGCAAGATCCTGTCGGCCCCGCCAAGCGTGGTGATGGCACTGGTCGTTCTGGCCTGCATCGTGGGTGCTTTTGCGGTGGAAAACACAACGTTCGCGGTGCTGGTGATGTTGGGCGCGGGTTTGTTGGGGTTCTACATGGAAGAGAACGGCATCCCGCTTGCCCCCGCGATTTTGGGCGTGGTGCTTGGGCCGATTCTGGAAACGACCTTTCTGACGTCACTTGCAAAGGCACAGGGGAACTATATTGAATTTATCTCGCGGCCGCTGGCGGGCAGCCTTGCGGCGATTACCGTAGCGCTGATTTTCTTGCCTTTGATCGCGCGCATCTTGAAGCAAAGGAATAGCCCCGCATGAGCAACAGTGCCTCAGATAGCCGGTCGGTTGCTGTCTACAAAGACTTGGAAGAAAAGATCGTGACCCTGCAAATTCAGGCGGGACATCTGGTGACAGAGCAGGATCTCTGCCAGATCAGCGGGTTCGGACGCACCCCGGTCCGCGAAGCAATCCAGAAATTACAACGTGACATGCTGGTGTCTGTACTGCCACGGCGCGGTGTCCTGATCGAACCCATCGACGCGCAGCAGGCGCTGAAAACCATGGACGTGCGCCGCCGTCTGGAACCCTTCCTGACAGAGCGGGCGGTCAAATTTGCCGACGACGTCCAGAAGTGGCGGTTCAAGGATCTTGCTGCACGGATGGAAGAAACCGAAGCTACGGGCAATGTATTTGATTTCATCCGCCTTGACCGCGAGATGAACGAACAGGTGGCACAGGCCGCGCGGCATGACATTGCCTGCCAGATCGTCTTTCCGCTGCACGCGATTTCGCGGCGGATCGGATATCTTTACGCCAAGCAGACAAATGCCGGTCCCGGTGACGCGGTCGAAACCCATTCCCGGTTTGCCAGAGCGATTGCCGAAGGTGATCTGAATGCCACATTGGCCGCGCTGGAAACCACCTTTGACACCGCGAGCGAAACCGCCCTGCGGGTCGAAGCGATGATCAATCGCGGCGAGATCGAAACGAACATGGCCGAAACGATGGCGCGTTAGGCCACGCCTTATTTCACACCCAACAAGAAAGACTGCCCATGCTGATGCCCCGCAAACAAACACCTGATCTGTCGCTACCTTTGATTGGAGGCGGCACCTTTACACTTTCCCAAGAGACAAACGCGCGGGGCACACTGGTTTGCTTTTACCGCGGCCTGCATTGCCCGATCTGCGCCAACTACCTGAAAGATCTCGAGAACCTTGTTACCGATTTTGCTGACCGCGGCATCGGCACTGTTGCTGCATCAACCGATGTCGAAGAACGCGGACAGGCCATGGCCGACAAGGTTGGCATGAAGAACCTGCGGCTTGGTTATGGGATGTCGATTGACACGGCAAAGGACTGGGGGCTTTACATCTCAACCTCGCGCGGCAAATCCTCGCTTGGGATTGTCGAGCCGGACCTGTTTTCGGAGCCGGGTGTCTTTCTGGTGCAGCCCAATCGCGCACTCTATTACATGTCCGTGCAGACGATGCCGTTTGTGCGCCCCAACTTCAAGGAACTGCTGGCCGCCGTTGATGGGGCCATGGCCGCAAATTACCCTGCACGCGGCGAATACGCGGGCGGATAGGCCCAATTCGCTGAGCGTGAGGGTCCAGCCGCCCGGCACCAATGATCCCGTAACAGGCAAAATGATCCGTCAGCGGCGTGAAATGCGGGCTGCTGGCGGGCCCAAAGGCGGTTTCAAACCACCACGGCAACCTTGTCCTGTTCTCCCACTCCAAACACGCGCTTGTAGCGGTCAATCTCGGCCGCCGGGCCCATCGCCTTGTTGGGATTGTCACTCAGCTTGACGGTGGGGCTGCCGTTGGCTGCAACCGCTTTGCAGACCAGCGAAAATGGCGCCAGCGCATCATCGGCGACAAGACCCTTGAAGTCGTTGGTCAGCATCGTGCCCCAACCGAATGAGACGCGCACCCGGCCGGCAAATTGGCGTTGCAGTTCAATTATCTTGTCGACGTCCAGCCCGTCCGAAAAGATCACCAGCTTGTCCATCGGATCTTCGCCTCGTGATTTCCACCAGCTGATCGCATTTTCCGCGCCGGTCGCCGGATCGCCGCTGTCGATCCGCATACCGGTCCACCCAGCCAGCCAGTCCGGCGCATTTTCCAAAAATCCCGGTGTGCCATATGTATCCGGCAGAATGATGCGCAGGTTGCCATCATGTTCGGCCTGCCAGTCGGACAGAACGTCATAGGGGGCCTGCGCAAGGGCGGCATCGTCTTGCGCCAGGGCCGCGTAGACCATCGGCAATTCGTGGGCATTGGTGCCGATCGCCTCAAGATCGCGGTTCTTGGCGATCAGGCAGTTTGAGGTGCCGGTAAAGGCCCGCCCCAGCCCCTCTGACATCGCCTGCACGCACCAATCCTGCCACAGAAAGCTGTGCCGCCGCCGGGTGCCAAAGTCAGCAATGCGCAGGTCTGGAATGGTTTGGAGTTGTTCAACTTTTTCCCAAAGTTTGGTCATGGCGCGGGCATAAAGCACCTGCAATTCGAACCGACCCATGGTACCAAGCACGGCGCGGCCACGCAGTTCCATCAGCACAGCCAGGGCGGGAATTTCCCACAGCATCACCTCGGGCCAGGCCCCTTCGAATGTCAGCTCGTACTGGCCGTCACGCTTTTCAAGGTGATAGGGCGGCAGGCGCAGGTTTTCGAACCAATCCATGAAGGCGGGCGTGAACATGCTGCGTTTGCCGTAGAACGTGTTGCCGCGCATCCACGTGCTTTCGCCGCGGGTCAGGGACAGCGACCGAATATGGTCAAGCTGTTCACGCAGTTCGCCTTCGTCGATCAGGTCGGCAAGTCGGATGGATTTGCTGCGATTGATCAGGGAAAATGTGACCTGAGTGTCCGGTTTATTGCGATAGATCGACTGGCACATAAGGACTTTGTAAAAGTCGGTGTCGATCAGGCTGCGGACGATCGGGTCGATCTTCCACTTGTGGTTCCAGACTCGGGTGGCGATGTCGACCATGATGAAATCCCTTTGGCTGTCGCACGTTAGATCAAGGCAGGATTGACATTGCAAGCGTGGCGCAGGGTTTGGCGCGGCGCCTGCGAACGTCTGCCTGCAGCTTGGGAACAGCCACGGTGCCGGTGCTAGGCAGCGGGCGGCGGGTCTGCAGGCGAAGGACGGGAAAGTTGCGCCTGATAGCTGACATGAAATGCGCAATAGCCATTGGCGGTCGCCCGGAGATATTCGCGCGACAGGTCGTGCAATCGGGGCAGTTGGCAAAAGGGCACCGAGGGAAAGGCATGGTGTTCGGCGTGAAAGGGCATGTTCCAGGCAAAGAACCGCACCAGCCGGGTGGTGAATGTCGTGCGGGTATTCTGGAACATATCCGCGACATGGGGGCAGAGCGCATGTTCGGCCAGCAGATACAGGCGCAGGAACGGCTGCCCCAGCAAGAGCGGCACCAGCCAGATCCAGATCAGGAGCGTGCTGCCCAGCGCAAGACTGGTCAGCAGGATCAACCCATAGGCACCTAGCATGATTTGGGATTCCCGCGCGACGCGGGCCCGCTGCGCATCTGGTACATAGGCGGCCCGATTGCGCCCAAGCGCGTTGGTCAACATCGCCCGCGCATGCGCCGTCCAGGTCGGTAGCCCCGAGAGGTGGTGCAGGTATTGCGGCCATGTCCGTGGTTTTGGCGTGGCGAGTTCTGGGTCCCGTGCGGGATCATGGGTGAACCTGTGATGCGCAAGGTGAAAGTAACGAAACCACCGGGGCGGCAGGAACAGGATGAACCCGGCGAAGATTGCGCAGACCGCGTTTGGCCACTTCGTCGCAAAGACGGTCTGGTGGCTGGCTTCGTGCAGCAGTGTGAACAGGAACACCAATGCGATACCGAGCGGCAGCATCAGGATTTGCCAGCCCGGCACAGCAAACGCGACAAGCCCGGCCAGCAGGATGATCACACCCAGATGACCGGCAAGATGGCGCAGGCCCGCCGCATTGGATTTCGCCGTCAGCCCGGCACGCTGTTCGGGCGAAAGGCTGCGCAGGAAGTCCTGATGGGACATTCAGCCCTCGCGGGCCGTTTTGAGCGCCTCATCCCGCAGCCGTTTGTTCACGGCAAGGCTGACGCCCAGCGCTTCGGCGGTTTTGTCGAGCAGCGTATCCTCTGCGTCGGCTTCGTATCCGTCGGCAAACACGACCTTCCACAGCACCGCAATTGCCGCTTCGCGTTCGCTGAGGTCGATCGCCTCAACCAGAATATGCGCCAGATCGGCGGTGCGCGGGATCTCGTCTTCCAACAGTTCGCAGGCGGCGCGCATCTTGGCCGCTTCAACCGGGTTCAGCCCGTGCAGATCGGCAAGGATCTGGTCGATCACTTCGACCTCTTCGTAGAGATAGGCATTGTCAGCCTTGGCTGCCCGCACCAGCAATGCGCCCAGCGCATGCTTTGCATCCTCCGGCGGCAGTTGGGTTTCGACTGGTTTTGCTGAAAACAGCGCTTGAATCCGCTCGAGCATGGCACCTCCGTTACATGTCTCAGTCACGCTAGGGTGGTCGACCGGTTCGCACAAGTATTAGGTGTTGGCGGGGCGATGTATCAGACGAAACACGGCCGGAGCAATCGCAATGACCAGCGTAATACGCACGATATGTGTCACCGAAACAAAGGCGACATCCTGATTGATTGCCAATGTCAGCAGCGACATTTCGGTCAGCCCACCCGGGGCATAGGCCAGAAACGCCTGAGCCTGCGACATCATCACCAGCAGGGTCGCCACCCATGCCGCCGTTGCCGCCACAACCAGCATGAGCAAGGTCGCCACAACCGCAAGGCCAAGGTCACGGCCCATCTCGCGTAGTTTCGCACCGATAAAGCGTGACCCGATCACAGTACCCATAACGATCTGCGCGGCGATCACGATCACCGTAGGCGGCGCAACCGTGACCCAGCCCAGCACATGCGCAGCCCCTGACAGCACCATTGGCCCGAAGATTGGCGCAGCAGGCAGGCGCAACACCTTCCCAAGCGGCAACCCGATGACCGCGCAGGCGCCAAGGATCAGATAGTCGGTCAGCGTGATATCGGTCAGGGCAATCCAGACGGTCCCGTTGCCATTGCTGCGCACCCCCATTGCCAACCCAAAATACAGCGCGACAAAAAGAATGACCAACAGCACCCGCGCCGCATGGGCCATTGCAATGCGGCGTTCATTGCCGCCCTGTGCGGCACCCATCAGCAACATTTCATTCAACCCGCCGGGCATGGCGCTGTAGAACGCCGTCACCGGGTCATAGCCGCCCAGACGGCGGTAGACGAGGTAAGACACGCCACCGGCCGCAAACAGCGCAACCGGCAAGAGCAGCATCGTCGTGGACCATTCGGCCAATTGCGCGAATGTATCGTGGTCGATCGCGCTGCCCAGCATCACCCCGATCGCAGGGATCACAATCGGGCGCAATCGGTCAGGGCCGGCAATCGGCAGGCGCAGCAAGGCGGCCAGGGTCACGCCGATCATCGGCCCAAGCATCCACGGCAACGGCATCCCGACGTTATATCCTCCAACCCCTGCCGCGATTCCGATGGCAAGTGCCAACATCGGCTTGGTTGGAATGCTGTGCATCCTAGAGGCTGCCCATGTGCTTTTCACCGCGCGCGGCTGACAGGCGCATCTGCTTTTGCCGTTCGCGGAACCGGTTCTTGGCGTCTTCGTCAGTCTCGTGCACACATTGATGACACGACACGCCCTCTTCGTATTCGGGGCGGGCCTTGTCGGCAGGTTCTATCGGACGGCGGCAGGCATGGCACAGGATGTGCGGACCTTCCTTCAGACCGTGGCCAACACTGACACGGGCGTCGAACACGAAGCATTCACCGTCCCATGTGCTGTCTTCCTGCGGCACATCTTCGAGATACTTCAGGATACCACCCTTGAGGTGATAGACCTCGTCAACCCCCTGCCCGATCAGGTAGTTTGTCGACTTTTCGCAGCGAATCCCGCCGGTGCAGAACATCGCAATCCGCTTGTTGTGAAACCGGTCCTTGTTTTCTTCCCACCACGCGGGAAATTCGCCAAAACTTTTGGTTTGCGGATCAATCGCACCATCAAATGTACCAATGGCGACTTCGTAATCGTTGCGGGTATCAATCACCGCCACGTCCGGTGCCGAGATCAGGGCATTCCAGTCAGCGGGCGCGACGTAATGCCCGGTGCCTTCCGCAGGTTTGACCTGCGGCTGACCCATCGTGACGATTTCCTTTTTCAGGCGCACCTTCATGCGATTGAAGGGCTGGGTTTGCGCAAAGCTTTCCTTGTGTTCCAGATCGGCACAGCCTGGCAGAGCCCGGATATGGGAGAGCACCGCGTCGATGCCACTGCGCGACCCGGCGATGGTGCCGTTGATCCCTTCGCTGGCCAGCAAGAGTGTGCCGCCGATCCCGTTGGATTTGCAAAGCGCCAGTAACGGCCCCTGCAAGGCTGCGGGGTCGTCAAAGCGCGTGAAATGATAGAGTGCTGCAATCGTGTACATGCGAGTGAGATACGCCCGGTTTCCGGTGGGGGCAAGTTGCACAACCTCAATCCTGCCATGCAAGGCGCTGACGACTAGCCACGTGACGCAGCAATGGCCAGCCCGTCGGCGACGGCGGTGAAAGCCGCTGTCTGTTCGTGCTGCGCCTGCGGCAAAAGCGCGGACAGGGCCGCGGTCACAACCGACATGAGGCTGGAGCCCCCGACAAAGACAATGCGGCTGACCCGGTTGGGTGAGACATCTGCATCTGCCAGGGTTTGAGCCGCTGCGTCCTGAATGGATTGCGTAAAATGGGCCAGCGCGGCGGCCATGTCCTGCCCAGTCAGCGGTGCAGTCAGCCCCTTTTCCACAATGGCGAGATTTATATCGGTGCGCGGTGCGGCATTGGCCGCGATCTTGGCCCGCTCAACCGCAAAGGCGATGTCATGGCCGGTTTCTTCTTCGATCACCGCGACAAGACGGCTGAACCGCGCGCCATCAACCCCGAGTTTCGCATAGCGCTGCGCCAGCCGCAGGGTGTCAGGGGTATAGAGAAAGGCGATCTTTTCCCAGGTTGCAAGGTCATTGAACAGACCGTTGGGCGCGGTATGTGTCCCACTGCCAAGTTCGTTCTTAATCTCTGCACCCCGGCCCAGCAGGGGCATGACGTGACCAAGGCTGAGCGTGCGGTCAAAATCGGTGCCACCAATCCGCACCCCGTGGCTGGCAATGATGCGTGTCATTCCGTCCGATTGTTCAAATACCGAAAAGTCAGAGGTCCCGCCGCCGATGTCCACGATCAGCCCATAGCTGCCCGCATCAAGCGCGCCAGCGGTCAGCGCGGCGGCTTCGGGTTCATACATAAAGGATACATCCTTGAACCCGGCTGTCATATAGGCCTCCCGCAGGTCCAGTTCCGCCTTGGCGTTCCGCGCGTCATCGGTTGAATGAAACCGCACCGGGCGACCGGACAAGGCGGTTTCGAACGTCAGACCGGTTGTCGCCTCGGCCCGGTCACGGATCATCGACAGGAACCGCGCAACAACCTCGATCAAGGTCAGTTTTTCATGCGCAATAATCCGGCGTTCCTGCATCAACGTTGTGCCCAGCACCGATTTCAGCGCCCGCATGAAGCGCCCTTCGCGCCCGTCGATCAAGGCGCGGTTCGCGGCATGGCCAAACAATGTCACCTGACGGTCTGCATCAAAGAAGACCGAGGTGGGCAGTGTCGTTTCGCCATCTTCAACCGGTATCAGAAACGGGCGATCACCGGCCAGCAACCCGGCAGCCGTATTGGACGTACCAAAGTCAATTCCAAGGGTATGGGTCGGCATAGCGGCACCTTTGCATCGGGAAAGGTTGCCGCGGATAAACGATTCTTGTCGCGCTGCCAAGTCACAGAAGTTGACGCGCTCGATTCCCGCTCTTACGCATGTCAAATCAGCAAGAGGAAACACCGATGCAAGCCAATGACCACGCCTTGATCGTGATTGATGTGCAGAACGATTTTTGCCCCCGCGGTGCGCTGGCCGTTGCAGATGGCGACGCGATCGTACCGGGTATCAATGCCTTGATGCAGGACTTTGACGCAGTGGTGCTGACGCAGGACTGGCATCCGCACGGGCATTCGTCCTTTGCATCGTCCCACCCGGGCGCAGAGGTGATGTCGATTGTGGATATGCCCTATGGGCCGCAGGTCCTGTGGCCGGACCATTGCATTCAGGGCACGCCGGGGTCCGACTTTCACGGCCATTTGCGCACTGATGCAAACCTGATCATCCGCAAGGGATACAATCCGGCAATCGACAGCTATTCCGCGTTCTTTGAAAATGACCATGAAACCCCAACCGGGCTGGAAGGATATTTGCGCACCCGCGGGATCAAAACGCTGACGATGGTTGGCCTCGCGCTGGATTTCTGCGTGAATTATTCCGCCGTGGACGCGGCCAAACTTGGATTTGACGTCACGGTGCGGACCGACCTGACGCGCGCGATTGATCTGGGCGGGTCACTGGAGGCCGCAACCACCGGCATGCGCGACGCCGGCGTGACCCTGAAGGACGCCTGATGCAGTCGCCGGTGCGACACCATTATGATGTGGTCATTGTCGGCGGGGCAATGCTGGGATCATCCGTGGCGTGGTTCTTGACCGACCATGCGGATTTCAACGGCAAAATCCTTGTCGTGGAAAGGGATCCCACATATGAATTTGCGTCCACCTCGCACACCAATAGCTGCATGCGGCAGCAGTTCAGCAATCCGCTGAATATCCAGATGAGCCAGTTCGCCGCGGATTTCGTCAAGAATTTCCGCCGTTACATGGGCGGAGAGGAACGGATCCCTGATCCGGTGCTGCAAAGCTATGGCTATATGTATCTGGCTGACACCCCGGCCTTTGCCGCGACCCTGCGGGACGGGCAGGCGATACAGGCCGCCAATGGCGCAGGCACCAGGCACATGAGCGTTGAGGAGATCGCAGAGGCTTATCCGTTCTACCATCTGGACGACATTCTGGCGGGAAATCACAATCTGGTCGACGAAGGATATTTTGACGGCAATACTCTGTTTGACTGGTGGAAACGCATCGCCAGAGAACGGGGCGCGGAATACATTCACAACACGGTCGTAGCGTTGGATCGGCAGGGCGACGAAATCACCGGTGTCACCCTCGCAACCGGAGAAACCATCGGATGCGGGACTATCGTCAACGCCAGTGGCCCGTGCGCGAATGTAACAAGCGAAATGGCGGGGATCACAATCCCGGTCGCGCCGCGCAAACGCTACACCTACATCTTTCAGGCAGAACAGCCGCTGGACCGCGACCTGCCGCTGACGATTGACCCAACAGGTGTGCATATGCGGACGGAAGGGTCCTATTACCTCGCGGGCTGTCCGCCGGATGAGGACCCTGACGTCGCCTTTGACGACTTTGTCGAAGATCACAGCCTGTGGGAAAACAAGGTCTGGCCGGTCCTGGCCCATCGCGTGCCACAGTTTGAGCGGATTAAACTGATCAATTCCTGGGTCGGGCATTATGCCTATAACAAGTTTGATCAGAACGCCATTCTTGGCCCCGACCCCGAGGTGCGCAATTTCATCTTTGCGAACGGGTTTTCCGGCCACGGTTTTCAGCAATCCCCAGCCGTCGGACGGGGCCTTGCCGAGTTCATCGCGACCGGTGACTATCAGACGCTAGACCTGCGACCCTTCCATGTTGACCGGATCGAACAGGGCGTCAAATTCGCGGAAAAGGCTGTCATATGAAAACGCCCAAGAACGAATTTCTTGCCGCCATTCGTGCGGGCCGCAAGCAATTGGGATACTGGACCACACTGGCGAATCCGCTGGCGGCAGAGATCGTGGCAAGTACCGGATTTGACTGGGTCGTGGTCGATCAGGAACATGCGCCGGCCGAGAACATGACAACGCTGGGCCAGCTTCAGGCTGTCGCAGGACATACAAATGCGATTGTGCGCCCCGCATGGCACGACGCGGCGCAGGTCAAGAAGCTGATGGACATGGGTGCGCCGGGCCTGATGTTTCCCATGATCAACACCGTTTCAGAGGCCGAATCCGCCGTGGCCGCCGTGCGCTATCCGCCGCATGGCGTCCGGGGGCTGATGGGAACAATGCGCGGCAGCCTGTTTGGACGTTACAGCGATTATCTGACCGCGATCGACACGCAAACCGCGGTCATCATCCAGATCGAAACGCTTGCCGCCCTTGATAGTGTCGAAGACCTTGCCGCCGTTGATGGTGTTGACGGGGTGTTTTTCGGGCCTGCTGACATTTCGGCGGATATGGGACTGTTGGGGCAAACCAACCACCCTGATGTCTGGGATGCCATCTGGACAGCGGCGCGCAAGCTGATCGCCAAGGACGTGCCGATTGGCACGATTGTGCTTGATCCGGAAGAAGCCGCTGCATTGCTGAACAAGGGGTTCACCTTTGTGGCCTGCGGGACGGACATTGATCTGTTTGCCCGATCGCTGGATGACGCACATGCGCAGGCGCGCAAGAAGCTCAAGAGGGAACACTGATGATTGGAAAGATCGTTTTGACCGGTGCCGCCGGGCGTCTGGGCGGGATGTGCCGCAAACCGCTTGCCGCGATGTGCAAGACACTGGTGTCATCCGACATCGTGGACCGGCTGGATGATCTGGCCGAAAACGAGACCTACCAAAAGGCAGACATCGGCCAGTTTGACGATATGCTAGCCCTGATCGAAGGGGCCGAGATGGTCGTCCACTTCGGGTCGATCGCGGACGAGGCGCCTTGGGAAAAGATCTTATATTCAAACACGTTAAGCGCCTACAATGTCTGGGAAAGCGCCCACCGGCATAACGTGCGGCGCATTGTCTATGCCAGTTCGATTCATGCTGTGGGCATGTATCCCAAGCACCAGAACATCGGCGTTGACGTGCGCCATCGTCCAGACACGTTTTATGGGCTGGCGAAATGTTTCACCGAAGATCTTGCCAGCCTCTATTGGGACAAGCGTGGCCTTGAAACCGTTGCGATGCGTATCCTGTCGGCAACCGAAAAGCCCGGGAACAGCCGTGCGCTGGGCACGTGGCTGTCGGATGATGACACGGTGCAGCTGGTCGAGAAATCTGTGTCCGCCCCAACCACGGGGTTCACGATTGTTTATGGTGTGTCAAACAATGACCGCGCGGGTGTTGACAATTCCGGGGCAGCGGCATTGGGGTTTCGCCCCAAGGACAATGCCGAGGATTTCGCCGATGTCATCCTTGCCAACGCGCCACCACAAGACAACCAGAACCCCGAGGACATGTGCCATGGCGGTCCGTTTGCGGTTGTCCCCCTGGGTGAGAGCGGTGTCGAGATGATCCGCAAGCGGAGCATCAAGACCTAGGGCCAAAGGTCAGTCGACAGGTATTTCAATCCGCTGTCGCAGACGATCAGCCCGATTGTCTTGCCCTTTTCCTTGCCTGACAGCAGCGCCAGCGCCGCGGCAAGGTTTGCGCCGGTCGAAATGCCCGCAAAAATGCCTTCGAACAGCGCCAGGGCGCGGGTCAATTCGCGCGCGTCATCGCCGTCGACGCTGACATAGCCACAAGGGTCGAGATCGCGCAGGAAGGTCAGGTCACGCATCGCGTATCCGCCGCCCTGAATTGGATGGTTTGGTTTTGTCACCGCGCAACCGCACAACGCGGCGGCCCCTTCGGGTTCAACGATATAGCCGCAGATGTCCGGGTTGAAGGCACGCAAACCCGTCATGGTGCCTGCAAATGTGCCACCGGAACCGGCAAAATCGACAAAGACATCAAGGGTTTGATCACTGTCCGCCCAAAGTTCTGCAGCGGTGCCAACCTGATGCGCGGTCGGGTTGCCCGGGTGGTGGAATTGATCCGCGCGAAAGGCATCACGTTCAAGGGTCACTTGCTGTGCTGCGACCTCAACCAAGGCAAGATCGGCCCCGCTGACATGCCCCTGAACGCTCGACCCTGCTTGCGCCACTAGGATCACCTCGGCCCCTAGCGCCCGCATCATGCGCGCCCGCTCGACCGTGTTTCCGGCACTCATCACCGCGACAAAGGGGTGGCCCAATCGCCCGCAGACGATGGCAAGCCCGGTGCCCATGTTGCCGCTTGTCAGCTCAACCACCGCTTGCCCGGGTTGCAAAGCGCCACTGGCGCGGGCGTTCTGGATTATCCCAAGCGCGGCGCGATCCTTTTTGGAAAACCCGGGGTTGAGATAGTCCAGCTTGGCCAGAATGCGCCCTTCGACCCCGGCCTCTTGCACGATGCGGTCCAGCCAGACCGCCGGCGTGTTGCCAATTGCGTCAAGGATGGTGGGCAGCGCCATTAGCCGCCGGTCCAGTCCAGGACGACCTTTCCGCTTTTTCCTGATTTCATCGCCGCAAACCCCGCTTCAAACTCATCAACATGATACCGATGCGTGATGACCCGGGACACATCCAGGCCATTTTCCAGCATCGCAATCATCTTATACCACGTTTCGAAAATCTCGCGACCATAGACGCCCTTGATGGTAATTGCCTTGAAGACGATGCGGGACCAATCCACAGGGCTTTTCCCCGGCGGAATCCCCAGCAGCGCGATGCGCCCGCCCATCACGAGATTCTCCACCATCTGATCAAGGGCCTGCTGGTTTCCCGACATTTCCAGCCCGACATCAAAACCCTGCTTGAGCTTGAGTTCGGCCTGAACGTCCTTAAGCGATTCATCGGCGACGTTGACAGGCCGCACATCCGCGACCTCTGCCGCGAGCGCCAGACGGTCGGGGTTCACGTCCGTAATCACCACATGGCGCGCGCCAGCATGGCGGGCCACAGCCGCTGCCATGATCCCAATCGGACCGGCACCGGTGATCAAGACGTCTTCGCCCAGCAAATCAAAGCTCAGCGCGGTATGAACGGCATTTCCAAGCGGGTCGAGAATTGCGCCGATATCGTCGCTGATCGTGTCAGGCAGCGGGACCACGTTGAAGGCCGGCAATGCGAGATATTCCGCAAAGGCGCCCTGTTCATTCACGCCGATGCCGCGGGTGCCGGGATCAAGGTGAAACTTGCCGGCGCGCGACTGCCGGGAGGTTTTGCCGATCAGGTGGCCTTCGCCGCTGCAGCGCTGACCGATATCGAGGTCTTGCACATTGCGCCCCAGCTCAACAATTTCGCCGGCAAATTCATGCCCGGTAATCATCGGGACCGGCACCGTATGCGCCGCCCAGTCATCCCAGTTCCAGATGTGAATATCGGTGCCGCAGATGCCGGTCTTATTGATCTTGATCAGCACCTCATCGGGCCTGATTTCGGGCACGGGGGCAGTCACACGCCACAGCCCTTCGCGCGGGTGGGTCTTTTCAAGCGCTTTCATTTCATTGGTCATAGGACACCCGTGGCTTTGCCCGCGACTTCAAACGCGGTGAGTGCGCGGTCAAGTTGTGCGCGGGTCAAGGCGGCATTCATTTGCGTCCGAATGCGGGCCTGCCCGCGCGGCACAACCGGAAAGAAGAAACCAGAGACATAGACACCTTCGTCAAACAGCCGGGCAGCCATGTCCTGTGCCAATTGTGCCTCGCCCAGCATCACGGGAATGATCGGATGTTCACCGGGCAGCAGTTCAAAACCAAGATCGGTCAAACCGGCCCGCCAATAGTTCGCATTTTCAAAGAGTTGCGCGCGAAGATCATCGCCATTTTCAACCAGATCAATGGCCTTGATACCTGCAGCAACAATGGCAGGCGGCAAGGAGTTTGAGAACAGATACGGCCGCGCACGTTGCCGCAGCAGATCAATCACCGGTTGCGGCCCGGCGATATAGCCGCCAATCGCACCGCCCATCGCTTTTCCCAGCGTGCCGGTCAGAATGTCCACATCAACACCAAAATGCGCCGGTGTGCCGGCCCCCTTTGGCCCCATGAAGCCGGTCGCGTGGCAATCATCGACCATGACCATCGCGTCATATTGCCGGGCCAAGGCGGTCACCGCCGTCAGGTTGGCAAGGTACCCATCCATACTGAATACGCCATCTGTGGCAATCATGATGTGGCGGGCACCTGCGGCGCGGGCCTCTTTCAGCTTTGTTTCCAGATCATCCATGTCTGAATTGGCGTACCGATACCGCTTTGCCTTGCACAGCCGGATACCGTCGATGATCGAAGCGTGATTGAGCGCGTCGGAAATGATTGCATCCTCAGGGCCCAGCAGCGGCTCAAACAAGCCGCCATTGGCGTCAAAGCAGGCTGCAAAGAGAATACTGTCGTCTTTGCCGAGAAACTGCGCGAGCCTGTGTTCCAGCGCGCGGTGCAAATCCTGTGTGCCACAGATAAACCTTACGGATGCCATCCCGAACCCGTGGCTGTCCATGGCGTCTTTGGCCGCCGCGATCAGCGCCGGGTGATCTGCCAGACCCAGATAGTTATTGGCACAAAGGTTGATGACCTCGCGGTCGCCAACGCCGATCTGACCGCCTTGCGGTGTGTTGATCAACCGTTCCCGCTTGGTCATGCCGTCAGCGTCGATTGCGGCGAGTTCTGCAGTCAAATGCGCAAGTAGTTTTTGAGACATGGATTCCCCCTTGCCCCATCGCTAACACAAGCCGGGATGCCTTTAGAAGCGGCGTTTGCCTATTTCGGTAACACCGGTCGCGTTTCGAACGCGCACGTGCAAAGTTCCCCCGTTCGGGAACACCGCGCGGGCTGCCTGTTCCACAAATGCGCCGCTGGCCTTCTGCAGTGACAAAAGTTCTACCAGCCATTTGTTGCCCCCGCTTGCCCAGGCTTCGCTGGGCATGTCGGCCAGTTCAAAACCGGGATCGCGCAACATTTCGTCCCAGGTGTCATTCACCTTTGCAAACAGCGCAAAAGCGAGCGGCTGCGGCTGTGCACCTTCGCGTTCGGCAGGCATGCTGGCGGTGACCGCCAGCTTATGATGGATTGCGGGCACCGTGATGTTGCGGATCGCCTCAAGCGTCATGGGGCGAAACACCGGGCTTTTCATCATCAGGAAGGTGATGACGCCAAGATTGTCGGTCGCTGTCTTAAGTTCAGGCATCTTAGAAATCCAGATTTTCAACAGACAGTGCGTTGTTCTGAATGAACTCGCGCCGGGGTTCCACAACATCACCCATCAGCTTGGTAAAGATGTCGTCGGCCTCTGCCACGTCGTCGACTTTCACCTGCAACAGGGTCCGGGCATCGGGGTCCAGCGTTGTTTCCCATAGCTGATCGGGGTTCATCTCTCCCAATCCCTTGTAACGCTGCAGACTTAGCCCCTTTTCACCCTCTTCAAGGATCGCCTTCAGCAGATCAAGTGGGCCGTGAATTGTCTGGCTCCGCTCTTTGCGGACCAGCGTTGCGGGCGTGTTGTAAACGTCCTGCAGTGACTGGGTAAAGCTGCCGGTGCGCCGCGCCTCGCCCGAACGCAGCATCGGACCGTCCAGCGTGCGGACCTCTTCGACGCCACGCAGAATGCGCGCAAGACGGACACCGTGATCCTGTGTGATCCGGCCCTGCCAACCGCGTTCCCATTCCAGCGCGATCAGGTCCAAACGCTTGGCAACCTTGTCGGCAACGCCCTGCAAATCGCTGTCAACAGCGCCCTGCACAAAGGCGCCCGCGATGGCGGCCTGTTCAAGGATATGGCGCGGATAATGGGTCGGGAATGCCTCAAGCACGCGGTTCAGCTGACGGGCTTCGTCCACGATGCGGCGCAGATCGGCACCGGTGATTTCCTCACCATTGCCCTGCCGTAGCATTGCACCTTCGATGCCCTGTTCGATCAGGTATTCATCCATTGCAGCCTGATCCTTGAGGTAGACCTCGGACCGGCCCCGCGCGACTTTGTAAAGCGGCGGCTGCGCGATATAGAGATACCCGCCTTCGATCAGCTCTGGCATCTGGCGGAAGAAGAACGTGAGCAGCAGCGTGCGAATGTGCGCGCCGTCAACGTCGGCATCGGTCATGATGATGACCTTGTGATACCGCAGTTTGCTGATGTCGAATTCATCGCGCCCGATGCCGGTGCCCAGCGCCATGACCAGATTGCCGATTTCCTGACTGCCCAGCATCCGGTCAAATCGCGCCCGTTCGACGTTCAGAATCTTACCCTTCAGCGGCAGAATGGCCTGCGTGCCCCGGTCGCGCCCGGTTTGGGCAGAGCCGCCCGCGGAATCCCCCTCGACCAGAAAGACTTCGGTCTTGGATGGGTCTTTTTCGGAGCAATCCTTGAGCTTGCCAGCCAGAAAGTTCACATCCATTGCGGTCTTGCGACGGGTCAGTTCGCGCGCCTTGCGCGCCGCCTCGCGGGCCAATGCGGCCTCGACGATCTTGCCGACGATTTGCTTGGCTTCGTTCGGGTTTTCCTCAAACCACTCTGACAGCTTTTCGCCAACCAGTGATTCAACCGCTGGCCGCACCTCAGAGCTGACAAGCTTGTCCTTGGTCTGGGACGAGAATTTCGGATCGGGCACCTTGACCGACAACACGCAGGTCAGGCCTTCTCGCGCGTCATCCCCGGTAAAGGACACCTTTTCCTTTTTGGCGATACCGGATGATTGCGCATAGGCATTGATCGTCCGGGTCAACGCCCCCCGGAAACCCGCCATATGTGTGCCGCCGTCGCGCTGCGGGATATTGTTGGTAAACGGCAGGACCATTTCGTTATAGCTGTCGTTCCACCACATCGCGACCTCGACCCCGATGTCGTCCTTTTCGCCCTTTACGTAGATCGGTTCGGGCATCACGGCGGTTTTCGACCGGTCGAGGTATTTGACGAATTCCTTGACGCCACCCTCATAGAACAGCTCTGTCCTCAGCGGCTCTGCGGGGCGTTCATCTTCGAGGATGATCCGCACGCCGGAATTCAGGAAGGCCAATTCGCGCAGGCGCTTTTCGAGCGTGTTGAAGTCAAAATCTCGGTTGCTGAAGGTTTCGGTGCTGGCAAGGAAACGCACCTCGGTGCCCTTGCGGCCATTTGCCGGACCTTCGACGCGCAGACTTTCTGTGGTGAACCCGCCCTCAAACCGGGCGTAGTGTTCCTTGTCATTGCGCCAGATACGCAGTTCCAGATAGTCAGACAGCGCGTTGACAACCGACACGCCAACACCGTGCAAACCGCCCGACACCTTGTAGGAATTGCTGTCGAATTTTCCGCCCGCATGCAGCTGTGTCATGATGACCTCGGCCGCGGAAACGCCTTCTTCCTTGTGCATATCGACGGGAATCCCGCGCCCGTTGTCACCAACGGAAACAGAGCCATCGGCATGGATTTTCACCGAAACATGGTCTGCGTGACCGGCCAGAGCCTCGTCAATTCCGTTATCAACGACCTCATAGACCATATGGTGCAGGCCAGAGCCGTCATCGGTGTCACCGATATACATGCCGGGCCGCTTGCGAACCGCCTCTAACCCCTTCAAAACTTTGATAGAATCAGCGCCGTATTCGGGATTGCTTTGCTGCTCGTCAGCCATGCGGATATTCCTGTTCTTTTACCCGCAAAATATATGGTTTTTCAGGGGGATTGTCACGCTTATAGCGCTATATTTTGTAGCTTGGCCGGGTCTTAACGGATCGGGTCCGGACAGCGGATTGATCCGCCATGCGGTCACCTGATCCCCGCCATAGTTTCGGCGGTTTTGAATGGTCGGATGGTATCGTGAATCGAGGTGCGAGATGAGCAAAGAAGCCTTCCGGAATCGACTGAAGCGGATCGAGAAGCCGGTGGCGCGTCCGGCTGAGACGTCCCAGTCGCAACCGGCGGCATATCCCGATCCTTTACGCGACCACGAAGACGCGCCAATCATCGTTGACATTGCCCTAATCGCATTGATCGGGGGCATGGCGCTTTGGTTGCTCTTCGATTTCTGGCGCGCCCTGCCGATCGTGATCGTCGTGGCGCTGATATTGGGCGGCTATAGCATTGCGCGAGAAGTTTACCTGTACATCACGGGAACACGGCGGCACCGGCGCCGCAGCCCGCTCTGGGACTTCTTCTCAGATCTGTGGCACTGAGCGCAGATCGAACGCATGGGTGGGAAACGGTCGTCACGTCCAAGGGATGATCAACCCCACACCAATCAGCAACCATCCCGCCGTGACGTTCATTCGTTTCAAGGCCGCGGGCGACGTCAAGAGTCGCCGCGCCTGACCGATAAAGCCCGCAAGGATCAGGTTGCCCAGAAGCGGGACGACGAACGACAAAAAACAGATCACCGCGATGTCGGTCCAGGTCAGTCTGGTGAGGTCAAAGAATCCCGGCAACATGCCCAAGTAGAACAGGACCGCCTTGGGGTTGCCCAGGATCACAGCCAAACCCGCAAGGAAGCCGGCCCACATCCCGGGACGGGTCAGACGGCTGTCTGAGGCGATGGTCTTGTCCGCGTTGCGGATGATCAGCACCCCCATCACCAGAAAGGTCAGCGCCGCGACCCATTTGAGCACCAACAGAAAGTCCGCATAAACGCTGACGATCCAGGTGACGCCAAGAATTGCCAGAAACGGCCAGAGCACATCCCCCACGACAACGCCCAGCGCCAGCGGCCAGGCCGCATGAAATCCACCAGACAGTGTGCGGGCCACCAACGCCACCCAGACCGGGCCCGGCGTCAGGAACAGGACCAGCAGGGCCCCGGCATAAAGCATCATGTCAGCAACAGAAATTGTCATCCGCCGGGCCTAGAATGAAAACCCCAGAAGGTCCACAACGGCGGTATCATCCCAAGTGATGCCTTTCAGTTCCATCACCATCAAATAGGGATCATCCTGCACCCGCACATCGTCGGTGTGGGCGTGATACATCGCAACATGTTTGATGGCATTGGGTGCGGCGCGAAATCCGCGTCCGGCATAGATCGGGCGCACCCCAAACAGCAGAAAGAAGTCTGCGGCGCTGGCCCGTGCTTCGGCGATCGCCTCGGTCATCAGCGCGCTTGCAATGCCCTGCCCCTGATAGTCAGGATCGGTCGCAACGTCGCCGAGGCCCATGATCTTGACCAGCGCATCACCCATGCGAATGCTGCGATAACACAGCGCCATATGTCCGGTGATGATGTCCCCCTCGCGCGCAATCAGACGATAGTTGTGCCGCTGCTGGTGATATGAGCGACCGCCAAAATCCTCTTGGAACGCGCGCTCAAGCAGGCGGTTGATTTTCGCTTCATCCGTGGGGGTCAGCCGGGTTTCGTCGATCTTTTCAGTCTTCATGGTGTTGGCAACCTCAAACTGCCGTCGGCACTTAATGGCCAGAAAGGATTGTGCGCAACCTCCCAGACATGCCCGTCCGGGTCAGCGTAATAACCTGAGTAGCCACCCCAGAACACCTTTTCCGGGGCCTTCAGCGCCGTGGCACCGGCATCAAGCGCAGCAGCAAATGCAGCGTCAACCTCGGCCTCTGTTTCGAAATTCTGTGCGAGTGTGCTGGCACCGACGCCCAGTTCTGCATCCGGGCGGCCCTGATCCTTTGCCAGATCCTTGAGCCCAAAAAGGCCCAGCACCATGCCGTTGATCTGGTAAAACCGCACCTCTGGCGGGCTGTCCTGTGGGGTCCAGCCCAGATCGCCATAGAATTTCGTGGCACGATCCAGATCGGCGACGCCAAGGGTGATTAGGGTGACACGTTGCGGGGTCATGCATTATCCTGCTGATGTGTGGCGGAGGCATTGTCCTGTTCAGACACCGCAACATACTGCGCCCGTTTCCCAAGTTCTGCAAACAGCTCTGGCCCGGTGCCGGTCATCCAGGCCTGTGCCTTGAGCGCGCAGATTTCATCATAGAGCGCGGCACGGCGATTTGCGTCGAGATGTGCGGCAACCTCATCAAGCAGCAGGATCGGTGGCTGACCGATTTGCGCGGCCAATGCGCGCCCATTAGCGAGAATGAGGCTGATCAGAAGCGCTTTTTGCTCTCCTGTTGAACAATCCCGTGCAGGTACGCCCTTGTCGCTGAAAACGGCGTCAAGGTCGCTGCGATGCGGACCCGTCAGGGTGCGACCTGCCGCCATGTCCCGCCCGCGTCCGTCGGCAAACCCCGCGCGTAGTGCATCCTCAGTCAGACCGGTGCCGTCTGACTGCGAGATCAACAGGTCGGCGGTCGGAAAGACCGTTTCGGCCTGCGCCTGCGCTTGTGTCAGCGCAGCGACCGCGGCGGCGCGATTGGTCTGAATAATGGCCCCCGCCTCGGCCATCTGCGATTCAAGTGCGGTATACCAGTGCGGATCACGCACCATATCCTTGAGCAACCTGTTACGTTCGCGCATCGCCTTTTCATAGCGCAGCACGGCCTCTGCATGTTCGGGCGTAAAGCTTAGGGTCGCGCGATCCAGGAAACGCCGGCGGCCTTCCGCGCCCTCGATCCAGAGCCGGTCCATCGCGGGCACCAGCCAGAGAATCCGCACAACCTTGGCCAGCGCCACCTGCGGATTGACCTTGCCGTCAATGCGGACGCTGCGGGATTGCCCCGGCTCTGCCCCGGTTTCGCATTCAAAGGCCTGATGGTCAGTGCGCAGCAGCGCCTTGACCTTCCAGCCCAAAGACTCTGGCTTGCGCGAAAGTTCGTCCACACCAGCGCGGCGCAGCCCGCGCCCCGGTGACAAAAGCGATATCGCCTCGATCAGATTGGTTTTGCCCGCACCGTTGGGCCCATAGATGGCAACAGGGCGCGGGTCCACTTCCAGCACGGCGCGCTTGTGACTGCGAAAATGCGAAAGTGTCAGGGACGAAAGGGACAGGGTGGTCATCGCGGCACGGATCGTCCAGATGAGCGCATCCGATTGATTTCAGGTTGAAAAGTTCCTGAGCCCGTCACACGCGCATCGGCATGACAACATAGACCGCGCTGGTATCGTTCCCTTCGCGCATCAAGGTCGGATCGCCGGACGAATTGAACATGAACACCGCGTTTTCACGGTCAACCTGGCTTGCAATCTCAAGCAGATACTTGGCGTTAAAACCGATTTCCAACCGCTCATCACCATAGGCGACTGCCAGTTCTTCCTCGGCGGCACCGCTGTCGGGCGCATTGACGGACAACACCAGCTTGTCTTCGTCTAATTGCAGTTTGACCGCACGGGACCGTTCAGAGCTGACTGTCGCAACACGGTCCACGGCTTTTGCAAATTCTGCCGCGTCGACTTCGAGTTTGCGGGTGTTGCCGGACGGGATAACGCGGGTGTAGTCAGGGAATGTGCCGTCGATCACCTTAGAGGTCAGCGTGATATCCGGCGTGGCAAACCGAATTTTGGTTTCCGATACCGAAACCGCGATCTGCATGTCGTCGTCTTCCAGCAGCTTGCGCAACTCGCCAACCGTTTTGCGTGGCACGATCACGCCCGCCATCTCGGCAGCGCCGGCGGGCAAATCGGCGTCGATCCGCGCCAGTCGGTGCCCATCTGTCGCAACGCAACGCAGCACTTTGCCGCCATCGCCGTCAGCGACATGCATATAGACACCATTCAGGTAATAGCGGGTTTCTTCAGTGGAAATCGCAAACTTGGACTTGTCAAAAAGCCGGCGCAATGTCGGCGCGGGGGCCGAAAAATTCGCCGCATATTCGGAGGAGGCCATTACCGGAAAGTCTTCTTTTGGCAGGGTTGCCAAGGAAAAATTCGATCGGCCGGCTTCGATCGTGAGGCGCGCGGTATTCGCATCCTCGCTGAGTGAAACTAGCGCGCCGTCGGGCAGTTTGCGCACGATTTCGTTCAGGGTCACGGCTGATACTGTTGTCGCACCGGCGCGTTCAACCTGCGCAGGGGCCCGGTCCACAACCTCGATATCGAGGTCGGTTGCGCGAAACTGAACGCTGTCGCCTTCGGCCTCGATCAGAACATTGGCAAGGATCGGAATGGTATTGCGCCGTTCAACGACCGACTGAGCCTGAGCAACCGCCTTTAACAGGCTTGCACGTTCGATGCTGAATTTCATGTCCCTTGCCCTTTTCTCGTCCGGACGCCATCGACCGGGAGGGAGAAACTAACCGTTTCTCAGCCCGGTGCAAGATTTTCATGTAACTGTTGGCGTGTGCGTGGTCTGGCGTCAAGCGCCGCTATGCTTCGAGCGACCGGCGCAGCAGTTCCAGATCATCCGCGATCTGGCTGTCGGTCACAGAAAGCTCTTCGATGCGTTTGACCCCGTGCATGACGGTGGTGTGGTCACGTTTGCCGAAACGGCGACCGATATCGGGCAATGAGCGGCTGGTCATGGTCTTGCAAAGATACATCGCAACCTGCCGTGGGCGGGCGTAGACGCGCAACCGTTTTGGCCCGATCAGGTCAGACAATCGGATGTTGTAGTGGTCGCTGACCTTGCGCTGGATTTCCTCGACTGTGACCTTCCGGTCGTTGGCTTTCAGCACGTCAGACAGACAATCCTGGGCCAGCTCCAGCGTGATTTCGCGATCCACAAGGCTCGCAAAGGCAAACAACCGCACAAGGGCGCCTTCCAGAACGCGCACGTTCTGGGTGATGCGATGCGCAAGAAATTCCAGCACACCGGGGGCGATCACCTGTGTCGGATAGGCTTCGCGCTGCAGTTCGACCTTCGATTGCAACACACCCAGGCGCAGTTCGTAATCTGTCGGATGCAGATCCACGACTAGACCACATTGCATGCGGCTGCGGATACGATCCTCAAGTTCCTTGATTTCGCCCGGCGCACGGTCAGCGGACAGAATGATCTGCTTGCGCGATTCAATCAGGGCATTGAAGGTGTGAAAGAATTCTTCTTGTGTGCTGTCCTTGCCGGCCATGAACTGCACGTCATCGACCATCAGCACATCAACAGAGCGCAACTGGGATTTGAAATCCATCATCTTGCGATCCCGCAAGGCTGTGATGAAGCGATACATGAACTGTTCAGCCGTCAGATACAGCACGTTCAGCTCTGGCCGACTGGCGCGCAATTCATTTGCGATCGCATGCATCAGGTGTGTCTTGCCCAGCCCAACGCCGCCATAAAGGAACAATGGGTTGAAAGAGACAACACCGCCTTCGGCCACGCGACGCGCAGCGGCATTGGCCAATTCGTTGGGTTTGCCGACGACAAAGCTGTCAAAAGTGTAGCGCGGGTCGATATCGGCACCCAGATGATCACTGGATTTGGTTGGTCTGGCAGGGGCATTGGCAGGCGCTTCGACCTTGGCTTTCGCGGATTTGTTTGCGGGGACCGCGAACTTCAACCGCTGCACATTCTCACCGACACGATTGAAGTGGTATAGAATCTGATCGCCGAAGTTCTGGTTCACATATTTGCCAAAATAACCTGTCGGCACCTCAAAGGTCGCCACCTGCGCGTCTAGCACCTTAAGTTCCAGTGGCGCGATCCAGCTGTTGAAGCTGCTCCCGCTCATCCCGTCCTTAAGTTCCTGTTGCACCTGTCCCCAAACGTCTGTCGTCATTCAACCTGTCCCAAACCTGTCCACTGCTCGACAGCCCTCACTGCCACGCCCAACACATTCCAGGTCTCACAAACAAACGGGATCGGCCCCACAGCCGAACACGCTCAAGTTGCGCAGCGTTCAGAAAATTCAATCTAAGGCAGAGTGCCTTAGATCAGTCTTCCGACCGCAAATTGCGGGTGCACAGAGCGATGATGACACAAGGGCAAAGCCCAATTCATCACGACACAAAGGCCTAGCGACAACATGCCATAGGCATGCATTTGCCGATCACCTTTGCATGAATTCCGACACCTGTTCCCAACCGGCGCCCATGAGACCATACCAAGTCATCTGGACACTCTTTCTAGTGCCGGATTCTCCATGTCCCCCCCGGAACGATGTGAATCGCAGGCTCAACGTAGCAAGGCGTTTGGGGCTGCATCAACAGAACAACGCGCTTGACTCTGCCCATATCGAAAAAGAATCTCTGACCCCTTTGAATCGACGGGAAAAGTTTTGCCAGACGGTCAAAGGCAACAAAAAAGCGCGCCCGGAGGCGCGCCCAAATCAGTCTCAATTTCCACCCGAAACGGATAGAACTGAGACTTTTATCCAACAGCCTTAACACGGGCTGCAAGGCGCGACATTTTGCGCGCAGCAGTGTTCTTGTGCATCACGCCTTTGGTCACACCGCGCATGATTTCAGGCTGGGCAGCCTGCAGGGCGGATTTCGCAGCAGCGGAATCACCAGAGGCGATCGCCTCTTCCACGGCGCGCAGATATGTGCGGATGCGCGAACGGCGCATTTTGTTGATTGCGAAACGGGCTTCATTCTGGCGGGCGCGTTTCTTGGATTGAGCTGTGTTAGCCATGTGCGGTTCTTTCTTTCGGGTCCATCAAATTCTGTTTGCGCCTGACGGCCCCGCCCGGGTTTACTGACCGGGTTGATCTGCCAAAGCGGGCATCACGCGCATGTTCGCGCGGTCTATAGACAAGTTTGACCGCGCTGAAAAGCCTTTTGTCAGCGGTCGCGCACCTGCGCTTCGCGCTTCTCCTGAAAGGCGGCCATGCCTTCCTTTTGATCTTCGGTTGCAAACAGCGAATGAAACAGCCGCCGTTCGTAATTGATGCCCTCGGCCAATGTCGTTTCATAGGCTTTGTTCACGGCATCCTTTGCAGCCATACTTGCGATCAGCGATTTCTCCGCAATCTTTTCGGCAACGCCCTTAGCTTCTTCAAGCAGCTTCTTGGCGGGCACGACACGGCTGACCAAGCCGGAAGACAGGGCCTCTTCGGCGCCCATGAAGCGCCCCGTCAGATGCATGTCCATTGATTTGGATTTACCAACATATCGTGTCAGGCGCTGCGTGCCGCCGATGCCCGCAATCACACCCAGATTGATCTCTGGCTGGCCGAATTTCGCGGTATCCGCTGCAATAATAAAGTCGCACATCATCGCAAGTTCGCATCCGCCGCCCAGCGCATAGCCGGCAACAGCCGCGATTATCGGCTTGCGCAGCCGCACGAAACGTTCGGATTCAGATTGGAAAAAGGCATTCATGTAGACATCCACAAATGACTTTTCAGCCATTTCGGTAATGTCCGCCCCTGCGGCGAACGCCTTGTCCGACCCAGTCAGAATTATGCAGCGCACCTTGTCGCTTTTGTCCGCGTCTTCCAATGCGTCCAGCAATTCGCTGAGGAGGGTAGAGTTCAACGCATTCAGTGCGTCGGGGCGATTCAAACGGATCAATGCCACGTTATCGGACACGTCCACTGTGATTGTCTCGTAAGCCATCTGGCACTCCTTTGCCGGTGGTTTGGACCTTGAGTTCGCAAATCCCGGCGCGGCAATCAAGCTATCTTTGGCATTGCGGACAGAAGAAGGATGAGCGTCCCGATTGAACGATTCGCTTCACTGTTGCCGTGCAACCGGTTGCCGAACAGGCCTGACCTTCGCGGTCATAAACCTTGAAAGCGTGTTGAAAATAGCCCAATTCGCCATCTGCCTGCCGATAATCCTGCAGCGATGATCCACCTGCGGCAATCGCTTCGTTCAGCACATCGCGAATGATCGGAACCAGCGACGCAATCCGCGTTTCACTGACCTTTCCGGCCTTGCGCGCGGGGTGAATGCCCGCACGAAATAGAACTTCGCAGACGTAGATATTGCCAAGTCCTGCAACGATTCGCTGGTCCAGCAGCGCGGTTTTGATCGGGGTGTTCTTGGCCCGCAGCGCCGCGATCAAGTAGGCTTCGTTCAGCTCATTGCCCAGCGGTTCCGGCCCGAGATCACGCAAAAGCCAGTGCTCTGCCTCGGCCGCAGTGTCCAGCAGGTCCATCGCACCAAACCGGCGCGCATCATTAAAGGTGACGCGCGCGCCCTGCTGCATATGAAGAACCACGTGATCATGTTTCGCGGGCGCCGGATGGGGATGATGGAACGTGCCGACCCGGTGCCCCGAGATCAGCATTCGCCCCGACATGCCGAGGTGAATCAGCAGCGTTTCCTGCTGCGAAAGATCCGCAAGAATGTACTTTGACCGTCGCCGCAACCGCAGCACGGTTGCCCCTGTCAGCCGCTCCGCCATCCGGTCAGGAAAGGGCCAGCGCAGGTCCGGGCGATTGACATCCGCCTGCGCGATGACTTGCCCCTCCATCACGGGTACAAGTCCGGCGCGGACGGTTTCAACCTCTGGCAATTCGGGCATGTGTCGCCTGCTGTGACTGTCAAATTGATCACGCGCAATGGTCAGGATATCGCGCCCGACCACAAGAAGATTTCTGCACGAACCCCTTCGCAACCCGCAATGCCGCGCGACTATGAACGCGTTGCAAATGACCAAGCCCTGTGCCCAAAGCACCTTTTGCAGCGAGCGAACTGGGTCCGGGCCCAAGGCCCGCGATCGGAAGATCTTTGGTACATCGGTGGCCTGGTAGGAATGCGACTGCGGCTATCCTCTGTGACGCAATGACAATTTGTGTCTTTGCCCGCATCGGTATAACCCCATTGCGACCCCTTAACGGCGACCGAGTATCATGATCGACGACAGCCAGAACACCACGCATTTCGGATTTGAAACCGTCCGCGAAGAAGAAAAGGCAGGCCGCGTTCAAGGCGTCTTTTCGTCCGTCGCCAACAGATACGACATCATGAATGATGTGATGTCCGGCGGCGTTCACCGCATTTGGAAAGATGCGATGATGGATTGGCTGGCCCCGCGCCCTGGCCAGCAGTTGCTGGACGTTGCGGGCGGCACTGGCGACATTTCGTTCAGGTTTCTCAAGCGCGCGGGCAGCGGACATGCCACTGTGCTAGACCTGACGGAGCCAATGTTAATTGCAGGACGCAAACGGGCAGAGGCCGAAAAGATGGCCGACAGCCTTGATTGGGTTGTTGGGGATGCGATGGCGCTGCCATTTGAGGACAACAGTTTTGATGTCTACACGATCAGCTTTGGCATTCGGAATGTGACGCGTCCGCAAGATGCATTAAATGAAGCCTTTCGCGTTCTGCGTCCCGGCGGCCGTTTGATGGTCCTGGAATTCAGCCAACTGCCCAACCCGATGATGCAGGCGGCCTATGATGCCTATTCATTCAACGTCATCCCGCGCATGGGGCAGATGATCGCCGGTGACCGCGAATCCTATCAATATCTGGTGGAATCGATCCGCAAATTTCCTGACCAGGAAACCTTTCTGGGAATGGTCCGCAAAGCCGGGTTTGAAAACGCCAAATATCGTAACATGACAATGGGTGTCGCGGCCCTGCATTCTGGCTGGAAGATCTGAATTGCGCGGACCACATAACATCATCCGACTGATCCGCACCGGCGCCACCTTTGAAAGAACTGGGGCGATGAAGGTTGTTCTGGACGCGTTTGACGCGGGTCCGCTGCTTCGCATCACGTTCCGCACGCTGGTCTGGCCGTTTCGGTGGCTGGGGTTCAAGGGTGACACGAACATGCCGCCCGCCGTGCGGGCGCT
Source organism: uncultured Paracoccaceae bacterium (assembly GCA_947502145.1). GTDB lineage: Bacteria > Pseudomonadota > Alphaproteobacteria > Rhodobacterales > Rhodobacteraceae > CANMYO01. The sequence goes on along the minus strand of CANMYO010000001.1, from coordinate 1,272,203 downwards.
GACCGCCCTTGGCCCGGCCTACATCAAGTTCGGGCAAATCCTGTCCACCCGCCCTGACGTTGTTGGCGACGAAATGGCGGTGCAACTCAGGGTCCTGCAAGACAAGTTGCCGCCCTTCCCGATTGAAGAGGCCAAGGCCGAGGTTCAACGCGAGCTGGGGCAACCGGTTGATACCCTTTTTTCCCAGTTTTCTGCGCCCGTCGCCGCTGCGTCGCTTGCCCAGGTGCACAAGGCCCATTTGGCGGAAACAGGCGACGCGGTCGCGGTCAAGATCTTGCGACCGGGTATCGAAAGGGCATTTCGAAAAGACATCGACGCCTTCTACTTTGCAGCGCGTGCAATCGAATTTCTGTCGCCCGCATCGCGCCGGCTCCGCCCGATGGAGGTCATCACCCACTTTGAGGGTGTGGTGAAGGGCGAGCTTGATCTTCGGCTCGAAAGTTCTGCCGCGGCAGAGTTTGCGGCCAATACCGAGACGGACGCAGGGTTTCAGGTGCCGCGGGTGCTTTGGCACCTGTCGGGGCGGCGCGTGATGACGATGGACTGGGCGTCGGGCACCAATATTGGCGACAACGCCGCGCTTGATGCGGCAGGCCATGATCGCCGAACGCTCGCATCACGTGTTCTGCAGGTCTTTTTGAACCAGGCGCTGCGCGACGGATTCTTTCATGGCGACATGCATCAGGGAAACCTGAAAGTCGCTGAAAACGGCGATATCATTGCATTTGATTTTGGCATCATGGGGCGTATTGATGAATACACGCGCCGGGTCTATGCCGAAATTCTGTTTGGGTTTATCCGCAAGGATTACCAACGCGTCGCCGAAGTTCATTTCGAAGCTGGATACGTGCCCGCAGATCGCGACGTCGATGAATTTGCCCGCGCGCTGCGCGCTGTCGGCGAACCGATTTTCGGGATGGATGCCAGCCGCATTTCGATGGCCCGGCTGCTGTCCTACCTGTTTGAGGTGACAGAGCGGTTTGGCATGGAGACCCGCACTGAGCTGATCTTGCTGCAACGTACTATGGTTGTGGTTGAGGGTGTCGCCCGATCGCTTGATCCGCATATGAATATCTGGCAGGTCGCCAAGCCGATCGTTCAGGATTACGTCACCAAGAGCATCGGCCCCAAGGCGCTGATGTCCGATTTGCTTAAGACCGCACGGATTCTGGCGCGGTACGGTCCCCAGCTGCCACGCCTCGCCGAGGAACAGCTGATCCGATTGAACAACCCACCGCCACCGCCCAAACCGCAACGCCGCCGCGCCCGGATCGCCTGGATGGCGCTGGGGGGCACGCTGGTTGGCGCGGCCTGGGCGTTCCAGTCTTTGCTATGAACCGGCAGGTTCGCGCACGGCGGTCACAGAGGTAACAGGCACCGTTGCGCCGGATTGAAGCACCAACATGGTCTGGCCTGCGTTTGACTGGACCTCAGTAACGCGGGCGTAAGTCGACGCGGCTTCGCGCGCGATTTCCTCACCCAAGGCATAGCTGACAACCTCAAAGGCGTACTGCCCTGCAGGCAGGGGGCTGCCATCTGAACCAACGCCAACCCAGTCAACTTCTGCATCACGCGGATCAACCTGATACCGCGCAATTTCATCCCCGTAGCTGTCCCGCACCACAAGTTCTGCCGCGTCGGCACTGGAAGCGGTGGGCGTCAGCAAGGTCACAGGCGACCCGGTATATTGCACCGGCGCCGATGTGCGCGCCTCCATTCCGACCCAACCCGCCATCTGCGCCATGCCGCCGGCGCCCATGACCGCGCTCAGATCACGCAGCAAATCGTTGGTTTGCACTTGCTGTTCGACCCCGGAAAAGGTGGCCAGTTGCACCGCATAATCCGACGAATCAACGGGATTGAGGGGATCCTGGTTTTGCATCTGGACGGTCAGCATCTTCAGGAACGTCTCAAAATCAGAGCTGATCTCTGACTTGGACGAGGTGGCTGGCGGCGTCGCGGTCTGCGCGGTGCTGCCTGTTGTTTGTGTAATGTCCATTTGAATTATCCTTCTAAAGCCGTAGATCCAGCCCCGTCGTGGCAACGGTTTGGGCCAAGGTTGGCATCACTGCGTTGTCATGATCGGCCTCTGGCATTGCGACACCATCGTCGGCGGCATTATCCTGCGCGGGCCGATCCTGCCCTTCGCCATTTCCAAAGCTGAACTGAATGTCGCGGTAACCAAGCTCGCGAAATTCCTGCCCCAGAACGTCGATATGTCGGCGCATCGCATCGGCGGTTTCGGGCCGTTCGGCCGTGATATGCAGGATCAGCGCACTATCCTGCGCGCTTAGCGTCAGGCGCACCCGACCCAGTTCCTGTGGGTTAAGCGCAACCTCAGTCACCCCGGGTTTGAGCGGCGTGACAGCGACTGCAATCTGCCCGGCCACATGTTTTGCCACCTCAGGCGGCATTGCCCCCGGGCCCGTTTGCGCAATCGCGCGGGATGCTGATTGTGGGGCAGACTGGGGCCCTTCGCCACCGCGCAAGGGCGGAACCGCTTCCGACTCTTCCAGCTTGGCCGCGCTCAAGCCCGCGGCTGGCTTTTCGGCGGTTGTGACTGGCTTGGACATCAAAGCGCTGCTTTTTGGCAGCTGCGGTGCCTCAGCAGCTTGCGGCGGGTGGGTCAATTGCGGTGCCCGATCAGATTTCGCGAGCCGAATACCTTTTGCCAGGTCCGCCGGGGCCCGGGGCGACGCCTGTGGCGCAGCTGCCGCCTTCGCCAATGCCTCTGTCGCCCGCCGGTGCGCGGGATTAGCAAGTGTGACCTGCATTGCCGTTTCAAGTCGACCCGCTGGCAACGCATCCTGTTTTGCGGGGCGCGGGGTGTCGACGTCCGGGGCCCGTGGTCTTTGCGGATGTGACGGCAATTCTTCCGGCGATTTGACTCTCTCCTGTTGTCCTCTCAGGGCAGCATTGGTCAATTCAGCGGGCCGACTGGGCGAATCACCGCGAGAGGAATGTCCGGGCTGAGAGAGTGAATTGCGCGGCGCCTGCCTGGCCGAAAATGCAATTTCGGGGATGCTTTCCCGCGACCTTTTCGCCGCCGCGCCAGTTGTGACCCGATCCGGCTCTGTTGCCTTGCCCGCTGCACGCGTGTCAGCCGGGATTGCGGGCTGTGCCGGGTCCTGCCCGTCGCCCTTGGGACCGCGTTTTGAGTCGGGCTCAACCGCTTCTGTTATAGTGTCTGCGGCCGTTTCCTGTTCCGCGGGCGCTGTCACATCAACAGTCGCTTTAGGCGTTTTCGGATGTTGGTGCTGGGCCGCGTTTTCAGCGATCAGAACCGCGGCAAAGTCGCCGAAATCACCAGTTGACCCTTCGGAATTTTCCCCCTTGCCGGAAGATATGACCCCCGGAATCGTCATCGGTTGAACTGTTGCCGTCATCCGCTGCTCCTTCTGATGCATGACCGCAGATTTGAAGCAAGAGGCTTACGGAATGTTTACTGCTGCCATGCAAAGTGGAAAAAAATCGAAATCAGGAGCGCTCATGACGCCTATTCCAGTCCTCCCCGCGTCGGTGCCGCCAATTGCGGCCACTGCCCCCCCGACCGGGGACGCAAGTTTACGGGATGCCGCTCAAAAGCTTGAGGCGACATTTCTTGCCGAGATGCTGAAATCCGCCGGATTCGACGCGGACGCCGGATCATTCGGCGGCGGCATCGGCGAAGATCAGTTTTCATCCTATCTGCGGCAGGCGCAGGCCGAAGAAATGGTCAAGGCAGGCGGCATCGGTCTTGCCGAAGCACTTTTCAATGCGATGAAAGCGAGGCTGGATGCTTAGACCTGACTACAAGGATGCGCTGAAACTGTTGAAGGAAGAGCGGGCAGCGCTGCTGGCGGGGCAATTAGCCAAGGTGTCTGCGCTTTCGGATCGCAAGGATGAAATCATCCGCGATCTTGATTTGATGAGAATGAGCGTCGTTGATGCCCAGCGGCTGAAAACCAGCGCGGCCGAAAACGCGCGCCTGTTCCAGGCCGCGATCGAGGGGCTGCGCGATGCCCAGCACCGACTTGCGGAACTTCGTGAAGTGCGACAGGGGCTCAGCATCTACACAGCAGCCGGGAACCGGGAAACGGTGCGGCCCGCCGGTGGCGGGATGGAACACAAGGCATAGGGTAATTGACTAAAATTGCAGGTAAATCTGGCCTGCATGTTAACGTCTTGTTCAATGTGAGCAGGCGACAAGACTATCAGCCAAAACGGTGAAAGTGCCTGCCAAAGCAGTAGGCGAAAACGTCAGAATGACGTTTCCGCGCCCCCAAAGAAGGGACGCGTTTTCGTGAACGCAGCGGCCAAAAGCCCTGCAAAAGGATAGAAAAATGTCTAGCATTCTGACAAACAATGGCGCGATGGTTGCGCTGCAAACCCTGAAATCAATCAACAAGGACCTTGCCACTGCGCAGTCCATGATCTCGACGGGGAAGGCCGTCGCCAGCGCAAAAGACAATGCTGCGGTCTGGGCGATTTCAAAAGTCATGGAATCCGACGTGAAGGGTTTCAAAGCCATCTCGGACAGCCTTTCACTGGGTGAATCAACTGTCGCGGTTGCGCAAAACGCCTCCGAAACCATCACCGATCTGCTGACCCAGATCAAAGGCAAGATTGTTGCCAGCCAGGAATCCAACGTCGACCGCGACAAGATCCAAACCGACATCGCCGCGCTGCGAAATCAGATTGGCGCAGTGGCGGGTGCGGCCCAGTTTAATGGTCTGAACCTGCTTTCCAACCTGTCCAAAACTGCCGGGACGGGGTCTGTCGATATTCTGTCATCCCTTGACCGGACCTCTGGCGGATCGGTTTCAACATCCGATATCAACGTTCGCAAGCAGGATCTTGGCACAACGGCCCAGGCTGTCGCCAGTGACGCGGCATATGCGGCAGGTACGGCCACTTTGGGTGCAGTTTCCGCAACCCTGAACGCCACCCAAACCCAGACGCTCAGCATCGCCGGGGTAGCAACGGGCGCCGCATTCAGCATCGGCCTGACCGGTACTGACGCCGACGGAAGTTCGTTCACACCAGCTGACTATACGACCGCGGCCAGCGTCGCCGGCGCATCGGAAATGTACTATGTTGCCCGCGAAGGTGACACCGCAACCGATGTGGCCAAAGCACTGAAAAACCAATGGGATGCGTTCGCTGCCGCCAACGACCTCGACAAGGATGTGCTGGACTTCTCAGTCACATCTGGCGGTCTGGTCGCAACCTCGACCGTCACTGACGGGACGGATACGATCGCTGTGCGCGTTGATGCGATGACTTCGGCCACGGACGGCCACACAATTGGTGGTGGTCTTGCTGCCCTCTCAGATGTTGACGTGTCTACGACCTCTGGCGCAAACGAAGCGCTGGCAAGCATCGAAGGTCTGATCCAGACTGCGATTGATGGTGCCGCAGCCTTCGGTTCGGCCCGTGGTCGCATTGATACACAGAGTGATTTCATCAGCAAGCTGAGCGACTCACTGAAAAGCGGTATCGGTGCAATGGTTGACGCCAATATGGAAGAGGCCTCTGCCCGTCTTCAGGCCCTTCAGGTTCAACAGCAGCTGGGTGTGCAATCCCTGTCGATTGCAAACCAGGCACCGCAGACGATCTTGTCGTTGTTCCGTTAATAAGACATTCCGAAGGCGCCATTGGCGCCTTCGGTCCCCCTCCTGTGGCGCGGTAAAACCGCGTCGCGTTTCACACAGTCCCGGAAGGACCCGCCGTGAACGTTATCGAACAAGCTCGTCAGGCCTATGCGCCATCTCACACTCCGCTTCGCACGCCGCGCGCCGTCGAAGAACAACTTATCTCAGAAATTACCGGTCGCCTGTCAAACGCTGACACGGACTTTCCCCACAAAGTCGCAGCCGTTCATGACAACCGAAAAATGTGGACCGCCCTTGCGGTAGATGTTCTGGACCCCGACAACGGCTTGCCAGCAGAACTGCGCGCGCAACTCTTTTACCTCGCTCAGTTCACGGACCGGCACAGCCAAAAGTTCCTGCGTGGTGAGGCGGACCTCACCCCCCTGGTCGACATCAATACTGCTGTGCTTCGCGGTTTGCGCGCGCAAGGGTCTGCGGCATGACCGGCCTTGTTCTCAAGCTCAACCCGCATGAGCGTGTGTTGGTCAACGGCGCTGTCATTGAGAATGGCGACCGTCGAAGCAAACTTTCGATCATCACCCCAAACGCAAATATTCTGCGACTGCGCGACGCGATCAAACCCGATGAGGCGAATACGCCTGTTCGTCGCGTCTGTTACATTGCCCAGTTGGTATTGTCGGGAGACGTTGCCCCGGAAGAGGCTGGACCGCAGATGATCCGCGGGATCGACCAACTTGCTCAGGCGCTCATGGATGAAACCAGTCATCAACAACTTTCGGCCGCGACCGCCGCTGTGCGAAATGACGATTTCTACCGTGCGCTAAAGGCACTTCGCGCGTTGCTGCCACACGAAGAAAACCTGATGGCGCGGTATGGGTCATGACCTTTCAGCCGGTCATACCCCTTGCCGGATATGCCGGTTGGCGGTTCCTGCAACGGACAATGGAATCGCAACAGACTGCGTTTCAGGAAAGTGCGCCGGTCAAACGGGATACCGACTATTTCCGCGAAAAGATTGGCAGCATCAAGACAGCAGAGGATCTTGTTGCTGACCGACGTCTCTTGTCCGTGGCACTTGGGGCCTATGGGTTGGACGATGACATCAACAACAAATATTTTATTGAACGCGTATTGGGTGATGGTATCGCAAGCGATGATGCCCTTTCGAACCGCTTGTCCGACAAACGGTACTTTGCCTTTTCGCTGGCATTCGGTCTGGGCAATGATGCCGTTCCGCGCACCGGGCTCACATTCTTTGCTGATGACATCATCGCACGTTATGAGCAGAAGCAATTCGCGCTTTCCGTTGGTGACCAGGATGAGGATATGCGCCTTGCGCTTAACGTCGAAGGCGCCCTGAAGGACATCGTGGCCAATAATACCAGTGAAAACGCGCAATGGTTTTCCGTCCTCGGCAACGCACCGTTGCGAAAGGTGATTGAAACCGCGCTGGGTTTGCCATCCAGCATTGGCAGGATTGACCTTGACCAGCAATTGACCAGTTTCAAGGACCGGGCCCAGTCCGTATTTGGCAGTGACAAGGTTGCTGATCTCGCCGCGGATCAGACCCAGGAAGACTTGATTCGACTTTTCCTTGTGCGGTCACAGGCAGAGCAATCAGCACAGATCAACAGCGGCAATATCGCCCTGAGTCTGTTGCAATCCGGTCCGGTGTTTAACGCCCTCTAGTCGTTCCGTCACCGCCGCTATCGCGGTCCATTTGATGAATCATCTGCATGTGACAATGCCTTCTTGAGCGCTGCAAAATGCCCTTTGGCATCCCGCTTATCCTTGATCGTCAGAAACGCCTCAAGCGGCTCATGGCAGGCGATTGCCGCATCAATGCTCTGATCTGACCCTTGTTCGTAAAGACCCGCCTGCACCATGAGCGCCGCGCCATCATATGCAGCAAATCGGGCGCGCGCCTCTGCGATAAGAGCGTTTTCCACGCGATCTGCAGCATCCGGCAAGGATCGTGACACGGATCGCAGGACATCAATCGCCGGAAAGCGCCCGCGCTCGGCGATGGCCCGGTCAAGCACGATATGCCCGTCCAGAACCCCGCGCAGCATGTCTGCCACCGGCTCTTCCATGTCAGAGCCTGCGACCAGAACAGTGTAGACCGCCGTGATATCGCCCGCGTTTTCGCGCCCTGGCCCGGCCCGTTCACAAAGGGATGCGATGGCCCCTCCGGTTGAAGGTGGATACCCCCGCAAGTTCGCCAGCTCACCACCAACAACAGCTACTTCCCTGTGGGCTTCGCAATAGCGGGTTACGGAATCGACCAGCAAAAGCACCTGCAGACCCTGATCACGGAAATGTTCCGCGACGGCGGTTGCCGCCCATGCGCAGCGTCGCCTGACCTGCGGGGCGCGATCGGACGTGGCAGCTATGACAACCGTCCGTGCCATCCCTTCGGGCCCCAAGACCGCCTCGGTGAACTGGCGCACCTCGCGACCACGTTCGCCCACCAACGCAATTACAATGACATCTGCGGCAACACCGCGCGCCAGATCCGCAAGCAATGATGACTTGCCGACGCCGGATCCGGCAAACAACCCAACCCGTTGCCCCCGCACCAGTGGCAGCATGGTGTTCATCACCGCAAGACCGGTTTCCAGCCGGTCCCCAAGTGGCCGCCGCTGATGCGCCGGCGGCGGCGGGCTGCGCAGATCTGCGGCGCCAAGGCCGGGCAAAAGCGGACGACCATCCAACGCGCGGCCGTCCGGGTCGATCACCCGTCCGATCCAACTCGCATCTGGAGCAAACCGTGGCTTGGGTTCAAACCGTACAGGATCGTTGAGCGCGATGCCGTCCGCCGCTCCGTCGATCAAGGCATACGCGCGCCCTTTGTCCAGACGCACCACATCGGCCCGAATATGCTGCCCATGCGCAAGAATAATCAAACGATCCCCAAGGCTTAGCACCTGCATCAGTCCACAAACCTCTACCGAAGATCCTGACACAGACACGACACGACCTACCGGATACGCAGGTCGCAAATCCCGCACCGCACCGCCTATCCGTTCAAAAAGTGTGACTGTCATCGGCGCATTCCTTTTCCTAATTGAACTTCTTTTTAAGGAATCACCCTTAATGCTTCGTTTCATCAGCACGAGGGAGAACCCCGATGTATCAATCACTGGCCTTGTTCCAGACAGCACATGACATGGCGCGCCACGCTGGCGCCCGTCAGGCACAGACGGCACAGAACATCGCCAATGCCGACACGCCCGGCTTTACGGCGCGGCATATTGCATCCTTTTCCGACACATATCGCACTGACCAGGCAACACAGATGCGGGCCACACGCCCCGGTCATATTCACCCCGCAGCCGCGGATCATGCGCTGCAAATGGCAAAAGGCGGTGCGGAACCCTCACCAAATGGCAATGGCGTCTCAATCGAGGAAGAAATGATGAATGCCGTAAACATCAGCCGCGAACACAACCGGGCACTGGCGATTTATCGCCATGCAATGACCGTGGTCCGCACGTCACTGGGACGATAAGATGACTGACTTTTCCGACGCAATCAGTGTTGCAGCCAGCGGCATGAAGGTTCAGGCAACGCGCCTGCGCCATGTCTCTGAAAACATTGCAAATACCGACACACCCGGCTACCGGCGCAAGACGGTGTCATTCACCGAAACCATGAATGGTGCGACCGGAACCGGCGGTGTTGAGATTGACCGAATGCGGCTGGACCGCACCGCGCTGGATCGGATTTACGATCCGACGCATCCGCTCGCCGATGCGTCAGGCCACTTTGACGGATCCAACGTGAACCTGCTGGTCGAAATCGCTGACGCACGTGAGGCGCAGCGCAGCTACGAAGCCAACCTCAAGATGTTTGATCAGGTGCGACAGATGTCGACATCGCTCATGGAACTACTCAGACGCTAAGGAGAATCCAGAATGGATATTCGCAATACACTCGTGGCCCAGAATTACGCGGCCAGCAAAACCGCCATGCAGCCCGATGCAACCGCCGGGGCAAAGGCGTTTGGCGCTGCGCAGGACTTCATGGCAACGATGCGGGCCAGCGAAACCACCGCAATGCAGGCGATGACCGGCGGCGGCGATCCGCATCAACTGGTGCAGGCACTGGCACAGACCGAACTTGCCGTGCAAACCGCTGTGACGGTGCGCGACAAGGTGGTTGAGGCCTACCAGGAAATTCTGCGGATGCCCGTCTGATGCAAGAGGCGGTCTTCTATGACACGCTGCGGCAGGGGCTTTGGATCGCTTTCTCGATCTCTTTGCCGATCCTGACCGTCGCCCTTGTGGTTGGTCTGGCTGTGGGCCTGTTCCAGGCGCTGACCTCCATTCAGGAAATGACGCTGACGTTTGTGCCGAAACTGGGTGCGATCATCGGGGTTTTCTGGATCACGATGGCCTTTATGACAGAAACGCTGGTCAGCTTTTTCCAGGCCACCCTTATTCCCATCATAGCAGGAGGCTGATTTGGAAAACGCAACCTATGCCACGCTGACCAGACAATCGGGCCTGATGCAGGAATTGCGCATCATTGCCAACAACGTGGCAAATGCCTCGACCACGGGCTTCCGCACCGAAGGGCTGATGTTCTCTGAATATGTTGCTGCACTTGGCGGTGATCACCCCTCGTTGTCGATGGCGGCCGCACGTGTACGACTGACCGACCAGACGCAGGGTGTTTTGACACAAACCGGCGGCCCATTTGACCTAGCGATCGAGGGCGAAGGGTTCTTCCTGATTCAAACCGCCGCAGGTGAACGGCTGACCCGCGCAGGATCATTTACGCCGAATGAAAACGGTGATCTGGTGACGATGGATGGCAATCCGGTGCTTGATGCCGGTGGCGCGCCGGTATTCATACCGCAGGGTGCCGGCCCGATTGGCATCGCCGCAGATGGCACGATAAGTGCCGGGGGCAACCCGATTGGGCAAATCGGGTTGGTATTGCCCAATGATCCAATGGAACTGACCCGCCAGAACGGCACCATGTTTGTCGCAACTGGCGGCTATGCAGAGGCACCGGACGGGCGCATGGTGCAAGGCTTTCTGGAAGGGTCCAACGTCAATTCCATCCAGCAGATCAGCCGCATGATCGAGGTGCAGCGCGCCTACGAGCTGGGGCAAACATTCCTCGACAAAGAAGACGAACGGATCCGGTCTGTCATTCAGGCTGCTGGCCGCAAATAACAGGAGACTTCATTATGCGTGCCTTAAAGATTGCTGCCGCAGGTATGACTGCGCAACAGATGCGGGTCGAGGTGATTTCCAACAACCTCGCCAATATGTCGACCACGGGTTACAACGCCCGCCGCGCTGAATTTGCCGACTTGCATTACCAACAACTTGCGCGACCGGGAACAATCAATGCCGCGGATGGCACCCAGCTTCCGACCGGTGTTCAGCTAGGCCTTGGCGTGCGCGCAAGTTCGGTCAGCATGATGCTGTCACAGGGGTCACTGGCCCAAACCGGCGGCGATCTTGATCTGGCGATTGAGGGCGAAGGCTACCTTGAGGTCACGATGCCCAGCGGCCTGCCCGCCTATACCCGAGACGGCGGGCTGAAACTGACCGGCGAGGGTCAGATTGTAACCGCCGATGGATACCCCGTGGTGCCGGATATCACGATCCCGCGCGATGCCCGATCCATATCGATCAACGCGCAGGGCGAAGTTTACGGCTATTTCACCGATCGGATACAGCCCGAACTTTTGGGGCAGTTCACGTTGGCCGGATTCACAAATCCAAAGGGGTTAGAGGCGATCGGCTCAAACCTGTTCCTGGAAACACCGGCCTCAGGTCCCTCAACCGTTGCCGATCCGGGCGAGGATGGCCTTGGCGTCCTGCGACAAGGCTATCTTGAGGACAGCTCCGTTGATCCCGTGAAAGAGGTCACCGACTTGATCGAGGCGCAGCGCGGTTACGAATTGAACTCCAAGGTGATTACAGCGGGCGACCAGATGCTGGGCGCAATGGTGCAAATCAGATGATCCGTCTTGCCGCCTTGCTTGTCACCCTCGCCTTTCCAGCCACAGCAGAGGTTCTGGTCGCCGCACGCACCATCCCTGCGCAGACGCTGATTGGGCCCGACGATCTGTTGCTCCGAAATGTAAACGCGCCCGAAGGTGTTGATGATCCACAGCTCCTTATCGGGATGGAGGCGCGAATCGCGCTTTATGCTGGCCGCCCCGTGCGGCCCGCCGACGTCGGGTTCCCGGCTATCGTCGACCGCAATCAAATCATCACGCTGATCTATCAGACTGCGGGCTTGCACATCGCGACCGAAGGTCGTGCGTTGGGACGCGCAGGTCCGGGCGAAATGATCCGTGTGATGAATATCTCGTCCCGCAACACAGTCAGTGCGCGCATTGGCGAGGATGGAGCCGCTTATGTTTCGTATTAGCCTTCTTGCCATCATGCTTCTTGCAGGATGCAGCAGCACTCCGGTCGGGCGCGCACCTGAAATGACCCCGATCGCCGCCACCGACGATCGCAACGCAATGGTGACTTATAGCTTGCCGCAAACCGTTGACCGCGCGCCGCGGTTTCCGGGCGCGACCGCATCCTTGTGGACCGGGGACCGTGGGTCGCTGCTGGGAGATCGGCGCGCCATGCAACGGGGCGACATTCTGACCGTCGTGATCGAAATTGATGACGAGGCCGAAATTTCGAACTCATCAGAACGGGGACGCCAGGCGTCACAACAAATGGCCGTGCCAAACCTGCTTGGCATCCCGCAAAGGCTGGATCCAAAGTTGCCCGATGGCGCGAATCTTGCCAACGCTGTTGGCGTGAATTCCTCCAGCTCGTCCTCGGGCGATGGATCGGTCCGCCGCAATGAAAAGCTGACGCTCCGTGTCGCCGCGACGATCATGGATGTGTTGCCAAACGGGGTGCTCGCCATTCAGGGACAGCAAGAGGTGCGGGTCAATTTCGAACTGCGCGAATTGCTTGTGTCAGGTTTTGTGCGCCCCGCGGACATCACCCGCCAGAATGAAATTTCTTATGACAAGATTGCCTCTGCCCGCGTGTCCTATGGTGGCCGTGGCCAAATCACCGACATGCAGCAACCGCGCTATGGTCAGCAAGCCATTGAGGCAATTCTACCCTTCTGATCGGAAAGGCCACGACTGATGAAACTCATTCTGCCATTGATCTTGCTTATCATTGGAACAGGCGGCGGCGTTGGTGCCGCGTTGTTCCTCAAACCGGCTGCGCCACCCGAAAGCGAACATGCGGCGATTGACTGTGTGCCGGGGGAAACCCCGGTGACAGCCGCGACGCCCACCGCCGCATCACATGACAGCGCCGGCAGCGATGGTCATGCAGAAACGCCCGAGACGGAATACGCCAAACTCGCCAACCAGTTTGTCGTGCCTGTCATCGCTGACAACAAGGTTGCAGCCATGGTTGTGGTAACATTGGGAATTGCAGTCCCGCCGGGTGGAAAAGATGGCGTCTTTGCCGTGGAACCGCGCCTGCGGGATGGATTGCTGCAGGTGATGTTCAACCACGCGAATATCGGTGGGTTCTCCGGCAATTTCACCAGCACGTCTAATATGCGCACATTGCGCGGAGACTTGCTGCGAAGCGCGCAATCCATTCTGGGTGATGGCGTGTTGGACGTTCTTGTGCTTGATATCGTGCGTCAGGACGTTTGATCCGCACGGCGAAGGGACTGCTGCTTGGCCTCGGCATTTGCGCGGGCAAGCAATTTTTCCAGCGCCTGCTTGCGCCCAAACGCCCGCTTCACCTTTTCAAATTGAAGCTGGCGACGCGCGATTACCTGCGCCAATTCCTGGTTAAGCGTCGTGCGGCGCGTGTCGATCCAGCGATGCCAGCGCATATCGGCACCCGCACGCAACGCTGCTTCATCTTTCGCACGGGGTTGCGTCGCGGCGTGGTCGCGCGATTTGATCAGGTCGCGCAACTGCGTGCGAATTGCCACCTCGTCGCGCTGCAACGCGCCAAGCTTGGCCTGCTCTGACGCAAAGCTGGCTTCAGACAGGCGCAGGAGGCCGGAAAGTTCATCCACCTTCATGTCTGGCCCTGCATCTTTTTGCGAATGGACTCTGCAAACCGGATTGCCGCTGCGACCGCGCGATAGTGATCTGGCGGCACCTCTTCGCCAATATCGACCGTGGCATGTAGCGCCCGCGCCGTTGGCGGGTCAGAGTGCAGCGGGACCCCGTGTTCGGCCGCAACCTCGCGAATGCGCGCGGCAATTTCATCTGTCCCCTTGGCCACGCAAACCGGGGCAGTCCCGGACAGTTTATCCCACGCCAATGCAACCGCGTAATGGGTCGGGTTCACGATCACCACGTCAGCGTCCGGGACGTCGGCAAGCATCTGGTTCATGGCAAGATCAATGCCCTTTTGGCGACGCTGCTGTTTCATCACCGGGTCGCCTTCGGACTGTTTCATCTCGTCCATCATTTCCTTGCGCGACATGCGATGCTTGCGCAAATGCTCTGCCCGCTGCCACAGAAAATCGACTGCGCCAAGGCATAGCGCGACAGTCAAAACCAAAAGCATCAGTTGGGTCAGCATCCGCAAAAGCGCGACCGTGACCATGCCCGGCGACATGTACATCGCGCCCATCATGCGATCCATCTGGGTCGACAAGAACACCCCAAGCACCACGCCATAGATGATGAGTTTGCTGAAACTTTTTGCAAACTCAAACAACCCGTTGCGACCAAACTTGTTCTTGGCCCCTTGAATTGGGCTGATCCGCGACGCCTTTGGTTTGACCTTGTCTGGGGCAACAACAAAGGCCCGCTGCGCGATGACCGACAGCAAAGCGAATATCGCCGGCAGCGCAAAAAGCGGGGCCACAAGGCTCACCACGCGCCAGACAACCCCACCGATCAGCGGGGATTGAGATCCGGAAAACGCAACCCGCGCAAGGTCATTGGCCTGGCCCAGCAGGACCATCATTGCCTCGCCCAAATTGCGCATCATCGCTGGCCCAAAGGCCACAGCGGCAAGCAACACACCCGCGTAGGCAGCCGCAGTGTTCAGATCAACCGATCGCGGCACTTCACCTTTTTTTCGCGCATCATCAAGCTTCTTTTGGCTTGGCTCAAATTGCTTGTCGTCGTCGCCTTGCTCGTCGCTCATCTCCAGCCCCCAACCGGATCCATCACCACATTTGCGAAGGCATCCAGCCAGATCGCCAGCATGAAGGGCGCCGCCAGCAACAGCAGCAGCAGGCCCCCGGCGGTGATCGCGGGCGCGCCCACAAATGAAACCATCAGCTGTGGCATCGCGCGGTTAATGACGCCCAATGTGACGTTGTAGATAAGCGAAGCGATCAGAAATGGGGCGGCCAGGGAAAATCCTAGCGCGAAAATCCGGCTGACGGCAGGAACCCCAAGATTGACCGCGGTGTCCGCAGCCAGCACGACCCCGATCGGGACCAGCGCATAGGTCTGCAAGATATAGGCGGCAAGTTGGACATGCAGCCCCATGATCGCCGCAAGTGCCAGGCCCGCAGTCACAAGCAGGTGGCCCATTGCCGGCTGTGGATCAACGCCGGCAGAGCCCCCAAATATCTGTGATAATGATGTGGATTGTGCCGCTATCGAACCCGCAATCTGCAGCGCAAAAACAAAAAACCGCAGAAACATGCCAAAAAACAGGCCGGTGAGAACCTCGGGCAAAAGCGCGAAAAGGGCGGGCAACATGTCAGTGGGCATCGGGGCGATATCGGGTTGCAATGCGGGCGTAACAATCATGCAAAATGCCAGCCCAAGCGCGATGCGGACGCGCATCGGAACGGTCTGTTCCCCAAATGCGGGGAGCAACGCCATCATTGCGCCGACCCGCAGGAACACCACAAACCCTGACCAAAGCGCCTCCTGCGCATCCGGTACAAGGGCCAGAAGCGCGGCAATCATGCCGCAACCAGCCCAACAAGCGCAGGTTTTGCGTCGATGCCAATCTCTTCAAATGACAACACCGGGTTCATGATCCCTCGGGCGGCCATGACCGTGCGCAGAAAACGCCGCCGTCGCATCGAGGTCACGACCGCCGCATATGCACCCTGCTGCGCGGCCGTGGTCAACTTGTCAGCAATACCATCCGCAAGCTTGTTAAATGTTTCGGGCGGAAGTGCGACGTCGCCAGCACCGCGTTCGCCGCGCAATTCGTAAGTCGTAAACGCGTCCTCCCACTCCGGTGCAAGCTGAACCAGCGGAATCGTTCCATCTTTTCTCCGGACTTCGGCGATAAGTTGAAATCCAAGTCGCTGGCGCACGTGTTCGGTAATACCGTCGATTGTCTGGTGAACCTGTCGCGCCTCAGCGATCGCTTCCAGGATGAGCGGCAGGTTGCGCACAGAAACGCGTTCTTCCAGCAATAGCCGCATCACCGAAAGCAGCACATCCATTGGCACCTTTTCCGGCATCAGCTCTTCAAGCAGCTTGCGATTGGCGTTCGCGCGGTCGGCATCCGACAAGGTCGTCATTTCATCAAGCCGTCGGCGCAGCGCCTTGTGGGTCAACAGCCGTGGGAAATTGCGCTTGACGATCTCAAGCAGGTGGGTCGCCAGAACCTCTGTCGGTTGCACCGTTGTTAACCCTGAAAGGGATGCGGATTCCTGATCGTCCATGCTGATCCAACGGGCAGGTGCGCCATAGACCGGTTCTGCGACGACATCGTCGGTGTTGCCCGCGGCAGTCCCATCAGGCAGCAGCGCAAGGACCCGGTTTGCTTGCAAGGTATCGCGCGCCTGTTCAACGCCTTGCACGTGGACTGCATAAACACCCTCTGGCAGCGCGGCGTTATCGGTCAGCCGAATTTCCGGCAAGAGGACGCCGTAACTTGTCGCCACATGATTGCGCATGTTTGCAATCCGCGCATCCAACCCAGTGCCCGGATCCAGAACCATGTCGACAAGATCCGGCGCAAATTCGACATGGATATCATCCAGGTCAAGCATATCCCCCATGGTCGCCGGTTTCTGCGTTTCAACTGGTTCCGGGCCGGGCAAAGCGCTCAGTTTTTCGCGTTTTTTGGCAGCCGCCCGCAGGGCGTAGGCCGCGCCGCCAAGAACCAGGGCCCCAATCAGGAAGGGCAGGAACGGCAATCCCGGCACCAGCGCAAAAAGCCCTAGCAGGAATGCCACGGTTGCCAATGCGGCCGGGTGGCGGCCAAGCTGGTCCACAATGGCAAGATCTGTTGCGCCCGTGGCCCCGCCGCGCGCCAGAAGGAGCGCGGAGGCAATCGAGATAATGACCGCGGGAATTTGACTTACGAGGCCGTCACCAACAGTCAAAATCGCATAAGTTTCAAATGCTTGCCCCAATGGCATGTCATGCATCGCGATCCCGATCACAAGACCCATGACAAGGTTCAATGCGGTAATCAGAAGCCCCGCGACGGCATCGCCCTTCACAAACTTTGAGGCCCCATCCAACGAACCAAAAAATGTCGTTTCCGCCTGTTCCGTTTCACGGCGGCGTTTGGCCTCATCATGGTCGATCGCGCCGGCAGCGACATCGCTGTCGATCGCCAGTTGTTTGCCGGGCATGGCGTCCAGGGCAAATCGTGCACCCACCTCGGCCATCCGCGTCGCGCCTTTGTTGATGACCACAAAATTGACGATCAAAAGAACGCAAAAGACAACCAGACCCAACAGGACGTTGCCACCCATGACAAACATCGCGAACCCTTCGATCACGTCGCCGGCCGCGCTTGTTCCCGTGTGACCTTCGCCGATGATCAGCTTCGTTGACGACACATTCAACGATAGGCGCAACATCAGGGAGGCAAGCAATACGGTCGGGAACGCCGAGAAATCCAGCGGCCGCTGGATGAAAAGCGTCACCGTGAACATCAGGATGGCGAGCGAAAATGACGCCGCCAGTCCAAGGTCAAGCACCCAGGCCGGCATGGGCAGGATCATCATGATGATGATCGCCATCAGCGCCATAGCCAAGAGAACGGTTGGTTGGAAAATCGCCTTAATATCAGTAAGGTTCATGCCTGCCCCATAGATTGGCGCGTAACGTCATGACCCTGATATTCAGGTCTGTTATGTGCAGTATCGCGTATGGCGACACCTGCTGCTTTGTCCTGTGCGCGCGCCAGAAAATATGGCGTGACCACGGGAAATGGCGTTCTGCCAATCATCCACGTAACCTCTGGTGGTTGTCCACTCTCTGCCTAGCGTGGAATGGTTACCAAAGTATTCGCGTGACTAATTTGGTGCGACGTCAGGCGCTTCAAATCTGTTCAAAAGTCCATTGACTGTTGCACGGGTTGCGTCGGCCTGTTCAAGAAGGGCGCGACCAGAGGCAAGCGGTTGGACCTGATCTGGTACAGGATCAACCGGGTTCAGAATGAGGGAAGACGCATCCCTTAACAAGACATCCTCCCCCGTGGCGAGCGCTGACCAGTCACCGCGTCGCCATGCGCGCGAGGCATCGTTGAAGGGTGCGGACTGATCCGCCGCAACATGGCCGAAACCAGCAAGGATATCCTTGGCCCGCGGCGTTGTGACACCGCTAAGGTGTTGCGCTGCAAGTTGCGGCGCATTGGCATCCATCGCGGCCTGTGCACGGAGATACCTGCGTTCAGCCATCGCTTCGGCCTTGGCTGGCGGGGCAAGAATTTCGGCCGCCTGGTCAGGAAAGCCGAGCTGCAACAACCGCTCTGCCACGGCATTTGCAATATCGCCGTCTGCCGCTTTGACATTGTCCTCAAAAGCCATTTCAAGAAACAGGATGTCGTCCGCGCGACGGGTCATTTGCTGGATGACGTCGTGCTGAAGTTCGGCAAGATGCGGATGCGCAGGGTTTTTTGGCAAAGCCGCCAGCTGGTGGCGCGCGGTTCGAAAATCGTCGATATAGAGTCGTGCCAAAATCTCTGCACGGGCGAGATCCGCGCCGACAGGTTCATCGCGATACTCAAACCGTTGCGCCTCGATCAAGGCAATCAGTGAATGTTCAAGATGCCCTTGCGCCTCCATCTGCAGGGTTACGAGTTGGATCAGCGCTTCAGGTGGCAGGCGCGCATCGCTGTTTGCCAGCATCATCAGGGCTTCGGTGGCATCGGCCCGATCCCCCCGATCAGCAGTTATTTCGGCCTGCAAGACGGCGGCGTCTATCGGGGCATGTTCCGCCTTGAGGGCCGGATCCAGGATCAATTCCGCACCGTCAGGGTTATCCAGATTGACCAGGCGCGCGGCCATCCGCGCGGAAAGATGTCGTTGCAAATCGCGCGGCAAGGCGCGGAATTGCCGGATGAGGCGCAACTCATCCGGGGGAGTTTCAACCACGTCTTCGGGCATCGCAAGCAGGGCCCAAAGGGCAACGTCACCTGGGCACTGAAGCTGGCCCGCCAGCGCACCCGATGACAGCGGATCTGCGTCGACAATCTCGGCCAACATGTGAATCGCAGCCCGTTCAGATGACATCTGCCCGTCGATCGTAAGTGTTTGAATCGCTTCACGCCCCAATCCGTACGCGACATAAACACGCGCGAGTGTGGTAACAGCATCGCTATTGACGCGATCAAACTCGCCAAAAATCTGCGCGCGCGCGCGACTTGTTTCTTCGTGAAAATCCATGCCCTCGGCCCAATCGGCGACAGCGACAAAGGCGTCAGGCCAGCAGTTTATCCCCACCGGTGTCTGATCAATGGCTGGATCCAAAAGCCGCAAACCCAAATCAACGCTGGTCCGCGTTTTGAGTCCCGGAGTCAGCGCTTGCGAAGCCTGATGGGGCGGCGGCACAGGATCAGCAATGTCATCTTCGGTGAGCACATTGGCCGGTTCACCCGTTGGTTCGGGGTCAGAAGGCGCGATGTCCGCACCGGCATCCATTTGCAACAACCCCTGATCAGCCGCGCGTACCAAACCGTTGATAATCGTTTGCTCCAGATTGCTTAGATCAGGCGGCGAAACCTGCAGATCCTGCAGCGGGCTGATCGACGCGAGGTCGACCCGCGCGCGGGGCTTTGGCATCAAGCCAAGATCAACGATTGGGGTTGCCCTTGCCGGCGTGTCTTCATTGGCATCGCGCAGCAGCATTGCATCGAACGGGTGATCATTTGGTGCAGCGCCGTCTTTGATATCAACGACCAGCTTATCGGGGCGCCACAGGAACGCGTCCGCGTGGCAATCGCAAATCGTGGTCAACAGCAAGGATTGATTGTCATCAACTTCAACCTGCGTAATGCGGTCCAGAGGAATGCGATCAAAGAAGTTCGCTGTCTGAATGCCGGCAACATCCTCCAGGACAAGTGCAAACCCGGCTTCGGTACGACCCAGTTCCCAAGCTGTGCCACTTGGAAAAGAGACGACAATGCGAGTGAAGGTGTCATGCCAGCCAGTTCGCAATGTCACGTCATCCGCCAGGCTCAGGCCAGGCAGACAAGCGAGAACAAGGACCAGCCAAAGCCTCATCATGCGGCATCCTGTTTCACGGCCTTCAAAGATTCTTCAAGTTCTCCAAAGTCCGGTCGCAGATGTGTAGGCGTATTCTGGCGCCCGACCTCAATACAGATATTGGGGGCGTGACGGTGCAGGTTGGCGACAAGGATTTCGCGAATGAGCTGCTGAAAATGGGCCTCTTCTTCGGTCACGGATTTCACGCGCACCGAAAATGGGCCGACCAGACCATAGGCGAGGAAAACGCCAAGGAATGTCCCGACAAGCGCCCCGCCGATCAATTTGCCCAGCACCTCTGGCGGTTGGTCAATCGAACCCATCGTCTTGATCACGCCCAAAACCGCCGCGACGATACCAAGGGCTGGCAAGCCGTCCGCAATCGTCTGCAGGGCATGGCTGGAGTGCATCTTGTGATGCAATGTCGCCTCGATCCGCTTTTCCAACACCTCTTCGACCTGGTGGGGGTCATCATAATTCATCGAAGCCGACCGCATTGTATCGCAGATCAAGGCAATGGATTCGGCGTCCTTGAGCAGTTTTGGATACTTCCCAAACACCGAACTTTCATTCGGGGCCTCGATATGCCCTTCAAGCTCGACCGGATTTGCCCGTGCAATGCGGATCAGTTCAAACAGCAGGCACATCAGATCAGAATAGTCCTGCTTTTTCCACTTGGGACCTTTGAAGACCTTTCCGATATCAGCCAAGGTATGCTTGATCGCGGATAAATCATTGCCAATGGCAAATGCACCTATCGCGGCGCCACCGATCATGATCATCTCAAAAGGCAACGATTTCAGGATGATCGCCATCTTCCCGCCGGCCAAAAGATAGCCGCCGAAGACCATTCCAAAAACACATGCGATGCCAATTAGGCCAATCATAAGAGACAATCCTTCAAAGATCTGCGGTTCTGCACCACGGGTTCAACTTGCACAAAAGGGGTTAAAGAACCGTCAGTCCTATTGCGTTGGCACCGTGGCATTTCGCCCGGCCAATACGGCTGAAATCGAATAGGCCGATCCCGGCTCCATCAAGGTCATAATATTTGCCGCGGCGACCGGATCCATGAGCCCAAGGAAACCAGCGGCAAAGTCTGGCGTCATCTGTTCAAACAGCGCCGCAGCGTCCTTTGGTTTCATGTTCTCGTACACACGGGTCAGCCGCGCGAGGTCATTTTCAGCGGCCGAATCGGCAAGCGCGATCGTCGCTTTTAGGGCCTCTTCAGCGGCGACGAGGGCTGCCAGCTGTTCCTCAATCTCGAACTCCGCAACACGTAGCGCCTGCATCCTGTCTTCAAACTGCGCCTCGCGTTCGGCAAGCTGCTTTTCGCGCGCCTGAAGGGCAGCCAACAACGTGCCGGGAGTTGCTTCATTCGTTACATTGGTCGCGACCTGCATCGGCGCCCCGGCAGGCTGGGACTCGGGTGCAGTTACGGCGCTTTCCGCAAACGCGACACCGGTCGAGGACATCCGGATCAAGGCCGATGCCACCATCAACCCACCAATCAAATGCAAGGTGCCGCGCCGTCGGCCCAAACGTCGCTTCGTCATTGGGCTTTATCCGGTTGGCGCACAAAGAATGGATTGATCGGTTCTGGCGCGGCCTCCGGAAGATCATGCATGGACGCCACCAACAGCTCCAGATGGCGGGCCGCCTTTTCGGCGCGATCACTGACCTCGGCCAATGTCGACACCGAAGACTTTGCCGTGCCCTGTGCCGCTTCCAGCGATTTTGCAAGGTCATCAACTTGCGCCGACAAGACAGCCACAGCCCCGCCAACCCCTTTTTCAAGATCGGTAAAGCGGCGCAGTCGCCCAGATAAAACATGACAGTAAAATCCGGCGCCCAAAGCCCCGGCAAGCAGCAACATATCAGCAATCAATGCCATGGCTGTCCCCTTCTAGTTCAGCACAAATTCCATAATCAGCAGGTCACGCACCTGATCCTGGCCCGTCACGACCTGCACCCGCCGCAGCATCTGGCCACGTAACCTGACCAGCACGGTTGGGTCGGCAAGTTCATCCAGTTCCACTGCCCGCAAATATCCGTTCAAAACATCAACGACCCTGGGCATCACGGCCGCGACGTCTGATTGGTATTTCGGCGGCACCTCAAGCTGCGCAGTAAATCGCAGGAACCGGGTGCCGTTGGTACTTGGGATCGAAATAATCAGCGGATCCAGTGGAATGAACGCGACATTTGCCAATCCCGACGTACCGCCGGTTTCAGCCCCATGGGCGTCACTTGCGTGATCGTCATGACCTTCCGCCGCGTGGCCAGTATCCTCCGTCGCATGCCCGTCAGCCGCATGTGATTCGGCACCAGCCCCGCCCAGCAACATACCGCTGCTCACCGCGAAAAAGCCGCCACCACCACCAGCAAGCGCAAGCACCAAACCCAGCAAAAGCGGCAGTTTGGACTTTGATTTGGGCGCGTCTTCTACTGGATCAGCAAGAGCAGTCATGTTGTCGGCTTTCTGCAAAACTCATGACTTGGACATAAACCGATAAGCCCTAACCGATTGTTAAGCCTGTTGCGCCCATAACAGCGTTAACGGGCAGAACGCCCAGCGTGATCGGAGAACCCTTTTGCAGAATTTAGTTGCCGTTTGGTCATCTCTCAGTGCCGGCCGAAAACTGGTTGTCCTTGGTGCGACTGTGGCCGTCTTTTTCGCAGTCATGTTCGTTGCGCGCAGCGCGACAGAAAAGGATCTGACGCTCCTTTTCGGGGGGCTTGAACCAAGCGCTGCTGGCGACGTAATTGCTGCACTTGATGCATCTGGCGTCACCTATGACGTACGTGGCGGGGCGATCTATGTTGATGCCGCAATGCGCGATTCACTGCGCATGACGCTGGCGGGGCAAGGGCTGCCTGCGGCGGGTGCCCAGGGGTATGAACTGCTTGATGGGCTATCGGGTTTCGGCACAACGAGCCAGATGTTTGATGCCGCCTACTGGCGCGCGCGCGAGGGTGAATTGGCCCGCACAATCCTTGCCAGCCCGGCTGTCCGCTCTGCCCGTGTGCATATTTCAACGCCAAGCAGCCGCGCCTTTGCGCGTGATCAGGTGCCCACCGCGGCCGTCACCGTCGGCACCGCTGGCGGCGGCCTATCACCGCAACAAATCAAAGCATTTCAATATCTTGTGGCGGCGGCCGTTTCAGGGCTCGCACCAACCGACGTGGCTGTGATTGACGACAATGGCGGCCTTTTGTCGGATGCTGCAGGCGCACCGGCGACCGCGCAAAGCTCTGACAAAGCGGACCAACTGCGCGAAAGGGCAGAGCGGCTGTTGTCGGCACGGGTCGGCCCCGGCAACGCGGTTGTCGAAGTATCACTTGATACCGTGACCGAAAGCGAATCGATCACCGAACGGTTGATTGACCCGGACAGTCGCATCGCGATCAGCACCGATGTCACGGAAACCGCCTCCACCGCGACCGACAGCCGCGGCGGTGATGTCACGGTTGCATCCAATCTGCCAGACGGTGACGCGGCGGCGGGCAATGGCAACTCTGCCAATGAAAACAGCGAAACCCGCGCGCTGACAAATTACGAAATCTCTCAAACCGAACGCCAGATCATTAAAACGCCGGGCGATGTGAAACGCCTGACCGTCGCGGTGCTTGTTAATGACGTACAGACCGTTGCGGCCGACGGGACCGTGACAACCGAACCCCGCTCGGCCGAGGAATTGGCCGCATTGGAAGAACTGGTTGCTTCGGCCGTGGGTTTGAATCCAGAACGGGGCGACGTCCTGACCTTGCGCGCCATGTCATTTGACCCGGTCCCGGAACGCGGAACAGAGGCAGTGGCGAGTGGCATTCTGAACCAGCCATTCAACATCATGCAGCTCATACAGATAGGCGTCGCCGCGATTGTTGCGTTGATTTTGGGGCTTTTTGTTGTGCGCCCGATCCTCAGCAATGCCCGCGCTGCCAGGCCAGAAACCGGAACGCTGGCCATCGGTTCTGACCTCGCAAGCCTGCCACCCGGCTTGCCCGGCGCAACTGCCGCCGCAAACGCCCTGATTGAGGGGTCCGCGAGGACACCCGATGCCGTCGACCGCTTGCGCGAAATGATTGCGGAACGTGAAACAGAGACCGTTCAGATCCTGCAGGATTGGATGGAAGAACCAGAAAAGGCTGAGAAAGCATAAGATGGGATTGTTACTGAACCTTGAGGACT
Source organism: uncultured Paracoccaceae bacterium (assembly GCA_947502145.1). Taxonomy (GTDB): domain Bacteria; phylum Pseudomonadota; class Alphaproteobacteria; order Rhodobacterales; family Rhodobacteraceae; genus CANMYO01. Next base: position 1,248,026 of record CANMYO010000001.1, on the reverse strand, counting down.
TTGCCAGCGATGGCGATGCGTCGCGCGATACCGTTCCGGATGAAACCCTGCCGGGCTACGATGCCGGGTTCAGGGCAGGACAGGCCGCCGCCGAAGCCAAGCAGGCGGCTACAGACGCGCAACTGGTCCAGTCGATCGATGACATCGCGTTTGGGTTTGCCGAGGCACGCCAGACGATCCTACAGGGATTGGAGCCGCTCTTTTCCGCTTTGGTGACGCAGGTCTTGCCCCGCACCAGTGAAGAATCGTTTCGCGCTCAACTGGTCCAGATCCTGATGGACGGCGCGGCCCAAGACGTCGCACAACCGGCTGTAATTTCCGTTCACCCCCAACAGGTTGAGACACTTTCGGCGCTGTTCACCTCCCTTGGTTTTGCTGATCTGACCGTTCATCCCGACCCCGGATCTACCCCGAATGCGGCGCTGATCAGCCGGGGTGACGTTGAAACCGCGCTCGACGTTGACGGGATGATCGCGCGCATCATTGAGATCCTCCAAATCGTGACTGAAGCATCTGACGAAAGGATTGCGCATGGATGACCCACAAACACTCTCACCAAAGGTTGATGGGGCGCCGAACAGAACCGGGTCGCAGCGGCTGTTACATCAGATTCCGATCGAAGTGACGGTGTCAGTCGGCAAGGCACGCCCGGCCATTCGGGATCTGCTTGAGATGGGACAGGATGCCGTGATGCCACTTGACCGTCGCATTGATGACCCGGTCGAACTTTATGTTGGCGATCGGCTGATTGCGCGCGGCGAATTACAGGAACTTGAAGGTGCCGAAAAGGGCCAACTTGCCGTTCGCCTGACCGAAGTCGTGAGCGACACGCGTGACCTGGCCTAAAGGCATGCGTCTGCTTTTCTGGGCGTTCTGCGCTTGCTTGTTGCTGGCGATGCCAGCCGCCGCGCAAGAGGTGACGATTTCAATGGGCGAGGATGGATCGCTAGCGACGCGGTCGATCCAGCTGTTGGCCCTGGTCACCGTGCTTAGCCTTGTGCCCGGCATTGCGATCATGGTGACCTGTTTTCCGTTCATCGTGACTGTGCTGGCCATTTTACGACAGGCCATCGGGCTGCAGCAATCTCCACCCAACATGTTGATGGTCTCCCTTGCGCTGTTCCTGACATACTTTGTGATGGAACCGGTCTTTGTTGAAAGCTGGGCCATTGGGATCAAACCACTGATGGACGGCGCGATCGAGATGGAGGAAGGCTTTGCAAGGGCCGCAGAACCGTTCCGCGTGTTCATGACGGCAAGGGTCAGTCCGACAACTTTGTCGGAACTGGCCAGCCTGCGCCCCGATGTGCCTGTGGGCGTTTCAGGTCAAGAGGCCCCTTTGTCGGTTCTCGTACCCTCGTTCCTCTTGTCGGAGATTGAGCATGCCTTTCAGGTCGGGTTTCTCATCTTTCTTCCCTTCCTGATCATCGACCTTGTTGTTGCCGCTGTCTTGATGTCGATGGGGATGATGATGGTGCCCCCGGCAATTGTGTCGCTGCCCTTCAAACTGGCGTTCTTTGTGGTGGCTGACGGTTGGGCCCTGATCGCGGCGAGCCTTGTGCGCGGCTATTCCTGACACCGCACTTCAGCCAAGTATCGGCAAGGAGACACTTGCTGGTGCAAATTCGTAAAGGCGGTTCTGGTGTCGCCTTTCGCAGGGCGCAATCAGGATTCGGCCATTGGTTCGGACCCGCCCCCGGCGAAACAGTGCAGAGCCGTGTCATGAAGATGCTGCCGTTCTATGCGCCCCTTCAGCAAAATGCCTGGCATCGTGGGCGCTGCGCCGTTCCGCCATTCGCCGTTGCCACACGCCATACACCATACACCATTCGCCCGTTGCCACCTGCCGGGCATCCGTTGCAAGTCGCCAGCGCCCGTCGCAATTCGCAGGTCGCAGGTCGCAGGTCGCAGGTCGCAGGTCGCAGGTCGCAGGTCGCAGGTCGCAGAAGCGCTACCTGACGACAAACTCCGCATGCAAGGCGCCGCTCGCCTTGATGCTTTTCAAGATGTCAATCATGTCACGCGGCGCGACACCCAATGCATTCAAACCGGCAATCACCTGGCTCAATGAGGTGCCTTCCGGCACGACCGCGAGCCCGATGCCGGGCTCTTCCTCGATCCCTGCATTCGTACGAGGCACGACGACTGTTTCACCCGGGGAAAACGGGTTGGGTTGCGACACCAGCGGGGTTTCCTGGATACGCAATGTAAGATTGCCCTGGCTGACGGCGACGCGGCTGATGCGCACATCTTCCCCCATCACAATTGTGCCAGACCGCTGGTCAACCACGACACGCGCGCGCCGTTCCGGCTCTACCATGATATTTTCAATCCGGCCCAGAGCATGGGCGGGTGATGGCATATGCATCGCTTCGATGTTGAGATGAACTGTGCCAGAGTCGACCATTGTTGCGACATGCCGGCCAAAGTTCTGATTGATTGCGGCTTCGATACGCGCGGCGGTCGTAAAATCAGCCGTGCGCAGCGCCAGCCGGACAGAGGTCAATGCTGAAAAGTCGAAATCGACTTCCCGTTCCACCGTGGCGCCCGACGGGATTGTGCCGGCAGTTGGAACGCCCTGCACAACAGATGCGGCTTCGCCTTCGGCCGCGACACCCCCAGCGATGATCGTTCCCTGCGCAACAGCATAGATGTCCCCGTCGGCTGCATTAAGCGGCGTCATGATCAGGGTCCCGCCAAGCAGGCTGTCTGCATCTCCGATTGCGGACACTGTAACGTCAATCGGGCTACCTGCGCGCGCAAAAGGGGGCAAGGTCGCGGTCACCAATACGGCGGCGACGTTTTTGGGGCGAAACTGCTCTCCGGTCACGTTGACGCCAAGACGTTCGAGGATATTTACCATGATCTCTTCGGTGAAAGGCGAATTTCGCAAACCATCACCCGTGCCGTTCAAACCAACGACCAGGCCATAGCCAACCAATTCGTTGCTACGCACGCCGTCAAATTCCACCAGATCCTTGAGCCGAATTGGTGCGGCATGGGCTGAGGCAGAGAATAGCGTGAAGAAGCAGACAACGATCAGGCGAAAAGAGACAGTCATAGGTAGTTCACGAGGCTTAACTGCGACAAACGGGACGTGCTGGTGAACTGCATTTCCAACTGCCGCTGGACATCCTGCAACAAGGTTGCCGTTTCAAACGGATCTGCCGAAACCATTTCGTTCCGCGCAATGCCAAACGATGTCGATTTTGCGGCCTGCGCCGTTCGTGCCAGGCTGATCCGCTCTTCGTTCACCCCGATTTCGGCCCGCATTTGGGTCAATGGTGTTCCCGCAGAGAAGAGCTCATCTCCTGCGGCGCGTACAAGTTCAGCCTGGGTCGTGCTGGTAATTGCAGTGCCCATGATATCCGTAACGGCAGCGAGTGCGGCGCCCTTCAACAGGCTTTTGATCCCCGGATCATCGCCCCGCGCGTTCAACGTCAGAGTTTCGCTTTCGCTAATCTTGCGAGTCATCGCCGGCCCCGTGTCACCGGTATAGCCCATGGTTGCGAACCCACCGGCCGGGTCGTCAAACCAGAAATCAATTGCCGTTGTGATCGCGGCGGTTGTGGTTGCACCCCCGATACTGGCGACCATATCAGCAAGCATATCCTCAGGTGGGGCGAACGCAGTGGCATCAACAGCCACACCGGCAAAAAGCGCCCGATCACCGTCGCGCCCGTTCATCCGGTGCACCAGCGTAGCAAAGTCCGTGCGGGCACGTGCGCCGGCCTCTCTGATTTCGACAGTGGTTGTGCTCGGCGTGATCTGGACAAACCGCGCGGCCATTTGGTTTCGAAGGCCGTCGGCAGATTCCAGAATGGTTTGGCTTTTGGCCAGATTGCGTGCCAGATCGGCGTTGGTAAGTTCAAACGCGGACAGGGTGGAAAGTTCACGATCAAGAACGCTTAATCGGCCAGTGTCGCCCCCCATATGGGTCGTCAGATCAGCCTTTGTCCCTGTCGACAGCTCCTGCGCCAAGGTCAGCATCCGATCCTTGATCGCACCGGTCTGGCGCAATGACTGAAAGTGCTGCGACATGTCACCAATTGACGTTACTGGCATCTTAAATCTCCATCAAAGTCTGGATCATGCTGTTGATCGTCTGCATGAGCTTTGCATTGGCCCCATAGGCCTGTTCGATCCGCAGGAGCATCTGAAGTTCCTGGTCTGAATCGACCCCCGTGGCGAGTTCGGCCTGGTACAACGTGTCGCGCCGGGCTGCAGCGAATGAAAGCGATTCATCCGCGCGCAGGCGTGCGGTGCCAAATTCGCTTGCAACGCGCGCAATCTGACCCGCTGCGGAAAGCGACGGAATACCGCCCCCGATGGAATTGGCCGCAAGAAGTGCCCCGCTGAACCGATTAAGTTGCTGGGCATCACCCACAGGACCTGCAACTGCAGCGTTCACACCATCGCGCACGCGAAACAATTGGCCGCCCTGGCTGGGATCAACCGTGGCATTGATCGAGATGCGGCGGGAAAGATCAACGATATCCAGCGGATCATGTGCGGCACCGGCATCCGTCAGCAAACCCGCATCACCGACAGCCAGTGTCGGGTCCGTGGCAGGGTCAGCGAACCGTGTAATCAGATCTGCGGCGATTTCATCTAGCGATTGCTGGGCTTGCACGAGGTCATTGTCGCGCAGATTGAACGACGCAGATAACGAGCCGCCGGACAATTTGCCAAATCCGTCCACGACATCCAAAGGCACGCCGTCCCGAGTGATGCCGGCAAGCCCGCCAGAGGCCATCGTCATAAAGGCCGTAATGGTTGGTGTTGGTGAAAACGCGAATTGTGCGGCAGGCCCGTCAAGCAGTTGCATGCCTGTCGTTGTAATAATTGCAACCTGATCGTTTGGCCGTGCAATTTCCCGAATGGTAACAATCGTGCCAATGGTATCAATGGCCCTTTGACGTGCATCCATCAGCGCGGATGGGTCACCGCCCGTGGCACGCGCGCGGCTGATATCGGCGTTGAGCTGTTCAACCTGCTGCAGCGCGGTATTGAGCGTATCGACATCGCGGGCAATGGCGGCGTCCGCCTCTTGGCGCATGATTTGCACGTTCCGCGCATTGTCCTGCAATGTCTCTGTAACATCGCCCAACCGTTGAACGACCGTCGAAAGTCGCAAGTCTGACGCCGGGTCCGCACCGGCAGAGATCAGCGCCTGTTCAAGCGCGGCAAGCCGCTGCACCAATCCGGCCGGATCATCTGGCGCGCTGAACTGCGCTTCGAGCCGTGTAAGCGTGTCAATGCGCCGTTCCTGATTGGCAAGCCCCGCATCTGCAAGGCGGCGATCGCCAATCAACCCATTGTCTGCGATGCGACGCACCCCGTCGATACGCACCCCGGCCCCCTGCCCCCCGATGTTTTGGGAGGACGTGTCCAGAACCCGCCGCGCGTAGCCTTCGGTCAGCGCGTTTGACAGGTTGGACGATACCACCTCGGCCATGCGGGAAGTCGCGGTTAATCCGGATACGGCGTTGTTCAGGGATTGGGAAATGCTCATCGGGGGCTCTTCAGTCAGGGATTACCGTTTGATATTTGTTGTTTCCTGCAGCATCTCATCCACGGTCTGGATGACCTTGGCGTTGGAGGAATAGGCGCGCTGCGTTTGAATTAGCTCGGTCAATTCACCGGCGACGTCGGTTGTCGATTCCTCGCGGGCGAATCCGACGATATCACCTGTTGGCCCATCACCGGCATCCCACATGAAGAACGTGCCGCTGGAAGGGGTGACCCGGTAGGCCTGGTTGTCCAGCGCCTCAAGCCCGTTGACATTGGACACATCAATAAGCGGGATTTGATAAAGAACCCGATTGATCCCAATATCAAATGACGCGCGGACAAACCCGTTTGGGTCGATTTCGATCCCGGTCAGCGCCCCGACGGGTGTCCCATTCTTTGAGATATTGACAGGCGCAAAGGCGTCGGAAAGCTGGGTGAGGCCTGTCGGGCTGCCAAGGGTGCCGAGATTGATGTTCATCGGGCCGCCGTCTACGGCCACGGTGATTTCCCCGGTTGTGGCGTTATAGGCGCCACCAACAGTGTCTGCCACGCCAAGAAGTGTCCCGCCCGAACCGCGCGCCGGGTCAAACGTCAATGTGTAATCACCGATAACCGCACCGCCAGAGGCGCTGTCGGTGATCTGCATGTTCCATTCGTTTGTCGCGGGGTTACCCGGTGCCGGCACATTCGGCGTAAACGTAATGCTCAGGTTGGCGGATTTGCCAAGGTTGTCGAAATACTCGATCGACAACGTCTCAATATCACCGGCAGAGGTGTCTTCCGTCGATGTAGCAGGCAGATTGACGGCCAGCTCCACCTCTGTTGTGGGTTCGCCGGCAAATTGGTTCGAGTTGATCCGTACCGGCTGCAGCCCGTCGACGGAATCACGGGGATAGACCGGGATTGTACCATCCGGGTTCGCCGGCCAGCCCATCAGGACCAGCCCTGCCTCACTGCGGAGATAGCCGTCGGCATCCGGACGGAATGAACCGGTTGTCTGCAACAGGAGCGGATTTTCCCCGTTGCCGACCGCAACCGACGATTCAAGGGTGACCGGCACCATGCCGCGACCACGCACAGCGATATCGGTCGGGTTTGATGTCGAAACCAATGATCCCCGCTGGTCGATCAGCCGTTGTGATGTTGTGCGGACGCCGCCCGCCGAATAGGACCCGCGGCTGTTTTCGATCACCATAGAGTGGAAATCGGTTTCGGCCCGTTTGTATCCGAACGTTGAAGAATTCGCGATATTGTCAGAAATCGTAGCCAATCGCGAAGCATTCGCAGCAAGACCAGCCACACTGGCGTTCAGGGAAGAGGAAATCGTCATAAACAGCACCTTTCTGGGCAGACGGACATCAGGTTCAATCCTTGACCTAAGGCAGAGGGCTTAACGTCGCCCTAACAACACCTAGCGATCTGAGCGCAGCACAATCAGTTCGATCCGGTTGTTTCGCAGCGCCTGCGGATCAGGATCAACCGGCATGCGATCAGCCCGGCCCGTTTGCCGCGCCATCCGGTCAGCCGCTGCGCCGTTGTCTTCCAGCAATGCGCGCATGACGGCTGCCCGCTCTGTCGACAGCTCCCAGACCGGATAATCTATCCGCAGAACGCTTTGGGTACGCACATGTCCGGTGATGGCAATATCGTTGGTGACCAGCCCCAAAACCCGGCCCATGACCTCTGCAATCGCTTCAGTCAGTTCGGTCGGCGTGGAGGAATTGCCTTCAAACAACGCGGCGCCTGGTAGATCGAAAAGTTCGATCACCAGCCCCTCATCGGTCAGCCTTGTCACGATGTGGCGCATCAGGTTGTCGTCCAGCATCGTCTCTCCGCCCATGCCAAGCAACGCGGCTTCTAGGTCTTGTAATGCGGCCGTTTCCAGTGCCCGCTCTGCTGCGACGGCAGTGGCGATTGCGTCGCCTTGTTGTTCAGCAACACCGCCGGTGCCGGTCTGGGCCAGCGAGTCGGTTGAGAATATATCGCTCCCGTTCAGCGAACCGCTGCCCCCGCCTGACACACGCACAATCGGAATTGTCGGCGAAAAGTAGTCGGCGATCCCCTTGCGCTGCTGTTCGGTCGTCGCGTTCAACAACCACATCAGCATGAAGAAGGCCATCATCGCGGTCACGAAGTCGGCGTAAGCTACCTTCCACGCGCCACCATGATGGCCGCCCCCTGCAATGACTTTCTTGCGCTTGATTATGATCGGCGCGTTTGCTTTAGCTTCCATGTCTTACCACCTGACTTCACCACCCGTGCAAAGCGATAGAGAGCCAGTCATGAAAGGCGGCTTAATGGTTGAAATCGCTGGATTTTGGTTAAGACTTCTTCAGCGCATAAATTTCGTCAGGGCCGCAAAATTCAATCAAATTATATCCATTTTCGCGCATAATTTTTGCAATCTCACCATCACCGCTATTGTTTTCGATGGCCCAGGTCAGCACGCGGTATTTTTCAAAGGGAAAAACCCGCAGCGCCGCGCGTTCGCCGCCTTCGATATCCAGCGAGACAAAATCCGGGGCCGTTATCCCGGATTCGTCCAAAACCTCAGCAATTGTGCGGGTTCGTACGACGATCGCCTCTTCCGCGTGGCGGGGGTCTTCGCGCACTTTGCCCAAAAGATCGCGATCATAGGTGTCCACCAGCCCGCTCATCTGGGTGTAACCCTGCGTGATCGCAAGAAAGTGCGCTTCGCCGGATTGATCTGCAATCGCATAGGGCAAACAGGGTGCCCGGCGCTGCCTTTCCGCCTGCGCGCGCATGGCCGAAACCGGTTCAACCATGACTCCAGACCAGTTACGCCACTGCTCAAAATACAGAGAATTTGAACCAGTTACCCCGTCATATGCACCAATATCGACGAATGTTCCGCCAGTCTTTCCATCGAAATAGCCGTCAATGACCCGGTCCTGACCGGCCTGACTGGCAAACGGACAGGGCGTCGACAGCATGCTGCGCACCTCATGCAACTGTCGCATCAGATCACCGCGTCGGCGCGATGTCTCATTGCGGAGAGCATCCGCGAGGTCCTGATGCGCCTGCTGCAGCTCTGACCGGGCCCGGCTGATGCGCTGTGCCGGTTTCACCCGGCCTGCCCGTGATTGGCATAGGATTTCTCTTCGACCAGGTCTGATCCCAGCAGCAGGTTGATCTGTTTCTTGACCGCGGCGCGCCTGTCATTGGTGACATAAACCGCCCGTGCCAGTGCGATGAATCCCGGGCCAAAGTCGTTGCGCGCATCAAAGGCCCGGATGTCGTCCTCGATCACCCAGAGGTCCTTGTTGATCTGATAAAGCTCTTCCCAAAGGCGACCCAGCTGTTCTGTCCGGGGCAGCGCATCGTCAGCCGTCCGTTGCAGAACCGCCTGCTCGCGCTGCACATGCGCAAGTTTTTCGGGGTCCGTCATATTTTCGCTTTTCAGCTGCAAAATTGTGATCTTGTCGATCAGTTCTCCTGGCGCTGTCGGCACTAGAATTTCTTTCATCACTCGCCCTTTACCTTGCCGCGCAACGCGGTCCCCACTTCAGCCATAACTGCCGACCAATCCAGGGGTGTCTGCTGCCGGAACAGACGCATCCCCGGATACCATTCTGTTGTGTCACCGTGATGGCGATACACCCAGAAGGCGTCCCAATGCAGAATCGTCCAGACCGGCACCCCCAGCGAGCCGGCAATATGGGCCGTCGCAGTGTCAGAGGTGATCACCAAATCCATCGCCTGCATCATGGCGGCGCAATCGGCAAAGTCGGATTCCGAGCTGCCCGCATCCAGAATAAAGGCATCCGTTCCGTCAGCATAATAACTGTCCAGCGCCGGACCCTTGTAAAGCGAGAATAGCTGCACGCCGGGTATATCGACGAATGGCAAGAAGTCGCGATGCGAAAAAGAGCGGAACGCATTGCCCTTGTACGTCAGCGAACCGGTCCAGACGACACCAACCTTGAACGACTTTTCATAAGCCCTTGTCATGGCTGTGGCGCGGGTCTGCGCGGCGACGGGAACCTGCAAGGATGTTGGCGGCGGAACGGGTTTGCCAGCCTCGAAATGCAGCGCGGCAAGATCCATCATATTGACCCAATAATCCGCGTCGGCATCTTTTGGCAGACTGGGCACTACCGCATCCGCGCCTTCCAAACCCGCGAATATCCGCCGCAGGGGCCGACTTGCTACGACCAGAACGCGCGCGCCGCTGTCCTTCATCCCGCGCAGAAACCGCGCAAATAGCACCGCATCACCAAACCCCTGTTCGGGCAGGACAACGAGGGTCTTTCCGGCCAGCGGTTCGCCCTGCCATTCAGGGAAATCCAGATCCCGCGGCTCCAGCTCTCCGGCCTGCCAACGCGCCTTGTAGGTATTCAGACCGGCGGCGTAGTCGCCCACACCCAATTGCGCAAACGCAAGCTGCATCTTGAGTTCAGCGTCATCGGGATGCGCGGCGATCGCCGGTTCAAGATAGGAAATCGCGGCGGCGTAGTCGCCTTTGCCGCGCAGGCATCGACCGATCAGCGCCTTGTGCTGTGCATCATCAGGCGTGTCCTGCAAGATCTTCTGGCGCAACGCGATAGAGCGGTCATACTCACCAATGTCTGACAGGATATTGGCCAGATTGTTGGCAATTCCGTCGCCTTGCGGATCAAGGTCGTAGGCCCGTTCCTGTGCCCGCCGCGCTGCGACATGACGCCCTGCAACGCGGTGCAGCACGCCCAGATTTGACCAGATCGCGGCATCCTGTGGCACAGCAGACAAAACAGCGGCATACCCTCGCGCAGCCTTGGGCAGGTCACCTTTCTGGTGGGCGGCGATCGAATCGCTCCGCAGTTTCTCCAGATTTACCGCCACCGACAATCAGTCCGAATTGATCCGTTTGACCGGCGAGATCAGCTTTGCCGGTCGCCGCGCCTCTGCCGCTTCAAAAAGCGAGAATGTCTGATTGACATAGTTCACCGCCCCCGAGATCAGTTCCATGTAGTTATCAAGTTCCTCGGTCACTTCCGCCTCCACCATCTGAATGCTGCGGTCCTGCGGTGTGGTTTCGAAAGTCGCATAAAACAACGGATCGCCGCGGTTGATCTTTAACGGGCGGTCCAGATCATGCCATTCGAACGCCCACATCAAGGGGCGCGGCCAGACGTTGATCGGAAAGCGGCCACCAAAGATCGTCCCCGGTAGCGGATCACGGGTGTGATGCATGAATGGCGCAACCTGGCTCATGTAGACGGGCTGATCCGCAATAAAGACATATGGCAGTTCAAGCTGTAGCGTCGGCACGCCGGAATAGCGCCATTCATGTTCCGCCGTGATGTGCAGCTTCTCGCGCAGCTTGTTGGCGCGGATGCCGGATTTGTCACCATTGAGGTTGCGCATCGCGGGACGGCCATCCTTGTCGCGTACAAATTCCAGATTCAGATCAAACGGGCAGCGGATCATGAAATACCGGCTTTCCATATTGATCACCGCCGGACAGCGCGACGCGCTTTTTGCGTGGGTCTTGTTCATCTCGGCCGAACGGACCCGTTCGGGGGGGAAATAGACAATCCCGGCCTTCTGGGTATTCAGGAACCATCCCACCTGTACCGGGCCGGACCCCGTCTGCGAGGCTTCGGTGTTTTCAAAGTGAACCGATAACTTCATTGCCTGTCTCCTCCGTCGCCTGCTCTTTTCTGGCATCTGGGACGTATCACATGGGGGTGTTAGCCCCGATTTATGGCGCTAATTTGGCTTGCCGGTGTGATCGCCACAAAATCATACTTTGCCAAAAAGAGCATCCCCGCAATCTGATGATCACGTGGCAGCGGGCTGGCCTTGGCCAGCTGCGCAATTGTCATCGGCCCCGCGGCGGCAATTTCTGCGGCCAGGGCCAGCACAGCGTCATCGGGAACCGCCTTGCGACGGTAGAGATCACGACCATTCACCCGGTCAATCGCGGCAAGGCCTGCCGCGTCAAGGGGGCGCCGCAGGGAAACCAGATCGCCGTCTTCAAGCTGCCCCGTTGGGTAGTGCTGATAAAGATCGAAGGGATCCACCTCGAGCGGGTTCATCGGTCCGCTGCGCAACCGCGGCGAGGTTGATGCGCTCCCGGCCCGCATCTCGGCAAGCTCTTGCGCAAGCGCGAGGTATTGCGGGATGACGGCCTGCCAGTCAAATTTTGCCCGTGCATGCGCGCGTCCGGCGGCCCCCATGCGCTTGCGCAGTTCGGCGTCGTTGACCAAAGCACGCAGGGCCTCGACATAGGCGGGAATGTCGATCTGTGTCTGATGCTGGATCAGCGACAGATACCGGAGATAACTGTCTGAGCCATCAGCGTAGCGCGCCGCGATCCGGCGGCCCGTCGGGCCGGGATCAGGCATCCGGGTCGGGACCAATATGCCCGTCTCACCATCAACGATGGTGTCGCGGAAGCCGTTCCAGTCCGGCATCACCACCGGCAATCCTGCGGCCATCGCCTCAACCGGGACAAGCCCGAACGTTTCCTGAATATTGTCGACCGGCAGGGTAAAGATATCCGCCGCTGACCAGATATGCCTGCGGACGTCATCCGCGCGGCCATCGACCAGCGTCACCTTGACCGAAGGCGCGAGCGATTTCGCCCCCTCAAGGTGCAATGCGGTTTCTTCGGCCCGATTGGCCCATCCCACCATCCAGAGATGCACCGGTTTTCGGGCCGCCTGCGCAACCTGTTCCAGCGCGATGAACAAGGGTGCGGGGTTCGCCTTTTCCACGCTGGTGTGCCGTCCCATGGACATCACAACAACCGCATCCTCCGCCGTGAACTTTGCGCGTAGTTTGCGCCGTTGATCTGCACGTTGGGAAAAATCCTGCGTATGGATGCCCAGCGGAATGATCGGCAACATCGGTTGCGGCACCCGGCGCGCCCCGAACCTTTGGGTGATAAACTCGGCCTCAAGCGCCAGTTGGCGGGACACAACCGAATGCACAGCACGACTTGTGCAGATGATCGCGTCCCAGGGTTCAACCGGTTCAAGCATCAACTTATGCAGGCCTTCGATCACCCGGCGCGTCGACATCGTATGGGTGATGCCCACAAGCGAGCATTTGGCAGGCCCGAACCGTTGGCGCCGCCACGCCGCATTCAAATAGCCGGGACCGGGGAAAAAGATCGTGCCCGCCTGCGTCAGATCGCTATTGCCGCGCAGTTGGCTGACCTTGATTTCGCGGGTTTCGCCCAAGGCTCTGGCGACATCGTTGAAAACAACAGCGGCCGCCTTGTCCTGTGTGACCGCGTTGATCTGCGGCCCCGGAACATGTTGCAGAAAACCGCGCAGAAATGATTGCCCCGCCGCCCGGCGTCCGACCAGATCCTTGCCATCACTTTCGATTGCATCAGGGTGAAAGAAGATGGCCGGGCTTTGCGTCATTGGGTCAGTTACACCATTATGTCGCGACACCCATCTGCATCAGAGGCAATTGCCGCATCCAGTGCCTTTTGCAGCACGGCACCGCGGTGAAAATCAGGCAAAACCGGGGAATTGTCGCGCACCGCCTCGATGAACCGCACATAGTTGGTCTTGACCGTCGGTACATCCATGTCCTGCCACGTGGCTGATTGCAGGTCGGGTGAAAGGCAGGCCCGCAGGATGCTTTTGTCATTTTCAAACCGGACATCCAGCGCGCCCCTGGTGCCATGAATGCGCAACCGTAAATCATTGATGTGACCCGTCGCAAAGCGGCTCGCGTGGATGACACCGACGGCACCGTTGGTCAGCGCGACCTGCATCGTCATGCTGTCATTGGCGTCCAGCACGTAAGCGTCGATTTGCCCGCCCGGAGCCTTGTCAAAGGTCTTAAGCCGGGCAGACACCTGCGCGGCGTCCGCCCCGGCAACCAATGTGGCAAAGTCCAGAATGTGCACGCCGACATCACCAAGAACACCGGTTGATCCATGGGCAGATGACAACCGCCAGAGCCATTGACTTTCGCTGCGCCAGTCACCCCAGGCCGGTTGCACGAGCCAGCTTTGCAGGTAAGAGGCCTCAAAATGGCGCACCTCGCCGATCGTGCCGGCGGCGACAATCCGCGCGGCTTCGGCCACGGCGGGCACGTTGCGGTAGGTCAGGTTGACCATATGCACGACACCCGCATCCTGTGCGGCGTCGGCCATTTCCTGAGCGTGATCGTAGGTCACCGCCAAGGGCTTTTCACATAGGACATGTTTGCCAGCCTTGAGCAGTGGCAGCGTCGTTGGGTAATGCACTGGGTCCGGTGTGACATTTGAAACCGCATCAAATTCGCCCCATGCAAGGGCGGCGTCGATACTGCCAAAGCCTTGGGTGATACCGTATTTCTCGTTAAAAGCCGCCAGCCTGCCGGGATCGGTGTCGATACCAGCGACCAGTTGCACGCCGCCCATCGCGGCATAGGCATCCGCATGGGCATTGGCCATGCCCCCGGTGCCGAGGATCAGAACGCGCACATCGCTCATCGAAAACCTTCCTCGCCATCCTGATGCAACCGCGAGCCACGTTCGACGATCGGTTCCAGCGCCTGATCGACCGGCACATTTGGCGCGTCAGTCACCCCGACGATCCGCTTGGCAGGGTTATGCGCCCAGCGCACTGCATTGCACAGCACCGTCTGCACATTGGCATCATGATAGGTTGGATAGGTTTCGTGCCCGGGGCGGAAATAAAAGATATTTCCTGCGCCACGCCGATAGGTCAGACCTGACCGAAACACCTCACCCCCCTGAAACCAGCTGACAAACACCGTTTCCAAAGGCTCTGGCACACCGAAGGGTTCACCGTACATCTCTTCGTTTTCCAGCTCAAAGTGGTTTGGCAAACCGGCGGCAATCGGATGATTGCGGCTGGTCACCCAGAGCCGTTCACGCTCGCCCGCTTCGCGCCATGTCAAGTTGCAGGCACTGCCCATCATCCGCAGGAACGGCTTGGCAAAATGTGATGAATGCAGCGCGATAAATCCCATGCCGGACCAGACCGCCTCGACGACGCGCTCAACCACGGCATCAGACACGTCACCGTGGGCGGCGTGGCCCCACCACAGAAGAACATCCGTTTCTGCCAGCCGCTCGGCCGTCAGCCCATGCTCTGGGTCCTGCAATGTTGCCGTGGTTGCAGTGATCTCCCCGGCCCTGTTCAGGGTGTCGGCAATGGTTTGATGCATGCCTTCAGGGTAAAGATCCGCCACAACCTTGTTGGTTTGTTCATGGACGTTTTCGCCCCATACAATCGCTCGAATCGTCATTTTTTCGCATTCCAAATCGCTTTGGGCGGACTCTGCATCGCATTTTCGGGCAATGCAACGCCTCTTGCTGGTTTTGGCAACGGCAATTTTTCGGCCTCTTTGATCTTGGACAAGGTGGGTGGCGGCTTCGCTGTCTATGGTAGTGGTGCTCAATCCAGAAGGAGGCCAACATGACTGTCATGATCCTTTTCGCCACGGTCGAAGGACAATCCCGCAAAGTGGCGGAGTTTGCAGCGGACCAGGTCCGGGCATGCGGGCAAGAGGCCATTTTGACCAATGCAGAAGATCTGGGCGCAGATCTGGACATGTCCGATGTCGGCTCTGTCATTCTGGTGGCACCGGTCCACGAACGCCGCCACCCACCGGCTTTTGAAATCACTGTTGGCGCGCAAAAGGCGGCGCTGGCCAAATGCAAGACTCTGTTCCTTTCCGTGAGCCTGAACGCAGCCTTTGCCGACGGTCTGGAAGAGGCAGAAGGCTACATCAAGGAAATGGAGATGCGGACCGGGTTTACCGCCGGGACTGTCAAAGCAATCGCCGGTGCGGTGAAACCCGGCAGCTATGATTACTTTGCCACGCAGGTGGTGCGCCATGTGTTGCTGGATGATCGCCCCTATGATCCCAACGACGGTCCGCGCGAATTCACAAATTGGGACGATTTGAAAGTCCATATCCGCACTTTCCTTGGCTAAGGCGCGACCGCATACTGTAATCCAAAGTTTACACTTGCGGACTCCTCAACTGTCCATTTAAACTGACACACATGAGTGTCACGACGGATCTGCCCCGGATACCCCGTCGCTGGCCCGACCCCCGGGCGGCGCTGCGGTTGATCAAGCCAATCACATGGTTTCCCCCGATGTGGGCCTATCTGTGCGGCGCTATTTCTGCAGGCTCTGCCGCAACCGGGCATTGGCTTTTTGTGCTCTTGGGCGTGACCCTTGCCGGACCGATCGTCTGCGGCATGTCGCAAGCTGCCAACGACTGGTGTGACCGGCATGTTGATGCCATCAACGAACCGGATCGCCCGATCCCCTCTGGCCGTATTCCGGGACGTTGGGGCCTTTGGATCGCCTGGGCAATGTCGGTGCTTTCACTGGTCGTTGGCTGGATGCTGGGCCCTTGGGGATTTGCCGCGACCTGTCTGGGTGTTGCTGCCGCCTGGGCCTATTCAGCGGAACCGATCCGCTTGAAAAATTCAGGCTGGTGGGGTCCGGGTCTTGTCGGGTTGTCCTATGAAACCCTGCCTTGGGTGACTGGCGCGGTGGTGATCTCTGCCGGTGCCCCTCGGATCGAGGTGGTCCTGATCGCCGTGCTATACGGTCTCGGCGCGCATGGGATCATGACGTTGAATGATTTCAAGGCCTTGGAGGGCGACCGACAAACTGGCGTTGCGTCGCTGCCGGTCACGCTTGGCCCGGCCCGTGCGGCGCGTCTGGCCTGTTGGATCATGCTGGTGCCGCAGCTTGCCGTCACCTTTCTGCTGGTCCTGTGGGACAAGCCACTGCACAGCGCCGCGATTGCTGCGGTCATCCTCGCGCAAGTCGCTGCGATGCGAACCCTGCTGCGCGACCCAAAGGGCAAGGCCCCCTGGTACAATGGTACCGGCATCGTCCTTTACATCAGCGGCATGATGATTGCCGCCTTTGCGCTCAGAGGTCTTGCATGACATTGACCTGGTTTCAGATTGTCCGTTTGGGATTGGTTCAGATGGCCCTGGGGGCCATTGTTGTTCTGACAACGTCAACGCTGAACCGCCTGATGGTGGTTGAACTGGCCTTGCCTGCGGTACTGCCCGGCGCGCTTGTCGCGCTGCATTACGGCATCCAGATGACCAGACCCCATTGGGGATTTGCCTCTGACGCGGGCGGACAGCGCACAAGGTGGATTATCGGCGGTATGATCGCGCTTGGTCTGGGGGCCCTTCTGGCGGCCATCGGCGTGATGGTTCTGGCCGCGTCCTTCAGCCTTGGCCTGATCCTGTCGGTGATCGCCTACGCCTTGATCGGTCTTGGCGTCGGCGCATCAGGCACGTCTCTTCTCGCCTTGCTCGCGACCACGACCGTCCCGGAACGCCGCGCCGCGGCGGCGACGATCACATGGCTGATGATGATCTCTGGCATCGCGATGACAGCAGGGGTCGTTGGCAGTCTGCTTGACCCATACAGCCCCATGCTGCTGATCCGCATCGTGGCGATGGTGGTCAGCGCCGCCATCCTGCTGACCTGTCTTGCGGTCTGGCGGGTTGAGCGCAACCTGATCTCTGTCACCGAACCCGACCCAACCCCCTTCCGGGTTGGTCTGGCAGAGGTCTGGTCAGAGCCAAAAGCCCGCAACTTTACGCTTTTCGTCTTCCTGTCGATGACCGCCTATTTCATGCAGGAACTGATCCTTGAACCCTATGCCGGGCTGGTTTTCCAGTTCACGCCCGGGCAGAGCACGTCGCTTTCGGGCGCACAAAACGGCGGTGTTTTCGTAGGGATGCTGACGGTGGGGATTGCCGCAACGGGTTTCAAGCTCGGGGCGCTGCGCAACTGGGTCATGGCCGGCTGTCTGGGTTCGGCGCTGGCGCTTGGGCTGCTCACCTTGCTTGGCCCGATTGGTCCAGGCGCGCCGCTTTTGCCTGCGGTCGTCCTGCTGGGGTTTTTCAACGGCATGTTCGCGGTCGCCGCCATCGGGTCAATGATGGCACTTGCTGGTGAAGGCCGCAGCCGGCGCGAGGGGACACGCATGGGGCTTTGGGGTGCGGCACAGGCCATCGCCGCAGGTCTCGGCGGCCTGGTCGGTGCCGCCTGCGTTGATCTGCTGCGCCTGTCACTTGGGGATGCACAAGCCTTTGGCATCGTTTTCCTTTTCGAAGCGGTGCTCTTTGTCGCTGCCGCCCTGATGGCAGCCAGAATAATGGACCGGCGCCTGCCAGTTGCGCCAATGATTCCGGGGGAATGACCATGCAGTATGATGTTGTCGTTGTTGGCGGCGGCCCCGCGGGGGCCACGGCCGCAGAAGACCTCGTGCGGTCAGGATATACCGTCGCAATGCTTGACCGCGAAGGGCGGATCAAACCCTGCGGTGGTGCGGTGCCACCGCGGCTGATCAAAGACTTTTTCATCCCCGAAACCCAAATCGTCGCCAAGGTCAACACGGCGCGGATGATCTCACCCACCCAGCGTCACGTCGATATACCGATCGAAAACGGTTATGTTGGCATGGTCGACCGAGAGCATTTCGACCCCTTCCTGCGGCAACGCGCCATCGCGGCGGGTGCGCAATGCTATGCCGGCACATTTACCCGGATCAGCCGCGATGAAACGGGCACAGTTGTGCATTATCGCGACAAGATCAGCGGCACCCAGAAACAGTTGACGACCCGGATCGTGATCGGCGCAGATGGGGCCCGATCATCGGTTGCAGCCGCCGAAGTGCCCGGTGGCGACACGATTCCCTATGTCATCGCATACCACGAAATCATCGAAGCCCCGCGCCGCACGGCGACCTATGATCCGCAGCGATGCGACGTGATTTACGACGGCAGTATCAGTCCCGATTTCTACGGCTGGATTTTCCCGCACGGCGGACAGGCAAGCGTCGGGATGGGGTCAATGGCCAAGAGCGTCGACGTGAAAGGCGCAACCGCGCGGCTGCGCGAAACTGCGGGTCTCGCGGGGTGCAAAACGCTCCGAAAGGAAGGCGCGCCCATTCCGCTAAAACCTTTGAATCGTTGGGATAATGGCAAGGACGTCGTATTGGCCGGGGATGCCGCAGGTGTTGTTGCACCCTCTTCCGGCGAAGGCATCTATTACGCCATGGTCGGTGGACGGGCGGCGGCCACAGCCGCGGCTGCGGCGCTGTCTTCGGGTCGGGCGAAAGACCTGCAATTGGCCCGCAGGATGTTCATGCGCGAACACCGTCAGGTGTTTCGCGTATTGGGTGCAATGCAGAACGCCTATTACCGGTCTGACGAACGGCGCGAGCGCTTTGTCAGCCTATGCCATGACGTTGATGTTCAAAGGCTGACATTTGAGGCCTATATGAATAAGAAGCTGGTCAAGGCGCGTCCGATGGCGCATCTGAAAATCGGCATCAAGAATCTTGCGCATTTGACCAGACTGGTATCACCGTTACGCATATGACCATCATGATCCCGGCCTGGGTTAATGGCACGCTTGTCCCGGTTGAGAAACTGGAGGCCCACAAGAAAGGGCTGCGCCATCTGGCTGTCAGCGTCTTTGTGATGAACAAGGGGCGGGTCCTGATCCAGCAGCGCGCCATGGGAAAATACCATACGCCCGGCCTCTGGGCGAACACCTGTTGCACCCACCCCAGTTGGGATGAGGACCCGGCGCAATGCGCTGTCCGTCGGCTGGATGAAGAGTTGGGAATCAAGGGGTTACGCCCTTCACACCGCGACCAGATCGAATACCGCGCAGATGTTGGAGGCGGTCTGATTGAACATGAGCTGGTTGAGCTGTTCGTGGCCGAGGCCCCGGACAATCTGATCATGACGATGAACCCCGATGAGGTCATGGCGGTGCGCTGGGTCGACTTTTACGACCTTGCCGCCGAGGTCACACGCCACCCCGAAGAATTCACGCCCTGGCTGCAAATCTACATGACCCGGCACCGCGATGCGATCTTCGGAGATGCTGCGCAATCCAGCTGAGGCGACTCAAAAGTTAACGCCGGCCATTGCCCGGGTTAACGGATGCACAACTGATGCACATCCCGGCAACATCCAATGCGGACGATTTTTCCAGAGCGGTGATTAACGCACCGCACCGGCCCTTTTGTTTACCATGATGGCCCTGCGAAACATGCGAAACATTTCCAGGCGACGCAGCGCCGCCATCCACGTGGCACGCGGCCGGGCAGACCCTAGACCGCGGCCCTGACCCGCTGCATGTCGACACCGGCGGCCTGAAGCGCGGTTGCGGCGATATCCGTTGCCGTCATGCCCGCATCGGCATACATCGCATCGGGCGCGGCCTGATCAATGAAACGATCCGGTAAGGTCACCGTGCGGAGCTGACACCGCCCGTCAAGCAATCCATCATTTGCCAGATCATGCAGCACCATGGCCCCGAACCCGCCGCGCGCGCCCTGTTCGATGGTCACAAGCGCCTTGTGATGACGCAAAAGCTGGCGGATCAGATCCCGGTCCAGCGGTTTGGCAAACCGCGCATCCGCAATGGTCACGCCCAGACCCTGTGCGGCCAACATGTCCGCCGCCTTGCGGGTCTCGCCCAGATGCGCCCCAAAGGACAACAGGGCGATATCCTCACCGTCCTGCACAATGCGGCCCTTGCCGATCTCGATCACCGCGCCCCGGTCTGGCAAGGTGACACCTTCGCCTTCGCCGCGCGGATAGCGAAAAGCGATCGGCCCCTCGTCGTAGATCGCGGCGGTGCGAACCATGTGCATGAGTTCCGCCTCGTCCGCGGCACCCATCACCACCATGTTGGGCAGCGCGCTGAGATAGCCGACATCAAAGGCCCCGGCGTGGGTGGCCCCGTCCGCGCCGACAAGCCCGGCGCGATCGATGGCAAAGCGCACGGGCAGGTTCTGCAGCGCCACATCATGCACGATCTGATCGTAGCCGCGTTGCAGGAAGGTCGAATAGATCGCACAGAACGGGCGCAGCCCGCTTGCCGCCATCCCGGCGGCAAATGTCACCCCATGTTGTTCGGCGATGCCAACATCAAACACCCGGTCGCCAAAGCGTTTGCCCATGATGTCCACGCCGGTGCCCGAGGGCATTGCCGCCGTGACTGCGACGATGCGCGGATCCAGTGCCGCCTCTTGCGTCAGCGCCGCGCCAAAGACTTTGGTGTAGCTGGGCGCATTGGGCCTTTTTTGCGGCTGTTGGCCTGTAACAGGGTCGAATTTGCCAACCCCGTGCCCCCGGTCTGCGGCGTCTTCCGCGGGCGCATATCCTTTACCCTTGGTGGTGCAGACATGGATCAGAACCGGGCCATTTGCACGCGTGCGTGCCGCGCGCAACACTGGCAAAAGCTGGTCCAGATCATGCCCGTCAACCGGCCCGATGTAGGAAAACCCCAGTTCTTCGAACAGCGTCCCTGCCGCACCGGTGGCCCCGGTGACCAGTTGCCGCGCCCGGCGGGCGTGATCGCGCAGGGGCCCGGGCAACGCGGCTTCGAACCCTTCGGCCATCTGCTGCATCCCGCCCAGCGGCGAGGCATAGAGCCCGGAGAGATATTTCGACATGGCCCCAACCGGCGGGGCAATCGACATTTCGTTATCATTGAGGATGACAAACAGTCTGCGTCCTTCGGAGCCGGCATTGTTCAGCGCCTCATAGGCCATGCCGGCGCTGATTGACCCATCCCCGATGACCGCAATCGCATCGCCGGTGTCCTGTCCCATGTCGCGCCCGATGGTAAAGCCCAGCGCCGCCGAAATGGAAGTCGAGGAATGCGCCGCGCCAAAGGGGTCGAAGAGGCTTTCGCTGCGCTTGGTGAAACCGGACAGGCCGCCCTCTTGCCGCAGGGTCCGTATCCGATCCCGGCGGCCGGTCAGCACCTTGTGCGGATAACACTGGTGCCCGACATCCCAGATCAGCCTGTCGCGCGGCGTATCAAACACCGCATGGATCGCAACGGCCAGTTCAACCACCCCAAGCGATGAACCCAGATGCCCGCCGGTGGTTGACACCGCATCGATCACCTCTGCGCGCAGCTCCGCGGCCACCTTGGCAAGGGTGCTGTCGTTCAGCCGGCGCAGGTCGGCGGGATGGTGGATCTGATCAAGGTGCGGTGTGGCAGGGGCAGACATGGGTCGACCTTTCCGAATTGAATACGCGTCGCAACGGGGCAGGCCCATTGCGACGCGCAGCCCTGTAGCCAACAGGAAGGGAACTGAAGGACGGGCATCCGGCCCGCGCTTCGGTATCGGACAGACCGATGCGGACGGTCCGATGGCTGAAGCACCGGGCAGTCGCGTCGCGCGCCGCCCGGCACGATCCGGCGTCAGACCCTGCGGGTCAGCAAGACCGGTAATTCAAGTGACGACCGCAACAGCGGGTCGGGGGTGTCGCGGCTTTCTTCCGGCAGCGCCCGGCCAATGCCCGCGATCACCGCAATCACCAGCCAGAGCAGCAGGCAGAAGACCGCCGCATAGCCCGCCCCCTTGAGCATCAGATAGGTGATATCTGCCGAGAGCCGGGTGCGTTCGTGTTGATCGAGGATGTTGATTTTGTCGTCGCTCATCTCAGTCTCCTCAGTTCAGCGGGGCATAGCCGTGGACCTGCGCCCAGGCGTACCAATTGTCGACAACCGTCCCCGACAGCAGGATGCCAATCCCGCCGGTCAGCGTTGTCAGCACCGCAAACCACCAGGCCCAGCGGTGAATCCCTTCCATCGTGGCGTTGAACCCCATCGTCCAGCGCCAGAACAGCGCCGCGCGTTCGGTGGCGGTGCCGCGATCGACGATCTGTTCGATCTCGCGCTCGCCGCCAAACCGGCTGACCGCGAGGATCGTTGCCCCGTGCATCGCAAACAGCAGCGCAGAGCCATAGAGGAAGGCAATCGAAAGCGCGTGGAACGGGTTGTAGAACAGGTTGCCGTGGGTGATCGAAAACAGGTTGGTCCAGTCCAGATGCGGGAAGATGCCGTAGGGCACGGCCTCTGACCATGATCCCATCAGCACCGGGCGGATCAGCCCAAGCACGAGGAACAGCCAGATCGCTGAGGCAAAGGCCCAGGCAACATGTTTGCCCATGCCCAGTTCTTCGGCGCGCAGGTAGGTGCGGATCCACCAGCTGATCACCGAGATCAGCAGGAAGAACGACGCGATGATCCACCAGCCGCCGTCATTGAGCGGCGCCATGCCCAACCCGTATTCCGGGCCCGGTGGTTCGAGCGCCAGCCAGAACAGATCGCGCAGGAACACGCCCGGCGAATAATCGACCTGCGCCCAGAAGTTCATCCCCACGATAAAGAACCACATGAACCCGGTGGCCAGCGACACCATGCCAAACGGTCCAAGGTAAAGCGGCCCCAACTGCGCGTTGCCAAACCAGCCGGCAAGGGTCGAGAACCTTGCGCTCTTGGTGCGTTCCCGCAGGTC
The DNA here is from genome assembly GCA_947502145.1 of uncultured Paracoccaceae bacterium. GTDB lineage: Bacteria > Pseudomonadota > Alphaproteobacteria > Rhodobacterales > Rhodobacteraceae > CANMYO01. The sequence continues at coordinate 1,225,205 of CANMYO010000001.1, read as the reverse complement.
GACGCCTTCGACGACCCCCATTTCCGCCGGACCCTGGACCTGAACCTGGGTGAAGATGTTTTGATATTCAGCCATTGTTCCTATCCTCCTATAGGTCCACCCACCAGGGCAGCTCGTAGTACCAATCCCACCAGATGATCCATTCATCGAACCAGATGGTCCCCGAAATCACGATGCAGATCGCGCTCCATAATCCGGCGTTCAGGGCCAAAAACAGCCCCAGACGGTGGATGCCCAGCGGCCCGATCGAATAGCCGACAAGATCACGGAAATAGGTGTCTTCGTGGTCGGGCGATTTGATCTCTTTGCCCTTGCCGGGGTTTACCGCCGACAACACCAGCGACCCGTGCAGCGCCAGCGCCAGGCAGGTGGTAAAGAAGAACGTGATCGCCACCATATGCGCCGGGTTGTAGTGAAAATTGCCGTAGGCATAGCCGACGTTATTCACCCAATCGAGGTGACTGAAGATGCCATAGGGAAAGGCATACCCCCATGCGCCCAGCAGCAGCGGGCGGATCACCACCAGCGTCACATAGGCAAGGATCGCCACGCTGAAGGCAAAGGGCACATGCAGGCCGATCCCCAGCTTGCGGCAAATCTCGACCTCGCGCAGGGCCCAGCTGACAAAGGCCCCGATCGCGCAGATCGTGATAATCTGCCACAGCCCGCCCTCTAACAGCGGGGCCGCGCCAAGTCCGTATTCAAGTGGTGGTGGATCAATCGAGATCAGCCAGGGGTTCCATGTTGGCCCCTGCGAGGCCCCGTAGAAAATCAATATCGTGCCGAGCACGGCGAAAAAGAATGTCGTGACCCCAAAAAAGCCCACGTAGAAAGGGCCAAACCAGAAGTCGAACAGATCACCGCCGATCAATGTTCCACCGCGTACCCGGTATTTCCGTTCGAAGCTGAGCTGCGCCATCTTCCTCTCCATCCTTGGACGGGTCGCGTGTCAGGCACGCCCGTCGGCATCATCTTGTCTGTTTGCCAAGGGCGGGCGGACCCGCCCCTGGCGTGGCATGATCAAGCAACCGGGAGCTACTCTGCGCCGAAGGCGAGGGTGAACCAATTGGTTGAATCGTTGCTCAGCAGGACGAGGTGAATCATCGCTGCCAATAGGAACAGGAAGACGCCCTGCGCCACGAAAACGCGACGCGGGTCGAAAACCAGCCAGATCTTGTAGAACTGTGCCATTTATCGGTCCCTTTCCTACCAGGAGAACCAGGGCAGTTTGATGTACGTCAGCACATGGGCAACGACTGCGATGATCGTGAAGATCCACAGTCCGCTCATGTAGACCGAGTGCAGCTCCTGCGCCTGCTCGTCCGTCAGACCTGTAAAGGACAGGTCACTTTTATCAGCCATTCTTGTCTCCAATTATGAACTGACGCCGCGATACCCCCGCGGCAGGGTTATGACAGGGGAGAGCCCCCTGCCCTGATCCACCAAACCCAAAAGGTGTGGCGAATTGATCCACCACAGCGTCAAGCACTGAATATCTGCGGTGTTATTATGCGTGCCTGGGTCCAGGCCTTGGCAAATGGCCCCTTGGCGGGCCAGGCCATCTGCCGTGCCGCCGCAAGCGCCCAGGTCAGGATTGCCAACGGCAGCGTCGCGAGAAAAATCAGCGCGAAATAGACGTAGTACTCGCGTTTGGGTGGGGCGGTTCTGCTGCGTGGCAGGTCCATGTCGCTGGTAAAATCGGTCATTGCTGTTCTCCCAAACTTGGTTGAAGCGTTTCGACGGTCTTGAGCAGGACACGGTCGTGTCCGTCGTTCAGCGCGGCGCGCTCGGCTGCGTCACGCAGGGTTTTGGCGGCAGAAATGCGGGTCAGGATCGGATGTGTTGCGACAATCTCGTCCAGCTTGGCCTGTGCATCCGCATCCCATGGAAAATCGCGGCGCAGCGGGGACAGGGTGGCGTCGGTCGCGTCCAGGTCCGTGGCCAGCGGCAGGATGTGGAACAGGCTGTCGAACAGCCCGTTGCAGACCTCTTGCAGCACATAGCTCGCGCCGGCGTATCCCATGAAAGGTGTGCCGGTGTGGCGGCGGATCGCAGCGCCGGGGAAACTGGCGGGAATGAAGTTGGGCGCGGGGCCGTGTCCCGATGCCATTTCGGCCATGTAGATCTTTTCGTTGATCGACCCCAGAACAACCAGGGGACGCGCCGTATGGATCAGGCTGCGCACCTCTTCGTTGTTGGTCTTCTTGCCACGGCAGCGGGCGACCGCAAAGGCGCAGGGAAAGCCCAGATCATCTTCGAGATAGTGGCGCAGGCCGCGCGCATAGGTTTCGCTGGCCACCACGCCAAAGCTGGCCGTGGCAAAGAAATCCTGCGTGACAGAGCGCCACAGATCCCAGACCGGTTTCAGCGTGGCGTGTTTTTCGCGGGCGATAAAGGGCTCCGGGTCAAGCCCGGTCAGATCCCCCAATGTGCGCAGGAATTTCGTGGTTGAATCAATCCCGAACGGCGCTTGCAGGTAGGGTTTGCCCAGCACCTCGGCCAGCCCGCGCCCAAATTCGCGATACATGCAGATATTGACGTCGGCGTTGACCAGATTGCGCATCTCGGCCAGATGCGCACCCAGCGGCATCACCATGTTGACCTTTGCCCCGATGCCTTCGACAAGGCGCCGGATTTCGGCAAGGTCAGACGGCATGTTGAAGGTGCCATACATCGGCCCAAGGATATTGACGCGGGGGGCGGCCCCCTCTTCCCGCTTCTTCTCGGGCGGCATGCGCCCCTTGGTCATGCCAAATTCGGTAAAGATCCAGGTCATCGCCCGGTCGGCACATTCCCACTGATCCTCGTCTATGGTGCGCGGCAGGAACCGCTGGATGTTGGTGCCTTGCGGGGTGACGCCGCCGCCGATCATCTCGGCGATTGAACCGGTGACCACCACGGCGGGCAGCACCGGGTCCAGCACCTCCCAGGCGCGTTTCATCGCCGCTTCGGTGCCCTCGCCCATTTCGGTTTCGCCCAGGCCGGTGACGACAATGGGCAATTCATGCGGCGGCAGGCCGTCGGTGTAATGCAGCACGGAGGTCACCGGCAGGTTTTCGCAGCCCACGGGTCCGTCGATCACCACCTGCAGGCCCTTGACGGCGCAAAAGGCATAGACCGCCCCCCAATAGCCGCCGGCGCGATCATGATCGGTGACCAGCATCAGATCTCTCCCCCCGCACAAAGTTCACGACCATCACGGGGTCCGGGGCAGCGCCCCGAATGGGGTGGGTGGGCGGGCCCACCCGCCAGATATGAAAACAGTGCCCCCATCAGATCATCGCCGCAGCGGCTGCAGCGCGCTTTTGCTTGTCGCGTTTCTTTTGATGCAACGCGCGGAAATCGGGCCGCAGGTTCGGTTGATCTTCCCAGATCCCCGCTGCATCGCCCGTGCCAACACCCGCAAAAAACCCTCGCATCCGGTGCATCCGGTCCTTGCCCGCCATCGCCGTGTTGACCACCTCCTGCAGCGATCCAGCCCCGGCCGGGCCCATCAGCGGGCGGGCAGAGATCAGATTGGTGAAATAGAGCGCCGGAATGCCCAGTTCCTTGCCCCGCTGCACAACCGGCGTCGTGCCAATTGCAAGATCAGGTTTTACCCCCTCCATTGCGGAGAGATCATCCTCAAGCGAGGCGCGGAATTTCACCGTCACACCCCTGGCCGCCAGCCAGTCGGCATCTGCGGCCGACCATTGCGTGCGCGGACAGGCGGTGCCGACATAGGGCACCTTTGCGCCGCTTTCGATCAGCAGCCGGGCAACCAGCAGTTCCGATCCTTCGTAGCCCGAAAGGGTAATCGTGCCATCAATTCCAGCCCCGGCCAGCGCCGCGCTGATCGCCGGAAGAAACGCATTCTGCGCCGCAGCGATCTGTGCGGGCGCAATATTGTAGGCATCTCCAACCGCGGCCAACCACGCGGCGGTGCCGTCGTGTCCAACGGGTGCCGAGCCGATCACCGCGCGCCCCGCGCTCTGAAATTCGCGCACGGTTGCGGTATAAAACGGATGGATGGCCGCCGCGACGCCACAATCCAGTGCGGCATAAAGTTCGCGCCATTCGCGCGTTGGCACCACTGGCCCGGCGGCCAGCCCCATCGGCGCCAGCATTGCACCAATCATCATTGGATCAGCGGGGAACATTTCGCCCAGCAGCGCCACGGCAGGGCGATCGGATCGTCCGGTTGCGGGTTTGGCCACAGGGCCGGCCGCCACCTCTTCGCGGGCATAGGCCAGCATCGCCCCGGCCAGCACGTCCTTGGCCTCTGCATGGGTCGGAATGCCAAATCCCGGCACATCAATGCCCACGATTCGCACGCCGTTGATGTCGCGCGGCAATAGCCGCAGCGGCACGCCCGAGGCGGTTGGGACACATAGATTTGTCACCACGATCGCGTCATAGCGATCCGGGTCGGCCATATCATGCACGCTTTCGCGGATATCCTCGAACAGCTTGCCCGTCACCAGCGTTTCCGAGTTGAACGGCACGTAGCCGACAGACCGCCGCGCACCGTAGAAATGGGACACGAAGGTCAGCCCATAGACGCAGCAGGCCGACCCGGACAGAACCGTCGCAACCCGCTTCATCCGCAGACCCACACGCAGACTGCCAAAGGCCGGGCACATGGATTGCGGCTGATCATGGGGCCCTTTGGGGTAATCCGCAGCGTATTGATCCAGCACCGCAGATTTCCCTGCGGCGCGGGCAGCGGATTCAAGCGTTGCGGCCCCGCCCGTGCAGCCCCCGGCGAGGGCAATATCGGCCTGCGCCTGTCCCGGTTCGGTGGGCATTGATCCCGTGTCCACCATTTCGCGCGGCGTGCCTTCGACAACGGCAACTTCGCCGCTGGCGTCATAGCTGACTTCATAGCCTTGCCGACTGGTGTCACTGTTCATCGTGACGCTCCTTCCCTGTGGGCAAAGGCGGCGCTGCGATGTCGTGCAGCAGACGTCTGATCTGCGCAGGATCTGCCTGCGTCAGAAGCGCGCGCAGCTGATCGGGCAGGTGATCAAGGGTGAGATCACGCATCATCATAGATGACCTCAAGGCTTTCGCGGGGCTTGGCATTTTTGCCGCGCATATCCACGTCGGTTGCCGGCACCAGCTGGTAATCGCCGCCGGTGTCCTTGCTGTCGAACAGCGCCAGCAACCCATCCTGATCAAGCGGCGCGGGCCGCACCGGCGGGGCCACACCCACAGCTTCGGCCAGCCCGGCAAACATGGCGCCCCACTGGCCCTTGCGCGTGCCAACAATCTGATAATTGGCCGACTTTTTCCTCAGGTCGTCGTCTTGTGGAATTGCAGCAAGGACAGGGATATCAACTGCGCGGGCGAAAGCCTGGGCTTCGCCGCTTCCGTCGTCCTTGTTGATGACAAGTCCAGCCACACCGACATTGCCACCGAGCTTGCGGAAGTATTCGACAGCCGAACAGACATTGTTGGCCACATAGAGCGATTGCAGATCATTCGAGCCCACCAGTATGACCTTCTGCGCCATATCCCGCGCAATCGGCAGTCCAAAACCGCCGCAGACAACATCGCCAAGGAAGTCGAGCAGCACATAGTCAAAATCCCAATCGTGGAACCCGAGCTTTTCCAGCAATTCAAAGCCGTGGATAATGCCACGGCCACCACAGCCACGCCCCACTTCCGGGCCGCCAAGCTCCATCGCAAAGACGCCGCCGCGCTTAAAGCAGACATCACCGATCTTGACCTCTTCACCGGCAATTTTCTTGCTGGCAGAGGTTTCGATGATCGTTGGGCAGGCCTTGCCACCAAACAGCAGGCTTGTCGTGTCTGACTTGGGGTCGCAGCCGATCAGCAAGACCCGTTTGCCCATTTCAGCCATCATGTGCGACAGATTTGCCAGTGTGAATGACTTGCCGATGCCGCCCTTGCCGTAGATCGCGATGATCTGCGTTTTGGAGGTGGGTTCGCCCTGCGGCACTGCAAGCGTTGGCTCGGCGGCTTCGTCACGCAGGACCTTGTCATAATCCTTGAGGTTGGGGACTTCGTCCTTCATGCAGCGCTCCAGTTCAAAATCATCTTGAGGCAGGCAGGATCGGTGAACGCCTGCGCATAGGCGCGCGCCGCCGCAGGGGCCGCGCATTGATGTGTCACCAGATCGTCAAGCCGCAGCACCCCGCTTTCGACGAGGGCACGGGTGGCGACCATGTCATCGGGTTGCCATTCGGCGCTGATCCGCAACCGGGCCTCTTTCATGAATGCCGGCGGAAAGGCGAATTGCAGCGGCGCGGTATAAAACCCCGCCAGCACGATTTCACCGCCCTTGGCGATCCGGCCAATCAGGTCGTTCAGCAGATCACCCTGACCGGAGGCGTCATAGATATGCCTGTAATCGCGGCGCGGGTCCGCATCGGGTGCAATCACCTCATAGCCGGTTGCGCCAGCATGGCGGCGCGCGTCAATCTCCCAGACCGTCGGCGCTGGCGCACCGCTGGCAAGGGTCAACCGCGCCAACAACCGCCCCAGAGTGCCGTGCCCGATGATCAGGTCGGGCACCGCCTTGCCCGGTCCGGCCATTGCGTGCCGCGCGGTTGCGGCAAGCGCCAGCAGGGCCGCTGACGGGCCGTGACCTGCGTCAATGCGCGTGACCCGCTCTGCCGGGGTCACGATGGTGCCGGAGGCCGCCCCGAACAGCCCATGCGCCCCATCATAGCAGTTGGCACCGGGTACAAAGACATGTTCGCCCACCCGAACCCCGCTTTGCGCCCCGGCGCTGACCACTTCGCCCGCGGCCTCGTACCCCGGCACCAGCGGATAGCCCATGCCGGGAAAGGGGGGCATGTCGCCGGTCCAGAACAGCTTTTCCGTGCCGGTTGAAATGCCGGAATGGCGAACCTCGACAACAATATCGGCCGGACCCGGCGCGATCAGGTCAATCGATTCGACCCCCAGCTTTCCGGGCGCTTCGAGGATGACGGCCTTGGTTTGCAAAGGATTCTCCCGCTTTGTCCCTGGGCCGCGCCGCAACTGCGTACGTTATCTGGCCCAGTGTCAGTTTAAGCTGACATCCCCATCTGTCAATCATTTTGGACATTCTGTCTGTCAATCTGGATTGACACCCTCAACGACCGAAGTAATGAAGGCACGGCGCGGTCGTGGAGTTTTGATCTGTGAAAATCCCGCATCCTGCATCAGCGCCGCGATCTGCGCGGCCGAACGGGCGCGCCCGGTGCGCATTGCCATGCAATAGAGCGCGAAATAGGCATCCCCCGCCCGGTGCGGGCGCGCCCCGCCGCGCATCGGTTCAGACACCACAAGCCGCCCGCCCACAGGCAGCGCCGCCTTTGCCGCGCGCAGGATCCGCGCCACGGTGTCATCGTCGTGATCGTAAAGCACCCGCACCAGCGTGATCATATCCGCCCCCGTCGGCAACGGGTCATCGCGAAACGATCCTGCAACAGCCTGCGCGCGCGCCTCAAGTCCGGCGGCGGCAAAGCGCTGCTGCGCGGCGGGCACAACGGCGGGCAGGTCAAACAGTGTCAACCGCGGCTGGGGCAGCGCCGCGCCCAGGGCGCACAGAAATGCCCCGGTGCCGCCGCCGACGTCAAGGACATGAGACAGACCGCGCCAGTTCACCGCCGCAAGCGTATCGGCGGCAACCAGCGTTTGGCTGTCCGCCATCAAGGCCGAGTATCGCGCCACCACGGCCGGGTCAGAGGCCCCGCCAGCGCCAAAGACATAGGGCCAGAACGCGGCAAGTTCGGTTTCGACCTCTCCACGGAAAAATGCCACCGGATCGGTGAGGTCGCGGTACATGACGTCATGGTGGTCGATCATGCCTTGCAGCCCCGGCACCCCGGCCAGCGCGGTGCCCCGCAGCGTCAGCCGATAATACCCGCGGCGGCATTTCAGCAGCCGGATCGCAACACCGGCGTCCAGCAAGATCTGCATCCGGTCGGTTGGCATCTGCACAGCGCGGGCCAGGGCGTCGGCTGTCATCTGCTCTGTCAGCAAGAGCGGCGGAATCCGCAGCCGGACAATGGCCTGCAGAACCTGAGAGTGGCAAAACCCCGCCACAAGGTCAAACATTGCCACCCCTTCGTAGCGGGCAAAGCGCCATAGAACAGGGGTATTGGCCACCCAGGCCTGAAACGCGGGCAGCGCGAGAAGCCGCGACAATCGGGAAGTCGGCTTGCGTTCCGGTTGCCCGGAAACGGTCAGATCGGAATAGCCGACCTCTGCCATTATTCGCCCGGCACGGTGGGTCGATCGCGGGCAACGGCGGGCACAAGCCGGTCGGCATAGGTCCGCACCATCTGCGCCAGCGCCGCTTCGCCCGGACAGGCGGGAATCGACGATATGGCACCCGCAAGGATGTCATCAAACCGCGCCACCGCACCGGCAACGCCAAGATCGGCAACCGCATTGGGACGCCCGTGCAGATCGTCCTGCCCTGCGGGTTTGCCCAGCGTTTGCGCATCACAAAGCGCGTCGCGCAGGTCATCAGCGACCTGAAACGCCTCTCCGATGCGCGCGCCAAGCTCTTCCCATGGGTCCGGCTCCTGCCCGGCGGCAATCGCACCCATCTGGGTGGCGGCGATGAACAGCGCTCCGGTCTTGGACTGGTGATAGGCCGACAGGTCGATCACCGTTTCGCTTTCCCAGCCCTGCCCGGCGCAAATGCCAAACGGCATGCCGGTGCGTTTGCCCAGCACCTCGATCAGTTGCAGCGCCCGGTGCGGCATATGCCCCGCCGCGCCAGCGAGGACCTGAAATGCCATCACGATCAGGCTGTCGCCGGTCAACACCGCCAGCGGTTCCGAAAACGCGCGATGCAGCGCCGGTTTGCCGCGACGCAGGTCAGCGTCGTCGAAACAGGGCAGGTCATCATGCACAAGCGAGGCGGAGTGGATCAGCTCTAGCGCCACGGCAGCGGCATCGGTCAGCCGCGGCTGATCTTCGCCGCAGGCCAAGGCGACCGACATCAGGATCGTCGGCCTGATCCGCGCACCCCCCGGTGTGACCGCATAGCCAAGCGCCGCCGAGAGCCGCCCCGGCGCAGCGCCGGACTGGCCCTGAAAGATCGCTTGCGACAGGGCGGTGTCGATCCGGTCTGACAGGCGCATGGTGGGGGTTCCTCTCTGGTTGTGTCCATTCATATTTACACAATATTGTAAATCAAACTGGACACAATCATCGCTTGAGTCAACACTGGGGATCGGAGGGCCACCATGTCAGAGCCTGCAAAACGGGTTGTCATCATCGGCGCCGGGATCGGCGGGCTGGCGGCTGCGCTGCGCCTGTCACATGCGGGCTGCGCTGTCACCGTGATCGAGGCACAGCCCGATATCGGCGGCAAGATGCGCTGCATTCCGTCTGCCGCCGGGCCGATCGACGCCGGGCCAACCGTGCTGACCATGCGCCCGGTATTTGAGGCGTTATTTTCGGATTGTGACCTGTCGCTGGCGGATCATGTGACGCTTGAGCCCTGCGAGATCATTGCGCGCCACTTTTGGGACGACGGCACCTGTTTCGACCTGATGGCAGATCGCAATGCAACGCTGGCGCATGTGCGCGACACCTTTGGCGCATCCGCCGCAGACGATTACGCCCGGTTTGCTGCCCGCACGGCCCGGTTGTTTGCGGGGTTCTACAACCCGATGATGCAGACCGCAGCGCCCGGCCCGTTGCAATTGGCCCGACATGTGCTGCGCAATCCGCGCCTGATCAGCGACATGGCACCCTTTTCCACACTTGGCACGATGCTGCGACGCACCTTCCGCGAGCCGCGTCTGGCGCAGCTTTTCGGGCGTTATGCGACTTATGTCGGGGGCACACCCGACCAGTCACCCGCGATCCTTTCGCTCATCGCAGACGCCGAAGCGCAAGGCGTCTGGGTGGTGGACGGCGGCATGTTCCAACTGGCCAAGGCGATGGCCGCCTGCGCCATGGCAAAGGGCACGACATTCCAGTTCAACACGCCGGTCACGCGGATCACGCAGCATCAGGGGCGCGTCAACGGGGTTGAGACCGCAACCGGCCGCAAAGCGGCGGATGTCGTGCTGTTCAACGGCGATCCGCGCGCCATCGCAATCGGATGTCTTGGCCCGGATGTGGCCCGGGCGGTGCCTGACACCGCCGTCACGCCGCGCAGCCTGTCCGCCTTTGTTCATGCCTTCGCAGCCAGACCCAAGGGCCCGCCGCTGGCCCATCACAACGTGTTCTTTGCCAATGATCCGGGGGCAGAGTTTGCCGCCCTTCAGGCTGGCCAGCGGCCCCGAGACGCCACGCTTTACCTTTGCGCCCAGGATCACGGCAGACTGGCCCCCACCGCACTGCAAAGGTTTGAAATCATCATGAATGGGCCGCCGAACCCGCAGCGCCCCGCAAAGGAGATATCGCAATGTCAGACACAGGTTTTCGACCGTCTGGCCCGGTTCGGGATGCAGTTCACGCCGACACCGGAGCCCAACAGCCTGACCACACCGGCGGGGTTCGCAGCACTGTTTCCGGCAAGCCAGGGGTCCCTATACGGGCGCAGCCCGCACGGGATGATGGCAGCCTTTGCCCGCCCGACGGCCCGCACAGCGGTGCCGGGCCTATTCCTGGTCGGCGGCGGCGCGCATCCGGGGGCGGGGGTGCCGATGGCCACACTCTCCGCACGGCACGCGGCAGAGGCGATCATGCGGGACCCAATTTTGACCTCGACGTCCCACCAGACGGCTACGCATGGTGGTATGTCGACGGGCTCTGCCCCAACGGGAAACGCGCCGTCAGCGTAATCGGCTTTGTCGGCTCTGTCTTTTCGCCCTGGTACGCATGGTCGGGGCGGCGCGACCCGGCCAACCACTGCTGCATCAACGTCGCCACTTACGGACCCGGCGGGCGGTTTACGATGACGGACCGGGGGCGCGCGGCGCTGAACAGATCCCGTGACACGCTGAAAGTCGGCCCAAGCCAGATGCATTGGACCGGCCATTCGCTGGTGATCACGATCAACGAAATCAGCAGTCCGCCGCTGATCAGCCGGGTGCGGGGCACAATCACCGTGACACCGCAGGCGGTCACGGGCGTTGAATTGCCGCTCAGCCATGACGGGGCGCATATCTGGCGTCCCTATGCGCCGCTATCTGACATCACCGTCGATCTGGACGCACCCGGCTGGCAATGGACCGGCAAGGGATATTTTGATGCCAATTTCGGCACCCGCGCACTGGAGGCCGATTTTGATTACTGGACCTGGGGCTGCTTTCCCACGCGGCAGGGGGCGACAGCGTTTTATGATGTGACCCGGCGGGATGGTACAACGTTTGAGACAGCAATCACATTTGCACGTGATGGCAGCGCGACCCATGTGGAGGCCCCGCCACAGGCGCGGTTTCGCAACTCTGCCTGGCAGGTGCAACGCAGGACACGGGCTGACGCCGGCACCCGGCCCCGTCAGGCGCTGGCGATGCTGGATGCGCCGTTTTACACCCGCGCGGTGGTCACCACGCAGCTTGACGGTCAACGGGTGACAGGTGTTCACGAGGCACTGGATCTGACCCGGTTCCGATCACGATGGCTGAAACCATTGCTGGCGGTGCGGGTGCCACGCCGCGCGGGCTGGCGGCCCTAGGGCTGCGCCGGGTGCGGCGCGGCAGTTTTCCCGAGGAAAATCTGTTTTGCGGCATAGATCCGCAACGCTGCGGTCATGAAACAGAGGGTGCCAAATATCCATGACAGCGCCGAAAAGGCGTCCGGAAACAGGCAGAGCAGCACGAAGAACAGGATCGTTTCGGTACCTTCGACGATGCCGTTGGAATAATACAGCGACTTGTGACCCTGGGCGATCGTCTCCATCCCGTGTTTTTCAGCGAGAATGGCAAAGCCCAGAAAGCTGGTGCCGTTGAAATAGAAAGCGGTCAGCAGGAATGCCCCTGCCACCCCGTTGGCGGTGGGATCAAAGAACACAAAGGCGCAGGGGATCGCGCCATAGAACAGGAAATCCGCTGCGATATCGAAATAGCCGCCAAAGTCGGTCTTTTGCGTGGCCCGTGCGACGGCCCCGTCAAGCCCGTCGGCAAAGCGGCTGAGCAGCAACGGCACAAGGGCCAGCAGGAACCAGCCGCCCCAGATCAGCACCGCCGACAACAGGCCAAGCCCGAGGCCGATTGCGGTGACTCCGTCGGCGGTAAACCCGTTCGCTGCAAGGTTCTTGCCAATGCGGTTAAGGGGCGGGTCGATGATCTGGCGGGCGGCGCGGTCAAGCATATCATTTGTCCTAGGTTGGCAGTCTTGTCGCAAAACCGCCTCTGTCACGCAATTGGCTTAACGTGATCGTGACACAGATGTCAGGGGACAATGGCGCGGGTATCCCCGTGTCAGCCGCGGGCAATGCGCGGGCGACCCGCGGCGATGACCCGCAATGTGGCGCTGACGAACATCGCGGTGCCCTCGACATCGGCCTGCTGAATGTCGCGGTGCACCGTCAGCCGGGGTGCCGCAACGCCAGCGGCGCTGGCCGCGGTGCGGGCGGCGGCACATAGCGCGGATTCCAGCGCCGCAAGGGCGACGTCATGATCGCCAAAGCGCGCGGGCCCGTCGGGCAAATGTGCAACAAACCGCCCCGGCCCGTCGCTGGTGACCGTGCCGCTTTGCTGCATGCGGACCTGCCCGACAATCGCGCCGATGGCGTTGGCCACATCCGCATGATCAGGCACGATCATCCGCGTACGCAGCCGCGCCCCGACGGGCGGGTAGTAAGATTTGGCAGAGGCCCCAAGCCCAACCACCGGCACGCCAAGTCTGAGAGATGTTGCGATAATGCCCTGATGCTGGTCCAGACCGGCGCGGGTCAGCGGATGCGCCGCAAGCACGTCAGCCCCACGATCCCAGTCGCGGGGGTCTTCGGCAAAGGCCGCCTGCAGCAGGCAATCGACCGACTGCGCGGTCATCTGGTCAATGATCGCCTGCGCCAGCGCGGGTGCATCAGCGGCAATCCGATTGCCTGCCCCATCGCGTTGCGCGGCAAAGACGGTCAGCGCCTTTTGCGCCGCGTTGCTATCCCAGGCGGTCGATAGCCCCAGCACATGCGCCGCATCCGACGGCGTCACCCCCGCGATCAGCACCAGACCACGCGCCACGAGACGCATCAGCGCGGGCGCTTCGATCCGGGCGGTCACGGCGCGGGTCATGCGCTGTGGTCCCGCCTGCAAACGCGCGGCGACCTGCGCCTCGCGCTTGTCCAGCCCCGCAGGCGGTTCGCCGTGCCACAGCGGCAGGGCAAACTGGACCGACTCCGGCGATTTGCTGCCCTGCGACAGAGCGTGATCCAGCGCGTCATGCACGAAGGCACTGTGATCCTGCGCCAGCAGCGCGATTGGCATCAGCCGCCTTGGCCCCAGACGCAAACCGGCGGTCAGACCAGAGGCGAGCGTTACGGCGCTATCACCGCCAAGACCGCTTGTGCGCATCGCCACCGCTTCGACCATGGTACGGTGCTGCCCAACCTGTGCGCCCGCCGGGTCAATCGCGGGCTGCCCGTCGACCAACAGGCAGATGTCGGTCGTGGTGCCGCCGATGTCACTGACCAGCGCATCGCTTTCCCCTGACAGCCAGGCCGCGCCGGCAAGACTGGCCGCCGGGCCGCTGAGTATCGTTTCAATCGGCTTTTCGCGGGCGAGGTCTGCGGGCACCAGCGCACCATCCCCGCGCACGACCATCAGCCGCGCATCAATGCCGCGCTTGGCCAGATGGCCCTCGCAGGCGGTGATCAGCCCATCGATCATCCCGATCAGCCGCGCATTCAGCACGGCGGTCAGCGCCCGTTTCGGCCCGCCCAGACCCTGCGACAATTCATGACTACAGGTCACCGGCAAGCCGGTTTGCGCCCGGATCAGGTCGCGCGCGGCACATTCATGCGCCGGGTTCCGGGTGGCGAATTGGGCGGCAACGGCAAAGCCGGTGACACCGCTGAGGTCCGCCAGCGCCGTGGCAAGCGCTGCCCCGTCAAAGGCAGCAATCTCCTGACCGGTGTGATCGTGCCCGCCGGGCAGGACAATCGCCGGATCCCCGGCCAGCGCATCGCGCAGACCTGCGCGGTCCAGCTCTTCTGCGCCAAAGCCAATGAACACCAGCGCCACGCGCCCGCCCTGCCCCTCGACAAGGGCGTTGGTCGCAAGGGTCGTGGACAGGGACACCAACCCGATGTCAGCGGGGTCAACATCAGACAGCACCGCATCAATCGCCGCCCCGATGCCCAGCGCCAGGTCCGGACGGCTGGTCAGCGCCTTGGCCTTGACCAAAACCGTCTCGGTCTTTTCATCCATCAGCACCGCATCAGTGTAGGTGCCGCCGGTATCAATGCCCAAAAGTCGTGTCATCGCGCCCCTTCCATGCCAGCGCAGATAAGCGGGCGATACAACCACAGACCAGCCCAAAACCGACGCACGCGGTATGAATTTGCCAATGCGCGCCCTGCCACACACAAAAACGCCCCGCTGTTGCCAACGGGGCGTCTGATTGTGGTGCGGCGCGGATCAGTTCAGCGCTTCGTCCGTGATCGCGCTGGTCCAGGCACCTACCGGGGCGGCGGTGATCACGGGATCGGACCCGCCAGCAAGCAGGGTATCAACGGTGCGCTGATAGTCCGCTTCATCCAGAGAGCCGTCCGACCCGGCGGTCAGCTTGGCGATCTCGCCCATCATGCGCACCTGATGCGCCTCGGTCTGGGCACCGGTCTCGTCATAATCAAGCACGATGGCGGCGGCCTCTGCCGGGTTTTCCTCGGCCCACTTCCAACCCTTCATCGATGCGCGCACAAAGCGGACCATCTTGTCGACAAACACCGGATCTTCGAGGTTTTCCTCAAGCGCCCAGATGCCGTCTTCCAATGTGGCGACGCCCTGTTCTTCGTATTTGAAAGTCACAAGCTCATCCTCGGACACGCCCGCATCCAGCACCTGACCATATTCGTTATAGGTCATGGTCGAGATACAATCGGCCTGCCGCTGCAGCAGCGGATCAACGTTGAACCCCTGCTTGAGCACGGTCACGCCATCCTCGCCGCCTTCGGTCGAAATCCCGGCCTGTGACATCCAGCTGAGGAACGGATATTCATTGCCAAAGAACCAGACGCCGATGGTCTTGCCCTTGAAATCCTCGACCGAGGTGATGCCGGTGTCCTTCCAGCAGGTCAGCATCAGGCCCGATGTTTTGAACGGCTGTGCGATATTCACCACCGGCAGGCCGTTTTCGCGGGCCGCCAGTGCAGAGGGCATCCAGTTCAGCATCACATCGGCACCGCCGCCGGCCAGCACCTGTGGCGGCGCGATATCGGGTCCGCCGGGCAGGATCGTGACGTTCAGGCCTTCTTCTTCGTAAAAGCCTTCTTCCAGCGCCACGTAGTAGCCTGCAAACTGCGCCTGCGTGACCCACTGCAATTGCAGCGTCACGTCGTTGGCGTGGCCTTCTGCCTGAGCTGTTCCAGCAACGCCTGCGGCCAGTGCGGCTGCGTACATCATTGTCTTCATTGTAGTCTCCCCTTGGTTATTGTTGCGGCCTTTGCGGCCATTGTCATCTGCGTTGTGACGGATGCCAGAAGGTCATCCACCGTTCGAGTAAAGTCAGCGCCCCATAGATCAGCGACCCGGAGATGGCGGCGACGACGATCACCGCCCAGACCGTATCAAGTGCCAGCTGGCCCAGTGAGGCATTGATGCGAAAGCCCAGCCCGGTTGTGGGTGAGCCAAAGAATTCCGCGACAATGGCCCCGACAAGCGACAGCGTCGCGGCGATCTTCATCCCATTGAACATAAACGGCAAGGCCGCAGGCAGGCGCAGGCGAAAAAGCGTCTGCCAGTAACCGGCCCCGTAGGTGCGCATCAGGTCGCGTTGCATCGCGGTGGTATCCGCCAGCCCGGCCACCGTGTTCACCAGCATCGGGAACACCACCATGATGACTACAACCGCCGCCTTGGATTGCCAGCCAAAACCGAACCACATCACCATGATCGGTGCGACCCCGACAATGGGCAGCGCGGCCATGAAATTTGCAATCGGCAGCAACCCGCGCCGCAAATAATCAATTCGGTCGATGACAATCGCCAATGCGATCGCGGCGCAGATGCCAATCAGATACCCGGCCAGCGCGCCCTTAAGGATGGTCTGCACAAAGTCCTGCCACAAAAGCCCCATGTTGGCGACAAAGGCGGTGTAAACCTCGCTTGGGGCGGGCAGGATCACGTTGGGCACGTTCAGGCCGCGCACCAGTAGTTCCCAGACGATCAGGATTGTCACCCCAAAGGACAGCGGCACAAAGATGCTGGCCCACAGCCTTTGCGGCCCGGCCGCGATCCGCGCGTTCAGCCACCACATGCCAGCCCAGACGATCAATGCGGCAGCCACCATCATCATTGCGGCACCCCCATCGCGGTCAGGGTGCGGCGTTCAACCCAGCCGATGAACCAGACCAGCAGCGCTGCCATCGCGGCTGCGACAAACAGGGCTGCCCAGATCTGCTCTGTCTGGCCATAGTAGGACCCGCCCAGCATCCGTGCACCAAGCCCGCCGCGCTGCACCGGTAATTCACCGACAATCGCCCCCACAAGCGAGGCGGCGATGCCGATCTTGAGCGAGGCAAACAGATAGGGCACCGAGGCGGGCAGGCGCAGTTTCCAGAAGGATTGTGACCCGCTGGCGTTATAGGTGCGCATCAGGTCAAGCTGCATCGCATCAGGACTGCGCAGCCCCTTGACCATGCCCACAACCACCGGAAAGAACGACAGATAGGCGGAAATCACAGCCTTGGCGAATAGCGATGGCAGGCCAACCGAATACAGCACCACGATGATCATCGGCGCGAGCGCGACAATCGGAATGGTCTGGCTGATGATCGCCCAGGGCATGACGCTCATGTCCATCACCCGGCTGTAGACGATCCCAATCGCCAGCAGGACGCCCAGCCCGGCACCGATCAGGAACCCAAGGAAGGTTGCGCCAAGCGTCACGCCACCGTGGTAGACCAGCGACCGGTTGGACAGGCTGCCCGACCTGACGATGCCGCGGCGGCCGTTCACCTCTTCATCCCAGGTGCTGGCCCAGAGTTCCTGCGCAACCTGATGCGGCGCAGGCAGGCGCGCGCGTTCCATTGACCAGCTGGCACCCAGCAGCTCCGGATTGCGCATGACCAGCGGCAGGCGCGCGGTATCGCGCCGCTCCACCGCCGAGGGTGGATCAACGATGGCCCCGGCGCGTTCGGCCTGTGTCAGCACCTCTTTGACGTTCATCGGCACCGCGGCCAGATACCACAGCGCCAGTATGGCAGTGATCACCACCAGAACGGGGCCTGCGGACTTCATGCGCGCGCGCCCCGGGCCATTGCGGCAAAACCGGCTGGCCCGCGCCAAGGCGCATCAAGGGCCAGAGTTTTGCACCGCGCGTCAGTCATCCTGATGCCCCGCACGCAACCCGTCGCGCACCCGATGTGCGATGTCGATGAATGCCTTGCTGTCCCGAATGTCCAGCGGACGTTCCTTGGGCAGCGGGCTGTCGATGACATCGGTGATCCGTCCGGGGCGGGGCGACATGACCACGATCTTGGTGCTCAGATACACCGCTTCGGGGATCGAGTGGGTCACAAATCCGATGGTCTTTTCCGTCTGCGCCCAAAGCGCCAGAAGCTGTTCGTTCAGGTGATCGCGCACGATTTCATCAAGCGCCCCAAAGGGTTCGTCCATCAGCAGAATGTCCGCGTCAAAGGCCAGCGCCCGCGCGATGCTGGCGCGCTGCTGCATCCCGCCCGACAGCTGCCAGGGGAATTTCTTGTCAAACCCGGCAAGGTCCACCAGTTCCAGCACCCGCGCGACCCGCTCGTTCTGCTCTGCTTTGGAAAACCCCATGATTTCAAGCGGTAGCCTGACATTGCCGCCAATCGTGCGCCAGGGATAAAGCCCGGCGGCCTGAAACACATAGCCATAGGCGCGGGCCTTGCGGGCCTCATCCGGGGTCATGCCATTGACGGAAATCTCGCCGCCCGTCGGTGTCTCCAACCCCGCGATGCAGCGCAGGAATGTCGTTTTCCCGCAGCCCGAGGGGCCGATGAAAGAGACGAACTCACCCTTGCCAATCTCAAGGCTCACATCCTTGAGCGCATGGACCGGGCCGTCATTGGTCTGGAAGGTGAGGTCGAGATTCTGCGCTTGGATCACGCTGCCAATTTTCCAATCATCTGCATTCAATTCTGCCCCCGAACCATGCTTCATCGCGCTACACATAGTCGCCAATGTACATTTGACCCGGCCGAACACACGCCGCAACGCGCCAAATTAGCGGCTTTTGCAACTCCCACTGAACAACACCATCCCCCGGGGGGTAATCAGTTTGATTTGGAATTTTTTCTGCACACCTCATAGGTGAAATTTTGGCCAGTCGCAGCGCGCCGCTAAGGCTGAACTGACCGTCTATGTATCTTTGTTTTAGTCCTTTGGACTCTTGACTGTTGCCGTAGAGATTTACCCCCCTATCGTGCAGCCGCCGCTCAGCCGTATGAGTCTTGTCTTGCCCGGGCACGTGGCCCATTATTCGGCCTCCTGACATATGTGAATAGGCACGAAACTCAAAATCGTCCACGCTTGGCATTTCTTCCAAGAATAGCAGCCAAAAGCCGTCTCTCAATCGTCCACGTTTATAGCCAATGAGTCGCTCGATTCTTGATGTGGATTTCATCCTGAAAACACGTGCTTCCGTGAAGAAGCCCACTTCTCGTGATTTTCGACCAATAAACCAAGGTTTATGAAGTTTGTAACCAAGGGGCATTATTGAAACTCAAACCCCCGTCGCTGGGATGCCCGTCCGCTGCACGGGCTGCGGTGCGGTCAGTTCCTTCCACGACGACAACGCCTTGTTCACCGTCCCGTTCGGGTCGCGTTTCACGAACTTGCCGTGGCCTTCCTCGGTGCGGATTTCTCCGTCATGCACCGCGACCTTGCCGCGGGTCAGGGTGAAGCGGGGCAGGCCTTTGACCTCTTGGCCCTCAAACACGTTGTAGTCGATGGCCGATTGTTGCGACCCGGCGGTGATCGTTTTGGTCTTGGCCGGATCCCAGACCACCAGATCGGCGTCGGCCCCCACCAGCACCGCGCCCTTGGTCGGATAGCAGTTCAGGATCTTGGCGATATTGGTACTGGTCACGGCGACAAATTCGTTTGGCGTCAGCCGCCCGGTTTCGACACCATGAGTCCAGAGCATCGGCATCCGGTCCTCCAGCCCGCCGGTGCCGTTGGGTATCTTTGAGAAATCCCCAACGCCATAGCGCTTCTGTTCGGTGGTAAAGGCGCAGTGATCCGTCGCCACAACGCTGAGCGACCCCGATTGCAGACCAGCCCACAGGCTATCCTGATGTTTCTTGTTGCGAAAAGGTGGCGACATCACGCGGCGCGCGGCGTGGTCCCAGTCCGCGTTGAAATACTCGGATTCGTCCAGCGTCAGATGCTGGATCAGCGGCTCGCCCCAGACCCGCTTGCCCTGTTGCTTGGCCCGGCGGATCGCCTCGTGCGCCTCCTCGCAAGAGGTATGCACCACATAAAGCGGAACACCGGCCATATCGGCAATCATGATGGCCCGGTTTGTTGCCTCGCCTTCCACCTGAGAGGGGCGCGAATAGGCGTGTGCCTCTGGCCCGGTGTTGCCCTCGGCCAGCAACTTTGCGGTCATCTCGGCCACAACATCGCCGTTTTCGGCATGCACCATGGCGATAGCCCCGAGTTCGGCGAGGCGATTGAAACTGCTGAACAGCTCATCATCGTTCACCATCAGCGCGCCCTTGTAGGCCAGGAAATGCTTGAAGGTGTTGATGCCACGATCCTGCACGACGGTCTTCATGTCGTTGAACACCTGCTCGCCCCACCATGTCACCGCCATGTGGAAGGAATAGTCGCAGTTCGCGCGGGTTGATTTGTTGTCCCAGCGCTTGATCGCGTCCAGCAGGCTTTCGCCCTGATTGGGCAGGCAGAAATCAACCACCATCGTGGTGCCACCCGCCAGCGCCGCGCGCGTGCCGCTTTCAAAATCGTCGCTGGAATAGGTCCCCATGAACGGCATTTCCAGATGCACATGCGGGTCGATGCCGCCGGGCATGACATAGCAGCCCGTCGCGTCCAGTTCTTCATCGCCTTTAAGCGCCATCCCGATCTCGATGATCTTGCCGCCGTCAATCAGCACGTCGCCCTTGTAGGTCAGGTCCGCCGTGACAATTGTGCCGTTCTTGATGACTGTGGTCATGCTTTCCATCCCATCCATTTGTAAACGGCGTGATCCATTTGAGCCGGCGTCACGCCTTTCTTATCCGCCATTTTCTTGATCAGACATCTGACCTCATCGTCACTCACCTTGTCACGTCCGAGCGCGACCCGAGCGAATGCCTTGAGCCGGGAATCAACCTTAATCGCCTCCGCATCTCCACAGAGTCGCCGCAGCTGCTGAATAAAGTTATGTGACAACCCGTGAACGTTAATGACCTTCTCCAAATCGGTTTCCAACAAATCCTCGCGGGTCTTGGCTCCATATTCATTCAATTGGGTCATGAGCTGACATGCACCCTCAACCTTTGAAATGCGCTTTTTGGAACGCCTGCCAAGCCACTGTTTGGTGAGTGAGTAGTGCTCAAAAAAAATATTATCGTCTTTCGAATACTTCCCCGACTTCCCGAGCACGCGGCTGTGCGGCTCTGGTCCTGCTTGCCCTCTTTGTCCTGCTGTGCTTTCGAGCAGCTTCTTCCAAATATAGCCGTTGTCTCCATTTTTGCTCAGGGCATTCATGAAATCGAACAATGTTCTTGCTTCGTCCTTTCCGACTTCGGGAATCGTTTGGCCAAACACTATATCGTTCAGGTTCTCGATCCCTCCATCGCCTTGCCCTTGGATCGATTGGACAGCTAAGAATACAATTGAGCCAAGGCAGTTCCATTTATGGAAACGATCAAGCTCAAAAAAATTTGCAAGATCATATTCGAATGCCGCCAACGTTGCTTCGGAAGTCTTATCAAGTTCACGAACTTTCATAGACGTCTTTCTCCTGCTGGTTAGGGCCGACAGATTGGCACGCCGAAATCGTCGTCGACAACAAAGACCGTACCGTTCTCACTATAAAAGAAGCAGCCGTTGGGATCGCGAAATACAGAATCAAGGCTTACGCCCAAGGGCAATTGTTCAACGACAATGCCGGGCAAATCCGGGTTCAGAGGTGCCCCGCGATCCGGGCCACCACAAGCGGCCAAAGCCATCAATGTGATCCCGCAGCTTGTTTTGACAAAGTGCATCGCGAGGGTCGCGTGGCTGGCCCCGGTCATGACACCACCTCGGCCGTCTCAATGACCGCGTGCATCAGCACGTCTGCGCCGGCGGTGGCCCATTCCTTGGAAATCTCCTCCGCCTCGTTGTGGGATAGCCCGTCTACGCAGGGACACATGACCATTGCGGTGGGGTAGATATCGTTGATCCAGCAGGCGTCGTGACCCGCGCCGGATACGATATCCATGTGGGAGTAGCCCAGACGCTCGGCGGCATCGCGCACCGCCCTGACGCAGCCTTCATCAAAGGCGGGCGGATCGAACTGGCCAACGATCTCGCTGGAAAATTCCACGTCGATGTCTTCGCAGAGTTTTGGGGCGCGTTCATTAAATTCAGCGACCATTGCGTTCAGCTTGTCCAGCAGATGCGTGCGCATATCGACGGTAAAGACCACCTTGCCGGGGATGATATTGCGGCTGTTGGGGTAGACGTCGATATGGCCGATTGCGCCCACGGCGTTGGGCTGGTTGTTCATCGCGATCTCGTGCACCAGCTCTGTCACCAGCGCCAGACCCCGGCCCGCGTTCCTGCGCATATGCATCGGTGTTGAACCGGTATGGCTTTCCTTGCCAGTCACGGTGCATTCGATCCAGCGCAGACCCTGTCCGTGGGTCACAACGCCGATGTCCTTGCCCTCAGCCTCTAGAATCGGGCCTTGTTCGATGTGCAGTTCAAAGAAGGCATGCATCTTGCGATCGCCGACCTTTTCCGGCCCCTTCCAGCCAATGCGCTCAAGTTCATCTCCAAAGCGTTTGCCGTCGGAATCCACACGGTCGTTGGCCCAGTCAAGCGTATGTTTACCCGCAAACACACCCGAGGCGAGCATGGCCGGGGCGTAGCGGGTGCCCTCTTCGTTGGTCCAGTTGGTGACAACGATGGGGTGTTTTGTCTTGATGTCGAGGTCGTTCATCGTCCGGATGATTTCCAGCCCGCCCAGCACGCCCAATACGCCATCATACTTGCCGCCCGTGGGCTGCGTATCCAGATGGCTGCCCACATAGACCGGCAGGGCGTCAGGGTCCGTCCCTTCGCGACGGGCGAACATATTGCCGATTTCATCGACGCCCATGGTCATTCCCGCGGTTTCGCACCAGCGCTGGAACAGGTGCCGCCCTTCGCTGTCTTCATCGGTCAAGGTCTGGCGATTATTGCCGCCCGCGATGCCCGGTCCGATCTTGGCCATTTCCATCAGACTGTCCCACAGCCGATCCCCGTTGATCCGCAGATTCTCACCCGGTGCCGCCATCAACTTTCCCCCGTCGCGTCATTCTTGATTTGACCAAATGGTCAAACGGACGCTAACAGAGGAGGATAGCCAGTCAAGTTTCTCGTGCAGGATTGCGGCACATGCTGCACTTTTGGGCAGAAATCCAAGCCCTCTGGGGGCAGACGCCCAAACAAAGGCCATAGTCACGATGTCAGACGCCAAGCCGCAAACCCGTATCCAGGCCAAAAACCGGGCCGCCATACTGGCCGCCGGGCTGGACGCCTTTTCGCAATTCGGATTTCGCGGTACCACGCTGGACCAGATCGCAGAGGCCGCAGGCCTGTCAAAGCCAAACCTGCTGTATTACTTCCGCTCAAAGGATGCGATCTATACCGCCCTGCTGGAGCGGCTTCTGGACACATGGCTGGACCCGATGCGCGCGATGGATGACGCAGGCGATCCGGTTGAAGAGATCATCACATACGCCCGGCGCAAACTTGAGATGAGCCGCGATTTCCCGCGTGAAAGCCGCTTGTTTGCCACCGAAATCCTGCAAGGTGCACCGCATATTGCCGATCATCTGTCCGGCGATCTGAGGGCATTGGTTGACGCCAAGGCGGTTGTGATCCGCGGCTGGATCGCGGCCGGTAAGATTGCCCCGGTCGACCCGCACCACCTGATATTCTCGATCTGGTCCCTGACCCAGCATTATGCCGATTTTGACGTCCAGGTGCGCGCCGTGCTGGGCAAGGACGACTGGTTTGAAGACGCCGACGCCCATCTGGACACGCTGCTGCGCGCCCGGCTGCGGCCCTGACCCGCAAACGCCCGCCCCCGCGGCGTGCGGGACCACGTTGCGCCCCGTTATGGGCCGCGCATGCCTGACCATTTGGCCATGCAAAACCAACGCCATGCCCGTCTGAAGGCGCAGTGTGAACCGTGATCATTCCAGTTGGCGCGACGCTCGAAAATCGCGGGGGGACTGGCCTGTCCTTGCCTCAAATGCGCGCGTAAAGGCGCTGCGAGAGGCAAACCCGACCATGTCCGCAACTCGTTTCACCGGCAGATCGGTCTTTTCAAGCAGATAACCGGCGCGTGTCATGCGCAAATCACGCAACAGCTCCATCGGGCCCGACCCGTAGGCATCGGCAAACCGTTTGGCAAACGCCGCGCGACTCATCCTGACGCTGGAGGCGAGGCTTTCAACGGAATGATTGTCGCCGGGGCTATCCAACATCATCTTCAGCGCGCCCCAGATGGAGGGGTCTGCCAAGGCTGCCATCCAGCGGAATGCGCTTTCGTTGTTGGTCAGACGGTTGCGCAGCATCTCGATCATGCATTGCATCAAAAGCGAGCGGATCATCGCGCGGCTGCCCAGCCGCGGATTTGAAACCTCTGCCAGCAGGGACTGCAAGATCGGACGCATCTGGCTGGGCGATGACACGTTTTCAATCATCGGTTCGCGGATGACATCAATGATGTCTGAAACGCCACGCAGGCCAACCGAAACATGCGCGCAAAGCGCCGTAAGCTGTCCGCTGTCGGTCTGCTCTGAGCCGGCCATCAGGCTGGCCAGCCGCAGCGCCGCAGGCTTGCAGTCCGGGACCGGATCGTCACGGCGGCCAAAGCTGTGCAAAGCATGACTTTGCAACGCCGGAATAAACACCAGCATACCCCGCGACACCTTGATCGGCGCACGCGCACGCAAGCTGATTTCGCCCTCGCCGGACAGGATGTAATGCAATGTCGCAGATGCATCCCGCCCCAGCCCAAGGTCACATGTCCCGCGCAGTTCGCACAGGGCAAACGGGTTGGTCGAGATTTCCAGCTCATCAAAGATATGGTCGTATTTCATCCTGACGTGTTAGCGGGAAACTGGACGAAAAGGCACCTGAAATCACGGTTAGAGACACATTCAAGACGAAAAGGCACACAGCCGGTCCTAGCTTGGGTGCATCAGAAATCCCTTGAAGGAGAAGATCCATGTGCAATTGTGACAATCCAGACCATCATCAACACCCGCAAATCACCCGTCGCGCGGCCCTGCGCGGTGGCGTGGCGGCAACCGCTGCTGCCGCATCTGTTGTTGTGGGGGCGCAAGCCGCCAATGCGCAAACCTCAGATCCCTACGCCGACCCCGCCGAACCGGCTTTGCCACCGTCCAACATGCAGTTGGACCTGTCACGAGCGGCCCTTGTCGTCACCGATCCGCAGGTCGATTTCCTGCACCCCGAAGGTGTGACATGGGGTGTGATCGGCGCCAGCGTCACCGAGCATAATACGGTTGAGAACATCGAAACCCTGTTCAAAGCCGCCAAGGCCGCCAATATCACCACCGCAGTGTCCCCCCACTACTATTACCCGACCGATCATGGCTGGAAGTTCGAAGGCGCGCTGGAAAAACTCATGCACAAGATTGGTATGTTTGACCGCAAAGGCGCATTGAACCTTGATGGCTTCGAAGGGTCGGGGGCCGATTGGATGCCACAGTACAAGCAGTATATCGAGGACGGTAAAACCATCGTGACCTCACCGCACAAGGTCTATGGCAACGACACCAACGACCTGTCACTGCAACTGCGCAAACAGGGCGTGGATCAGGTCATTCTTGCGGGCATGTCAGCCAATCTTTGCACCGAAAGCCACATGCGCGAACTGCTTGAAGACGGCTTCGAAGTGGCTGTTGTCCGTGATGCCACGGCAGCTGCGATGCTGCCCGAAGGGGATGGATACCTCGCCGCTCTTATCAACTTCCGCTACATGGCCAACGCGGTCTGGAGCACCGAAGAAGCAGTCGCCCAGATCAAGGCGGCATCCTGAGCCCCCGGCAATCACAAAGACCTATCCCATTTGCGTGGGGTAGGTTTTCCGGTCGGGCGAAATAAGTGTGGTGCCAAAGGCACCCGCCCCTGCCCTCGCCACAGGTTGTGCATCGGGTGCGGCGCGCGCACCCGCCCCGTCTGCCAGGTTGCCTCATAATGGCAACCCCAGCCCGGACGCCCTAATGCGGTGGGTTGCGACTGGCCTGCAGTTCCTGCACCCGCATCGGCCAGGTTGACCGGATATAGCCCAGGATATCCCAAATTTCGTCATCGGTGATCACAGTTTCAAAGGCAGGCATACCGCTTTCGAAATCGTCAATGCCACGGGCGGCCAAGGCGCCTTGCCCTCCCAATTTGGTGTATTCAAACAAGAGCAGGTTGTCGTGGTGCCAGGTGTGGCCCGATTCATCATGTGGTGGGGCAGGCAGGGTTCCATCGTCGTTCGGGACACGCCAATTTGGCTGCCCCTCAAGATCAGCGCCATGGCAGGCCGCGCAGTGCTGCTGGTAAAGCGTCTGGCCGGCCGCGTTGTCACGATCAAGTAATTCATGGTCTGCCCATGCCGGGGACCCAACCAGCATGACAACCAGCAGCGCCTGTTTCATGTCATTCTTACCCATATGAGCAACCCTCGGACGGCGTTGGATTGCATGGTACACCGTAACATTCCCATACCGGAAATACGAAGGCGCAAAGATTGTCCCGGCTGGCCCGGGGAAGGCATTGGCATTGATCCATGATATGCCTCATGACGGTAGCGTCAGCCCGGAGGTGAGAACGGCCGTCGTCAGCAGAATAAAAATCACCGCGATCCACTCACCCGAAATCGCCTGTGACAATTGCCGCGCCGCGCGGGCATCCCCGTTCATCAGCCGGGGAACGAACCGCAGCTTGTTCAAAGCCGCGAGACCAAGCAGCACGGCAACCACAACAATCTTCACAATCAGCGCCTGACCATAACCTGAGCTGACCAGCGCGGCGAAGGATCCCAACAACTGGTAGCCCATCACCGCGCCCGCGAGCGCAAGCATGGGGACAAGCATCACACCGATACGGCCAAAGCGGTGCCCGAGGTCTGCCGCCGCCTGCGCGGTCGAAACATCCGCCAGCCGCTTCAAAGGCGTCAGGACACCAATCCACATGGCGGCGACAATCAGATGAATGAGCAAGACCGCACTTGGCCAGAACATGTCCTTGGCCGCGACATGCCCGACACTGGCGAAAGACCACAGCGCAATCCCGCCGCCGATCGCCGACAACCACACACCAAACCGGCCAACCATGCACCCCGCGACCAGCAGGGTCAGACCGACAAGGCGACAGGCGAATGCTGTCCCGGCTGCTGTGCTCCAAAGCAGGCCCAGCATTTCAGGGTCAGTCATGCCGCGCGCGTCACCCGTCAACGCGGCACCTTCCAATAAGAATCTAGCAACCGTGGCAATCAGCCCAAGCACGGCAAAGCCAACCGCCAAGCGCCGGAACTGCGCGATCTGAATGAACAGGGCAAAAAAGACTGTCCCCGCCGACGTCAGCACCCCAAGATAAAGGGCCAACTTGGCGGCAATGATGGCCAGGCCCCAAATGTCTGGCACTAGTCCGCGACCGTGAAACTGAATGTGCCGTTCATCGCATGACCATCGTCACCCAGGCCGCGCCATTCGATCTGATAGGGCCCAGCGCCCATTGATTGCATGGGAATCGTGAATTCTGAAAGGAACCCGCTGAACCCGTTCAGATCAAGATCGGCCTCATGCTCCGCATGGGTCATGGTCACCCGCGTCAGGCGAATGTTGCCTTTGAAGGCCAACACGATCTCGCCTGGCACCTCAGCCACTGTCGCCTTGTCGGCGGGCATCGTCGCGTTCAGTGGCGAATGCGCTGCCGCCGATGTTGCCCAAATCAGCATCAAAGCGGTCAGGATTGATCTTGTCATTGGTATTCCTTTTTTTGGCCAACTGATGGTCCTGTTTGCGGCACTCAACCGCGATCCAAAGCGGTTTGCGATCACCACTTTTGCCAATTTCTGGGTTAGACGAGGGTCCGGTCAACCCGTCGCTGAAGGGTCCGGGTTTTGTATCTCATTGATCTGCGCCCGTGCAATCAAGTTTTCGTCAGGCTTGCGCAATTGACCATTCAGATCGGCTGGTATGTTATCGACTGCCATTGCCATTCCGAAAAGCCTTGGCACAACGGTCGATATGGGCTTCTGGAGGATCAGCCTGATGAAGAACAAATTGCTGGCGCTTGGCTTGGGCGGTTCAATCCTCGCTGCTCTGTGCTGCTTTACGCCGGTCTTGCCAATTGTGTTGACGGCGCTTGGTCTGACGGGCCTACTTGGCGTTCTGTATAACGATGCGGTCCTGCTTCCGATGTTGGCAGGGTTCCTGATACTGACCGGGTATGCGCTATGGCAAAAGATGTAACGTTGGAATCGACACTGACTTGTCCATCCTGCGGGCATGTTGAAACCGAAACCATGCCGACGGACGCCTGCCAGTGGTTTTATGAATGCAAGTCATGTCACACGGTCCTGAAGCCGCTTGAAGGGGATTGCTGCGTTTATTGTTCCTACGCAACGGTTCCGTGCCCACCGATCCAACAAGGCAAATCCTGCAGCGCGTAGCGGCCATTTGTTCCAAGGACATGCGCCAATCCCGCCTGCTGGCGCGCATGGGTCAGCGCCGGACCACGCGCGTATCAGAGATTTTCGGGAAACCCGTCCGGACCGACCACCACGATGCCAATGGAACCGTTTCCATCCACGCCAAGGCCCGCGCGAACTGCAAGCGCCGTATTCGCAGAACCTGATTGGCGTAACCACGCATTTGATGTGATCACGCGATGATCCGCAGTCCGCGCCAGTCCGCGTCACGCATTGGTTTGCCTTGTCAATCAATCCGGCGGTGGCGGGTTCAGGGTCAGCCGTCAGATGTGATTTTCGCAATCAACGCGTTCAGGGTCTGTTCGGCGTCTTCGTTTTGCACCTGGCATGTGCCGGCTGCGTTGTGGCCGCCGCCACCGTAGGACAGCATGAGTTGGCCAATATCCGTTTGGCTGGTCCTGTTCAGGATCGACTTGCCGGTTGCAAAAACCGTGTTCTGCTTTGCCTTGCCCCAGATCACGTGGATGGAGATGTTGCAGTCAGGAAACAGCGCATAGATGACAAACCTGTTGCCCGCATAGATGATGTCCTCGTCCCGCAGGTCCAGAACGACAAGATTGCCGTGCACGGTGGAACACCGAAGCAGCTGTTCGCGAAACGCTGCCTCGTGCTGCTTGTAAAGGTCGACACGTTCTTTGACGTCCGGGAAGGCGAGGATTTCGTCGATGCTTTGGCGTTCGCGACAATGGTCGATCAAATGCATCATCAGTTCGTAGTTCGAGATTCGGAAATCGTGGAACCGGCCAAGACCGGTGCGCGAATCCATCAGAAAGCTCAAGAGTTCCCAACCCTGTGCATCAAGGATCTCTTCCCGATTGAACTGCGCGGCGTCGGCCTTGTCCACCGCATCCATCATCTCTTTGGAAACTCTGGGAAAGGCAGTGGCGCCCCCGAAATAATCATAGACAACCCGCGCGGCCGATTTTGCATCAACCTGAATGACGTGGTTTGGCGGATTATCCGCGATCCGCTCAGCCTCTGAATCGTGGTGATCGAACGCCAGAAAGACGCCGGGCACATAGGGCAGGTTGGTCGAAATATCCCCGGGGCCCATTTCAAGGATGCCGTCTTGCATGTCCTTGGGGTGCACGAATTTTATGTCGTCGCAGATGCCGAGTTCCTTCAGCAGAACCGCGCAGACCAGCCCATCCATGTCACTGCGTGTCACAAGGCGGTAGGCCTTTCCCTGATCCGGCATGATTTTGGGCGAATGAAACATTGGGGCACTCCAATCCTGTATTAACTGCGCGGCCGATTTGTTCGATTGCTACAGCGCCGACATTAAGAATGCGTAATCCCCGACCAAAAAATCCGCTGACCGACGCCCCCGATCCAGCACGAAACGCGTGGCCCCCTTCAGGGACGCAACAGTCGTTCGTCACTGACAAGAAAACCGTCCACCAAGACGATCCGGTTGACCTGCGTGCTCGCTGGGCCAGCGGATGAATGCGAAATGGGGGGCGTGCGTGAAAATCAGGTGATCAGCGCGCGCGAATCCTTGGCGGCAACCGCGTTCAGCAGTCAGCCGCCCTGATCACGCACAATGCATCACCCATCGGGCAGAGCGTTGCGCCCGTATTATTCGGCTGCCACGGCACCGGGATTGTTGGGGTGGGTTGTCCAGTTGGCGTACTCCTTCTCCACCACTTTGCCGGTGCGCGGATCAACCTCGCCCGGTTTCATCGGCACCATCGAAATGCAGTCTTCGACCGGACAGACATCAACGCAAAGGTTACAGGCGACACATTCCTCATCTATAACAGTGAAGGTGCGGTCTTCGGACATCGCAATCGCCTGATGGCTGGTATCTTCGCAGGCGGCAAAACAGCGCCCGCAGGATATGCAGGCATCCTGATCAATCTTCGCCTTGGCGACGTAATTCAGGTTCAGATACTGCCAGTCGGTGACGTTGGGCACCGCCATGCCGATGAAATCCGCCGTCGACTGATGGCCCTTTTCGTCCATCCATTGCGACAGGCCCGAGATCATCTCTTGCACGATTTTGAAGCCATAGGTCATCACAGCGGTGCAGACCTGCACATTGCCGCAGCCCAGCGCCATGAACTCTGCCGCGTCGCGCCAGGTGGTCACGCCCCCGATGCCAGAGATCGGCAGGCCGTGAGTTTCAGGGTTGCGGGCAATTTCCGACACCATCGACATCGCAATGGGTTTGACCGCCGGGCCGCAATAGCCGCCGTGACTGCCTTTGCCATCAATCGAGGGTTCGGGTGACATTGTATCGAGGTTGACGGATGTGATCGAATTGATCGTGTTGATCAGGCTGACCGCATCCGCGCCGCCGCGCATCGCCGCCGCCGCGGGTTTGCGCACATCTGTAATGTTCGGTGTCAGTTTCACGATGACCGGTTTGTCGTAATATTGCTTGCACCAGCGGGTGACCATCTCGATGTATTCGGGCACCTGCCCGACCGCCGCACCCATGCCCCGTTCGGACATGCCATGCGGGCAACCAAAGTTCAGCTCGATCCCGTCGGCACCGGTTTCCGCGACCCGCGGCAGAATGTCTTTCCACGCCTGTTCTTCGCAGGGCACCATGATCGAGGCGATCAGCGCCCGGTCAGGATAATCCGCCTTCACGCGGGTCATCTCTTCGAGGTTCACCTCAAGCGGACGATCGGTGATCAGTTCAATGTTGTTCAGACCGAGCAGGCGGCGGTCCGCCCCATAGATCGCGCCGTAGCGCGGCCCGTTCACGTTCACCACGGGGGGGCCTTCTGCGCCCAGCGTCTTCCAGACGACGCCGCCCCAACCCGCCTCAAACGCGCGGCGGACGTTGTACTCCTTGTCCGTGGGCGGCGCCGAGGCCAGCCAGAACGGATTCGGAGATTTGATGCCCAGAAAATCTGTTGTCAGGTCTGCCATTTCATTTCACTCCCATCAGGGTTGCATGAATATCCATCGCCGCATCGCGGCCCTCGGCCACCGCCACCACGGTCAGATCGTCACCGGGCGTGCAATCGCCCCCGGCCCAGACCTTGTCATTGCTGGTGCGGCCGGTCTCTGTCACTTTGATCTTGCGTCCATCGAGCGCCAGACCACCATCCTGCGTCAAGGTCTGACCGATGGCGCGAAACACCTGATCGGCTGCAACACGCACCGTTTCGCCAGTGCCTTTCAGGCCGCTGCCATCATCCGCAGTATATTCCAGTTCAATCTCTTCAACGGTCTCCGCGCCATGCACCGCCTTGGGCTGCACGTTGAACATGATCTGCACCCCCTTGGAGGTCGCCAGATCCTGTTCATAACGGCTCGCGCCCATCTGTTCGCGCCCCCGGCGATAGGCGATTGTCACGTTCTGAGCGCCCAGCAGCTTGGATTGCACCGCCGCATCCACCGCTGTCATGCCGCCGCCAATCACCACCACATTGCGGCCAATGGGCAGGTCTTGCATGTCATCGGTCTGGCGCAGATGCGCGATAAAGCGCACCGCATCATGCACGCCGCCAAGATCATCACCGGCAACGCCAAGCGCATTCACACCGCCCAGCCCAACGCCAAGGAACACCGCGTCAAACATGTTGGCAAGTTCATCAAGTTTCAGATTGTCGCCCAGGATCTGCCCGGTGTGCAGCTCGATACCGCCGATGCCCATCAGCCATTCAACCTCGCGCGCGGCGATGTCATCGGTGGCCTTGTAGGCGGCAATGCCAAATTCATTCAGACCACCCGCCTTGCCCTTGGCCTCAAGCAGCGTCACGGCGTGACCCATCATCGCAAGACGATGCGCGCAGGACAGCCCGGCAGGTCCGGCCCCGACAACGGCAATTTTCTTGCCGGTCTCGGCGGCGCGGGCAAAGGGATGCCCCTGCTGCGCCATCAGCGTATCGGTGGCATGGCGCTGCAATCGCCCGATTTCCACCGGCTTGCCCTCTGCCACCTCGCGCACGCAAACGCCTTCGCACAGGTCTTCGGTCGGACAGACACGGGCGCACATGCCGCCCAGAATATTGCTGTCAAAGATCGTGCGCGCAGCCGCCTCTGGCGTGCCAGTGCTGATCTGGCGAATGAACAGCGGAATGTCGATATCTGTCGGGCAGGCCGTCACGCAAGGCGCGTCATGGCAAAAGTAGCATCGGTCCGAAGCCACAACCGCCTCATGCGGTGTCAGGGGCGGATGCAGATCGTCAAAATTCTCTGCAATCTCATCTGCGGGCAATCGGCCTGCAGCAATTCCCGATGTCATCACGTTGGCCATGGTCACTCCTCACGACGTCTGTCCTGCGCGGAAGCTTGCCACATCTTCATTTTTTATCAAATGGTAAATTTTTGAGTATTCAAGAACCCGCACCCGATCCGGGCGGTAAATGACTCCACAAGTGTAGCGCGACAGCAGGATCAGCAGTGCAGGGCTGCGGATGTTGCAGCACCAAGATTTCGTCGTTCAGACCGTTTTTATCATATGAATCAGGCGGTTACGGCACAATTCCAGATACCAAAACCGGCTGCCGTTGCCCGCGAATTTGACCCGGCCATGCACCCGCCACTGCGGGTCTTGCATCAGATTACGTGCCAAGAGTGCCTAAATCCCCAAAGCCAAGGGATGTTTAAGCACCCCCTTATATGGACCGAATCCCCCAATTTGCCTCGCAGAGGCCCCATCGTTCAGAAGTCGAAATCCGCGACAATCTCGCGCCGCCCCAGCGTCAGCGCATCCGCGACATGCACCATCGGGGCCAGATCAATGTCTGATTGGCCCGATTTCACCAGCGCTGCCATCCGGTCATATAATGCGGGATATTCGCGATTTGGCCCAACGTCCTGCGTTTCGCCATTGATCAGCAATGTCGCGCCACCATCGGCAAGTTCCATCTCACCCACCGCCGTCCGCGCCTTCATGCCCCACGTCTGCGGGCCGGTCTGGCGCCAGTCGAAATCGGCGGTGACACCGCCGGAAAACTGCAGGTCTGCGGCAATCGGGGTTTGCCGATTGGCCGGAAATTGCAACGTCGCGCTGCGCAGGAACACCGGCGCGGGCAAAATCTCGGTCAGGATCGACAGCGCATTGATGCCGGGGTCCATCACCCCCATCCCGCCGGGCTCAAACACCCAGTCCTGCCCGGGATGCCATTTGCGCACATCTTCGCGCCAGGTGATATGCAATGCGTCAAGCTGTTGCCCGGCAAGCCAGGCTTTCGCCCCCGCAACCCCAGCCGCCATGCGACTGTGCCAGGTGGTGAACAGCACCACGCCCGCCGCTTCGGCCTGGGCCTGCAACGCCTGCACCTCGGCCAGCGTGGCGCCCGGTGGTTTCTCCAGCATCACATGACGCCCGGCCGCAATGGCCTTGGCCGCGTAATCGTAGCGCGGCACCGGCGGCAGGCAGAGGCTGACCACGCGCACCTCGGGTCGTTCGTCCAGAAACCGGTCAAAGTCGGTAAACGCCGGCACGCCATCAACCGTGCCCGCCCGGCTGACGGTTGCCGCCAGATCCCAGTCTGCACTGGCATTCAGCGATGGCACATGCTCATCCACGGCGATCTTTCCGATCCCCACAAGACAAATCGGTGTTCCCATCAATGTGACTCCCTTGCGACGTCATTGCCCCGGCAGCCGACAAGAAAATCAAAATCAGCGCCCTGTTCGGCCCCGTTGACCCGTTCGTGGTAAAGCTGCGCATAGCCGCCCGCTGGCTTTTGCACTGGCGGGGTCCAGTCTGCCAGACGCGCGGCCAGTTCTGCGCCGGAAATCTCAAGCGAGATGCTGCGCCCCGCGACATCCAAGGCGATCATATCGCCATCGCGGACCACGGCCAGCGGTCCGCCCACGGCGGCCTCGGGCGATGTATGCAGCACCACTGTGCCATAGGCCGTCCCTGACATCCGCGCATCGGAAATCCGCACCATGTCGCGCACCCCTTTTTTCAGAACCTTGGGCGGCAGCACCATATCGCCAACCTCGGCCATGCCGGGATAGCCGCGCGGGCCGCAGTTCTTCAGCACCATGACGCAGGTTTCATCAATATCCAGATCGTCATCCGCGATCTTCGCCTTGTAGTCCTCGATATCCTCGAACACGACGGCGCGACCGCGGTGTTTCATCAGATGCGGGCTCGCCGCCGAGGGTTTGAGCACCGCGCCATTGGGCGCAAGGTTGCCGCGCAGCACCGCGATCCCGCCCGAGGCGGTCAGCGCATTTTCGACCGGCAGGATCACATCGTCGTTCCAGTTCTGCACGTCCTTGACCTCATCCCAGATGGAGCCGCCGGACACAGTCAGCGCATCCTTGTGCAAGAGTCCGCTTTCGCCCAGATGCTTGATCACCACCGGCAGACCGCCGGCGTAAAAGAATTCTTCCATCAGGTATTTGCCCGACGGCATCAGGTTCACAATCGTTGGCACGTCTTTGCCGCAGCGGTCCCAATCGTCCAGTGTCAGGTCAATCCCGACCCGGCCCGCCAGCGCCAGCAGGTGCACAACGGCGTTGGTCGACCCGCCAATTGCGCCATTGGTGCGGATCGCGTTTTCAAAGGCCGGTTTTGTCATGATGTCCGAAGGCTTCAGATCATCCTTGACCATATCGACAATGCGCCGCCCGGTCAGCTGCGACATCATCCGGCGCCGGCTGTCCACCGCGGGGATGGCGGCGTTGCCTGACATCGCCATGCCCAGCGCCTCGGCCATGCTTGCCATCGTGCTGGCGGTGCCCATGGTGTTGCACGACCCCGCGCTGCGCGACATCGAGGCCTCTGCCGCGGCAAATTCCTCGGGCGTCATCTCTCCAGCGGCGACGGCCGCACTAAAGTGGCGAATATGCGTGCCCGATCCGATCGTCTCACCCCGGAAATGCCCGTTCAGCATCGGGCCGCCGCTGATCATGATCGCGGGGATATCAACACTCGCCGCGCCCATCAGCAGCGCCGGCGTCGTCTTGTCACACCCGGCCAGCAGCACCACACCGTCAATCGGCTTGCCGCGCAGCGATTCTTCGACATCCATCGCCGCCAGGTTGCGGAACATCATCGCGGTTGGGCGCAGCGCCACCTCGGACGGGGAAAACACCGGAAATTCAACCGGAAATCCGCCCGCCTCGTAGATGCCGAACTTCACCCGCTCTGCCAGATCACGCAGATGCGCATTGCAGGGGGTCAGCTCTGACCATGTGTTGCAAATGCCAATGACCGGGCGTCCGTCAAACATGTCAGGCGGAAACCCCTGATTGCCCATCCAGGACCTGCGATAGATCGCATCTTTGCTGTTTCCGCCGAACCAATGCTGTGAGCGCAGTTTGCGGGGCCAAGGGGCTGGCTTAAACGTCATGTCGGGACCTCATGCTGTGTTAGCGCCTACATACGCAAACCTACAGGCGACACAAAGGGCAAACTGATACGGGAAATCACTGGCGCGCCGACCTACGGACGCGCAAACTGATCGCAAAAGGGGGATTCGCGATGAATGTGGCAAAACACAACATGACTCATTGGGCGGAGCGTGTGGACCTGGCAGCGGCCTTCCGCTGGACCGCACGGCTGAACCTGCACGAAGCGGTGGCCAACCATTTCAGCCTTGCCATCAATGACGACGGCACCCGGTTTCTGATGAACCCCAACCAGATGCACTTTTCCCGCATCAAGGCGAGCGACCTGATCGTGGTGGATGCCAACGACCCCGACACGCTCAAGGGGCCCAACGCGCCCGATCCCACCGCATGGGGCCTACATGGCGGTATGCACCGGCTGGTTCCCCATGCCCGTTGCGCAATGCATGTTCACCCGATCTTTTCGACTGTGCTGGCGTCGTTGCAGGATTCGACCCTGCCCCCGATTGACCAGAACTGCTGTACGTTCTTTGATCGGACCATCGTTGACGAAAACTATGGCGGGCTGGCCTTTGAGGACGAAGGCGCGCGCTGTGCTGCGCAATTCTCCGATCCACGCAAAAAGGTCATGGTGATGGGCAATCATGGCATCCTGATCATCGGGGATACTGTAGCCGAGACCTTTAACAGACTCTATTATTTCGAACGCGCGGCAGAAACCTACATTCGCGCGCTGCAAACCGGACAACCCCTGCGCATAATCCCGGATCAGATTGCCGAGAAAACCGCGCAAGAGCTTGAATCCTACCCCGAACAGGACGCCCGCCACCTGGGCGAACTCAAGGCGATCCTTGATCAGGAAGGGTCTGACTACGCCACCTAAGCGCGGCGGAACACCATCAGCTTGGCCAGGTCTTTGCGGTGTTCTTCTGCGGCGCGGTCATCATAAATCCGCACGTCGCGCAGGGCAAAATCGCTGATTTCAGTGTCTAACGCGGCGATTTCGGCGGCAAATCCGGCCAATTCAAAATGCTTCGCATTGACCGACAAGACAATCAAAGCGCCGGGATTGGCAAAGCCCAGCAACGGGCGAAGCCCTTCTGCCCCGACATGGCCATGGGTGAAGGTGCCCGCGCTGACAATTCCGTCATAGCGTCCCGCAGGCAGCTGATGGCCGGGGGCAAGAATATTCTCGGCAAAAAGGTCGCGATAGATCCCCTTCTGCCGTGCGACGTCCAGCATCTCGGCAGACAGATCAACCCCGTCAATCGGGCCAACGCCCTTTGCAGCCAGTTCATCCGCGACAAGCCCGGTACCGGCGCCAAAGTCCAGAACCGGGCCGCAGCCGCCAGCCCCGACAAAGGTCAGCGTCACCTCCCGTGGGAGCTGATAGCCCATGACCGCACCAAACCCCGCCTCGTAGGTGTCTGCCCAATCCGCATATAACGCACGCAGATCGGCGTCTGACGTGAGCGCATAGGCATTACTGAGGCTTGGCGGCTTTCCCATGAATTCAGGTTAACACGGACTTGCATCAGGTCCAGAGCTAAGCCACCTAGGGCAAATGACATATACATTGATTTCATTTGGGCACGGCTATTCCGCGCAGGCGCTCGAGCCGCATTTGCGCGTCGACACCTGGCGGATCATCGGCACGACACGCAACGATGACAAGCTGGGCGCGATGATGGCGCGCGGTGTGGAACCGCGCATCTGGCCCGGTGCCAATATGATCCCGGCATTGGATGCGGCGACACATCTGTTGATTTCCGCCAGCCCCACGGCTGATGGGGACCCGGTTTTGGCCGAATTAGAGTCTGAAATTGCGGCGCGGGCGGATCAGTTTGCCTGGGTTGGCTATCTGTCCACCACCGGCGTCTACGGCGATCATGGTGGGGGTTGGGTTGACGAAGACACCGCGCTGTCGCCTGCAACCGCACGGGGGCAGGCCCGCGTTGCCGCCGAAGCGGCCTGGCGCGCGATCCCCGGCCTGCCCCTGCATATCTTTCGACTGGCGGGCATCTACGGCCCCGGACGCGGCCCGTTTTCAAAGGTCCGCAATGGCACGGCGCGGCGGATCATCAAGCAGGGGCAGGTGTTTAGCCGCACCCATGTCGAAGACATCGCGCAGGTGCTTGCCGCCTCGATCGCCAAACCGAACCCCGGCGCGGCCTATAACGTCTGCGACGATGACCCCGCCCCGCCACAGGATGTGATCGCCCATGCGGCAGAGCTTTTGGGGTTGCCGGTGCCAGAGGCGGTCGCCTTCGAAGATGCCGACCTCAGCCCGATGGCGCGCAGTTTCTATGCCGAAAGCAAGAAGGTCAGCAACGATCGGATCAAATCCGAATTGGGGGTCATACTGCGCTATCCCGACTACCGCGCCGGGCTGGCGGCCTTGCTCAGGGACGAGGCGGAATAGCCCGCGAAAGGGCCAATCAGGCCGTCTTAGACCCTATTTTTGCAACGCCGAGGACCGACAACACCTTTGCCTCGATATCATCGGCGTTCAGCCCCGCAACGGCATACATGTCGCGCGGGCTCGCCTGATCGATAAAGGTGTCGGGCAACACCATCGAACGGAATTTCAACCCATCGTCAAAGACGCCCTCATCCGCCAATAGCTGCGCGACATGGCTTCCAAATCCGCCCACGGCGCCTTCTTCCACGGTGATCAGCGCGGCGTGATCCGCGGCAAGTTGCAGCACAAGATCGCGGTCCAGCGGCTTGGCAAACCGCGCATCCGCGACGGTGGGGGTAATCCCCTTGGCCTGCAACGACTCGCAGGCGGCCTCGACCTCTTGCAGGCGGGTGCCGAATGACAGGATAGCCACCTGTGACCCTTCGCGGATCATCCGGCCCTTGCCAATCTCCAGCGGCACGGCATCGTCGGGTATGTCCACCCCGACGCCTTCGCCGCGGGGAAAGCGGAATGCAGAAGGCCCGTCGTCATAGGCGGCGGCGGTCGCAACCATGCGCACCAATTCCGCCTCATCCGCAGCGGCCATCACGACAAACCCCGGCAGGTTCGCCAGATAGGCCACATCAAAAGCCCCGGCATGAGTCGCGCCATCCGCGCCGACAAGCCCGGCGCGATCAATTGCAAAGCGGACCGGCAACCGCTGAATGGCGACGTCATGCACAACCTGGTCATAGCCACGTTGCAGGAACGTGGAATAAAGCGCGCAGAACGGCTTCATCCCGCCCGCGGCCAGCCCCGCACTGAAGGTCACGGCATGCTGCTCTGCGATGCCAACGTCAAAACACCGCGAAGCGTAGCGTTCCATAAAAGTCTTGAGCCCCGTGCCATCCGGCATCGCTGCGGTGACCGCGCAGATTTTAGAGTCTGTTTCAGCCAATTTTAGCAGGGATTGTGAAAAAACGCTCGTGTAGGACGGGGCGTTTGACGGTGCTTTCTTCTGCTCTCCGGTAACAACATCAAACGAACCGACACCGTGACCCTTGTCGCGCGCGGATTCTGCAGGATGGTATCCCTTGCCCTTTTGCGTGATCGCATGGATCAGGATAGGGCCGGTGGCGCGCGACTTCACCGTGCGCAGAACCGACAGCAACTGTTCCATGTCATGGCCATCAATCGGGCCCAGATAGGAAAAGCCAAGCTCTTCGAACAATGTCCCGCCAACCGTCATGTGTTTGACCATGTCGCGGGCCCGTTTGGCACCCTCGCGGAACGGTTCCGGCAACAGGGACACCGCCCCCTTGGCCGCGGCCTTCAATTCCTGAAACGGTTCGCCCGCATACAGCCGCGAAAGGTAGGACGACATGGCCCCCACAGGCTCTGCAATCGACATTTCATTGTCGTTCAGGATCACGATCAGCCGTTTCTTGAGGTGCCCGGCGTTGTTCATCGCCTCGTACGCCATGCCCGCAGACATCGCCCCGTCGCCAATCACCGCAATCGCATCACCGCCTTCGCCGCCAAGGTCCCGCGCCACGGCAAAGCCAAGCGCCGCGGAAATCGAGGTCGAGGAATGCGCCGCGCCAAAGGGGTCAAATTCGCTTTCGCTGCGTTTGGTAAACCCGCTTAACCCGTCCTTTTGGCGCAGGGTCCGAATGCGGTCGCGGCGGCCGGTCAGGATCTTGTGCGGGTAACATTGGTGCGACACATCCCAGATGATCTTGTCCTTGGGCGCATCAAATACCGCGTGCAACGCCACGGTCAGTTCGACCACACCCAGGCCCGCGCCCAGATGCCCCCCCGTCACCGACACCGCCGAGATGGTCTCTTCGCGCACTTCATGCGCCAATTGCTGCAGTTGCTGATCGCTCAGCGTTTTCATGTCTGCAGGCACCGAAACAGTGTCTAGCACAGGGGTTTTGGGTCGGTCAGCCATCCAGGCGGCCTCCTACTTCTTTCGGGTCGCAACAAAGCGGGCGGCTTCGCGCAAGATCTCGGCATCCTTGCCATAGGGATGTAGCGCATCACAGGCTGATTCCACCAGTTGCGCTGCGCGATGTTTCGCCGCCTCCATGCCAAGCAGGGATACAAACGTCGCCTTGCCCGCCGCGGCATCCTTGCGCAAGGCCTTCCCGACGGCAAATGCGTCCCCTTCGACGTCCAGAATGTCATCGGCAATCTGAAAGGCAAGGCCCAGCGCCGCACCATAGCGCCGCATCGCCTCCGCATCGGCGCTGGCCATGACCGGACCAGCCGTGCAGGACCAGGTGATCAGCGCCCCGGTCTTGCCCGCCTGCAACCGGGTGATCTGGTCAAGCGTCAGCGGCGTGGTCGCGCTCTCGGCGGCGATATCCATCATCTGCCCGCCAATCATCCCCTGCATCCCAGAGGCTCTGGCAAAGGTCCCGATCAGCTGGATTTTGGTCTTATCATCGCAACCCATCCCCGCCAGCGCCTCAAACGCCAGCGTTTGCAGTGCATCACCGGCAAGCACGGCAATCGCCTCGTCCCACTGCCGGTGAACCGTCGGCTTGCCCCGCCGCAGGTCATCATCGTCCATGCAGGGCAGATCATCGTGAATCAGCGAATAGGCATGCAGCGCCTCGATCGCCAGCGCCGCATCGCCCGCGACATCACGCCCGATCCCATGCATGCGGGCCGATTCCAGCACCAGAAAACCGCGCAGGCACTTGCCACCTGCAAGCGCGTAAAGCATCGCGTCCTTCAGCACCCCGTCGCGCCCTTCCATCGTGTCCACCATGCGGGCGTTCACAATTGTCTGGGCGTTCGAAAGGCTGGCCGAAAAACTAGCCATCAAGGGGCGCGGTGCCAGCAGGCTGCCCGTCAGCAGAAAACGTGATCTTGGCGACCTTT
The DNA here is from genome assembly GCA_947502145.1 of uncultured Paracoccaceae bacterium. Classification (GTDB taxonomy): domain Bacteria; phylum Pseudomonadota; class Alphaproteobacteria; order Rhodobacterales; family Rhodobacteraceae; genus CANMYO01. The sequence goes on along the minus strand of CANMYO010000001.1, from coordinate 1,184,656 downwards.
TCCTCGGCCTCTTTCAGCTTGGCCTCGCAGCGCGCCTTCAACGCAGCCCCGCGTTCATAAAGCGCGATGGATTGTTCCAGCGCAACGTCGCCCCGCTCAAGCTGGCCAACAACCTGCTCAAGTTCCTTCATCGCTTCTTCAAAGCTCATTTCAGCCACATCTGTCATGCGCCACGCTCCTTTAATACGCCGACATGGGCCGCCACAGAGCCGCCCAATGCGGCCAAGTCATACCCGCCCTCAAGACTGGATACCACCCGGCCATCGCAATGGCTGTCCGCAAGATCGCAAAGCTGCCCGGTAACCCAGGCAAAGTCATCTTCGACCAGATTCATCCCCGCCAATGGATCATCGCGATGTGCATCAAAACCGGCCGAGATCAGCAGAAGTTGCGGAGAAAACGCATCAACCCGGGGCAGGACAACCTGCGACATCACATCGCGAAACGCTTTCGACCCGGTGCCGTCAGGCAGCGGGACGTTCAACACGTTGCCGACCCCGGTTTCATGCGCGGCCCCGGTGCCGGGGTATAGGGGCGACTGATGGGTGGAACAGAACAGAATGCGCGGGTCCGCCTCAACCAGATCCTGGGTGCCATTGCCGTGGTGCACGTCAAAATCGACAATCGCAACGCGGTCCAGCCCGTGATGATCCAGCGCATATTTCGCGGCAATCGCAATATTCCCGAAAAAGCAGAACCCCATTGCCGTTTCGCGCTCTGCATGGTGGCCGGGCGGGCGCATCGCGACAAAGGCATTTGTTGCATCATCGCTCATCACCATATCAACCGCGCGCACAACTGCGCCGACACCGCGAAAGGCGGCTGCCAGACTGCCCGCAGACATATGGGTATCAGCATCCAGTGAACGCCACCCCTCTGTCGGCGAAGCATCACGCAACATGTCGATGTAGGACTTGGGATGACACCGCAGGATGTCATCCTCCGCCCCCAGCGGCGCTTTGACGCGCAGGGCATCAAACGGGGCCAGAGCGGCGGTTACCGCATCCATCCGGGCCACCTGTTCAGGATGTCCGGGCGGAGTGATGTGATCAAAACTGTCGGGATGGGAAATGATGGCTGTTGTCATGACCGCAAAAGACCCGGTTCATCGCAAAACTGCAACGGCTGGGGTGCAGAAACCTGTCCAAATACACCACGGCCGATTGAAACGGCTCGCGCCAGCAACAGGCTCCAGAATGTCGTGCGCGCGTCAGCGCGCCCCGCTTAACAGGTCAATCCGGGGCCAGCAGATAGCCCGCGCCGCGCACGGTTTGCAGATAGCGGGGCTGTTTGGGGTCGGTTTCGATCTTGCGCCGCAGCCGGGTGATCTGCACATCCACCGCACGTTCCTGGGTCTGCCCGCCTGACCGGCTCAACTCTTCGACCAGTCTGGCCCGGGTCATCGCCTCGCCGGGGGCGGACGAGAAGATCCGCATCAACTGGCTTTCGGTTGCAGTCAGCCGCACAAGATCGTCGCCCTGCCACATCTCGCCCCTTGCGATGTCGTACCGGATTGGCCCGAGGTTCAGCACCTTGGGCGCCACCACGGCCGGTTCGGCTTGCGGCACCCGGCGCAGGATCGCATTGATCCGCAACAGCAGTTCCTTGGGCTCAAACGGCTTGGCCAGATAATCATCCGCCCCCGCTTCCAGTCCGGTGATCCGGTCGTCGGTTTCCCCCTTGGCCGTCAACAGCAGGATCGGCGTGGCAATCGTCTGGCGCAGATCCTTGCACAGCGACATGCCGTCTTCGCCGGGCATCATCACGTCCAGCACGATCAGGTCGAATTCCAGCCCCGACAGGATTCGCCGGGCATGGGCCGCATCCCGCGCGGTGCTGACCAGAAATCCAGAGCGCACAAGAAACTTTTGCAAAAGCCCCCGGATACGTTCGTCATCATCGACAATCAGCAGGTGTGCGTCATCAGCGTTCATCTGTTTTGTCCTTTAGCGCATCGTAGAATACGCGCATCTCTTCATCCATCATCGCCTCCAGCACCTGCCGGAACCCGGCGACCGCGTCCGGCCCTGCGGTGCGGTAGGCGTGTCGCATCCTGTCACGCTGGGCATCCGACAAAGACCGTTCAAGCGCCGCACCTTCTGCCGTCAGTGTCAGGTGCCGCTCGCGCTTGTCGCGCTGACCGACCTCGCTCGCTACCAAACCGTCCGCAATCAAACTGCGCAATACACGATTAAGCGATTGTTTTGTGACCCCTAGCACGGCCAGCAGATTATTGACCGTTGTACCGGGATTTCGGTGAATAAAGTGTATCGCGCGATGATGGGCCCGGCCATAGCCCTGTTCTGCCAGAATCCTGTCAGGATCGGCGGTGAACCCACGATAGGCAAAGAACATCGCTTCGATGCCTTTGCGCAGCTGTTCATCTGTCAGAAACAGCAAGCTTTGACCCGTCGGGCTTTGCATTCCCTGCGCCATACCAACCTCTTCACGCAACTTTCGCCAATAATACGTCAGTCTTGTTGACATTCCAACCGGCGATTGATACCGATTCCCGGAAATTGCGTAATTATATGTCCGAAGCGGCCCTAATTGCGCAACATATGCAAATTGAACTTAGGAGGCTTCAATGTCAGGATATGATGATCGCGACGGTAAAATCTGGATGGATGGCCAGTTGGTTGACTGGCGGGGCGCGAATGTCCACGTCCTGACCCATGCGCTGCATTATGCCTCGTCGGTCTTTGAGGGCGAGCGTTGCTACAATGGCAAGATTTTCCTTGATCGCAAACACACGGAACGGCTGCATTTCTCTGCCAATTGTCTCGACTTCCAGATCCCCTACACCGTCGAAGAACTGATGGCCGCCAAGCAAGAGGTCTTACAGGCCAATGGTTTGACCGACGCCTATGTGCGGGCTTTCGCCTGGCGTGGCGCCGGTGATGACATGGGCGTCGCCTCTGCCCGCAACCCGGTCCGCGTTGCCATCGCCGCATGGCATTGGGGCAATTATTACGGTGATGCGAAAACCAAGGGGGCCAAGCTGGACATCGCGAAATGGAAGCGGCCCAGCCCTGAAACCATCCCGCATGAAGCCAAGGCCGCCGGTCTTTACATGATCTGCACCATGTCCAAACACGCCGCCGAGGCGAAAGGCTGTTCAGATGCAATGATGTTTGACTACCGCGGCAATGTTGCCGAAGCGACCGGCGCAAATATCTTCTTTGTCAAAGACGGCGAAGTGCATACGCCCAAGCCGGATTGCTTTCTGAACGGGCTGACCCGCCAGACCGTCGTTGGCATGTTGCAGGAAAAGCAGATCAAGGTGCACGAACGCGTCATCGCACCCGCAGAGCTGGAAAGCTTTGAACAGTGCTGGCTGACCGGGACCGCCGCAGAAGTCACCCCCGTCGGTCAGATTGGCGACTACAACTTTGAAGTCGGTGCGCTGGCACTCGACGTTGCTGACAGCTACGAAAAACTGGTCCGGGCCTAGGCTTCGAACCCTTTTGCGATCCGCAGGAAATGCCGCGCCCTTTGCGCGGTATTTTCGTGTCTGCCGCGGCGCTGCAGGTCCAGCGTGGCTTGCTTGGGTTGCTGGGACTTCCTGATTTCGACGACCCGCTGCAATCTGCTGTCCGGCGTCTCGTTCTCGTCTTTCAACATCTGTTTCGACATTCGAACCTCCATTGAATGTCGCAACCATAACATGAAAAGGGCCGCGCGCCCAACTGTCACGCGCTATTTCCCGCCCAGCTGACCCATCGCCTTGCGCTGCTGACTGCGTTCCAGCCCCAGTTGTCGTTCCCGCCAGATGATCAATACACCCGCCGACATCACGATCGACGCCCCAAAAATCATGGTGATCGTCGGCACCTCGTCAAAGATGAAATAGCCGATCAAAAGCGCAAAGATCATTGACACGTAGTCAAACGGCGCCACCAGCGACGCATCCGCGTAGCGATAGCTTGAGGTCATCAGAATCTGCCCGACCCCGCCCAGCAATCCTGCCGAAACCAGCATTGCGATCACAACCGGCGAGGGCATCACCCATCCCCAGGGAATCGAAAACAGTGCCAGCGTGCTGGAGGTCAACGAAAACCAGAACACGATTGCGGCGGTGCTTTCGCTCCTGACAAGGCGGCGCACAAAGACCTGCGCAAGGGCCGCCATGACCGCCCCCATAAGCACCACCACCGCGCCCAGCGTTTCAGAGGCGCTCACCTCCTCACCCAGCGACAGGCGCGGCGAAAGGACGATCAGAACACCAATCAATCCCAGACCGACGACGCTTAACCGGAACAGGCGGACATTTTCGCCCAGGAACATCGCCGCAAAAACCACCACCAGCAATGGCGCGGCATAGCCGATTGCGGTGACCTCGGGCAGCGGCAACAGCGCCAACCCGGTAAAGCCAAATCCCATGCCCATGGTCCCGATCAACCCGCGCCAGACATGGCCGATTGGATTGCTGGTTTTCCATCCATCACGGATCTCGCCCCGGATCAGCAACCAGCCAAGGATGATCGGCAGGGCAAAGAACGACCGAAAGAACACCGCCTGCCCCGGCGGCACCTCGGCAGAGGCGGCCTTGATCAGGCTGGCCATGCACATGAATGTCATGACCGACAGGATTTTGAACAGAATGCCGCGCAGGGGTTGCATGATGCGACATAGCCACGTCATTCGCCAAAAGACCAGCCGAGAAGCTGCCGTGCATAGCAGCTTTGCAGATCCGCCAGACCCGGCCCGCCATTGGCGCGCGAAACCGACGGGGCCTGCCGGCCAAACACCTGAAACTGTGGCTGTGGAAAGGGGACGGCACGCATGGCCCGGATAATATTATTGTGCTGAACTGAACCAAATCACGCGCCCCGCGCACCTTATCTGTGACGTTGACAGAAAAGAGGAAGGATATCGGTGGACCCCAAATCGCGCAGCCTTGAGCAATATTTGCTGGCGGCCTCCCGGTTGGGGGACCGCACCGCAATGGCACAACTGGTCGAATTGCGTGGCCCACGGTTGTTGGTGCACGCCACCCGTTTGCTGGGCGACCGTGAAGAGGCGAAAGACGCGGTGCAAGAGGCGTGGATCGGCATCTTCAATGGGTTGAAAGGGCTGCGGGACACGCAGGCTTTTCCGGCCTGGGCCACACGGATTGTAACGCGGCGCTGCGCGGCGGTCATCAAGGCCAAGCAGGGCCAGCGGGCGTTGGCCACGGCCTTGACGGCAGACACGGTCGATCATGTGCCAGAAACCGGACCCGATGCGGTACGGGCCAGTCACGTGCAGCGCGCCATCGCGTCGCTGCCACCCGACCAATCGGCCACCGTGGCGCTGTTCTACCTCGAAGACATGGGTGTCGCCGAAGTCGCCGTTGCAATGGATGTGCCGGTTGGCACCGTAAAACGCCGCCTGATGTTGGCGCGCGAGAAATTGAGAACCGCTCTGAAAGGAGAATACGATGACACAGAATGACAAAACCCGCCTTGATGACATGATCAAGGCTGCATTGACGGGCGAGGATCGCGAGATCCTCAACCAAACGCAGGAACTGGGCTATTTCGAACTGGGGCTCAGCCAATTCGGCGGCAAACTGGGATGGGTGACATGGGTGATCATGATCGTTCAGGCCACGCTGTTCTTTATTGGCGTGTGGTGTGCGTTTCGTTTCTTTGGCACCACCGATGTGCTGGAAGCGGTAAAGTGGGGCATTCCCGCCGCGGTGCTGATGCTGGCGGCAACGCAGTTGAAACTCAGCCTTGCGCCGCAAATGCAAGCCGACCGCGTGATCCGCGAGGTCAAGCGGCTGGAACTGCTGATTGCCACGCGCACCGGCGAATAGGCCGCTTGCGCCGAGATGGCAGACCGACCCCGCCGCATCGGGCGGCGGGGTCGGTAGCGCTCCGGTCAGACCAGATCGTAATGTTTGATCACCCGCGATTCCACCAATTCGCCCTCGGCAGGGTCGATATGCGGGCTTTGATAGTCGTCGCCAACAAATGCCTTGAGCGCGTCCAGACTTTCCCAGACCATCACAAAGCTGAATTCGCGCGGCGTATCCGCCCTGGGGGCACCGGGCAGCACCTGCACAATGCCCTTTGTCCCCTTCATCAGCGGGATCGCCGTTTCATGGAAGAATTTGCCAAATTCCGTTTCCTTGCCGGGCCGTGTTGTCACCTGAAATATCCGCATGATCATCTCACCGTCCTCCCAATTCTGGTGCGGTTCATGACTGTATGGCTGCCTCTTTATCCGGTGATCATAGCACAGGGGTCGCGGCGCGCTCAGTTCCGAACAAGGCGATGGCCGCGTCATAGGATTCACCCACGCTGACCGCCACACCTGCGGTGCGGATCGCGTCGATATGGCGCTGGTCGCTGGCATCCAACCCGCCCGCCGTACGCAGGATCACCTGCCGAACCCGGTTGGGATGCCGCGCAACCGCCGCTTCATAGACTGCCGGGTCATGTTGTCCGGTATCGCCAATCAGGACGAAATCCAGATCGGGATGCGCCGCCATCAGCCGGTCGATTGCGCTGCCCTTGTGATCCCCATGTGTGCCGGTAATCAGCTGGGTTTCACTGATCCCGTAGTCCCGCAGGAACATCGGCGCCGCAGGCAGGTTGTTGCGTGCAAAGACGTCGGACAGGAACCCATGGAAGTTCCAAGGCGATGAGCTGACGAAATAGACAGGGTTGCGCCCGCCATCGCCCAGCACCGCCATCAGGCGGATGGCATCGGGGAACACATGCCGGGTCATCGCGTTGCCGGTCAGCGAGGTCCAAAGATTGCGCCACAGTGAAAACGCGCCGGTCTGCATCATCGTGTCATCGACATCCGAAACAACGGCATATTCTGCCGCCGCACTGGGGATCATCACCGGGCAGTCCGCGACGACATCCTGCGCCGACACCGGGATCGTGATCCAGCCGGTGGCGTCATAGGCATCCCGTGGCAGAAGCAACGTGAAATACCCCTCTGCGTCCGACAGCGCCGTGACATCACCCGCGCTGACCGTAACGTCAGCCACCTCTTGCGTTGCAAACAGGCGCAGCATCTGGCGCGCATTGCGCAACCGGCTTTGCCCGTCGCGGGTCATCTGCGCGGTGCTCGCCGCCAGAACCCGCCCGCGCAGAATAAGGTGGTCCGGTGTCGCATAGCCCACATAGGGTTCAATCACCCGCACCGCGCGGGGTTGGCGAAACAGCCGTTCAACGGCGTATTCAGCGCGGGCCGCCACCCGTGCAAGGCGAAGTTTCCAACTACTCATCCCGGTGTCACCTTTATCGCCTCTCCATCGTCCGTCAGCAGCAGCAGCGTCCCATCCCGCAGCACCTCGACATCGCGCACCCGGCCCAGATTGGGCAGCAGACGCTCTTCACCGATAACGCGCCCGCCCCCCAGCTTGAGCCGCACCAGTCCGCCGGGGTTCAGCGATCCTGCCAGAATATCCCCGCGCCAGGGCCCATAGCTGCCATCGTAAAAGGCGATGTTGCTGGGCGCGATCACCGGATCCCAATAATAGACCGGCGCCAGAAACCCCGGCGCAACCGCGCGACCCGACCCGACGGCGCTGCCCGTATAATTGATCCCATAGGACACCAACGGCCAGCCATAGTTTCCACCCGCCTGCGGCTGGTTCAGCTCATCACCGCCGCGCGGGCCGTGCTCAATTGTCCAAAGACCACCGGGCCCCAGCGCGGCCCCCTGCATATTGCGATGCCCCAGCGACCAGATCGCATCATCCCCGGCGCGCCCGACAAATGGGTTGTCCGCGGGGATGGAACCATCCGCATTGACCCGAATGACCTTGCCGTGGGTCGCGGCAAGGTCCTGCACCAGCGTGCCGCGATCGCCCGCACCCCGATCACCCGTTGTGATCCAAACGCTGCCATCAGGGTCCGGCACGATCCGGCTGCCAAAATGCCGCCCCCCGGCGCTGACCGGGCCCTGCACAAAAATATCTCGTACGTCGCGCATCTGTCCGTCCGCGCCCAGACTGCCCCGCGCCGCCGCGGTGACGGCCCCGCCCGGCATCGGCTTGGCATAGGTCCAGAACACCGTCCGGTCGCTGGCAAAGCGGGGCGAGATCGCAACATCCAGCAGGCCACCCTGCCCGCCCGCGGCGACGGCGGGAAGCCCGCCAATCGGGCCGGATACCGTGCCATCCGCGCCAATCACCCGCATCCGGCCCGCTTTTTCTGTCACCAGAAACTGCCCCGAGGGCAGGGCCGCAAGACCCCAGGGGCTGCGCAAGCCACGGGCGAAAACTTCGGTTTTCACCGGCGTTGCGGGCAGGGCATCCGCGCGGGTCTGGCCAGCGAACTCTGCCGCGAAACCCGCGTTGGGCGGCCCCTGTGGCACCTCTGCCATTGCAATGGCGGGGATCAGGGTCAGCAGAAAAATCAGTCGCATGCCGGTCTCCTTGGATCGTGCAGTGACCCTTTTATCTAGCCCCGGTTGTCAACCGATCAACCGCCCAGCGCGCCGCGTCCGCAACACCCGGATCGGGATCTGCCATCAACGCCCGTGCGGCTTCGGTCAACGCAGGCTGGCCAGAATTGCCGATGGCGTAAAGCACATTGCGCACAAACCGGTCGCGGCCAATCCGCTTGATCGGAGACCCCGAGAACCGCGCCCGGAACGCCGCATCATCCAGCGTGACAAGCGCCGCCAGCGGTGGCGCCAGCAGGTCTTCGCGTGCGGCCAGACGCTGGTCCTTGGCGCTGGCGGCAAACTTGTTCCAGGGACAGACCGCCAGACAATCGTCGCAGCCATAAATCCGGTTGCCCATAAGCCCCCGCAGCGCCGGGTCCACCGGGCCCTTGTGTTCAATCGTGAGGTAGGAAATGCAACGCCGCGGATCCAGCTGGTACGGCGCGGGAAACGCGTCGGTCGGGCAGATGTCCAGACAGGCCCGGCAAGACCCGCAATGTTCAACCTCTGCCGCATCAGGCGCAAGGTCGAGCGTGGTAAAGATCGCGCCCAGAAAGAACCAATTGCCAAGATCGCGGGACAGCAGATTGGTGTGTTTGCCCTGCCAGCCCAGCCCCGCGGCCTGCGCAAGCGGCTTTTCCATTACCGGCGCCGTGTCGACAAAAACCTTGATCTCGCTGCCCGGTGCCTGCGCAATCAGCCAGCGGCCCACCTTCTTCAGCCGCTTCTTGACGATGTCGTGATAATCGCGCCCCTGCGCGTAAACCGAAATCGCTGCCGCTGCGGGCTGGTTCAGCACCGCAAGCGGGTCGTGATCCGGCGTGTAACTTTCGGCCAGCATGACAATGGATTTGGCGGCAGGCCATAGGGCAGTAGGATCACCACGCCAGGCCATGCGCTCCGCCATCCAGCCCATCTGGCCCTGCATGCCTTCACCGACAAACCGGGCCAGCCGGTCGGGCAAATGTGGCACCGCGTCGGGGCGGCAAATGCCAACCTTGGCAAATCCTGCCGCATGCGCATAGGCGATCAGGTCATCCTTCATCCTGGCCTGTCCACTTGCGCGGGGGGTCTGGGGGCAAAGCCCCCAAAAGGGGGTGGGGGGGCGGGGCCCCCCTAAAAATCCAGATCAGCATAATGCGCAGGCTGGGGAAAGCCGGGCACCTGATCTGCCAGAAGCGACCGGAACGCCGGGCGCGACTTGATCTTCGCATACCAGTCCTTCACCACTTCGGACCGGTTCCAGTCCACGTCCGAAATGTAATCCAGACAGGACAATTGCGCGGCTGCCGCAAAATCGGCCAGCGACATGTCATTGCCCGCCAGCCAGCGGCGCTGATCCAGAAGCTGCGTCATGTAATCCAGATGATACTTGATTGCCTTGGACCCGGATTTGACATTGGCACTATCAGGATAGCCGGTGCCCATGACCTTGCGGAAAACCCGTTCGCCCACAAGCTTTTCGGTGCATTCACGATAGAATTTGTCATCAAACCACGCCACCAACCGACGGACCTCATAGCGGCTTTCGGCATCGCGCGGCAGCAAGGCCGGCTGCGGCGTCACCTCTTCAAGATATTCGCAAATCGCCGTGCTGTCGGCCATCGTGCGATTGCCCATCTTCAGCACCGGCACCTTGCCCGCCGGGTTGCGCCGCAGAAAATCTGTCTCTTTTTCCCAGTACCGCTCTTCAACCAGTTCCACCTCGATCTTCTTTTCTGCCAAAGACAGTCGCACTTTGCGCGAGAAGGGTGAAAGCGGGTAGTGATACAGGCGGTTCATCGCAGGTCCGTTGTTTGGGCTACCCCTTCAATGCCGCAAGCGGCGGATGCGATCAATCCTCAAAGCAGCTTGCCCGCCCATCTGCGGCAATTGTCGCCGCCCCATCGAGGATCCGCGCCGCCCGGCGGCGGGTCTGATCGCTGGGTTGCGCGGCGGATCGGGATTTCGGGGCCGGCAGGATTGCGGCCAACCGTGCCGCCTGGGTCGGATTAAGCGCGGAGGCATCGACCCCGAAATAATGCTGCGCGGCCGCCTGCACGCCAAAGATGCCCTCATCAAATTCCGCGACATTCAGGTAGAGTTCCAGGATCCGGCGCTTGGTCCAGACCGCTTCGGTCAGCGGCGTCCAGACCGCCTCCATCGCCTTGCGCAGCCAGGACCGCCCATGCCAAAGATAGACGTTCTTGACCACCTGCTGGGATATCGTCGAGGCCCCGCGCGATGATCCGTCATCCATTGCCGCGCGGATGGCTTTCACATCCAGCCCCCAATGCAGGCAGAAATTGGCATCCTCTGCCGCAACTGCGGACCGGGCCATCACCGGGGCGATTTCATCCATCGCCACCCACTCCTGCGTCACGCCGACGCGGCGCGCCTCGCCAAACATGTAGGGCGTTGTTGGTGGATTCACCACGGCGTAAAGCACGGTCAGAATGACAGCCAGTCCTGCGATCGCCAAAATCCCCCTGCTCAACCCGCGCATGATGCGCCGCACCGGCCCGATCCGGGGCGTCGCTGCGGTCTTCTTAGGTTTAACGGGTTTCTTCGGCTTGGCCATAGGCTGCGTTAATTCACGCCGCTGCCGCCGTGGTCAAGGCTGAACGCAATGCGCCGGCGTCACGGCATTTGATCTGGGGTCTTGCCAACACGGCGCTTGGCGGCGGCGTACCAACAAGATCGGGAAATAACCGCGCCAGTTCGGCAAGCGTTGGGTTATCCCCCGCAAGCGCGTCCCGCTTGGCTTCGCTGACGAAATAGCTTTCAGACCAGCATCCCGCAGCATTGACGATTTCATGATTGTCAAACAGCAGATGAACATAGGTCACCCGGTCCCGCGGCACGCGCGAAATTGTCGTCCCGTTGACCAACCCCTTGGCCGGGATCAGCACTTCGGCCTCTCCAAAGTGCAATTCGGCATGCCATCCTGCGATATGCATGCGGTGCTGCGGCGACACCAGCAACGGCTCTGTATTGCCCAGCACCCCGGCGGCGAACCAGACCGGCGCAAAGTTGCCCCGCGCCGGCACGTCCTGGATCGCCAGATCGCGCAATGGCTGCAACCCATGATCCAGCGTCTGCACCAGATCACCGGGTGCCAGATCCTCGACCGCGACACGACCCCGGTCGGTCTCGATCAGGGTGCCGGGGGTGAAACAGGCGGGTGGATAGGGAAAGGGAAATGTCGACGTGCCATCAAGATCAGAGGGGCGCAGCTTGGTATTGCCATTGCTCAGGTCCGGGATACCGTCGCCATCGGCATTCATATCAAGCGCAATGGTCTGGAAACTGCCATTGCCCAGATCAATGCGCAGAAACCCGGCAAGCTGGGTGCTGCTGCCGCGCACTTCGCCAAAGCCCATCCACTGGTAGGTCAGAAACGTATTGCCACCATCCAGCGACACCGTGTCACCTGGGGCTGGCGGGCCCAGCAAATCATCGGAATCGTCAAAAACCAGATCAAATGTCTGCTTCGACACGATGTTCATTTTCTTGTCCGTCAGAAACGGATCGCCATTCACCCGTTGCCCGGTGAAATTGTAAATGGTCATGACTGCTCTCAATCGTGGCGATTTATGCGCCTTATTGCCGCCCTTTTTCGAGGTCAAATGTGGCAACATTGTGGCAGTCACATAGGTCAGCGGCCCAACCGTTGCGGTCAGGCCACTGAAACTGTGCGTTATTCTGCGGGAATTGCGGTTTCCTCAACCGACAGCGGCGCAGGCAGATGAACCAGCATCTCTTTTGGGCAAACCTGCAGGAAATGCGGCAGCACCTCGTCCCATTTGTCCAGCAGATCGGTGGCCTTCACGCTACTGGTTTCTTTGGCGTGGCGGGCAATCAATCCGCGCAACTGCTGTTCCCAATGATCCACCGTGACCGGGCAGGTCACCAGCGTTTCCGCATTGATCAGCGCCGCGGCGGTGCCGTCAGGATCATAAAGATAGGCCATCCCGCCGGTCATCCCGGCGCCAAAGTTGGCACCGATCTCGCCCAGAATGACGGCCACCCCGCCGGTCATGTACTCACACCCATTGGTGCCGCAGCCCTCGATCACGACCTGCGCGCCAGAATTGCGCACCGCAAACCGTTCACCGGCACGCCCGGCCGCAAACAGATAGCCATCCGTCGCACCATAAAGCACCGTGTTGCCGATGATGGTATTCTCAGAGGCCACCAGCGGCGACGCCATCTGCGGGCGCACGACAATCGTGCCCCCCGACAGCCCCTTGCCCACATAGTCATTGGCATCGCCCGAAACCTCAAGCTTGAGCCCCGGCACCGCAAAGGCACCCAGCGACTGCCCGGCAGAGCCGCGCAGCTTCACCGTAAGGTGATCAGGTTGCAGGTTGTTGCGCATCCCGTGGGCCCTGACGATGTGGCTGGACGTGCGCGTTCCGATGGTGCGCAGCGTGTTCTGCACGGCATATTCCAGCTGCATCTTTTCGCCATCGTTCAGGAACCGGTCAGCGTCCTGCACGATCTGTGCATCCAATGTGTCATCCACGGCATTCCGGGCACGGCTGCGGTCATAGGTGATCTTGTCCGCGCCATCGACTGTGATCAGCAACGGGTTCAGGTCCAGATCATCCAGATGCGCCGACCCCCGGCTGACCTGGGTCAGCAGATCGGCCCGGCCAATCACGTCATCAAGACTGCGCGCGCCGATACTGGCGAGGATTTCGCGCACTTCCGTTGCATAAAAGGTGATCAGGTTGACAACCTTGTCGGCATTGCCGGTGAACTTGTCACGCAACGCTTCGTCCTGCGTACACACGCCCACAGGGCAGGTGTTGGACTGACACTGGCGCACCATGATGCAACCCATCGCAATCAGGGCTGCGGTGCCAATGCCGTATTCTTCAGCCCCCAACATCGCCGCCATGACAATGTCACGCCCGGTGCGCAAACCGCCATCGGTGCGCAGCGTGATCCGCTCGCGCAGATTGTTCATCGCCAGCACCTGATGCGCCTCGGTCAGACCCATTTCCCACGGCAGACCGGCATATTTGATGCTGGTCCCGGGCGAAGCACCCGTGCCACCATTATGGCCTGAAATCAGGATCACATCGGCCTTGGCCTTGGCCACACCCGCCGCAATCGTGCCGACCCCGCTTGAGGCGACAAGTTTCACTGTCACCTTGCAGCGCGGGTTGATCTGTTTGAGGTCATAAATCAGCTGCGCAAGATCCTCGATCGAATAGATATCGTGGTGCGGCGGCGGTGAAATCAGCGTGACACCCTTGGTCGAATGCCGCAACCGCGCAATCAGATCGGTGACTTTCATGCCGGGCAACTGCCCGCCTTCGCCGGGTTTTGCACCCTGTGCGACCTTGATCTCAAGCTCTTCGCAGGCGTTCAGATATTCCGCCGTCACCCCAAACCGGCCGGACGCAACCTGTTTGATCTTGGCGGACGGATTGTCGCCATTCGCCTCAGGCAGGAAATGGGCCGGATCTTCGCCCCCTTCGCCACTGTCGGATTTTGCGCCAATCCGGTTCATCGCCACGTTCAGCGTCTTGTGTGCCTCCGGGCTCAATGCGCCGAGCGACATGCCGGGGGTGACAAACCGTTTGCGAATGCTGGTGATGCTTTCGACCTCTTCAATCGGCACCGCGCTGCCCAGCGGCTTGATCGCCAGAAGGTCGCGCAGATGGATCGGCGGGTTGCTTTGCATTGACTTGGAATATTGCTTCCAAAGCTCATAGGACGCGCGGTTACAGGCCGCCTGCAACATATGCATGGTCTGCGCTTCCCAGGCGTGCTTTTCCCCGGACCGACGGGACTTGTAGAACCCCCCGATGGGCAGAATGTCGGCACCCTGTTTCCAGCCCTTCGCATGGACCTCTTCGATCTTGGTCTGAATCCCTGACGTGCCAATCCCCGAGATACGCGAATGCATTCCGGGGAAGTATTCGGCAACCATCGCGCGGGACAGGCCCACGGCCTCAAAGTTCAGGCCGCCGCGATAGGACGACAAGACACTAATCCCCATCTTCGACATGATTTTCAGCAGGCCCGCGTCAATCGCCGCGCGATAGCGGCGCATCGCATCCGTCAGGTTGCCGTCGATCAATCCGCGGCGCACGCGATCCGCGACGGAATCCTGCGCCAGATAGGCGTTCACCGTCGTTGCACCGCAGCCGATCAGCACCGCAAAATAGTGCGGATCAATGCATTCTGCCGCCCGCACGTTGATCGAACAGAAGGTCCGCAACCCTTTGGCCGTCAGCCCTGAATGCACGGCAGAGGTGGCAAGGATCATCGGCATCGGAACACGCGTGGCCGACTGATGCTGATCGGTCAGCACCAGATGCCCCGCACCCGACCGCACCGCGTCTTCGGCTTCGGCCCGAATGCGTTGCAGCCCCTTGGACAGCGCGCCGGTCCCTTCGGCAAAGGTACAGTCGATAAAGGCGACGCTTTCGCCAAACTGACGCACCATTTCGTCAAATTCCGCGTTTCCGACAAAGGGGCTTTCCAGCACCAGAATCTCGGTCTGCGACGAATCTTCATCCAGCACGTTCTTGAGGTTCCCAAACCGCGTTTTCAGCGACATCACCCGGCTTTCGCGCAAGGAATCGATCGGCGGGTTTGTCACCTGCGAAAAGTTCTGCCGGAAAAAGTGGCTTAACGGGCGGTAGGTCTTGGACAGCACCGCCGAGGGCGTGTCATCCCCCATGCTGGCAATCATTTCCTTGCCGTCTTCGGCCATCGGGGCCAGAACCTGCTCCAGCTCTTCCACCGAATATCCCGCGGCCACTTGCCGCTTACGCAGCTCATCGCCTTCAAACAGCGGCACCTCGGGGATATCGCGCAACCCCTCGTTCAGGGTCACAACCTTGCCAACCCATTCGCCAAACGGCTGCGCGGCAGACAGTTTGTTCTTGATTTCAGTGTCGTGAAACAATGTGCCTTCCTGCATGTCCACGGCAATCATCTGCCCCGGACCCAGCGCGCCCTTTTCCACCACGGTGGATTCGTCCACCGGCACCATCCCGACCTCGGAGCCGGCGACCAGCAGACCATCCCCGGTCACGACGTAGCGCAGCGGCCGCAGCCCGTTACGGTCCAGCCCGCCACAGACCCATCGCCCGTCGGTCATCGCCAGCGCGGCCGGGCCATCCCATGGTTCCATCACCGCGTTGCAATAGGAATACATGTCCTGCCAGGCCTGCGGCATCTCGACCGCCTGCTTGGACCAGCTTTCCGGCACCAGCATGGTCTTGGCCATCGGCGCATTGCGCCCGGCCCGCACCAGAACTTCAAAAACAGAGTCCAAAGCAGAGGAATCCGACGCGCCTGCCGGGATAATCGGCTTGATGTCCTCGGCCATTTCCCCAAACGCGCCAGAGGCCATGCGGATCTCGTGGCTGCGCATCCAGTTGACGTTCCCCTTCAGCGTATTGATCTCACCGTTATGGGCCAGCATGCGGAACGGCTGCGCCAGTGACCACTGTGGAAAGGTGTTTGTCGAATAGCGCTGGTGGTAGATCGCAAAGGCGCTTTCAAACCGCGCATCCATCAGATCGGGGTAGAATGTCGCCACCTGTTCGGCCAGCATCATGCCCTTGTAGATGATCGACCGGGTCGACAGGCTGCACATGTAAAAGCCCGAGATACTGGCCTGCGTCACGGCCTTTTCGATCCGGCGGCGAATGATGTAAAGCTCACGCTCAAAGGCTTCTTCGTCGAAATCCTTTTCACAACGGATCAGGATCTGTTCGATCTCGGGACGGGTCGCATTGGCCTTTTCGCCCAGAACTTCGGTTTCTACCGGCACGTGACGCCAGCCATAGATGTAATGCCCCATGCGCAGCACTTCGGACTCAACAATCGTGCGGCAGCGTTCCTGCGCGGCAAAATCCGTGCGGGGCAGGAAAATCTGACCAACCGCAATGCGTTCGCCTTCGATCGGTTCGTGACCGGTGCGGCGAATCTGGTCCTGAAAGAACGGCACCGGGATTTGCACGTGAATACCCGCACCGTCCCCCGTCTTGCCATCGGCATCAACCGCGCCGCGGTGCCACACCGCCTTCAGCGCGCCAATCCCCTTTTCCACCACATCACGTGACGGCGTGCCGTCAATCGCAACGACAAGGCCGACCCCGCAAGAGGCATGTTCATCATCGTCACGATAAAGGCCGTTTTCGGCCATCCACTTGCGCTTTGTTTCCTCGGCAGCGACCCAGTTCTGGTCATAAATGGTCATGATTATTCCTCTTCAGAGATGCCGAAATGGGCCAGTGTCTCAACCGTGCTCAGGCGCGTGTGTTCGCCTGCAAATGCAAAGCCGGCCGGTTTCCGGTCGATGTAGTATTCAATCGTCAGTGTCTGTCCGGCGGTGTCGTCAAACAGACCCGCCGCAATCCCGTAGGCCCCGTCGTGCTTGGTTCGGTAGAACAACGCAGAGCCGCAGGCATCACACCAGCCCCGTTCGGCCCAGTCCGATGAGCTGAGCACCTTGACAGGTCCGTCAAACGTCGTGTCTTCCGCCGTGCCATGCACTACAACAAAGGCCGATCCGGTCCAGCGGCGGCACATGCTGCAATGACAGGCGTTCATCCTGTCAGCGACCTTTGCCACTTCGACCGTGACCGCACCGCACATGCAATGCCCCCTGATCATGAGACCGGGTCCGCGCAAAACGGGTATGGGTCCTGCGTCGTAAACGCATCATCCCGCCGGCCAAACAGGGCCATCAGCTTTGGCAAATCGTCAACTTTTTGCCCCATGAATTGACCCGTTGCTTGGTAGCCGATCAAAACACCATTTTCGGCATCCACCAGATCATATCCCTCGAAGACGACAGAATTGCCACCAAACCCCATTTCCAGCGTTGTGTGAGTCACGGCCAACGGCAGGGTGTGACCTGTAATTGTCAGCGTTTCACCAGTCATCTGCACATCACGCGCCATGCGTGATTCATGCGGTAAGTCGGGGATGAAATAGTTGTGCACCCGGACATCCGCCGTTTCAGCACCCGTGGCCAAAAACGTCGCCATTGAAAATCTATCTGCCGGCTCACCTATGATGCGCAGCAAATCCTGTCCATCCCTTGAAATCACGATCAGCTGATAATCGGGGCCATAAAGCTGTGCCGACGGCACATCTGCCAACCTCTCGTCTTCAAAAAAAACTGACCCGTCATTGCAGCGATAGATGCGGGTGATCTTGCATTTTGAATAAATCGCGGTCCAGATATGCGTGCAACTGTTGCGATAGATATCGTAGTCATCGGCAGCGGCGGGCGCCGCCAACAGCCCAAACAGGACAAGGCAGACATACTTCATGGCATCACCTCAAACGACGACATGACGACACCGCACCCATGTTTCGGGTTGGCCGACAAAAACCCTTGTTCGCCGGGAAATATGAATTCGACCGGGCGGCCATCGCGCTCAAAACTATCTGTCGTGGTCTGGATCACCGATGTACCGGACAGGAAACTTTTCCAGTCCGGGTTGATGAATTCATGTCCCGAAGATGCCCAGATCTGTGTGCCGTCCGCGGCAAAGGCGGTGATCTCAAACTCGGTTTCCAGAATGCTGACCCCGTCGATCACCACGCTTTTGCCGGTCAGGCGGTCCTCACCCACGTAACGGGTGGGGCCGACTTCTTCCGACAGCGTGATGAAATCATAGCTGTCGCGCCCGGTCTCGATCAGCTCCGTCAGCGAAGCAGGGTCCGCCGGGTTGCTTTCCAACTGCTCGGAATGGCCCGACAGCGGATGAAAGCTGCGGATCCACTGCGTTTCTTCGTCGGTTGTCCCAAGGTATGTCAGCCCCTGTTCGTCAAGGCTGACCCGCTGCTTGTGACCTGCCGGATCGGCAGTGCAGGTAAAGTGGTGATCAACCGAACAATCAGCGCCCTGCACCGTCAGGAACGCCGTGCACCCCGCGGGCAGGCTAAAGCTGTCCTGCGCAAAGACCGGCGTTGCCAGCAACAGCGCAGCACCCGTCAGAAAGGTCAGCATCCATTCCGGACCCTTAACAGCAGGTAAGATTCGCGTCTGCATAGGTTGTTGGCAGGATGTGCATGGGTTGTGCATCCCCCGATTTGACCGTGCGGTGCTCATTCCGCGGCCACGGCATCAGCATTCGACAGATATCCCAGGATCGCCTCGGCCGCGTCGCGACCGTCGCGAATGGCCCAAACGACAAGGCTGGCCCCGCGCACGATATCCCCGGCGGCAAACACCCCGTCAAGGCTGGTGCGCCCGCTGGTGAACTCCGCCTTGATCGTGCCCCAACGGGTTACTTCCAGGCCCTCTTCACCCCAAAGTTTCGGCAGATCCTCTGGTTCAAAGCCCAGCGCCTTGATCACCAGATCAGCGCCTTCGACATAATCAGCGCCAGCGATCACTTCGGGGACTTGGCGACCGGTGGCATCAGGCTGCCCCAGACGCATCTTGCTGACGTTCACACCGGTGACAGCATCCCCTTCAAAGCTAACGGGGGCTGACAGCCAGACAAATTCAACGCCTTCTTCCTCGGCGTTCTGCACTTCGCGCTGTGATCCGGGCATATTGGCGCGGTCACGCCGGTACAGGCATTTGACGCTTTCCGCGCCTTGCCGCACGGCGGTCCGCACGCAATCCATCGCGGTATCACCGCCGCCGATAACAACAACGCGCTTGCCTTGGGCGTTCAATTCGCCGCTGTCGAATTCCGCGACATCATCGCCAAAACTTTTACGGTTGCTGGCGGTCAGATAGTCAATTGCGCGCACGATCCCATCTGCGCCGGCATCGGGCAAATCCCTTGATTTATAGACACCTGTGGCGATCAGAACCGCGTCATGTTCGCCTCGGATCGCGCCAAAGGACAGGTCTTCGCCGATGTTGCAATTTAGCACGAACTTGACGCCGCCATCCTCCAGCTGCGCCATGCGCTGCATCACCACGTCTTTTTCCAGCTTGAACCCGGGGATGCCGTAGGTCAGCAGGCCACCACCGCGATCATAGCGGTCATAGACAGTCACCTGCACGCCCTGACGCCGCAGCATATCTGCCGCCGCAAGGCCACCGGGGCCCGCGCCGATGATGCCAACGCTTTCGGGCCGTTCAGTGTGTGGGCGGATTGGTTTGACCCAGCCCTCCTCAAATGCGGTGTCGGTGATGTACTTTTCAACCGACCCGATCGTCACGGTGCCATGGCCGGATTGTTCGATCACGCAATTCCCTTCGCACAGGCGATCCTGCGGACAGATGCGGCCACAGATTTCGGGGAATGTGTTTGTGGCCTGACTGATCTCATAGGCTTCTTGCAACCGCCCCTCTGCGGTCAGGCGCAGCCAGTCGGGGATGTTGTTGTGCAGCGGGCAATGGGTCTGGCAGTACGGCACACCACACTGGCTGCAACGGCTGGCCTGCTCTGCTGCCTTGTCGCGGGCGTACTGGGCATAAATCTCACCGAAATCTTCACGGCGTAGATTGGGGGCACGCTTCTCCGGCATGTCCCGGCCGACTGCCGTGAACTTCAACATTTTTTGCCCAGCCATCACGCTCTCCAAAATTTGAGAAATTGAGACTGCTGTTTAGCCCCCCCACGCGCGGATTAAAAGTCATAATAACTGACCTAATTGCGTGATTTTCGGAAGGTCGACAGAAAATTGTCGGTTATTTCCGTCAATTTAGGTCACCCTACCTTACCTAATTTGTCAATTTCCCAATGAAAGTGCGGTAATTGCTGCAAGACCAACAATGATTCGCCACCAGCCAAACAGGGCATATCCATGGGTCGATACATAGTTCAGCACCCATTTCACCACGATCAGCGCCGTGACAAAGGCAAATGCTAGACCCAAGGCAATCTCAGTCACTGCAGAAAAGTCGAGCACATCGCGGTTCTTGTAAAGGTCATATCCAAAGACACCGAACATCATCGGAATCGACAAAAAGAATGAAAACTCCGCTGCTGCACGCTTACTAACCCCCAACAATAGCGCACCGACAATGGTCGACCCGGAACGGGAGGTGCCGGGTATCAGAGACAGGCACTGGAATATCCCGATTCCAAGGGCAGTTTTCAGCGGCAGCCGCATTGCGTCTTGCTGCGTTTCGCGCAGCTCCAAACGGTCCACCAACAGCAAGATCACACCACCAATCACAAGCATGACCGCAATCAGCATGGGTGTTTCAAATAGGACGGTCTTGATCAGATCGTGCATCAGCACGCCAAGCAGAACCGCAGGGAGGGCCGCAATGACGATTGAGAGAATAAAGCGCCGGGATGCAGGGTCCGTTGGTGCGGTTGCAACTGCACCCCAAAGGCGCTGAAAAAACAGCACAACAAGCGCCATGACAGCCCCGATCTGGATCACCACCTCAAAGGTGTTCCCGGCACTGTCAAACCCCAGAAAATGCCCCACAAGCAGCAGGTGCCCGGTTGAGGACACGGGGATGAATTCGGTCAGCCCCTCAAGGATGCCCAGCAGGATCGCAACAAGTGACGAATCCATCAGGTGTTACGAAGATTTTTTGCGGAATCCTTGATCGCAGCATATTGCCCGGACGGACGGAAACGCCACAGGTAATCCGGCAGCACCGCTTCCATCGCCGTGGGACGCACCCCAAGGTCGGCAAGTCCCTTGGCATCGTCAGAGACGATGTTATCCACCGCAAGGTTCTTGACCTGGTCTGAATTGATCGGCGCTTTGACGATCCCGAGCGACACGGCCTGTACCAATCCAAAGATCGACGCCATTGGCCGGGCCACAAAGAAAGGGATATTCAAAATCAGGCGCCGGCGGTTGATGATGCCCAACATCATTTCCATATGGCCGCGGAAACTGTCGACATCTGGCCCACCAAGTTCGAAAACACCGGCCAAGGTTGGGTTAATAACACCCTTTTCGACCGCCTCGGCCACATCGTCGACATAAACCGGCTGAAACAATGTGCCGCCACCGACCACAGGCAAAACCGGACCAAAGCGCGAAAGACCGGCAAAGCGGTTAAAGAACTGATCCTCGGGCCCGAACATGATGGAAGGGCGCAAGATCAGCGCGTCGGCCATATGCTCCAAAACGGCAGCTTCGCCCTGCGCCTTGGTTTTGAAGTATTCGCTTTCCGCATCAACATCCGCGCCAATCGCCGAGATATGGACAAGCTGTCCTACACCATGTCCCGCGCAAAGCCGCGCAATCCGGCCCGGTGCCTCTGCCTGGACAGCGTCAAAGGTATTGCGGCCGGTGTCAGCCAACACGCCAACACAATTGACGGCCACGTCAGCCCCATTAAGCACCGCCGCAACACTGTCGTCGTCGCGGACATTGCAAAACACCGGCTCAACCTGACCGACAGCACCATAGGGGCGCACATAGATGGCTTCATTCGCGTTTCGCACTGCAACACGGACGCGCCAACCTGCCTTGGCCATGCGCTGGGCAACATAGCGGCCCAAAAACCCTGATCCGCCGAAGATTGTGACAAGTTTGGACATGCTGCCGCCCTCTGTGCTGAATTCCACTTTGGTTTAACCTTGCCCCCCTGTTCAGACAAGGCGAAACCGCGATGTGCAAGTTTCCCGCGGAATCGCGTTGACAGCTTGCAAATGGGTAGCTACATCGCCCCTCACGACACCTGCCCAGGTGGCGGAATGGTAGACGCGCCAGCTTCAGGTGCTGGTGTCCGTATGGACGTGGAGGTTCGAGTCCTCTCCTGGGCACCAATTCTTCCCAAATTTCGTATATATAATACACCTGAGCGATTTGGGCTTTCTTCAACCACCTTTGCCATCCCCTTTTGATGCTTGCCGTCATGCCGGTTCGGAAACCACAAAAGGAAATTCATATGTTGAATCCACCGTGATTGACTGGGACTTCGTGCTCTTGAAACAGTCACACAAATGCTCGCTTGCGAATATGCCTGGAGCGCAGGCCATCGTTGCCATCTAGCACGCCACTGGGCCAGACCAATCTATCGCAAATTTTTTCAGCCTTCCGCGCTGCACATGCATGTCGCCAGCCTTTCCACCCCAACCTCAGGGTTCCCGCATCCCATCGCGCCCATGTGACCGCTCCGGTTTTGCCGAAATCATTGGGAAAACACTCTTCCGCTCAATCCATACATTCAATGAATACAGTGAATTCTTTGGCGGCGCTTGCTAAGTCTTCGGGGGGCAAAATACCGTTACTTTCACCCAAGCCAGGGTCCACGCCGTTCATGGAGAGAAACAACTTTGCAATCTCACCACGGACCGCGAAATTGACGTTCTGTGGTGTATCGCCAAAACTTTCCGCCACCACCTCTGCATCTAATTTGCTAACGACAACGCCAACAACTTCACCGTCGGCACCAAGAACCGGTCCACCAGAATTTCCGCTTTGAACGGGTGCCGTGATTTGCATTCTTGTGGCGTCGCCTCTGAAGCCAGCCTGCGAAGAAACTGCGCCCCTTGTCACATTGATCCCGCTAAGCAGTTCAAATAGCGGATATCCCACCACCGTCACGTCAGAATTCAGTCTTGCCGGGGCAGGCGAAAACTTTGCCACACCGTCCGGCGTAATGCCCCTGACTTCCAACAAGGCGAGATCGAATTCCGGGGAAGCCGCAACAAGGTGCGCCAAGGTGTCGTTGACAAAAATTTCAGAACAGCCTTCAACCACATGCTCGTTAGTCAAGACATGCCCATCATCCGAGACGAAAAAACCAGTACCAGAACTCACGCGTGCTGGAGTATCGGAGTGGCTTGATCGTGGCTCCGGTTCTCGCGTGGAATTCGCACCAATGGATGAGTCCCAAACCCTTTTGGTGAAACCTTCCCCTGCCGTGGCGTAGGTATCGGAAGGGACCGCGTTTTCGGCAACGAGATTTGCGATGACACTGTTGACGCGTTCAAGTGTTGCGGTCCCCACGACCACAGCAAGGAAACCAGATCGGGTTTCGTAGACTTCGACGTTTGGAAACCGAGTGCGGTAAGTCCGGGCCGTTGCGATTGCGTCGCTCAATGAGGCATGGCTCGACACCTGAATATACTGATACCTTGTCTGCGCATCTGACGTGGGAGCCGAGTCTTCTTTGCTCAAAATATCTAGCGTTTGATTCAGCGCCAATTCGATGCGGCCACCAGAAGTGTAGCGTAGTGGCGGCACGCGTCCCACTGAAAGGCTGGCTGCAACCGCATTCAGAATTGGCACGTCAGTACGATCCGCAGAGAGCATTACAGTCGACCATGCGCCATCAACGAAGTTGGAGCGCGTATACAAGACGGAACCATCCCGTTTCTCACTCCTGCTTACAGCCAAATCATTCTTGCGGACCGTGTATGGTTCAGCGCTGGCAGTGTGCCAATCAAGTGTGAAATCATGAACGTTCTGCGCGGTCTCGACGCGATGAACACCTGCTGAATACGCCAATGAGCTCCTGTTATGTCGGAAATTCACAAACGTGCCTGATGGGGGGTCAAACGCTATCGCTTCAGACGGTACCATGATCGACAAGCCCATCGGCTCAAAATACTCGATCTGCCAGCCGTCACGATCGTAGAGCTGGAAGAACGTCAAAGCGAGGAACGCCATATGCCATTCTTCCGGCGCTTCACCTAGTTCTGACCAAGAATATCTGGCAAAGGCCTCGCGGCTCAATCTTCCCCAATCCCCATCAAGAAGGCCATTGTAGTGGCCCTCAAAAGCCAGTGCTGCTTGGAGGAACCGCTTGTCCTCTTTGGTTAGACCAGATGCCCTGAAATCCTGGAACAGCGTCTCATAGTTCTGAGCGGAAACACTGGTTGCGGGTGTCCAGACCAGCATAACACACACGACACAAAATAGGGCACGCAACATGACTTGATTCGCTTTCCTTTGCCCTAAGGGTCGCACGTCATTGCCTGCCCTCGCAAGGAAATCGCAGCCTAAAGCCAGTTGCGGGCATGTCCCAAATCCTGTGACGTCAACGCTCCGCGCAGGGTGTTTGAGACGGCATAAATCCTGGGCGCAGCGTTGATGTCCTCAGCCTTGTTTGCCAACACCTGCGTTGTCCCAAAGCACACTGGCCCGGTCCCTGAGTGAAAAGGCAGGGGCCATCAGGGGCACAAGACGGCGTGACAGCCCATGCAGTGGCATCGCGGTAATTGGCGAAATCGGGAACGGCAGTTCTTTATTTGCATGTCCCAACACCTTGCGGGCCAGACAGCGCCCCATGACAGATGTCATGGCGATACCGCGCCCGCTAAAGCCGACGCCCGCAAGCACGCCAGGGGCGGGTTCGTGCATCCGCGGGATCATGTCCGGTGTCACGCCATTGCGGCCTGCCCAGGTGCATTCGATGCCGATCCCGCTGAGCTGCGGAAAGACGTGGTTCAGCCCATTACGCAAACGCCTGTGGCCACCCAGCGTGCCCACTTTTTCATTGCTACCAACACAGCCAAAAATCAGCCGGTTATCCGCATCGTACCGTGCAAAATAGATCGCCAACCGACTATCGGCAATTGTCTTGCGTCCCGGCAGAACCGTCGCGCGCTGCGCCTTGGACAACGGTGCCGTGGCCAAAACGATACTATACATCGGCAACATGGTTTGTCGCAGATTGGGCCACAGATCATCGGTATAGGCGTTGGTGGTCATAATGACCGTGTCACAAGTAATGGTTCCGGACGGCGTTGCGACGCGCCAATTGTTGCCCTGCCTGTCGATCCCGGTTGCAGGCGTTTGTTCAAACAACCTTGCGCCAGCGGCCTGCGCAGTTTTGGCAAAACCGCGTGTCAGGCCCAGCGGCTGGACAAAGCCGCCCTTGGGATGATGCAGCGCGAAATCATAGGCGGCGGACCCCACACCCACATGTGTTTCAGATTTCGACATGACCGAAATGTCAGCACCCTCTGCCGCCCAGGTTGCCTGCAACCGCTCCAGATTCTTTCTTGCTTTGCTCGTATGCGCGGCCTGAATCCAGCCATTTTGTTCCGCATCGCAAGCGATCTGGTAGCGGGATATATCGTCAAACAGGTCATCCGCCGCGGTAAGTGTGGCCTGAATCAGACGATCACCCTGATCCTGTCCGAATTTGCTGCGTAACTCATCCGGGGTGGCGCGCCAGATCGGATTGCACTGTCCGCCGCTTCGCCCCGATGCGCCAAAGCCGATCCTTTCGACATCAATCACGATTGTATCTGTGCCGGCCTCTGCCAGATCAATCGCAGTGCGCAATCCAGTCAGCCCCGCGCCAACGATAACGACGTCCGCGCGAACATCCCCTTGCAGACGCTCGCAGTCTGGTGGCCCAGGCGCGGTGCGGTACCAATGAATTTCTTCACGGATCATGATCAAACCTTCCGACAGGTCTTACTGCCATGTTGTATTGCATCCCACTTGCCAAGGCCATTCGCCATGCGCGGCTCTGGTTGGCGAGGTCACCGCGGGGGGTTCACCTGTGTCAACCGTCCAATGCGGTCCGATACCTCTCGAATGCGCTTTGACAGAACTGGGGCAAAACCCAGCATGGTTTCCGAGATGGATTTCAGACGCTGGGCATGGCGAAAATGCGCCCGCCATAATCAAGAGCCAGCGCAGCAACACACCATCCGGCGACAGAACAAGGAGGAATGAACACCCGGTCTTTTCAACATTCTCCAAGCCGCAAAAGACATCGACAAATTCGTGAATTCCTCAAACGTCGAATCCAAGCAGCTGGCATTGCGTTCTTCATCGACCAGAGCGCCACAACGAGATCTCAAAACCTCATACTTTGATCTTATGATTGCGGCATAGGCGCGGTTCGCTTCAACTGCTGTCCCATTTGCCAGAACCACTATGGGCACGGCCTTATCCTGTTGTATGATGATTGCCTGTCATGCAGGAAAAATCGCACGGTACCTTGGGGCTTGAAACCTGAACCTTTTCTACGGTTACGCCGTTCACGGTCATCGTTGTCAGAGAACTCGTTGCATTCATGATCAACAGCGGTAATTCGGTCAAAAGGGGCCGGGGTTGAATATGACATGGTCGCTGCTTACGTCAGCACATCAGCACCGGCGGCGGCGCCCTGGTCCGAGATAATCCTAACATCATGGACGCGTTTGAATGCGCGGTAGAACATCATGGCACATGTTGACCTTCCCAAATTCCCGACTCAGCCCGGGTACATGACAGAAAAGATCCAGCGCGATTACATTCAGGCCGCGACTGAAAAGGGCCTGTTGCCGACGGATGCCTTTCGAATGGCCGATGTCCTTTCGCTGACCGCTCCGGGTGATGAAAGCAAGCCGATTCAGTTCTGGCAGCTTTATTCTCTGCTAGGGCAAGAGCCGATTGTGGGCATCGTTCAGCGGTTCTATCAACGCGTATTTGCGCAGGACGATTGGTTTCGGTCCGTGTTCGAACGTGTTGGCGGGATCAATCACCATATCAATACGCAGGCGTCGATGTGGATCGACGTCATGGGTGGCGGGCCATATTATCATGGTGCCGAATTTCGGCTGAATTTTCACCACCATCACAATGCGATGCAGTTGATGAACGACAAGGGGGCGGCACTGTGGTCACAATTGATGTTGGAGACGCTGGAAAGCTCTGCTGATCTGTTGGGGGACGATCCGCGGATTCGCACAAGTATCAATACTTTCCTGTCCTACTTCATCGGCAAATACGCCGATGAGTTCGCGTTTGAGAACCGCAGCTTTTTTGGTGATACGAACCCACCGTACACGCGCAGGATCAATTTCATGAAGATGACTGAACAGGCGATCAGAGCGCTAAGCGAGGATGAACTCGCCCAGGCACTGACTGAAAGGGGCGTTGACGTGTCCAAGTACGCCAGCAAGACCGCCAAGATTAACAAGGCGCTGATGCTGTAACCCAAGCACGCCGCTATTATTGGCAGAGCGCTTTCCTGACCAAAAGTGTCACACCCACCGGCAAAATTCCGGATGGGGCAATGCTCTTGGTCGCGCATCGTTCGAGGTGGCGCAATGAATGCGATCTGCCTGACGCCACATCCGGGCAGAGAATTGACCTTGCTGATCCTGCGGGCTTGAGAAGTCCCGCGGCAAACCGTATCTGGAGTGGAACCCCTGCTTAGGACGACATGATGGCAAACCACCTTTACCAAAACGATTTGCCAGACGGCCTGGACCTTGGTCCGATCGTTGCGATCGACTGCGAAACCATGGGTCTGAACCCGCACCGGGATCGGCTCTGTCTGATCCAGATGTCGGGCGGCGATGGAGAGTGCCACCTCGTGCAGGTTTCTAAGGACCAATCCGAGGCCCCAAATCTTGTCGCGATGCTGGAAAACCCGGATATCCTGAAGCTGTTTCATTTTGGACGGTTCGACATTGCCGCGCTGCATCACCGCTTTGGGGCCACCACCGCACCGGTCTATTGCACCAAGATCGCGTCAAAGTTGGTGCGCACCTTTACCGACCGGCACGGATTGAAGACACTGTTGCAAGAGCTTGTCGGCGTCGACATTTCCAAGCACCAACAGCAAAGCGATTGGGGCGCGGAAACCCTGACACCGGCGCAGCTGGATTACGCGGCGTCCGACGTCCTCTACCTGCACAAACTGCGCGAGATCCTGGATGGCATGTTAGCCCGCGAAGGGCGCAGCACACACGCGCAGGCCTGTTTCGAGTTCTTGCCAACCCGCGCCAAGCTTGATCTGGCCGGATGGCCCGACGTGGACATTTTTTCGCACTGATGGCCGCGGGACGAGATCATCTTGCCGTCGCAAGACGGGTTATCGCAGACGAGGCAGCAGGACTGAAAGCCCTGTCAGACGGCCTGGGCGAGGGGTTTGTGCAAGCTGTTGATCTGATTTTGCAAGCCAAGGGCCGGATCATCGTGTCCGGCATCGGCAAATCGGGCCATATCGCGCGCAAGGTCGCTGCAACGCTTGCCTCGACCGGGACGCCCGCACAATTTGTTCACCCCGCCGAGGCCAGCCATGGCGATCTGGGTATGGTCACAAGCAACGATATCGTTATTGCGCTCTCCAATTCCGGCGAAGCACCAGAACTCGCCAATCTCGTTGCCTACACACGGCGGTTCGACATCCCGCTTATTGCCCTGTCAAGCAGGGCGGGCAGCACATTGGCCACCCAAGCCGATATCCGCATCAACATTCCGCAATTGGGTGAGGCATGCGGCCATGGTGTCGTGCCAACAACGTCAACCACAATGTCTGTGGCGGTTGGCGATGCGCTGGCCATCGCCCTGATGGAAGCCCGCGACTTCACGCCTGAGAATTTTCGCGAGTTCCATCCGGGCGGCAAGCTGGGTGCACGATTGGCCAAGGTGTCACATCTAATGCACACAGGCGATGCAATCCCGCGCGTTTCCTGTGATACGCCAATGGGCGACGCCCTGCTGGAGATCAGCCAGAAGGGGTTTGGCGTTGTCGGCGTCACCCATCCGGACGGGACACTTGCCGGGGTTGTGACCGATGGCGATCTGCGCAGGCATATGGATGGATTGATGGGCAAAACCGCCGGTGCCGTCATGACCGAGAACCCGACAACAATTGCCCCCGATGCATTGGCCGAGGAGGCCGTTGCAAAAATGTCCGGCAAGATCACCTGTCTCTTCGCTGTAACGGCGCAAAACCAAATCGCTGGCGTGCTGCATATTCATGATTGCCTGCGCGCAGGCGTCATCTAGCGGCATGGACACAAACCGCAACCTCCACAGTCAATTGGTTGGTTGGTTCAAGATATTGCTCCCGCTTGCGGCGCTGGCTCTCTTGTCGACGCTGTTCCTCTTTGCACGGCAGGCGGCTCAGGAACCGGATATCTCTTTTGCAACATTGGATGAAATGGCGCGCGAGCAGCGCATTACAGCGCCAAGGTTTTCCGGTGTCGCCGACGATGGCTCCGTTATTGCGATCAGCGCAAATTCTGCCCGGCCGGATACAACTGACCGCCTCAATATTGATGCACCACAGCTGCGACTGGACGCCGCCGATGGCACAACGCTTGTGGTCCGCGCAGGACAGGGCGTGATTGACAGCGCAACAGACGAGGCGCGGCTGACGGGGCTTGTTCGGCTTGAAACCTCTTCTGGATACATGATGGAAACTACCGGGCTGACCGCGGATCTGGGCACAGGGATGATCGCGTCCCACGGACCGCTTGAGGTCCAGGCACCTTATGGCCGGATCACGGCGGGTGCTGTCACAATTCTGGCATCCTCAGATGGCGAGGGTCAGCGCATGGATTTCACCGGCGGCGTAAAGCTGGTATACGCCCCGCAAGGCAAGACAGAGTAGGACGACACATGATGCGCATTATCGCCTTGATCACAACGCTGCTTTGCGCCCTCCCCGTTGCAGCCCAGACCAATATCAATCTGGGTGGCATTTCCGCTGATCCCACTGCCGCCGTGGAGGTCAGCGCTGACAACCTGTCGGTCGATCAGGATACCGGGACGGCCGTCTTTTCCGGCAATGTGCTGATAGGACAGGGTGACCTGCGCCTGTCCGCCGGCGAGGTAGAAGTCATCTATTCCGCCGCAACCGGGGACATTGCCCGCCTGAAGGCCCGGGGCGGCGTCACCTTTGTGACAGCAACGGAAGCCGCAGAGGCGCAAAGCGCGGATTATGATCTGGTGGCCGGAACCCTGTTGCTGCAAGGTGATGTGCTATTGACACAAGGCGCCAGCGCGCTTTCGGCTGATCAGATGCAGGTCAATCTGACAACCGGCGACGCTCAGATGTCTGGTCGGGTCAAAACGATTTTCCGGCAGGACAATAACTGATGAAACCGGCACTACGCATTCAAGACGGCGATGCGGGGCTGCACGTCGTCAATCTGCGCAAAAGTTATCGCAAGCGTCCGGTCATCCGGGACGTCAGCATTGAACTTGGCCGCGGTGAGGTGGTGGCGTTGCTGGGGCCGAATGGGTCTGGAAAGACGACCTGCTTTTACTCGATTGCGGGCCTCGTGTCCCCTGAAGGCGGACAGGTCATTGTTGACGGCCGCGATGTGACGGCCCTACCGATGTACCGCCGCGCAAAACTCGGGATCGGTTACCTGCCGCAGGAAATGTCGATCTTTCGCGGGATGAGTGTCGAAGACAACATCATGGCCATTCTTGAGATCGCCGTGCCCGACCGACACAAGCGCCGCGAACGGCTGGAAGACCTGCTCTCGGAGTTTTCAATCGAACATCTGCGCCGCACACCGGCGATCGCATTGTCCGGCGGTGAACGTCGACGGGCAGAAATTGCCCGATGCCTTGCCGCTGGTCCGAAATACGTATTGCTGGATGAACCCTTTGCCGGTGTTGATCCGATTGCAGTCGGCGAGATCCGGCATCTTGTTGCCGACCTGAAGACCCGCGGCATAGGCGTGCTGATCACCGATCATAACGTGCAGGAGACCCTGCAAATCGTCGATCGCGCCTACATCCTGCATGATGGTAAAGTGTTGATGAGCGGCACAATTCAAGAGGTTGTACAGGACGAGAACGTGCGTCGCGTTTATCTTGGTCAGGGCTTCCGCGTTAACTAATTCGCACAGCGATACACGCATCCAACCATTGACACCGCAGCAGATTCTGGCGCTCAATGGAGGTGATGAAAGCCCCGGACCCCATCCCTGACCGCATCCAGGTTAAGCCACCTGTCGGTCAGCCTAAATTTGGCGAAGCCCGGCTTCATCAGCATCCATAGGCGCATATCATGACCTGACGTCAGTCAGGCCGCGAAGATGTGTTCCGTTCACGAAAAGGAGAAACGATGCGGTATCAGATCAGTGGCAAACAGATCGACATTGGCGAAGCGCTACAGACACACGTAAAGGCGGAATTGGATGACATGCTGTCCAAATATGCTGGCAGACCGACGGAAGCCTACGTCGTTTTTTCCAAGTCAGGACATGAGTTCGTCTGCGAAACCGTTATTCACCTGTCCACCGGATTAACCGCACAGGCCAAGGCGCACGACAACGAGATTTATGCCGCATTTGATGGCAGCAATGAAAAGATGGAAAAGCAATTGCGCCGCTACAAACGGCGGCTCAAGGACCACCACCGCGACCGATCACAACCTGTTGAACTTTCTGCGGCAGGCTCTTATATCCTCGCCGCAACAGATGAGTCGGATGAGGCAGAGCAGACAGACGATGCGCCGGTAATCGTCGCTGAGACGGAGACACAAATTCCGTCAATTTCAGTGGGCGAAGCCGTGATGCAGATGGAGTTGGCAAATTCATCCGTACTGGTGTTTCGAAACGAGAAACACAGCGGAATTAATGTTGTCTACAAGCGGGATGATGGCCATATCGGCTGGATTGACCCGCGCACTACTGGATAGGTCGGCTCGACAAACACGCAGGGGAACACGTGAATGCAAGTGGCGGATATCTTAAGGCCAGAAGCTGTGAAAATGATCACAAGCTGTACCAGCAAAAAGCGGTTGTTTCACGACATCGGCGCCCTTGCCGAGACTTGCTATGACCTTGATCCGCCCGACGTGATCGAAGCGCTTGTGGAGCGCGAAAATCTGGGACCAACAGGCGTGGGACACGGTATTGCCTTGCCCCATGCCCGCCTTGCTGGTGTAAAAGGTGTCGTTGGGCTGTTTCTACGGTTGGAAAAGCCGATCAACTTTGATTCTGTCGACCGCCAGCCGGTTGATCTGGTGTTTTCCCTGCTGGCCCCGGAAGAGGCGGGTGTTGAGCATTTGAAAGCACTGGCACTGATATCCCGCACCATGCGGAACCCGGACACCTGCGCAAAACTGCGGGCCAACCAGGATTCCGCCACGCTTTACTCATTGCTGACGGAAGCGGCCGCTACTCAGGCGGCGTAATCTCCAAAACCGAAAAACTGATAGTCCCGCCCGTAAGCGTCCCGCGCGGCGCTTTCGATTTCGCTGGTGTAGATCGCCCTTAGACGCGCAGCGAGCGGATCCGTTTCGTCAGGAACCTGCGGCATGGACTTGCGGCCAATCTGCCCGGCCAATATCGCAAGATCCTGACGCAGCCGCGTTTCCCGCAGGATCATGTCGGGAAGGCCAAAGCCGGACATACCCTGAAGTACGGACAACTGCGTTGCCCAAGTCGGATCAACACGGGTCGACGTTTGCGCCGAAAGATTATTGCGCAGGAATTTCAGAAATTGCAAAAACGCGATCCTGTGCGCCGCATGGTCATAGGCTGGATCGGTTTCCGGCACCGCTGCATGGTCCGGAATGGTAAGCCCATGCACCTTGCGCAGCGTCGCCCGAATCTCCGGAAAACTGCCTTTGCCGGTCGCAAGTATCCGGTCACAGAATGCCGTATGCGCCCATGCAACAGGATGGCGCAGGACCGCAAAGCTGCGATGACCTTCGTTATGGGACATCCATTCACGCAATGATTTTTGACTGAAGGACCGCCGCAGGTCATCTGGCGTCTTGCCGTCAATCGCAGCCAGCCATTGTTCAACAACGGGAACAGGGCCTGAACGCAAAGGCATATGCAAAAGGCCCGCATCAGGCGCCGCAACATATGACGGGACAAGCGGGCCGCGGCGCGGCTCAAAATTGGGCGTGCGGTTCAGGTTAAACCGGTCCATCCGCGCAAGCGACTGTTCCATATGGGAGAAATTCGCAACTTTGGATGACATCGATGCCGGGTTCTGTTTCTTGAGCTTCTTATTAAGCTGCGCAATGCGATCCGTTGCACCAAGGTAGGTCGCAAGGCCGTTCATAACGTCAACGTCTTGCAGATCTTCGTAGGCCACATAAAACGCCGTCTGTCCGCTGCGCTGCAATGTGTTCAGCAAACGCACCTGAAACGCCTGCAAATCGGCAAGGTGGCTTTCAAACTCGCGGGGGTCAAAGTTGACGGTTTCGGTTTTTGCATGCGTGGCGTTGGTCAATTTCCATTGACCTGTTGCACTCGCGATCTTCCAGCTGACAAAGCTTTCGACCGGGTTGCGGGTCAGAATGATCTTGGCGCAGCGCGGATCCGTCAGGCAGATATCAAGCGCGCGACTGTCGTGATCGTTGAAAAATCGAAAGCCACCCAAACCCGGGGCATCTTTGATTGCCGCGACCATTTGCCCCGGGTCGCTTTCACGCTGAGCCATGGTCACGCCAAGGACGTCTTCATTCTGTGGATACCCAATGAAATGCGGGTTAAAGACTTCGCCGTAACACGACAGATCCGAAAAGCTGTTGATGTTAGCTTCCAGAAAGTTGGAGCCGGTTCGCATTTCAGCAAAAACGACAAAGTAGTCAAAACGGGCCAAGATTTATCGCACCAAATAGGGTTTGCGGGGTTTCGGCGCATTGTTATCCGCCGGCGGATCAACCGGGAAATCACCCATAAGGTAGGGGTGCATTCCCTGGTTCTTGAGATTTTGCAGAAACTGGCCAAAACCTGTCAGATCATGCATCCGCGGCGCTTCGGTCAGGCGGCGGACGGACTTGCCGGTCATTTCGTCAACGATCGACTGCAACGCCTCCATCGGGGCCTCAATGAACTCGGCCATCGTCCAGATACGGATTCGCGCCTTGGTCCAGGTTGAGCGGAGCGCGTTGATGTGGTCGTTTTCGATCCGCTGAAGCTCTGCCGCTTCGCGTCGCAGATCGGCGAAGTTCTTGTTGGATTGAAACAGCGGTACGGCCCAGCTGCCAGAGATAACTGAAATCTGCGCATGCGGGTCCATGACCAGTGGCCAGCTGATGTCCTGCTTGTCCGTCGGCCCAAACTGAAACACCTGCCGTTCGCCGCGTGTGTTCCAAATCAGGTTGGTCAGAAACATGGTCGCGTTATAGTCCCGCAGGGCCGGATCGTCAGACATTGCGCCGCTAAAGTGTGGCTGGCGCCCGTCAAATTCGACCCTGTTCCAGCCATAAAGGTGCCCATGCACCCGCGCACCGGTCGCCTTTGCCAGCCAGGGTTCGAAATTTTCAAAAAGCTCTGCGAACCCCTGAAAGACGGAATAGGGCGCGCATGTGATGCCGTTTTCCTGGTCTGCGTTTGGCCAGCGGCTTTGCATATGCAGGCCCGGCCGCCCCTTTGTGCGCCGGTCAACCGCCTTCGAGAATATCCGGTCGATTTTGCCCGGATTAGGCTCCGTCCCCTTGATCGCGGCAAAGTCGTCGCTGAGAAACGCGCGGTAAAGCCGGTCTGCCCGTGGCCAGATCTTGCGCGCAACAAAGCAGTCGGACCGTCGCAGCAATTGCAGATGATCATCGTAAAAAATGTGTGGTTTGCCCTGGAAATCGAACTTGGACAGGGTCAAGGATCGGCTTTCGATGTTGCCTGAATATTGTCGGCAAAGGGTTTGAAAGTAACTCTCGTCAGGGATCCAGACCCGCTTGAAATATCGGTCATAGGTCGCGCGATCGGGGTCTTGCAGAATGGCTGAGAGTGTTTGGCGGGTCAGGCACCACCATTGTGAGCCCATGTGCGGGACAAGTCCGGCAGGGATGCGGCGACGAAACCGCACCAACCGTTGCAGCGCGACATAGCGATCAAACAAGCGTCGGCGGCGTTTCCATGAAAAGGGAAACCGCAGCGTGAACCGTTCATGACTGAGGCCGCCGACGGTCCAGGGCACATCTGCCGTTGTGGCACTTTCGATGAAGTCCGTGCGCGGGCGGCTTTCCAGATACTTGCACAGCTCTTTCACCGGACGCAGCGGCAAACAGGACCCGGAGGCCAGATAAACATGGGTGACCTTGGGAAAATTCATCAGCATCATTTCAGATGCAGACTGTGTGCCAGCGACGATACCCCAAGTGCCCCAGTCACACTTGTGCCGCTTGGAAAACATCACCTGAGCCGAAAGATCAGCGAGGCTGTCCTTAAAATCGGCGTTCTGCTCTTTAGAAACATTGCCATCCACGTGGATAACGACGGGGCAGCCGCCCTTGACCCAATGCCGCACGATTTGTTCCGCTCGATCAAACGCATTGTGAACAAGCATCACAATTCCGACACTCATGCCCAGTTCCCTTTGGACATGACGCCGAGAATCTCAAGTTGGCGCCAGTTGATGTACTTTTCGCTCCACTTGCACCAAAGGTCGGGGTTCTGATCTGAACTGGCGGCATAGGCCTTGTATTCATGGCTGTCCGCATAATGTTGATTACGCTCGAGTTCCTCTCGGGCCTTGTCGGTAAAGGTGTTCAGGAACTTGGTGTGCAGCAGGACACCACAGGCCTTTTCACCGCCGTCCTCGTCGAAAACAAGGTTCAGGCCACGCGGCAATAGCATGTGCGTGGAACTCGCATAGGCATAGCTGCGCTTCCATTTGACCAGCGGCACCTTGTTCAACGCAGGCGCACGCACCGGTTCGTCCCGAAAGAATGTGCGCGCACGCGGGCCACCTTGAATCCAAAGGTTCCAGTGGGTCCAGTTCCGCTTGATCGAGTAATTTCCGGAATCGAACCAGCAAGCGATTTCCAGCGGATCCTGTCCCGCACGATACTGAAAATCATCAACCCGGCCCTTTGGATACATATCCAGAAGCATCGCCCCGAATGAGCGGATGTTGCATGAATCCAGCCAATCGGTCAGCGCGGGCAATGGGCGGCTATCGCAGAACGGATAAACCATCAGCTCATCAGGATCGACAACCAGCGTCCAATGGTCGTGACCGTATTTGCTTTGCAGATAGTTCAGCCAATCAACGCCATAGCGCGATGCGCGGTAGCTGTGCGGTGTTTTCCAAAGCGAAACGTCGGGCTGATCGGCCAGAAAATCGCCGCCCCCGTCGTCGCTGTCGTTATCGACCATGATGAAATGGGCAACGCCGAGTTTGCGGTAGTATTCAAGAAAGTAAGGCAGCCGCACATTTTCGTTTCGAAAGGTCGAAAAGACCAACAGGTCGCCATCCTTGATCTGCGCCGTGCGATCCGCAACAGATGTCAGTTCCCTGCGTTTACGGAACGCGCGCATTCGCCAGCGCCGCCGCGCCAACCGCATCCGATAAGATTCCCAAACGCCCAAGGTCTGACTTCCCGTATTGGGCAGCTGTCCAGAGATTGCGCAGCCGCCCGACAAGGGGCACCGTCGCTGACTGTCTCTGATCTACCGCTCAGTTCCTCTGTTTTTCGGCACTTTACGTGCCGATCCGAGTTTGATCCGATAATCGTTCGATTTCGTTACCAAAACAAGCATATCTGTCTCAAGATCACGAATTAGGCACTGATCCAGTCGCCTGTTTCCATCAATTTCAGATCAACTAGCTGCTGCCAGCCTTCATAGCGGGTGGATTCGGGCGTCCAAAGCGTCGGCGCATCCTGCAAAGCGCGGTAGTAATCCTGATATAGGTCGCTGTTCTCAAAGTGCTGCCGCCGCTCCATTTCTTCCGCCGATTTCTCGACGATGCCGTGCCAGAACTTTGTATGCAGCAGAACGCCCGTGGTTTTCCGCGTTCCGTCCTCGTCATAGATATGGTTCAGCGCACGTGGCAGCAGTGTGTGGGTTGAACTGACGTATGTGTACTCCTTCCGCCATTTCACCAGCGGTGTTTTGTTCAGCGTCGGCGCTTTTTCAGGTTCAGATTCAAAAAATGTACGCGCCCTGACTCCGCCCTGCAGCCAGAGATTGTGCAATTTCGATTGAACCTGTGCCCAGTAGGGATGGGCATCAAACCAGCAAAGGTCGGCAAGCGGATCAGACGGATCTCGTGCTGGCCGATCTAACGGGCCTTTTGGATAGAGATCCAGCATCATCGCGCCAAAGGACCGGCGGCGCTTTTGATCCAGCCAGCGGGTCAGATCCGCCAGACCACGCTGATCCCAGCCGGGGTAGATGAACAGCTCATCCGCATCCAGGGTCAGGCACCAATGACCGGGGCCGTAGACCCGTTGGAGCTGACCCAGCCAGTCCATGCCAAAGCGCGAGGCCTTGTAGCTGTCCGCCGTCGCCCAGACAGTCACATCCGGTTGCGCAGCAAGATAGGCGTCCGTGCCATCAGTACTGGCGTTGTCAACGATCAGGAAATGACGAACACCAAGTCCGCGATGATGCGCAAGCCAATGCGGCAGCCGGTGCAATTCATTGCGCAGGGTGGCAAAACAAAGGATGTCGCTTGCCGAAAACGCTGGCGGCGCGTCGCCCCTCAGGGTCAATTGTCGCCGTTTGCGCCACGCGCGCAGCAAAAGCGCACGACGGTTCCAGCGCAATTTGTAGGCCGCCCAAAGCGTGTCAGTCCGCTTGCCTCGCGATGTGCGGTTTGTCTGCACGCCCGGCCCTTGGCCTATTGCGCAGCGTTCCGAAGCGACACCATTTCTTGCAAGTAATTTGCAAATTCGTCCTTCAGATCGGGATGCGACAGGGCAAAGGCAACCGTAGCCTGCAAATAGCCCGCCTTAGAGCCACAATCGTACCGTTCACCTTCGAACCGATAACCGAACACGTCACGGCCCTGATTGATTTCTTCGGCGATTGCGTCGGTCAGCTGGACTTCTCCGCCGGCGCCTTTTTCGACTTTGGAAATGTTCTGAAGCACTTTCGGTGTCAGGATATATCGGCCAATGACGGCTAGATTGGACGGTGCTGTGCCCTCGGCAGGTTTTTCGACCATGCCTTTAACGTTCACGACGCGCCCGTTTTCGCTGGCGACATCCAGCACACCGTAGGCCTTGGTCTGTGCGGGCGCGACTTCCATCGCGGCGACCATCGCGCCGCCGGTTTCTTCGTAGGCTTCCACCATCTGCTGCAGGCAGGGTTTTTCACCGGCGATCACATCGTCCGGCAAGATCACGGCAAAGGGTTCGTTTGCGATCAACCGACGGCCACACCAGACCGCGTGACCCAGCCCCATGGCCCGGTGCTGACGGATATACGCAATCGCGCCGCTTTCCATGTTGGTGTTCTTGAGCACTTCAAGAAGCTCGTCCTTACCGGACCGACGCAGCGAGGCTTCTAGATCCGGGGCGTGGTCAAAGTAATCCTCAAGCGCAGATTTGCCGCGCGACGTTACAAAGATGAATTCTTTGATTCCGGCCGCGCGGGGCTCATCAATCGCATATTGGATCAGCGGGCGATCGACCAAAGTCATGATTTCCTTTGGCACCGACTTGGTCGCTGGCAAAAACCGTGTCCCCATACCGGCAACGGGAAAAATGGCTTTGGTGACTTTGGTACGCATTTCTGACCTGTAATTTCAAATCTTTTGAAGCTCGTCTAATTGACAAAAGCCCGAAAACCAAGTCCCGGTAAGGGGGAGTTTTGCAGGTGTCACACCATTAACGCGCCGGAAACGACCAACATCGGGCACGATCACGTCCCGTGGCTCTAATTCAACCACAGAAGACTAAATCGCGCGTTTACAGATCCGACAGTGGACCCAAACGCCAGCGCGATCAAATGGCATGATGAAATTCGCCAAATTCGGCGGTGAATTGTGACTCTATGTCAGCGCTGGCAGTGGCTACGGCAGGTTCATTTCGGCAAGCATGGATTCGATACGGGGGACGTCTTCGGGATTGTTGAGCTCCCAAAATTGACGACCCCTCGCTTCCACTTCGACGCATAGCATTGGAACAGCCCGCTCAAGAAAGCGGAGTTGTTCAAGACCTTCGAGGTTTTCCAGCACACCGGGCGCCCAATCCGGGTAGGCAGAAAGGGCCGCAGGACGGTATGCATAGACACCAACATGGTGAAAAACCGGTGTTTCAGCGTCATCCGCGTAATCCTGACCGGTAAAGGGGATGACTTCCTTGCTGAAATAGAGCGCGTTGTGATTTGCGCCAAACACCGCCGTGGTTCCGCCCACACGTCCGTTTGCCCGGTCGTTCAGAAGTCCGCGCAATGCCTTGCCCTCTGTTCGCAGAACCGGCGTGGCAACATCCGCAGAAGGGGTGTCACGCAATCTGGCAACAAGGTCTTCGATGAACCACGCCGGGGTCAGCGGGGCATCACCTTGCAGATTGACGACAATATCAAAGCTACCACCCAGCGCGGCATGGGCTTGGGCGCAGCGTTCCGTCCCGTTGCGGCAAGACTCGGATGTCATGACCACTTCGGCGTCAAAGGCTTCCGCCGCCGCGCGAATCCGATCGTCATCTGTTGCAATGACAACACGGTCAACACCCTGAACCGATTTTGCAGCGTCCCATGATCGGCGGATCAGGCTGCGCGTCTGCCCGGTCGCGCCGCGCAAACCGACAAGTGGTTTGCCCGGATATCGGGTCGACGCATATCGCGCCGGAATGACAACAAGGACGCTCACGAGGTTTTCACCAGATCTACCCCTGGGGCGAACGCGATGAAAAACGGGTTGGCATAGCCGGATTTGCCGTAAACCAGCGGCGTATGATCATCAAACCGCACCACATGACCGCCGGCCCCGTTCAACACGGCGTGGCCCGCCGCGGTGTCCCATTCCATCGTGCGCCCAAGGCGTGGGTAGAGATCGGCCTCTCCTGTCGCGACAAGGCAGAACTTGAGCGATGAGCCCGCACTCTTCATGTCCTTGGCCTTGTATTGCCCAATGTAGGTGTCTGTTGCTGCGTCGCGGTGCGATTTGGAAGCAACAACCAAAAGTGCCGAATTGTCTGGTTCAGAGACTGAAATCGGATTGGTTTGGCCGGTTTCGGTCTTTGCGAAAGGGGCTGTTTCCTCGACCGTTTTGCCCTTGGCATCCGTATAGAACAGTCGATCCTTCGCCGGTGCGTAGACGACACCGCGCAACGGCACCCCATCGACAACATAGGCAATGTTGACAGTGAAATCGCCACGCCGCTTGATGAATTCCTTTGTTCCGTCCAGGGGATCAACGATCAGAAACGTGGTTGCGTCAACGCTATGAGAGGCGGCCTGTTCTTCGGTCACCAGCGCAACGTCGGGAAATGCCGCGCGCAACCCAGCTGAGATCACCGCATCGGCGGCCTCATCAGCTGCCGTGACCGGGCTGTCATCGCTTTTTGAGCGGACCTCGAAATCAGGTGAATTGTAGATTTCCATGATGACGTCGCCCGCTTCGAGCGCCAATTCGCGCATCACATTTGCCAGCCGTTCAAAATCCATGTCACAATTCGCCTTATAGCCTGTCAGGGTCACGCGAATTCATTGAAAATCGCGTTGAAGGCTCTTATGATCGGACGTCAAGCGAACGGCAAGAAATTCGTGCAAGACTGGGCATAGACCCAAGAGGATAACGGCATGTTTCAGGCGCAGATGACCCCCAGACGCGGCAGGACCGTGTTCGGTATGCTCGAGCTGATTTATCACAGCATCGTCCGGGATGTGCGCAAGACCCACCGCAATGCCTTTCTTGGCTTGGTGCTGAACATGTTGCAGACCGTCGTATTTGTACTGACGTTCTATTTGATGTTCTCGCTCTTGGGACTGCGCGGCGCTGCGGTACGCGGCGATTTCCTGCTCTATATCATGTCGGGTATCTTCATGTACCTGACCCACACCAAAGCGATGCAGGCCGTTTTGATGTCAGAAGGCCCGGCATCTGCGATGATGCAGCATGCCCCGATGAATACCGCGATCTCGATCACCGCAGCGGCGTTGTCCTCGCTTTACCTGCAGTTTCTGTCGCTTGTCGTGGTGCTGTTCATGTACCACGTCGCGATTACGCCGGTGGTGATCGACAATGCCGCAGGTGCGTTAGCAATGTTTCTACTTGCATGGTTTACCGGCGTTGGGGTCGGCATGATCCTTTTGGCCATCAAACCCTGGGCACCGGATCTGGTGCAGGTGCTCAGCTCAATCTACGCCCGCGCAAACATGATCGCGTCGGGCAAGATGTTTCTGGCCAACACGCTCCCGGCGTCGATGCTGGTGCTGTTTGACTGGAATCCGCTGTTCCACACGATTGATCAGGGTCGCGGATTTGTGTTTCTCAACTACAATCCGCACTTCAGTTCTCCGACCTATCCGCTTTATGTCGGGCTCGCTTTGATCATGATCGGATTGATGGGCGAATTCTACACCCGCAAGAACGCTTCAATTTCCTGGGGTGCCGCGCGCTAGGGCCGGTTGTGGTGGGTCGTTTTGGCCGCCAGTTGACGCCTGTTCCATGGCTTGGCGGGGCATTTGGGCCGTGTTGACCACGATTCTGCAAAAAACGCGAAAAAACAGCTTTTGAGGGTCCAAACTGCCGCCGCAAACGGTTGCAGGCGCAGAACCCGCTCCCTATATACGCCAAGTCGCCAGAGGGGGTAAAACGCTCTTTGGCAATCACATCAACTGGCGCGGGTGCCGAAATGGGTTCGCGCTGCTCAAACCGCCTAAAGTAAGGGATTTGAATCATGTCAAAAGTCATCGGGATCGACCTCGGTACGACCAACTCTTGTATTGCCATCATGGATGGCTCAAAGCCGCGCGTGGTTGAGAATGCAGAAGGTGCACGCACCACTCCCTCGATCGTGGCCTTTACGGATGACGAGCGTCTGGTTGGCCAGCCGGCCAAACGTCAGGCCGTCACAAACCCGGAAAACACCATCTTTGCTGTAAAGCGTCTGATTGGTCGTCGGTTCGACGACAAGGACCTCAACAAAGAAAAGAAAAACATGCCATTCGCCATCGTTGACGGCGGAAACGGTGACGCATGGGTCGAAAGCAAGGGTGAGAAATACTCCCCAAGCCAGATCTCTGCCTTCATCCTTGGCAAAATGAAAGAAACCGCCGAGAGCTACCTTGGTGAAGACGTCACCCAGGCCGTGATCACAGTGCCGGCATACTTTAACGACGCCCAGCGTCAGGCCACCAAAGACGCAGGCAAGATTGCCGGTCTTGAGGTGCTGCGCATCATCAACGAACCTACGGCTGCTGCGCTGGCTTATGGCCTCGACAAGAAAGACAGCAAGACGATTGCCGTCTATGACCTTGGCGGCGGTACGTTCGACGTCACGATCCTTGAAATCGACGATGGCCTGTTCGAAGTGAAGTCCACCAACGGCGACACCTTTCTTGGTGGTGAAGACTTTGACATGCGCATCGTCAACTACCTTGCTGGTGAGTTCAAAAAAGAGCATTCCGTCGACCTTACCAAGGACAAGATGGCCCTGCAGCGCCTGAAGGAAGCTGCGGAAAAGGCAAAGATCGAATTGTCGTCTTCGTCTTCGACCGAAATCAACCAACCGTTCATCTCGATGGGGTCGGACGGTCAGCCGTTGCACATGGTCATGAAACTGACCCGCGCAAAGCTGGAAAGCCTTGTTGGTGATCTGATCAAGTCTTCGATGAAGCCTTGCCAGGCCGCATTGAAAGACGCTGGCCTGTCCACGTCCGACATTGACGAAGTCGTGCTGGTTGGCGGTATGACCCGCATGCCGAAGGTCCAGGAAGAAGTCGAAAAATTCTTTGGTAAGAAGCCGCATCAGGGTGTGAACCCGGATGAGGTTGTGGCCATGGGTGCCGCGATTCAGGCCGGTGTTCTGCAGGGTGACGTCAAGGACGTGGTGCTGCTGGACGTAACGCCGCTGTCGCTGGGTATCGAAACCCTTGGCGGTGTCTTTACACGCCTGATTGATCGCAACACAACGATCCCAACCAAGAAGTCGCAGACATTCTCGACCGCCGAAGACAACCAGAACGCCGTGACATTGCGGGTGTTCCAGGGTGAGCGTGAGATGGCCGCCGACAACAAGATGTTGGGTCAGTTCAACCTTGAGGACATCCCGCCCGCACCGCGTGGTATGCCGCAGATCGAAGTGACGTTTGACATCGACGCAAACGGTATCGTGTCGGTCGCAGCCAAGGACAAGGGCACCGGCAAAGAACAGTCGATCACCATTCAGGCCTCTGGCGGTCTGTCTGATGAAGACATCGAAAACATGGTCAAGGACGCCGAAGCCAACGCCGAAGCGGACAAGGAACGCCGTGAAATGGTCGAAGCACGCAACCAGGCCGAAAGCCTGATCCATTCGACAGAAAAGTCGCTGGAAGAGCATGCTGACAAAGTCGACCCAACCACGGTTGAAGCCATCGAACTCGCCATTGCCGCCCTCAAGGATGACCTTGAGAAAGACGATATCTCTGCCGAGAAGATCAAGTCCGGCGTTCAGAATGTGACTGAATCAGCCATGAAGCTGGGCGAAGCGATCTACAAGGCCAGCCAGGAAGAGGCTGGTGAGGTTGACCCAGACGAAGAGCCGAAGGGCGCAGACGAAGACGATATCGTCGATGCCGACTTTGAAGATCTGGGCGACGATCAAAAGCGTGACTAAGGCAGTCGCCTGAAGGGATAGACCGGCCCCAGGTTCGGGCCGGTCTTTTTCCATTCCCAAAGGGGATACAGACTATGGCAAAACGCGATTATTATGAAACGCTTGGTGTCGCAAAGGGCGCCGACGCGGCTGATATCAAGAAAGCCTATCGCCAGAAGGCGAAAGAGCTTCACCCGGACCGCAATGCGGATAATCCGGAGGCGGAAGCGCAGTTCAAGGAAGCCAACGAAGCCTACGAGGTGCTGAAGGACGCCGAGAAGAAAGCGGCCTACGATCGCTTTGGCCACGCCGCCTTTGAAGGTGGCATGGGCGGCGGCGGGCGCAGACCGGGCGGTGGTCAGGGTGACTTTGCCAGCGCATTCTCTGACGTCTTTGACGACCTGTTTGGTGACATGATGGGCGGTGGCCGCGGTGGCGCCCGCAATCGTGCGACTCGCGGCAACGATCTGCGCTACAATCTGCGCATCAGTCTCGAAGATGCATTTTCTGGCATGCAGAAAACGATTACCGTTCCGGCGGCAGTTGGCTGCGGGTCATGCAATGGCACGGGCGCAGAAGGTGGTTCCGAACCGCAGACCTGCCCCACCTGTAACGGCATGGGCAAGGTACGCGCGCAGCAGGGCTTCTTTACCGTCGAACGCACCTGCCCGACCTGCAACGGCATGGGCCAGACGATCAAGGACCCCTGCACGACCTGTCACGGTGCGGGCCGCGTTGAAAAGGAAAAGTCCCTTTCCGTGAATATTCCTGCTGGCGTCGAAACCGGGACGCGTATTCGGCTTGCCAGCGAAGGCGAAGCCGGGATGCGCGGCGGACCGGCCGGTGATCTCTATATCTTTATTGAGGTCCAGGACCACGCCTTGTTCGAACGCGAGCAGACCAACCTGTTCTGTCGTGTGCCTGTCAGCATCGCCTCTGCTGCATTGGGCGGCGAGATTGAGGTGCCAACCATTGATGGTGGCCGCAGCCGGGTGAAAATTCCCGAAGGGTCCCAGTCTGGTCGGCAGATGCGGCTGCGCGGCAAGGGCATGCCTGCCCTGCGCGGCAACAGCACTGGTGATATGTTCATCGAGCTTGCGGTTGAAACGCCCGTCAATCTGACGACCCGGCAGCGCGAAATCCTGAAGGAATTCGACAAGCTGAGCGAAGAAAACAATCCAAATGGGTCTAAGTTCTTCAAAACGG
Organism: uncultured Paracoccaceae bacterium; assembly: GCA_947502145.1. Lineage (GTDB taxonomy): Bacteria > Pseudomonadota > Alphaproteobacteria > Rhodobacterales > Rhodobacteraceae > CANMYO01. The sequence goes on along the minus strand of CANMYO010000001.1, from coordinate 1,140,009 downwards.
TCAAGGGCTTTTGGGACAGTATGAAGGGATAACGCAGCACTCAGCGGCGTTAACCCTCCATTCATCGAATTCGCGCAAAACTGGGCCATGTCCCATTTTGCAGAAGCCCCAACCCTGTTTCGCGACTTTGACGAGGCGATCGTCAGGCCCCCCGCCAAGGGAAAGACGCCATCCTATCTGCGTGATCATCGCAAACGTTTGCGCGACCGGTTTCTGACGGGTGGTGCAGCCGCTGTGCCCGATTATGAGTTGCTGGAATTGGTGCTGTTTCGCGCGATCCCGCGACAAGATGTCAAACCGCTTGCACGATCGCTGATCGAAAAGTTTGGGGACTTCAATGGCGTCCTTGCCGCTTCGCCAGCGCAACTATGTGCAACACCGGGCGTTGGCCATGCCGTTGCGCTGGAAATCAAGATCGTCGAAGCTGCTGCACATCGGCTTGCGCGATCGCGGGTCATGCAAAAGCATGTCATCTCAAGCTGGGATGCAATTGTCGATTACTGCCACACAGTCATGTCCCACCGGGACACCGAACAGTTCCGAATCCTTTTTCTGGACACCAAGAACGTGCTGATCGCAGATGAGGAACAGGCAAAAGGCACGATTGATCATGTGCCGGTCTATCCCAGAGAGGTGGTCAAGCGGGCCCTTGAATTGAACGCAGCTTCGATCATCCTTGTTCATAATCACCCCTCTGGTGATCCCACACCCAGTCCGTCGGATATCGAAATGACCGCAAAGATTGCAAACGCCGCGTTTGCTCTGGATATTCAGGTGCATGATCATCTGATTGTCGGCAAAAGTCGCGAACTCAGCTTCCGGGCCGAGGGGCTATTGTGACACCCAAAGTTCGACCCGGCGGTTCATCTGACGCCCCCATTCCGTATGGTCACAGGCCATTGGCAATGCCTCGCCAAAGGCTTCGGTTTCAAGCGCGACAGCCGCCGCCAGATCATCCCCAAGGATATCCTCAAGGTCACGTTTGACCGCCTCTGCCCGGGCGCTGGACAGATCCCGGTTGGCCAGCGCATCGCCGCGCCCGTCACTGAACCCAACAAAATAATAGGTTTGCCCCGCCGCGGCACCCGCCGGGATTGCCTGTGCGAGGGCAAGCAGCTGTGACCGCGACTGCGCGTCCAGCCGCGTTGACCCCTCTTCAAACCGAAAGCTGATGGACAGCCGCGTCAGGGGCGACAGCACCCGCACCATGCGCTGCAACTCGCCCAGTGAGACTTCTGGCCCGGCAGCGGCAATCGCATTGGCAAATCGTTGGCCTTGCGCATCAAGGGAAATTGGCACGGGCCCCTGATCCACAAACCCTGCACGCCGCACAATCAGTTGCGCCGCCGGTGTGCGCAGAAAACCAAAGAAGTCCTGCGCAAGGGGGTGCAGGCGCCATTCGGGGAAATAGAGAAACAGTGGCGCAGTCAGCGGATAGTCCTGCGATTTCAATGCAGACAGGCGGGGGCTGGTGACAAAACCGCAGGTGTCTTTCAACGTCATGGGCTGCGCCAGTCCGGTCTGCTGATAGCTGGTAAAGCCAAGTGCCGCGGTATCCATGGCAACGGCAGCGGACAGATCTTCAACACTGTCGTGAAATACAAAACCGGCTGTATCCGTCACGCCGAACTGGTCAAGCAACCATTGCACCTGACCATCCTGCCGTGGCCCCAGATGGATCGACACCCGCGCATCCTGTCCGCCAAGTTCCGCCCAGTCTGATGTTTTGCCAATAAGTAGGGCAGCAATTTGGGCAATCGACAGCGTAGTCACGGATTGCTGCGGCGACGTAATGGGAACAAGCGCATCCAGTCCGATAATCAGGCTCTGCCCCGGTGCGTCCAGCGATCCGATGCCAGCATCACGGGCATAGCTCAGCTCTTGCTTGAGAACTTCGCGCAGCGAAAGGCTGATATCCGCCTGATATGCGATCAGATCCGCAAATCCTTCGTCAGAGTTTGACTGTCGCAGCACAAACTGACCGACGATCTCCTGATCCGCCTTCAGGGCTAGCAGGTTGCGCGCCGGGTCTACGGCTGAGGTTTCGACCGTCCAACCCTTGCTGCGCGCAAATCCGTCAATCAGCGCCGGCAAAAGCAATGTGCCCATGCGGGCTGCACCGGACATCCGGATTGTCGGGATATAGGTGTCAGGATCAGGACAGGCCGCCCCCGCGCAATTCACACCAGAATAGACCAGGCTTAACGGGCCATAGGGTGATTCAATTTGCAGGTACTGCCCGTCGAAACCGATGACACGACCGGTCAGACTCAGGTTTCCGCCCCGGCTGGTGATCGTCACATCTTGCGCCTGCACCACGCCACACAGAAAAAACGCGGCGATTATCGCCGCGCTTCTTAGGATGAATGGTTTGAATATCCTGCGCGTCATTTCGACGCGAGTGTCAGGTCCTCAAACATGTTTTTCAACACCAGAAATTCACCAACAGCATCACAGCTCGGCATCGTCATGGACAAATCAGTTTCTCTTGACTCGCTGCCCGGCATGATCTGAATGCTTTGTGCTTCGACAAGGCGGCCACAATTGCGATTGGTGACTTCCGCCTCGACGCTGAGCGCGACGCTGCCGTCAATCGCTGACATGCCGGTTGGGAAGGTATAGACCTCAGCGATCAGCGCATCCGTCACCGCGGCATCGCCAAGGCGGGTCAGAAACCCGGCGTTGCCTGCCGCAATCATTGCGGTATCGGCGGTTGTCTTGGACCAGACATGACCCGCATCCCCATAGGACGCACCAAATTCAAGCGCGTGCAATTGCAAGTCATCTTCGCCTTGCCATTGCAGCACGGCGCGGTCGTAATCGCTCAGACTTGGGACACCGGTGATCGCAACGGCGCCTTCCCCATCATCGTAAGCCACAATAAAGAATGCTTCTTCTGTGAGCGCCGGAACGCTGACGCGTAGCTTGCCGTCCTCATCCGTAATGGCGTTAAACATCATGCCTTCGTGGTGGATAGACACGACAGCCGCAGGACGGCAGGCGTTTTCAAGCGATAGGTTCACCATTGCCAATTCGTCGGGGGTGGCGGTCAGGATGGCGGTACATTCGTCTGTCGCCACTGTATCGGTTGCGGCCGCGGGCGGCGTCATAACGGGCTCAATCGTTGTTGCGTCGATCGCTGAAGCCTCGGTTACAGCAGCAGCGCCGGTTGCATCGGGCACAACAGCCGCCACCACAGGCATAACGGCAGACACAGCAAGTGCAAAGCTTTCGACCGACATCGCCGGGGTCTCAACCTCGTCAAGATTTGCGGCGTAGTCGACCTGTTCGAACTTGGGTAATGTGGTCGTGGGCATTTCAAGCGTCGTTGACAGACCCACGGTTGCAACTGCGGGGATTACGACGGCTTCGGGTTCGATGCGGCTTTCCGGGCCAGCAACTGGGGCGTCCGCGCCAAGTCTGCTTGCCACCGCATCGCCGTATTGCATTACAAAGCCAATACCCAAGGCAACCGAAAACGTCGCCGCTGCGGTTATGACCTGCTTGTTGGTCTTCAATCGTGCCATGTTCCCATCCTCTACCCAGCAAGGGTTAGAGGCAGAAATGGCTTCAATCCGTGACCGCAGATAGACGGCACAAAGGTATTAACAAGACATAAATGTGGCAGGTCCTAAGCGAGTTTGCCGTGACAATGCTTGAATTTCTTGCCGGATCCGCAGGGGCAGGCGTCGTTTCGGCCAGGACTTCCCCATGTGCTCGGGTCGTCTTCGACAAAGCCTTCGCGCGGCGTCGCGCCCTCGGGCGTGGCAGAGCTTGTCGCGCGTGCAACGCCTTCTCCAGCGGCCTGTTCCTGTGCCGCACGCATCTGCGCGATCAGCGCCTCCTGCTCTTCCGCGGACATCGGTCGGATCTGGCTAAGCTTTTGCGTGACATCGGCGCGCAGCCCGTCAAGCAACCGCTCGAACAGCTGGAAACCCTCTGTCTTGTATTCGTTCAGCGGGTCACGTTGCGCATAGCCACGGAAACCGACCACAGCGCGCAAGTGCTCAAGCGTCAGCAGATGTTCGCGCCACTTGCCATCAATGGTCTGCAGCAACAGCTGCTTTTCGATGTTGCGCATGGTTTCAGCGCCAAAGGCCTTTTCCTTTTCGGCCATGAAAGCGTCGGTGTTTTCTTCCAGGCGTTCGCGCATGACGTCATTGTCGACGCCTTCTTCTTCTGCCCATTTCATCACTGGCGCATCAACGCCCAGCTCCTGAATCACAGCGGCGTAGAGCCCCTCTGTATCCCACTGGTCAGCGTAGGATTTCGGTGGCATGTAGTCATCCACCAGATCCTCGATCACCTGCAGCCGCATATCGCGCACGACATCGGACAGGTCTGAAGATTCCATGATGTCGCGCCGCTGTGAGAATATCACCTTGCGCTGTTCATTCATCACGTCGTCAAATTTCAAGAGCTGCTTGCGGATGTCAAAGTTGCGACCTTCGACCTTGGCCTGCGCACGTTCGAGCGACTTGTTGACCCAAGGATGCACGATGGCTTCGCCTTCTTTCATACCAAGCGTGCCTAGCACCTTGTCGAGCCGCTCTGACCCAAAAATGCGCATCAGGTCATCTTCGAGCGACAGGAAAAACGAAGACCGCCCCGGATCACCCTGTCGGCCGGACCGGCCGCGCAGCTGGTTATCAATCCGCCGACTTTCGTGACGTTCCGTGGCCAGCACGAACAATCCGCCAGCGGCCAGCACCTTCTGTTTCTCGTCAGCATGTTCTTCAGTGATCTTTTCGCGCAGCGCGTCCGGGTTCGCCTCTGGATCAGCAGCAAGCGCTTCAAGAACCTTCATTTCGACATTGCCGCCCAGCTGAATGTCGGTACCCCGACCAGCCATATTCGTCGCAATCGTAACAGCACCAAGTTTGCCGGCATCCGCAACGATCTGCGCTTCCTGCTCGTGCTGACGGGCATTCAGGACATTGTGCTTGATCCCTTCCGCGTTCAGAAGATTGGCCAGAAACTCTGACTTCTCAATCGACGTTGTCCCGACAAGGATCGGTTGTCCCTTTTCATTGGCTGCCTTGATCTCTTTCACCACGCCGTCGAATTTCTCTTTTGCGGTGCGGTAGACTTGGTCATGTTCGTCAACACGGGCGATGGGCTTGTTGGTTGGCACCTCAACAACGCCTAGGCCGTAGATTTCCTGAAACTCTTCGGCTTCGGTCAATGCTGTCCCGGTCATGCCGGCCAGTTTTTCATAAAGCCGGAAATAGTTTTGGAAGGTGACGGATGCGAGCGTCACGTTCTCCGGTTTGATCGCAACGCCTTCCTTGGCCTCGATCGCCTGATGAAGACCGTCGGATAGTCGCCGGCCCACCATCATACGCCCGGTAAATTCATCAATCAGGACAACCTCGCCATCGCGCACGATGTAGTCCTTGTCCCTGGTGAACAGTTTGTGCGCCTTCAGGCCCTGGCTGACGTGATGAACAATTGTCGCAGACTCCGGGTCATAAAGGGTCTGACCTTCCGGCAATTGGCCGATACGCGCCAGCTGCTCTTCGAGCCAGTCGTTGCCTTCATCGGTAAAGGTTGCCTGCCGCGTCTTTTCGTCAAGGGTGAAATGCGCATCCTCAACACCGGGGATGATCTTGTCGATCTCGCGATACATCTCGGACCGGTCCTGTGCCGGACCAGAGATGATCAGCGGCGTGCGCGCTTCGTCGATCAGAATACTGTCGACCTCATCCACAACGGCAAAGTTGTGCGGCCGCTGGAACATCTGGTCCAGTTCCGATTTCATGTTGTCGCGCAAGTAATCAAAGCCAAGTTCGTTGTTGGTGGCATAGGTGATGTCGCAGGCGTAGGCTTCTTTCTTTTCCTCTTCGGGCTGCTGTGGGTAAACCACGCCCGTCGTGAGGCCCAGCGCACCATAAACCTTGCTCATCCATTCTGCGTCGCGTTTGGCGAGGTAGTCGTTCACCGTAACGATGTGCACGCCTTTCCCTGTCAGCGCATTGAGGTAGGCCGGAAAGGTCGCCACAAGGGTTTTGCCCTCGCCTGTTTTCATCTCGGCAATATTGCCCTGATGCAGGAAGATCCCGCCAACCAGCTGGGTATCAAAGGCCCGCAGGCCCAACGCGCGCTTTGCCGCCTCACGGCAGTTGGCAAAGGCTTCGGGCAAGAGGTTATCAAGATCCTCACCGCCCATCGCGCGTTGTGCCAGCGCTTCGGTCTTTTCCTTGATGCCCTCATCGGTGAGCTTGGAAAATTCGTCTTCCAGCGCATTGATCTTTGCGACCAGTGGGCGGACCTTTTTGACCTTGCGGTCACTTGGCGTGCCAAACACTTTCTTACTGATCGTCTCAAAACCCAGCATATGAACTCCGCAATGGCACTGTTGCGCCAATCTAACATCGAATTGAGAGGAGGTTGCTTGTGGGCACGTCATGCCCAGCCTAAACAGGGTTCAAGACCAGCCCCCTCGAGGCTTCTTTGGGATGTAAGGGCCGGAATATGCAGTGTCAACGTTGCGCCCCATGCGCGACACATCAAGGGATCGTTTAATGCTGAAACATGTGACTTTTGCGGGCAGTTTCGCCCTTTTGATTGCCTTGGCGGCCCCCGTCGCCGCGCAGGACGCCGAAACTGTGGTTGCCCGCGTGGGTGATACGGAAATCACACTCGGCGAGATGATCATCATTCGCACGCAACTGCCCAGCCAATACGAGCAGTTTCCGCCGGATGTCCTGTTTGATGGCATTCTTGATCAACTTGTGCAGCAACAGCTTTTGGCTGACACCGTGACGAACCCGCCTGCGCGGGTCGCTTATGCCCTGACAAATGAAACCCGTACCCTGCTGGCCGGTGAGGCGATCAACGAGGTGGCAATACAGGCCGTCACAGAAGAAGCGATCGAAGCCGCATTTGCGGAGATGACAGAGGGTGCTGCGCCGGAAACGGAATGGAACGCGTCCCACCTGTTGGTTGAGACCGAAGAAGAAGCCGTTCAGGCCGCGGAACGGGTCGCCAATGGCGCAGAGTTTGCAGAGATCGCAAAGGAAGTTTCCACCGGCCCATCGGGGCCATCCGGCGGAGAGCTGGGATGGTTTGGCGCGGGCATGATGGTGCCCGAGTTTGAAACCGCGGTGAAAGACCTTGAGATCGGCGATATCTCTGGCCCGGTGCAGACGCAATTCGGCTGGCACATCGTTCGCCTGAACGATCAGCGCACTAAGCCATTGCCCGAGTTGGAGGCCGTACGCCCCGACCTTGAGCGCCAACTGCAGGAAAAGGCAATCGACGCCCATATCGCCAGCCTGCGAGACTCTGTCCCTGTGGAACTGCCGGAAGATGGTGCCTTTGATCCCGCTTTGCTGAACAATCTGGATTTGCTGGAGCCCAAGTAATGCCCCTGTCACCGCTTGCGCCAAAGGCGTTCCCGGACCTTCCCGCCATTGACGGCGTCACCTTCGCAAGTGCCGCCGCTGGCGTGAAATACAAGAACCGCGAAGACGTCATGTTGGCCTGCCTGAGCGCCGGCACCACCATGGCGGGCGTATTCACCCGCTCTGCGACGCGGGCCGCGCCAGTACTTGATTGTCAGGCCAAACTGGGTGCTGCGCAAAGCGACGGGGCGGCCATTCTGGTCAATTCAGGCAACGCAAACGCCTTTACCGGCCGTGCTGGAACAGAGTCGGTCGCCGCCCTGGCAAAAGCCGTTTCCGACGTCGCTGGTATTCCGGCAGAGCGGGTCTTTACCGCCTCGACCGGGGTGATCGGCGAACCGCTGCCCCATGATCGTATCATTGCAACGCTGGAGCACCTGCACAAAGCACAATCCGCCGATGCCATGGATGTCGCGGCAAAGGCAATCATGACCACCGATACATTTGCCAAAGGTGCGGCAAAAACCGTTTCGATTGGCGGCAAACAGGTCAGGATCGCAGGGATCGCCAAAGGGTCCGGCATGATCGCGCCAGATATGGCGACGATGCTGGTTTACATCTTTACTGATGCTGAGATTGCCTATGACCCGTTGCAGGCCACCCTGTCAAAGCTGACAAATCGGACCTTCAACAACATCACAGTGGACAGCGATACGTCAACGTCGGACACGCTGATGATCGCAGCAACCGGTAAATCGGGTGTGAACGTCACGCACGATCCGATCTTTGAAGAGGCGCTGCACGCTCTCATGCTGGAGCTTGCGCATCTTGTGGTGCGCGATGGGGAGGGGGCGACGAAGTTCGTGACCATCAATGTGACCGGCGCCGCATCAGAACAGGATGCCCGCAAGGTCGGTCTGGCCACGGCCAATTCGCCGCTGGTCAAGACTGCAATCGCTGGTGAGGACCCGAACTGGGGTCGCATCGTCATGGCGGTAGGCAAATCCGGCGCCTTAGCCGACCGGGACCGCCTGACCATCACATTGGGCGATATGGTGCTGGCCCGCGAAGGATGGCGTGACCCATCATATTCGGAAGATAATGCCGCAGCCTACATGAAAAATAAGAACCTTACGGTTGGGATCGACCTGGGTCTGGGGGAGGGCGCGGCAACGATCTGGACCTGCGATCTGACCCATGAATACATCCGCATCAACGCTGACTACCGATCATGAAATCGGTGCTTGTTTCGGCCGTCGCGCTGATTGATGTGGATGGGCGTGTCCTGCTGGCGCAACGCCCTGAAGGCAAGGCGATGGCGGGTCTGTGGGAATTCCCCGGCGGCAAGGTCGAACCGGGCGAAACACCCGAGGTGGCCCTGATCCGGGAACTACAGGAAGAACTGGGCATTGATACATGGCAATCCTGCCTTGCGCCGCTGACCTTTGCGTCACACAGCTATGAAGACTTCCACCTGCTGATGCCGCTTTTTGCCTGCCGCAAATGGAACGGCACACCGCAATCGCGCGAAGGGCAGGCGCTGAAATGGGTGCGGGCCAATCAGCTGCGGGACTACCCGATGCCCGCCGCCGATGTCCCACTGATCCCGATCCTGCGCGACTGGCTTTAGCGCAAAGATTAACGCCAGAGACAAAGCCCGCGAATCGGGCGCAAAATAACGGTTAACGCCCATTTTGCTAGGGGTTAACGGGGGCACATCCTATGAAGAACCCATGCACAACCCATGCAGACGATTTTTCAAATCAGGGGGATTAAGGCAGCGGTCTTAACCATCTTGCCCGTTAAGACGTGTTAGCCACGAAAAAAGGGCGGACCACCGGCCCGCCCCCAAATTCCGTTAGAGTATCGCCACAGTCAGAGGCTGCGTTCGACCTCTTCCCGTTCGAAGATTTCGATCACATCGTCGGGACGGATGTCGTCGTAGTTTTCAAACGCCATGCCGCATTCCTGACCTGACTGGACCTCGGGCACTTCGTCCTTGAAGCGCTTGAGCGTCTTGAGCGTCCCTTCGTGGATCACCACGTTGTCGCGCAGCAGGCGCACGCCGGCAGAACGCCGCGCCACACCTTCGGTCACGAGACACCCAGCCACCTTGCCAATATTGGAGACCTTGAAGACCTCTTTGATGTTGGCGTAGCCGATGAACTTTTCCTTGATCTCGGCAGAGAGCAGACCCGAAGCGGCGGCCTTCACGTCATCCACAAGATCGTAGATCACCGAATAGTAGCGGATTTCCACGCCTTTCTGGTTTGCCACGTTCCGTGCCGTCGTATTGGCCCGGACGTTAAAGCCAAACACCGGCGCGCCGGAGGCTTCAGCCAGTCCGATATCCGTTTCCGTGATCGCGCCCACACCAGAGTGCAGCACCCGCACGCGCACTTCGTCGTTGCCGATCTTTTCCATCGCCTGAACGATGGCTTCGGCAGAGCCCTGCACGTCCGCTTTGACCAGAATCGGCAGTTCCGACACATCTTCGTCAGCTTTGGCGTTTGCCATCAGCTGTTCCAGCGTCGTTGCGGCACCGGCTGCGGCCCGTTTGTCCTTGGCGGCCTTTTCACGGTAATCGGCGATTTCACGCGCCTGCGCCTCGGTATCAACGACGTTCAGAACATCGCCCGCCTCTGGCGTGCCGTTGAGGCCAAGCACCTCGACCGGGACAGATGGACCGGCTTCTTTTACGCGGTCACCCTTGTCGTCAATCAATGCGCGGACCTTACCCCATTGTTCACCCACAACAAAGATATCACCCTGACGCAGCGTCCCGTTTTGCACCAGCACTGTCGCGACGGGGCCGCGGCCCACGTCCAGCTGTGCCTCGATCACGGCGCCCATGGCGGCCCGATCCGGGTTGGCCTTCAGTTCCAGAATCTCTGCCTGCAGGGCAATCGCCTCAAGCAGGTTATCAAGCCCCTGACCGGTGATGGCCGACACTTCGACGTCCTGCACCTCACCGGACATCTTTTCAACGATGACCTCGTGCTGCAGGAGATCAGTGCGGACCTTGTCGGGGTTCGCCGCCTCACGGTCGATCTTGTTGATCGCAACGATCATCGGCACCTTGGCCGCCTTGGCGTGGTTAATCGCCTCGATCGTCTGCGGCATCACCGCGTCATCGGCCGCCACCACAAGAACAACGATATCCGTCACCTGTGCGCCGCGTGAGCGCATCGAGGTAAAGGCAGCGTGGCCCGGCGTATCAAGGAATGACAGCAACTGGCCGCCTTCCGTCTGCACCTGATAGGCCCCGATGTGCTGGGTGATCCCGCCTGCTTCGCCCGCGACAACGCGGGTTTTGCGGATCGCATCCAGAAGCGAGGTTTTACCGTGGTCAACGTGGCCCATGATCGTGATGATCGGCGCACGTGGCCGAAGATCAGAGGCTTTGTCTTCTTCCTGCTGAATGACGTCTTCAACATCGGAATCAGAGACGCGCACAACCTTGTGGCCAAAATCTTCGATGATCAGTTCAGCGGTATCTGCATCAATGGTCTGCGTCTGTGTCGCCATGATGCCGTTCGTCATCAGCGCCTTGACAACATCCGAGACACGCTCTGCCATGCGGTTGGCAAGTTCACCAACGGTGATGGCCTCTGGCAGCTGAACGTCACGCACAACCTTTTCACGCTCAACCTGACCGCCCATCGCCTTTTGGCGCGCGCGTTCCTGCTTGCGTTTCATAGCGGCCATGGATTTCTGGCGACCGCCGCCGCCACGCAGGGCGTCATTCAGGGTCAACTTGCCAGAGCGGCGACCATCGTCGTCGTTGCGGCCCGGCTTGGACTTGTTGTTGCGATCCTGGTTTTCGCGATCACGATCAGTTTTGGAGGGGCCGCGCGACGTTGGCCGGTCAACCGCGGTTTCACCCGGCGGCGCGGCAACGGGGGCTGCTGGCGCGTTCTTGGCCGTTTCAGCAGCGCGCTTCTTCGCCTCTTCCTCGGCGGCCTTGGCCTTGGACCGCTCTTCGCGTTCGCGGTCAGCGGCTTCCTTGGCTTCCGCCTCTGCGCGGCGGCGGCTGCGCTCTTCTGCGCGGGCCTTTTCCTCGGCTTCGCGCTTGGCGGTTTCTTCCGCTTCGCGCGCCTTGAATTCGGCCAACGCCTTCATCCGGCGTTCGACCTGCGCATCAGAAATGCCCGCAGGACGTCTTTTGGGATCACCACCCACAGGTGCTGACCCGCCACCGGCAGGCTTTGCCGCACCTGGCTTTGGCACCACAACGCGCTTGCGCTTGGTTTCCACTACAACGTTCTTTGTCCGTCCGTGGCTGAAGCTTTGCTTCACATTGCTCGGACGCGAACCGCCAAGACCAAGTGTCTTTTTGCCGTCGTTATCGCTCATCTAGCTTCTTGTCCTTCCCGGCGGCCGTTTTGCCACCGTCATCCTCGCGCAAGCCTCGCAGCTTTGCGGCATCCTCTACAACACGATCGCTGAGTCCACCAGTCGCGAGCGCGCCATGTATCACACTTTGCCGACCGAATGCCAAACCCAATTCCTGAGAGGTCAAACAGCCGTAGTATCGGGCACCTTCCGGCGTCCATAGTTTTGTCTTGCCCCGCTCTGACCCGTCAGAGGCCTGCAAGAGCACGCGGACCCGCTCACCACCAGCAAGCCAGCCCTTCACCTTCTCAAACCCGCAGACCGCAAGGCCCGCTTTGCGCGCCAGGGCGATCAGGTCGACAACCCGGCGGGCCATCTGGCGTTCGACTTCATCCACCAGACCGTCCGGCACGTTGACCGCCTGTTTCGCAGAGCGGCTGAACTGGCCCTTCTGGGCCTGATCCAGCGCCGCGCGAGTCGCGGTGACATAAATGCCCCGTCCCGGTAGTTTGCCAAGCACATCCGGGACGACCTGACCGTCCGGTCCAACCACAAAGCGGACAAGGCCCGCCTTGGGCTGGCTTTCGCCCGTCACGATACAGCGCCGTTCTGGCCCGTCGTCCCGTCGTTTCTTTTGGCCGCCCCGCGTCATCGCGTCTGGGATCAGAGGCCCATCAGGCCCCCGCCTCCGCGGTTTCAGCGTTTTCATCGGCGTCTGCGTCTTCCTCATCAGAGACAAGATCAGCCGGATCAACCCAACCCAGCATCACGCGGGCGGTCATGACCATATCTTGCGCCTCTTCGAGACTGACGTCAAAGGGCTCCAGCACACCGTCGTCTTTGCTCCGCTCGCCATCAACGGTTGTCCAGCCGCCAGCCAGTTCCCAGTCGGCGCAGGTTGCAAAATCTTCCAGCGTCTTTACGCCATCCTTTGCAAGGGCTTCGACCATCAGCGGTGTCAGACCCTCAAAGTTGACAAGGCTGTCCTCAACGCCCAGCGCGCGGGCATTTTCCATCGCCTTGTTGTTGATCGCCTCAAGGTGGTCACGGGCACGGGCCTGCAATTCGCCAGCGGTGGCTTCGTCAACACCTTCGATGACCAGCAGTTCTTCGACCTCGACGTAGGCGACCTCTTCGAGGTTGGTGAAGCCTTCGGAGACCAGCAGTTGCGCAAAGAATTCGTCCAGATCAAGCGCATCCATGAACAGCTTGGTCCGCACTTCAAACTCGGCCTGACGGCGCTTGGATTCTTCTTCTTCGGTCAGAATGTCGATGTCCAGACCGGTCAGCTGGCTGGCCAGACGCACGTTCTGTCCCCGGCGACCAATCGCAAGGCTGAGCTGTTCTTCGGGCACGACAACTTCGATCTTGCCGGCCTCTTCGTCCAGAACAACCTTTGAGACCTCGGCAGGCTGCAACGCGTTCACCAGGAAGGTCGGCATGTCCTCGTTCCAGGGGATGATGTCGATTTTCTCGCCCTGAAGCTCGTTTACGACGGCCTGCACACGCGAGCCCCGCATCCCGACGCAAGCGCCAACAGGGTCGATCGAGCCATCGTAGGAAATGACGGCGATCTTGGCGCGCGAACCCGGATCACGGGCCACGGCCTTGATCTCGATGATGCCTTCGTAGATTTCAGGCACTTCCATCTTGAAAAGCTCTGCCATGAATTCCGGCGCTGTCCGGCTCAGGAAAATCTGCGGGCCACGCACTTCGCGGCGCACATCCTTGATGTAGCAGCGAATCCGATCATTCGGGCGATACGCCTCGCGACCGATCTTTTCGTTACGGCGCAGGATCGCCTCACCGGCACCAACATCAACAATGACGTTGCCGTATTCTTCGCGCTTCACAGCGGCATTGATGATCGTGCCCGCGCGGTCCTTGAATTCTTCGTATTGCTTGTCACGCTCGGCTTCGCGGACCTTTTGCAAGATCACCTGCTTGGCGGATTGCGCAGCGATGCGGCCCAGTTCAACCGGTGGGACCTCTTCGATCAGCTGTTGGCCGATCTCGGGGTTTTCCATGTATTGCTTGGCCTGATCGACGGTAAATTCAGCCTGATAATTCTCGAGCTCTTCATCCTCGACCACGGTGCGGACGCGGGTGAATGTGGCCTTGCCGGTCTTGCGGTCGATGGCCACGCGAATGTCCATTTCCGCGCCGTAGCGGGACTTTGCGGCGCGGGCGAGCGATTCTTCCATCGCCTCGACCACCAGATTGGGGTCGATCATCTTTTCGCGGGCCACGGCCTCGGCTGTTTGCAAAAGCTCAAGCTGGTTGGCTGAGGTAATTGCCATCAGGTGTTCTCCTTGTTCGCACTTGGGCGTTTCTTGGACTTGCCCGTCTTGAGCGGGGCAACATTTTCGTCGGAATCAATAATGGTCTGCACTTCGTCGAACTGGCTTTCGTCGATCTGGCCAGCATCCTTGCGGCCCTTGAGCACGTCGCGGATCAGGTCGTCGGTGAGCACAAGTTTTGCGTCCGACAGCCAGTCAAACTTGAGCCCAATGGTGCCTTCCTCGATTTCGATCAGCACGTCGTCGCCGTCAATCCCGGCAAGCTGGCCCTTGAACCGGCGACGGCCGTCAATCAGTTCTTCTGTTTCGATCTTGGCCTCAAAGCCCTGCCACTGGTCAAAATCCTTCAACCGGGTCAGCGGGCGATCAATGCCGGGGCTTGAAACTTCTAGCGTATAGGCATCCAGGATCGGGTCTTCGACATCCATCACGGCGCTGACGGCCGTGCTGATCTGGGCGCAATCGTCAACTTCGATTGTGCCGTCAGGTTTCTGCGCCATGATCTGCAGGGTGCTTTCCTTGCCGGTCATCAGCCGGACGCGCACAACTTCGTAGCCCATGTCCTCAATGACGGGGCTGATAATCTCGGCGATGCGGCGATCAATGGCCGCTTTGGCGATCATGTCGTTCATGTTGCATCCAAGCACAAAAAAACGGGCGCGCGGCCCGTTCGAATTTCGGTGGGCGCTGAGTTTGGACCCCAGCGCGCCGCTGTTAAGACCGGATATAGGACAAGCCTTGCGGGGATGCAAGGGCCTCGCGGAGTCTGCCGGGGCGCTAGTCGTTGCTTTGCCAGCCTGCGTCCCGGTGAGAACCGTCGCAATAGGGTTTGTTCCCCGACAATCCACAGCGGCACAGCACGAATTTGTCCGGCGATGCGCCTTCCCCCGGTGCCGGTGCATCAACCCTGGCCCCCTGCACCCAATAGGGTCCGTTTTCCTCGATCGTGATGGTTGCGCGGTCGGTCAGCAGGTGCCCGTCCTCTTGCAACTGCAAGGCACCCGAGGGGCAATTGGCGACCACCTCTTTCACCTTGGCCGCGTCTGCCTTGTCAGGCTGGACCCAGGGGCGTTGTGACGGATCAAAAGCCGCAGGCGCGAGCGCGCCGCAGCGCGCGGCGTGGCTGCACAGACGCGGATTATAAAGCACGGTCAGGGATTCGCCGGGATAGGTGATCAGCTTGTCACGCCCGGCGCCTTCGCCGTCGGATGTGCCTTTGAAGCCGGCTGCATTGTGGCTGCCGTCACAAAAGGGTTTGTTTGACGACCGCCCGCACCGGCAAAGCGCCATGCGGGGTTTGATATCGGCGTCATCGCCATTTGGCAGCACCATCCGGTCAACACCCGCCGCGATCAGCGGGCCGTCTTCAGATGGTGTGATGCTTGCAGAAGTTTTGGCGTCGGTCATTGGCTGAATCCCCCATGCGTGAGGGAATGGTAGCACGAACTGTGGACCTGTCTAGCGTCCCAAGAGCGCATCCAGCGCGTCCGACGCGCTGCCGCTGAGCGCCTGGCCACCCGACAACGCCGCCCGGCTTTGTGCCAGCGCGGTTTTCGCCTGCTCATAGGCCACGACGGAATTGTTATAGTTGATTGCTGCATTGCGCAGCGCAACCGCGTGATTCCCGTTGGGATAGCGCGCGCGGATTTCAGCTTCGGACATGGTATTGAGCGTGTCGTAAAGCCGGTAAAGGTCAAGGGCCGCGGCCCGGGCCAGTTCAACATTGTCCTGCGCCTGACGCACCAGCACCAACCGGGGTTCGACACCCGACTCCCCATCATTGCGCGACCGGCGATCATCCCGGTTACTGCGCCGGCGCGACCGGTCGATTTTGGATTGCGTGGTGTCTGGCGTGGCGGTGTCAGCATGCGACGATTTGACCCCGCCGACGCGGCTCGACTTTGGGCCGCTGGCCGAGGATTGGCCGACCCGCGGATCCTGGGTGCGCGGCTCTGCGCTGCGGGCAGCATGGCTGCCGCGGTTTCGGCTAAGCCCCTGCGCACGGTTTTCGTCGTTGCGGTTGCGATTGGCGCGGTTGCGGTTCGGACGGTTTCCGGACTGGCGGTTGGTCGCTTGGCGGTTCGTGGCTTGACGGTTCGTGGCCTGGCGATTGGCATTGCCCCGGTTTCGGGTCTGCTGCGCTGCGGATTTGCCGTTTGCATAGGCAGGCGCGGCGCTGGCGACAAACACGACAGAGGGCGCTGCAACAAACAACGCCAGGGACAAAACGGCCCGCAGAAGTACAGAACTGATACTGCCGGCCATACTGGTTTCCGACCTATTAACCACAAACATACCCCCGCCTAGGCTGGAAATGTGGCGGAATACTGGCAGCAATCAGGCGGAAACAGTGCGGTGCCAAAATGAAAACGCCCCGCCGGAGGGCGGGGCGTTCCAGCGCACCAGAGGTGCGAAAGTGTTAAGCGGCTGACCAGCGTTCGGCCATACGCGCGTTATCCATCTGCCAGAGGTTCCCGACCGTGTCAGGCGACACGATGCGGTTGTTCACGGCCTGCACGTAGTTGGCGAACATTGGCACCAGCGTGCCGCCATCGTCCCGCAGGATTTGCTGCATCTCGGTGTATTGTTCGCGACGCTTGTCGGAATCGAGTTCCGCGCGGGCGCTGAGCAACAGTTCCTGGAAGCGGGCGCTGTCCCCGCTGTCCCACTGGCTGTCGTTCCACGGCACACCTTCTTCGTAGGCGGTCGCGAACATCCAGTCTTCGGTCGCACGACCAGACCAGTAGCAGGCACAGAAAGGTTTCTTCAGCCAGACGTTGGACCAGTAACCATCAGATGGTTCCTGCACCACGTTCAGGTTGATCCCGCCCGCAGACATCGACGCCTGCATCAACTGCGCCGCATCAACGGCACCTTCAAAGGCCGCATTGGACGCGGAGAGGTCGATGTCGATACTGTCGAGCCCGGCCTCTTTGAGGTAAAACTTCGACTTGTCGGGATCATACTCAAGCTGCTCCATATCGGCGGCATAGTACTGGTTTGCAGGGCCGATTGGCGTATCGTTCCCAACAGCACCGTGGCCAAGCAGGATCTTGTCGACCAGTTCCTGACGGTTCACACCATACTTCAGCGCGCGGCGCACGTTGACGTCGTTGTAAGGCGCTGAATCAGTCAGCATCGGGAAGCTGTAGTGCTGGTTGCCGGTCACTTCCTGAATGCGCAGGTTCGGGTTCGCCTTCAGCAAGGCTTCGGTCTTGAAGTCGATCCGGTTGATGGTGTCGACCTGACCGGTCATCAGCGCATTCATCCGGGCGGTGTTGTCGTTGATGGCGATATATTCGACTTCGTCAAAGAAGCCCGCCGTGTCACCCTTGTAGTGATCATCAACGCGCCTGCCGACAAAACGCACGCCGGGGTCAAACGACACGACGCTGTAAAGGCCGGTGCCGATGCCATTCTGGATCGCTTCTTCGATCATCCCGGCGGGATACATTGCGATATGATAATCCGACATCAGATATGGGAAGTCAGCATTGCCGGAGGCCAGCGTGAACTGCACCTGATGTTCGCCCATCTTTTTCATGTCAGCGATGGATTCGACAATCGGCTTGGCCGCTGATTTGGATTCTTCACCCACGTGCATCATCAGCGATTCAATCACGTCGTCAGCACCAAAGGCCTTGCCATTGTGGAAGGTCACGCCCTGACGCAGGTTGAACGTCCATGTCTTCGCATCTGCGCTGGCTTCCCAGCTTTCGGCGAGTTCGCCGGTCAGCGAGCCATCGGCTGCGACCTCTGTCAGGCAATCAAACACGGTGCCGTGGCACGATGCGATCATGAAGATATCTGAATGGGTACGGCTGTCCCAGCTATCCGAGGTGTTTGCGCCACCAAGGCCAGCGGTAAGTTTGCCACCGCGCGTTTGCGCCCGGAGGGGCAGGCCCGTCAGGCCCAGTACGCCAGCGGCAACACCGGTCTTCAAAAGACCGCGTCTGCTAAATTGACTCATTTCTTTCTCCCTAAGTTTAGTCGTGTGGGGCTTCGCGCCCGCATAATCATCCCGTATGGGGGTGTGATTCGGTTTACATCTTACCAACTGCTGCGTCGCCGATGTTATCAACTCCGCGTTCATTCAGCAGATTGGTCAACCAATCCGGGTCCATTTCTGGCACCGAAGACAGTAAAAGGTCCGTGTAGGCATGGTGCGGTGGGGTAAACATCGCTCTTTTTTCGCCTTGTTCGACAACACGTCCCTCTTTCATCACCACAACTTCGTCCGAGATCGCGCGGACCGTCGCAAGATCGTGGGTGATGAACATGTAGGACAGCTTCAGGCTATCCTGCAATTTGGCAAGAAGTCGCAGGATACCCTCTGCGACAAGCTGGTCGAGCGCTGAGGTGACCTCATCGCAGATAATGAACTTTGGTTCTGCCGCCAATGCGCGGGCAATCCCGATCCGCTGCTTCTGACCACCCGACAGTTCGGAGGGCAGGCGGTTGTAATATTGATCCGGCTCAAGTTCGATCTGATCCAGCAATTGATCCACACGCCGCCGCAACCCCTTGCCCGTCAGGCCGGTATAGAACTGCACCGGGCGGGAAATGATCTGGCCGATCGCCATGCGCGGATTCAGCGCGGTATCGGCCATCTGATAGATCATCTGTGCCTGGCGCAGCTGGTGTTTGTTGCGCTGTTTGTAATTGGCGGGCAGAACCTCGCCATCAAACAGGACTTCGCCCTTTTTGGGTGGCAGCAGCCCGGTGATGCAACGCGCCGTGGTCGATTTGCCCGATCCGGATTCGCCAACAACCGCAACGGTACGGCCTTCGTGAATGTCAAAGCTGACGTCATGCAGGACCGGCACCGTTCCATAGGCGGCATCGACGTTGCGAATGCTGACAACGGGTGTCGCACCGGTGTTGACGGCTGGCTTTGTGGGGCGTTCAAAACTGCGGACCGCCCAAAGCGATTTTGTGTAATCCTCTTTCGGAGAGGAGAGCATTTCGCGGGTTTCGGCGGTTTCGACCTCATCCCCTTTCAAGAGCACTTTGATCGTGTCCGCCATCTGCGCAACCACGGCAAGGTCGTGCGTGATGTAGATCGCGGCGGTATCAAACTGTTCGACGATATCGCGCACGGAGGCGAGCACCTCGATCTGCGTTGTCACGTCCAGCGCGGTGGTGGGTTCGTCAAAGATGATCAGATCCGGGCGGCAGGACATCGCCATTGCGGTCATCGCCCGCTGCAACTGGCCACCGGACACCTGGTGCGGATAGCGAAAGCCGATTTCGCCAGGGTTTGGCAACCGCAGCCGTTCATAAAGCGCGATGCCGTCTTTGATACTGGCCGCGCGGCTTTCAACACCGTGCTGCACCGGCGCTTCGACATGCTGGTCGATGATCTTGTGCGCCGGGTTGAACGAGGCGGCGGCAGATTGCGCCACATAGGCGATCCGCTTGCCCAGCAGGCCACGCTTGACCGCAGCAGAGGCGTTGACAAGGTCAATCCCGTCAAATTCGACCGTGCCGCTGGAAATGCGCACACCGTCACGGGTGAAGCCCATCGCCGCAAGCCCAAGGGTCGATTTCCCGGCGCCGGATTCACCGATCAGCCCCAGAACCTCACCCTTTTTCAGGGTCAGATCGACACCATTGATAATTGGGTTCCACTGTTCATCGCTGCGCCCCTCAAGGCGCAGATTGCGGATTTCCAGAAGTTCGCTCATTCCTTAAGCCCCGATGATTTATGCAGCATCCAGTCGACCACGAAGTTGACCGCGACCGTCAGCAGTGCAATTGCGCCGGCGGCCAAGAGCGGCGTCACAGCAGCCAGTGGCGCGAATTGCGCAAAGTTGATGAACGGCGCGAGGTCTTTCACCATCGTGCCCCAGTCTGACAGCGGAGGCTGAATGCCCACACCCAGGAACGACAGCGCCGCAATGGTCAGGAACACAAAGCAGAACCGCAAGCCAAATTCGGCAAGCAGCGGTGCGGTCGCATTTGGCAGGATTTCCTTGAAGATCAGATAGCCAAGCCCCTCGCCGCGCAGTTTTGCGGCCTCGATATAGTCCATCACAACAATGTTGGAGGCCACCGCGCGTGACAGGCGGAACACTCGCGTGCTGTCAATCACGGCAATGATCAGAACCATGAAGTAGGTCAGCGGAATGCCAAGACGTGGGGCCCAGACCGATGCGATTGTCATCAGCAAAAGCGCAAAGATCAGCGATGGAATCGCCATCAACACATCAACCGCACGCGAAAGCAGCTGATCCAGCCAGCCGCCCAGCGTCGCGGCAAGAAACCCGAGTGTTACGCCGATGGCAAAGGCCAGAACCGTGGTCACAAAGGCGATCCCAACGGTGTTCTGCGCGCCATAGATCAGGCGGCTGAGAATATCGCGGCCGATACTGTCGGTGCCCAGCGGATAGGCCGGATCACCACCGGTGGCGGTATTGCCGCCAGGCAGGATATTGGCTGCGCCGAGAATTTCCTCTTGCCCGTAGGGTGCCAGCGGTCCGACGAAATACATCACCGAACAGATCACCAGAATGGCAAACAGCAGGAAGCCGATGCCGGCATGGGAATCCTTGTTCAACCGGTTCCGGGAGGCCGCCAGAATGACCATGAAGCCGATGGCCAAGCCGATGATTGTTGTCACCGCAATCTGGCCGGCAAAGATCGCAACGAAGGTATAGACCCCGATGATCAGAATGCCGAAGGACGCCGTGAGTGGCATTGTGCGGAACGCCTTGCGGCTTGCCTCGGGCCCGAAATTCTTGCCGACAAACTTGAACCAATAGGCGGCGACCGATCCCAGAATGACCGCCTGCACGGCCCAGCGGAAGAACGTCACGCTGGCAACGGCGGTTTGCTGGCCGTTCACCTCAACCACGGTGGGTTGCAGGTAGAACCAGACGGTGCCGATCACAAGCGCGACGGCCAGAACATAGCCAAAGGCGACGCCAAAGCTCATGTCGCGATATTTGGGCGCATTTCCGGTCAGCATCTGCCCAAGAAGGCGAAAGACATATCCCCCGGCCGCAATGACCACAAGCGCGCCGACAATCCAAACAATAGTACTCATTTTGGATGCCTCAGACGTGGATTACTTAAGATCGAGAGAATATCCGCCGTCAGGTTCAGCAGGATATAGGCGGCCGCAAAGATCAGACAGCAGGCCTGCACGACCGGAATGTCGCGAATTTTCACACTGTCAACAAACAGCTGGCCAATGCCGGGATAGACAAACACCACCTCGACCACGACAACGCCGGTGACGAGGTAGGCGAGGTTCAGTGCAATCACGTTGATGATCGGTGCCAGCGCATTGGGCAGCGCATGTTTCACGATCACCCGCATCGGCGACATGCCTTTCAGCCGTGCCATTTCGATATAGGGGCTGGCCAGCAGGTTGATGATCGCCGCGCGGGTCATGCGCATCATGTGCGCAGTCACAACGAGGGTCAGCGTCAGGGCCGGCAGCATCGACTTTTCAAGGCGTTCGGTGAACGACATGCCTTCAAAGATATTCGACAGCGATGGCAGGATCGGGTTCAGCACCGCAAGGAACAGGATCAGCACGTAAGCCATGAAGAATTCAGGGCTGGAGATCGACGAGAGCGTTGCGACATTGGCAACCCGGTCAAACACCGTGTTGCGGAACAACGCCGCCAGAACCCCCAGCGTCACCGCCAAAGGCACCGCAATCGCCGCAGTCACAAGCGCGAGGAACATGGTGTTGGACAGGCGCGGCAGGATCTGGTCGATCACCCCCACATCCCCGGCACCACCAAGGTTCGTCTTGAAGTTCAGCTGCGCAAAACTGGTTCCGAGGTCGCCAGTGGCAATCCCCCCCAGCCATTGCATGTATCGGACGATCAGGGGCTGATCCAAGCCCAGATCGCGGCGGATTGTAGACACTGCTTCTGGTGTCGCACCCTGGCCGAGAATAAGTTCAGCAAAGTCCCCGGGTAGCAGGTTCACTGCCACGAAAATGACGATAGAGACGATTAGGAGTGTGACGAGCCCGAGCAGAAGTCTTTGAAAAATAATAGAAGATACGTTTCCCAAAGTTCCAGCATTCCCCGTTTGGCTGCGAACACCTTAACGGTTGACTTCGGTCTGTAAAGGTCAAAACCCTATTTTTCGGCGGTCCCGCCCCAGCCGATCCATGGTGCGGACAAGCTCTGCGCTGATTCCCGGCTCTGACAGGGCGTGGCCCGCGCGGCCGATCATGTGCAATTTTGCAGCCGGCCACGTCGCGGCCAAGGTATGCGCAGACAACGGCGGGCAGATCATATCATAGCGCCCCTGAACGATCACGGCGGGAATACCTTTGATCCGGTCCATGCAGTCCAGAATTTGTCTGTCTGGCCCAAGAAACCCTGCATTCTGGAAATAATGGTTTTCCAGCCGCGCAAAGGCGCGCGCGTAATCCGCCGGGCTTTCGCCGGTCACCCCGTCGCTGTTCATAGCAGCAAGGGCATTTTCCCATGCAGCCCAGGCGCGGGCATATCGGGTTTCCTGCGTGATATCGCCTGAAAACAGCCGTCGATGGTAGGCCGCAATCAAATCATCCTGTTCGTCTTGGGGGATCAGCTTGGTAAAGCGTTCCCAAAGATCGGGCCAGAACCGCCCGGCGCCGCCACCGTAGAACCAATCCAGCTCTGGCTTGGTCATCAGGAACACCCCGCGCAGCACAAATGCAGCGGTCCGGGACGGGTGGCTTTGGCCGTAGATCAGCGCAAGCGTCGCCCCCCAGCTGCCGCCAAACACGATCCAACGGTTGATCCCGAGTGTTTCGCGGATCTGTTCGATGTCCGCGACAAGGTGCCAGGTGGTATTGTCCTGCACGCTGGCATGAGGCCGGGACCGGCCGCAGCCGCGCTGGTCAAACAGCACAACCCGATAGATGTCAGGGTCAAAATAGCGGCGCATTGCGGGGCTGCATCCGCCGCCGGGGCCGCCATGCAGGATCACCACGGGAATACCGTTGGGGTTGCCGCATTGTTCGACATAGATCCGATGCCCGTCGCCCACATCCAGCATGCGCTGGTCGAATGGGTCAATCGACGGATATAAATACGCCGTTGCGCGCTTTTGGTTCAAGACCTTGTCCATAACTGACCTATATAGGGGCAATAGACTGGAAACCATGACTTAGCGCAGGCAAAAGCAGAAACCATGAGCACAAACACGATTGATACCGCCGAGATCGCCAAGTTTGAGGCGATGGCCGCAGAATGGTGGGACCTGGAGGGCAAGTTCAAGCCCCTGCATATGATGAATCCGGTGCGTCTGGACTATGCGACACGTCAGATCGCGGCAGAGTTTGACCGCGACCTGACCGCTGCGGCACCATTTGCCGGGTTGCGCATTCTGGATATCGGCTGCGGCGGCGGGCTGCTGTGCGAGCCTATGGCGCGCCTTGGGGCGACAATTGTCGGCGTCGATGCCGCCCCGCGCAACATCCCGGTGGCCCGAATCCATGCAGAGCAATCCGGGCTGGTGATTGATTACCGCGTCGGCACCGCAGAAGACATGGCCGCCGCGGGCGAACAGTTTGACGTGGTGCTGAACATGGAAGTTGTCGAACATGTCGCAGACCCGCAGGGCTATCTGACCGCCTGTCAGCAACTGTTGAAACCCGGCGGTCTGCACCTGTGTTCCACGATCAACCGCAATCCAAAGAGTTTCGCCATGGCGATTGTCGGGGCAGAGTGGGTGATGCGCTGGCTGCCCAAGGGCACCCATGATTGGGACAAATTCATCACCCCAGAAGAGCTGTTTGCCCTGCTGGAAAACGCCGGGCTGACCCCAGTAGACCGCAAGGGCTATGTCTTTGACATGTTGCGGTTTAACTGGTCAATTTCGGCCAAGGATCTGTCGGTCAACTACGTCACCGCCGCGGTAAAACGCTAGTACCCGCGCTTGAGCGCCTCAACCAGCGTTTCGGCATGGGCAAACCCCATCCGGCGATAAAGCCGCCCCGCTGCGCTGTCCGCTTGGGCAACAATCACCACTTTGGCAGAGGGCGCGCGGCCCAGCGCCCACAGGCAACTATGGCGCAGCAGGGCGGCACAGATGCCGCGCCGGCGGTGTGATTTGCGGGTTTCGACATGCTGATAGCGGGCAATCGCCTGATCGTGGAACATGCCCATCTGCGCGACAAGCCTATCCCCGTCGAACGCGCCGAACCAAGCCCCCAGCCCATCCGCGATTTGCTGTCTGCGCGCGTGATTGCGACGGCGCGCATAACCGCTGTAGGTCTCTTTCGGGCGCCCTTCCTCGATGCCAATCTCCATCTGCAAAGCAAAGGATGCATCCCAATCCGCGTCCCCCTTTAGCGAACGCATCACGATGCCATCGGGTGTTGGCGCGGCGGCAATATCCCCGCTCAGCGCCAGCGTGTCGAAGGTGTCCACGTCGCAGCCCAGCGCGGCAAACGCAGGATCAATCTGGTCAGGTGACATCCCCGGCACATCCCAGACAAATGACTTGTGCGCGGCCGCCGGAAACTGCGTGTCAAATGCGGCAAAGGCGTCTTTGGCTGGGTGATCGGGCCGGGACAGGATCAGCTGATTGCCCATCCAGTAGTCCGGCTCTGCCGGGGTGCGTTGCGCGATATAGCCGGGGTGTTGCACAAACTCTGACAATCCGCGCATCGCCAGCACGTCGCTGCGCAGGGCCAGGGACTGGATCATTCGCCCTGTTCGGACAATTTCGACCGCAGGGCCCGCAGGACCGGCAGGGTCGCCCGCACCTTGTCGTTGCCCACCGAGGACACCGCGTCAGAGATCAGCGGCGCAATGGCCGCCAGCGCCGCATCGCGCGCGGCCCGGCCAGCAGGGCTGATCGCCACCATCTTGCGCCGGGCGTCATCCCAGTCAGGGCGGACGTGGACCCAACCCGCCCATTCAAGTTTCGACAGGGTATTTGTCATGG
This sequence comes from uncultured Paracoccaceae bacterium, assembly GCA_947502145.1. Lineage (GTDB taxonomy): Bacteria > Pseudomonadota > Alphaproteobacteria > Rhodobacterales > Rhodobacteraceae > CANMYO01. The sequence goes on along the minus strand of CANMYO010000001.1, from coordinate 1,115,120 downwards.
CACCGCGGGTGAGATGAAAGCTTTTGGCCAGTTGGGCCGGGTTCTTTTCTGCCGGGCTATGCGCCAGATGGTTCAACACCAGAAAGTGCGAAAGTTCCATCTTTTTGGGCAGCACTTTGGCCACCTTGATTCGCGCCAATTGATCCACCGCCAGGAGTTCGCTGAACAGCGAGACTGCGAGGTTTTCGGTGGGGTCAGACATTATGGGCCCTCAAATGGTCGATCATGATCCAATGCGGCGATCCGCTGCCGCGCTTGTGCCACCTCAGCAAGGTCAAGATCAACCGTGGTAACGCCCACAGCGGTGCCCATATCCAAAATCACCTCGCCCCAGGGGTTCACAACCATGGAATGCCCATGGGTGGCGCGCGGCTTGGGGTGTTGCACATGCTGCCCGGATTGCGCCGCGGCCACCACGAAACACCCCGTTTCGATTGCCCGCGCCCGCAGCAGCGTTTCCCAATGCGCCCGCCCTGTCACCGGCGAAAAGGCCGACGGCACCAACAGCACCTCGGCCCCTGCCTTGGCCAAGGCCCGATAAAGGTGGGGAAACCGCAGGTCGTAGCAGATCGACAGACCGATATGCGCCAGCGGGGTCTGGGCCGTGACGGCACGCTGGCCCGGCGCATAGCGCCTGCTCTCGCGGTACGTCTCGGTCTCTGACACGGTGACGTCGAACATGTGGATCTTGTCATAGCGGGCCGCGATCTGCCCGTCCGGCGCGATCAGAAAGGACCGGTTCGCTAAGCGCCCATCGCCCTCTGGCGCTGTCACCGCAAGCGAGCCTATGGATATCCAGCGCTTGTTCTGAAGCGCGCAGTCCCGCAGCGCCGCCAGCGTTACATCTGCCGCTTCGGACGTGACAATGGCGGCCTGCCGATTGGCATCGGTGGTGATGAAGCCGGTCACTTCGGGTGTGCAGACAAGCTGCGCACCTGCGGCAAAGGCGTTTTCGACCAGTGGCAGGGTGGTTTCCAGATTTTCCTGCGGGTCAGCCCCGACACAAAGCTGGGTCAGCCCGATCTTCACGCCGCCAGCAGGGCATCCAGTTTGCCCGCCTGTTCGAGCGCGAAGAGCTCGTCGCAGCCACCGACATGGGAGGTGCCAACAAAGATCTGCGGCACCGTGCGGCCACCGTTGGCCCGCTGCACCATTTCGGCACGGCGTTCAGGATGGCGTGTGACGTCAACTTCGGAAAAGGACACGCCCTTTGATGACAAGAGCCGTTTGGCGGCATGGCAGAAACCGCAGGTCGGCGAGGTGTAGATTTCAACAGGTTGCATGGTTTGCCTCCTTGTTCGCATTCAGTTGGAGGTAATCTAGGTGTCCTTGACCACGCGTGCCAGTGTAACAATGCAGACCGTCTGTGCGCCAGCTGCCGAAACCGCGCTGGCCGCGGCGCCAAGTGTTGCGCCGGATGTCATGACATCATCGACAAGCACAACATCCCGCCCGGCAATCAGATGCGCCCGACGCGGGTTGCATGTGATCGCCCCTGACAGGCTGGCGAACCGGTCTGCCTTGCTGTGCCCATCCAGCGGTTTGGTCTTTGCCGGTCGCAACAGCGCATCCGGGCAATGCGGTTTCCCCAACCGTCTGGCCAGTTGCGCACTGAGCAGGGCGGCCTGGTTATATCTGCGCCGGAGCAATCGCGACCAATGCAGCGGCACCGGCACAAGCAGCGCATCCGGCGCGATAATGGCCTGCGCCCTCTGGGCCATCCACTTGGCGGCGGGGATCGCAAGATCGGTGCGGTCACCGTGCTTGAGCGCAAGTACAAGGCTGCGCCCTTTCCCGGCATAGACTAGCGCTGCCCGTCCCCGCACCCAAGGCCGCGCCAACTGCATGCAATCATCACATGTGAGTGTGTCAGCGTCCCCATCACCGATCAGCGGTGCGCCACAGGTGTCACAGCAGATGCCATGAATGAACTGTGTCGCCCCCCAGCAGGCGGCGCAAAGCCCGTGTTCGGATTCGGTTTGTGCATCACATCCGACGCATTGCGCGGGATAGATTGCCCGGATCACGCTTTGCAAAAGCACCGAAGCCTCCTAAATGAGCGGGATGCAAGATCCAGCACCCCTGACCGACCGCGCCGCACTGATGCGCAATCGCCACCGCGCCGCGATATCCGCCGCCGGCCCTGCGCTGTTTCTGCAAGAGGCCGCCGCCGATGAGGTCTTAGAGAGACTGACAGAGGTTAACAGAACCTTTACGGAGGTCACGATTGTCACAGGCTGGCCGCAGGTCTGGCAGGCGCGCCTGCCCGGTGCGCGCGTGATCACCGATGACGAGACATTGCAGTTGGCGCCGCAATCTGCCGATCTGGTCATTCACGCGATGTCGCTGCATTGGGCCAACGACCTTGTGGGGCAGCTTGTGCAATGTCGTCGGGCGCTGCGCCCTGATGGCCTTCTGATTGCCAGCTTGCTGGGCGGACAGACACTGGCCACGTTACGTGCCGCACTGGCCGAGTCCGAGATCGCCGTGACCGGGGGTTTATCGCCGCGGATCGCGCCGATGGCGGAAATTCGGGATCTTGGCGGGTTGCTGCAGCGGGCCGGTTTTGCGCTGCCAGTGGCCGATTCCACGCCCTACAACGTCAGCTATGCGACCCCTGCGCATCTACTGCGGGACCTGCGCGCGATGGGCGAAAGCAATGCGCTGTCGGCGAGGCAGCGCCATTTTTCCAGGTCGGCCATTCTCAAGAGATTGCAGGACTTTTATCCGCAACAGGATGGACGCATTGCCGCATTGTTTGAGGTGATCCACCTGACAGGCTGGGCGCCATCGGACACCCAGCAACAACCGTTACGTCCGGGCAGTGCCAAAGTCAGACTGGCCGAGGCGCTGGGCGTTGACGAATTCAACCCTGAAGCATCCAAAGATTGATGCCGCACGTATGCCCTGTAACTGCCCCACGCAAAGGGGTAATGATCGAAAGATGACCATGTTTGACGACACACAGAGCGAACGGCCTGCGGCCTGCCCGGCCCATGCGCCGGCGGATCATCCGGCCATCAAACCCGCACGCATCGGCATACTTGTCGCCAACCTTGGCACGCCGGATGCCACCGATTACTGGTCAATGCGGCGGTACCTGAGCGAGTTTCTGTCAGACAAGCGGGTTGTTGATTATTCCGCATGGCTTTGGCAGCCGCTGTTGCAGCTGGTGATCCTGAGCAAGCGCCCCTTTTCATCCGGCGCGGCCTATAAATCCATCTGGAACAATGAAGCCGACGAAAGCCCATTGCTGACAATCACCAAGGCGCAAACCAAAGCGATCCGCGACAAGATGGTCGCCCAATACGGTGACGACGTCAGGGTCGATTTCTGCATGCGCTATGGCAATCCGTCGACCCAGTCCAAGGTGCGCGAAATGGTCGAAGCGGGATGTCAGAAGATTCTGTTCTTCCCGCTTTATCCGCATTACGCAGGGGCCACATCCGCCACCGCGAATGATCAGTTCTTCCGCGCCCTGATGGCGGAAAAGTGGCAACCGATCACCCGGACGGTAGAACCCTACTACGCGGATCCGGCCTATATTGATGCGCTGGCCCAGTCGATTGAACGCGCCTATGCCGCGGCGGACACCCGACCGGAAAAGCTGATCTGTTCCTATCATGGTGTGCCTGAACGCTATTTGCGCGAAGGCGATCCTTATCATTGCCAATGCCAAAAGACCTCGCGGTTGTTGCAGGAACGGCTGGGTTGGGATGACACCCAGATCGTGACCACGTTCCAGTCCCGCTTTGGTCCGGAGGAATGGCTCAAGCCCTATACCGTGCAGGAAGTCGCCCGGCTTGCCGAAGAGGACGGCATTCGAAACATCGCCGTCTGTGCCCCTGCCTTTTCCGCCGATTGCATCGAAACGCTGGAAGAGATCAACGAAGAGATCAAAGAAGCCTTTGAGGAAGCGGGCGGCGAGAAGTTCACCTATATTCCCTGTCTGAACGACGACGCTGCGCATATTGACGCGCTGTGCGGCGTGATTGATCGCAACCTCAAAGGGTGGCTATAGTGCCGTGACACAAGGCACGCCCAACGCTGCAAGCGCCGCCGCACCAGGGGCGTCTTCCCCGATGACAAGTGTCGCGATATCTGCAGCCGGCAGCACCCGAAACGGCGCTGCGGTTCCAAGTTTGTCGCTTGTCGCAACAATCACAACCTGATCGCTGGCGGCGTGCATCGCCTGTTTCAGCGCTGCGGTTTCCGCGTCAAACGCGGTGACGCCCTGCGCCGCGCTGACGCCGCAACTGCCGAGGAAGAACAGGTCAGCGCGCAGGCTGGCGACCTCTGCCCGGGTGGTCGGACCCATGCAGGCGCCTGTTTGCGGGTCAAACACACCGCCCAGCACGATCAACCGCATATCGCCGCGTCCGGCAACGATGGTCGCAATATCCGGCGCATTTGTGATGAGGGTGAGATCCATGTCCGCGGGCAACGCCCTTGCGATGGCGGTATTGGTGCTGCCAGCATCGATCAGGATGGTCTGACCGGGGGTAATCAGTTGCACCGCAGCTGCCGCCAACCGTTGTTTTTCATCTGACAGGTGCTGATGTCTTTGGTGCAACGGACCGGCATCCGGCGCGACCGCCCCGCCATAGACCCTTTGACAAATACCCGCGGCGGCAAGTTTGCGCAGATCGCGGCGCAGCGTATCCTCTGACAGTCCAAACCGTTGCGCCAGATCCCGCGCGTAGACCCGGCCCTGAGAAGAAAGCTCATCCTTGATCAATTGTTGCCGTTGGGCGGTCAGCATACGCGATCCCATGTATTGTTTTCTTGTTCTTGCACGTTCTGCACGTTTATGCAAGTTTAATCCGAATCTGATTGGACAACCGATGGCTTTTTCAAAACACCTTCGCCCACAACAACGCGTTTTTGCCGCGTTTGCGATCTATTCCTTTGCGCTGGGCCAGATCTACCCACGCCTGCCGGACGTCAAGAAGGCCATGGGAATCGAGGAAGGCGCCTTGGGATTGGCCCTGATGGGACTTGCAGTGGGCACGCTGATTGCACTGACCTTCAGCACACCACTGATCGCACGCGCGGGACATCGACGAGCCACGCTCACGCTGATCCCGGCGATGGCCGTGCTGTTTGCGATTGCGATCATGGCACCGGGCCCATTGGTATTGTTCGTGCTATTGATCCCCGCCGGCCTGACCGTCGGTGCGGTTGAAATCATCATCAATATCGAAGCGGACCGCACCGAGGCCCTGATCGGAAAGCGGATCATGAACCGGGCTCATGCCTTTTGGAGCGTCGGCTTTTTCGGGGCCGGGCTGTTTGGCGGGCTGATGGCCCAGCTGGGGGTTTCGGCGTTGCTGCAACTGGCCCTTGCGGTTCCGTTGGTTGCCCTTGCGACCTGGGTCTGTCTGGCCGATTTCCAGCCCGCGCCAAAACGCGGCAGCGACCAGAACGCCGCCCACTCCGTGATTGCCCGCCCGACGCCTGCAATCCTTGTGCTGGTCGCGGTGTCGTTATCGGCGATGCTGCTGGAGGGCGCGTCCATTGACTGGTCCGCGATCTATATGAGTTCTGTCTTTGATGCGCTGCCTTTCCTAGGCGGGCTGGCGGTAGCCGCCGCCGCCTTTTCACAGGCGGTGGTGCGGTTTTTTGCAGACGGGTTTGTCGACCGCTTTGCCCCGGCCAACGTCGCGCGGGTGATGCAGACGTTGATGGCGGTTGGCGTCTTGACGGTTTTCTTTGCGCCCAGCGCCGCGGTGGCACTGATCGGGTTTGGCCTGATCGGAGCGGGAACCAGCGTGATGTTCCCGCTGGCCATGTCAGCCGCGGCGCAGCGCGATGACCGGCCCGCAGCGATCAATGTCGCAGCGCTGGCGCAGTTTTCGTTCCTTGCGTTCCTGCTGGGGCCGCCACTGCTTGGCTTTGTCGCAGAGCATCTTGGACTGCGTTGGACCTTTGGCGTTGGCCTGCCGTTTATCGCGATCAGCTTTCTGCTGGCCGGGGCCCTTGGCCACAAGTCACCAAAGACTTAGGGCTGATACAAAACAGGGCGCGGACCCAACGGCCCCCGCCCTGTGATCATCCGGCAGATTGCACCCTCAGATCAGCAGAACCTGAGTGCCAACACCGGTCATCCCGAACAATTCCGCGATATGTTCATTGTAAAGACCGATGCACCCGTTTGAGGAGCGACGGCCAATCTTGCGCGTATCATGTGTTCCGTGAATCCGGTAATACTGCCACGATAGATAAAGCGCGTGCGTTCCCAAAGGGTTATCCGGTCCGGGGCCAATAAATTCCGGCCATTCGGGATTGCGTTCCCGCATCGCGGGCGTCGGGCGCCAGGACGGGCCTTCGACCTTGCGGATCACCTCTGTCCGGCCCTTGCGGGTCAGGTCTTCGGTCAAGGGCACGGAGGTCGGGTAGAGTTTGTAGACTGACTGATCCTCGGACCAGTAATGCAGCGCGCGGCTTTGCACATCTACAAGGATCGCCCCGCCAGCCAGCGTGCTGAAATAGGGCTGCCAGTCCAGCGACCGGAAGCTTGCAATGTTGCGTTGCACGGCGCCGTTGATATCGGCCTCAACCTCTGTGCTGTTGGCGGTTTGCGCGGCGGCGCTGCTGCCGACAAAGGCCGCGGACGTCGCCAGAAATGCCCGACGGGAAAAGGTGCGCTTGCTGTCCTGCGACATTCAAATCTCCATTAAGCGGAATTTTGTTTTCCGGTTATCTAAGCGCTTGCCCGCAACGGCGCAAATCAAACATATGTCAGATAGGCCGCACATCGCCGATGTGTGTTTGAAGTGCCGCTTTTGACGCGATAAGACGGCACAGGTTTTAAGTGGGTGGCAATATGGAACGACGTCAATTCATCGCCGGTTTGGGGCTGGGCCTTATGGCGGCCTGCACCGGGACGACACGGGCCCGCATCGGGGCTGATGGGTTGCCATTGCCGCAGGTCTACAAGATCGGACCGGAAGACACCGACGACATTCAATTTCGTATGCTTGATAGCGTCAACAGTCTGCGGCAGGCCGCCGGAGTCGCGCCGGTGCAGCTTGACCCGCAACTGAATGCCGCCGCCGCCACCCATGCGCGCGACATGTCGATCCAGAACCGACCCTGGCTGTTCGGCTCGGACGGATCATCGCCGCTGGACCGCGCCCGGCGCGCCGGTTTTCAGGGCCGGATAGTCGGGGAGAACATTTCTGAAAGCTACGAAACAGAGCTGGAAACATTGGCCGCATGGATGCGGGAACCCAACACCCGCGCGGTTGTCCTGGATGCACAGGCCCGCCGCATGGGCATCGCCTGGTTTCAGGAGCCGGCAGGCAAGCTGTGGTGGACCATGACATTGGGCAGCGACCCGGCGGTCAGCCAGCCAATCCCCTCGGCCAGCCCATTCACAACGCCGGTCAATACGTTCTAGGGATAGATGTAGACCAGCGTGCCATCGCGGACCATCGCGTACATTTCTTCCATCTCGTCATTGCTTAACGCGATGCAGCCCCAGGTCCAGTCCGATTGGCCGACATAAAGGCTGGGCGTGCCATGAAAGAAGATATCGCCGCCGGGGCTTTGACCCATGGCGGCGGCGCGGGCGATATCCTCTGAATTCGGATAAGAAATGCCTAGCGACAGGTGATATCGGCTGTTGGGGTTGCGGCGGTCAATGCGATACGCGCCCTCGGGCGTGCGCCCGTCGCCTTCGACCTCTTTGTGGCCGGTGGGCGCAAAACCAAGATTGAACTTATAGGCCTTGAGCTGGGTGTCATTGTGCAAAAGCTGCATGACCCGCGCACCCTTGAACACCTGAATGCGGGTCACTTCGGGGCCATTGTACCGGCGAAACTTGGAAGGCGTGCAGGCCGTGACAAGGGCCGCGAGCGCGCCCATCACCATAACCCGCCTTGAATAATGCTTCACTGCTCTTCTCCGGTCTGCGGCCGTTTCATCCCGCATACACCATTTTGCAGCCCTTCGCCATCACGCACGCGTGAAGCTGCCGACCATTTCGACATGGGTGGACCAGCGAAACTGGTCAATGACCTGCACCCAGTCGCAGCGATAGCCCGATTGCGTCAGGATTTCCGCATCGCGGGCAAATGTCACCGGGTTGCAGGACACCATTGCGACCACGGGAACGGTCGATTTTGCGAGCGTGCTGATCTGCGCCTCTGCGCCAGCGCGGGGCGGGTCAATGACCGCGGCGTCAAACCGGGCCAGTTCATCAGGTTCAAGCGGGCGGCGAAACAGATCCCGCGTCTGCGCGACAACCCGTTTCAGCCCCTGCGCTGCGCGCCAGCCACGATCAAGCGCTGCGATCATGTTGGGCGCGCCTTCGTAGGCGTGAACCTCGGCCTGCGCGGCCAGCGGCAGGGTGAACGTGCCGCATCCGGCAAAAAGATCGACCACCGATTTTGACGTGCCAAGGATCCGGGTGACAGCGGCAAGCAGGGAGGCCTCACCCGCTGCGGTGGCCTGCAGGAATGCGCCTGGCGGCGGCGTGACGCTGGCGGTACCGAACCGCTGCTGCGGCGCGCTAATTTCGACAATCGTTTCATCGCCCCAGGCAAGCCGCGCAATACCCCGGGTCTGCGCATATTGCGCCAGCGTGACCCGCAGCGCGCCGGTCAGCGCCTGCGTGGTTTCGACATGGATATCAGCCCCGGCGTGGCTGTCTGTCACGGTCAGGGCAATTTCGCCTTTGCGGGAGGCCGCCATCACGGTGAGCTCTTCCAGCGCGGGCATGATCGCCAGCAGCGATGGCGTCAGCAACTGGCAGTCAGAGACAGCGACCATCGCGTCAGAGCCGCGCATATGAAAGCCCACCATCGCACCTTTCTTGGTGCGCTTTCCGGCGAATTTCGCCCGGCGACGCGACTGCGGCGGCGAGGTCTGCAGCGGCAGAAATTCCGGGGCTAACCCGCGCGCCGACAGCGCCCGTTGCACGATGGATTGCTTCCAATCGGCCACAAAGCTGTCCGTCGCATGTTGCATGGCGCAGCCACCACAGGATTTGAAATGCCGGCAGGGCGGCGACACCCGGTCCGTAGACGGCGTTATGATCCGGGCGGTGCCATCGGGCTGGGGGTCAATCACCTCGCCCGGGAGAACCCGCGCAAACAGATCGCCCATTGCCGTTTTGCCCATGCCAAGGTGGGTCAGGCTTTCGATTGTCACCGTCATCTATTCTGCCGCGTCCTGAATGTTGATGAAGCCACCCGATTGCCGGTTCCAGTAGCGCGCATATAGCCCGCCCTTGGCCAGCAAATCGCTATGCGTGCCCTGTTCGACAATCTTGCCCTCGTCAAGCACCACGATGCGATCCATCTGGTTTAGCGTTGACAGCCGGTGCGCGATTGCGATGACGGTTTTGCCGGTCATGACACTGTCAAGCGCGGTCTGAATGGAGGCCTCGACCTCGGAATCGAGAGCGGAGGTCGCTTCGTCCAGCACCAGGATGGGCGCGTCTTTCAAAATCGCGCGGGCAATTGCGATACGCTGGCGTTGTCCGCCGGAGAGCTTCACGCCCCGTTCACCCAGGTGGGCGTCATAGCCTTCCCGCCCGGCAAAATCGCGCAAGTCCTTGATGAAATCGGATGCTTCGGCGCGGCGGGCAGCGTCGAGAACCTCTGCCTCTGAGGCGTCGGGCCGACCATACATGATGTTTTCGCGGGCGGGCCGGTTGAACATCGCCGTTTCCTGCGTAACCATGCCGATCTGGCGGCGCAGGCTTTCCTGCGTCACGTCACCAACGTTCTGACCATCAATGAAAATATCGCCGCATTCCGCATCATAAAGCCGCAGCAGCAGTGCCACCAAGGTGGATTTGCCTGCACCAGAGGCGCCAACAATGCCCAGCTTTTCGCCCGGTGCGATGTCCAGGGTGACGCCGTTAAGCCCACCCCTGCCGCCGCCGTAGGTAAAGACCACATCGCGCAGCGCGACATGGCCATCAGTCACGATAAGGTTTGTCGCATCGGGCGCATCAACAAGGGAATGCGGCGGGCTGAGCGTGCGAATGGCGTCTTCCAGCTCGCCGACGTTTGCATACATCCCCATCAGGGTGAAGCTGACCCAGCCAGTCATCTGCGCAAGCCGCAAGCCGATGGTGCCAGCCACCGCCAGATCACCGGCAGAGGCGACGCCCTGCGTCCAGAACACCAGAGTCGAGCCGACCAGCAAGAGCGGCACAACGCCCGCCAGCGCCATCAGCCAGAACCGGAACCCCGCCGAGGTCCAGCCGAAATCAACCGACACCGCGCGCATGTGGTCCAGTGCCTTCAGCGCGGCCTGATCCTCGTAATCGGCATGGCCAAACAGTTTCACCGTCTTGATGTTGGTGATCGTATCCACGATTTGCCCCGTCACCATCGCACGGCTGGCAGCGCGCGCCTTTGAGCGGGCCCGGATGCGCGGCATGTAGAACCGGATCAGCACGATGTAGGCAATGACCCAAAGCGCGAGAAGCCCCGCAGACCGCACATCCATTGTCAGCATCAGCAGGACCGACCCGATCAGCGATGCCAGCGCAAAGAATACGGTGTGAATGGTTTCGATCACGAGGTCGGTGCCCGCCCGCGCCGCCTGCCCCTGCTTTTGAGAAATGCGCCCCGCAAAATCATCATCAAAGAAGGACACCGATTGCCCCAGCGTGTGACGGTGCAGCCGGGTCATGATCTGGTTCATGAGCGCCGGTCCGATGACCACGGATTGCACGATTCCCGATATGCCAAGAAGTGCGGGACGCAACAGCATGAAAAAGCCGACGACCAGCATCAACAGCACATAATTGTCGCTAAAGAATCCGTTCGGATCACTGGCCAGGGCCGCATCAATGACCAGACCCAGGATGAGCGCGGAGAATACTTCGAGCGCACCGGCGGCGATCGATACGCCGCCGCCGATCAGAATGTAGCGGAACGAACCGGAAAACGCCCAGCGCATAAAGGCCAGAAGCGTGGCAGGCGGCGCGCCGTTTGCGGGTGCAAATGAATCGATAAGCTCTGCGATTTTCATGAAGCCGCCGCACTTTCATGGCCAAGGAAACCGCCGGATTGCCGCCGCCAGAACCGGGCGTATTGGCCATCCGCCGCCAGCAAGCTGTCGTGCGTGCCGTCCTCGATCACGCGGCCCTGTTCCATCACGACGATCCGATCCATTTCAGCGATTGTGGAAAGTCGGTGCGCAATTGCAATGACGGTCTTACCCTCCATCATGCCTTTCAGGGTCGACTGGATGGCCGCCTCGACCTCGGAATCGAGCGCTGATGTCGCTTCGTCCAGAATCAGGATCGGTGCGTCCTTGAGGATCACCCGCGCCAGCGCAATGCGTTGTCGCTGGCCACCGGACAGTTTGACACCCCGTTCACCAACACGGGCGTCATATCCCTTGTTCCCCTCGCTGTCCTCAAGATCCAGAATGAAATCATGCGCCTCTGCCTGACGGGCAGCGCGGATGATGTCATCTTCGGTTGCGTCCGGGTTGCCGTAATGGATGTTCTCGCGCACGGAGCGGTGCAACAGCGCGCTGTCCTGCTGCACCATGCCGATCATGCGCCGCAAACTATCCTGCGTCACCGTTGCGATATCCTGACCATCAATCAGCAACTTGCCCTTTTCGGCGTCATAAAACCGCAAAAGCAGCTTGATCAGGGTCGATTTCCCCGCGCCAGAGCTGCCGACAAGCCCGACCTTTTCGCCGGGCGCGACCTCTAGCGTGATCCGATCAAGGCCGCCGCTTTGCTTGCCATAGTGATGCGACAGGTCCCGAATGCTGATCGCACCGGCAGAGACCTTTAGGCCCTTGGCGCGCTGATCATCAACCAGATTGATCGGCTGGGCGATGGTTTCCATCCCTTCGGCCACAATCCCAAGGTTCTGATAGAAATTCGACACGGCCCACATGATCCAGCCGCTCATCCCGTTCAGCCGCAGGGTCAGGGCCGTTGCCGCCGCGACCACCCCAACAGAGGCCAGCCCACCGGACCAAAGCCAGACCGCCCAACCCACAACACCAAGGATCAGGACCCCGTTCAGAGTGATCAGAGCTACATCCATGATCGTGTATAGGCGCATTTCCTGCTGGAAGGTCGTGCGCGCCTTTTCGATCGCCACCTTGGCGTAGTCGAGTTCTTTCGTGTGATGCGCGAACATCTTGACGGCGTGAATATTGGTGTAGCTGTCAACCACGCGACCCGTCACGGCGCTGCGCGCATCAGACGCCGCCTTGGACGCAGGCCCGATCCGGCGGATGACCCACCGCAAAAGAACCAGATAGGGCACCAGCCAGAACAGCATCGGCACGATCAAACGCGGGTCAGCGTTGGCCAGCAGGATCGACGCGCCGATAAGATAGGCAATTGCAAAGGCGATGGCATCAAAGAGCTGAAACACCACCTCGCCCGCGGCGGGGGGTGTCTGCATGATCCGGTTTGCAATGCGCCCGGCAAAATCATCTTCGAACCAGCCGACAGACTGGCGCAAAACCTGCCGGTGCGCCCGCCAGCGCACCAAGGTGCCAAAATTCGGCAACACCGCGTTGTTCAGCAGCCCGACCTGCACCGCCTGAATAAGCGGCCGGGCGGTCATGATGAAGACAGCGACCAGCACGATCTCGACCCCGTGGGACGACCAGAATGTCGATGGCTCTGATTCCCCCAGGATATCGACAAGCCGCCCCATGTAGAACAATAGCCAGATTTCAATCCCGGCGATGACGATCGACGACGCCGCGGTCAGCCAGAAGACCTTGTGAAAAGGCCGTGCGTATTCGCGCAGGAACGGCGAGAGCCGCTGCGGCGGTTGGTCGGTCTCCTGATACGACGTATAGGGATCGACGAGGCTTTCGAAAAAACGAAACACGGGGGCCTGCCTCTGTCTGTTGTCCAAGCGATATAGCGCGGATCGTGTCAGAGGAAAACCAGCACTGAGAAAATCACCAGCGTAACGGTCATGACCCGCATGAACAGCCGCCACGCCACTGGGGTTTGCAGCCGCGCGGCAAGCCAGTGGCCGGTTGTTGTCCAGAAGGTGCAGACACCCAGATTCAACGCTGCGAACGTCACCGACAGCGTTGCCCCCTGTGACAACGGGGCCAGATCCGGAATATAGGCCAGCGCAGCAAGTGCCACCGCCCAAACCTTGGGGTTAACCCATTGAAACAAGACGGCTTCGATGAATGTAAACGGGCGATCTGTTGTCGCAGTCTGCGCCGGCGTCGCCTGCCAAAGCCGCAAGGCCATCCACAAGATCCAGACGCTTGCGCCGATCTTGAGCGCCAGCGTCAGAAGCGGCCACGCCAGCAGGATCGCGCCGATACCAAGCCCGGTCAGCCCGGCGGTGACACCCACGCCCACGGCCACGCCAAGGATATGCGGAACGGATTGGCGAAATCCGAAACGTGCCCCCGACGCGGTCAACAGGATGACGTTGGGCCCCGGTGAAAACAGGCCAAAAAACACAAAGCCGATCAGGGCAAGATCAATCAATGAGGTCGGCCTTGTCTAGCGTAAACCCCGATGCGATCCAGCGTGCCTCTGCCGTCTTGAGCGCCTGGCCCAATGCGGGGCCGCTGATGGCGGGCATCAAATCCGCAGCCTTGAGCGGAAACACCGCCTGCGCCGCCCGTTCGATCTGGGCAAGTGTCGCTGCGTCGACAGGCTGCCCCATGGTGGCGCAGTCGACAAGGTGCCGATCCACGGCAATGGCGGCACCATGGCGATAGGCCAGTTCCGCCACCGACACCGCCGCGCGCAAATGGGCCAGTTGCTGTGTTCCGGCGTTGGACAGGCGCAATCTGTCGCGCAGATCCTCACCCCCCAGCACGGCCAGACGGCGTATCGGGTCGGGTGCGACGCCAAGGCTTTGTTCCAGATGAACAAGGACTGGCAGCCTATCCGGCAGCGCGCCCGGCATCACCCGCAACAGGACACCACTGGCGGCCATCGCGGCCATGGCGGGTGACGGGTCCGGCGCGGCAAGCAGCTTGCGCATCTCCTGCCCGACCCGCTCTGCCGACAGGGTTTCGAGACCTGCGACATGCGCGGCGCAGGCGGCGAGCCCGTCAGGGTCAATGCCGCCATTGGGATCACCGTAATAGGCAAAAAACCGAAAGAACCGCAGAATGCGCAGGTAGTCTTCGCGGATGCGCTGTGCGGGATCTTCGATAAAGCGCACCCGCCGCGACGTGAGATCGGGCAGCCCGCCGAGGGGGTCGGCAATGGTGCCATCCGGCGCGGCGTAAAGCGCGTTCATGGTGAAATCGCGGCGGCGGGCATCATCGGCAATATCCGCAGCAAATGCCACGACCGCACGGCGGCCGTCGGTTTCGACGTCGCGACGATAGGTGGTGATTTCATAAGGAACATCATCCACGACGATGGTCACGGTCCCATGCTCAACCCCGGTCGGAATCGCACGCAACCCGGCATCGCCGGCCAGCGCCATGACCTTCTCTGGCAGGGCATCGGTCGCGATGTCCAGATCATTGCCCGGCACGCCCAAGAGGGCGTTGCGCACACATCCGCCAACAAAATAGGCCTGAAACCCCGCGCCCGTCAGCATCGCGCAGACCGTCTGAGACGCATCGGAGGTCAGCCAATCTGCCGTAATCCGTTGCATCACGCCATCCTGTCCGCAAGTGCGCGCAGAATACGCGCCGTGGCACCCCAGATGTAATAGGGGCCGTAGGGCACGGTATAAAAATGCCGGTCGCGTCCCTGCCAGCGCCGCGACTGGATGATATAATTCTCGGCCTGGATCACATGCGCCAGGGGCACCTCAAAGACCTCGCTGACTTCTCCTGCTTCGGGGATCGGATCAAAAGGGCCATCGACAATCGCAAGGACCGGCACGACATCGTAATTGGTCACCGTCACATGGCTGGGCAGAGTGCCAAGGACGCGCAGACTGGTGGGGGCCAGTCCAATCTCTTCCTGCGCCTCGCGCTGTGCGGCCGCAATGGCGTCTTGGTCGTCGGGATCTTGCCGCCCGCCGGGAAGGGCGATCTGGCCGGGGTGGTTTTTCAACCGCGCGGACCGCTTGGTCAGGATTACATTGCCCGAGCTTGCCCGCACACCAATCAGAACCGCCGCTGGCTTGAGCACCCGCCCCGCGGGCGGGGTCACGTCCCTGTTGAGATCATAGTCAGAAGAGGCGCCGCCCGATTTGGACAGCGCCTGTTTCAGTCTTTGTTCAAGGTCAGGCGCCGTCACCTGATGCCTCAAATCCAAGCACATCGGGCGCAAATTCGTAATGCGCGCCGCAAAATTGGCAATCTGCGGTGACGATGCCTTTGTCGGTGGTCATATGGGCAATGTCCTTGGCCGAATAAATCGACAGGCTTTGCTTGACCTTCTCTTCCGAGCAGCTGCATCCGAACTTGATTGGCTGCGCTTCGTACACGCGCGGTTCTTCTTCGTGAAACAACCGCACCAGAAGATCCGTCGGCTGCACGGTTGGCCCGATAAGTTCGATGTCTTCCACCGTATCAAGCAGCGTGTTCGCGCGGATCCAGTTTTCCGATTCATCGGAGTCCAGAATGTCGTTGGCGGACAGCAGCCCCGCTTCACCGGTGCCCCCGTCGGTTGCGACAAAGGGTGATGCCTTTGGCATATGCTGCAACATCACGCCGCCAGCCCGCCAGCTTTCACCGCCACCGGGCAGCGTGCTGCGTCCGTAGGTCAATGAAAACCGCGTCGGGATCTGTTCCGATTGCGCAAAGTAGGTTTCCGCACAGGAGGACAGCGACCCGCCGGCAATCGGCGTGATCCCCTGATAGGGGGCCATGCCTTCGCCCTGATCAATCAGAATGGCGAAATAGCCGTCACCGATCTGGCTGAACGGCTCTGCATCATGATCCAGGCGTTCCTCGTCATAGCTGGCATAGGCGCGGATGCGGGCGGATTTCCCGTCTGCGGTCGGCCCGTAGTAATCCGTCGCGATCAGCCGTGCAGGGCCAGAGGCACGTACCTGCAAGGACAGTTTCCAGCGCAGTTTCACGGTCTGGCCGATCAGGGCGGTCAGCAGCGCCATCTCAGCGACAAGCGCCTCGATCACCGGGGGATAATCGTGCTGGCGCAGGACATCTTCGAGCACACCATCAAGGCGCGCGACGCGCCCCCGGATGTCCGAGGCATCTAGCTGGAACGGCAGGACAGTATCGTCCCAGGCGATTTGAGAGCCGATGCTCATGGGGTTTCCTAACGTGTCGGGAATTGGCATATCGCGCCTATATAGGCAGAGCAAGGCAAGCGCCAAGGGGCAAGTGCGATGATCAGACGGTATGGCGAAACACCCCTGGCCGGGCAGCGGTACAAACTGCGCCCCGGCGCCTATGCGATCCTGCCGCGCAAGGACAAGTTTCTGATGACCTGGCAGGATGCGCCCCACAATGAATTGCAGCTGCCCGGCGGCGGGATTGATCCGGGCGAAAACGCGATCCAGGCGCTACACCGCGAGGTGTGCGAGGAAACTGGATGGCGCATCGCCAATCCGCGCAGGCTGGGCGCATTCCGCCGGTTTGTGTTCATGCCCGAATACGACATGTGGGCCGAAAAGGTCTGTTATATCTATGCGGCCCGGCCGGTGCTGCGCCTTGGTCCGCCATCAGAGGAAGGCCACACCGCACTTTGGGTCAGCCGCGATGTAGCGGTGGCGCAATTGTATAACGACGGCGATGCGGATTTCGTGGCGCGGTTCTAGGTCGGCAGGTCGCGGCCTTCGACAAGGTGACCGTAAAGCGTGGTGAGGATGCTCACACCAACCATGACGGTCAGCCATTGGACCGCCACATTCACCAGAAAACCAAGGACTGGAACATCGGCGAAGGACATTGCGATCAGCGTCATGATGCCGTTGATCACGCCAATAATCGCCGCAACCCCCAAGATCGTCCCGTTTAACGGTTTGGTGATCCCCCATCCTGCCATCAGGTTCATTGACTCTCCAACTGCTACACCGGGCAAAATGATTGCCAATCTGAGCCAGAGGTAGGACGCGACAAGACCAAGCACGAAGCTCCATATCGTTACGACAACAACATTGAATGACAGAAGGCTGGTCAACACCGGCAACACAATCAGCATGATTGGAATAAGCGCGAGGATGATCAGAAGGCCAATCAGGATACTCTTGCCGATATAACTTGCGATCGGGCGGCCCGAAATTGCGGGAATGATCCCGGGATATTCTTCTTTCAGGATGAAACGGTGCCATGTGACCGCAACCCATCCGAACAAAAGTAACGAGGCAATGGACATGGCAAGCCCGGTAAGCGCGCCTGCGCCGACATCGCCTGCGGTCAGGATATCGTCGTCCATTGGATCAAACGACGCTGATGCACCAAACCCGAGCACGACGGTGATCACGACCATGATAAGAAAGGGAACCGCGGAGGCGCGGATTGCCTGTTCCAGATTTCCGAAAACAATCGTGAATGCGTGCCGTACCAATTGCCAAGCCATAAATATCTCCTGCTTTGCGGCATTGCTTGCACTTGAAACGGGCAAGGTCAACAGCGCTGACCTTGCCCTTGTTTCGGAATCCCGGTATCGCGCCACGCGATAGATTTGCGAAAGGCCCTGTCCCATGTCCGCTCTGAAAAAAGTCGTGCTTGCCTATTCTGGCGGCCTCGACACCTCGATCATCCTCAAATGGCTCCAGACTGAGTACAATTGCGAGGTTGTGACCTTTACTGCTGACCTTGGTCAGGGCGAAGAGCTTGAGCCCGCCCGCAAGAAGGCGGAAATGATGGGGGCCTCCGCGATCTATGTCGAAGATCTGCGCGAAGAATTTGTCCGCGATTTTGTGTTCCCTATGTTCCGGGCAAACGCCTTGTATGAAGGGCTATACCTGCTTGGCACCTCGATCGCACGGCCGCTGATTTCCAAGCGGTTGGTTGAAATTGCCGCGGCTGAAGGCGCTGATGCGGTGTCGCACGGCGCCACGGGCAAGGGGAATGATCAGGTCCGGTTCGAACTGGCAGCCTATGCGTTGAACCCTGAGATCAAAGTGGTGGCACCCTGGCGCGAGTGGGATCTTAGCAGCCGGACGCGCCTGCTGGAATTTGCCGAAGCGCATCAGATCCCGGTTGCGAAAGACAAACGCGGCGAGGCCCCATTCAGCGTGGATGCAAATCTGTTGCACACTTCCTCGGAAGGCAAGGTGCTGGAAGACCCCGCAGAACCCGCGCCGGAATATGTCTATCAGCGCACGGTTGATCCTGTGCAGGCCCCGGACACGCCGGAACTGGTCGAAATCACCTTTGAATGCGGTGACCCGATTGCAATCAACGGCGAAGAAATGTCCCCCGCCGGTATTCTGACCAAATTGAATGAACTGGGCGGCAAACATGGCGTTGGCCGGCTTGATCTGGTTGAAAACCGCTTTGTTGGCATGAAATCGCGCGGGGTTTACGAAACGCCCGGCGGCACCGTCCTGTTGGAAGCCCACCGTGGGATTGAACAAATTACGCTCGATTCAGGCGCGGGGCATCTGAAAGATTCGATCATGCCGCGTTACGCCGAACTGATCTACAACGGTTTCTGGTTCAGCCCGGAGCGTGAAATGCTGCAGGCGCTGATCGACAAAAGCCAGGAACATGTCAGCGGCACGGTGCGGGTTCAGTTGTACAAAGGGTCGGTGCGGACAATCGCCCGCTGGTCCGACAAGAGCCTTTATTCCGAAGCACACGTCACGTTCGAAGAAGATTTGGGCGCTTATAATCAGACTGATGCGCAGGGCTTTATCCAGCTGAACGCGCTGCGTCTGAAGCTGCTGTCGGCACGTGATCGCAAAAAATGAGTCTAGGAACCTCGGGGGCGCAGGCCACCGAGGTCAGACACCGTTACCATTTACAAACATGAGCCTTCCTGCGTGCTGGTATAGTAACGTTCTAGCGCGCAAATAGTTTCACAATCCTCTAAAGCGGCAGGCAAACTGCCTTCAATTTGAGGTAGTGTGGAAGCGCATTGTTAAACAGCTCTTCATGTTGCGGCTGCACCATGGGCAGGTCACCTTCGGGACCGGCGAACCCGGTACTTTGGTGCACGGCGTTATACCAATGCGCCGCCCAGACGCCGTCATCGGGATGGCCGCCCGCGGGCCATTGCAGCATGGCATCTTCAAATGGCAGATCAATGGCCCGGCACAACCCTCTGAGCGCTTTCTCGGGGTCAGTTCTGATGTCAGAGCTGTCGATGACATGCCCGCCGATCCTGTCAAACAGCGCCGCCTGCTGGCGATAGCCGATGTCATCTACGGTGATCGTTTCCCGCTTAGCCCCGTAGCTGGCGATAACGCGGGCCGGGTGCCGGATCAGATGCACATTCACACATGTTGCGGCCCAATCAATTGGCATACCGTCGACCATGTGGTGGGGCATATGTTTCATGTAGAAATGCGGCTTATCGCCCGTATCAGGGTCTAAACACCGAGCGGCAACTTCTTTTGGGTCCGTCTCGTGCTGGGCCAGAATGCTGTCCCGCATCGGATGGCTCAACCCGGTCGCAGCGAGGTAGGGCGCATAGAATGGTTCATCCCAGACCGCAAAATCAGGCCGCGCCGCAAAGGCATACATCATCGCCGTCGACAGGTTTCGTGGCCCGGACCACATTGCAATTTTCATGATCAACAATCCATGCAGACCCCAAACACCCACAAGTCGGCGCTACCGCCGGACAGATGCACCTATTTGAACCGAGCCTAGCCACGCTCACGAAATGTTCCAAGCGGTAAACAGCCCGTGACCTCACCTTGCGGTGAATGGACCAAACTGTGGTTTGGGCGCACAAAGGACCAAAGGAGACCCGCCATGTTGACCAGACTGCGCATGATCAAGACCGCCGCCCTCGCCTTTGCCATTGCTGCGGGGTTTTTCATTCAGACCGCCCCTGCCGACGCCCGGGACATCAAGACAACGGTGCTGGCGGGCGGATGTTTCTGGTGCATCGAATCCGACTTTGAGCGGGTGAACGGTGTTACGGATGTCGTGTCAGGCTATGCGGGCGGCAGCACCGCCAATCCGACCTATGGCACGGTCAGCGCCGGCGGAACCGGACATTACGAGGTCGTGCGGATCACCTATGACGCGGACGTCATCAGCTATCGGCAACTTTTGGACCTGTTCTTTCGCTCTGTTGATCCGACGGATGCGGGGGGACAGTTTTGCGACCGGGGCGACAGTTATCGCACGGCAGTTTTTGTCGGCAACGCCACAGAGAAACAGATCGCGACCGCGGCGCGTGCAGCGGCGCAGTCAGAATTGGGTCAACGCATTGTCACGCCAATCCTGGATGCCGCGCAGTTTTACGAGGCCGAGGCCGTCCATCAGAACTATTACCGCGGCACATCTATCGTTTTGACGCGGCGCGGACCGAAAACACAGGCAGATGCCTACAAGTTCTATCGTAATGCTTGTGGGCGGGATCAGCGGGTGCGTGAACTATGGGGTGCAGCGGCCCCGTTTGTGAACCACAGCTAATCCGGCTGAAACGCCCGTACCTCTGACAGATCTGGTATGACGTCAGCCGTTCCGTGGCGCATCACCATCAGCGCACCGGCACGGGCGGCCTGCCGGATGGCCTGATCCATTGACATGCCGCGATCCAGCCCGGCCAACACGTAACCGGTAAAGGTGTCCCCTGCCCCGGTCGTATCCACCGGATCAACCTTAATGGCGTCAAAATGCTGGTGGCCCGCGTCGCTGTACCAATCGGCCCCGTCGGCCCCAAGGGTAACGATCACATCTTCGACGCCCAGCGCGTCAGGGGTCTTGCCCGTCGCCTTTGCGAGCTGTTCAGCCTCGACCGCGTTCAGGATCAGAAAATCAAGATAGGGCAACACCGCCTGGACCCTTTGTGCGTCAAAAGGCGCTGCGGCATAGGCCACCCGCAGTCCCATGTCATGACCAAGCTTGGCAGCCGTGCGTTGCAAATTGGTTTCATTTTGCAGGATCAGCCAATCTTCGGTCTGCGCCTCGGCCATCGCCTCTTGCAGGATGGATTGGGGAATCTCGCCGTTGGCACCGGGAAACAGGATGATTGCATTTTCGCCAGCCGTATCTACGGCAATAATCGCCTGTGCCGTGGCGGCGGTGCTGGTTGCGATATGCCGGGTATCAACGCCGTATTCGGTCAGGCGCTGGCGGGCCCAGTCACCGTCTTCGCCAACCGCGCCGATGTGGTGCACCGTTGCCCCCGCACGGGCAGCAGCCACCGACATATTGGCCCCCTTCCCGCCCAGAAACACCTGCCGGCCCGTGGATGCCAAAGTCTCGCCCGGTTGCGGAATATGCGGCACGGCATAGACAAAGTCCGCGTTGATAGACCCGAGATTCCAAATCGCCATTAACCGACCTTACATGCAGAAATGATCGCCATGTTCAGAATATCGTTTACGGTCGAAACCGTCGAGCAGACCTGAATAGGCTTATCAATACCCGACAGGATCGGACCGATCACCGTTGCGCCCGCCATCTCTTGCATCAGTTTTACGCTGATCGAGGCCGAGTGGCGCGCGGGCACAACCAACACATTGGCCGGTCCGGTCAGCCGCTGAAACGGATATTGTTCCATCACTGCCCGGTTCAGCGCCACGTCAACGGTCATTTCGCCTTCGTATTCGAAATCCACACGGCGCGAATCCAGCACGTCAGAGGCAAGATGCATCTTTTCCGCCCGCTCTGATACCGGGTAGCCGAATGTGGAGAACGACAGGAAGGCAACACGCGGATCAAGCCCAAGATCGCGCGCCACGGCGGCGCCACGCTCTGCGATGTCGGCCAAATCGGATTCGTTGGGCCATTCGTGTACCAATGTATCGGAAATCAACACAATGCGGCCCTTGTGCAGCACGGCGGATACGCCAACCGCACCATGTTCAGCGTCGGCATCAAAGACGTGGTTGATCAGTTCCAGCACATGCGCCGATTTACGCGTCGCCCCGGTGACCATGCCGTCACCATGACCATGCGCCAGCATAAGCGACGCAAAAACATGCCGGTCACGCGACGCCAGACGGTGCACATCCTGATGGTCATATCCCTTGCGCTGCAGTCTCTGATAAAGGAAATTCTTATAGGTATCGAGATGCTCGGTATTGGCCGCGTTGACGATTTCCAGTTCCTGAATCGCGTCTGACAGCCCTTCGGTGGTGAGTTTTTGCGCAACATCATCTTCGCGACCGACCACCAACGCCTTGCCCAGTCCAGAGCGTTGATAAAGCACGGCGGCGCGCAATACCCGCGGATCATCACCCTCTGCAAAGATCACGGTTGATTGGGCCTGACGCGCGCGGGCATTCAAGCTGCGCAACATTGAGGCGGTTGGGTCCATCCGCGCTTTGAGCGAGAGTTCGTACGCCTCCATGTCTACAATCGGACGCCGCGCAACGCCGGTTTTCATGCCCGCCTGCGCCACCGCGGTCGGAATGCGGTGGATCAGACGCGGATCAAACGGCGTGGGGATGATGTAATCACGCCCAAACGTCAGCTTCTTGCCGTAGGCCATCGCCACTTCGTCAGGCACATCTTCGCGTGCAAGCGCGGCCAGCGCATGGGCGCAGGCAATCTTCATTTCGTCGTTGATCGCCCGCGCATGAATGTCCAGCGCGCCACGAAACAGGTAGGGAAACCCAAGGACGTTGTTCACCTGGTTGGGATAGTCAGAGCGGCCTGTGGCAACGATTGCATCCTCGCGTACCGCATGGGCGTCTTCGGGTGTAATCTCTGGGTCGGGGTTGGCCATTGCGAAAATAACAGGATTCTTGGCCATGTTAGACACCATTTCCTGCGTCACCGCCCCCTTTGCAGAGACGCCAAGAAACACGTCACACCCTTTCATCGCATCATCGAGTGAACGTGCATCTGTTTGGGCGGCATGGGCCGATTTCCACTGGTTCATGCCCTCGGTCCGGCCCTGATAGATCACCCCCTTGGTGTCACACATGAGGCAATTGTCGTGCTTTGCGCCCATGGCTTTGACCAGTTCAAGGCAGGCGATCCCGGCGGCCCCTGCCCCGTTCAGCACGATTTTCACGTCTTCGATTTTTTTGCCGGACAGGTGCAGCGCGTTGATCAGGCCAGCGGCACAGATCACCGCCGTGCCGTGCTGGTCGTCGTGAAAGACCGGGATGTCCATTTCCTCTTTCAGGCGCTGTTCGATAATGAAACATTCCGGCGCCTTGATATCTTCGAGGTTGATACCCCCAAACGTCGGCCCCATAAGACGCACCGCGTTGCAGAACGCCTCGGTGTCTTCGGTGTCCAGTTCGATATCAATGGAGTTCACGTCCGCGAACCGTTTGAAGAGAACGGATTTCCCTTCCATCACCGGTTTGGACGCCAGTGCCCCAAGGTTGCCAAGGCCAAGCACGGCCGTCCCGTTTGAGATTACGGCAACAAGATTTCCCTTGTTTGTATAGTCATATGCGGTGGACGGATCTGCGTGGATCTCTTCACAGGGAATTGCGACGCCGGGCGAATAAGCCAGCGACAAATCCCGCTGCGTTGTCATCGGAACGGTTGCTGCCACCTCCCATTTGCCCGGTATGGGGTTCAGGTGGAACGCAAGTGCATCCTCGCGCGTGTGTTTGGTGGTGCCGGCCATTGTCGTCCTCCCTGACGTGACGGTCAGAATGCGACAAGGGGCGCAGACCTGCAACGGGTTCGTTTTCGACTTTCGTCGCTAACATCCGCCAGATAAGTTTAGCGGTGTTGGTCCGGGGGGATTTGATGAACGCAGTGACGCCGATGATGGCGCAATATCTTGAGTTGAAGGCCGGGTATCCGGACGCGCTGCTATTCTACCGGATGGGCGATTTCTACGAGATGTTCTTTGACGACGCGGTTGCGGCGGCCGCAGCGCTGGACATTGCGCTGACCAAACGCGGCAAACATGAGGGCAGCGACATCCCCATGTGCGGTGTGCCGGTACACGCAGCCGAAGGATATCTGCTGACCCTGATCCGCAAAGGGTTTCGTGTTGCAGTCTGCGAACAGATGGAAAGCCCCGCCGAGGCGAAAAAGCGCGGATATAAGGCTGTGGTCAAACGCGATGTTGTCCGGCTTGTCACGCCGGGGACGTTGACGGAAGAATCCCTGCTTGATGCGCGACGTCACAACTTTCTGGCGGCCTATGCAATGGTCCGCGACGACAGCGCGCTGGCCTGGGTCGATATTTCGACCGGCGCGTTTCATGTGATGACCTGTCCGCGTGTGGCGCTGGGGCCCGAACTGGCCCGGCTTGCCGCGCGCGAGGTCATCGTTGCAGATGGAAATGAGGCGGAATTCGCTGAGTTAGTCTCTGATTCCGGGGCCGCGCTGACCCCGCTGGGTAAGTCTGCCTTTGATAGTACTGCTGGCGAAAAACGGCTATGCAGGCTGTATCAGGTTGAATCGCTGGATGCCTTTGGCACTTTTTCGCGGGCCGAAATATCAGCCCTGTCAGCCGTTGCAGAATACCTCGACATCACACAAAAGGGGAACCTTCCGCTTTTGCGACCCCCGATGCAGGAGGGCCAGCGCGCGGGTATGCAGATTGACGCTGCAACGCGACGATCGCTTGAACTGACCCATGCGATGGCGGGGGGGCGGAGCGGTTCACTGCTTGCCACGATTGACCGCACTGTAACGGCCGGGGGTGCAAGGTTACTGGAGCGCCGCCTGTCTTCGCCCTCCTGCGACCTGGCGACTGTCCAGTCCCGGCAGGATGCGGTCACACATTTCGTCGAAAACACGCGGTTGGCCGAAGATTTGCGGAATCACTTGCAGGGTGTGCACGATCTTGATCGCGCTTTGTCCCGATTGGCGTTGGAACGCGGCGGGCCGCGGGACATGTCCGCAATCCGCGACTCGTTGCAAAAGGCGGAGTGGCTGGCAAACGCGCTGCCGGCAGAATTGCCCGCCATTCTGGGCGAAGCTGCGACCGCGCTCGTGGGCCATAACGCACTGCACGGTCTGTTGGATGCGGCGCTTGTGGCGGAACCACCTCTGCTGGCGCGCGACGGCGGCTTTGTTGCTGCGGGCTATGATGCAGAGCTTGATGAGGTCAGGCAGTTGCGTGACGAAGGGCGCGGTGTCATCGCCAAGATGCAGGCCGAATTTGCGGAGCTGTCCGGCGTGCCGAGCCTGAAGATCAAGCACAACAACGTCCTGGGCTATTTCATCGAAACCACCGCGACCCATGCCGACAAAATGATGGCGCCGCCATTAAATAAAACCTTTATCCATCGGCAGACCACGGCCAACCAGGTCCGGTTCACAACCGTCGAATTGAGCGAGATCGAAACCAGAATTCTGAACGCCGGTGGCCGCGCGCTGGACATCGAAAAGGGCATATTTCAGACACTAACACGGGCGATTGTGGCACAAGCCGGCCCGCTTGGCGCGCTTGCGCGGGCCTTGTCGGAGTTCGATTTGGCAGTAGCGCTTGCTAGTCTTGCCCGCAGTGAACAATGGTGCCGCCCGCAGATGGATACGTCCCGCGACTTTCATATCACCGGCGGTCGCCACCCTGTTGTGGAGGCCGCGCTGCAAAAGGATGGCACCCCGTTTGTCGCCAATGACTGTGATCTGACGGCAGCTTCGATCTGGCTTTTGACCGGCCCGAACATGGCCGGCAAATCGACATTCCTGCGGCAGAACGCGCTGATTGCGATCTTGGCCCAGATGGGCGGTTATGTCCCGGCAACTTCTGCCAAAATCGGCATCGTGAGCCAGATTTTCAGCCGGGTCGGGGCCTCGGACGATCTGGCCCGAGGGCGGTCGACATTCATGGTTGAGATGGTGGAAACCGCCGCGATCCTGAATCAGGCAGACGACCGGGCCTTGGTCATCCTAGATGAAATCGGCCGTGGCACCGCGACATATGACGGGCTGTCAATCGCCTGGGCCACGCTTGAGCATCTGCATGACGTCAACCGATGCCGCGCCTTGTTTGCAACGCATTATCACGAAATGGCGCAGCTGGCGGCCAAACTTGATCAGGTGGACAACGCCACAGTCAGCGTCAAGGAATGGGAAGGCGAGGTCATTTTCCTGCATGAAGTGCGCAAGGGCACTGCCGATCGGTCATATGGCGTGCAGGTCGCGCGGCTGGCTGGTCTGCCACAGATTGTCGTTGACCGCGCAAAGGTCGTGTTGGACGCGCTGGAAAAAGGTGAACGGGAGGGGGGCGGTAACCGCAAGGCAGTCATTGACGATTTGCCACTGTTTGCCGCGACACCGGTAGCCCCACCGGTGCAAATCGGGGAGTCTGAGGTGGAAGCGCGACTGCAGGATATCCTGCCGGACGAATTGACACCAAAAGAGGCGCTTTCGATCATTTATGAGTTGCGCGACCTATTGGCGTGAATGCCCCGACGATTGCCGGGGCCGTCAACGTCAGGACGCGGGCATAGACGACACACCAACCTGTGCGGGACGCAACAGCCGGTCGTGCAACATGAATCCTTCGCCCATGACTTCGATGATTTCACCAGCCTTGGTGCCGGGAACGGGTGCCTCGAACATGGCCTGATGGTGCTGCGGGTCGAACCGGTCACCGGCCTCGGGCACGATGGGGTCGATCCCGTGCTTTTTGAAAACGTTCAGCAATTCGCGCATTGTCAGCTCAACACCTTCAAGCAGTGCCTTGTTGGCGTCGCCTTCGGCCTCTTCGCTGGATTTCAACGCGCGGCGCAGATTGTCGTAAACCGGAAGCAAATCGCGGGCGAGCTTTGAGCCGCCATAGTTTTCTGCCTCGCGACGATCCCGGTCCGCGCGTTTGCGAATATTCTCGGCGTCAGCAAGGGCGCGCATCCATTTGTCGCGAAATTCGTCCCGCTCTGCCTCTGTGTTGGCAATCCGCTCAAGCACACCTTCATCGCCAGCAGCTTCCATTTCATCGCCTTCCGCAGCGAGTTCATCGAGGCTCATCGGTTCGTCTTGGTCTGCCATTTTCGTTTCCTTTAAGAGCGGTCGGCGAGGATCTGGCCGACCCGCTGGGCGGTGTAATTTACAATGGGCACGATGCGCCCGTAGTTCAGACGGGTAGGGCCGATCACCCCAACCGCGCCGATAATCTTTCGGTCGGCGTTCATATAAGGGGAAACGACGAGAGAGGAACCCGAAAGTGAGAACAATTTGTTCTCTGAGCCAATAAAAATGCGCACGCCATCGCCTTCTTCGGCAAGATCGAGGAATTGCGCGATATCCTGCTTGCGCTCAAGATCGTCAAACAACGTGCGGATGCGTTCCAGATCACCTTCGTTTTCGGGAATCAGGTTGCCGCGACCGCGCACAATCAGACGTTCATTGGGTGTGCCTTCGTTTTCCCAAAGCGCGGCGCCGCTTTGCACCAACTCAGCCGCGAGCCTGTCGAGCTCTTCGCGTCGGCTGACAATTTCCCGTTTGATCAGGTCGCCAAGCTCAGACAGGGTGTGGCCCTCGGCCACCGCATTGAGAAAATTCGCCGCCTCACGCATGGAAGACGGCGTTTGACCGGGCGGCGGGGTGAAGACCCGGTTTTCAACTTCGCCATCTGCAAAGACCAGGACCACCAATGCGCGTTCAGGGCTGAGTGAGACAAATTCAATATGTTTGATTGCGGCCTCGTGCTTGGGTGTCAGGACCAGGCTGGCCCCGTGGGTGACACCGGAGAGAGCAGAGCCAACCCGGTCAAGCAGGGTCGCAACGTCATCCGAATTGCTTTCAAGCGTTTGGTCGATACGTTCGCGGTCGACACCGGAGAGGTCATCAACCTCAAGCAGGCCGTCAACAAACATCCGCAACCCCATTTGCGTTGGCATGCGCCCGGCAGAGCTGTGTGGGCTGTCCAGAAGTCCAAGAAACTCAAGATCTTGCATTACATTTCGGATCGTCGCGGCACTGACCTGTT
The DNA here is from genome assembly GCA_947502145.1 of uncultured Paracoccaceae bacterium. GTDB lineage: Bacteria > Pseudomonadota > Alphaproteobacteria > Rhodobacterales > Rhodobacteraceae > CANMYO01. Next base: position 1,087,270 of record CANMYO010000001.1, on the reverse strand, counting down.
CGCTGAGCGTGCGGGTCAGGGTGCGGCTGCCAACCGGGGCACCCGTTTCAATGTAACCTTCGACCACGCGACGAAAGACTTCGCGCGTTCGCGCGTTCATGTCTTCGATTTGGGGCATTTCACCGGGCATAGAATCCATTGTCTTGGGGCTGGGCAATTAAAGCCAAGGCGCACAGAAGGTCAATCGGGGTTGGAATACTGTGATGGGCGTCGTAGGACATGAACGCAACCAGATCCAAGGAGATCCCCATGCGCCCATCCGGCCGTCAGACTGACCAAATGCGTGATTGCACCATCGAAATTGGCGTCACCCGCCATGCAGAAGGGTCCTGCATGATCCGTATGGGCGATACCCATGTGCTTTGCACCGCTTCTGTTGACGAAAAAGTGCCGCCCTTCATGCGCAACTCTGGCCTGGGGTGGGTCACTGCAGAATACGGCATGTTGCCCCGTGCCACACATACGCGGATGCGCCGCGAGGCAAAGACAAGCCAATCCGGGCGGACGCAGGAAATTCAACGCCTGATTGGGCGGTCACTGCGCGCAGGCGTTGACCGCGTCGCGTTGGGCGAACGCCAGATCACGGTGGATTGCGATGTGATCCAAGCCGACGGCGGCACGCGCTGCGCATCGATCACGGGCGGTTGGGTCGCATTGAAGCTGGCCGTCAACCAATTGCGCAAGGCCGGGCTGGTCACGGCTGATCCGCTCGTTGACCCGGTCGCGGCTATTTCCTGCGGTGTTTACGCGGGGCAGGAGGTCCTGGATCTTGACTATCCAGAGGACAGCGAAGCCGGTGTGGATGGAAACTTTATCATGAATGCCGGCAAATTGGTCGAGGTGCAAATGTCCGCCGAAGGTGCGACGTTCACGCGGTCGCAGATGGATAAGCTGTTGGACTTGGCCGAAAAAGGCGTATCCGAATTGAACGCAATCCAATTGGCAGCTGTTGGCTGATGCGGCGATTTTCGGGCGATAGGCTGGTTGTTGCGACGCACAATCAGGGAAAGCTGCAGGAGATTGCCGATCTTTTGCAACCCTACGGGATTTCACTGACGTCAAATCGTGACCATGGGCTGCCTGAGCCAGAAGAAACAGAAACGACATTTGTCGGCAACGCCCGGATCAAGGCGCATGCGGCCGCCAAGGCGACCGGGCTGCCCGCGCTTGCCGACGATAGCGGCATCGAGGTTGATGCCCTTGACGGGGCGCCGGGTGTTTACACGGCCGATTGGGCCGAAACCCCGACGGGTCGAGATTTTGCTCTTGCCATGACCACCACCTGGGAAAAGCTTGAAGCGGTCAATGCACCATACCCCCGCACAGCCCGCTTTTGTAGTACACTCGTCCTGGCCTGGCCGGATGGGCATGACGAAGTATTCCCCGGCATGATGGAAGGGCAGGTCGTCTGGCCCATGCGCGGCAATAACGGACATGGATATGATCCGGTTTTTCAGCCGGATGGTTATGAAATCACCTGTGGTGAAATGGATCGCTGGGAAAAGAACAAGATCAGCCATCGCGCTGACGCCTTCGCAAAGTTGGTGAAGGGCTGTTTTGCTTGAAGACTGGCAATCAGCGGGGTTTGGGCTGTACCTGCATTGGCCGTTTTGTCAGGCCAAATGTCCATACTGCGACTTCAACTCTCATGTCGCTGATACCATTGACCAATCCCGTTGGCAGGCCGCATACCTATGCGAAATCAAGAGGTTAGGGCAGGAAACCCCGGGCAGGGTGCTGCGGTCCGTGTTTTTTGGTGGCGGCACGCCAAGTATGATGGATCCGACGTTGGTCGGAGGCATCCTGGACTGCGTGCGCGAGACATGGACCGTCGCCAATGATTGCGAAATCACCTTGGAGGCGAACCCAACTTCCGTTGAGGCGGGTCGATTTGCAGGCTACCGCGACGCGGGGGTCAATCGCGTGTCCATGGGTATTCAGGCGCTGAATGATGCCGACCTCAAGGCCCTGGGTCGGTTACATTCAGCAGATGAGGCCATGCGTGCCTTTGACGTGGCCCGGCATGCGTTTGAACGGGTGTCGTTTGACTTGATTTATGCGCGACAGGGTCAAACGCTTTCGGATTGGAGTGCCGAGCTTAGAAAGGCTCTATCCTCTGCGATAGACCATATTTCTCTGTATCAACTGACCATTGAGGAAGGTACAGCATTCGGCGATCGGCTTGCGGCAGGGCGGTTGCGAAATCTTCCAGACGACGATACCGCAGCGGACATGTTTGAGGCCACACAAGAGATTTGCGATGCCGCTGGATTCCCGGCTTATGAGGTATCAAATCATGCTGCCGGTGGCCAGGAAAGCCGCCACAACCTGATCTATTGGCAATCAGGCGATTATGTCGGTATTGGCCCTGGCGCACATGGTCGGATCACGCATGGTGGGACCCGCTGGGCAACATCAACACCATTGGGGCCAACGCAATGGTTGCGGCAGGTCGAAATGACAGGGTCCGGCGAGGCCCCGCGGGAAGCGTTGACCCAGTCCGACCGGATAACTGAGTTTCTATTGATGGGACTGCGAGTGGCGGAAGGATTTTCGGAGCGCCGAATGGAAAGCTTTGGGGTATCAGAGGCAATCTATAATAATATCAATGCCTTAGTGAAAGAGGGTCAATTGGAACGGGCAGGTGGGCAAGTCAGAGTCGCACCGCAATTCCGCCCGGTTCTGAATGGCGTTCTGCGGGGCATACTGGCGGACTAAGTCCCGGAAAGCGCGCTGAGCAGGTCGTCCAGCTGTTCCAGAGACTTGTAGCTGATCGACAGTTTGCCGCCGTCCTGGCCGGGTTTATGTTCAATGTTGACCTTCATGCGCAGCTGCGCAGACAATTCGCGTTCAATTTGCAAAGTGTCCGCGTCCTTGGCCTCACCTCCTGCGCTGCGGCCACGGCTGGGGTTGCCCGTGTTGAGCCCCTTTTTGACAAGTTTTTCAGTCTCGCGAACGGACAGGCCTTTCTGAATGATCTGCTGCGCCAAAGCGACGGCGTCGTCATGACCCACAAGCGCGCGGGCGTGACCGGCAGACAGTTTACCATCGACAAGCCAGTTCAAGACGTCCTTTGGCAGGTTCAACAGACGGAGCAGGTTTGCAATGTGACTGCGGCTTTTGCCGAGTGCCTGCGCCATCTGGTCTTGTGTATGACCAAAGCGATCCATGAGTTGGCGATAGCCGGCGGCCTCGTCTACCGGATTCAGCTCAGCGCGTTGGATATTTTCGATAATCGCGATTTCAAGAACTTCCGTATCGTTAAATTCTCGAACGATTACAGGGAGTTCATGCAACTTTGCCAATTGTGCCGCGCGCCATCTGCGTTCGCCGGCAACGATCTCGTAGAGGCTACTGTCGTTTGGATCTTTGCGCACGATCAGCGGTTGGATGACGCCTTTTTCGCGGATTGACGCGGCCAATTCGGATAGCGCCGCATCTTCGAACGTGCGTCGGGGCTGGTCTGGATTTGGCCGAATCTGATCAACCGGCACCGTCATATCCGGACGCTGTGGCATCGCTGTTTCAGCCTCTGGCTGGACATCGGCCATCAGGGCCGACAATCCGCGCCCCAAGCCACGCGGTTTTGAAGTCGGTTTTGCCATCTAGCTGACCTTTCGCAGTGGTTTACGTTCTTTTTTCCGAATTTCCGCAGCCAGATTGCGATAAGCCTCTGCGCCTGATGAGTTTGTATCGTAGGACAATACCGGCATGGCAAAGGACGGAGCCTCGCTTAACCGGACATTGCGCGGAATCAACGTGTCAAAGACCAACCCGCCGAGATTTTCGCGCGCGTCCGTTTCGACCTGTTGTGACAGGTTGTTGCGGCGGTCGTACATGGTTAACACGATCCCTTCGATGCGCAGGTTCTTGTTCGCACTTTGGCGCACCTCACGGATGGTCAGCATGAGTTGCGACAATCCTTCGAGGGCAAAGAATTCTGACTGCAGTGGAACAATCACCGAATCCGACGCGACCATGGCATTTACGGTCAAGATGTTGAGGCTGGGCGGACAATCTATCAAGATGTAGTCTAGCTGATAGCTATCCATCGACAATTGCCGCAGCGCATCATGCAGCAGAAAACTACGTTTTTCGTTCGAAATCAGCTCAATATCAGCAGAGCTGAGATCGGTTGTGGCCGGAATAACCAACAGATTTTCGATGTCAGTCACTTGGATGGCGTCGCCGGGTGTCGCATCACCGACAAGCAGGTCATAGGTGGTGACCTGTCGTTTTTTGTGGTCGATCCCCAGGCCAGTTGACGCATTTCCCTGCGGATCAAGGTCGATCAGCAACACCCGAGAACCCGTTTCAGCCAATGCGGCGGCAAGGTTTATCGTTGTTGTTGTTTTGCCAACGCCGCCTTTTTGGTTGGCAATGGACATGATCTTTGCGCGTTTCAAACTGTCAGGCGATGGCACGTCTTATATTCCTCAGTTCGATGATCCGCGCGTCAACGGCTGTTTGGCTTTGGTGTGCGACAAGATCAAAGTGCCAGTTTTCACGCGCGGCGGCGACCTCTTCCTCATAGTTTCGACCTTTGTGGAAGAGCGCAATGCCATTTTCCGTCAAATGCCGCTCGGCGTGGGCCAAAAGGTCTGCGACGGGCGCCAGGGCCCGAGCTGTGAGGGTATCCGCGTGGGCTTGCGGTGCGGATTCGATTCGTCCGGTTAATATTTCCCCGGCGACGCCACATTCACGAATGGCGGTGCGCAAAAAGGCCGCTTTGCGCTGATCGCTTTCAAGAAGGGTTATTGTGCAATCTGCGTCCTGATCTGCGAGCAGGATGGCGGCAACGACGCCGGGAAAGCCCCCGCCGCTGCCAATATCCAGCCATTTGCCCTTGAAATTATGCCCCAGATCAAAGAGTTGCGCCGAATCAAGTATATGGCGCGACCAAATGTCTGCCTGTGAATCCCGGGACACGAGGTTAATTGTGCGCGTCCATTTTTGCGTCAGGGCCTCAAAATGGGTCAATCGGTCCATTGTTTCACGTGAAACATTCAGACCACCAATCAGGTGATGCATTAGCCCGTCTTCTTTCCCGGTTGCCGGTTGAGATGGCCAACTAGAACCAACATCCCGGCTGGCGTCATGCCGTCTATGCGACGCGCTTGTGCGACGGTTTCCGGCGCTGCTGCCGAGAGTTTTTGCGCAAGTTCCGCTGAAAGACCGCCAATTTCATTAAAATTGGTGCTCTGTGGGATCTTGATCGCCTCATCCTTGGCAAGCGCGGCGATATCCTTTTCCTGGCGCCTGATGTAGTTTTCGTAAAGAGCGTCATTTTTGATCTGCTGGGCAATTGCAGGCGCTGGGATCTCAAGATTTGGGCGCAAATCACGGAGCGCATCAAACCCAAAGTCCGACAAGGTCAATGCCTCAAGCGCAGAGCGTTTTGGTCCATCTGCGTTGAGGTTCGCGCCGGTCCCTGCAATTTCGCGGGCTGTCAGCTGGACAGCATCCAACTCAGCGCGTGATCGGTCTACCGCTTTCATTTTATTCAGGAACTTTTCCCACCGCTGGTCTTTGACGAGTCCCAGATCCCGGCCCCGTTTCGTGAGCCTTTGGTCGGCATTATCCGCGCGCAGGAGCAGCCGAAACTCTGCCCTTGATGTAAACATCCGGTAGGGTTCAGCGACGCCCCGACTGGTGAGGTCATCAATCATCACCCCTATGTACGATTCCCGTCTGCTAAAACTCACCGGATCGGTATCGCGTGACCGCGCGACTGCATTGACAGCCGCTACCAAGCCTTGCGCGGCGGCCTCTTCATAGCCCGTCGTTCCATTGATCTGCCCGGCGAGAAAAAGCCCAGGGCAAGCCTTGAGCTCCAACGACAAACGCAATGCACGGGGATCAACGTAATCATATTCGATTGCATAGCCAATCTGTTCGATCTCAACGTTTTCAAGCCCCGCGATCGAGCGGACGTAATCAATCTGGACATCCTCGGGCAGGGAAGTGGAAATACCATTGGGATAGATCGTGTGCGTCGTCAGCCCCTCGGGTTCCAAAAAGATCTGGTGGGATTCCTTGTCCGCAAACCGCACGACCTTATCCTCGATAGAGGGGCAATATCGCGGACCTACCCCATCAATATGCCCACCATACATGGCGGATCGTGCCAAATTTTGGCGAATGATATCATGAGTTTGCGTGTTGGTATGGGTAATACCACAGGAAATTTGCCGCGCGGTTGGAGCATCCGACAAAAAGGAAAACATGGCCGGTTCAACGTCACCGGGCTGGCTTTCAAGATTGTCCCAATTGATCGTTTTGCCGTTCAAACGTGGCGGTGTTCCTGTTTTCAAACGCCCAAGCGGCAAACCGAAACTGTCCAAACGCTCAGCCATGGCCACTGAAGCCTTGTCGCCGATACGGCCACCCGGGCGGGAGACATCGCCAACATGAATAACCCCACGCAGAAACGTACCGGTGGTCAGGACAACACAACGCGTCCTGATCTCGCTGCCATCAGCCAATTGCAGGCCGGCAATCTCTCCGCTTTCGACGGTCAGGTCGCTTGCTTCGGCTTCGATGATGCTGAGGTTTTCGCACTTGCCCAAAGCGTTTTGCATGTAACCGCGATAAAGAACCCGATCAGATTGGGCACGCGGACCTTGCACAGCAGGCCCTTTGGTGCGGTTCAGCAAGCGAAACTGAATGCCTGCGTGATCGGCCGCCAGACCCATGATCCCGCCAAGCGCATCAATCTCGCGGACAAGATGCCCCTTACCAAGCCCGCCAATCGCCGGATTGCACGACATCACGCCAATGGTATCGCGGCGCAAGGTCACCAGTGCGGTCTTAGCGCCCATGTTGGCGGCAGCCCAGGCGGCCTCTGACCCTGCGTGGCCTCCGCCAACGATCACTACGTCAAAGTGTTTCACGTGAAACAATCCTATTTGCCGATGCAAAAACTTGCGAAAATCTCGCTTAAGAGGTCTTCTACATCGACGCGTCCTACGATCATGTCAACCGCGCGCGTTGCAGCCCGGATATCTTCGGCCAGCAAGTCCGCAGCTGTGCCCACCGCCAAGCCATCAAGGGCGATCCCGATGGCCCCGGTTGCTGATTTCATCGCGATACGATGACGATCCCGGATGGCAACACCCACGCCACCAACGCGACCAGACAATTCGTCGTTCAGCATTGCGATAATCTGATCAATCCCTTTCCCGGTCTTTCCCGACACTGCGAGATCGGGCCCGCGAAATGTATCGCCCTTGCCAAAAGCGATGATATCACCCGGCAAAGGGTCCAGGGCAGGTTTGTCACCATCCCCGATGAGAAATAAGCGAAGATCGGCGTCTCTTGCGCGTGACAGGGCACGTTCAATTCCGATTACTTCAATTTTATCAACAGCTTGTCTAATCCCTGCGGTGTCGAGCAGGGTGACGGGCATACCACCGATATCCATCCGCACCTCAATCACATCGCGCGTTGTTCCCGCAATTTCAGAGGTGATCGCGGCATCCCGACCGGCCAGCCGGTTCAGCAGTGTGGACTTGCCAATATTGGGTGGTCCGACAATCGCAACTTCAAAGCCTTCGCGGATCCTTTCCGCCGCCGAAACCCCCGCGATCTGCTGTTCCATTTGCGCCTGCACATTACACAGCAGCTCGCCAACCTCTGGCGTGACGTCAACGGGTACCTCTTCATCGGCAAAGTCGATTGTCGCCTCAATCAGTGCGGCGGCACGGATCAGATCCTTGCGCCAGCATTCTGCAAGATCCCCAAGACCGCCGGCAAAAACCCGCATCGCCTGTTTGCGCTGCTCTTCTGTTTCCGCGTCGATCAGGTCAGCGAGCCCTTCAACCTGGGCCAAATCAAGTTTGCCGTTGTCCAACGCGCGTCGTGTAAATTCGCCCGCCTCGGCGATCCGCGCCCCGGCCTGGGACACTGCGTTCTGAACCGATTTTGCGATGGCTGGGCTGCCGTGAAGATGAAACTCGACCACCGGTTCTCCGGAAAAGCTATGATTGTCCGCAAATTGCAGCACCAACGCTTCGTCCAGAATTTCGCCGGCCATATCCCGAATTTTGCGAAGCCCACGAACAGCTGGCAGTGAGGTCACAAGGCGTTTGGCCACCTCTGCGGCCTCTGGCCCTGAAATTCGGACAATCGCAACACCAGCCCGCCCCGGGGCCGTCGCCAAGGCAAAGATCGTGTCCATCCTAATGGCCCGCCTTATCAGGTGTTCATGGAATCGAAGAAATCCGCATTGGTCTTGGTTTGTTTCAACTTGCCCAGCAGGAATTCAATCGCATCCGTGGTGCCCATTGGGTTCAGGATACGCCGCAAGACATAGGTTTTGGCCAGATCGTTCTTTTCAACCAGCAGCTCTTCTTTTCGGGTTCCTGACTTCAGGATGTCCATCGCCGGGAAGACGCGCTTATCGGCGACTTTCCGATCCAGCACGATTTCAGAGTTGCCGGTGCCTTTGAATTCTTCAAAGATTACTTCGTCCATGCGGCTGCCGGTATCAATCAGCGCCGTGGCGATGATTGTTAGCGAGCCACCCTCTTCGATATTCCGTGCTGCACCAAAGAACCGTTTTGGCCGCTGCAGCGCATTGGCATCGACACCGCCAGTCAACACCTTGCCCGAGGACGGCACAGTGGTGTTGAAGGCGCGGCCCAGACGGGTGATCGAATCCAGAAGGATGACAACGTCCCGCTTATGTTCAACCAATCGCTTGGCCTTTTCGATTACCATTTCGGACACCGCAACGTGACGGGTGGCAGGTTCATCAAAGGTCGAGGACACAACCTCACCCTTCACGGACCGCTGCATGTCGGTGACTTCTTCGGGGCGTTCGTCAATCAGCAGAACGATCAGATAGCATTCCGGGTGGTTCTTCTCGATCGAGTTGGCGATGTTTTGCAGCAGCACCGTTTTACCTGTCCGGGGTGGGGCGACGATCAGCGAGCGCTGGCCCTTACCAATCGGGGAGACGAGATCAATGATCCGGGCAGAGCGGTCCTTTTTCTGGTTCTCATCGTCAACTTCCATCTTCAGCCGCTCATCGGGGTAAAGCGGCGTCAGGTTGTCAAACGCAACCTTGTGCTTGGCCCGTTCGGGGTCTTCGAAGTTGATTTTTTCAACAGTGTCCAGCGCAAAATAGCGTTCGTTATCATTGGGTTCCTTGATCAGACCCTCGACAGTATCGCCGGTCCGCAGCGAATGCTGGCGGATCATATCGGGTGATACGTAAATATCGTCAGGACCGGGCAGGTAGTTTGCCTCGGGAGAGCGCAGGAAGCCGAAACCGTCCTGCAACACTTCAAGCACCCCATCGCCACCGATCAACCACTCGTCGTCCGCGCGTTCGCGCAGGATCGCGAACATCATGTCACCCTTGCGCATGGTTGATGCGTTTTCAATCTCAAGCTCTTCAGCCTGGGACAAAAGGTCCTTTGGGCTTTGCGCTTTCAAGTCGGCGAGGTTCAGACGGTGTTGGGACATGTCAAATTCCAGCAGGCAGCCGGGTGTCAGCTACGCAGGTAAGTTTCAATTGGAAATCGCTTTATGCCCGGACGGGCAGCGGCACAGACATATGCGTCCTCCTGACAGGAGTCAACGTATGCTTAAAACGGGCGAACGATCACCGCGACAACGATCACCAGCATCAGGACGGTGGGGACTTCGTTCATCAGCCGATAGGTGCGGCCGCTGCGTGTGTTCTTGCCGGCCGCAAAATCCTTGCGCCGCGCTGAAAGCCACCCATGCATGGCTGACATCAGAATAACCGCGATCAGCTTTGCCCAGCCCCATACAGCCCCAAAATCCAGCCCGCCCATGGCAATCAGAAGTCCGCCGCAGATCCAGGCAACCATCATTGCCGGATTGATGATCACCCGCAGTAGTTTGTATTCCATCACCTGAAATGTCTTATCCAACTCTGATCCGGGCGCAGCGCGTTCAGCGTGATAGACAAACAATCTTGGCAGATAAAACATGCCCGCCATCCAAGAGATGACCGCAATCACGTGAAGTGCTTTGATCCAGTCATAGTAAGGCACAAGCCATGTCATTGCGTTTTCCCGCCTGAAGTTCAGTTCTATTTAATAAATATAGATAGAAAGAAAAGATGATGATGTTTTAGAGAGGCGCGAATCTGGGGATCAAATTTTCATCCGCAGAGTTATCCCCAAGGCATTGGTATTCAAAACATGATGTCCCATTTGTCATGGAATTGAAAAATCGCAATAAAAACAGAGATATAAGGTAGTTATTGCCGGCGAAATTCTCTCTGCACACCACTTGACTCTTCATCGACCCCAGACTTCTGCACATCATCACTTATCCTTCTCCACCGTTAATAACCTGTTCATCTTTTCCCTGAACATGACCGGAAATCCGGTCACTTGCATTGTCCGGGCAGAAGTCCCACACCGTCACCTGATCGCTCATCAGTTTATCCAACGGTTATCCACATGACTGCACAGATCATTCTCGCCTCTGGCTCTGCCATCCGCGCCGAATTACTGCGGAATGCAAAGGTGCCGTTCCGCGTTGAAGTGGCCCGCGTTGACGAGGTCATGATCCGCAAATCGCTGATTTCAGAATCTGCTTCGCCCCGCGATATTGCAGATGCGCTTGCCGAAATGAAAGCCCTGCGGGTGGCGGCAAAGCACCCCGAGGCGCTGGTCATCGGTTGTGACCAGGTTCTTGCCCTTGATCACACCACATTGGGCAAAGCGGAGAGCAAGGAAGAATTGTTGGCGCAACTTCAGTTCATGCGGGGCCGGGCGCATCAACTGTTGTCCGCGGCCGTGATCTTTGGAGAGGGCAAACCGCTGTGGCGTCATGTCGGCGTGGCCCGGTTGCACATGCGCGACGCCAGCGATGCCTATCTGAAAGGCTATGTTGATCGCAACTGGTCAGAGATCCAGCATTGCGTCGGCGGCTATCAGCTTGAAGCCGAAGGCGCCCGGCTGTTCCATCGGATCGAGGGCGACTATTTTCATGTTTTGGGACTGCCCCTGTTAGAGCTCTTGTCATATCTTACCTTGCGCGGGACAATTGACGGATGATCAAACCACCCCCCCTCGCCGGCGTTATCGGAAATCCGATTGGCCATTCAAAATCGCCGAAAGTGCATGGCCACTGGCTGCGCCGCTATGGTATTCGCGGCCAATACCTACCGCTTCATGTAACCGATCAGGATTTGGAACAAGTCATTCGGGCCCTGCCGAAAATGGGTTTCGTTGGCGCGAATGTGACGATCCCGCACAAGACATCGACCTTGCAGATTGCGGACCAGCTGACCGATCGGGCGATTCTGATTGGGGCGGCCAACACCCTGATCTTTCGCGAAGATGGGAAGATTTATGCCGATAATACAGATGGATATGGCTTCATCGCCAATTTGAAACAGGGCGCACCGCATTGGAATCCAAAATCAGGTCCGGCAGCAGTTTTGGGGGCAGGCGGGGCCGCGCGCGCCATTATCGTGGCCCTGGCAGATGCGGGTGTGCCTGAAATTCTGCTATCAAACCGGACACGGCCCAAGGCAGAGGCACTTCGCGCCGAATTTGGCACCCGCATCAATGTGGTGGATTGGGTACAAGCGGGCAACATGCTTGAAGACGCAACGACAGTTGTGAACACCACTTCGCTTGGGATGACCGGTCAGCCGGAATTGCGCGTGCCGCTTGACGGATTGCGCCCAGATGCGGTGGTGACGGATATTGTCTATAGCCCGCTTCGCACGCAGTTCCTCGCCCAGGCTGAGGCAATGGGCTGCACCGTTGTTGATGGTCTCGGGATGTTGCTTCATCAGGCGGTTCCAGGATTTGAACGGTGGTTTGGTTTGCGCCCAGAAGTCGACGACGCACTGCGCAAGGCAGTTCTGGGATGAGCTTTCTGCTTGGCCTGACCGGCTCGATTGGGATGGGGAAGTCCACGACCGCGGCGATGTTTGCCGAATATGGCGTGCCGGTCTGGGATGCGGATGCCGCGGTTCACCGGTTGTATCTGCCGCAGGGTGCTGCGATTGCACCCCTGCGCGCGATCTTCCCCGCGGCAATCAAGGACAACGCGGTGGATCGCAGCGCGCTAAAGCAGATCATTGCACAAGATGCGGAGGCGCTGCCCCGGATCGAGGCCGTGGTGCACCCCTTGGTACAGGCTGATCGCGCCGCGTTTATTTCAGATCAGACGGCGGATATCCTCTTGTTCGATATCCCATTGCTGTTTGAAACCGGTGCAGATGACTGGTTGGACGCTGTTGCCGTGGTCAGTGTGCCGGAAGCCCTGCAGCGTGAACGGGTACTGGCGCGTCCCGGCATGGACGAGGAGACGCTGGCGCTGATCCTGTCGCGCCAGATGCCGGATGCAGAAAAGCGCGCCCGCGCGGATTACCTGATCATTACCGAAACGCTGGACGGGGCCAGTGCCGCGGTGCAAAACATTGTGGCAGGTATCAGGAGCCGTCCAAATGCGTGAAATCGTGCTGGATACAGAGACAACCGGGTTTGAGCCGGGCGAGGGCGATCGGATTGTTGAAATCGGTGCCGTTGAGCTGATGGGGCATGTCCCGACGGGGCGCACGTATCATCAGTATATCAACCCGCAACGGTCAATGCCGGAAGAAGCCTTTGCCGTGCATGGTCTTGGTGACGAGTTTTTGGCCGACAAACCGGTGTTCAAGGATATCGCACAGGCATTTGTCGACTTTGTGGGCGACGCCAAGCTGGTTATTCACAATGCGGCGTTTGACATGAAGTTCCTGAATGCCGAGCTGGGCTGGTGTGACCGCCCGCTTTTGCCGATGGATCAGGCATTGGATACGCTGGCCATCGCACGGCGGCGGTTTCCCGGTTCACCAGCGTCATTGGACGCACTTTGTCGTCGCTTTGGGATCGACAACTCAAGCCGAACACTGCACGGCGCACTGCTGGATAGCGAAATCCTGGCTGAGGTCTATCTGGAGCTGATCGGCGGGCGGCAGCCTGATTTTGCCTTGTCCGCAACGGCAAAAACCAACACCGGAGACCAGCAGGAAGATGATTGGCGTGCCGGCCCCCGTCCGCAGGAATTGCCGGCCCGAGTCAGCGAAGAAGAAGCCGCCGCCCATACGGCCTTTGTTGAGGCGCTGGGCGACGGCGCAATCTGGAAGCGGTTTAATTAACCGGCTTGTTTTCTGCGCGGCGCGCAAGCTCTGCCCGGTAAAGGGACAGAAAATCAATCTGCTCAAGGTTCAGTGGCGGGAAGCCACCGTCGCGTGTGATGTCTGACACGATCCGGCGCAGATATGGGAATGTCATCCGCGGACATTCGATCAGCAGATAGGGGTGCAGCTGTTCTTCCGGGACACCTTCGATCTGGAAAATACCTGCGTATTCAATTTCCAACAGGAAAAGCGGGTCGCCCTTTTCCTTGGTTTTGGAGGTGATGTTCAACTTGGTGATGATCTCGTATTGATTTTCGCCACGCTTGCGGGCATCCAGATTCACTTGCACCTGAATTTCTGGCTGCGTGTCACCGCCAACGCCTTTTTGGGCCAGAATATTTTCAAAGGACATGTCCCGCACATATTGCGCAAGAACCTTGTTCTTCATCTGTGTTGGGTCAGCGGCTGCGGCCGCTGGTTGCTTGGCGTCTTCATCGGCCATAAAATCTCTCCGTCATGCTAAGTTGCGGCGGTCTTATCAGGACAAGGACCAACCCTCAATCCTAATGCCGCGTCCAGCCCGATGGTTCGTGTGTCGGCTTTTGAGACGGATCAATCTCTTCAAATTCACCGTCGATAACCCTGTCCGACGGTCCTGGTTTCTGCTGGGTCGGTTGTGGACCCATCTGAAACTGCGCGACTTTGATCCTTGACTTAAGATATCGGAATACTGCTGCGCGCACAGGCGGGATCAGCAGTGCAAAGCCGACAATGTCGGTAAAGAACCCAGGCGTCAGCAGCAGAGCGCCGGAAAACAGGATCATCGCACCATTGGCGAGCGGTTCAGTCGGATCGCGCAGTTCCGAAAAACTGCTGCGCAGCTGTGCCAGCTCGCGGGCCCCTTGTTGCCGGACAAGCCAGGACCCAAGGATCGCGGTGACGATCACAATTGCGAGCGTTGGCCAAAGGCCAATTGCGCCGCCGACTTGAATAAACAAGGCTATCTCGATCAATGGGACAGCAATAAACAAAGCCAAAAGCGGCATGGGATATCCTTCGGGTTTCAACTGGGCCAGGACAGTGGACTTGGCCCCTTCGCCACCCTACATAAGGATGGACCATGCGGGATTCCATGCCGCAGAAGAAAGAGGACACGATGAACGCACCATTATTAGAGCTTTTGGCACTTGCCGGGATCGCGATTTTTCTGATCGTCAAGCTGCGCTCTGTCCTTGGTACGCGGGAAGGATTTGAAAAGCCGCCCGTGCCGAAAGAATCCAGCCGTGCCGTTGATCGGCGGGGTTTCGAGGTGATCGAAGGTGGCGTTGATCACGATATAACGGATCACGCGGCAGAAGGATCCGACACCGCGAAGGCACTGGCCGAGATGAAGCGCGTTGACCCCGGTTTCAGCGTCACGGAGTTTCTTGGCGGCGCGCGCGGTGCTTATGAATTGATCCTGATGGCATTTGAACGCGGCGATCTGGCCAGCGTGACGCCGTTTATTTCAGAAGACGTCTTTGAAGCGTTCAGCGAGGTTGTTGACCAGCGCGAATCCGCAGGATTGACCGTTGAGGCGCAGTTTGTCGGGATCTCTGATCTTGGCCTGAATGATGCGACATTTGACAAGCGTACCAACGAAGCGGAGCTGACGGTGCGGTTCACCGGTGAGATGACCTATCAGGTGCGCGACAAGGGCGGCGATGTGATTGAAGGCAATGACACCGAAATCAAGCGCCAGAAAGACGTCTGGACCTTTGCCCGCGTCATGGGCACGGATGATCCGAACTGGCGGCTTGTTGCCACCGACGCATGATCCGGGCCGCCGCCCTTTGGTGCGCGTTTGCGGGGACTGCAGTGGCTGATCCAACCTATACGATCCTGAGTTTTGACGACCTGGAGGGATGGGCCGCGGATGATCATGACGCGGCGCTTGCGGTTTTCGCCGAAACCTGCGGCGACATCATGCGGTCGGAATGGCGGTCGTTATGCGCCTTTGCGAAGGATCGCCCTGCGGCGCGCGATTTCTTTGAAACCTTCTTTCAGCCGGTTCTGATCGAAGATGGCGAACCAATGTTGTTCACCGGGTATTACGAGCCCGAGATTGCGGGCGACATTGGCCGGTCTGACCGTTTTTCCCATCCGATCTATCGCTTGCCAACCGACCACGTTGAAGGCCAGCCATATCTGACGCGGCGCGAGATCCAAGAAGATGAACCGCTTGCGGGGCAGGGGCTTGAAATCGCCTGGTTGGAAGACCCCGTGGATCTGTTTTTCCTGCAGGTGCAGGGGTCCGGGCGCATTCGCCTGCCCAACGGGCGTGTGATCCGCGTTGGTTATGCCGGAAAGAACGGGCGGGATTATACCTCGGTCGGGGCGATGCTGGTGTCGCAGGGGCATTTTGAGGCTCATGAGGTTTCGGCGGATGCGATCCGCGACTGGGTCAGGAATAACCCCGAAGACGGACAATCGCTGCTGTGGCAGAACGATTCCTACGTGTTTTTCCGCGAGGTCAACGAGGTCCCGGCAGAGCGCGGCCCCCTGGGCGCGATGAACCGATCGATCACGGACCTGCGATCCATTGCGGTTGATCCCAGCGTGACCCTGCTTGGCGCACCTGTCTGGATCGAAAAGGATGGGGATGTGCCGATGAACCGCCTGATGGTGGCACAGGACACAGGGTCAGCGATCAAGGGGGCACAGCGGGCGGACATCTTTTTTGGTACCGGCGCAGAGGCGGGACGGCAAGCGGGGAATATCAAGGACGGTGGCCGCATGGTTGTTCTGATGCCCGTGGAATATGCATTGGCCAAGGTGGCAGAGTCCCAGGGATGAGGCGACCCCGGCATCTGTCACCCGAGGATCGTGCGGTTTGGGATCAGGTCGCCAAGCGGATAGAACCCATGCACCCGACGCAGCCCCTTCCCGAGGCGCTGCCAGATCCGACCCCGGTGAAGCCTGCAAAAAAGCCGCCTTTGTTCAAGGTTGGTGAAAAGGCACAGGCCCTGCCTGCTGGCCCGATGCTGAACAAGGCGCCGCCACAGATGGATGCCAAGGCGTTTGGCAAGATGACCAAGGGCAAGCTGAAACCCGAGGCGCGTATCGACCTGCACGGTATGACACTGGACGAGGCGCACCCGGAATTGCTGGCCTTTGTCCTGGGCTCACAGGCGGTTGGGAAACGGCTGGTTCTGGTCATCACCGGAAAGGGCAAGCAAAAGGACCCACATGGACCTAAGGGTGTCTTGCGCCACTATGTGCCGCAATGGCTGCGCCTGTCACCGCTCAAGCAAGCGGTGATGGAGGTCCGACCCGCGCATCTGCGACACGGTGGCGACGGGGCATTCTACGTCTATCTAAGACGCACCCGCTAACTTGCGCCTGACAACGCCAGCGCAAATTGTGCAACACACGGCGGCAAACAGGAAATACAGAGTGATCCCGGGCATCTGATCAGGAAACGTCAACCCGGCGTCGATCAGCCAGCCGCTGATCCCGGGCCCGATCGCTGAGCCAAAGACCATGATCGCCCCCGCCGCAGCCTTGATGGCACCGAGATTACGCGTGCCAAAGAACTCGGCCCAGAACGCGCTGGCCAAAGTTGATTGCAATCCCTGCCCAATGCCAAAGATCGCCAACGCAAAGGCCGCCGCGCCAATGGTGCCGGCCTGAAAAAGCAGGACAAATGTGACGGCAAACGGCAGCATGTAAAAGGGTAGTATGCGGGCTGACCCAAACCGGTCAATTGCCCAGCCACAGGCAAAGGTTGTAACCACCGTGACCGCAGTCGACAGTGGAAACAGCGCGACAAAGGCAACGTGGCTCCAGTCTTTGACCTCGGCCAGATGCACCTGCTGAAACCAAAGTGCCGTTCCCCAGGCCGGTGGACCAAGCAGGGCCGGAACCATCAGCCAGAACACCGGATGTCGCAGGACTTCGGCGCGGGTCCAGTGGCGATCGTCCATGCCAGTGGCCTGCGCTTCTTTCGCTATGGCCTGTGGCGTGCGTTCCTGTCGCAGCAGGGTCGAGATCAGCGGGATCGTCAGCAGGATGATCACCGCCGACGCGACCCATAACCAGCGCCAATCGTAATAAACGAGGAGCGACGCAAAAATGATCGGCAGAAAGGCCGTGCCGATGGAAAATCCAATAGAGGCGACTGATAGGGCCTTGCCCCGGTTGGCCACAAACCAACGCGCCATTGAAACAACTGCGAGGTGGCTCATCATGCCCTGACCGGTCAGCCGCAAAAGGAATACGGTCAGGATCAACCACCACAGGCCCGGCGCCTGCGTCATCATCAGGCAGGCAAGTGCGAGCGCGAGCATGACCCAGACGGCCAATGCCCGCACACGAAACGCATCCGTTAGTCCCCCTGCCCAGATCATCACAACTGCGGATGCGGTTGTTGCGATGGTATAGGCGGTTCCCCAGCCGCCGTCGGTCAGGGCAAATCCGTCCATGATCTGTGACGCAAAGATCGAGATAAAAAAAGTCTGCCCATAAGAGGACGACAGGCTGAGCAGGATGCCCGCGGCGAGGAATGACCAGTTGTGAACGAGAAACCGCAGGTAACTCTGCATGATGAAGCCCAATATGGGGCAGGCACCACCGATCGGCCGCACCTGCGCTGCGCAAGGCAGATCACGCCTGCCGCGCCAGCGCAATCTGGTACGGGTGTTTTGGTGTGACTTTTATGACCGAGGTGCGGTGCGAACACCGGCGAAACCCGTTAGAGTGCACGTCGCAACGCAATCCCTACCGCATTTGGCCACCTGTACGGCGAGCAACGAACGTCAAAGCACGTAGCGGCTGACATCCGTGCTGCGGGCGAGCTCGCCCAAGTGCTCCTCGACAAAGCCGGCGTCAATTGTGATGTTTTCGCCCGCCTTATCCGGGGCGTTGAATGACAGGTCTTCGAAGACCCGTTCAATCACTGTGTAAAGACGCCGTGCACCAATGTTTTCAACGCTTTCGTTGACCTCTGCCGCGATCTTGGCAAGTGCTGCGATCCCGTCTTTGGCAAAAGTCACGGTGACCTCTTCCGTGGCCATGAGGGCAGAATACTGCAGGGTCAGCGCGTTATCCGTTTCGGTCAGAATGCGCACAAAGTCGTCTTCTGTCAGCGCGCGCAGCTCAACCCGGATTGGCAGACGGCCCTGCAGTTCCGGTAACAAGTCGGATGGTTTGGCGACGTGAAACGCGCCTGAGGCAATAAACAGGATATGGTCTGTCTTGATCGGGCCGTGTTTGGTGCTGACGGTTGTCCCTTCGATCAACGGCAGCAAATCGCGCTGCACACCCTCGCGCGAAACATCCGCACCCCGCGCATCGGCGCGGGCGCAGACCTTGTCGATCTCATCCAGGAACACGATGCCGTTCTGCTCAACCGCTTCAAGCGCGGCCTTGGTGACGGTTTCATCATCCAGCAGCTTGTCGGCCTCGTCCGCGATCAAGGCGTCATAGCTTTGCGCCACGGTCATCCGCTTTTTGACGGTACGCCCCCCCATTTTTCCAAAAAGCTCGCCAATATTCATCATTCCGCCCATACCGCCACCGGGTTGGCCAGGGATCTCGAACCCGCCGAGCGGGTTTGAAGTATCGGCCAGCTCAAGTTCAATCATCGTATCGTCAAGCTCGCCGGCCTTGAGCTTGCGGCGGAACATGTCGCGGGTGTTGTCGCGGGCATCGGTCCCGGCTACGGCTGAGATAACACGCTCTTCTGCGGCTTCGCGCGCGTTGGCTTTCACGTCTTCACGCATGTGTTCGCGGGTGTCGACGATAGCGGATTCAATCAGGTCACGAATGATCTGTTCCACATCACGCCCGACATAGCCAACCTCGGTGAACTTGGTCGCTTCGATCTTGATGAATGGCGCGCGGGCAAGTTTTGCCAGCCGTCGCGAAATTTCGGTCTTGCCCACGCCGGTGGGCCCGATCATCAGGATGTTCTTTGGGTAAACTTCGTCGCGCAGGTCATCGCCCAGTTGCTTGCGCCGCCAACGGTTCCGCAGGGCCACGGCAACGGCGCGCTTGGCGTCCTTTTGGCCAATGATGAACCGGTCAAGCTCGCTCACGATTTCGCGGGGGGTAAGGTCGGTCATGTTATTCCCTTGAGAAAGTAGAGGGTGGCAGGCGATGCAGTGGAATGAATCCCGGCAAGAGCCGCAGGAGGACAGCCCGGATACGTTCCCAGAACGCACCAAGCAAGAGAAGCACCAGGCCCAGTACAAATACCGTCATCGCAGCGCCATCACCGCCCATCACCGTGGCGGCAAGTGTGACGATATAGCCAATCGCGGCAATCAGGAACGACCGCCGGTCGATGATGATCGCGACAAATGCAAAGCCCGCGAGGATCGCAAGAAGCGCGAGGTTCGCGCCCTGGCTATCCCGCGCCAGCAAGGTTAGGGCGACGGTATTGACCAGCGCAGGCGCGGCGACAACATGCAGCCAGAAACCATTTGCGCTGCGTCGTGTGACGCGGTGCGGGTCGGACATGTCAAACATCATCGCTACGAGAAACACAGCGATGCCCAGCGCCAGTGTGATCCAGGCGAAGGGTCCACCTGCCGACAGCAGGAATAGGTCTGACGGGCTTTCCGGGGTTCCGCTTGATGTGGCCGCCATCAGCATCGCGACGATGAACAGCCCCACGGCAATCATTGCCATTGCAAAGGGCACCCGGAAGCGGAACCAATAGACAAATAACCCAAATGTTCCGATGGCAAAGGGCAGCGGCAAGCTGGCGAAATCTTCCTGCGCGACCATGAAGGGCTGTGCAAAATAGGCGGTCAGCGCCAGCCCCGCATTCATGGCAAACAAGACGGACAATGCGATGGCGGGTGCAACCATGCGACGTCGACGCACAAAATATTCTGACAGCGCCCAAAGCGCGACCGCGCCGATTGATCCGTACAACACCGACGCCTGCTGCGGATTTGTAATCTCGCTTGACGCGGCAACACCTACGATGCCCGCCCATCCCAGCGACAGAATACCAAGGCCAACGACGATGAAAATCTCATTGAAACCCTTGAACAGTTCAAACGGT
Source organism: uncultured Paracoccaceae bacterium (assembly GCA_947502145.1). GTDB lineage: Bacteria > Pseudomonadota > Alphaproteobacteria > Rhodobacterales > Rhodobacteraceae > CANMYO01. Next base: position 1,067,093 of record CANMYO010000001.1, on the reverse strand, counting down.
TCATCACCCACGGCAAGGTTTTCACGCGCGCCGCGGCGGCTGTGCGCAAGGGATGTCAGACTGGCCGCCTGCGCTTCGGTGATGAGGCCCGCGCTGACTGCGGCCTTTATGTCTGCTAAGTCAAGCATGGATCACAAATCCGTGGGGGTCATGGGTCTGGGCAGATCGTGCCGCTAGGCTGGTCCCGAACAAACCATAAGGAGAGTTTTCATGAAGCGACGTGCGTTCATCGCAACCGGTCTTGCACTTATTGCCGGCCAGTCCTTTGCCGGGGGTCACGGGCGGCTGGGTCAACTGGAGGGCCGGTCGACGCATACCTCTTCGGGTACAGCGGAAATTGCGGGTGACAAAGTGAGTCTGCTTGATGATTTCTACCTCGATAATGCGCCCGACCCGGTTGTCGGACTGGGTAAGGACGGCGTCTATGATCCCAACACCTTTATGGGCGAATTGACCAACATGCGGGGCGCATCGACTTATCAGGTGCCCGCAGGAATCGACAGTGCGGACTACAATGAGGTCTACGTCTGGTGCCGCGCGGCGAATGTTCCGCTGTCGGTGGCGCGGGTTAACTGATTTTTTCAACGGTCAGGTTTCCGTTGGTGTAAACACAAATCTCCGAGGCAATCGCCATCGCCTTGCGGGCAATGGTCTCGGCGTTGGCATCGCTGTCCATCAGGGCGCGACCCGCGGCCAGCGCGTAGTTACCACCTGATCCGATTGCGGTAACGTCATGTTCGGGCTCCAACACATCCCCGGCGCCGGTGATCACAAACAGGTCCTTGCCATCAGACACGATCAGCATCGCTTCGAGTTTTTGCAGGTATTTGTCGGTGCGCCAGTCCTTCGCCAAATCGACTGATGCACGCGCGAGCTGACCGGGTGTTGCTTCGAGTTTCTTTTCGAGCCGCTCAAGCAGAGTGAAGGCATCAGCAGTGGAGCCGGCAAAACCGGCAATCACGTCATTCCCACCCGGCGACAGGCGCCGCACCTTTCGCGCCGTACCCTTGATGACCGTCTGGCCAAGGCTGACCTGCCCATCACCCGCGATCACCACCTCACCGCCCTTGCGGACACCGATAATTGTGGTGCCATGCCACCCGGGAAACTGCTCTTCAGCCATGATCTGCCTTTCATATCGTGCTGCGCGTTATATGGACGCAAGATTTGCGGCAAACAAGGGCAGGTCTTGAACGTGGCCTGACCGCCGCCTAGCGTGGCGATCATGGATCGACCCAACGATGTGACGTTTTATCTTGAACCAAAGTTGCTGCGGGCTGCGCGCGCGGGCAACCACAACTTTATCAATCTCGTTTCGGACGTTTTGCGCACCGCGGGGCTTGAACCACACTACGAAAAGAACACCGATGCGGCGCGCAATAATTCCCGTGCCCTTCCCGGGTATGCGATATTTCATATGAATGACCCGCTGCACGCGCGGGCACTGACGATGCGCCGATCGTATTACTATCCGTTCTGGCAGATCGAAGCCTCCGCACGGCGGTGGGAATGGGATGTCGCGACCCAGACGTTTGATCCTGACAAGGTCGACCGCGAAGCAGCCGACAAATTCTTCGCCTTTTGGCAGCGGCGATTGTTCAAGGGGATGCCGGCCCGGGCATGGCGGGACAAATATATCTTTGTGCCGCTGCAAGGATTGATCCGCGAGCACCGCTCGTTTCAGTCCTGCAGCCCGATCGAAATGCTGATGCGGACGGCAGAGCGGTTTCCAGATCATCGCATTCTGGTGACGCTGCACCCAAATGAAACCTATACATCGGCTGACCGGATGGCGCTGGCCCATGTCATAGGCAAATTTCCACGGGTCGAGATCGTCTCAAAACCGATGGAAAAATGTCTGATCGGCTGCGATTTCGTCGTGACGCAGAATTCAAGCGTGGCGCTGGCCGGGTTGTTCTTTTGCAAACCGGCGGTTCTGTTTGGGCAGATCGACTTTCACCACATCGCGGGATCGGTCATGCGTGACGGAATCGACAAGGCGTTTGAGGCTGTGGCGACCAAACCGGACTATGCCGGTTACATGTGGTGGTTCCTGCAAGTGATGTCGATCAACGCCGGGCGACCGGATTCAAGAGAGCAGATCACCCAGGCCCTGCGCCGGCACGACTGGCCCGTCTGAACCGAAAAAGGCGCCCCGAGAGGCGCCTTTTGCTGATGATTTAGGCAGCTTAGATGGACTCTTCGATCCAGCCCTGGATGGCGGCCTTTGGTGCGGCGCCAGCCTTGTTTGAAACGACTTCGCCGTTTTTGAAAACGAACAGAGCGGGAATGCCGCGCACACCCATCTGGGCCGGGGAATTGGGGTTTTCGTCAACATTCACTTTGACGATCTTGATCTTGCCTTCCATTTCGGTCGACAGTTCTTCCAGAGCGGGGCCGATCTGTTTGCAGGGGCCGCACCATTCGGCCCAGAAATCCACGACTACTGGGATATCGGACTGGCGCACTTCTGCGTCAAAGGTGGCGTCGGTGGCAGCTACGGTGGCCATGAAAATTCTCCAATGGGTCAGGGTCAGGTTGGGAACGTAAGGAGCCTTGTTGCAGGGGTCAAGATGTCGTCACGCGAGTGAGAGCAGATGCAACAATTTGTGTCGGCAAAGGCATCAACTGCCCTATACGGGTCCAAAGAATTGCGGTTTCGATCCGTTTTCGCGGATAGATTTGCGCCAAGGCGGCGGCATAAGCCCCCATTTGCCGCAACAACCCTTCGGGCACATTTTCGGCGGAATCCGGGATCAAGCGATTGGATTTATAGTCAATTGCAAGGACATAGTCCTCAGCGATCACAAGACGATCTATCGCGCCGTGAATACGCGCGCCGATCTCTGGCAGATGTGCAGTCAGCCCGACTTCAGCCTTTGTTCCGGGTGCGAAGAGATGGGCAAGTTCGTCATTGGACAGGATTTGCATCGCGTCCGCCACCAATTGATCGGCCAGATCCCGCGGCAAGACATCTGGTGCATTCGCAAGTATGCGCTGGGCGGCCAGAGGGCGATCTGGCGCATGGGGCAGATGTTCCAACAGCAAATGCAGGACACGGCCCTGCGCCAGCGCGAGCGTTTCATCCTGAGGGGTGGTTTCACCCAGCAGCGCCTTGGCGCCACCGAGGTCTGACGGTGCACGGGTATTTACCTTGGTCACTGGCGGCAGAGCGTCAAAGGTCGGGGCGGGCACACTGTCGGCGGTCACGCGGCTGGGCGTTTGCAAGGCGCCGGCCCCCCAGTCTGCATGGGCGACACGTTTGATATCGAGCGGACCGGATTGCACATCAACTGCGCCACTTTGCGCCATCCCGTTGGCGACAATGTCGTGCCAGCTTGACCCATCATCGGCAAGTTGTCCTGCCGCAGCGACGATCAGCCATTTTTTCGCGCGGGTCATCGCCACGTAGAGAAGGCGCAGGCGTTCGCATTCCTGAGCATCAATCGCTTCTGACCGTAGTGCAGCGATCACCGGCGGTTCATCTTTTGCTGAGGTTTTCCAAAGCGCGAGATCGCCCGCTGGCAAGATGTCTTTCTTGATCTCTTTCTTGCGGGTAGCCGCATCCGGTAGGATCACGATCGGGGCCTCCAACCCCTTGGAGCCATGCACCGACATGACCCTGATCTGGTCGCCCTGATTGTCCATCTGACGTTTGACCTCAAGCTCATCCGTTTCCATCCAGGACAGGAAACCGGTCAGGCTGGGCGTGCCCATGCTTTCGTAGGACAGGGCCTGTGACAGCATGGCGTCTATACCATCTTCGGCCTCTGCGCCCAACCTTGCCAGCAGCTTTCGTCGCCCGTCATGTCGCGTCAAGATGCGAGCTATCAGATCAAATGGACGCATGAAATCGGCTTGTTTTCGCAGGTCATGCAAAATGGCCAGCGTTTTGGGGTGTGCGTCAGAGGTGCGTAGCGCTTCCCAAAGGTAGGTGTTGGCCGGTCTACGGTGCGCCAGCGAAAACAGGTCTTGCTCTGACCAGCCGAACAGCGGCGAGCGTAGCGCGGCGGCGAGGGACAAGTCGTCTTCCGGCAAGGCCAGGAAGTTCAGCAGTGCAGCGATATCCTTGACGGCGAGCACCGCGCCAACCCGGAAGCGATCTGCCCCGGCGACCTGCAATCCCGCCATTTTACAGGCCCGAATGATTTCCGAGAACAGGCTGCCCCTGCGCTGCACCAGGATCAGGAAATCGCCTTCGGTAATCGGTCTGCGGGCGTAGGTGCCGGTGCTGTCAATCTCAACAGGTAGCTGTTCATTCGCGATCATATGTTTGATCTGCGAAGCAATGCGGTTGGCAAGTTGGACGTCGTGGTGAGTGTCGTGAACCGTGTCGACCGGATCAAACCATTTGCCATCCTCTTCGGGGGCCTCGTTTGGCGCGATGACCGGCCAAAGATCAACGCGTCCCGGCAAATCTGCCTTGAACGCCACGTGAAAGCCGTCCTGACCGATCGCTGCGCGCTTTTCAGGATCGGCGAAAGCAGCATCAACGACCCGCAGAACTGCAGTGGAAGAGCGGAACGAATGGGCCATCTCTGTGCTTTGGAGTCCGGGTCCGGGTGCAGCGAGTGCGGTTTGGTACTGTTCGCGCATACGGTCAAATTCAGCCGGATCAGCACCCTGAAACGAATAGATCGACTGTTTTTTGTCCCCAACAACAAAGATCGTCCGCGGTGTGTCGCTGCGGGCACCGTCGCCGGCGGTCAATTCGCGGGTGAGGTTTTCGATCACAGCCCATTGGCTTGGGCTGGTGTCCTGTGCCTCGTCGACCAGAACATGATCAATGCCGCCGTCCAGCCGGTAGAGAACCCAATCCGCAACCGTGCGGTCGGTTAGCAGATCACGCGCCTTTTCAATCAGGTCATCAAAATCAAGCAAACCCATTGCCTGTTTGCGCGCAGCGTAGGCCGCGACAAAACGATGCCCAAAATCATGAAGGGCACGCGACTTTTTAAATGCCTGTAAAGCCAGTCTCGTCTGGCGCGAGTCCGCAACGAGCGTCATCACCGAGCTGAGTGCATCCACCAATTCAGGATGCGCGCCTGCCAGTGCCTTGGTTGGAAATTTACCGATTTTAGGGCCGTAGGGATCCGCTGCCGAATCTCCGAAAAGCAGAATGCCTTCCAGCCGGGCAACATCGTGCAGATCGGGCGACTGCAAATTGACGGCAGCGAGCTTTGCCGCTGCGGTGTTGTCCGCTTTGCTGCCTAGTGGCAATATTCGCGCAAGATCGCGCAAAATTTCAACGGCATCCTGGCTGAACACATTGCTGAGCAGGCTGTCGCGGGTTACGCCATTTTCGATCGCCAAGGCTTTGGAAATATCGGCATCGCTGCGCGGCTGTGCAAAAAGGCTTCGCTCACCGGCGATCTCGCCGACGAATTTATCAAACTCCGCCCCGGTAAAGTGGCGCATGACGTTTTCGACAAGCGGCCGATCCTGTCCCATTGCCATTTCGTCAACGACTTCGGCGCGCAACAGAACCGCTGCGCGGTCCTCCATTTCGCGAAACTGCGGGCTGACGCCTGCCTCCAATGGGAAGCGTCGCAGGATGTTGCCACAGAAGGAATGGATGGTTTGAATTTTCAATCCACCCGGCGTTTCAATTGCGCTGGCAAAAAGTGTGCGGGCCTTGGACAGAAACCCGCCATCAAGGTTCCGTTCGACGCCGAGATCTCGCAACGCGCGCCCCAGATTGACGTCATCCAACATTGCCCAACTGCCCAGACGCTTGAACAATCGGTTCTGCATCTCGGCAGCTGCGGCCTTGGTGTAGGTCAGGCAAAGAATATTCTGTGGCGAGACGTCCTCTAGCAGCAAACGCGCGACGCGATCAGTCAGAACACGGGTCTTGCCTGACCCGGCATTGGCAGAAAGCCATGTGGATGCGGCCGGATCGGCTGCGGTGACCTGCCGTTGGCTTGCCTCATCGCGGATCACGTCAAATCCTCCGGTGCGACAGGATCGCCAAGATCCCATTCGGTGAAGCGCGACAGGTGATCAAAATCGCTGCGGTCGGTGTTTGCAAACATTGCAAGACGGGCAGAATAGCCACGGGTCCGGTTCTGCCAGGCGGTTAGCAGCGCCTTGAATTCTTCCCAGACCACATCAGGGGGCATCTTGTCCAAAGGCGCTGGCGTAACCTTGAGATCCTTGTTGAGACCAAGAAACGCGGCCTCGGCAACGGTCAGTGCGCCAATGTCCTTAAAGGCACCACGCGTGACCATTGCGGCCTCAAGCAAGAGCTGCTTGTCGAATTTTTCCTGCTGCGGGCCGGTTGGAACGGCGCCGGTCTTATAGTCGTAGATCAGGGCCTGATCCTGATCGTTCGTGTCAATGCGGTCAGCTTTACATGTCAGCGTCACACCTGTTTCCCCGACAGATATTTCCCCCCAGGCTTCGGTCTTGCGCAAATGCCCCTTGGCCTGACGATGTGCCTCTGCCGCAAGAAACCCGGGCGCGATTTGTGCAAGCCGGGCCATCCATTGCACGCGCACCGTTGGCCAGGGGCAGTTCTTCTCAAGCTCTTCTGCTGCAATTGCGCATAGGCGTGTCAGAGCAGATGGATCGCTTGCATCTGGGCCTTCGCTGATGAAACGTTCCAGAATCTTATGATAAATCACGCCGCGCAACGGCGCATCGCCGCTGGGCTGCAAGGGATCAAGTTTGCTGAGGCGGAGCAACTTGCGGGCATATATGGCATATGGATCACGGATCAGTGTCTTGATCTGGGTAACAGACAATGTGTCCGGGCGGCTCGCAACCGGTGGTCGCGGAGAAGGCCGTTTTGCCTTCTCAACGGTCTTTTCGGCACGGCCAAGGGCGACTGCTTGCGCCATCCAGATCGCGCCGCGTCCGCGCATCGCGGCGATCGCTTCCTTGCCATTCTGCGCGGGTAATCCTTCCATCAGATTGGTCAGGCGATTGATCCAGCGTGAGGGTACTGTTTCGGCGTCCGCTGATCGTTTCGCGCGGCTGATCCACACTTCTGCGCCGGCCACTGCCTGCTGATAATCATGTGCAGACAGCCCGATCCGGCGTTCGGGCAACAGCAACCCGGCCTGCGTGCGCATCGCGCGATTTAGCCAAGGGTCAGGTTTTGGAGCTTCGGGCCAGACGCCTTCGTTCATGCCACCAAGAATGACCAAATCTGCACCGCCTACGCGCGCCTCCAATGTGCCCCAGATCAGAATACCGGGGTGCCCTGCATCCCGGTCGCGCACAACGCCCTCTGCCAGAACCGCCCCAAAGAGCGACACATAATCGCCCAGCTCCATCAGTGTTCCGGCGTCCGATTCAGCGGCAAGCCGGTCGCAGATTGCCTTGGCTTCGCGCCCTGCATTGTCGTCCCAGATTTCGCCGGGTTGATCGCCGGTGGACCCCGCCGATAGCCGCTGCGCAAGTTTGATGTGCGCGTCCAGCAATGGACCAAGATGCGCCGGGCGCAGGGCGGCGGCGTCATCAATAATGGCACCAATCCATGCCGCCCAACTGCGCAGCCCTGAATGGTGATTTCCGTGATTGTCCGCCCAGTCGGCAAGTACCTGCCCAGACAGAAACGGCGGCCCGTATCGCCTGAGCGAGAGTTCCAGCCGGCGTGTGTTCAAGAGGTGGATATTGCGATCAGCACCCGTATGAACCAACGGGTGCTTTAGAAGTGCCAGCACAGTTTCGGCCGTGATTTCCCGTCCAAACAGATCCGTAATGTGGCGCAGCAAGCGTCCCGGCGCAGAAAGCGCGAGCGGCGTACCCGCACTGTCGTCCGGGGTGATGTCCCAGCGATCAAGTGCTGCTGTGACCTGCCGCGTTAGCATCCGGTCTGGGGTGATCAGGGCCGCGGTTTGCCCATCCTGTGCCGCCTGTCGCAGCCGCAAGGCGATGGCCTCGGCCTCGGACCGGGGGCTATCTGATTCAATCAAGGTCAGAGCTGCGGTTGCTGATACCAGATCACCCAGTGCTGGCCCTTCTATGCGCCATTGATCAGTCACAGGCGCGGGCCTGAGCGAGAGGGAAATCAACTTGTTGCGGCGCTGATCAGGGGCCGGACCACCCCAGCGCTGCACCTGGGTTGGGGCAAGGTCGAGCGCTTGCAGGAAACGGTAAAATCGGAACTGCGGGTGATCCTCTGACGTTAGTGGATCGCGCATCGTGTCCCAAACCGTGCCTGGCGTGTCAAAATCAAACCCCGGCAGCAAAACAGCACCCTGCGGCAACCGTGCGACTGCCTGCATAAAGATGTTCGCGGCACCCCGCGACCCGGTTGAACCTGCGACGATAACAGGGTGCTGGGGCGGTTCGGTGGCCCATTTTTCGGCCAGATAAGTCGCCACCTGCCGCAACCGCGCCTGCGGGTCGGGCGGCACATCGGTCGCGATTTCGAAATAGGGGCGCAGAATGCTGAGGAACGCGAGCGTGCGTTGCCAGTGACCGGACTGATCATCGACATTCAGATTTGCGATGTCGGCCGGGCTGACGCCCTCACCGTGCATTTCCTCTAGCAGATTGGCGAGGCTGTCGCTCCAATCATAAGCGGAAGTACGTGCGGCGATGTCGCTGGCGGACTCAAACAATTGCAGAACCAGTGGATACAATTCCAACCGACGGCGCAGGGGCGAGATCAGCAATGGAATCCCCGCTGCTGTTGCTTCGGCGCTGAGGTCGGTAATCAGGCGGACCTGCGGCAAAAGACGCGGCGGGCCGGCGTCAAAAAGCGTGCGAATGCGACGCTGCATCCGGGTGGTGTTCACATAAACGACGGTGTCAGACAGATCGTCTTCACGAGAGGCAAGCCCCTCAACCAGCTGGGCGGGAAAGTCCACGCCGGGTGGTGTGCCAAAAACGCGTGGGGTATCGGACGGGTCAAACATGTGGTTCACGCATAAGCATGTCTTCAGCGATCGCAATGCTGTCGGGCCGGCCGACATCGCACCAATCGCCCGGGTAAGCGGCACCAAACAACGTCCCGCGCTGATCGGCCTGATCCCAGAGCACATTCATCGAAAACACAGTGTCCTTGATTTGCCCAAGCGCCTTTGTGCGCAGCATTTGCAGCCCGGTATAGATGTAATCCGTACCACGGGTCAGTCGACCCGAAGCGTCCATGCAAAAGTCGCCTTTGCCCTGATGACCAAATGCATGATCCCGAGGCACCAAAAGCAGCATCACTTCGGCGCTGGGCGACCAATCTTCGACAAGCGTATCAACCGCATTCGGACCCCGCCAGACTGCATCTGTATTCAGGGTCAGAACCGGATCAGCGTCCAAGAGCGGCAGGGCCTTGCGCAACCCGCCGCCAGTTTCCAGCAAGGCATCGCTTTCGTCCGAAAATGCGATGTCCTGACCGGCCAGATGATCGCGGATCATGTCCCCCTTGTAGTGCAGATTGACCACCCGGCGGCTGATGTGCGGGCTGCGAGTTTGGGCAAGTGCATGTTCCAGCAAGGTCTGACCCGCGACGGGTATCAGAGGTTTCGGGAGATCCTTGCTGAGTCGTCCCATGCGGGTGCCAAACCCTGCGGCAAACAATAGGATTGGATGGCTCATGGGTGAAATCCCGCTGTTGTCGGCGGCGGCAATTCGGCCAAGATGGTGTCTCGGAGATGACCCAAACCGTCCACGGCAAGATCTGCCAGCAAGAGTGCCCAGGTTCGCTGCATGAACGCAGCGTATTTCAGTTTGCCGAGCACGCGAATGAGCCGGGCAAAAACCCCCAAAATTCGCAGATTCCTTTGGGCCCCCAGCAGCGCGCGTTGCTTGCGGAAATCCCGTTCGGCCAAGCCCGTTTCCGCGCAGAAATAGGCGGTCATGTCCTGCACCACGTTGTCGGGGACGTCGTGGCGGACGTCCCGCAATAACGAGGCAAGGTCATACCCGGCCGGGGCGAGAAAGGCGTCTTGAAAGTCAAGCAATCCAATCCGGTCAGTGCCGGTCCGGTCAGCACGCCAGATCAGGTTTTCAACATGAAAATCCCTTAGTGCCAGTGTGAGCGGTCCTTGCAAAAGGTCGAATTCCGCACCGACTGCCGCCGCGAGCCGATTAGCATTTGCGCGCGGTGCATAGTGATCCGCTGTAATCCTGACCATATCCGCTGCGCGATCCGCTGTCAGTACCGCCAGATCGGGGCAGGGCAGGGTGTGAAGTTTGATCAGGACGTCAACAGCCGCGCGATATAGGGCCCCGGCTTCCTGCGTGGTGGCAGCCTGCGCAAGGTCCTGAGAGCCAAGGTCGCTAAGGATCAGATGCGGGGGTGCGTCATGCAAGATCTGTGGGGCACAGAGACCGTGTTCTGTCAAATAGCGGCTGATGTCGACAAAGGGCGCAGTTGGCGTATCGGCCGAGTCCATCCAGATCGCTGTCTTGCCCTCAGCCCCGGTGAGCCGGGCGTAACGACGTGTCGAAGCATCTGCGGCTACCGGGGTGATGTGCCAACCCGCCCAGGGCGTGCCGGTCAGAAATGCGGGATCAAACATGCTGCGCTGCCAAGCGTGCGGTCCAGGCCGGATGGGCTGCGATCCGTAGCGTATGATGAGTGTCGCCCGCCTCAAAATAGAGGTTGAGCGCTGACGGTGGTGCCATTTCGGCGAGCCGGTCCGGCCATTCGATCAGGCATATGGCGTCACGCATAGCGGCATCCAGTCCAAGTTCAACGGCCTCATCAGGATCGCTGAGCCGGTAAAGATCAAGATGCCAGATGTCGGCTTTGGGGTCTTCGTAGGTCTGCACCAGAGTGAATGTCGGCGATGGCACATCTTCCATTCGCCCCAGACGCGCGCGAATCAGGGCGCGGGCAAATGAAGTCTTTCCCGCGCCGATATCGCCATGCAGCAACACGGTGTCGCCGGGCCGCAGAATTCTGGCAAGGCGGGCCGCAACATGGGCGGTGTCATCTTCTGTGGGAAGCGTAAATTGGAGATCTGGCGCGGACATGGCCGCAGACTAGAATCTGCGCCGCGCACCGCAAGCGCAATCAGCCTTTGGCACGCTTTTGAGTCTCTGATTCAATGGTCAGCGGCTTGAGTGCCGATCGTTCCGGTGAGGTGACGGCAAATTTGACCATGGTCATTCGCCCGGAAATCGGCACCGCATGACAAATCGCCTGCCGGCCATCAACGAGGGTGATCTGATCCGACCAAGGCGTGCGGCTGCCTGTGGCGATGGCGAAACTTTCAAGCCGCGGCCAAACCGGCGTTGGCACGCTTGCCGCCTTCCAGGTCCGCATCGCGGCGCGCAGATCCAGCGACAGCATCACGTCCTCTTCGTCAATGCCCCAAAGCGCGCGATAGGCCTGATTGGTAATGACCAGCGTATTTGCGTTTGAAAAGACGGCGATTGCCTCGGGCAGGGTATCCAGAACGGCATGGCTTGTCTCGATTTCGGTGCGAAAGTGCCGGGTCAGGGAAATTTCGGCGCTGATGTCTTCAAACAGGAAGGCAAGGGCCCCGTCGGGGTGTGGGCGGCCTGTCACCCGGAATGTTTGTCCGTCAGGAAGGTTCCAGTTTTCCGCATAGGTCCCGCGCTGCGCCTCAGCCTCAAGATGTGAAAACTGTTCGCGCCAGGATGCGTAATCTTTTGGTTCGGGCAGCCGCCGCATGTCACGCATCCGGTCCATCAGGGAATCGATGGTTGGCCGGCTTGAAAGAAACTCAAACGGCAGCCCTGACATGTCCAGAAATGACGGATTGAACATGGCCAGTCTTCGCCGCTTGTCAAAGATCGCAAGACCGGTTGAAAGCTGCGCGAATGTTTTGGCCAGCGTTTGCTGAAATTCGCGCTTGGCGTTTTCGGCGCGGACCACATCGTTCACATTGATCGCATAATGGGCGAAATGTCCGTCTTGTGGGGCGCTGGTGACATCAAACCAATGTTCGGACTTTTCGCCGTGCAACTGCAAAGCAACACGCTGCTGCGTAGTGCGCCCTTCCTGCGGTGAGGGCATATCGGGAAACAAGCGACGACCGGGCCAAATCTGTTTGGATTTTTCGGGGTCCGTGGCGCAGCGATCAGAATAGGCCAGGTAACGTTTGTTGGCCCACAGCAGACGGCCTTGATCATCCTCGCACCAGATCAGCTGTGGCGCATCATTGGTCAGCTGCCGCAGCGTTGACAATTCTTCGCCAAAAGCCGTGCGGGCCATCGCGGCGTAATGCACATCAATGTCATTGCCATCTTGCGCGTCCAGCGCCAACCTGATGTTGCCATTACGGTTTTCCAGCGTGACCATCAACGGGTTCCCGTCCAAGGGAGTGAGTTGAAGCGATTCACCGTCTGCTATGGAGTCATAAGCGCTGCGCAGGTCCGGGAAATCCTGCCGGAGCATCTGGCAGACCGCATCAAGCGCCGGCATCAGGTCCGGCTTGTTTGCAATGAGCTGTTTGGCGCTGGGCGTTGCATCCACAAGCCCGTCGCCATCAAATAGAAATACGGGCTGGGACGGCACATTGCGCTGGGTTGGCCGGGGTTGGGCAGTGGGCCACATGCGCCACAACACAACATAAAGCAAACAGGCGACGAGAAGCGCCGCGAGGGACACGGGAATCAAGTCCAGCCAGTCAGTTAAAGGCATTGCGCAACCTCTTCATAAGACTGGTGAAGAATGCGCAAGAATGATTAACGGCCCATTAAGGCTGTTGAATTTCACGTGATTGGCTGATTTTTCCCCAGTGCCTCATGACCGCCGTCAGGTTCAATCAAACGCCGTGGCCATCGCAGAACAACAATGGCACCGCCTGTCGCCTGTCCGGCCCAACCGGCATGGCCGAAGCGCCGTGCATTGTTAAAGGTAAATTCTGCCCCGGACCGTTCAAGCAGTGTCTTTGCGATAAAGAGCCCAAGTCCCATGCCTTCGTATCCCGGTCGCTGGGCTTTCTGGGGCAAGTCCCGCCGGCGTCGCACAAACGGGTCACCGATACGACCGATTAGCGATATCGGGAAACCGGGGCCGTCGTCGGCTATGCGGACGGTTATGTCGTCAACTGACCAGTTTGCAGCGATGCTGACCTGACTATCCGCAAAATCAACGGCGTTCTGGATCAGATTGCGCAGCCCGTGAATAATCTCGGGGCTGCGCCGCACAATCGGTTGCAGAATATCGCCGTCAGAATCGTCACCGATGGCGAAGGTGACGATTTTCCCGCGTTTGACGTGCGGTTCTGCCGCTTCGCGCACCAATGTTTCCAAAGGTGCGGTGTGCAGGTGCAGATCGTCTTTGCCCGCCCGGCCCATTGAATGCAGGATCTGGCTGCACCGTTCCGCCTGTTGTCTGATAAGGGCCGCGTCTTCAGCCTGTTCGGGCTGGCCTTTCAGGTCGTCGCAAAGCTCAGTACTGACCAGTTTGATGGTCGCAAGCGGCGTGCCCAGTTCATGTGCAGTGGCTGCGACCACACCGCCAAGGTCCGTTAATTTCTGTTCGCGCGCCAATGCAAGCTGAGTGGCAAGAAGGGCCTCGCCCATTGTGTGGGTTTCAGTGGCCACCTGCCGTGCATAGATCGCAAGAAATATCACGCCAATTACAAGAGAAATGAAGAACCCAAACTCAAACAGGTCCGGCATGATCAGGGCCGTGCCATCGACCAGTTGCAGGGGAATGTTGACCTCGTGAAGGATGCTGACGAGCAAAATCGCCAGCAACCCAAGCGCAATTGTACTTCCCAGACGCAAGACTGTGGCCGCGATTGTCACCGGCGCCAGAATGAGCAGCGCAAAGGGGTTTGACAGGCCGCCGGTCAGGAACAGCAGCACGCCCAGCTGAACCAGATCAAAACTAAGGGTGACGGTCGCTTCCCTTTCAGACAGGCGGCGATTTTCCGGGTAGAGAAAGCCGGAAAACAGGTTTGCAGCAACCGCCGCGGAAATGGTCAGCAAGGCGGCAAAGATCTCAATGCGCAGATCGTAGAAGCGGACCGCTATGAAAATCGTCAGAATTTGCCCGGCAATTGCAAACCATCGCAGCATGACCAGAGTTCGCAGTCGGACCCAGTTGCTCCGCTTACGGTCTTGCAAGATATCGTAGATCTCTGCCGGCATCCAAGGCCCCGTATTTACGACAAGCTTGCCCTTGTTAAGCGCTGCGGTATGAGGGATCAATGCGGCGAATTGAAAGGGGCACGTTTTGTCCAGGATCACATATATTGCAGCTTCGGTGGCTTGTGTTGCGCTCGCCGGGGCAGCGTACATCTACACCCAGCGCAGCGCAGAAGACTGTTTTGGCACCGCCGTGGCCGGAGGGGCCCTAGGCGGAGCATTTGAGTTGGTGGACGAAACAGGCGCGATTGTGACGGATGCGGAGGTGATCACTCAGCCATCGCTGCTGTATTTTGGGTACACGTTCTGCCCTGACGTTTGTCCGATTGATTCAGCCCGCAACGCGATTGCTGTCGACATCCTTGCGGAAGACGGCAAAGCGGTGACGCCGATTTTCGTGACGGTGGATCCGGCCCGTGACACACCTGAGGTCGTTAGGGATTATGCCGATAACTTTCACGACAACATGATTGGTCTGACCGGATCAGCGGAGCAGGTCGCCGCGGCGGCGAAGGCCTATCGTGTCGTATTCAGCCGTGCGGACGACGATCCTGAGTATTATTTGATGAATCATTCTGCATTCACGTACTTTGTGACCCCGAAAGACGGATTTGTCAGCTTTTTCAGGCGTGAAGCAAGTCCAGAGGCCATGGCCGAAACTGTCGGCTGCTACCTGGATCAGACATCATGATTTGACGTATTCCGCTGTCAACCTAGGTCTTGGCCCGAAAGGCTAGGAAACTAGGAAAACAGCATGAACGTTGAAAACTTAGACATAGGTCCGGATTCTACGCTTTTGTTGGTTGATGACGACGAGGCGTATGTGAAACGACTTGCCAAGGCGATGGAGAAGCGCGGCTTCACTGTTGAGATTGCAGAATCCGTAACGGCGGGTCAGGCGATCGCGACGGCGCGGCCACCAGCCTACGCGGTTGTCGATTTACGTCTGGATGACGGGAACGGACTTGACGTTGTCGAAGTGCTGCGGGCCCACAGACCTGACAGCCGTGTGGTCGTTGTTACGGGATATGGCGCGATTGCCACCGCTGTTGCCGCCGTAAAGACCGGTGCAACGGACTACCTGGCAAAGCCCGCCGATGCCCACGACGTCACCAATGCGCTGCTGTCACGCAAGGATGAGCTGCCGCCGCCACCGGAAAACCCGATGAGCGCGGACCGCGTGCGTTGGGAGCATATTCAGCGGGTTTACGAGCTTTGTGACCGTAATGTGAGCGAGACAGCTCGGCGCTTGAACATGCACCGGCGCACGTTGCAACGAATCCTGGCCAAGCGCAGCCCGCGATAGATCATAGGTCAAATCGCTTCCGAATGCGGTCAACCAAGGTGCCATCGCGCAGCGGTACCGACCGTAGGACGTCATAGTCGACAAAGCCGAGCGCGCCATAATATCCAAGGCCACTGTGATTATCGGCGCGAATTGTGGCATCGATGACCCGCGTACCTGCGGCGCGTGCGGCCATTAAGGTTGCGTTGAATAACTTGCCACCGATGCCCTTGCCCGCATGTCCGTCGGCAACGAAACTTGCAATCACGGCCCAACCCTCTGGCATCGGGTCCTGCGGGTCATGGGGGTGCCAAAGACCCTGAAAGCCACAAATCCGCCCGTATTCTTCGGCCACATGACAACTGATCAGGCTGTTGTCCCTGACATAATGCGCCAATATCCTGTCCGAGTCCCAGGGGGATTGATAGGCCGTTGTGCCGCCTTTGGCGATAATCACGTTCAGCAGGTTTGCCATGTCTTCGGCGTCAGACGCTTGTGCGGGTCGGATCATCATAGCAAGGCTATCAGTTCAGAGTGGCGGTTGGTGAAATCTGCGCGTACCTCAACTGGTGGGCGCAGCCGCAAATCAAGCGAATTCGCCTGTTTAGGGTCTATTTTTCCAAAGAACTTATCCGCCTCGGCAGTGGTGAATCCAGCGATCTGGACCGCCTCAAGCCAGGCCGAAATCTTGTCGGCCCTCTTGATCTGACGTTTCACGCTGACCGGGATCTGCGCCGGTAAACCATACCGCAAATGAATGGCCGCCGTCAGCCGCTGGTCAAGCTCCTCGTAGCCGGGGCCGACGGCCGCCTTGACCGGGCTGATCATGTCACCGATCACGTATTCCGGCGCATCATGCAAAAGCGCGGCAAGGCGCCATTTTGCCGGAGCTTTGGGGTGGTTTTCAGCGAAAATCTGTTCAACCAGCAGCGAATGTTCGGCTACGGAATAGGCGTAATCACCCTTTGTCTGCCCATTCCAACGCGCCACAAAGGCAAGTCCGTGGGCGATGTCCTCGATCTCGATATCCACTGGCGTTGGGTCCAAAAGATCAAGCCTGCGACCCGATAGCATTCTCTGCCATGCTCTTGGTTGTTTCATCAAATCACCCAATTTCGGCCCTGTTAGGGAGTTCTTTGCGAGTTAGGGTTAAACATATCTCAGCAGGGAGGCCAAACGACAACCCGCGCAACAACGCGCCAAGTTCGGAGCCTCGAAGATGAATACGACGAAACCATTAGCGGCACTCGCCGCGTTGTTCTGTCTCAGCACAACAGCTCAGGCCGCACAAACTTGTCTTACACGCGATGTCATCGTGCAAAAGCTCGGCGATGGATACCAGGAACAGCTTGTCGGTCGCGGTTTGCAGGGCGAAGCACGCCTGTTTGAAATTTTCATGACCAGCGACGGATCAAGCTGGACAATCATTCAAAGCTTTCCAACCGGTGTAAGCTGCATAATGGCGGCCGGAACGGACTGGCATCAGAACGACGCCGCAACGGTCTTTGGTGTCGAGGGCTAGGACACTCTGACCCGTTGTCGTTTGGCCGTTCCGATGCTATGCGCCCCCTCAAGAGACACCGTTTTGAGAGGGGCACTGACCGTGGCCAATGACTATATCGTAAAGGATATCGCGCTTGCTGGCTTTGGCCGCAAAGAGCTGGATATCGCGGAAACCGAAATGCCGGGCCTGATGGCCCTTCGTGAAGAATATGGCGAAAGCAAACCGCTGAAGGGTGCGCGGATCGTCGGTTCGCTTCACATGACCATTCAAACTGCCGTTTTGATCGAAACCCTGGTAGCGCTGGGCGCGGATGTACGCTGGGCGTCATGCAACATCTTTTCGACGCAGGATCATGCAGCCGCTGCGATCGCTGCTGGTGGGACACCCGTCTTTGCAATCAAAGGCCAGTCGCTGGAAGAACATTGGGATTACCTTGACCGATCATTCATGTTCCCCGAGGGGCCCAACATGATCCTCGACGACGGCGGCGACGCGACCCTGTATGTATTGCTGGGCGCGCGTATGGAAGCGGGCGAAGATGTGCTGGCCGTGCCCACATCTGAGGAAGAAGAAGTTATCAAGGCGCAAATCAAAAAGCGCATGGCGGCAACGCCCGGTTGGTTTGCCAAAACAAAGGCGGCCATTCAGGGGGTTTCGGAAGAAACCACAACCGGGGTTCACCGCCTTTATGATCTGCACAAGAACGGACAGCTGCCGTTCCCGGCGATCAACGTCAACGACTCTGTCACTAAATCAAAATTCGACAATAAATACGGCTGCAAGGAATCGCTGGTTGACGGGATCCGCCGCGCCACCGACACCATGATGGCCGGGAAGGTCGCTGTTGTTTGTGGTTATGGGGATGTCGGCAAAGGGTCGGCTGCGTCGCTGGCTGGTGCCGGCGCCCGCGTCAAAGTCACCGAGGTAGACCCGATCTGCGCACTGCAGGCGGCGATGGACGGTTTCGAAGTTGTCGTGTTGGAGGATGTGCTAGACAGTGCGGACGTCTTTATCACCACGACTGGCAACAAGGACGTGATCCGCATCGAGCATATGCGCGAGATGAAAGACATGGCGATTGTCGGGAACATTGGTCACTTTGACAACGAAATCCAGGTTGCCGCGTTGAAGAACCACAAGTGGACCAACATCAAAGAGCAGGTTGATATGATCGAGATGCCGTCCGGCAATCGGCTGATCCTGTTGTCCGAGGGACGCCTGTTGAACCTTGGCAACGCCACGGGACACCCATCATTCGTGATGTCGGCATCCTTTACCAATCAGGTTCTGGCGCAGATCGAGCTTTGGACCAAAGGCGATGAGTACGCGCCTGGCGTCTACATTCTGCCCAAGCATCTTGATGAAAAGGTTGCACGGCTGCATCTGTCACGGATTGGCGTGAAGTTGACCGCGTTGAAGAAAGAACAGGCGGATTACATCGGCGTAACCGTTGATGGGCCTTACAAGCCCGAGCACTACCGCTACTAAACGCAAATGAGCAAGCGAAACAAAGGCCGTGTGATTTTTCGCGCGGCCTTTTTGTTTGTTGTCGTCTTTGGCGGGATGATGGGAGCGGCGATTGTGCTGCATCCTGAAAGCGCGCTGCCAAACGGGTGGAACCCCACGCGACCGCTGGCAGTGTATGATCAGGTCACGCCGCTGACCGGCTGGAAACTGCGACGGGCTGCAAATGATCCGCAAACATGTCTTGCTGTCCTGCAATCAGCCGCAACCATCGCGGAAATTTCGCCCATTACCTCGGAAAACCCCAATTGCGGCGCCGCGACGGGTTTGACCATTACCGGTGTGGCCGGGACAGGGATTCGCGATCTACAGACAAGCTGTGCCGTAGCGCTGCGCTTGGCGATGTGGACAAGGCATGGTGTGCAACCTGCGGCCCTGGCGATCCTGGGTCAGGATCTGGAGTCGATCCAGCATCAAGGAAGCTACAACTGTCGGCGGATGCGCACGTCGTCTGGCGGCAGCAGCCGCTGGAGCACCCATGCCACCGCAGAAGCAATTGATGTGCGAGGATTCCGCCTGGCAGACGGAGCCCGCATCGCGTTGATTGATAATTGGGATGACGGCACGTCTAAAGGCGCATTTCTAAAGGCGGTTCACGCGGCGGCCTGCAAGTGGTTCGTGACAACCCTTGGGCCCGACTTCAATCGACTGCACGCAGACCATTTTCACTTGCAGGCAAGGGGTTGGGGAACCTGCCGATGATCCGCCAAAGCAGAAATTCCCCCCATTTTTGCTTGTCGGACAAGCAAACCTGCTATTAGCTTGCGCCAACACTGGGCAATTGCCCGGTGATAGGTCCGGTTTTTGGGCCAAAACGCAACAATGGGGACTGTATTAATGGGCAAAAGAGACGAGTGGATCGAGAAGTACGCCGACGATCTGAAAAACAAGTGCGGCATGTCGCCAGACATGGATCTGCTGACCAAGGTGACAATCGGATGCGGTCCGGCAATCTACAATGCCGATGCGCAGACGGTCGCAAGCGGCCAGGAATCAGAACTTGAAACCGTCAAGAACAACTTCCTGATCAAGAAACTCGGCCTCAAAGACGGCCCGGAACTGATGGATGCGATCAAGAAGGTGATCGAGACCTACGGCCAGTCTGAGCGGAACAAATACCGTGCAGTTGTCTATTACATGCTGACCAAGCATTTTGGCAAAGAAAGCGTCTACGGCTAAGCCAACAACGCATTCTCGAAAGAAGCGCCCGCCTTTCGGCGGGCGTTTGTCGTCAGAGCAGGGTCAGGACAAGGCCAATCGCCGCGCAGGCCAGAATGGCATAGCCGCTATCGATGATGGCAAGCTTCCAAGGACGGTCGGAATAGCCGGTATTGATGAAGATCCACGGGCTGATGAAGAACAACCCCACGCCAAGTCCGGAAATCAATCCCTTACCGGCGCCCTCGATGCCCGACAGCGCGAAGGTGTGGCGCATCATGCCGGAGACCAGCAAGATCATGACGAATGAGACCAGATAAGGCAGAGGGCTGCCGCTGTTCTTGGGATTTCCGTCTTCTCCCACTTCGATGCCCGATGCCTCCATCCATGGTTTGGCAAGCGCCATGTAATAACCCGCGCCAATCGCAAATGCGACGATGGCGGCGACGACTACGCTAAGAAATCCCATGATATACCCTTTCATTCAGTAGGGGCATTATATCCGATGTTTTGGGGTTTGCTAAGGTATCGTCTGCCCCAACGCGCAGACAATTTTCCATTCCGCATCGGTCACAGGTTGGACAGAAAGGCGCGAGTTCTTGACTAGCACCATCTCTCCTAAGCGACCGTCGGATTTGATCATGTCGAGGCTGACTGGGGTTTTGAATGGTCGTACGGCCCGGATGTCGACGCATTCCCAGCGATCATCGTCTGTTGTGCTGTCTGGGTGTGCCAACGCGCAAACCTCGGCAATGCCGACAATTTCCAATCCAGTACGCGAATGATAAAAGAATCCAGTGTCACCAATCTTCATGTCACGCATATTGTTGCGCGCCTGATAGTTTCGCACACCATCCCATTCTTCGCCCACCTCGCCCTTGGCGACCAGCGCATCCCAGCCAAAGACGTCAGGTTCGGATTTAAAGAGCCAATGTGCCATCTATTCCTCCTTCAAAGGGCGTGAAAGTAGTGTCTGCAAAGCGGTTTTGACGTCAGTTTCGCCATATGCAAGTTTGGCGACGATGGCACTTACCGGGAGTTCAATGCCCAGTTCGTCGGCAAGTTTTGTCACAGCGCGGGCAGTTGCCGCACCTTCAACGGTTGTGCCCTTGTCAAAGGGTTCGCCTTTGCCCAGTGCCACGCCAAACCGAAAGTTGCGGGACAGATCAGAGGTGCAGGTCAGCGCAAGATCACCCAGCCCAGATAGCCCGGTCAGCGTTTGCGGGTCTGCACCCAGCTGGTCTGCGATCCGCTGCATTTCAACAAAACCGCGGGTCAACAGTGCCGCCCGCGCACTGTCGCCAAGGCCGGCGCCAATGGTCACACCACAGCCGATTGCCACCACGTTCTTTAACGCCCCGCCCAATTCGGCACCGATCACATCGCCGGAGGTATAAAGTCGCAAATTGCTGGTCGACAGCTCATGTTGCAGCCGTTTTCCGGCATCTTCGTCGGCACAGGCAAGGGTCAGCCCCGTCGGCAGACCGCGGGCGATGTCATCTGCAAAGGAGGGCCCCGTCAGGATTGCAGCGGTGGCGTCCTGAATGATGGCATTGATCGTGGCGGTCGGCCCGGTCAGCGTTTCAAGGTCAATTCCCTTGCAGCTGGCGACGAGGTTCTTGCCCGCAAGCAGCGCCGCATGGTCCGTCAGAAACCGGCGCAAGGATTGGGCAGGCGTTGCAAGCAAAACGGTATCACAGTTGGTGAGTCGTGATATCTCGCTCGTGATCTCGATTGAATGCGGCAGCATAATGCCGCGAAGCCGGGGGTTCTGCCGGTTGGATTGCATTGCAGATGCGGCGTTAGCATTGCGTGCCCAAAGCATGACAGGCCGTTCATCACGTGCCAGCGACACGGCCAGCGCCGTCCCAAATGCGCCTGCACCCGCGATCCCGATCATGCCTTTGCCCCCTTTTTGCCTGACCCCAGCATTGTGGGTGCCCGCGTGTCCAATGGCCAGCGTGGCCGGGCCGAAAGTGTGAGATCATCAACGCGTCCGGAGCCCAGTTGTTCATAGCCAGCATAGGCAATCATCGCCGCGTTATCGGTACAGAGCGCAAGCGGTGGCGCGACAAATGTTGCACCTTTCTGTGCGCAAAGTTGTTCGAGGCGATCCCGGATTTCGCTGTTTGCGGCGACACCCCCAGCCACGGCAAAAACGGGGGCATTCGGTGAAAGGTCGTAGTACCGGTCAAGTGCACGCGCGGATTTTTCGACGAGGATGTCGGCAACGGCCCGCTGAAACCCAGCGGCGAGGTCGGCCTGATCCGATGGAAAAAGCCCGTTCTGCTCAGCAATCACCGCATCGCGCGCGCGGAGCATTGCGGTCTTCAATCCTGAAAAGCTCATGTCGCAACCCGCGCGGTCCAAAAGCGGGCGTGGCAGCGTGAATCGCAGCGGATCACCGGAGCCCGCGACCCTCTGAATTTCTGGCCCGCCCGGTTGCTGCAATCCAAGAATCCGCGCTGTCTTGTCAAATGCCTCGCCCGGAGCGTCGTCAATGGTGCCGCCGATCCGCTCAAAATTGTCACAACCTTTGACAATCAGGAACTGGCAATGTCCGCCTGACACCAGCAACATGAGGTAGGGATAGGGCACTTGATCGGTCAGGCGGGGGGTCAACGCGTGGCCCGCCAGATGATTAACGCCAATTAGCGGTAAACCCGTCGAGACAGACAAGCCCTTGGCACACATCACTCCCGAAAGCACGCCCCCGATCAAACCCGGACCGGCGGTAACAGCGATCGCGTCCAGATCAGAAATGACCATATTCGCCTGTGACAGAGCCTGTTCCACACAAAGATCAACCTTCTCAGCATGCGCCCGTGCTGCGATTTCAGGAACAACGCCGCCAAAGTCGGCGTGCAGCTCTGTCTGGCCAAAAACCACAGAGGACAGGATGCTGTTGCCGTGCAGAATGGCGGCGGCGGTATCGTCGCAGCTGCTTTCAATCCCAAGGATCGTCTGGATCATTTTGGTGTCTCGAACTTGCGCAGGGGTGTAGGGCAGGTAACACTGGGACGCTGCGCAAACAATGCCAACAGAAGGGTTACATGCCACCTACGCTTGTCATCACCCGGCCAGACCCCGCGGCGACCCGCTTTGTTGCCGCGATCGAAAAGGCCCTGGGCAGGTCGGTGCCGGTCGTGCATAGTCCGGCCTTCCGGATTGATCCGGTTGAGGTACCGCACGACGTGGCCGCGGAGCACTATATCTTCACCTCACTGAACGGCGTATCGCAATCGCCGCGTTTGGGTCTGTCGGATGGCCAGGCCTGGTGCGTTGGCGACCGGACCACTGCAGAGGCAAGCGCATTTGGGTTCGACGCGATCTCTGCCGGTGGCGATGCCGATGATCTGGTCAGCCTGATCAAATCGCGCCGACCGTCCGGAAAAATGGTTCACATCTGCGGGCAGGACACGCGCGGCGATGTGGCGCAGCGTTTGACGCGAGCTGGGATAGCCTGTGATGCCATCGTGGCCTATCGCCAGGTCCCTTTATCACCGTCAGCCGCATTGCTTGCACTGGCCAAGGGGACCGCCCCTGTGGTTCTCCCCTTTTTCTCGCCGCGATCCGTATTAGGTGTTGCGGGGTTGGCATGGCACGGCCCGGTATTCGGCATCGCAATGAGCGGCGCAGTTGCCGATACAATGGTGGATATGGGCTTTGATGTGATTGAAACCGCTGACCAGCCAACCCAGGCCGCGATGGTGGCGCGAACAACGGCAGTCATTCAGCGGCTTTTGGACCGCTGAGACCTGCTTGAGGGTCCGGGGCTGGCAAGATAACGTGTGCTGTGCCGCCCAACGATGCGGCAAGATTTGCGAAGGGTGACAACGTGGCGAAACAACCGGCAAAACCTCGCGGAAAACGCAGCAGCGCAAAAGCGAAAGCCGAAGAACCGGTTATGGATGCCGAGATCGCGGCAGAAGAGCCCGACAACGCAAAAGAGCCGGTATCCGAGCCAAAGATCGAAGAGGCGCCGGAGGAGAATCCAAAGAGCGATGATGCGCTGCCAGAGGATACCGTTGCCGATGAGGCAGCCCCCGATGCGCCCGAAGACCCGCCGGAGGAGCCGAAAACCCCTGAAATAGAGCCGGAATTCACCCCAACACCAGAGCCGACACCCGCCACTGAGCAACGTGGCACTTTCGTGCCATTGGTTATGGGTGGCCTTGTTGCTGGTCTGATCGGATACGGTGCAGCGTGGCTTCAGAGTTCTGACACACCAGCGGCGACACCGGCTGACATCGCAGATCTGCAGGCGCAAATCGCGTCAATTCCGGCGCCGACAGACGTTTCTGACCTGACCAGCGCAATCGCAGCGATTGAAACCTCTGCTGCGGAGCAATCCGCGCGAATCGACGCCGCGTTGACGGCCTTGGATCAGCGTATTGAGACAGTCGAAAAGCAACCCAGCGGGGACGGGACACTGCAAGAAGCGGCGATTGCAGCCTATGAGCGTGATCTGCAGGCATTGCGGGATCAGATCACAGCCCAGCAGGCCGATCTGGAGGCCGTCGCAGCACAGGCGGCCGATCAATTGGAAGCCACACGCGCAACGGCCCTCAAGGTGCAGGAAAATATTGTCGAAACAGCGCGGAATGAAACGGCGCTTGCGTCGCTTGCCAATCTGCAGGTCGCGCTTGAAAACGGCGCACCACTGGGCGGATTGCTTGCCGACCTCGAAGAGGCGATGGGCACTGCGCCGCCAGCGGCGCTGATCGCCGTGTCCGAAGGTGTGCCGACGCTGGACAGCCTGGAATCGGAGTTCCCCGATGTGGCCCGCGCGGTTCTTGCGACGGCGCGGTCTGAGGGTGTGTCCGGCGAAGAGACCAGCGGATTTGGCGCATTCCTGCGCAATCAGCTGGATATCAGATCGGTGGCCCCGAAAGAGGGCACAAGCACCGATGCCATTCTGTCGCGGGCAGAAGATGCGCTGAAACGTGGGCGGCTGAATGATGCGCTGGCCGAAATTGCCGCGCTTCCCGAGGTTGCACGGGCGGGGATGTCCGACTGGCTTGCCAATGCAGAGGCGCGTGCCGCTGCGGTGGATGCTGCCGCAACACTTGCAACAACATTAAACGATAACTGAAGGCCGACATTATGCTGCTGTCACTTATAAAGATTATCGCCTTCATCGCCGTGATTACCGGCCTGACCTATGGCGCGACCCAATTGATGGAAGTCGACGGCAAAGCGGTCATCGCGATTGCCGGGCTTGAGATGACGCTGTCACCGCTACAACTGGTCTTTGCTTTTGCCGCATTGATTGTGCTTGTCTGGCTGGCGCTGAAATTGCTCGCACTTCTGGTGGCGACCTACCACTTCCTCAATGGGGACGAGACCGCGATATCGCGCTATTTTGACCGCAACCGGGAACGTAAAGGGTTTGAGGCGCTGTCCGAGGGGATGATGGCGCTGGCATCGGGTGAGGGTCATCTTGCGCTGACCAAGGCGCATCGGGCACAGCGCTATCTGGACAAACCGGAATTGACGACATTGCTGACTGCACAAGCGGCTGAGATGACCGGTGACAAGCGCACCGCCGAGGCGAGTTACAAGACATTGCTTGAGAACCAGCAAACCCGGTTTGTCGGGGTACGTGGACTTATGAAGCAAAAGCTCGCCGCTGGTGAGACGGACACAGCCATGGCGCTGGCAAAGAAAGCCTTTGCCCTGCGACCCAAGCACGAAGAAACGCAAGACGTTCTGCTGAAGCTACAAGCAGAAAAGGAAGATTGGTCAGGGGCGCGTGAAACGCTGACGGCAAAACTGAAGGCGGGAAATTTGCCGCGGGATGTGCACAAGCGCCGTGACGCTGTGCTTGCCCTGTCCGAGGCGCGCGGCATCATGGAAGATGGCAAGTCTATCGAGGCGCGCGAAACTGCAATCAACGCGAACCGGTTGTCACCGGATCTGATCCCCGCCGCTGTGATGGCCGCGCGTGGATATATTGAGCAGGACAAACCCAAATATGCGGCCCGCGTTCTGACGAAAGTCTGGGCAGCGCAGCCCCACCCCGATGTTGCAGCGGCGTTTGCGGAAATTGCGCCAAACGAAAATCCGACTGAGCGGTTGAAGCGGTTCCGTGCGTTGACGCGCCAAAACCCAGACGATCCGGAAACGAAAATGCTGCTTTCGGAACTGCATATCGCTGCCGAAGACTTCCCCGCCGCAAAGCGGGATCTGGGTGATCTGGTGGACAAAGACCCGACAGCGCGGAGTCTGACGCTGATGGCGGCAATTGAACGCGGGCAGGGTGCGGATGATGCCGTTGTGCGTGGCTGGTTGACCAAGGCCCTGACCGCGCCGCGCGGCCCGCAGTGGATATGTGACAAATGTCAGCACATTCATGCGGAATGGGTCCCGGTCTGCGCGCACTGCACCTCATTCGATACGTTGGGCTGGAAACGTCCGCCCGCTGGCGAGGTTGCAATGCCAACAGGCACGGAAATGCTGCCGCTGATCGTTGGTCAGAAAGCCAGCGACGTGCCAGTCCCGGTGCAGGGCGATGAAACCGTTGACGCGGAAATCGTAGAAGACTCAGAAACCGCAAAATAAGCCATGACCGCGCCGCTTGAAGGGCTGAAAGTGATTGAGCTGGCCAGGATCCTGGCGGGTCCTTGGATGGGTCAGACTCTGGCTGATCTTGGTGCCGACGTGGTCAAGATCGAAAGCCCGGACGGCGATGATACGCGCAAATGGGGTCCGCCGTTTATCGACCACAAGGGCGACCGATCTGCCGCTTATTTCCACGCGACAAATCGCGGGAAAACAAGTCTCATGCTTGATCTTGGGGTTCCCCATGATCGCGAAGTATTGATGGACATGTTGCGCGATGCAGACATTCTCATCGAGAACTTCAAGGTTGGCGGGCTCGCAAAATTTGGCCTCGACTATGACAGCGTGGCTAAGATCAACCCGCGCCTTATCTATTGTTCGATCACTGGATTTGGTCAGGACGGCCCCTATGCTGATCGTGCGGGATACGATTTTCTGATCCAGGGCATGAGCGGAATAATGGACCTGACCGGCGAACCCGACCGACCGCCACAGAAGGTTGGTGTGGCATTCACCGATATCTTTACCGGCCTGTATGGTGCCACTGCGGTTCTTGCTGCGGTGATCGAACGTGAACGGAGTGGTGAGGGACAGCGGGTCGATATGTCCTTGCTGGACTGCATGACTGGTGTGCTTGCAAATCAGGCAATGAACTATCTGGCAACCGGCGAATGCCCGACCCGAATGGGCAATGCGCACCCGAACATCGTACCTTATCAGGAATTCGCGGTGCGTGATGGCAGCATTATCATCGCCTGCGGCAATGATCGGCAATTTGAAAGGCTTTGTGGTGTTCTGGGTTTGGATGTAGCGCCGCGCCACGCCACGAACGCGGGTCGTGTTGGTGACCGTGATGGGGTGACAGCTCTCTTGGCGGGCCCACTTTCACAGCTAAGCAAAGTGGATATTCTGGTCGCACTGCAAACGGCTGGCATACCGGCAGGCCCGATCAATTCCGTTGCCGAAGCATTGAAAGATCCACAGGTGCAGCACCGCGGGATGAAAATCGCGCCAGAGGGCGTTCCGGGCTTGCGTACACCCATACGTTATTCGCGATCGACTCTGAATCTTGATCGGGCCTCACCCCGCGCACCGGACAGAAAATAGGTCTTTCCTGACCTTTATCAGAATGGTAACACCCGCCCGAAACGCCGCTGTAGCTCAGATGGTAGAGCACGTCATTCGTAATGATGGGGTCGTAGGTTCGAGTCCTATCAGCGGCACCATCGCCTCCGATTGATGCGCGGGTGTGTCCCAGTTTCAATCCAGATCGTTAGACGGCCCCGCATGGACAATCGCTGTTTGGGGCTGTGAACCTGCGCTGACCAGTCGCATTATCCAGCCGCGCCAGTCAGATCTTCGGCCAACATCAGCGCGTTGCCATCAGGATCGTAAAAAGTAGCGGTCTTGACCATTCCTTCGACAACATCGGTGTCGCCATCGAATTTCACGCCCGCCTGTTCCAGCTTTTGCCGTGCGCTGTCCAAATCAGCGATACCAAAAACCGGAACACAATTGCCTGGAACTGGTTCAGTATGCTCTCCGAAGCCGATTGCAACGCCCGGCGTATTTGTCAGAACCTCGGACCAACCTGCCTCATCTGCGTGATATGCAAGCTCAAATCCTAACTTGTCTTCATACCACTTTGCGCTGGCATGCCGGTCTTGGACTGACATGGCGATGGTAATCGTTTTATCTACTGAAATAAGAGACATAGGCTTCCTTTTCGATTCTCATTATAGTAACTATACTTTATGGACATAACTCTGCTTGTCAACATCACTGCAAGAGCTTGGGCTCTCCCTATTCTGGCGCAGCTCGATGCGGGCACACCCGGTCGCCAAGCCCCTCTATTGGCAGCAACAGGGGCGGGAAGGACTGCTTTTGCACAAAGTATGGAGCATCTAATCACGATTGGCTTGGTTGAGCGAAACCCGGGACACGGTCATCCTTTACGTCCGGAATTTCGGCTGACCCACCAGGGTGTCGCGGCTGCCAAGCTTGCAAGCCAGATCAACCGCGTTTCCAAAGAAGGAGATCATGCCCTGCTTCGTCGTTCCTGGACACTGCCTGTACTGGCATCACTGCACAGCCCGCGCCACTTTATCGAAATCAAAAAAGACCTTTTGTCGATTACAGATCGCGCCTTGTCACAGTCGCTGAAAATGATGGAAGCAAGAAGCTGGGTATGCCGCCAAGTTGACGAACACATGCGACCGCCTCGCTCTCGGTACATGGCAGTGGGTCGTGGCAGCAAGATCAGCGCAATCACGACGTCGGCGATTACATTCGCAACGTGAGCCTGGCAATCTGGTGGAAGTCACGAGGAGGCTCTTTGTCAGGCCGATCGTCGGCATAACCAACTGGCCGCCCATAGCCCATTATCCGCTGGCAGGATGCAAGTTTTATCCATATGCCGGTTGGCGTTGGCGCCGCATAAATGTTTCAAGTTCCTGGGGTTAGCTTGGGGTTGGTCAAAGCGTATTGCCCATGGCTGCCGCGACCCATAGCGCGGCCCGTTCCCCCGATGGCGCGCTGAGCGAAATGATGCTGTCGCCCCCTCTTTGCAGGGCAAGATGCAACGCGGTCAACCCCGCCGCTGCGCCACAATCGCCTAACGTCAGGGCCGGGTGGTCCGGTTCCAAATCGGGGGCCAGCCAGAATGGCGTGGCGCGGAGCACCGCATGGGCCAGCTCGGACGCACGGTAGCGGCTGTTATTGTTGCCGCTGAACCACGCCGTGGCGCATCGCTCGCCCATGTCCTGACACGCCGCCCTTACCGCAAGGCTGAGCGCTGCAAAATCAGTGTCTTCCTCGGACGTTTCGATGACGGCTTCCGTGGCCAGTCCGACGCCCATAACGACCCCTTGGCCGCCTGCCTCTGACTGGCTGAGCCAAAGCGCGCCTGCTGCTTCTCCGGGAATTTGACCCCAGGGGTTCTCTTTCGACATCAACGCTTTGGCATCCAATGCCCCGTCCATCCGGGCGCGGTCGTCATAGCTGTCGGCGGCAATGATCAGATGATTTGGCACACCGCTCTCGGCACAGGCCGCAATTGCATGCCCAAGGCCCGCCTGGCCATTTGCAACCGGCACAACGCTGGTCAGCCGCGGGCCAAAGCGGTCCCGCACCTGTAAGGAGATATCCTGAGTTGCGGTCGTGATCGCGGCAGCGTCCAACCCTGGCCCGGATGACGGCAGAACCAGATGCAGCGCCAATGGCCCGTTCAGGGGCGTCTTTGCGGTGTTGAGACAATCGACCAAAGCACGTTGGGCCAAAACGCAGACCCGCTCAGCAAAGTGGCCCAACCTGTCGCGGCTTTCAAACACGCATAAGGCAGGGGCAAAAGCGTCATTGAAGAAACTGCGATGCCCGCGCACCGTTGGTGTCTTGCCCGCAAGTGCTACATCGGTGGCCGCACGGCTTGCCCCCACACCGGTGGCCAATCCGAACCCTTGGATGGTCAACATCACGCGATTATCCAGCAAACTGCACGGTCAGTGTCATTCGCCCTTCAGACGCGCGGCCCAACACCCTGCTGACAAAGCTGACAACAACAGGCCCGATTGCCGCGTCCCCGGGAAAGAAGTTCAGACCGATATTGTGCCATTGCCCGGTTGGATCATGTCCGATCAACGGGGTGACAAAAGGGCGTTCGTCGTCCAGATCAGCAGGGTCAAAGCAGCCCTCTTCCACCAAGGATGACAAAGCCAAAAGTGCATCCCACATCTTTTTGTTGTCAAACCTAGCTGTCGCGGGCAGCGCTATGAAAACCTCTGCCCCGCGCATCTTGGGCAGGGTCGCCGGGGTCAGCGGCGCGCCATCCGCGCCCTGCAGTGCCGGTTCCGGCACCGGCAACATCGCAAGCTGGTGCGGGACCAAAGCGTCATCATGTCCACGCACATCGACCTTTGTAAACAAATCACCACCCATGCTGCGGCTCACAGCATCCAGCCCGCTTAGCAACAGCGCCATCGCGTCCGTCGCCGGGTGGGACAGGGCATAATCAAACGCCCAATCCGCGCCCCTTCGCGGCTGCGGCACAACCGTCAGGGCAAAGCCGGGCTGAAACACTGCAATCGCCTTGGTCACCACCTCGGCAAGTATATCAAACCGGATCGCGACAAGCTCACACAACTGCGCATTCCCGACCACGCGGGGGGAGAGTGTCAATTGAAACTGTCCGCGCAGGGGCAAACCCTTGTCCCAAGCCTGCATGAGAACGCTAGGTGTCATGCGTTGGGGTTCTTTTGTGCAAAGCGGGTATAGAACGCCAGTCTGTCTGCCATTTCCCCAACCGCAATGCCGCCCAGCCCGTGCGGGGTGCGGCCCATGTGGTTTTCCTGCCAGGCGTTTTCCATCGCGGGTTTCAGCACCGCGCCCAACGCATAAGCCGGTGACAGGTCTGGCGCGTCGTGCAGGTCACCAAGGATCGGTGCCTCGTACAGTTTCAAGAGTACACCATTGGGGGTTTCTTCGACGCTGTGAACCTGGCCTTTCAGCGCGCGGAACGCGGCGGGATCAAGGCCATTTTCAATCGTCCATTCATCCTCGATCACATACCAGCAGGCGGGCGGCAACACGGCGCGTTCGGTGCGTGGGAAGAAACCGAATTTCGCCAGCCCGATAGGGTGCAGCATCTGAAACCGCTGTGTCGGCGGCTGGAAATAGCGCTGGTCAAGGTCGGGCGGAAGACCTGATTGCACATTCATCGCATAGCCAAACGTCGCGCCCGCCGGGATGCCGCTGGTCATCAAGTCTTGGGCCAGCTGCAAAATTGCATCCCAATTGTTGCGCGCGGTGTCGGGGCCAAATGACAGCGACACACGCCAGTAGCCAAACCCCAGCAAGACAATGCCGTCTGTCGTCTCATGCTCCCTCCCGTTTTGGGCCAGGATCAGGACGCCGCCGTCAGACGGCGGGAAGTTGATGTCGAGCGTGGGTTTGCCTGTGCGTTCTTCAATTTTGGCACGTCTCACCGCTTTTTCTGCGGACTTGCGCTCCTCACACGCCGCCATAATCTGCGAGACTTGACCCAATTGCGCAAAATCGCTCGCCCGGGGCTTGCGCCCGCGCGACCCGGCAAAATCCTGCCCCTCTGCTTCATAATAGGTCAGGTTGTCGCCCATGATCTGGGCCGCGCGCACCAGAAACGTATCAAGTTTTGCCGGTCGGTGCGACAGGGGTGCCGGGCAATGAAAGTCGATTCGCAGGGCATAGGTCGCCTTGACGTATTCCCGGTCTTTTACCTGACGCAGCGCGGCGACGGTTTCCAGATCGCGCATCGGGTCAATCATGCCCCAGCCCCCCTGCGTTCGCATTCACAAGTATCTTGATCTACAACCTGTGGCGCTTTGCCATCCGGTAAGATATCGTCGTAAAGTTCTCTTTGTCCTGGATTCCATTTGTCATCACCAAACTTGAAATCGTAGATCCCTTCTGCCTTTCCATCGACGTCAATTGTGACGTCAGGCCTGGCCTCATAGATAAAGTAGTCCTGATCGGCCAGCCTTCGTAGTTCATCCACAGCCGTAGCCTTGTACTGCTTCCATAGATCTGAAGCCGTCATCGTCAGATCATAGACGTCATATGCCGCCATTGCCCAACCTACAAACGGGATTGCGCGAGTCCAGATCCGACCGACCCGTTCTGTCACCTCGCGCCCAAGTATGCGGCCCGCATTGTCGAAAAAGCTGCGGCGAAGTTTATCTTCCAGACCATCAAGATTGTCTGCCCAATTCACACGAGGTCGGTTCTTCGGCCCATCCATTTCGATCAATGTCGGATGCATGATCTTTTTATCATAGGTCGTCGCTGCATTTCGCCCGTAACCGCGTCGCGCGGCCCGATCCACCTCTGGCGAGTTGCGCGCCGCCTCTTTGCCGCGCGCGTCCTTGTTGGGCTGGCCGTCGTTGTTGATCCGGCAGAACACCTTGCACAACTCTGCCAGCACCGGGTCGCTTGTCGACAGGGTCGGCTCCCAGTTGCCGCCAGTGCCGGAAATCGTGTTCTTCTTGTTCATGAACATCTTGTCGGACTGGCGGCAGACGTTCTTGCCCTCGATCTTCACGTTGGGGGAATAGGTGATCCAGCTGCTTTCGTGCACCGTTGTGCCGGACATGACCCCGCCCGCGCTGCCCGGTTGGTCGCCGGTGCACGGCGTGTGGATCGACCCTTTGATCGCCACCGATTGCCCGCCATCGGCCTTGACCTCTACGCTGCCCTTCTTCAGGCCGGAATTGAACGACACGATTGTATAAGGAACCGGCACCGGGTGTGGCGGCGTTTTGCACACGTCCGGGGCAGAGTTCTTTTCGTAGCCACCCGACCCCTTATGCGCGACCGTCAGGCCATTGACGTTGATCGTCACACCCATGTTAGGACACCCCCGCTTCGTTATAGAATGCGTCCATCATTTCTGGCGGCACCGCAAAGCCCTGACTGCTGCGCAGACTGATCAGTGTCTCACGCAAGGCCACGTCATTCTTGACAGCGCCCACCGGCAATGTGCCGCACCAGCAAAGGCTGAACTGCCGATCGCGCGGGTACATGGCCAGGGTATCAATCTGCATCAGCTGTGGCACCCATGCCCCGCGAAAATGGCTGTCGACGGCAAAGTCCAGCACGGGCAATTTGAATGCTGGCGCATGGCCGCCGTCGCCCCATGCGATATGGGTTAGCTGCACCGCCTCGCCGCCTTTCAGATACCCGTCATAGCGTTGATCGGAAGGGGCGGCATGACGAAAGGCCGGGTCGTGGTCTTTTGGCAAAAGCGGCGCGCGGGTCTGCATCCAGTCCGTATCAAAGGTTCCCGCCAGATTGGCGCGATCCAGCCAGTGCCGGGCAATGGGGCCAAATCCCGCGGGATTGGGACGATCCTTGGGTCCCTTCCAGGTTTCGCCTTTGTAAAATAACCGCGGGGCCGCCACCCGGTCACCGCGCCCTGCACCGGGCGCAAAGCCAAGGCCCGCCGGGTTTGGTTCATGGCTGATCTCTTGCCCCGCAGCGTCGGTCACGGTGCCGCCAAAGCCTAGCGTATAGGTAAGCGGAATGCCTGGTGTGCTGTCTTCGTGAACCTGTGCGCCCTTCATCCAACGCCATGTCGCTGCGGGTCTTACGGTCAGTGTCTTGGACCAATCACCAACCTTCGCTGCAACAGCATAGGCCGTGCCGCGCGTCCAATCCTTTGGCGGCAGGCTGTCACCATCCAGCAAAATGTCCGTCGCCGATTTTGGCAGACTCAGGTCGGTGTCGGCCTGCAACAGACCAGCATCATCAACCACCGGTGCCGCCACCAAAGGCCGTTGTTCCGACGCCAAACGCACCCGTCCATCGGCGTCCACATTAAACGTTGCCTTAATCCACACACACCAAAAGGCCGCGGCCTTTTCATCCCGCTCAAATTGGGCGGTCGCCGCAAACGGCGTTGCGTTATGAAGTTCCCACAATTGCATCAGTTCAGATCAATCGTTGCACCTTCGACGCGCACCGCATTGCGCACCCGCAAACCAAAACTACCGCCCTCGATCCGCACTGACCCGTCAGGGGCCAGTGTCAGGCTTGCCTCACCGGATCGCAGCACGACGGGGGCATCTCCTGCCCACCCTGCATCGGTCGTGTCGATCACACCCAACGCCAGAACCGCGTCCTCTTCGCTGCTGACAGGCTGACAGACCACCTGTGACCCGACGTGCGCGTTTGTGAACCGCTGCACCGCTATCACCCGGCGATTTTCACCGTCCAGCACCGGAACTCCGGCGGGCGTCACTGCGGTAATCCTGCGCAAAACCAGTGGCGTCATGAAAGCCCCCGCATCTGCTGGCTCATGTCCGGCCGTATCGGCGCATCATCCTGATACGAGTCCTCATGCCAGCTCTTGTCGTCCGGTGTTGCCATCCATGCATGCGCCGACCAATCGATAAGCGCAGGAACACCGATTAGCGTCAGTGAACACAATTGCACGACAGGGTCTGGCGAGGTCATAAGCTTCCGAGCTTTCATTACGATACCAGCATCTTCGACCCAGGCATTGCGCCCGGTGTCGTTTTCACGGTCCAGACTCCGGGTATCCTCTGCTTCGACGCATTGCTTGTCGCTTGGGAACTCGCAATATGGTCACGTGGCGGATATCTTAAGAAGCGCATCAATTGATCGTCACACCCGGGAATCGTGCGCCCGCCGACAGCCCCTCTGTCAGCCAATGGCGATAAAAGGGTTGGTTGACCCAATGAACATACCTTTCTTCAACGGCATCGGGGCAGTCATCCGGGATCAGAGCATAAGACTGTCCTCTTGCACCGGGGTCGATCAGCTCTTGCCAAAGTTGGTGTGCGATCTGCGCCCCGTCACCCCAGGCCAGTTGCCCGAAATGCATTCCGTCGACATAGGCAGGCAAAGGAAACGTCCGCTCCAGAATGGTTTTGAGTAAGGGGGCCGCGAGGGCTGCCTGATCCTCGACCGTCAACGGTGCATTTGTGGCGACAGAGTATAATGCAACAATTCGGTCGGTTGCAGCATCTCCGACCAGCGCGTTCCAACGTCCCGCAAAGCCCTTGACGCCTGCGTCTTCGGGATAAATCACACCGGCGCGATGGGCAAAATCCATCCCATAAAGAAACGCAGCATCATCGTCGATTTCGCCCGGTCGGTCGTGCAGCATTGTCCGCAGGTAGGCGACAGCCTTGGCCAAGTCGTTGTCGATCTCTTGGGCCGACGTTTCCAATTGCACAAGACCTGTGATCAGCCGTGTTAACAACGTCTGAGACAGCGGCTCCTGCTGGGTCACTGCGCGCCCGATCATTCCGATCATCTGATCCAAACCATCAACCCCAACGGGATTGTCCGTTCGCCAACGCGCAAAGTCTTTCGTCAGCGCAAGAACCTGTGCCTCTTTGTTGGAGTCTGGCTGAGCCGTCATCTATCTAATCCCTTCCGCTTCGGGCACGGGGTCACCATCCAGATACCAGTTGGGACGTGTGTCGTCCCCCCTTGGTTCATAGACAAGCCGCCCTTGTTGTTCCGCCTCAACCCAATGGGCATTCCCGGGCAGATCGCGCCAATTTGTTCGGTTCTCTACCAGGTCAACGGGGCGCGGTTTGTAGTCAGTGGGGATATGCCATTGAAGTTCTCCGCCCTGGGTTTCCCGAATGGCGCCATTCACCGAATAATTGTCGTCAAGCGGCGTGCCTATCCCCTCAAAAGCGAGCCCCGGACGGTCGCTCACATCAATGATGCCAAGTGTCTTGCCGGTTGAGTTGATACCAAGTTGGCTTGGCGTGACGGCCCCGCCGGAGGGATCATAAAAGCTGCCGAAATCGAATAATTGGTTGCCATCTTCACCAACCGCATGCTCGTTCCGCCAGTTCCCCAACCGGGTTACACCATTTTCCGGATATCGAACGATCCGCATCGGCTTTGTATCGTCCATACCCGCTCGCAGGTTCGGGACAGCGCCAAATCTTGCCTCGTAGGCCTGAATAAGGCGTCGGCGTGCGGCAATATGGGCCGCACTGGCACCTGTTTCCGCCGCCTTGGCCATGATCGCGGGCGTCACGGCTGTGCGTATGCTGTCATAGTCCTCGTCACGCTTGGAAATAAGTGCGGCGCGCGCCGAACCGGGATCTCCGGCATCATCCGTCGGCTCGGTTGAGCCTTGGTTTTCCTCGTTCAGCAACCGTTTTTCGTCATTGGTCAGATCACGGGACACATCAATTTCGCGGCTATAAAAATACGCGGGCCGCGCGACGGGCATATTCAACTCAGAGGCGTCAACGCGGCGCAGTTCAATAGAGAACCGCGCGGCGGCGGCGGCGTGTTTCATTTCGTCAGCCGACCGGCGCAGCACGCCGGCTCCGACCTTGACGACCCGGATCGCTGCCGCAACGGCGCTTGCGATGATCGGGGTCATGCCAACTGTCACACCGCCCGTCGCAGCAATCACCGCCGCCGTGATGATTGCCACCACGATTTCAACGTGAAACACTTCGATCCCATCAACGACAATCTTACCTGCAGCGACCAGATATTTACCTTCACGGACCAGCGCGATCTTGTCATTGTAATAGTCCTTGGCCTTGTTCCAGACCCCTGACCAAAACGCCCGCCATTCTGCGGCAATCTGCGCGCGGCGTTGGGTTTCAAGTTGCGCAATCAGGTTGCCCTTGTCGCGGGCCGCAGTCAGTCGCTGGCGCAGGTCCGCACCCAGTCCATGCCGATACATCGCGTCGTCAAAAACCGCGTCACGCCCCCCCTGTCCCAAATGATCCATGGTGCCTGCACCTTGATCATTTGGGTGACCGCGCGGGAAAATGTCGTCGACCAACCGCAGCGAATAAGGCCCGGCGGATGCATCGTTCATCATGTCGGCGCGCAGCGCATCCTGTTGGGCGCGTAACTCCCGGTGCAGGCGATCAATTTCCTGATTCAGCGGTCCAGTTTCGGGATTGAGAAAATCCGACAGGGCCTCAAGCACTGCAGCACGGGCTGCGTCAACATCATCATCCGTATCGTTGGGCCCCTTGATACCGGCCACCAACCCGGCAAAGCGATACTGTGCGGCGACGCGGTTCATCGCCTCTTGCGCGTATTCGGATACCTCTGTCGCCTGATCGGCAAAAGTGTCGCCGGGCAGTTGGTCAGGGGACAGAAACGCATCTTCCGCGTTGCCCATCGTTAACCCCTGTACGTGTAAAAAAAGTTGCGCATGTTCATGACGCCAAGCGCCTTCAGGTTCGGCGTCGACCGTCGCCCCGGTGGTGGCGGCACAAGGCCAAAGCCCAGCTGCCCGATCGCGGCCTCCATCAAATCCAAGGCGGCAGTGTCATCCTCATGCACGGCCCGCGCCGTCGCCAGCATATCGGCCCGCTTTTGCACCATGACTTTTTGGTCTACCTCGTTGACCAACACATTGTTGGTGGGTTTCATGCCGAGATCGGCAAAGAAGGCTTTGCGCATTTTCTCGCGCAGCGCTTTGCGTTCCGGCTCCTGTTCGGCGAAGGTTCCCTTGCGAAAGCTCATCAGTTGATGTCCACCTTGCCACCGTCGATATCAACCGTTGATGACCCAACCGCCTTAATATTCACGCCTTCGATGAATATATCGCCGTTTTCGTTCAGCTGGATTTTGGATTTGCCGCAGACAAACTCCATTCGCTTACCAGCCACCACTACCTTGTTTTGCCCGATTTCTTCATAAGATCCCAGCAGAACGGATTCGTTCTTCAGCCCCGCGACAGAGACCTGCAATCCGCCCCCCACAGCCACGGTCTTGGCGCCGCCGACAATTTCCGAAGAACTGACCATGACCGTCTCGGCCTTGTTCTTGGCTACGCCAATCACGAGGTTGCCCTCACCCATGTTGAATGCCTCTGGCAGGCCTAATTTGCTGGTGATATCGCCCAAGGTGCTGGTCAAAGCCTTGAATTTACCCAAGACAAACGACTGCAATTTATTGGGGCCAACCATCAGCGTCATGTTGCCGCCAATGACTTCGTGATGATTGTTCCCTACCTCGATGTTCTTGTTGCGGCCAACGCTTTCAATCTGATTGCGGTCGATCCGTTTCGTGCGGTCATTTTCGATATGAATCTCGTGATCCTTCTGCCCATGCAGATAGACCTTTTCGCGACCCTTTTCATCTTCAAAGGTGAATTCGTTGAATCCGGTGCCCTTATGGGTGTCACTGCGGAACACGCTTTTGGTCTTATGCGCAGGCAGGTCATATGGCGGATCATTTTTGCCGTTGTAAACGCAGCCCGTTACAAGTGGTTTGTCGGGATCGCCCTCCAAAAATTCGACCACGACTTCCATGCCGATCCGCGGAATCACCATGCCGCCCCAGCCCTTGCTGGCCCAATTCTGGCTGACCCTGCACCGCATGGAATACCGCTTGTCCAAATCCCAGTGGAAATGCACCAGAATGCGGCCGTATTGATCGCAGTCAATCTCACCATCGCCCACGACGGTTGCGGTCTGTGGCCCCTGCACGATCGCCGGCGCGGTTTTGCGCTCAGGGCGCAACGGCGTGTTCTGGGGCATGAAAAGATAGCGCCCCTCATAGGCCGGACCCGCGGTGGCGTCTCCGCTGGTATAGCCGCCGGATGTGTAACTATGCTGTACCCGCAAACACAGCGATTTGCCGACGCCGGGCACCTTGTCACCAATCACCTTGATCGTTTGACCAGCCCGCAGGGTTGCACAATCGCCCACAGCCTCGTGGCGTGGGTCTTGACCGCGTTCCTGGTCGACCCGCATTCGCGCAACTTTCTTGCCGGTCGCCTGATCCAGATAGTCACCAGGGTAGTCAAAGCTTTCGATCTGCCCTTCGGCATATGCCGCGTCACCTGTCCGGTCCGCCTCCATTGCCGCCGTTGGGGTCTTGAAGTTGTAGTCGGTGAGCCGGATTGCCCCAGTGGTCAGCCGCCGCGCCGCGCGCATTTGCCAGAAATGCTCTTCATCGGCGCGGTGTCCGTCAGCGGTGCTGATAAACTTGCGCGATGCCCCCGGTACGTCATCGTGGGCGCTGACATTATCCGTCAGCACAAGTGTGTGTGACCCCTCGGCATGGGTAAAGTGATAGCTGATGCCAAATCGCTCCATCATCCGGGTTGCAAAGTCCAGATCGCTCTCGCGGTATTGCACGGTATATTCCAGCGTCGGATAATCACCCGTCAACCGGTTCTCGACCGCTGGTTCACCCAAGCCGCTGTAGGGGGCGAAAACCTCGTTCAGGATGTCGACCACCGTCATCTCGTGGTAGATTTGCTGCTTGCGTCGCCGGCCCAGAAGCCAAAGCCAAGGCCGCAACGTCAGTTCATAGCGGAAACCACCATCGCCCGGTCCCATTAGCCGAACCTCGGTGATGATACCGTCAAACGGTGTTTCATCGTGATCAAAGCTGCGTAGGCTGACGGTTGCATGCGTGCCGATCAGCGCTTCAAAATCCGCGTCATTCTCCTGCCCCAGCGCCTCGACCCGGTAATCAAACATATCGTTGACATATTCAGCACCCGCAAATCGCAGCACATTCAAAATATCCTTGCCCAGGACAGTGTTTAGCCGTCCCATGCGCGCGTCCTGCCGAAAAGGGGCGTTCATGCCTAAGATCCCATCTAAATTGGTCGCTCCCACACGGCGCGTAAACTGGCGGCTAAACCGTAAGTTGTCAAAGGGGCTGTTGCATAAACTTCGGCGGCGCGAAAATGTTATTGTTTGCCATGCGATCAGGTCGGGACCTAAATATTGACGCAGGTACTGCGCCGTCCCGTTTCGCGACTCCAGTCCCGAGGTGGCGCGCCCGCTTGTACGCCACCGCAGGCTGTTATCGGGCGGCGCGACTGCCTACCCCTTGCCAACCTCTGTTTTGAAATCAGCTTGCAAGGCGGTTTCAATCAACTCGCAATCCGGGCTCGCATCCCGGTAAATGGTTTTTAGAAATGGCGGAAGGACAAATGCGTCACCGGCCACCAGCTGATAGGGATCTTCACCGGCAACTTCCAACGTCATGGAGCCTTCTTTGACAAAGGTGAAAAGAATGTCGGTGTCATGGCTGGACCAATCTTGGGCCTGACCGTTTGGCCGCGCGACATGCACGCCTGCAATGCCCTGGGTCGCGGTGCCGATACCCGTGTCGCGACTGTCCCAGCCCGGCATCCGCCAAGGGGCCCAGACCGCATCCCTTTCTCTGTGATGAACAAAGCGCGTCCCCTGCCATTGACGTTCAGGATTCAGGGAAGGCGTTGGCAGCGTCATGTCGTGATCAATGGTTGTGATGTGTTCTGCGGGGACGCCAATTTCGAGAACCTCGACGTTCTCGGATGCTTCCAGCACGCGATGCCGGATTTGCGGCGGCTGAATCACACAGCACCCTGCCTCGAGCACGAATGGCGGTCCCTGATCTTCGTACACCAGCCGCACCCAGCCGCGATAGCAGAAGATCAGCTGAAATCCGACGGTATGATAGTGCACCATGTCTGGTACGGGGCCGCCGTCGGGGATGCGAATATGCGATGCGATAATAGACCCGCCAAGGCGACCGGGGATCAGGTCACGATAGCGCATCCCGGCGCGTCCGATGACCCATGAATCGCTATCGCGCAGGTGGCGCACCATGAAGGAATGCTGGGTCTGTGGTGTCGTCAGCGCGGGGTTTGCGTCGACGATGTCAATGCAATGACCGCTTGGCGATGTAAGGGTTTGGGCACCCTGCGCAAAGCCAGCCGGATCGTCGCAACGGACCTGCAGACGGGCCTTGCCCTGGGGTGCATCGCGGTCAAGGCGCAACCGCAGGCCATGTCCTGACACGACGG
Source organism: uncultured Paracoccaceae bacterium (assembly GCA_947502145.1). Lineage (GTDB taxonomy): Bacteria > Pseudomonadota > Alphaproteobacteria > Rhodobacterales > Rhodobacteraceae > CANMYO01. Next base: position 1,026,731 of record CANMYO010000001.1, on the reverse strand, counting down.
CGACAGCGGGATCATCGGCGGGAAAGATCTCGTCCAACCGGAAGCCAAGTTGCCTGAGGAAAAACGGCAGCTCGGATTTCAGATCATCAACGCCAAGATAGATTTCTGCAGCGGTGATCCTGTCGGTATTTGTGGCTGTGTGGTCCATGATCTGTCCCTTGGGCTGGCAGGGCAGCCCGTGTCTGGTCATGGTCCATCCAAACGGAATGTGGAGCCCGCTTCAAGCGCAAGCAGGCTGCCATCGCGCATCACGGCCCTTTCGCGCGGTCAGGCGACGCGATCGCGCGGCTCTTTCCCGTCGAAGAAATCCATCAGATTCTTCAGGACTCGGGACCCCAAAGCTTTGCGCGCCTCCTGGGTTGCGCTGCCCATCTGCGGCAACATCACCAGATTATCGCATTGCGCAAGATCGGGCCGTTGCCGGGGGTCACAGCCAAACACGTCCAATGCAGCGCCGCCAATGGTTTCAAACATCAGCGCCTGGGTCAGCGCATGTTCATCAACCAGACTTCCCTGCGCGGTGTTGATAAGAAAAGCATCAGGACGCATTAGATCGAGACGGCGGGCATCAATCAAGAACCTGTTGTCCGGTGCTGCTGAACAGTTGAGCGATACAAAGTCGACCATTGGCAACAGATCATCCAGTTGGTCCACCTGCACAGCGCCAAACCGGTGCAGGACGTCCGGTGATATGGGACGATTGTCGTACACGATAACGTTCATGCCAAAACCATGATGTGCACGCCGCGCCAATTCCTGTCCCACACGGCCAAACCCAACGATGCCCAATGTTTTGCCTGAGACCTGCGCACCGATCAGCATGGTTGGTCGCCAGCCGCGCCAATTGTCTGCACGCAATTCCTGAACTCCCTCTGGCACCCGGCGGGCCACCATCAGCATCAGTGTCATGGCGAGGTCCGCCGTGCATTCGGACAAAACGTCTGGGGTATTTGTAACCGTGATCCCCTGTGCGGTGGCCTCGCCCACATCAATGTGGTTGAACCCAACGCCAAGGTTCGCGATGATCCTCGCCTGTTTCCGTGGCACATCGAAGGTGTCTGCATCTATGCGGTCCGTGGATGTTGGCAACAGCGCATCAAAATGGCCGATCGCCTCTTTCAGATCAAGCGCGCAAAGGGGCGCGTCGCTGCGGTTGACCGTGACTTCAAAATGCTGAGTCAGCTGCGCCTCGACCGCATCCGGCCAACGGCGCGTCATGAGAATGCGCGGTTTGGTCATCACGCGGCCTCAAGCACATTTGCAATTGTTGCGCCGATAATTGCAGGGTTGTCCGCCACTGTGACACCTGCAGCGGAAAGGATTTCGACCTTCTCGCTCGCGCTTTCGCCAAAGGCAGAGATAATCGCACCGGCATGCCCCATGGTGCGTCCCTTGGGGGCTGTCAGCCCCGCGACATAGGCGACAACCGGTTTCGTCACATGATCCCGGATATAGGCTGCGGCTTCTGCCTCTTGCGGGCCGCCGATTTCGCCAATCAGCGCGATGATATGCGTGTCATCGTCATGTTGAAACCGCTCAAGAATATCCCGAAAGCTGGACCCGTTGATCGGATCGCCCCCAATACCCACAGAGGTGCTGACCCCGATGCCACGCTCTTTCAACTGCGATGCGGCCTCATAACCCAATGTCCCGGAGCGACCGACAATACCCACGTGACCCGGCAGATAGATGTGGCCCGGCATGATACCCAAAAGCGCTTTGCCCGGGCTGATCGTACCGGCGCAATTGGGACCGGTCAGTACCATGCGGCGATCTTTCGGATAGCGATACATGTACCGCTTGACCCGGATCATATCCTGCGCCGGGATGCCGTCAGTGATGCAGACACAATAGCGAATGCCTGCATCCGCGGCTTCCATGATTCCATCCGCCGCAAAGGGTGGAGGTACAAAAACAAGGCTCGCTTCCGCATTGGTCTTTGCGACAGCCTCTTCGACGGTATCAAAAACCGGTACACCTTCGACCGTCTCTCCGCCTTTGCCGGGAACAACACCGCCAACGACGTTGGTGCCGTATTCCAGCATGTCCTTGGTATGAAAGCGTGCCATTTTTCCGGTGATCCCCTGCACGATCACGCGGGTGTTCTGATCCAGAAGAATGCTCATGATGCTGCCCTTATTTTGGTGCCTTGGCTGAGGTCGCTTTTCCATGCAGCCACGGCGCGTTCCGCGGCTTCGATCAATGTGCCCGCGCGGATAATGGGCAGGCCGGACTTGGCGAGGATCTTTTGACCCGCTTCAACATTGGTTCCTGCAAGACGCACAATAACGGGCACCTCAACGCCAACTTCCTTCATTGCAGCGACGACGCCTTCGGCCACCCAATCGCAGCGGTTGATGCCAGCGAAAATGTTGACAAGGATGGCCTGAACATTCTGGTCCGACAGCACCAGGCGAAAGGCCTTTGCCACCCGCTCTGGCGTCGCTCCGCCGCCAATATCAAGGAAGTTTGCCGGCTCGCCACCGGCGAGTTTAATGGTGTCCATTGTCGCCATTGCCAGCCCGGCACCATTGACGATACAGCCGATATTGCCGTCAAGCCCGACATAGCTGAGACCCCGATCCGAGGCACGGCTTTCGCGCGGGTCCTCTTGTGACTTGTCCCTGAGTTCGCTGATCTGCGGGTGCCGGAACAGCGCATTGTCATCAAAGGTCATTTTTGCATCCAGCGCGAGGACCCGGTTGTCGCCGGTGATCACCAGCGGGTTGATTTCAACCATCGTGGCGTCAAGCTCGGTAAAGGCGCGGTAGCAGCCCTGCAATGTGCGCACCAATTGCTGCGTCAGGCTCGCGTCGATGCCAAGCTTAAAGGCGATCTGGCGGCACTGGAACTCGCGCAGGCCAACGGCGGGTTCTATGACTGCGCGAACGATGCTGTCGGGTTTGTCGGCTGAGATATCTTCGATCTCCATACCGCCTTCGCCGCTGGCGACGATCATGACGCGCTGCGTTGTACGATCAAGAACAAAACCAAGATAAATTTCGCGGTCAATGGGAACGGCTGCCTCTACATACACGCGATAAACGCCTTTGCCTTCCGGACCGGTTTGATGCGTGACTAGCTTTGCACCAAACATCCCTTCAGAGGCGTCTTCAATTTCGCGGTCACTGCTACAGACTTTGACGCCACCAGCTTTCCCGCGCCCACCGGCATGGACCTGCGCCTTAACCACCCAGCGTTCGCCACCCAACTCGCGTGCGCGGTAGGCAGCCTGTTCGGGGCTATAGGCCAAGGCACCCTCTGGCACGGCGACACCGAACCGCGAAAGGATCTCCTTGGCCTGGTATTCGTGGATGTCCATCGACGCGTTCTCCTCAATTCCACCACCAATCAACCACATGGATAATTTTATGTCGCGAAGCTTGGTCCCGACGATTGATAGTGATCTGGACAACGCCAGCAACCTTCCTTACTCCTGCTTTTGGGTAGCTAATTGGGCAGGAAATTTCCTATCCTTAAGTGTAAATATGCGAGTGTATACCGAAAATGACCTACCCAAAAGAATAGTAAGTCGATAAAAGCAATTTAAAAATAAGGACATACGTACTTGACGCATTCCATTGATGTTATGCTGGCCGACGGCAATCCGCTGGTCCTGTCGGCCCTTTCCGAGATTATCGAACGTGATCCCCGATTCTCTCTGGTCGCGACATCTGCAACGGCAGAGGGGTTCCTGGGCACCGCCATGCGGTTGCCATTTCAAATCGGAATCATTGACTGGAATCTGCCCGCGCTGGGCGGCGCAAAATTGATCGAGGTGCTGCGGGCCCAAGCCAATCCACCTCGCATTGTGGTCTATGCGGAAAACACCGGCGATCTGCCACGTCTGGCGATGTCAGCCGGCGCAGCAGCGTTTGCGCCGCGATCGTCTGCGCCCGAAGCCCTGCTAGAGACCTGCGCAGATGTTGCCGCCGGGAAAATGGTGTTTCCGTTTCTGGATGTTCGCGAACTGCAAAGCGATCCCATTCAACGCCTGTCGCGCAAGGAACGTGCAATGCTGGACGCCCTTTCAAAGGGCCTGACAAATCGGGAGCTGTCGGCCGAGCTTGGCATTACGATCAACACCGTTAAATTTCACCTGTCAAACCTTTACGAAAAACTTAGCGTCAAGAATCGCGCGCAGGCGATTGCGTTTTTCTATTCCTCGCGGCTGGCCCTCGAACGTGATGAGGGATGAACGCGGTATTGTATACTGAGATAGACCCAGCTTTTTGTTGACATATTCGGTCTCAACTTCCCTTTGTTGCGCAACATTGTTGCTTAGAGAAAAGGAAGCACCCCATGTCGTTCCACCCCATCGAACAGGCCCCCGGCCGCCTGAACCGGTCAGAGCTTGCCGTGCCCGGCAGCCAACCGGAAATGTTTGAAAAGGCGGCAAAATCTGACGTCGATGTCATCTTTCTGGACCTCGAAGATGCAGTTGCCCCTGACGAGAAAGAGCAGGCCCGCAAGAACATTATCAAGGCGCTGAACGACATAGATTGGGGCAGCAAATCCATGTCTGTCCGAATCAATGGACTGGATACCCACTATATGTATCGCGACGTCGTTGACGTGGTTGAGCAGGCCGGCGAACGACTTGATCTGATTATGATCCCAAAGGTCGGCACCGCCGCAGACGTCTATGCCGTCGACATGATGGTAACCCAGATCGAGGATGCAAAGGGCTACAAGAAACGGATTGGTTTCGAGCATATTATCGAAACCGCATTGGGCATGCAGAATGTGTCCGAAATCGCCGCATCCTCAAAACGCAATGAAAGCCTGCATTTCGGCGTTGCCGACTATGCCGCCTCAACCCGTGCCCGCACAACGATCATTGGTGGTGTGAACAAGGACTATAGCGTCCTGACCGATCCTGATGAGACGGGTGAGCGGGCAAGCCACTGGGGTGACATGTGGCACTATGCGCTGGCGCGGATGGTTGTAGCTGCGCGGGCCAATGGGTTGCGTCCGATTGACGGCCCCTTTGGTGACTTCAAGGATCCGGATGGATACCGCGCGGCGGCCTTTCGTGCCGCTGTTCTGGGTTGCGAGGGCAAATGGGCCATTCACCCAAGCCAGATTGCCCTTGCCAACGAAGTGATGAGCCCCTCTGACGCGGAAATCACCAAGGCGCAACGCATCCTTGCCGCAATGGCGGATGCCGAGGCTGCCGGGAAAGGTGCGGTCAGTCTGGATGGGCGTCTTATTGACTATGCGTCGATCCGTCAGGCCGAGGTTCTTGTCGAGAAGGCCAAGCAGATCGCAGCGGCGTAACGTCCGAAAAATTGCAACAGTTCAGACCCCGGCCATGAATGTGGTCGGGGTTTGTCAATAGGATCAACCTGTTAAGTTGCATCGCAAATAAAATATGATTTCGAAAATCGTATATGATACGACAGTCACATGACTGAAAGAATCAATTTGACGCCCAGCGTAGAACCGAAGGCGGCCCCGATTTATGATCGTGTGCGCAGGGACATCTTGACGCTAGTGCTCGCCCCGGATGCGGTGCTCAGGCTCTCAGTATTGGCCGCGCGTTACAACGTGGGCCTGACTCCGTTGCGCGAGTGCTTGAATCGTCTGTGTACGGACCAATTGGTTGTGCCAGAACACAACAAAGGTTTTCGCGTGGCCGGATTGGCGCGGGCAGACCTGTTGGATCTTGAACGGACGCGGAGTGCAATTGATGGGGCAATGATGACAGATGCGATCCGTGATGGTAACGACCATTGGGAAGCGCAGGTCATTGGCACCTATCACCAGCTCAGCGCCACGCCGTTCCCGCACTCCCTGTCCGACCTCGCCGCGCTTGAAACGTGGATGTCACGTCACGCAGCGTTTCATGCGGCATTGGTCGCAGGGTCCGGGTCGACTTGGTTGGCACAGATGCGCAGGCAAATCGAAGATCACCTGGGCCGGTATCAGACATTCATTCTGGACGAACTGCGCAACTTACAGACCGCAGATCAGGCCGCTGCAACGCGGGCAACGGCAGTCTTTACTGCGGCGATGGCGGTAGAGCCGCATCAGGCGCTGTATCATGCGGCGATCAAGCGTGACGTCGCTGCTGCCATCGTCGGTGTTGAGGTTCACGCGCAGCTTTCAATTCAGGCGTTCGAGAAACTGACCGGTTTGGTTCCTGCAATCACGGCAATTGCTGAAACGCTCGGCCCAACAGCAGGGGCAGCCACATGACTGCATACGATCCCGAAGGTGATGGCGCAAAAATGTCCTTTGAAAAGGACATGTCGTATATCGACTATCTGTCGCTTGACCCGATCCTGGGAGCACAAAACCGCCAGTCCGAAGCCCACGATGAAATGCTTTTCATCATTCAGCATCAAACATCAGAGCTCTGGATGCGCCTTTGCCTGCATGAATTGTCAACTGCACGTCATGCCTTGGCAGGGGGCGCGTTGCAGCCGAGTTTCAAGATGTTGACGCGCGTTGCGCGGATATTTGAACAGCTGAACAGCGCATGGGATGTCCTGCGCACGATGACGCCGAGCGAATACACGGAATTTCGCAAGGACCTTGGCTCTTCCAGCGGATTTCAGTCGCACCAATACAGGCTGATCGAATTTATTCTGGGAAACCGAAATCCCGCCATGTTGAAGGTGCACGAACACCGTCCCGAGTTACATCGGATGCTTACGCAGGAACTGGGCCAGAAATCCCTGTATCATGTCGTTCTTGACCTCTTGGCTTCCGCGATGGAAACGCAGTTTGACGCCACCGTCTATCAGTTCGACACCCCGCATCAGGCCAACGACGATGTGATGGCAGCGTGGGTTACAGTCTATGAAAAACCCGATCAACATTGGGAACTTTACGAACTGGCTGAAAAGCTTGTGGATCTGGAAGACTACTTTCGCCGCTGGCGTTTTAATCATGTCACCACGGTTGAACGTATCATTGGCTTCAAGCGTGGTTCGGGCGGCACATCCGGTGTGAAATATCTGCGCCGTATGCTTGAGGTCGAACTTTTCCCGGAACTTTGGAATCTCAGGGGCATCCTATGACGCAACTTCCCATCAAAAACCGGTTTCATTTGCCAAAGGGGATGATCTACCTCGACGGAAATTCGCTTGGCCCTTTGCCAATTGGTGTCTCTGACCGGGTTGAAGAGGTCGTCACCGATGAATGGGCAAACCACCTGATCAAGGGATGGAATGTTGACGGCTGGATGGCACAGCCCGCGCGGATCGGGAACCAGATCGGACGTTTGATCGGCGCAACCCCGGGCACAGTGACAATCGGGGACACATTGTCTGTCAAGGTTTTCCAGGCGCTTTCGGCAGCACTGAAAATGCGACCGGATCGCAAGGTTATCCTGTCAGACAGCGGCAACTTTCCGTCAGATCTATACATGGCAGAGGGGCTGATCCGCCAGCTTGACCAGGGTTATGAACTGCGCGTCGTCGCCCCGGAAGAGGTCGCGAGCGCAATATCGGATGACGTTGCTGTGGCGATGATCACGCAGGTTGACTATCGCACCGGTCGCATGCACGACATGGGCGAAATTACAGACGCGGCACACCGGGCCGGGGCCGTCATGCTGTGGGATCTTGCCCATAGCGCGGGCGCTGTTCAGGTCGACCTCGCAGCATCCGGCTGTGAATTTGCCGTTGGGTGTACCTACAAATACCTCAACGGGGGGCCCGGCGCACCGGCCTTCATCTACATCCGCCCTGATCTAGTCAGTCGCGTTGAGCCGGCGTTGTCCGGATGGCTGGGTCACGATGCGCCCTTCGCATTTGAACAAAGCTACCGGCCCGCAAAAGACATCGAGCGGATGCGTGTGGGGACGCCCCCAGTCATCCAGATGGCCGCGTTGGAAGAGGCCATGAAGGTCTGGGATGATGTGGACATGTCCGCGGTGCGCGCTGCATCAGTCCGGCTGTGCGATCAATTCATCGCAGAAGTCGAAGCACGCTGTCCGACGCTGACGCTGGCCAGTCCGCGCGACAGCCGTAACAGGGGCAGCCAGGTCTCTTTTGAATTCGAACAGGGATATGCTGTGATGCAGGCCCTGATCGCGCATGATGTAATTGGTGATTTCCGCGCGCCCGATGTCATGCGCTTTGGATTCACGCCGCTTTATATTGACGAAACAGATGTCACACGCGCCGTGGAAATCCTTGGCGACGTTCTGGATAACCGCACTTGGGACTGCCCAGAGTTCCATAGGAAAAGCCGCGTGACATGATCAGCACAACCGCACGTGGGTTTGCAATTTCAATCGGCTCGGGTTTAGAACTAGGTGGGCGCCGTGACGCATCGTCAACGTGCCGTTTGCATTATTGTTAAAGGACCACCCCATGAGAACACGCGCCGCCGTTGCATTGGAAGCCGGCAAACCCCTTGAGATTATGGAGGTCAATCTTGACGGCCCCCGGGCCGGCGAAGTGCTTGTCGAGATCAAGGCGACCGGACTGTGTCATACAGACGAATTTACCCGGTCTGGCGATGATCCGGAGGGTATCTTTCCGGCAATTCTGGGCCACGAAGGTGCCGGTGTTGTCATCGAGGTTGGCGAAGGGGTCACAAGTCTTGAAGTGGGTGATCATGTCATCCCGCTTTACACGCCCGAGTGTCGCGAGTGTGAGTATTGCTTGAACCCAAAAACCAACCTTTGTCAGAAGATCCGCAGCACGCAGGGGGCTGGATTGTTGCCGGACGGGTCAACCCGTTTCTCGATGTTGGACGGCACGCCGATCCATCACTACATGGGCTGTTCCACGTTCGCCAATCACACGGTCGTCCCCGAGATTGCGCTGGCAAAAGTGCGCAAGGACGCCCCATTTGACAAGATTTGCTATATCGGCTGTGGCGTAACAACAGGCATTGGCGCGGTGATCAACACTGCCAAAGTTGAAATTGGATCTAAGGGCGTCGTCTTTGGCCTCGGCGGCATTGGACTGAACGTGATCCAAGGCCTGCGCCTCGCGGGCGCGGACCAGATCGTCGGCGTTGATTTGAATGACGGCAAAGCGGAGATGGCCAAGAAATTCGGCATGACCGACTTTGTAAATCCGTCCAACGTGGATGGCGATCTGGTGGCCCACTTGGTTGAGCTGACCGGGGGTGGCGCGGATTACACATTTGACGCGACCGGTAATGTCACGGTGATGCGCACGGCGCTTGAATGTGCCCACAAGGGGTGGGGCGAAAGCATCATCATTGGCGTGGCGCCGGCGGGGGCCGAAATCTCGACCCGGCCCTTCCAGCTGGTCACCGGACGCAGCTGGCGCGGCACCGCGTTTGGCGGTGCGTCTGGCCGGACAGATGTGCCAAAGATTGTGGATTGGTACATGGACGGTAAGATCGAGATTGACCCGATGATCACTCACAAGCTTTCGCTGGATGAAATCAACCACGGATTCGACCTGATGCACGAAGGCAAGTCCATTCGCGCTGTCGTCGAATACTAGAATACAATGAAAGATACCGCCCCGCCACGATCCTGTGTTGGCGGGGTCGCATGCAGTTGGCCTTAAAGGCCGTGCATCCGCTTGGCCCATTGAAAGCCGACAAGCGCGCCTTTGAAACGCGGTAACAACAGCAGCGATAGGGCAATTGAAACAACCGAAACGCTTGAGGCGAGCACAAGTGGTGACGGTTCAAACGCCGACCACATGATATGCAGCATAAAGCCGGCAATGTGGCCTACCACCAGAATGGTGAAATAGGCAGGGCCGTCATCCGCTCGCGCACGGCTTAGATCCTGATCGCAGACCGCACAGTTGGGATTCACTTTCAGGTAGCTGCGCAGCAATGCCCCCTCGCCACAGTTTGGGCACCGCAGCATAAAGCCGCGACCCATCGACTTTTTAGCGTCCCGTTCTTCAAATTCGCTTACGTCGGCGCACATGTCGCAATCCTTAGCTACTCGGAATCTTGGCCCACACTTCTACCCATTTCACGAGGAGCACAATATGCTTTGCGCGGTGGCGCTGTGAATTCTTGTGAGTGGACATAACAAGGGCAAAGAGCCAACTTCAGGTCGAAATCACCGACGCAAATTCACAGATCCAGCCTTGCCGTTGTGCCTGTTGGTGTGGGTTGCCTGCGGCGGACTTGATCTTTGTAGCAGGTGGACCGTGCCGGCGGTTGCCCCACTTGCAAATTATCTATCAAGTAGTAGGTAGATTAAACTTGAGCCGGTCACTGGCTCCCAGCAGGGACGGATTGCGCGATGAACCTCACAATGCGCAGCAGCGCGACCATGGCAGCGGCATACGGGTGCTGCACATTTAGGGCGAAATCTAATGACTGATACCTTGATCATCGGCGGGGGACTTGCAGGTCTGGCCCTTGCGGACATGCTGCAAAGCGCGGGGCATGACTTTGATCTTGTCGATGCGCGGCCGCGCCTTGGTGGCAGGATCATGACAAACGTCCATGGTGCACAGCACTATGATATGGGTCCTGCCTGGTTCTGGTCGGGACAACCGCGCATGCAGTCATTGATTGCCAGGTTCGCATTGCGCCAATTTGAACAACACTCAGATGGAATTCTGACCTTTGAGGATGAACAGGGGCAAATACAACGCGGTCGCGGCTTTGCCTCGATGGAAGGATCCTATCGGCTGGAAGGCGGATTTACCGCTTTGGTGAACGCTCTTGCGGCGCAGCTGCCAAAAGATTCTTTGCATCTGGGCCATGTGGTGAACAGCATCGCGCGGACAGAAACTGGTGTGACAGCGACCCTGGAAGATGGCCGCGAAATCACTGCGCGACAGATCGTCCTTGCGGTCCCGCCACGCATAGTCGGCCAGATCGAATTTCAGCCAGCGCTTCCCGACGCGGCAAAGGCTGCATTGGATTCGATCCCCACCTGGATGGCGGGGCAGGCCAAGGCGATGGCCGTCTATGACCGGCCCTTCTGGCGCGAAGCGGGCCTTTCCGGTGACGCGATGAGCCGATTTGGCCCAATGGTCGAAGTCCACGATGCATCACCCGCCACTGGCGGATCATTTGCCCTATTTGGATTTATCGGCGTGCCGCCGCAAGCGCGGCGAAACACTGACCAGTTGCGCAGACAGATCACGGCGCAACTGATCCGCCTGTTCGGGCACAACGCGGGGCAGCCTAGCGCGCTTTTCATCAAGGATTGGGCCGCCGATCCGCACACTGCAACCACGGCCGATCTTGCGCCGGTATATGCGCATCCAAGCTATGCGCTGCCAACGGCGCTGGCCAATCTTTGGGATGGGCGCCTGGTCTTGGGCGGAACAGAGGTTGCGCCCCAATTCGGGGGCTACCTTGAAGGTGCGTTGGAAGCCGCCGAGAATGCCATGCAATTGCTCGATATGCCAAGGGAAGGTGCATTGAATGTCCTCTGATACCAAAGCGGCCCTTCTGGAATCTGCCGAACGCGTTGTTCGAAATCGCGGTTTTGATGCCTTTAGTTTCGCTGATCTGGCCAGCGACGTCGGCATAAGAAAGGCAAGCATCCATTACCATTTCCCGACAAAGGCGAAATTGTCCTTTGCGTTGATGGCCCGCTACCGGGCCACCTTCGAGGAATTGCTCGCGGCGATTGTCCGGAAGCACCCCGACGCAAAGGCGCGATTGCTTGCGCTGATTGATCGCTATCGCGATGCATTGAATGGCGGTGACAGCCTGTGCCTGTGCGTCGCGTTTGCCGCCAGTCGCGAGAGCCTGTCAGACGATACAATGCAGGAAATCGCGACGTTTCGCGACGTTTTGGCTGCCTGGGTTGAAGATACCTTTGCTTGTGGTCTGGCCGATGGTTCGGTGCCGGATGCAACTGATCCCGCCGCCGAGCGCGCAGCTCTCTTGGCGTTATTGGAAGGTGCTCAACTGATCGCCCACACCGCCCGGGACCCTGCGTTGTTCGACGCCGCGACCGCGCTTGCACGCGCGCGGTTTAGCTGAATCAGAGTCTGTTTTTGCCAAGAATGACAAGGGCTGTTCAACCCGAATGGGTTGGACTCGCTTCCCGCTGACCTGTGCTTCAAGCGGATGTTGCATGCCGTGCAGGACCAGAATTTTGTGAAATCTGTTTCGCTGATTCCCCCGGACGGCTTTGACCCAAATACCGGAGCGCGTTGACAGTGGATGCGCGGGGGCTCGCTGCTCTGCGGATAAACCCCAAGAACTTTACTGCAGAAACCCTGCGCCCGGCGCCAATCGCGCGCCTTGACTATGAGGCGACTGGCGTAATGGTTTCTGGCTGATGCAACGCCGGTTTGGTCGGTTCAACGCGCTTCATCGGGGTTCTAGTCATGGGAATGTTCTGTCCGGCGGGCCAGCAAATGGCTAACTATCCGCAGAATGGGGGAATTCCGGACCTTACGCGCCCGGATTCCTGTGCCAATATACTGGACACGAACCTGTCCCAACGTCAGTCTAGCCGCATTGGGACATTGGATAGACTGAAAGAAACATATGCATCTTTCCTCATTGCTGCCGCTTGGGTCATTGTTTTTCAAGCACTGGCACACGGACGATACCGAAATTGGCATCGTCGTGGCCAAGGCGCTATTTGAGATTCGCGAGGATGGGACGCTTAAAACGGTTAAGCCAGCCCCTGAACTGATCATGGGCGATGTGTTTGAAGGCGACGTTGCAAATACACCGCTGGTCACCGAACAGGAGATCGCCCCAGGCAAAGTTGCCACCGACCTGACCATCAATGCTATCGCCCATGCGCCAAAAGGCAAGCTCGCGCCAGAATGGGCTGTTTCAGTGTCTATTCCAGAGAAATTGCACTATGAATGCCGGGTGCGGGGACCCGCACTTTGGACCCGCGGCCTGACCGGTTGGAGCCTGTCACCGCCAGAAGCCATCGCGCAGGTGCCGCTAACCTACGCGCTTGCCTACGGCGGCGCAGAGCAGGGCGACCCTGACCTGAAAAACCCCGAAGTCTATCAACTGAACCCGGCCGGGATCGGCCGTGCTACGGCCAGAAGTCTTGAGGGCAAAGCCAACTTTGCAGCACCGCAGATCGGCTCTGTCGGGGAATTCATGAATACTGACCCAACCGCCGAAATGATGGTGCATGGATTCGGGCCAATTGCGAAGGCCTGGCTGCCGAGACGGGCCTATGCCGGCACGTTTGATTCGGAATGGGAACAGACGCGGCACCCCAAAATGCCAGAAGATTATGATCTTCGTTTTTGGAACGCAGCGCCCCATCCGCTACAAATTGACCCTATGCTGGATGGAACAGAAACGATTCATCTGGACGGCATGACCGAAGGCGGAGGGCGCAAAAGCCTGACCTTGCCCGGGGTGAAACTGATGCTGGCCGCGACGGGTGATGATGTGTCCAAGAACCATACGATGAAACTTGATACAGTGCATATTGATATTGCTGACGCCGATGCATCCACGCATCGCGTCACTTGCCTGTGGCGCACCGTTGTAACCGGCCCACACCGGTTCACCAAAGGCCAGTTGCAAAGCGTAAAGATCGGATAGCCAGATGGATATGACAGTCGCCCGCAAACAAGGACCAAACGCGACCATCGTGTGCATGGCGCCGGACGTTTGCAAAACACCCGTTGGGAATGCGGTTGTTCCGATTCCCTATATGATCATGTCGCGGTTGGACTGGGCAAAAATGACCGTCCCGTCTGTAAAATTCACCGATAAAGAGGCATTCACGATGGCCTCTCGGACAGACAAGGTTGTCGGCGATGAGCCGGGCACAGTTGGTGGCGTCAAATCAAATGTGAACCGCGGGTGGTGTCGTCCGATAGCAAACCATCCCACCGTTCTGGTGGCGGGGCGCGAATTGATACACAACGATAACTTTTATGAAATGAACTGCGCGGGACCCGAGGGGCCCGGCAACACAATTGGAAAGCTCCTTTATTTTGAAGTCCCCAAGCTCTGATCCGCGAATTTCAGAGCTCGGCCACCCCCCTTTTTGAACGATTGCAGGACCAAGACCATGGCGGCAAATTCACAAGCGAAACGAAATACCAAGCTGCTTACGACGCTTGGACCGGACGCACTTCAGCTCCGTCAATTTGACGGAACTGACTTTGTTGACGACCTGTTTGAATACTCGGTCGAGGCGCAGACAGACGACCTGCAGATCGATCTGGATTCCCTTTTGGGCACCCATGCAACAGTGGTCATGGAAGATCTTGAATTTGGCGTGCGCCATTTTGACGGTATCATCACGAACGGCCGTTGGGTGGCGAACCGGGGCGACATTGCGGTTATGCGCCTGACGATGCGCCCTTGGTTCTATCTCCTGGGACAGCGCCGCAATCAGAGAATCTTTCACGAGAAAGACGTCAATACCATCCTGAGCGAACTGTTCGAACCCTATTCGGGTCTTGGACAACCAGCTTTTGAGATGAAGCTGAATGAGACCTATCCGAATTTGGAATACACAGTTCAATATCGCGAAAGCGATCTGGATTTTGCGCGCCGCATGATGGAACGGTTCGGCCTGTCCTTCTACTTCAAGCACGAAGAAGGATCACATACGTTGGTGATCACCGACAACATTGATGGGTATCCGATGGTGTCCGGTGAATCGCGGGATTTCCTTGAGGTGCAAGCTGGTCACGACGCCGACAAGGAGCACTTCTGGCTTTGGCAAAAAGCCCGGAACATGACTACAGGCGCTGTCCGGTTGAAGGATTTCAATTTCAAACAGCCGACAGCCATGATGGAAGTCGATCGGGTTGGAAAAGCCAAATATGAAGAAGGCACCACCGAAGCCTACGACTTTCCCGGTGACTATTTGACCGAAAGCGAAGGCAAGCCCGTCGTGGCACGCCGCGTCACGCAGGAGCGGGGTCAGGATCACCGCCACTATGGTGAAGGTGATTGTGCAACACTTGGCGCCGGGATGAAGGTCAAACTTACCGGTCAGGCCCCGGACCAGGTCAATGACAAGATCTATCTTTGCCTGTCCGCGACACACACATTCAGTAGTGAAAAATACGTCAGCGGTGGTCAATCAGAGGACACGACATTCCGCGCAAGCTATACTTTTGTACCCAAGGACGAACCCTATGCGCCCGAGCGCAAGACCAAGCAGGCGTTGGTCTATGGTCCGCAAACGGCGATGGTTGTCGGCGAGGGCGAAATTCACTGTGATGAATACGGTCGGGTCAAAGTGCAGTTCCACTGGGATCTGCACGCCTCGTTCTCGATGTGGTGCCGGGTCAGCCAGAACTGGGCGGGCAATGGCTGGGGCGGCATGGTGATCCCGCGTATTGGCATGGAAGTTCTGGTCGAATTCCTCGAAGGCGATCCAGACAAGCCACTTGTCACCGGCTGTGTCTATAATGGCAAAAATGACGTGCCCTACAAATTGCCGGAAAACAAAACCGTCAGCACTTTCCGGACCGACACCCATCAGGGCGAAGGCTTTAACGAGCTGCGGTTCGAGGACAAGAAGGACAAGGAAGAGATCTTCGTGCATGGCCAAAAGGACATGAACACGAAGATCGAAAACAACATGACCGAGCGGGTCAACGTCAACAAGGTCGAAAGCGTCGGTAATAACCGTGCCTCAGAGACTGAAAACAACGAATCCAATGTGATCGGCGGCGATTGGGAAATTTTCGTCGGTCCCGGCCAAAAAGGGCGCCATACTCCTGGCGGCGCGTCTGACAACGATCAGGGTATTGGCGGCGAAGGCTATGGTTTGGGTGACAATGGCGCAGCCCCCAGAGGGAGCGGCAACCTGCAGCTCACCGTGGAAAAAAACCGGTCAGAAGACATCGGCATAGATGACTCTGTTGTTGTTGGCAAAAACAAGAACGCCAATGTTGGCAAGAACTACAACATTGAGGTTGCGGACAGTTTCACGCTGGATGTTGGCAAGAAAATCACACTGAAATGCGGTCAGAGCGTCGTGACGCTGGATCAGGCCGGCAACATCAAGGTCAATGGTGTCAAGATTACCCTCAACGCCAATTCCCTGATCAAGGCGATGGCCGCCATGGTGAAGATTAACTGATATGCTGCGCGTCCTGGTTCTATGCCTGACCGCATTTGTGGTCACAGCGCCAGCCGCTACGGCGCAAAATTTTTTTACGAGGCTCTTTATGTCTGAACCAACCCCCAGGTCCGATCGCCTTTTTCAGAACGCCCACGATGGCGAAGCCTATGCGCTGGCACAGGCGATTGAACGCGGTGAAACAATCACATCCGCAGATATCGCCCCCCTTCAGGACGTTATCGACCGCCGTTATGGCGACGATATAACCCTTTTGTTTCATGCCGTTGCCTCTGCCAATCTGGAAGCGGTTGATGCACTTCTGGCCGCAGGCGCGAACCCGCGACAGTTTGACAAGTCCACCGGTTCCACCCGGGATTTTGTCTACTTCCTGGGCTCTCCGGGGGGACCATTGCTGGACGAAGAAGGCATCAACCAGATGCTGCAAAGTTACCTGGCCCATGGTGGTGATCCCAACGTGCGTCTGCAAGGCAATCAACAGGTGCCCCTGGTTGCAAGTGTTGCATTGGTTGGTAACACTGCCGGAATCGATATCCTGCTAGAGGCTGGCGCTGACCCATGGGCCTGGGTCATCAAGGAAGGCCAGGTTCAACAGGCGAATGCGATGACCTATCTTGCAGGCGACGGGCTGCAATATGACTATCTGCATGGTCTGATTGACGGGCAATGGTTCAATGCCCGCAAACAGGACGAAATCTCTGCCTTTCTGACGGCCCTTGGTGGCTATGCCCAACGCGGTGACGCGCGCAGCCAAACGATCAAGGACATCGCCATGCGGGTTCTCAAACGGAATCCGGATTACGTTGAAAAATCTGATGTGAACGGGGCCGCGCGCATTTTCAAGAACCACTATAATGACGAAGCGCCGGGCGAAATACCCTGGGACGTCATTCGATCGGATGCAGTCCAGTGACCGGGACGTCCTCATCTGTCGGAGACACCAAGTGGGAATCCTGCTGGCGCGAAGCGGCCTGGATGTCGATGCATGTCTACTATGATCCGGAAGTGCAGCCCTCACATCCGCCGCCCGGCCATGCACAGACAGAGGCATATCTGGCGCAGCGCCGGGCGCGCGTTGATCAGAATTGGGAAGAATGGGACGATCTGGACGAACATAGTTCGACCGGATTGGTGGCGCGGCTGTTCAAGCTGAAAACCTGGGATCCGCAAGATCCAGAAGCGCCCACTTGCCCGCCCACACTGGCATTTCGCGGCACCGACTTTGACGATATGCGCGACCTCGCGATATCGGCGCGGGTTGGCGTTGGCCTGCGCCCGGTGCCTCCGCTAACCAACTCTCCGACCGTGCTTTACAACTTTCGCTGGATCCTTTCGATGGACCCGTCCATCCCCGATGACGCAACCCATGATGACGTGGTCAACATGGGTTTTACCGCGATCGAAATCTATCGCGATCAGGGCACAGCGCGTGCGGAAATGGCGAATTTTGGCATTCACGCCCATGTGGGAATCGACATCTCGCTTGATATCCTGGGCCGCGAAAACGGGGACTGGCTGAACAACCTCTATCAAGGTCTTGGGCGTCGGTCCCGGCAATATGAAAACGCAAAGAACTACGGCCGTCAGGTTGTGCGAGAAAAGATTTTATCGTTACCCGAAAAGAAGTTAGAGATAACGGGACATTCGTTGGGTGGTGGCTTGGCGGCCGCGACTTGCACGGTGCTGGACAATGAATTTCCGGATGTGAGCATCCACGCCATCACCTTCAACGCGGCAGGCGTCAACCCTGCGACGGTGGCCCCCGCATCGCTGATGGATGGGCATATCAATAACTTCACCGTGGAAGACGAAATGCTGACGACGGTACAAAGCTTCACCTCACGGATACCTATCGTCGGCTCGGTGTTCCGACTGGCAGAACGTCACATCAACCAGACCGGCATGCCCCCGGCGCTGGGCACGACACGGGTCGTGCATGGGGTGCTGCCACCGGGCAGCCAATTGGGCAGTGCAGGCGCGCCAAATCCGCAGTTGTTCCCGATTCAGGACCAAACCGTAGAGCCAGCCTATACCGGAGATTTCCCGATTTTGACCGAGATTGACGGATTGCTTGGTGGGTCTGCCTCTGCCACCCAGTTTGGAAACAGATTTCTGACGTGGCTGAATACCAATTATCGCGATCGTGCCCTCGCCAGCGCACCATCGACGTTGGGCCTCGTGCCGATCTGGCGTCTCTACCCAGAGATGGCGCGCCTGCTGATGGTGGACATGGAACCTGAAATCGCCGCATTAACCAAGATTGGGGCAAGTGCCGCATCATATCACGGGATGAACCACGTGATCGCGGCATATGAGCACCTCTATCCTGATCGCTCATAGGTTCGGAAAAGGAGTATTTCTGGATTCGGGACAATCAAGACCTAAGTGCTTGCAATCACCAGAACCTTTCTACAACACTCAACCTACAAGCGAGGCAGCGACAATCATTTGGGTTGATCGTCGCCTCTGTGCGTGTTTCGTTCTTCTTAACGGTTTTTTTACCTAAGGAATTGCGTAATGCGTGCCCCATTGAATCTGTCCCGCCCGGTGTCGCCTTTACGGCTTTGGCTTAGAACAAGCACTGCCCTTGTGGCTTTGGCCATGGTTGCAACTGCGCCAGCGCCAATATCGGCCGCGACGCTGACGTTCGACAATACGGTCGATGGGGATTGGAATGGCCTGGGGTCGAATCAAACCTGGGTTCGTATTCAGGGCATGGCCACGATCTCGACGGCATTTTCCGAAGGTGACGATGTCATATTCGCGAACACCGGTCAGACCGTCGCAATTTCCGAAGATGTCGAACCAAAGTCGATCACCTTTAACGTCGACGGCTACACCATCCGACCAAAAGCAAGCGTAGACCCTGAACCTGTGCTCCTGATCGACGATAGCGACGGGTTGAACATCGCGGTCACAGATTCGACCCATACAGCCACAATTCTGGCCGGGATAAGCGGGTCCGGTGACATTCTGGTCAACGGGGCCGGGGTGCTCGTGCTGGAAGGCGACAATTCCGGCGCAACGGGTGAGCTGAAACTTGATGGCGGTAGCATCACATTGCGCGGCGGTCATGGTGGATCTGTCGATATTCAGGAAGGCACCTTGCGGGCAAGTGATGGCACGATCGCTGGCGAAGTGACCGTTGGTGGTGATGGGATCGGCAACGACGGCACTTTGCGGATGTCCGGTAGCCAGTTTGGCGGCATGGTTACAGCCGACACCCACGGCAAGATCGTTGTCACAACTGATACTGCGGCAAACGTGACCGTGGCGGGGGGGAGCCTGACAGTAAATGCCGGCGTTAATCCCGATACAATCACATTGACCGGGGATGTCACGCAAACAGGTGGCGATACGAAAATTCTGGGCGGTCTTGCTGGCATGGCAAGTGTTTCCGGCGGTACGTTTGATACCTCTGGCGATGTGTCTGGTGCGCTGTTTGTGTCCGGCACAGGCTCACTTGAAGTGAGCGGCGGCACCGTTGGCGGCAAGGTCCGCAACGACGGCGGCACAATGGTCATTTCGGGCGGCACGATTTCGGGGGCGATCCAGGCGCACGCGGGGAACACCACGATTGAAACGGATGTATCCAACTTTGTCACCATTGGCAGCGACACAACCGAGGGCAATCTGACGATTGATCCCGGTGTCACCGTGACCGGCAACGTCAGCCACGATGATGGCGTTACCACGCAGAACGGCACCATCATGGGCAATGTGACCGTTGATGATGCCAATGACGATAATGACAGCATCTTTAACAATAACGGTGACATCTCGGGCACCGTGCGGGTGAACGGCGGGACCTTTAACGCCAATGTTGGGTCGGGTGGATTGGTCGATCCGGCGACGATCACAGGTCTGGTCAGAAACCAAGGCGGCACGATCAATGCCAATGGTGGTGTTTTCACAGCTGGGATCAACAACATTTCCGGCCAGTTGAATATCACCACGGACAACACGGTTGATGTCACCAACAATGGTGGCACAGTAATGATCAATTCAGGTCAGACACTGACCGGCGCATTGATCAACAATAGCGGTACAACAACAAATGCCGGATTTATTGCTGACGTGCTGAACATCAACGGCGGCGAAGTCGTCAACAATGGCGAAATCAACAATACAGTTGCCTTGTCTGGCGGGACACTGACATCCAACGCCATGTCAATCGTGGATGGTCTGATCACAAATGACGGCGGCACTGTCGATTACAATGGCGGCACGCTGTCGGGCGGCATTCTGAATAATTCCGGAACGGTGAACCTGCTGGAAAGCGCGGGCTTCAACGTCTCCAACGAAGGCGGTCACGTGACCTTGGCGGCGACCAAGATTCTGTCAACGGATTATACCTCGAACGCCGGGTCAACGGACAACGCCGGCACAATGACCGGTACGATTGCCTTGAATGGTGTGGCCAGCGACGCCGTGACGGATGTCTTTGACAACGGTGGCACGCTAAGCGGTGATGTGACCGTCTCTGGCGAGGCGATCCTGAACAACACAGGCGCAATCAACGGAAAACTGCAAATTACCGGCGGGACAGTCAACGCTGACGGCGGCACATTTGCCAAGGACATCGACAACCAAAGCGGCCGGTTGAACATCAATGCGAACACGGTTGCGGATGTTGACAACAACGGCGGTCGGACGGATATCCTCAGTGGTCAGACATTGACCGGCAACATTGATAACGTCGCGGGCGCATTCAACAACTTCGGCACGCTGGATGGTTGGGTTGATCTGACTGACGGCAGCGTCGGGAACAACGGCGATATTACCGGATTGGTCACTGTCGGTGGCGGTGTATTTAACGCCAACAGCGGCACGATTACCGGATTGGCGCGGGTCTTTGGCGGAACGTTGCGCGCGGACGGGTCTGACTTTGATGGCGAGATTCTTGCACAAGCCGGCGGCACAGTCTCCATTCTCGACACAACCAATACGCCCAAGCTGCGCAATGGTGGCGGTGACGTCTTTATTCGCAGCGGCGGTAACGTGGTGGGTGAGGTTGTGAACTCAACCGGGGACCTGGATCTGCTGGGCACGATCACAGGCAAACTGACGCAGAATGGCGGCACCACGACACTGCGCGGCGGGCTGATCACAGACACCGTGCGCATCAATGCGGGTGACATGGACATCAGTGGCGGCACATACAACATGCTGGTGACCAATAATGGCGGTACGGTCACCGTATCGGGCGGCACATTTGACCAGGAATTCCGCAACAATGCCGGCAGCGTCGATATTGAAGATGATACCATTGGTACATTCCGCAATGCTGGCGGGAGCCTGACAGTAGCAGCAAGTGGTTCGGTCACGGGTGATGTGATCAACATCAGCGGCAACGTCCAACAGTCCGGCGACGTCATGGGCAATGTCACTGTTCTGGGCGGCACATATGACGCACAGGGGGCAGTCACAGTTCTGACCAAGAATGACGGCGGAACAATTAACGCCGACGGCGGGTCGTTTGATGGTGGCCTTCGCATGGTTTCAGGTGGGCTGAATGTCGTCGGAAACTCGACCGGCGCTCTGGTTCAAACGGGAGGCACGTCGACCATTCAGGCGGCAAAGCGCTGGACGGGCGCTGCAACGCACAAAGGTGGGACAACCAACAACAACGGCGTCGTCACCGGGCAGGTGCGCGTTTCGGGCGGGTCCTGGAACCAGAATGCCGGCTCCAACAACCTGAACCAGACAATTCTTGCAGGTGGGGCCATCAATGCAGCCGGAGGGCGGTTCACGGGCGGATTGGTTGCAAACAGCGGGACGCTGACCTTTTCGGGCGACACCATCGGGGATGTGACCAACAACGGGATAAGCATCAATCTGGGTAATCCGCACCGTCTGGGCGGCCAATTCATTAACAACAGCGGCAGCCTGACAATTGGCGGCAAGCTTGCCGGGGATTTGGTTTTGAACGGCGGCACGGTGACCAGCACGTCAACAGGGATTGTCACCGGTGCAACGCGCGTGAATGTCGGGACAGTGAACCTGAACGGCGGTGAATGGTTTGGCGAAGTGCGCAACAACGGCGGCTTTGTCGAACTGAACCAGAACACGCGCGCCGACATCCGCAACGCCGGCGGTGATGTGACCATCAATGCGGCACGGACGCTGGATGGCGACATCATCCAGACCGCTGGCAGTACGACTATTGATGGCACCGTTAGCGGCAGGGCGACAGCTGCGGGCGGCAATATCGCAAATAGCGGCACGATTGAAAGATTGGTGATGGTGTCCGGCGGAACGTTTGATCACGAAACCGGTGCTTCGCTTGGCAACAGGTTGCGGGTGGATAGTGGCACATTCAACGGCGATGGTGGGTCGATCGACGGCACTGTGCGTGTGAATGGCGGTGAAATGGTGATTAACGAAGACACCGTGATTGATGCAGCAGATACAAATGTTGCCAATGCTGCGGATCTGACGCTGACCGGTGGTGAGCTTGAAATCAAGGCAGGCAAAGCGCTGCAGGGCAATGTCCTCAACTCTGTTAACGGGTTGATCACTCTGGACGGCACACTGGACGGCGACCTGACAAACCGCGGTGTTGTGAACGCGTCTGGTGCAGGCACAGTCACTGGCATTCTGATCAACACAGGTGAATTCAATACTGATCCGAACGCAGGTGCTGCGCGGGTTGCTGCGTTTACCCTGGTGGGCCCGACTACTGTGATCGGTGGCCTGTTTGATAACATTGGCGATCTGACAGTCGACACGGCGAACCTGCGGGTTGGTCGGTTGGAAAGCACCGGAACGGTATCGATTTCCAACAACAAAGTGCTTGTCTCTGACACGACCGCTGATTTCCGCTCTGGCAGCACACTGACCATCAACGACGGAACGCTTGCTGGTGAGGTAGATATCGAAAGCAACACAGATGTTTCACTGACGGACGCCACGATCGAGGGGAATGTCACATCTGCGTCTATTCTGACATCCAGCGGCGCGACGCTGATCCAATCGGAAACAGCGGGCCCTGCAGATCTTTCACTAACGGGCGCAGGCGGCATTGATCTGCTTGATGGCGCGTTTGAAGTGACGGGCGATCTGACAGCAACGTCAAACACGTCGATTGATCTTGCTGCGAACACGACGTTGTCTGCAAATGCGATCGCAAGCGCTGGGGCGACCAGTTTCGCGGATGGTGCGCGGATCAACGGGGCATTCACGAACACCGGCGTCATTACCGGATCAGGGACACTGACCTTTGGCAATGCGCTGCGCGGTGGCGGTCGTGTTGACGTGTCCAATGGCAATACAAACGACCGGGTCAACATCAACGGAAACCTCGGCGATCAGCGCTTTGATCTTGATATTGATCTGTCTGGCGACGTTGGCCGGGCTGACCGGATTGTCATGGGATCAAGTGCAGTCATCAACGGTGGCGTAACGCTGAACTTCAACACGCTGGGCGAAGGCGGCGAACAGGATGCCGATGTTGTGGTTCTTGACGCTGCACCCGGTCAGGGTGCTGTGGATGTGACCGTCCGCGGGTTGCCAGCGCCCGACGATATCGTTGTCTATGGGGTCAGCCAGAATGCCAGCGGTGATCTGGTGGTCTTTGATGCGCTGAACCAGGGGATTTCATCCCTTGCGGGGAACATTGTACTGTCACAATCCCTGATTGGGTCCGTGATCAACCGCCCCTCCAGCCCATTCGTGAGCGGACTGGCCTATGAGGATGAAAACCCATGTGGACCGGGTGTTTGGGCGCGGGCCATCGGTGGTCAGGCCGATTCAACCGGGCGTGTTGAACAGACCAATGGTGATCTGTTGTCCTTTGATGGCCGGATCGAGGCGGACTACTACGGTGTTCAGCTGGGTGGTGACTATGCCTGCTTCAATGGTTTCTACGATGGTTGGGACCTTGCGTTTGGCGCAATTGGTGGTGCCAACTTTGGTCAGTCGACACAGCCGGTCTTCTTCCCTGATCCCAATGAACCGTCGGGCCTGTCCAACCGATTGACTTCGGTTACGGATGTTGAGTTCACCCAGACCTATGCAGGTGTCTATCTTGCCGCCGTGCGGGGCCAGTTGGCCGTTGATCTGCAATACCGGCTTGAGCAGACAGACTTTACCGCCAACAACGTTGGGGCAAGTGGTGGCGCCGGATTGGGCCTGACGGATGAAACATTCGGCAGTGAAGCAAGCACGCTATCGGGGGCCATTTCCTATGCGGTTCCCGTTAAGGATACCGGCTTTACCTTTGTTCCAACGGCAGGCTTTGCCTATACCGAGGTTTCGACCGACCCGATCACCTTTGCCGACCGCGGCGTTGTCCAGATTGACGATTTTGACAGCCGCACGGCCTTTGTCGGTGGCACACTCTCGCGGACAAAGTTCGGTGATGATGGTGTCTCGGCTCTGACTCAGTTTGGCACGGTCACCGTCTACAAGGACTTCGCAGAAAATCCGACATCTACCTATACCGCGGCAGATGGGTCTACCGTAACGAACCTCGTGACGGAAAATCTGGGCACATATGGCGAAATCAGTGCCGGTCTGAACTACGTGAAAATTCTTCAACCCGGTGAGATTGGAAATGCCAAGCAGTTCAACGCATCGATCCGGGGTGATGTTCGCGTAAGCGACCGCCTCGAAAGTTGGGGCATCACGGCGCAGGCCCGGATTCAGTTCTAATCAGACCGCGAGGGCGGGTCACACGACCCGGCCCCGCAACACATTGAGCCTACCGGTTTTTCCGGATTCCATGACTTGACCCGACGTGGGGTAAGTCCCATCCTTGCGGCCAACGCCCAGCCCAAAGAATATGATTGGATTGCAATGTCGTGGTTTAGCAAGGTTGCCTGGAAAGAAGGTCTATTCCTACAGCCGCAACACCTGCAGCAAAGCGACCGCTACCTTGAAAAGCTGATCCAGGCCCGCACCGAGGTGATTACCCCATATCCCTGGGGCGTGTCGGAAATGACCGTGGACCGGGACATGGCTCAGCAAGGGCGTTTTGGGTTGCGCACCGTGACGGGCATTATGCCTGACGGCACGCCGTTTGATGCGCCCAACGCTGGTGATCTACCGACACCCGTCGAGGTTCCCGAAGATGCCAAGGGACTATATGTCTGGCTGACCCTGCCGGATATGGCTCAGAATGGCCGCGATGTCGGCGTCGGGCCAGAGGCCGCCACCACCCGCTATACGCTGTCATCTGCGACGATTGCAGACAACGCCTCTGCTGCGCGGGTGGAACACATGATTGAAACCGCTGTGCCACGACTAGAGTTGGACGTTCGGAAAACTGCAAAACCCGGCTACCAATGCCTCCGCATTGCCCGGATCAACGAAGTCCGCGATGGTGTGATTTCTTTGGATGATACCGTCCCTCCGCCCGCGTTGATAATTGCCGCCCATCCGGTCACGGTTGGATATCTGACACGGGTGATTGGCTGGATCGAGGCAAAGCTGGAAAGCCTGGCGCGCTACGCCGCAGACCCGTCGGCGGGTGGCGGTATGCAGGCCACGGACTACCTGATGCTGATGTTGCTAAACCGTGAAATCAGCGTATTGCGGCATATGGCCCAAAGTCATGCGGTCCACCCTGAACGGCTTTATGAAAAGCTGATCGCGATCTCAGGCGAATTGGCGACCTTTGATCAGGCCGAGCGTATGGCGCACGACTACGCGCCGTACGACCACGGCGACCCCAAGGCGACCTTTGGCCCCGTGGTGGCGGATATTCAGCGTCAGCTAAGCCGTGACGTCGGCCGCGCCGTCCGCCTGAACCTCAATCAGGTCCGGCAGAACTCCTACCTGGCCGAAGTCAGCGACAGGAACCTGTTCCGCGATGCGACCTTCGTGATCGAGGTGGAAAGTGCCAAGCCGCTGACTCAGGTCCAAAGCCAGTTCCCCGAACTGTGCAAGGTCGGTCCCAACACCCGGATGCGCGAGATTGTCACAAACAACCTGCCGGGTATCAGTCTTGTGCATTTGCCCAACCCGCCGCGGCAGATCCGTGTTGTCAGTACCAATGTTTACTTTCTGTTAGAGAAGAACACGCCGATGTGGCAGGAATTCTCAACCGCGCCAGCGATAGGGATGCACTTTGCCGGCGACTGGCCAGAGCTGAAACTGGAGCTTTGGGCCATACCGGAGAAACGGTAGATGGCAGACGACGACGACAAAACGGTTTTTGGCGGCAAGCTGCCGGTGCAGCCTGCAAAGCCAGCGCAGCCGCCGCGCGCGGCACCCTCCGAACCGTCGGGGGACCGAACGGTTATTGGCGGCGCGTTGCCACCCCAAAGACCGCTTGCCCCGAAAGGGGGTGCACCCAGTCCTGATGATGGAAATACCTGGCTGGGTGGTGCCCTGCCGCCGGTAACACCGCCTGCCCCAGGCACACCGGGCGGACAGCAGCAGGGGTTTTTCCCCGAGGTGCCACAAGGTCAGAACCAGGCGCCACAGACGCCGGATACGCCGCGAATTGCCCTGGAACAAGCGCTTCGCGCCACCGGGCTTGGCAAAGGCGGGCCAACAAACCCCTTGCTTGCCGCCGCAGCCAATCTTCTGATCCTCTTTGGCCGCCTACGGACCGGCATGGTGGAAATGCAGGCCGAACCGCTAATGAACCATGTCGTTCGCGAGATTGAGACCTTTGAACAAAACGCAGTGCAGGAAGGCGCCGATCCACAAGAGGCCCGGGTTGGCACCTATGTGCTTTGCGGGACCGCTGACGACATCGTGCAGAATTTGCCGGGCACCAACAAGGGCACCTGGCTGCAGTATTCAATGGTCGCGCGGTTCTTTCAGAAACGTGATTCAGGTGTTGGATTTTTTCAGGAGGCTGAAAAGGCAATGCAGGCGCCCGCGCAGCGGTATGACCTGCTTGAGCTGATGCTTGTTTGCCTCTCGCTGGGCTTTGAAGGGCAGTACCGCACGATGCCAAATGGTGCGGTAGAACTGGCCCGGATCCGCGCCGCCATCTACGAAACGCTGCGGCGTGTGAAACAACGCCCAGACGAAGATATCGCCGTCAATTGGGAGGCCGTTCCGATGACGGCCAAGCGCCGTTTTGGCGGGTTGCCGATGTGGATATTCGCAAGCATCGCTGCGGTCTTGGTTGTCGCGGGATATGCGGGCCTGTCGACCTATGTGAATCGCGAAGGTGGTGCGCTGGCAACGACACTTTTCCGCATGCATCCCAATGCGGCCAATATCAGTCTTATCCGAAAGACACCGGTGCAGGTCTTTGTCGCACCGCCCGCCGATTCCACACAGTTGGACCGGATCAGGGACTCGCTTGCCGATCAGATTGCGGATGGATCTGTCGAAGTGGGTGAAAAGGGCGACTATATTTTTGTGCGTGTGGGCAACACGCTTTTGTTCGGGTCAGGCAGCGCGCGGGTGAAACCTGAATTTGCCGAATTGGCGCAGAACATCTCAAATACCCTGAACGGAGAAGTCGGACCAATTCGGGTGCTTGGCTTCACCGATGATATTCAGCCGTCCGGTCGCGGGCAGTTCAAGACTAATCTCGATTTGTCAGTCGCACGCGCGGCCGGCGTGAAAGAGGTGCTTGACCCGCTTTTGAACGAACCGGCCCGGGTCACCGTCGAGGGCCGCGGAGAGGCTGATCCGATTGCAGACAATAATACCGCCGAGGGCCGCGCGTTGAACCGTCGCGTTGAAATCCTCATGGCGAAAGAGGGCACGTTTTGAGAATTGGCTTTCTGTTCCGCTTCCTGAAATGGAAGCCGTGGATGCGGATCCCTGCGATCATTCTTGGCATCCTGTGCCTGATGGCCGCGATTTGGTTTGGCTTTGGGATGATCCCACTTGCTCTGTTCCAGTCCGTCTGGTTCCGCGCAACTATCATCGGCATTCTGGTCGGTATTATTCTGCTGGTGCAGATCCTCAAATGGCGCAAGCGCCGCAAGCTCGCCCGCGAGATGGAGGAACAGCTCGTCAAAGAACCAGAGGGCGATGGCAAGGTTCTTGCTGAAAAGATGAACTCGGCGCTCGCTCGGCTCAAGAAATCGGGCGGTTCAACTTATCTTTACGATTTGCCCTGGTACATCATCATTGGCCCGCCCGGGGCCGGGAAGACCACGGCGCTCAAGAACTCAGGCATCGAATTTCCGGTGTCAGGCGACAACGACGACGATCCGGCGATGGAGGGTTTTGGTGGCACGCGGTATTGCGATTGGTGGTTCTCAGAGGATGCGATCCTGATTGACACTGCCGGGCGCTATACGACGCAGGATAGCGATTCTGTGGCAGATCAGGCCAGCTGGACCTCTTTCCTGGGTCTACTCAAACGGTCCCGGCCAAACCAGCCGATCAATGGTGTCATGCTGGCTTTCTCAGCCGAAGACATGATGACCTCAACTGATGAGGAACTGTCAGCGCATGCCCAGATCGTGCGGGACCGTCTGGCTGAATTGCACGAGGCACTGCGAATTGATTTTCCGGTTTATGTGCTGTTCACCAAGGCCGATCTCATCAACGGCTTTCGCGAGTATTTCAGCAGCTTCAGCCTGCACAGGCGCAAGTCCGTTTGGGGTGTGACTTTCCAAACAAAGGACCGCACAGCCGAAACCCACGAACAGGTTGGGCCGGAGTTTGATAAACTGGTCAGTCGCCTGTCTGATGAACTGATTGATCGCCTGTCCGAAGAACCGGATGGCATCAGCCGGGTGTCGATATTTGGGCTGCCCGGACAAATGGCGTTGATGCGCGAGAATGTCAGCGAATTTCTGCGCCGCGTCTTTGCCCCGTCAAAACACAAGACCAATGCAATACTACGCGGATTCTATTTCACATCGGGCACCCAGGAAGGCACACCGATTGACCAGGTTCTGGGCGCAATGGCGCAGACCGACACGGGCGGCGGCAACTTTGCACCCTCGTTCATGTCCGGTCAGGGTAAGTCCTATTTCATCCATGACCTGCTGAAGCGGGTCATTTTTGCCGAACGCGACTGGGTAAGCCATGATGCCCGCGCGGTGCGGCGCGGCGCAATCCTGCGCACGCTGGGGTTCTCGGCCATAACAGCTGGGACACTGGCGTTGTTGGCGGTTTTCGGGTGGAGCTTCTGGCAGAACTATCAGCTTGTGCAAACCGCCGAAGAAGAAGCCGCAAAATACGCCCGCTCTGCGCAGGACGAAATCGCGCGCACCGAAATCGACGATCCGAATCTCGACGCAATCTTGCCCTACCTCGATCAGTTGCGCGCTATGCCCGCGGGTTATGGGACTGAAGAGGAAAGCTCTTTCTGGACAGGCCTGGGGCTGGGACAGCGTGACCGCCTCAGCGTTGCGGCAGGCAGCGCCTATGCGGATGCGCTTGAACAGATGTTCCGGCCCAGGCTCATTCTGGACATCGAAAACCAGCTGCCTGAAATCCGCGCCAACGGCAAACCGGCACAGATCTACCGCGCATTGAAAGTCTACATGCTTTTGGGCGGTCAGGCCCCGCACACTGATGATCCCGCGGTGTCAGCCTGGTTCAAGGAAGCCTGGAGAGAGAAGTACTCCAGCGCATTTGAGGTTGCGCAGCGCGACAGCCTGATCGCCCATTTGGATGCGATGCTTAAACTCGATGACACCCGCGAAATCGCGATCGAGATTGATCAGGCCACAGTGACGGCTGCCCGCAGTGCCATTGTCCAGATGTCATTGGCGGATCAAGCCTATGCACTGATTTCGGACAATGCGCAGTCCGCCGGACTTGTCGATTTCAATCTTGTTGAGGCAACGGGTGATGCGGCCAATCAGGTCTTCATCACCAAGGACGGCAGCGATCTGAATACCGTCGCGGTGCCCGGGCTTTATACATACGAAGGCTTTTGGTCATTCTTCTTTGATCAGCTGCTGGATGTGCGCGATGCGCTGGAACGGGACAAATGGGTCCTTGGCGATCAGGCCGACCTGGTGAATTTCGACAACCAGATGCGCGGGCTCGAGCAGGCGCTTCAGGCGCGCTATGGGCAGGACTTCCGCGACGCATGGGAAAAGATGCTGGGCAATATCCAGCTGGCCAACCTGTCGGCGGATAAACCGGCCTACGATATTCTTGCCGCCGCATCGGCACCGTTTGCGTCACCCATCTTGAAGCTGACGCAAGCAGTTGATGGGGAAACCAAGCTTACCCGCGAGCTTGAACGCGTTGCGGCCGCCGCTGCAGATGCGGAAGCCGCTGCGGCCGAGGGTGGCGGCGGCGGGATTATTGATGGGCTGACCGGAATTTTCAAGGATTCCGTTCGCCGCCGGTCCGACCGAACCGGTCGCCTGTTGCTGCAGGCCGCGACCGACAACAAGAACCAGAACCGCGTGAACGGCACGGCTGATGGGCCGTTCCGGGCGGTGCAGCGGATCGAGGAACAATTCCGCGATTGGCATGTGATGCTGGAAGGTCCCGAAGGCCAGCGACCCATTGATGCGGTCCTTGCCGACCTCGCGACGATCCGCGACAACCTGCGGCTGGCGTCTTCCAACCCAAGTCAATCTGCCGCCCTTTTGCCGCAGCTTCTGTCCGACCTCACCCGGAATAATTCGCGCCTGCCAGAGGGGCTGCGCGCGTTTGTGACGGATGCGGAGCGGGATTTCCGCAACGAAGCCTCAGATGCGACGCTGGCCGAGATGAATCGCGCCTTGACCAATGAGGTCGCCTTTGTCTGTCGCGAGGAAATCGCGGCCTTCTATCCGTTCACCGATACGCGCAGCCAGGTTCCCGCGCCGACCTTTGGTCAATTCTTCGGGCCCGGCGGGGTGATGGATCGCTATTTCAACACTTACCTGGCCAGCCATGTCGAACGTGGCCCCAATGGCATGTCGGTTCGGCCCGACAGCCCGTTGGCTGACCGTATATCACTGGCGACCCTGCGCCAGTTTGATCGGGCCGAGAAAATCCGCCGCGCCTTCTTTGCGGCTGGAGGAACATCGCCGCTTGTGCAGGTCACGGTGCGGCACGTCAGCAGCCATGCCTCGATCACGCAGGCGCAGTTTGTCATGAACGGCAATGTGCTGTTGTCCCGACCCGGCGAACCGGCCAAGACATTCGACTGGAACGGGACAGGCGCAGGCGCGCAGGTAGGCATTTTTGTCGATGGGCAGATCGTCGGCGGCACAGGTTCTGACAACGGCCCTTGGGCGATCGTAGAGCTTTTCCGCTTTGCCTCGTCCCGGCAAAGCCAGGGCAGTCAGGAACGGATGACCTTTACCATCAACGGTCGCACGATTTCCTATGAATTCGGATTCAGCGCCTCGGAAAATCCTTTCACCATGCCCGAGCTACGCGAGTTCTCATGCCCGCAGAGTTTGGATTGATCGCATGACCGTTGGATCAGAAGCACAAGGTGTCACCGTCGGGCTGTATGGCAAACACCCGGCATTTGGCGACTTTGTGACCGCTGGTCTATCGGAAACAGCGCAGTCGACGCTGGAAAAATGGCTGAACAAGGTGATGCCTGCCGTACGTGATGGCTGGGGCGAAAACTGGGGCCCGCTGTTTGATGCCAGCCCGCTGATCCGGTTCTGGTTCGGTGCGGCACTTACCGGTGAACACGGCCCCCTTTGGGGCGTCATGGCCCCGTCGCGAGACAAGGTTGGTCGGCGATTTCCATTGATCGCTGCAGTCAGCGGTGCAGCCCAACCCGCCCCGGTACAGGGCAGTGACCAGACGGCCTATGACGCGATCATTGCGGCAGTGCGGAACTATGAACGGACAGCCGGCACCGGTGCCGGGGATTACGCGACGCATTTACGCAGCGCCATCGCACAACTGATTCCCCCGCCAGCCGATCCGATGGAACCTGCCTTTTGGGCTGCGCGCGCCGATGGCGATCTTGACCGCCTTTGGCACGATGTCGCAGCGGTCGACCACGCCCGGGCAACGGCAGGTCGCAGCTATCTATGGTGTGATGGCCCCGGCGGCGGTGCGGTACATGTCACCCGCAGCCTGCCAGAGGCCAACGTGCTTGCCTGGCTCATGTCGGACGCAGTGCGCGGACAAGTCCCGCCAGCGGTGCCAATGCCAGAACCCGATAAGGTCACAGCGCCGCCCGCCGTACCCATGCCGGGACTGGATGATGCAACGCATGATATGACAACAGAAAAAACGGCGTCCCTGTCGGCGCTAAAAGAAACCACCGTCAGCCCTGCGGACGATCCGCAGGCGATGGATTAAGGGGCGAGTATGCAAACCGATTTTTTCCTGTTTGACACAGGTGCTGCGACCGACACAGGCCGCGTAAGGGACCACAACGAAGACAGTTTCTTTGTGCGACCCGAATCCGGTGTCTGGGTTGTCGCCGACGGAATGGGCGGTCACGACGCAGGGGATTTCGCCAGTCAGACCATCACCGGGGAGATGGAGACTGTCGGCTTTTCGATCTCAGCCGGTGATCTCCAGGCCCGATTCATGGAACGGTTGGGGCGCGCCCATCACAAGATTGGCGAACACGCGGCAAGTCTTGGCGGCGGTACGGTCGGCGCAACCTTGGTCGCATTTCTGGTCTACGAAGAAAGCTTTGCCTGTGTCTGGTCCGGGGACAGCCGCATCTATCGGATGCGCGCTGGGCGGCTTGAGCAACTGACCAAGGATCACACCGAAGTCCGCGAGCTGTTCGAGGCCGGGATGATCACGGCGGAAGAGGCTGAGAACTGGCCACGCAAGAATGTCATCACCCGCGCAATTGGCGTATCAGACGAACCGAACTGTGATGTCGTGAGCGGGGAAATCCGCTCTGGTGATGTTTACCTTTTGTGTTCTGATGGCCTGACCGAGCATAATGAAGATAACGACATTGCGTTGATCCTTGGTCGTGCGCCCACGGCACAAGCGGCCTGCAATGACCTGATTGCGCAGACGCTTGAGCGGGGTGCAAAGGACAATGTCACAGCAGTTGTGGTGCGGTGTCTGCCGCCCGAGCCATTTTTCTAGGAGTCGGTGATGCAGAACGACACGCCAGATCCGGAAAAAACTGTGCCGCCAAACAGCGACACGGATGGCGACCGCACGGTCATCGCCGGAGCCGTCACCCCGCCGACGCAGGATGATGATGATGATCGTACGATGCTGGCAGAGAACCTGCCGTCGGATGATGAATCACAGATGGAAGAGGCCGAAGACGGCATTTCGACACCGCCAGACGCTGACGAGATTACAGCACCACCCACCGGGATTGCCACACCGCCGGTTGGCGATGTCCCAGCGTCAGATGGAACGGTGATCGCCTCACCGCCCGCTGCGCCTGCCTCTGACGAAACGGACATCGCGACGCCGCCAGTCACCGATGCGACCGAGGTCGATGAAATCGCAGAGCCGCCGACCCCTCCGGTTGATGACGACCGTACCCAATTGGCTGAGGCACCATCGCCCGAGGCCGGGCCTGACCCCAGCATGGCCCCGGAGTCAGAAACAGAAGAAAGCGCCGCCGCTGCTGGGGATGAAGTCCCTGTGGTAGAGGACGAACCCCCGATCGCAGGAGCTGAAAACACAGAAGACTCAGCTGCGCCGGAGCATCTTCCGCAAGAAGTTTCGGCACCCAAAGCGGTCGAACAAAGCAGTAGCGCCGACAGTGGCCCGGTGCCTGTCGGCACGATGATCAACAACAACTATGAGATCAAAGAGCTGATCAGCGCCGGTGGCATGGGTGAAGTGTTTCGCGGCGAAAACGCATTCACCGGCGATGCGGTGGCCATCAAGATCGTGCTGCAATCACTCGCCAACGACCCCAAGATTGCAGCGTTGTTCATGCGCGAAGCCAAAGTGCTGTGCGGTCTGTCTGACAACGCCATCGTGCGCTATTTCAACTTCGTCAAAGACTCTGACCTTGATCGTTTCTGTTTGATCATGGAATTCATCGACGGTGTCTCCCTGTCAGACTTCGTCCGTGAAGAGCGGCCTTTGACGCAGGATGAAGCAAAGGGGTTAATGCGTCGTGTGGCCTCCGGTCTGGACCGGGCGCACAAGATGGATGTGGTTCACCGCGACCTGTCGCCGGACAATGTAATGCTGCGGGACGGCAAGGTATCAGAGGCGGTTCTGATCGACTTTGGCATCGCCAAATCAACCGAGATGGCTGAAAACACCTTGCACGGGCAATTGGCAGGTAAGTTCAAATACATCTCGCCCGAGCAATTGGGTCACTTTGGTGGTGAGATTGGCCCGCGTACGGACATCTATGGCCTTGGTTTGTTGATGGCGGCGGCGCTTCGGGGTGAGCCGCTGGACATGGGCGCATCGGTCGTAGAAGCGGTCAATGCCCGCCGTGAAATCCCTGATCTGTCTGACATTCCCGACGGGATGCGTCCGCTTTTGGCGCATATGCTGGAACCCGATCCGGCGCACCGCCCGGCCCGGATGTCTGACGTTATCCGGTTGCTGGATCATCCTGCTGATATTCCTGCAAAATATGGTGGTGTGCGTCCTGTTGCGGATGGTCAGACCCAGCCGCCTACCGGGGTCCGGCCTGCGGGGATCGCGACCCCCGGGTTGCGCCAACCCCCGACCCAATCAGGTCAGACAACAGGTGTGCAGCAAACCGCGGGCGCGAGCAGCATGGTGCCAGGTGGCGCCGATGCGCACTCTGGATCGCCGTTTGGAACCACCGGCCTTGCCCCCGGCACATTCGCGCCCGGGGTTCAGACAGCTGTGCCACCACCGGGCCAACAGACCATGGCAGGGGCCCCGTCCCGCCGCCGCGACACTGACGGCGGAGGCGGCTTTTTTCGCTGGGTCCTGATCTTGCTGGTGATCATTGGCATCGGTGGATTTGTTGGTTGGCGTCAAGGGCTTATCCCGGATGAGTACCTGCCTGAATCACTGCGCACTGCCGATAATGGCGGTGGCGACAGCCAAACTGACGACGAAGTCACCGATACGCCAAACGGCCCCATGACCCGCAGCAGTTTTCTGGCCAATTTCGCCGGCGAAAGCTGCGCCTTTGCCACACGGATTGCGACGGGGCGTGACGCCGGAACAGTTGAGGCATTTGCGCCATCAGCCGATGTTTATGCCGGTTTGGCTGACGGGTTCGAGGCGGCGTTTGACACGCGACCGACAATCCGGAACCGGACTGTTCCCACGACCCATTGTGCCGCGCTTGATATGGCAAAGACATTGGCGTTGACGCCGGGCAGCGCCCCGGTTTTGACGTTGGATTCCAATGAGATGCAAAGTGGCGGGTCCATTGTGGGTCGCTTGTCGGATCGCCGGGGCCGTCCAGTTTGGCTGGTGCTGATCACCGCCGCAGGCGGCGTTTACAACCTGACCGACCGCCTGACAGAACAGGCCGATGGCAGCGCAACATTCAGCTTTGGGCTGAACTCTGACGGGAGCGGCGCGGCGCAACCACAATTGCTGATGGCGGTTGCCGCGGACCAGCCGTTGATTGCCGCGGCCGCCGCGAACAACGGTGCGCGGGCATCGGATCTGCTGCCGCTGATCGAGGCGGAAATTGTCGGACGCAACGGAGAGGCCGGGGCCGCATTGGGCTATTTTGATCTGTTGCCATGAGCTGAAAATCGGGATGCACAACCCATGCACATCCTGCCAACATCCCATGCGCATCAGAATCCTAAGATCGGTTAACCGTGTCTTATGTCCTGATTTGATCAGCGCACGTCAAAGGGGATCATGACCAGCGGCACGCCTGTGCCGACTTCTGCCTCAAGCGCGGCAAAGAAGTCTTCCGCCAATTGCCCGTTTTGCGCATCCAAGGTCCGGGGGCGACTTTCAGTCGCGATCGCGATAAGCATTTGCGACGTGTCCCGGGCCGGGCCATCCCGACGCATCGGCACGGCAAACCGCGCCTCGCCCTGCGCAAATGTCAGATAGCTGCCGATGTCTTGCACAACGCCGTTTTCATCCACCAGCAGCAAAGAGATATAAGCCCCCGCAGCGCGACCCACCGCGCCAGTCAGTTCCTCTCCGTCTGGGAGAACGTCGGTGGTCAGCCCCAGCGTCAGACGGAACGCGGGATAGCTGGCATTTTCACGCAAGTAAGTCGCAGCCGGACATTGCCGCGGATCAATCAGCACCCCCCGCTGACCGGGGCGCGGGTCAATGTCGGCCAGCACATTTGCGGCAAATTCCGTGATGCCGTTTTCATCGGCGGCCAGCATCACCAGTTCCGGTGATCCATCGCTGGCCTGCT
The DNA here is from genome assembly GCA_947502145.1 of uncultured Paracoccaceae bacterium. Classification (GTDB taxonomy): domain Bacteria; phylum Pseudomonadota; class Alphaproteobacteria; order Rhodobacterales; family Rhodobacteraceae; genus CANMYO01. The sequence goes on along the minus strand of CANMYO010000001.1, from coordinate 990,639 downwards.
GTGGCATGGCGACAAGGCAGGCATCGCTGACATTGGCGCGGATCTTGGCGACAAGTTCGCTGACCACCGCGGCCGGGCTGCCGGGGGCGGGCGGTTCAACTGCCGGGCGAGGGGGCGCGGGTGGTGTGACCTGCGGGCGGGACACAACGGGGGCGATCCGTGTTGTTGTGGTCGCGGGCACAGCGGCAAGGGGGGCGGGCTGTGCCGTTGGCGCCGTGCCGGACAGCCGTTCCGCCGTGCCGCCTGCAACCGGGGCAAGGGCGGCGACACTGTCATCATCGGGCCGCAGCGGGCTGAGCGGTTCCGGGGCCAGAGGTGTGGCGGGGGCGACAGGTTGCAGTGTGTCCGGTGCTTCGGGGGCCTCTGCGATGACGGACTCTGGCGCGATCGCCTCTGGTGTCACGGGTTCGGGTGTCAGCGCCTCTGGTTCAACGGCGGCGGGCGTCTCGGGTTCTGGCAAGTCCGGTTCTTCAGGCTCTGGTTCGGGCTCCGCTTCCGGCTCTGCTGGTGGGACGTCGGGCTCTGCCGCGGCGAGCGTTTCCGGCTCAACCTCTTCTGGGGTCTCAAGATCCGGCACGTCACCTTCGCCTAATTCGCCCTGCGCCCCTGCGTCCGCCTCGAGCGTGGCGGCAGCGAGGGTTTGGGCATCAAGCACCAGGCTGGTGACAAGCAGATCGGGCGCTGTTTCCTCTGCTTCCTGAAACAGGTTCAGGTCGCGCACGAAGTCGATCGCAAAAAAGACCACGCCCACATGCACAAGGGCGGACAGGCCAAATGCCTCGACCCAGTGGATCGCCCGGCCATTGCGCCGCCCGATCATGTGTCACCTGTGACGCGCAGCGTGACAAGCCGCATGTGCGTATCTGACAATTCCGGGCGATTGACGATTTCAAGCAGGCTGCCCGCCGGGGCGGTGCCCTGAATCAGGATGTGCAGCGTCACCGGCCCTTCGATCAAGGCAAGTCGGGTGCCCAGCAGGTCAGGCGCCACGGGTTCGCCATCAAGTTCCCAGTTGCCACCGGAGCCGACAACAAGGATCGGTGAGGGCAATTGATCAAGCGGAAGTTCGGTCGTTTCGGCCAGATCCACGCCCTGCGCCGGCGGGTTGAGCAACTGGCCGGTGGCCAGGAAGAAGAAGATCAGCAACAGCACGATATTTACGATGGCCAGCGACACATCCAGCTGGATCGGCTTTCTGGCACGGGGTAGCGCTTGCATTCAGACGCCCCCGCTTTCCGCAATCTGAACCGATTGCACGCCCGCGGCGGTCAAGGCCTCAAGCACATTGGACAGGTCCTGAACCTGCGCTGCATCGCGCACGATCAGCACCACGGCAGCGTCGGCCTGCACCGCCAGCGCATCAGCCAGGGCTGACAGCATATCAGGGGTAAAGCGCTGCCCGCCTGCAATCACCTCGCCCGCATCAACGGTCCAGATCGCCGCATTGGCGGGTGGTTCGGCAATCTGATCAGGGATCTCGGCACCGCTGCTTTGTGCGCCTTCTTCACCGGTTGTCCCGCTGCGCACCGTCAGCAGCGAATAGGGCGCAAGGTTGGACGACAGCATGAAAAAGATCAGCAGCTGGAACATTGCATCGGCCAGGGGCGTCAGCACAAAGTTATACCGCCCCTGGTGTCGGGGCAGCGCAACCTTGGTGTGGGTTTTCGACACCCGCCCGCCCCTTAGGTTGGCGTATTGGCGTCAACGCGCCCGTGGATGGCCGCAGAGATCAGCGTCTCGATCGATTGCCGTTCACCTTCGATCCGGCCCTCAAGCCAGGTGGCGATGAAATAGGTGATCAACGCAATCGCAAGGCCCGCCGCCGTGGTGGTCAGCGCGGTCCAGATGCCGCCGGCAAGTTGGGTCGGGTCAACCGCGCCATCCGCGCCCGCGAGGGTCGAAAAGGCGTCGATCATCCCGATCACCGTGCCCAGCAGGCCAAGGATCGGTGCCGCCTGCACGACGGTTTCAAGCACCCGCATCCGGCTGGTCATATGGCTGAGTTCAACAAGGGCGGTTTGGCGGCCCAGCTCTTCGGCAAAGTCCTGATCGTCGGGGCGCGCGCGCAGCCCTGAAAACACCGATTGCAGCACCCGGGCCAGCACAAAGCGACGTTCCGCCGCGCGGCTGATGGCCGCGTCTGCCCGTCCGCCCAGCCAGTCTTCGAGAATATCCTCGGCGGCCCGGCTTTTGCCAACGCCCATCCGGGCAAATTGAAAGGTCTTGAAAAAGGCCACCGTCACCGCAAGCAGTGACATCAGGGCCAGCGCCGCAAAGACCGCAAGGGTCGATGTGTTCAGCGCAGATAAGTCAGGAGCGTTCATGGTTTGGCTTTCTTACGTCTTATTGGGTCAGCGCGGTGCGCCGCACTGACCAGAGTTACTGCCCGGTGCGGATCAGATTCCGAACTGGATCGATGAACGTGAGGCGGTCACAAGGCCGGACAGGCAGAAGTCACCTTCGCCAGAGCCATCGGCCAGGGTACAGGCGGCGACGTCATTCACGACGATCCGGCTGATCTGGGCGCAGGGCTGATCTGAAAGATCAAACTGCACAACCTTGGTTTTGCCCACCGTCAGCGCGCCAAATTCAAGCACGAGGATGCGGCTGACAACGCCGTCGGCATTAAAGACAGCCACTTCGTAGGCGGTCTGGCCAAGTTCCTGTTCGGTCTTGTTGGTCGCCACATAGGTCAGGCGACAACCGCCCGCGGTGGTTTCGGCGGCGTTATTCAGTTCGAGCGAAAATTCCGCTGCGTCCTGCGCAGCGGCGGGCAGCGCGATGATTGCGGCAACCCCAGTTGATATGGCGGCGTGACGCAAAGTTTTCAGAAATGACATGACTTCCCCGGAGCATAACCTGTGATGCCGCAATGGTATTAGACGCGCTATTGCTTTGTCTATGGCCGATCGGGTCGCAGGCGCGTTATCGGAAGACTCCAACGCTCCACCCGGTCATGGAAATGGCCGGATCGCGGCTGGCAAGATCGGGCACCGGCGCGGCAGAGACCACGCGCACCGTTTGCCCGGTCGCCAGAAGATCGTGATATTCATCCAAAGTCACGATGCGGGTGCCAAAGAACGGGCCGGTGCGGATGGTGATTTGATAGTCAATCAGCGGGCTTGTCGTGGCGCCGCCCGAATCCGACTGGGCCAGTCCAAGGGACGGCATCGCAAGAAGAAGGGCCGCAAGGCTGCTGGCAAGAATAGTCGGACGTCTGCGCATCGCATCATTCCTTTGGAAATTGCATCATCACCCCGGCAGTGCCCCACCATCCCACAAAATGGCCTTTCACGCAAAGGTGGGACGGTTTTATGTGACAGACCTTTCTGTTTCCTCAAGATGCGTTGTATCAAAGCCGCATGCGTCACCTGCTGCACCAGTTTGCCCTGACCCTGGCCCTGTGTTTCGCCCCCCTGGGCGCGCAGGCGGCCTTTGCGGTCTGCAACCAGTCCTTTGACGTGGTCAACGTCGCCATTGGTCAGTTCGAGGACGATGATTTCGTAACGCGCGGCTGGTGGACCGTCGGACCCAACCAATGCGCCAACGTGATCCGCGAAGGGCTAACGTCAAGATATGTTTACGTTTTTGCGCAGGACGTGTTTGGCAATGAGGTGCTGAACGGGGCCACGCCGATGTGCATCGGGACGAACCGATTTGTCATACGCGGAACAGAAGATTGCCTTATCCAGGGCCATTTGAGTGTTAACTTTATTGAAGTCGATACCCAGCAAACAGAACGCTGGACACTTTTCTTGACGCCACAACCTTAGGGTTTCCCCCATGCGCGCCAATCGGGTAGCATGGGTGCCGGAAGGATCAGAGATGACGCGCAGGCCATTGAACGCGATGAAAGTGCTGCCGCACCTTGCCGGTGTGATCGCGGGCGTCGTGCTTGGCACGGCTGTCAGCGCGCAGGACCGCACGGCCCTTGTGATTGCAAATACCGCCTACGATGGGGACGCGGCGCTGAACGCGATCCGGCGCGACACGGAAAAGATGTCGGAGACCCTGTTCGGCCTGGGCTTTACCGTTGAGCGGCTGGAAAACGTCAATCAGGCGGTGATGACGGCGGCAATCTCTGCGCTGAACGAGGTTGAGGGCGAGGTGGTGATCTATTTTGCAGGCCACGGATTTGCCCATGAGGGCGCAAGCTATCTGATGCCCGTCGGGGCCGGCGGCACGGATCCGGCAGCGTTGGCTGGCGGATCCGTTGATCTGGACCAGTTGCTTGGTGACAACAGAATTCTGGTGCTGGACACCTGCCACGGTGCGGCGTCACAGGGGATTATCGGGGCTGGTGCGCTGGACGCGGGTCTGGCCGCCGCCGCGCAAGCCCGCGAAAACCTGTTGATCATGACGGCGGTGCAACCCGGTGTGGCCTGCCCGCCGGATCAGGCTGAGGCGCTGACCCGCGTGATGCTGGATCAATTGACGGTGCCCGGATTGCCGGCCGCGCAGATGTTGCCACCCTTGCCTGCACCCGACATCACGATTGCAGAGGATGGCACGGAAACCGAAACGCCGGTGCCGGGTCTTTGGGCAAATTCGACATTGGCAGAGCCCTTTGTGTTCCGCCGCGCGACCAGCGGTGCACGGCTGACGCGCGAAGATTATCAGATGCTGGAAAACGTCTCTCCCTCGGCGCGGGCACAGCTGCTGGCGCTTTGGGCGGAAGCCGGGATTGCTGTCGATTTTGCCGGTGAGGTGGGTGCCGCCCCAACAGAGGTGGGCACGGTCACAGACGAAACGGTTGTGTTGGTCGCCCCGGTGCGCCCAGTCACGCAGGCCGCGACAGTGGCCCCGGTCAGCGTTGCAGCGGCGGGTGTTGCACAGGTCAGTGATGGCGTTTCAATCCTGTCCGCGCCTGCACCAACCCAGGTTGCAAGCGCACCATCGCGCCCGGTGCCTGGCGCAGGTGGCCTGCCGCGACCGGCGATCATCGTCGGCTATCCCGAAGAGGTTGTCGAAGCCGCCTTTGAGGTTGCATCGGATGATGACGGCGGCGCTGTTGGCGGGTCCGAAATCTCATACGAAAATGTCGCGCTGCGCCGCGAGTTCGCGGAAAACAACCGGGAGCTTTACCTGAGCCTTGTCGAAAGCGGGGCCTTTGATCCCCCCGCAAGCCAGATGGCGGTGGCCCTGCAGACCGAAATGAAACGGATGAACTGTTATACCGCGCGGATTGATGGAGATTGGGGACGCGGATCGCGGGCCTCGGTCGATCGCTACTACGCGGAGATCGGTGGTTCCGCCCCGTCGCAGGACCCGACATTGGAAATCTGGCGGCAGCTGATGCTTAAGGACGATGTGCGTTGCCCGGATCCGGTTGTGGCTGCCCCGGCCCCGCGCCGGTCCAACACCCAATCCGCGCCACGCCGCACGACAACGCAGGCCGCCCCGCGCCGGCAAGCGGCACCAGCGCCAGCCCCCGCCCCGGCAAGCCCGCCGCGGCGGACCATCAGCCAGTCCAGCGGCACAGGCGTGTTCCGCTAAGGTCCGGGGGCCGTCATGGAGGTTGATCCTCAGTTCCAGAACGCGCAGGCCAAGGCCCGAAAGCGGCGTGCGCAGCGTCGGTTGCAAAAGATCGCGCTGTTGGGTGGCGGTGGGCTGGGGGCACTGGCATTGGTCGCAAGTCTGGTCTGGATGCTGACCCAAGAGGCCGCACCCGACGACACAGAGGTCATCGCAGCGGATGGCGACGAAGGCCAGTTCGTGCAGGTCGAGACGGGCGAGGCCGCCGCCCCGATCCGGACCGCGACGCCCTTTGTCGACATTGCGGGCGATCCGATGATCCTGCGTTTTGCCACGGCCAACGGCGGCACGGAGGGCACCGCGCTGATCGGGCCGGCAACGCTTGACACGGCGCGGGTTGGCACGCCGCGCGCTGACCGCCTGTCATTGGTGCGCGAACCACTTGTCGTGCAGGAACGCCAGTTGATCACCGCGCTGCCGTCCAGTCGCGAGGATTTTGCATTCTTTCAGGCCCAGCGCAGTGCGTCGCTAAATGCCCCAACGCTCAGCCCCCTTGCGGCTGCGGTGTCCGACCGCGAAGATCTGGACGTGATCGTGGTTGAGGCCGACAGCGATGACAGCTGGGGGGTCGCGCTCGGCGGTGACGAAGCGCAACCGGCGACCTATGTGGAAACCCGGATTGAAAACACCACCAGCGTGCAGTTCGTGCGACCTGAACAACACCGCGTCCCGCTTTTTGAGGATATCGTTGTGCGCACGGTCACGACGCGGGGGTTAGAGGATGTGTTGGCCACCAACGGGTTTGACGACGACCGGGCCAAATCCATTGCCTCAGATATCGCGGTGGTCATTCCAGACGCCGCCGAAATGGCGCCGGGGTCAATTGTTGCGGTGCGCGCGCGTCGGGCGGGCGACCTGCTGACCCCGATGCAGGTGTCGATCTATGGGCCAAGTACATGGATCGGGTCCGTCGCAAGCCGGGGCAGCATCGGGTTTGTGGCCTCTGCCGACCCATGGGTTGATGAAAACCTGTACGAGCTGTCGTCGCCACAGAACAATATTGCCGCCCCGCAGCAGGACTATCGCCTTTTGGATGCCGTCTATAGCGCGGCGATCCGCAAGGGCATGCCGACAACGCTGGTGGGCGAGATGATCGTGATGCTGTCGCAATCCTACGACCTGGAGGCCTTTGCCGCGCCGGGGGATACGGTCACGGTGCTTTATGCGCCAGAACCCGATACCGGGACGACAGGGCCGGGGCAGATATTGTTCGCCGGGATCGATGGGCCTTCGGGTCAGATGCCCTGCTACGTGTCCGCCGACGAGAAGGGCGTTTTCAGCTGCCTGACGCGCAATGGCCGTGTTGGCGGCAGCAGCGGGGGCGGTTTCACAACCCCGGTGCAGGGGACGCTGACCTCTGGCTTTGGGCCGCGCCACCACCCGATCCTGAAGACGGTGCGCCTGCATGGCGGGGTTGACTGGGCCGCGCCCACGGGAACGCCGATTGTCGCGGCCCTGGATGGCACCCTGGCGGTGGTGGGCGACGGCGGCGGCTATGGCAATGTGATCTATATAGATCATGCCGGTGGGCTGCAGTCGCGCTATGCCCATATGAGCAAGTTTGCCGATGGCATGCGCGCCGGGCGGCAAGTCCGTCAGGGTGAAGTTATCGGCTATGTCGGCACAACCGGCCGATCAACGGGCCCGCATCTGCATTTCGAGTTTCGGCGCGCGGGCGAACCGGTTGATCCCTTTACCGTCAGTGTGCAGGCCGGGGGCACCGTCGCTTCGGGCGGGGCAGCCTCTGGCGCGGTTGAAGCCCTGGTCAACCAGATCATCCGGGTGGAAAGCGCGGGCAATGCCAATGCCAAGAACCCGCTGTCGACCGCCACGGGATTGGGGCAATTCATCGAAAGCACATGGCTGCGGATGATGCGCGACTATCGCCCGGACCTTGCGGGCACGATGTCACGCGCCGATTTGCTGGCGCTGCGGACCGATCCGACACTCAGCCGTGAAATGGTGACAAACCTGGCCCGCGAGAACGAGCGGTTCCTGTCATCGCGCGGGCATTCGATCACGCCCGGGCGGCTGTATCTGGCGCACTTTCTGGGGCCGGGCGGGGCCAACAAGGTGCTGTCATCAGGGGATGGGAACACAATTCTGGCGGTGATGGGATCGGGTGTGGTGAACGCCAACCCGTTCCTGCGCAACTACACGGTCGCAGACCTCAAGGCCTGGGCCGATCGCAAGATGCGCGGTGCCGGGTCGGGTGGCGGCGGACCTGTTGCCCCGCCGCGCCCGGTCCTGACCGCCGAAATGCGCGCCTATATCGAGATCGTTGACGCGGTTCTGGCCGAAGCGGGCTAGGCCAGTGCGGCCTAGCTGAATTCGTAACCGATTTCGCCGTCTTTCATTACCACTTCGACCGCCTGCATTTCTTCGCCAGCGACCATCCGCGAGAGAACTTGCCGGGACAGATCGGGCAGGATCGAGTTGGTGATGATGTTGTCGATCATCCGGCCGCCGCTGTCGGGGTCGCGACATTGTTCGACGATGTGGTCCAGCACATCCTTGTTGAAGGTCATATTGGCACCATGCGCCTCTTTCAGGCGTTTGATTACCGACTTCAGTTTCAGGTTGGTGATGCCATGCAGCGCGGCGGGCGACAGCGGGAAATATGGGATCGTCACGATCCGCCCCATCAGCGCCGGTGGAAACACCTCTAGCGCGGCGGGCTTCAACGCTTCGTTCAGCGCCTCGGGGTCGACCTCATCATTCTTCATGCCCTGATCGGTGCTGTCCATGATCACATCGGTGCCGACATTCGAGGTCAGCAGGATCAGGCAGTTCTTGAAGTTGATCGGGCGGCCAGAGCCGTCTTCCATGATGCCCTTGTCAAAGACCTGAAAGAACATTTCGTGGATGTCGGGATGGGCCTTTTCAACCTCGTCAAGCAACACAACGGAATAGGGTTTGCGGCGCACGGCTTCGGTCAGGCGGCCGCCCTCGCCATAGCCCACATAGCCGGGAGGCGCACCCTTGAGCAGCGAGACGCTGTGCGCTTCCTGAAACTCGGACATGTTGATGGTGATGATGTTCTGTTCACCGCCGTAAAGCTCTTCGGCCAGCGCAATCGCGGTTTCTGTCTTACCCACGCCGGACGGCCCGGCAAGCATGAAAACGCCAATGGGTTTATTGGGGTTGGACAGACCCGCGCGGTTGGTTTCAATCCGCTTGGCGATCATCTTGAGCCCATGGTCCTGACCGACGACGCGTTCCTTGAGGTGGTCCGCAAGTTTCAGGATGCGATCAAGTTCATCAGCCATCATCCGGCCTGCCGGAATGCCCGTCCAATCCGAGATGATCGAGGCAACGGCCTGTTCGTCAACATGGCTATAGACCATGCGGTCGTCGGGGTTCCCGGATTCGAGCTTGGCCATTTCCGCCAGCATTTCGGCGCGGATGGCGTCTGGGTCGGCTGGGATATTCTCACTGGCCTCTGGCGCGGGCGGCGGTGGTGCGTTTTCGCCTTCGGCGGCATCTTCTGCCGGTGTTTCTGCTGTTTCCGCCTCGGTTTCGCTTTCGGCCTCGGGTTGTGCCTCGTCCGTTTTGGCTTGCTGTTGGGGTTCTTCCTCTTCCATCGCTTTGGTGTCGCCTTCGGCTTCGGTCAAGGCGGCGCGCAGCGCGAGGATACGGTCAACCACGATCTTTTCGGCCGCGTATTTTTCTTCATATTCGGCGAGTTCCTTTTCCTTTGCGGCCTTTTCGTCAGCCGCCTCCAGCAAACGTTCTTCGTTTTCTTCGCCGAGATCCTTCTGCGCGGTCTTGGAGGCCATTTCGACGTCCAATGAAACGATCGCCTCTTTCAGATCGGCAATGCGGGCAGGGATTGTCGCTTGCGAAACGGCGACGCGGGCGCAGGCCGTATCCAGCAGGCTGACTGCCTTGTCCGGCAATTGCCGGGCCGGGATATAGCGGTGCGAGAGGCTGACGGCGGCGACGATGGCCTCGTCGCTGATGCGGACCTTGTGATGCGATTCCATCGGATCAAGGATGCCGCGCAGCATGTAGCAGCAGCGGTCAACATCGGGTTCATCCACCTGCACCGGTTGGAAGCGGCGGGTCAGCGCCGGATCCTTTTCGAAATACTTGGCATATTCAGATTGTGTGGTCGCCCCAATGGTGCGCAGCGTACCCCGCGCAAGGGCCGGTTTCAGAAGGTTGGCCGCGTCGCCCGTGCCCTGTGCGCCACCGGCACCGATCAGGGTGTGGGCCTCATCAATGAACAGGATGATCGGCGTCGGGCTGGACTGCACCTCGTCGATCAGGCTTTTCAGGCGCTGTTCAAATTCGCCCTTCATCGAGGCCCCGGCCTGCATCGCCTGAATGTCCATTTCGTAGAGTTTGGTGCCTTTCAGCTTGGGTGGCACATCACCAGCAGCCAGGCGCTGGGCGAAACCTTCGACAACGGCGGTTTTGCCGACGCCAGCCTCGCCCGTCAGGATCGGGTTGTTCTGGCGGCGGCGCAGCAAGACATCAACGATCTGGCGGATTTCATCATCACGGCCAACGATCTTGTCAGTGTCACCGGCAGCGGCTGTCATATCCTTGCAGAAACGCCCAAGCGCAGTGGAGGCAGAAGCGGACGGATCGCCGGCTGCACCTGCGCCAGCGCCGCCACCGGAGGACAGGCCAGACCCATCCATCGGACGCATGTCTTCTTCTTCGGAATCTTTCCAGAGCGTGCGGCTTTCCTTGCCAAGCTGGTCCGCCGAAATGCCACCAAGGATCGGCGACAGGCGGGTGATTTCGCGGGTCAGATTCTTGTCGTTCAGCATCGACAGGAGCGCGTGACCGGTTCTGATCTGCGCCTCACCAAAGAATAGGGTCGCGTAGGTCCAGGCATGGTTGAGCGTTGACGACATCGCCTCTGATATGCCGGGGCTTTCGGTGACATTCTTGTCCAGACGGGACATTGCCGCGTCGAGTTCCTTGAGCACCGCGCCGCGATCAAGATTAAGCGCATTCAGGGTGACCGAGATGTCGCAATGCTGATTGGCAACCGCGTGAAACAGCCAGTGCACGACTTCGATATTGCGGTTCTTTTCAGACCGCGCGTGACGCATCGCCTTGAGGAATGCGTCATAGCCGGCGCGGTTCATCTTACCGGCATATTTCTCAATATTAATCTCAGCCATTTTCCGTCCCTCTTGGTATGTCTTATTTAATCGTCAATATGCTAGGCGGCGTCTGTCAGCGCATAGGTCGCGCCCTGAACCGGTTCATCCGGTGCGGGCGGATCATTGCTGGGCATGACCGCCATCCAGCCCAGTTCAGCGCTTTTGCCGACTTCGGCCAATTGCACTTCACCCGCGGGCAGTGACAGCGACACGCTGACCTCAAGCGCGACGCCAAGATACCATGCGACGATGTCGTGCAGACGCGTGTAGGATTCGCCACCGGGCAGAAACGCGCGGTATTCGGCCAGCGTCGGCGTGTGAATGTGGATCACGATCTTTTCTTCCACGGATTGCACGCGCGCGCCCAGGTAAGTGTCTTGCCCCAACGTGCTGCCCGTCATGCCAAGCGCGTTTTGGGCGTCTTCCTCAAAGGCGATCCAGACCGGCACATGTTCTTCGACCCAGACGTCGGCACCAAGGTCGGCCTCGATCATCTGTTGCAGCTTTTTGGGGCTTTTGACGCGCCCGACAGCAAGCGGCGCCAGTGCCAGTTTATTCAGGTCTTCGAGGTCGTCGCGGTCACGATAGGCGGGTGTGCCGATCCCCAACAGCGCACCGACATAGGTGGCGAAACGGTCGCCATCGGGGTGATCAAACTGGGTGATCGCGCGGGAATCCGACCAGGCGCGATAGAACAGTTGTTGGAATCGGGTGGCAAAGATGTCGGTAAACCGCACAAAGGCCATGTCACCGTTGCGGACCCAGCGGTAGGTTTCTTCGGTGATATCAAGTGGCAGCGCGCCCTGCGCCCCAAAGAAGCCGATAATATGATTGCGCACTTCTGGCACACCGCGCTTGTGCTGGGTGATCCGCTGGAAATCATGCTGCGGGAAACCCATGAATGGGTCTTGCCCGATGGCAACGGTTTCCTGTTTCAACGCCGTGCTTTTGCCGATGCGCGGCTTACCTGCGCCGGCCTGTTCGATCCGGCGCAGGTAGTTGAGATACCCGATTCCCTGCACATCCTGTTCCGGAACCGGCGCTGGCTTTGACTTGGTCATATCAGCGGCCCCGATCCCGTCCGGGGCGGAAAGGCGACAATCTCACCACGGTCTTCGGAGATGATGATGGTCTGGGTAAAGGCATTGATCGCGGCATATTCGGCCAGAAACCGGTCAAGCACGGCCCCAAGAAGGATGATGCCGGAGCCTTCAAACGCCGCTTCGTCAAAGGTAATCCGCACCTCGATCCCTCGCGCGGCGTGATAGCTGCCGCCGCGCAGGATTGAGCGCACAACCGGCCGGGTTTCGACGAGCTTGATGCCTTGCAACTGCGATTCCGTCACTGTGTCGGACAGGTCGGCAAACAGCGACAGCATCTCGCGCAGGGATTCCGCCGCGCCAATTTCGTCATTCCCATCAAGGGCAAACTGCGACAGCGACAGATAGCTGATCAGCCGCCAGTAATTGTCCCCCGCCGTCGTGCGGTGGGCGGCGTTCTTTTCAATCTCGGTCATGGCTGCGCGTGGCGGCGTGGGGCCGGCGACGCAGGCCAAGGAAACGCTGACGTCATCACACATGTGAAAGTCGTCTTTCGACTGCGCGATCGGCAGATATTCGGGCAGGTGACGGTTGGAACAGATCGTGCGGACCTGAAGCCGCTGCGCGTGCCCCTGGCTGCCGGTTTCGGGGGGTTCATAGATGGAAATGAAAGTCTCGGTGCCGCGATACCGCTGGGTTGCACCAAACCGCCGTTCCTTGGCGGTGGGCCGCCGTTGCCGCGTGCGAGAGGTGTAATAGAGCGCCTGACGTGGCTTTTTCACCCCTTGGGGCACGGCATAAAGCGGGTGGACTTCGACCTTGGAAGCGAGATCGGCGTAATAGGCGTTCACGGCGGTGATCTGGTGAATTTCGTAATGCGTCAGCGGGCTGCTGTCGGGCGTCACGACGTATTCGGTGCGTTTCTGATCCAACCGGATCTGACTGGCAGGTTCTTCGAACAGGTTGACGGCTGGCGCTGTGTGCAGGCTGAAGTCGTCAGCTTCGACACGGGCGGACAGACCCTGATTGGCGTTGCCAAATTCCAGCATCAACTGCACTTCATGCGAGTCGATGCGTTTGAGAATGGAATTGGTCCCGGTCAGGCGGAAGCCCAGCAGTTTGCGGGGAAAGGTGAATGCCTCGCGCAGGCGGGCGAACCCTTCGAACACGTTGGACTGGCGCGGGAACAGATATTCATCCGCGTCAAAGCCCACCTGCTGAATGCTGCGCGGATCAAGGCGTACAAATGTCGGATCGCCATTCTTATCAAAATACCGCAGGGAGGCGCGTTTGAGATCGCAGAAGATCTGTTCATAGAGCGCCACCGCGTCGGGCAGATCACCGGTCAGATAGATCGGCAGATCATCAACGGCAAGTTCGCTGAGCGGTCCGCCGGGGCTGTCACCTTCGGCATTTGCGGGACGCATGATGGTCAGTTGCAGGCCGCCCTTGGTGCCCTTTGCGACTTCGGCCTCTCCGGCTGCCAGGAACGGAGCGGGGCTGCCGTGATAGGTGGTCTTACCAATCGCCAGCGGCCAGATCGACAGCGGTGAACATAGCCGGAACCGACAGGAAACACGCTGATCGGAATCGACAAACCGCGCATCCAGATAAGCGCCGGCATCAAAATGCAGCCCGTCGACAAGATCCTTGTTTTCGTATGGGGGATTGCCCTTGACCAGCATCACCGAGGGGGTCGGCGCCAGCGCATCGGGAAAGATCTGGTTCAGAAGTTCCGATGTGAAGGTGCGAAATTCTTCATCAATCTTGAGCTGCACCCGCGCGGCCATGAACGCCGTCCCTTCAAGCAGGCCGGCAACAGCGGGGTCAAGGTTTTCACGCACCAGCCCGCCCAGCCGGTCCGCAATGCCCGGATAATCCTTGGCAAACTCGGCAGAACGTTCGTATAGAACGGCCAGTTCGCGGTTATAAGCGTCGCGGAATGCCTTTTTCACGTCTGCACCCGCAACCGCGTCATTTTCATTTTGCCTGCACCATTGTCGACCTCGGCAACAAAGCTGAGCGGGATATCAACCGGAGAGGCGGTCATCTCGGCCGCGATATCAAAGGTCAGGCGCGCGCCGGCGACATCGCTGTCTTCGCTGACGGTAACCTCGACCGTTTCGGCAATCAGCCGCGGTTCATAGGCCAGCAAGGTCTTGCGGATGATGGCGGCAATCTTTTCGGGTCCTTCTGCGCTACCTGCAAGGCGGCTGAGATCGCCAAAACCGTAGTTGATCACGGATTTGGTAACATAGGGATGGTCATCCAGCGGCTGCGTCGCATCAAGATTCACGGTGTTCATCAGGCTGGCCATGTCCAGTGACAGATGCTTGCGCAGGGTGTCCTCGTCCGTGCCTTGCCGGCGTTCCTTGCTGCGCGCGGTCAGGGCGCGGCTGCCATCGCGGATTTCATGTTCTTCCTTGGCGGCGTCGCGCTGGGCATGTGCGGCGCGGAAGACATGCATCAATGACAGTTGATGCCGGTCCTTGGGGACCAGGGTCGTTTCACTGTTTCGGCGCGAGGATGTGTTCATATACGAAGCCAGATTTGCTACTTGGGCGCTGCGGAAACGCGCGGCCCGTGCCGGGGCAAGTCAGGCCTGTTAAGGGGTCCGCCGGCACGACCAAAATAGGTCGCGCCGGCGGTATTTTTTGGACGCACCACAATAGGCGCGACGTCGGGTTTAGCCGATTTTGTTCGCAGCGATGTCGTAGGTCAGCTCTGGCTTGAGGCCTTCGCCGCCTTCTTCGGTCTGCTCAACGTAGGTGATCGTGTACTTCGAGAAGTTGAACGTTACGTTCTCGGTCAGGCGATCTTCGCCACCGGAGCCACCAGTCTGAACAGAAGACACGATGATGTCTTCCATCTTGATGATGATGTATTCCAGCGGGTTTTCACCAGAGGCCTTGCGCACGGTCAGGGTTGCTTCGGTGATGTGCTTGCCGCTTGTGCAGGTTTTCATCAGCTCAACCGATGCAACATCAACGTACTTTGTGAAGCTCATGTCCTGAACGGCAACTTTACCGCCGCCGCCACCGGAACCCATGTGCGTTGTGCCGGACTGGGACATCCCCCAGGCCCAAGACAGAATGTCTACTTCTTTCTTGTGCACATCGTCCTGCGCTTCGCCGTCGATCCCTTCAATTTTGAGGAACATATCTACTGGCATTGGTCTTCTCCTTTAAAAAATGTCGGTCGTTCTAAAAATGCGATCCCGACGGGGGGGTTAAACTTATTTGCCGCCTGGCAGCTTGGATACAAGGCTCATCCCGATATCCATGCCTTCCATTTGGAAGTGGGGTTTGAGGAAGAATTTACCCATGTAGTAGCCTGGGTTTTCTTCGTCCTCGATGACTTGCACGGTTGCGGCCGCCAAAGGCTTTTTCGCCTTCTCACGCTCGTTGGCTGAGGCCGGGTTCGCCGTGACATAGTTGTTGATCCAGCTTTGCAAGTCTTTCTGCAACTGGGTCTTGTCAGGGCTGGTGCCGATTTTGTCGCGGACCATACACTTGAGATAATGGCTGAAGCGGGACACGGCGAACATGTATGGTAGGCGCGATGACATGTTGTCAGAGGCTGTGGCCAGTTCGTCCACGAACTTTTTCGGCTTATAAAGCGACTGGCCACCGATAAAGGCTGCCTTGTCGGTATGTTTACGGTGCACCAGACCGATCAGGCCGGCCTTGGACAATTCACCCTCGCGACGGTCGGTGATCGACACCTCGGTCGGGATCTTCATTTCCTTGGAGCCGTCGCCGGTGTCAAAGGTGTGCGTTGGCAGGTTCATCACCTCACCACCCGAGTTCACACCGCGGATCTGCACGGTCCAACCGTGTTCCTTGTGGGCCCGGTTGATGTTCACCGCCATCGCATGTGCGGCATTCATCCACGCATACTGGTTGCCCTCGTGACCGTCGGTTTCCTCTTCGAAGTTGAACTCTTCAACCACCGAATTTGAATCCTGGCTATAGGGTTCACGGGACAGTACGCGCGGCAAGGTCATCCCCACGTAGCGGCTGTTTTCGCTTTCCCGCAAGCTGTTCCACGCCGCATAGTCCGGCGTATCGAAGATTTCGGACAGATCGGCGGGGTTGGGCATTTCGTTCCAGTTGTCCATGCCCAGGAGTTCCGGCTTGGCAGAGGTCAGGAACGGTGCCTGTGCAGCAGCGGCGATCTTGCCCATGTCACGCAGCAGGCCAACGTCACCGGTTGAATGATCAAAGTAGTAATCACCAATCAGCGCGCCATAAGGCTTGCCGCCCATCGTGCCGAATTCCTGTTCATAGATCTTGGTGAACAATGGGCTTTTGTCCCATTTCGCACCGGGGTAGCGGCGCAGTTCGGACTTAAGCTCGTTCTTGCTGGCGTTCATGACCTTGACACGCAAGGTGCTGTCGGTTTCCGAATTGTTGACCGTGTAGGCCAGACCGCGCCAGCTGGATTCAAGTTCCTGATACTCGGGGGCGTGAATGATCTGGTTGACCTGCGCGGTCAGTTTCTCGTCGATCTTGGCCAGCATGCCCTGAATCGTGTCGAGGATGTCTTCGCTGACAACGGTGCTGTCAGCCATTGCCTCTTTGACGAGGGTCACAACGGCGTTGTTGACCTCTTTCTCCGCGTCCTCGGTCCGCGGTTTGATCGTCTGCTTCAGAATGTCAGAGAATTCGTCCAGCTCGCTGAGTGCGCCGCCTTCGACCTGACCTTCTGTTTGTGTTGCGTCATTTGCCATCGGAATGATGTCCCCTGAAGTTGTTCTATTGCTAACACGCCCATCGCCCGGATGGGGGTTGCCGTATTTTATGCGTTATCTTCGCCGTCTTCGTCGTTATCACCGCCAGCACGCTCTGCCAGAGCGGCCATCAGCTCGGGATCTTCGAGCAGGGCTTTGATGTGATCCTGTGCCTTGGCCTTACCGTTCATGTAACGGCTGAGGTTGGCGAGATGTTCGCGTGCTTCGAGCAGTTTGCGCAGCGCTGGCACCTGACGGGCGATCTGCGCCGGGCCAAAGTCATCCATCGAGTTGAACTCAAGATTGACGCCCAGACGGTCGGTGCTGTCCGGGTCCAGCTTGTTTTCAACATTGAAGGACAGGCCGGGCTTTACTGATGCCACATAGGAATCAAGCGTGGAGCCGGTGACGTCGGCAAAGTCACGTTCGGCCAGCGGATCTTTTTCAACCTTGGAGGCATTACCTGACAGGTCGGCCATAACGCCCATCACAAACGGGAGTTCGACAACCTTTTCGCTGTCGTATGGATCCTCATACGAAATATTCACGCGTGGCGGGCGGTTACGCTTGATGAAGCCCGAAGCTGAATCTGAAGGCATTTCATTTCTCCCAATATTTTGCGCAGATCAAACTGCGAATGGTGGTGCGAGTCAACGCTTGTAACGGTCAGACTTGGAAACGATTAGGGTTGTTTCCTAAGATTGGTCTTCGACCTGAGGTGGTATGAGTTCTGCGACAATCGCGGCGAAGTCTTTTTCAAGATATTGCCGCGCTTTGAAGAGCAGGACGGGAATCGGACTGGCAGGTTCGCGCGCCCGAAAAAATTCTTCCAATGCCGACAGATGTCCGGCCACATCTGCACGGTTGGCAACGACGGGATCTTCGCCGGGGTCTTCGTCTTCGATGGTGCCTGCGGCGCTGCCACCTTCACCGGCCAGCATCTTGAGTCGCCCCATATCAAGCTGGAATCCGGTGGCCGGGCCAAAGTCGATCATCGCACGCCCCGCATCCGCGGGCAGCAGAGTTTCCAACGCTTCAATCAGCGGCTTTCCGACCAGCAGGCGGGCCTGCGTGATCAGCAAGAGCGCGGGCGAAGAGGGTTCATGCGTGGCAAAGTAGGTTTCGATGGCGGTGATTGTCCGCACAGCCGCGGTGCGGGATGGAATCTTGGTTACAACAGTCGGCGCGGCAGCAACGGGTGCCGCGGTTGGTGTCGGGCTGTCGCCGTCGCCATCGTTTGCTGCAACCGTGTCATCGCCGTCATCCGGCGTTGGGTCGGCTGCGGGTTCTTCAGCGGCCCAGGGCTGCAGGTCAGACCGTCCCATTGCGATCAGCTCCTGCATCTCGCGAATCGTTGAGACGGTGTCGTCCAGCGTCGGATTAAACGGCTGGTCGGCCCGCAGGCAGGCGCTTTTGATCCGGGCAATTGCAGCGGCGCAATCATTCAGGGCGGCATGGGCGGCCTCGACCGCCTTGCTGCTTGAGGGCGCACCAAGTTCCGATACAAGTGAACCAGCCACAAGGCCGACCTCGCCCTCGCGGGGGTTTGCCTTTTCTGTCGCGACCAAATAGCGCCGCAGGCTGACCTCGCCCGAGCCGGCAAGTTCGATGTATTGCAACGGCACGACAACAACGGTGGGATCGCCAAGATCATCCAGCGCGCTGCGCCGGTCGTTGTGATCGCGGGGGTTCACATCCTCGGGGAAGGCTTCGAGCACATCAGCGGCGCCCGAAAGACCTTCGGCAAATCCGGCCAGATCGCCACCCAGAACGCTGATCCGCGACAAAAGCGACAACAGTCGCAGATCGCGGGACCGCTTGAGCAGATCAATAATGATCGGCTTGTTCTCTTTCAGATTGACCGACTTCTTGTCGAACAGAGTACCGGGACTGAATTCATCGTCCTTACTGGCAATACCGGGCACGAAGTACCGCTCTGGCATGAGGCCTTCGGCCTCGAAGTAGAAGTCGACAAATTTATTGTCGTCTGTCGCCTCAAGATCAGGCCCGGCGGGCGCGTCGTCGGAAACGGGGTCTTTCAGCCAGTCCAGCGCCATCAGATTTGCCCCCTGAAGGGTTTTCCCGCAATGATATCAAAGCGAAGGTCGTTTCGGCGCATGTGGAATTCTTCCCCTAGGACTTGCATATACCCTGATGTTTCGCTGCCCTCGGGTCAAGCAAGGGATTCCATACTTACGGAGTATGACCCTGAAATGACCGCATTTTGGCAGCTTAACGTTTTGCTGACTTAACCGCTTCTCGGTAGGCCTCTGCGAAATGGGCAAGGAAGGCCCCCAGCATGCCATTCTCATGGCCGCCGACCTTTGCGTCCCAACGTTCGACAAAAGTATCCCAGGCTTTGCGCTTGCCACCGCCTGACAACAGCCCTCCGCTGCCGGCGTCTTCTTCGATGGCTTCCGGGGCAATATCGGCAAGCAATTGGATCAACGCAGGCTGGATCGCGGCAAAGACCGCCATTTGGTGCGTGCGGACGTCTTTCAGTGCAGAATCAACGCCTTGACCGCCCTCCATGAAGCCGGGGCGTGGCTGCAGGAACATCACTTCAAGCGCCTGGGCCGCATCGGGAAGGAACTTCAGCGGGTTGTTTTCGGTATTGCCCATCATTGTGCGTTCGCCGCCACGGGTGAACTTCTTGGCGCTGGCGCGGTCCTGCAGCATGGCCATCAGTTCCTGCGCAGCGACGCGCATGGTGCGGCCAAGTTCGCGGGCCAATGCCTCTGCGTCGGCAGCGCCGTAACTGCCCGCCGGCAACCCTGCACCTTCGCAGAATGCGGCCAGGACATTACCGGTTGCAGCGCCCGGCGCAGCCGGGGCGGGCGCAGGTGTTGGCGCTGGCGCGGCTGGTGTTGGGGCGAATCCCCCGCTTGCCGGCGGTGCATCATCAAACGGTGACGCGGAACCAGACGTGTCAGGCGCAGCAGGGGTCTGCGCCGGTGGCGGCGGAGATGCGGCTGGGGCATGCGGATTGACGATGAAGTCCTGACTGAAATCCGCAAAGGGGTCGCGCGGCGGCTTTGCGATGGGATCAATCGGCGTCGCAGGGGCACCCATCGACCAGGGATCGTGATCATCGGCAACCGGGGCCAGTGGCGCAGGTGCTGCGGCGGGGGCACCTGCGGTTGCCGTAAAGCCGGTCGCCTTGGGCACGCCACCTTCGACTGTGGCAACGATATAATAGTGGCCAACCTGAAACCGGTCACCTGTGGCAAGCTGATGCGCACCGTCGATGCGATGGCGTTGCCCATCCAGAAAGACACCGTTGGTCGAGGTATCAACCAGAAAATAGGCATTGTCGCGAAACTCGACACTGAAATGGTGGCTTGAGATGTGGCGCTCTGGATCGGGCAGGGTCCAATCCATCGAGGTGGAGCGGCCTATCTGCAGGCCCTTGCCCGAAACGGTCACAAATGTTGGGCCGCCGTCCTGCAACACATCATAATTGTCGATTTTCAGGGTCAGAGTCATGGGGGTCCGAATATCAGGTCAGAAAGAGTCGCGCGATCAATACACTTTGAACAGCGATTGTGCCACGTCCATGAAGCGCGTCAAATAGATCGTGCGGCGACTGATATTGGCTTGTGCCAGGCACGACAACACCGCCGTATTGATCGCCCTTGGGCAACGGTGCAGCGGGACCGGTGCCGGATCATTGGGCGCGATGGAGCCGCCAGACCAGCCAACCGCCAGTCCCAAATGCACGCCTGAGCTTCGTTCTGGGGCCCAAAGCGCCTGTTTCATCACCGCATGGCGATGTTCCATCGTGGGCTGCCCGATCCACTGTGCAATGCCTTCCATCAGCTCGCGGTCGGTGGCGGTCAGCACCTCGGGGATGGATCGCAGGCATTCATAGCCCCACCAGATTGCCAGCTTTGGCACAAATGCAAACGCGGTAAAGGTGATCGCCTCTTCGGGCGTGTTCGACCGGCGCAGGCGAAACAGCACGTCCTGCGCGTCTTCATGCGGGCGCGGGCGGTCGCGTGTCAGTTCGGCAAACTGGGGAATCGCGGCGAACAGATCAGCAAGCGTATCATAACGCAGCGTTGCCGCCGGGGGCCGGGTCTTGTCAGGGTCATCGCCCGACTGGCGGGACTGTCCCGTGGAAGGCATAGTATGCGTGTCCAAAAACCCGACCTTCAAAGAATGTGACATGTTGATAACAGACCCAAGTTTTCAGATTTCCCACCGTAGCGTCAAGCGCGCATTGCGTTCGCGCCTTTCCAAGATTTGTCCGAGCGCGTAACAAGGGCAGGACCTCGCATCACATCGGGCCTTAAAAACGTGCCATCTGATACGTCAAACGCGGTGACACCCGGCGCGCAACGTTCCGCAATTTTTCTGATTGTTGCGCTGATCGCGCTGTGCACGGTGGTCGAAGCGGCCCTCACCACCTCTGACTGGTCACTGATCCGCACGCCCCGCCTGCGCCTGACCGTCTATGAGTTTGCCGGATTCTGGCCCGGTCTGCTGGGCGATTGGCGACCTAACTACAGCGCGCAGCCCTATACGATGTTCCTGACCTACGGTTTCCTGCACGGCGGACCGATCCATTTGCTGGTGAACATGTTCACGCTTTGGAGCCTGGGGCGCGCGGTGGTCGACATGGTGGGGCAGCGCGGCTTTGCCGTCATCTACACGGTGTCGTTGTTTGGCGGCGCGGTCGGCTACGCGATTCTGGCAGAAGGTCCAAACCCGATGGTGGGCGCATCGGGCGCCTTGTTCGGCCTTGCGGGCGCGCTGCTGGGGTGGAGCTATCTGGCACGGGTGTCGCTACGCGCGAGCCTGCGGCCGGTTCTGCAGGTGATGGCAATGCTGGTGGCGATCAATATTGCGATGTGGTGGGCGCTAAGCGGACAACTGGCCTGGCAGACCCATCTGGGTGGCTTTCTGGCGGGCTTCGTCATTGTCATGTTTGCCTATCCGTCCGCGGCGATGGACGCGCCGGACTAGCCAAAATCGACTGGTGCGCAGGGGTCACGGCGTCTGACATCGGGCCAAGAAGGCTTGCAATACGCAGGCGGATATTTCACTCCCGTGCCATAACGGTTGAGTTTCGGACATTTCATGACCCGCAAGTTTGCGATTATTGTGCCCCATTACAATGACATGGACCGGCTGCGGCTGTGTCTGGATGCCTTGCTGGCGCAGGATCTGTCGCAGGGCGAAATTGTCGTTGCTGATAACGCGACGCCCGGTGGGATTGACGCGGTGGTGGCCGACTACCCGCAGGTCCGATTTGTCACCCAGCCCAAAAAGGGCGCCGCCGAGGCCCGCAACATGGGTGTGGCGGTTACCGATGCGCCGATCCTGATGTTCATCGACAGCGATTGTGTCCCGGATGCGGATTGGGTGGCCACAGGACTGGCCAGCGCCGCACCGGGCAAGGCCGTGGGTGGCCGGGTTGACGTGTTTGACGAATCCCCGCCACCACGCAGCGGCGCCGAGGCCTTTGAAACGGTCTTTGCCTTTGACATGCGATCATATGTCGAGACCAAGGGCTTTGTCGGGTCAGGCAATCTGGTGGTGATGCGCGATGATTTTGAGAAGGCGGGCCCGTTCCGCGCCGGTCCGTCCGAGGATTGGGACTGGAGCCTGCGGGCCAAGGCGGCCGGGCTGCAGCTGGTCTATGAAGACCGGTTTGGGGCCGGCCATCCGTCACGACAGGACTGGCCTGCACTGCGCCACAAGTTTCGCCGGGTGACCCGGGAAATGCACCTGCTGAACGCGCCGCATACCTCGGCCTTTCGCCTGCGCTGGGCGCTGCGCGGGCTGGCAATGCCGCTCAGCGCATTTGTCCATATGCCGCGGATCCTGTCTTCGCCGACCCTGAATGGATGGGGTGAGCGGTGGCGGGGGTGTCTCACATTGCTGCGGATTCGTGTCTATCGTGGGGCTTGGATGTTGAAACAGGCCGCTGGCCTTTGGCGTGATGATTAGGAAACGACGTGCAGATTGATCAAACCCCCTTGCCCGGTGTGATCGCGATCACACCCAAACGCTTTGGCGATGCACGCGGCTTTTTCTGCGAAAGCTGGAGCAAATCGGCGCTCGCCGCCGAAGGCATTGTGCTGGACTTTGTGCAGGACAACCATTCCATGTCGATGGCAGCCGGCACGTTGCGGGGCCTGCATTTCCAGACCCCGCCCCACGCGCAGGCGAAACTGGTGCGCTGCGGCCGCGGGTCCCTGTTTGATGTCGCCGTTGATATGCGGCGCGGCAGCCCGACTTACGGCCAGTGGCACGGCGAAACTTTGAGTTTTGAAAACGGGCGGCAACTGCTGATCCCCGTCGGATTCGCCCATGGTTTCCTCACGTTAGAGCCTGAAACCGAGATCGTTTACAAATGTTCCGACTATTACGCGCCGGCGGCGGATGGCGGGGTCCACTGGGACAGCTGCGGGATAGACTGGCCCCTGACCGGTGCGCCGGTTCTATCTGAAAAGGATGCAGCCGCACCACCGTTTGCAGAGTTTCAATCGCCCTTTACCTGGAGCGTGTCATGAAAATTCTTGTCACTGGTGGTGCGGGATTTATCGGATCGGCCGTGGTCAGGCAGGCCATCGCGCGGGGCGACAGCGTGGTGAATCTGGATGTGTTGACCTATGCGGCCTGCCTTGAAAACGTCGCGGAGGCAGCCAAGAGCCCAAACTATGTGCTGGAACAGGTCGACATTTGCGACCGGGCCGAAGTGGACCGGGTTTTCGCGGAACATCAGCCTGATGCGGTGATGCATCTTGCCGCCGAAAGCCATGTCGACCGGTCGATTGATGGTCCGGGCGATTTCATTCACACCAATCTGGTTGGCACCTTCAATCTGCTTGAGGCGGCCCGGAGTTATTGGCTGGGCAACGGCAAGCCGGAGACCTTTCGGTTCCACCATATTTCGACCGATGAGGTGTTTGGATCGCTTGGGCCAGCGGGGCTTTTCACCGAAGACAGCCCCTATGACCCGCGCAGCCCCTATTCCGCCTCCAAGGCGGGATCGGATCATCTGGTCAGGGCCTGGGCTGAAACCTATGGGCTGCCGGTTGTCCTGACCAATTGTTCCAACAACTACGGTCCTTATCAGTTCCCCGAAAAGCTTGTGCCCGTGGTGATCCTGAATGCGCTACAGAACAAGCCCATTCCGGTTTACGGCGCGGGCGAGAACATCCGTGACTGGCTATACGTCGAAGACCATGCCACGGCGCTGATTCAGTGTCTAAACAAGGGAAAATTAGGTCGTTCTTACAATATTGGTGGCTTTAACGAAGTCCGCAACATTGATCTTGTGCATAAGCTATGCGCGATTTTGGATGAGCTGCGGCCCGGTCCCGCGCCCTATCGCGACCTGATTACGCTTGTCACTGATCGCCCGGGCCATGATCAGCGCTATGCCATCGACGCAAGCCGGATCGCGGACGAACTGGGCTGGACACCGTCGGTGACGGTTGACGAAGGTTTGCGGCTGACCGTGCAATGGTATCTGGACAATGCGGATTGGTGGCAGGCGCTGCTTGACCGGCAGGGCGTCGGACAACGGCTGGGCACTGGATGACCCTGCTTGTCTTTGGATCAACGGGGCAGGTGGCCCAGGCGCTGCGGCGCGCGAAACCGGAGGCGCGATTTGCTGGCCGCGATCATCTTGATCTGGGCAAACCAGAGACAATTGCGGCATATATCGACAGCATTGCACCCACGAGGGTAATCAATGCGGCCGCATATACGGCGGTGGATCAAGCGGAAACTGACGAGGCGCTGGCCACGCGGATCAATGGCGATGCGCCCGGTGCAATGGCCGTCGCCTGTGCCCGGCTTGGCGTGCCGTTTGTGCATATTTCGACGGATTATGTCTTTGACGGCTCTGGTCAGGTCCCTTGGCAACCCGCAGACCGGACCGCCCCGCTTGGAGCCTATGGACGTAGTAAGCTGGCGGGAGAGCACGCGGTTCGCGCCGCGGGTGGCGCGGCGGTGATCCTGCGCACGTCATCGGTCTTTTCGCCCGATGGTACGAATTTCGTGAAGACGATGATCCGGCTCGGCGCAAGCCGGGATACATTAAATGTTGTCGCTGACCAGATCATGGGCCCCACCCCGGCCAGTGCGATTGCGGCGGCCTGCCTCAGCATCGCCGAACAGCTGGAAAAAGACCCTAACAAGGCCGGAACCTACCATTTCTGTGGACAGCCGGCGGTCAGTTGGGCGGCCTTCGCCCGGGCCATTTTTGCCATATCAGGACAGCGCGTGACGGTGACGGATATTCCCGGCAGCGACTATCCGACCCCGGCAGAACGACCGTCAAATTCCCGGCTTGATTGCGCCACGCTGACGCAGCAATTCGGCATTACGCCTCCGGATTGGAAGGCCGCGCTGCGTTCGGATGTGGCCAGAATCTTGCAGGAGACAGCACAGTGACACAGCGCAAGGGCATCATTCTGGCAGGGGGGTCCGGCACCCGGCTTTATCCGATGACGCTGGCCGTCTCAAAGCAATTGCTACCGGTATATGACAAGCCGATGATCTTTTATCCGCTCAGCATTCTGATGCTGGCCGGTATCCGCGACATTGCGATGATTACCACGCCGCAGGATCAGGCGCAGTTCCAGCGGTTGATGGGGGATGGGTCACAATGGGGCATTTCGCTGACCTGGATCGTGCAACCAAGCCCGGATGGATTGGCACAAGCCTATATTCTGGCAGAGGATTTTCTTGACGGTGCCCCTTCGGCGATGGTGCTGGGGGACAATATCTTTTTCGGGCACGGACTGCCCGAGAGCCTTGCCAAAGCGGATCAAAAGGAAACCGGCGGAACGGTTTTCGGGTATCGAGTGTCGGACCCGGAACGCTATGGCGTGGTTGATTTTGATGGCGCGCGGGTCAAGGCAATTGTCGAAAAGCCAGACGTCGCGCCGTCGCCTTACGCGGTGACGGGCCTTTATTTTCTTGACGGTGACGCGCCTAGGCTTGCGCGCAAAGTGTCCCCGTCAGCGCGGGGTGAGCTTGAGATTGTCACGTTGTTGGAGATGTACCTGGCCGCCGGAACGCTGACCGTCGAAAAGATGGGACGCGGGTTTGCATGGCTGGACACCGGCACGCATGCATCGCTGCTGGATGCGGGCAATTTCGTGCGCACATTGCAGGACAGACAAGGGTTGCAGACCGGGTCGCCCGAGGAAATCGCCTATGCCGCCGGATGGATCGATCGCGACGCCCTTGCCGCGCGCGCAGACATGTTCGGCAAGAACAGTTATGGCGCATATCTGCGCGGCTTGTTGAGCTAGCGACGCAAAACTGCGCAAATTCCCCGCAAAAACTGGGGTATTCGACATAGTTATATTGAAGTTTGAGGGCTATACGCGGCCCAGTAATCAGGACGGCATTGCGAGCATATGGGATTGAAGTTGTTGCAGACGACGTTGCATGCCAACGGTGCCGGGTGCCATGAATAGTTTTCGTGTGTCGGCCATTGTCGCAAGTGGCGCGCAATACCTGATGTTTGTCCTCAGCTTCGTAAAGATCGCGGTAATCTCGCGGTTGCTGACCCCAACGGATATCGGCGTTTACACGATTGCCGGCGCGCTGATCTTTATGGCGCAGGTGTTCCGGGTCTATGGAACCTGGGATTTCATCGTCTCGCGCAAGGAAATTGACCGCCATCAGTTGGGTCTGTGTTCAACGGTGCTGTTTGTCATGGCGATTGTTGTCACAACGGCGTTTTTGATCGCGGCACCCTATGCTGCCGACTTTTTCGCGATGCCCGACCTGACCGGAATGATCCAGCTGATGGCGTTGTCTTTCCTGATCCTGCCGATTGGCGCGATCAACCAGGCACTGATGAATCGCGATTTGCGGTTTGTGCCACTGTCGATCATCCGCATCGCTGCGACACTGGCCGATACCGGGTTGGTGATCATCCTGATCTATCTTGATTTCGGGCTGATCAGCCTTGCGTGGGGCTATGTCGCGGCAAACGTCGTGTCGACTGTGATGGTGATCTTCTATGACCCCAAGAACATCATCTTTCGCCCGCGTCTGCGTGGCATGACAGAGCTGTTGCGGTTTGGCACGCTGTCGGCATCGGGCACATTGCTGAACAACATCGGCTATTATGCCCCCACGATGCTGCTGGGCCGGGCATATGACGCAGCAACGGTTGGGTTTTATGGCCGCGGTCAGACATTGATCACCTTCTTCCGGCAGGGACTTGAGGTTGCGACGGGGCCGGTGACGACGTCATGGTTTGCCAAGAAGGCAAAGGGCAGCCTGGAGGACAGTCGCAATGCCTATGTTCGGTTTGTCATCGTTGTGGCAGCGGTATCCTGGCCGCTTTACATCTTTGTGATGATGAATGCGGCAACGCTGATCCCGCTATTGCTGGGCCCCAACTGGACCGTCAGTGTTCCGATTACGCAGGTTCTGGCAATTGGTGGCATTCTGACACCCTATACCGTTGCCGGGATGAACCTTTTGACGGGGCGGGGGAAGGTTGGGCTTCGCCTGTGGTTCAGTCTGATCAACCAAGTGGTGCGGATCGCGATTCTGCTGGTTGCGTTAAGCTATGGATTTAGCGCATTTGTCTGGGGCATCGTGATTGCGCATGGCGCGAGTCTGGTGCTGATGGCGCTGCTGTTGCGGCGCGAAATCGGGCTGAGCCTGCGCGGTCTGCTGCGGTCCATGCGACATAGTGCAATTCTGGCCGGGGTCGTCGCCGCACTCAATTACGTCATGCTGGGTCAGGATTTCGCGACTGTGCCGGTGTCCATCGGATACTTTACGGTGGTCATGATTGTAACGGCATTGGCCTGGGTGGGCTGCATTGTGGGGCTAAAGCATGTGCTTTGGGAAGAGGTGCAGCGCGCCTTGGCGGCACGGCGCGGGAAAAAGGCAGCGGCATGACGGGAAATTTCAATCTGTTGCCCCAATTGCGTGCTAGTTTGTGTCGTTCCGCACCCCTGTGGGACCACAAAACAAGATCGAGCATGTTGTGTAGATGAACGCTGTAACCATTGTCATTTTGGCCGGGATTCTGGGTGGCCTTTGCTGGTTTCTTGTCCCGTTTGCCCTGCGCCAGCGGGCGGAACGGCGTCTGGCGGCGCTATGCAAGGCAAAACGTGCCATCGTGCTGACATATGACGACGGCCCCGGTGCAACGCTGACACCGCAACTGCTGGATCTGCTGTCCGAATCGGGCGTGCATGCAACCTTTTTTGTGCTTGGCCAAAACGCAAAAGCGGCTCCGGATTTGGTCAGACGTTTGGTGCAAGAAGGGCATGAAGTTGGCAGCCACACCTATGATCACACCAACGCCTGGAAGGTATCACCAATTCGCGCCGCGCGTGACGTTGACGCCGGCGTGGCGACCGTCGCGAAGCTGGGCGGTGACAGGAACCTGTTCCGCCCGCCCTATGGCAAGCTGACACTGGCCGGGCTGATCGCCGGTCTGCGCCGGGGATTCCGCTATGGGTGGTGGACATTGGACAGTCGCGACAGTTGGGACAGACGACCGATGGCAGAGGTGCTTGCCGATCTCAAGGCGCAGGGTGGTGGTGTTGTGCTGATGCATGATCTTGACGAATACAAGGACACCACCGGCGATCTGTCACATATCGACTATGTGCTGCAACTTACCACAAAATTGATCGCTTTGGCGAAATCTGACGGATATCAGGTGATGCGTCTGGGCGATCTTGACGCAAAGGCAGGCAAGGCATGACGCGACCAACAAAAGTCTTGGCCATTGCCTCTGCCGGTGGGCATTTCGTGCAACTGTGCCGCCTGATGCCAGCCTGGGAAGGCTGTGACCTGCGGGTCGCCTCAAGTGACCGGGCACTGGAACGGGAGGCCGCAGAGGCCGCGCAGGCCGCCGGATTGCCCGCGCCGCGGTTTCATCAGGTGACCGAAGCAAACCGTTGGCAGCCGGTGCGCCTGTTCCGGACCGTCTTTAACGTCACCCGTCTGATGGTCACGTTCCGGCCCGACGTTGTTGTCACAACCGGGGCTGCACCGGGTTATCTGGCGTTGCGCATGGGGCGTCTGATCGGCGCGCGCACAATCTGGATCGACAGTATCGCCAATGCAGAGCAACTGTCGTTATCGGGGCGAAAAGCTGGCCCGCATGCAGACCTGTGGCTGACCCAATGGTCCCATCTAGAGACTGAATCAGGCCCCAAATATAAGGGGTCGGTCTTATGATCTTTTTGACAATCGGCACACATGAACCCTTTGACCGCCTGATCCGCGCTGTTGACCAATGGTGCGCCCGGTCCGGGCGGGGGAGCGATATCCTTGGCCAGATCACTGATCGTGCGACCTATCAGCCAGAGCACTTTCGCGCTGTCGCCGCGCTTGACCCGCAGACCTATCGCAAGACCTGCGAGGAGGCATCGCTGATCATTTCGCACGCGGGCATGGGGTCGATCATCACGGCGATGACCTATGGCAAGCCGATTGTCGTCTTGCCGCGGCGTGGCCATTTGAACGAGACCCGCAATGATCACCAGCACGCCACAGCCGAACGGTTCGGGGGACGTCGCGGTGTCTATGTGGCCCTGACCGAAGACGATTTGCCCAACGTCCTAGACGAGGTTCTGGCAAATGCGGATGCATCCCCCACAGAGACGACACCGCAGGACGCGCTGCTTTCCCCTTTTGCAGACCCTAATCTGATCGCGGCGCTGCGTGATTTTATCCAACAAAAATGATATCCGGGCCAAAGTCCGACCGATTGAGAGTACACCCATGACGCAGAGTTTTGACCAATTGATGAGCAACCTCGACAATCGCGAAGCGCGGGTGGGGGTGATTGGTTTGGGGTATGTGGGGCTGCCGCTTGCCGTTACGTCCGCGGCGCGGGGATACCCGGTGACCGGCTTTGACGTCGATCAGAGCAAGATGGATAACCTTGATGCCGGGACCAGCTATATTGATGCGGTCAGTGATGCAGCCATTGCATCTGCCGTTGCCGCACAAAAACTGGACTGGACGACCGATTTTTCCAGATTGAACAGCTGCCAGATCATCGTGATCTGCGTGCCGACGCCACTGACCCAATACCGCGAGCCTGATCTGTCGTTTGTCGAAAAGACCGCCGCCGTCATTGCCGCGCATATGGCGCCGGGCACTTTGGTTGTGCTGGAATCAACCACTTTTCCGGGCACCACAACCGAAGTGCTGACGCCCATTCTTGCCGAAAGCAGATTGGAGCCGGGCAAGGATTTCTGGGTGGCCTTCAGCCCGGAGCGGGAGGACCCCGGCAACGCCAATTTTCATACTGCGACGATCCCCAAGATCGTGGCGGGCGACACCCCGGAAGCCGGCAAGCTGGTCGCCGCGTTTTACGCGGGCGTCGTCGACAAGGTTGTGCCGGTGTCGTCGACCAGCACGGCAGAAGCGGTGAAGATCACGGAAAACATCTTTCGTGCGGTCAACATCGCCTTGGTGAATGAATTGAAAGTTATCTATGACGCGATGGGGATCGACGTATGGGAGGTCATCGACGGTGCGGCGACAAAGCCGTTTGGCTTTATGCCGTTTTACCCCGGGCCGGGTCTGGGCGGGCACTGCATCCCGATTGATCCATTCTACCTGACCTGGAAGGCGCGGCAGTATGATCTGTCGACCAGATTCATTGAACTCGCGGGCGAAATTAACGTCAATATGCCCAAATACGTGGTGGGCCGGATGCGCGAAGTGATTGACCAGACCAGCGGCAAGGGGCTGAGCGCGGCGCATATCCTGATCGTCGGCGTATCCTACAAAAAGAACGTCCCCGATATGCGTGAGAGCCCATCCATGCGATTGATGGAATTGCTGGTCGAGCAGGGCGCGCGCGTCGCATTTCATGACCCGCATGTGCCGGAAATCCCCCGGATGAGAGACTACCCCAGCCTGGTGGGTCGCAAATCGGTGCCATTGCCAGAGGATTCGGGCGGATATGACGCAGTGTTGATTGCGACCGATCACGACGTCATTGACTACAAGGCCATCGCCGCGATGTCGGTGCCGGTTGTCGATACGCGGAACGCCTTTGCCCGTCGCGACCTGCCGATGGCCATGGTCCACAAGGCCTGATGCCTCGATTTTGGACGCTGATCCGCCTATGAACGCCACAATCCGGTGCGATGACGCGCTGAAACATTAAGGTACGATTTCCTCATGACCCAATCCATTTCCGCAGTCGACAAACTGCAAAAGGGCCTGAAAATTCTGTTCGTCGAACGTCGGATGCCCGGTCAGATCCTGATGCGCTGGTACAGCCTGCTGGAACGGTTTGGCGTGCGATTTGTGGACCTGAAGACGCGGGACGGCCTGTCGGTCAGATGCATGACAAACGCGCGGGTGGTCTTTATCGAGGTGTTCGAAAAAGAGGAATATGCGTTCCCGGACTTCAATTTCAAAGACAAGGTCGTGATTGATATCGGGGCCAATCAGGGGTTCTTTACCGTTTACGCCGCTTCACGCGGGGCGCGGGTCTTTGCGATTGAACCGGTTGCGGAAAACGCAGAGCTGCTGCGTGAGAATGTGCGCCGCAACGGGCTGGAAGATCGCGTGACCCTGTTTGAAGCCGCCGTGACCGGCACTGATACAGAGGTCAGCCTTTTTGTCGGGTCAAACGTGCATGGCAACGCGCGCAGCGAAACGGCGTCGATCATCGATGGGGACCGCGGCGGCGTCAGTGTTGACGTGCGCCAGGTCGAGGGCATTCCGATTGCCGATCTGTTTGCCCGCTGTGGCGTGGACAAGATTGATTTCCTGAAGATGGATTGCGAAGGCGCGGAATTCGCGATTTTTGATGCGATGCCAAGGGAAACGCTGACCGCGATTGGCCGCGCCGCAGTAGAGTACCATAATGGCCGCAGTGCCGAGATTGTCGCGCATCTGAACGCGGCCAATTTTGACGTCTTCCAGATCGACACGGATGAAACCGGCCTGATCAAGGCGGTGAACGGCTGATCAGCCCTTTGGAAACCCGTCCTGCCATTCGGCGCGGCGGGCCCAGACCTTGGCCCAGGTTTCGGCCTTGAGCCGCAGTAAATCCCGTTTCAGCACCTTGGCCGCAAGGCCGGTCGCGATTTTTCGGGACAGTGGAAACAACCGGAACAGAGCATGACCCGCACCACGGGTGGTGGCCGGGAAATGCCGCAGGATCAGCTCCATCTTGGCCCTCAGTACACGGACAATGCGGTCTGCCTGTACCGGTTCGCTTGCAGCGCCGTAATGGATAATCGTGGCCGACGGCGTGATCTGTGGCCTGGCACCGGCAGCACGGGCGCGCAGGCAAAGGTCGGCCTCTTCCCCATACATGGTGAATTCCGGGGCAAAGCCGCCAAGGCGGTCCCAGAAGTCGCGGCGGATCAGGAACAGGCAGCCGGTGACGATATCAACCTGGCGGATGCTGTCGCGCGCCCAACCGGCGTATTCTTCGGCGTTGAACAGGGCAGAACGCGGAAAAATGCCGGTGAGACCAAAGACCCGGCAAAAGATGGTCCAAAGCGACATGCGCCGCCAGCATGAATAGGGATTGAGCGATTTGTCACCAAACAGGGTGCGACCGCCCCAGATCCCGGCGTCAGGAGTCGATTCACCAAAGGCGACAAGATTGTCCAGCGCCCTGTCCAGAACCACCGTGTCGGGGTTCAACAGCAAGATCCAGGGCGCCGTTGTCTGCGGGATCGCGATGTCATGGGCGGGCGCAAAGCCATGATTGGTTGTCTCTGCGATCAGTTTGAGATTGGGATATTCTGCTGCCGGAAAGGCCGCTGCGATCGCCTCGGCCGAGCCATCGCTTGAGGCATTGTCGACAACGACCAGTTCAAACGGCGTGGAGGTTTCGGCATAAACGGACCGCAAACAGGCCAGCGTCATATCGCGTGTGTTGTAGCTGACGACGATGATCGCGATCTTGGGTGCGGGCGTCTGGGCGGGTTGGGTTGTCATGTGTTTTCGTCTGCTCCGGCTTGGACCGGGGCTACACCAGATCGCCGCCAATGCAGAGCCAAAAAATGCAATCCGCACAGGAGTGTGGGATTGATATGCCAATCGTCGCAAGCCTGCCGCATCTTTGCCTTTCTCTTAAGCCGGTTTTGGGTCATCTTGAGCGCCGATCCATTTGAACGTGACATGATATGCCGCAACCCGCTGATTTGATTGATCCATCGCTTGATCCCTGGCAGTTCCATCTGTCGCGGGTCCCACATGACATGGCGACGCGGGTTGGGGATGTCTATCTGCGTCACGGGCCCGATATCTACGCCGTTCCAGTCATGGACGCTGCTGGAACCCCGGTCGGCACAGTGT
The DNA here is from genome assembly GCA_947502145.1 of uncultured Paracoccaceae bacterium. Taxonomy (GTDB): domain Bacteria; phylum Pseudomonadota; class Alphaproteobacteria; order Rhodobacterales; family Rhodobacteraceae; genus CANMYO01. The sequence goes on along the minus strand of CANMYO010000001.1, from coordinate 957,916 downwards.
TTGGTTTCCCGACCTACCTGCCGCACAAGAAGGTCATGCGCGGCACCTATCAGCTGGACGAAACGCTGGGTGCTGATGTTGATGCCTTTGTTGAAAAGGTTCTGACCAGTGTTGTCGGTCGGTTCTTGTGGGTGTTCACGCATCAGGACATTGCGCGGATCTATCTTGATTGTGCCGGACTTGTGTCTTGCGTCTATGATCCCGCGCTGCAGGTTGCCGCATCCACCGCTCATGCGATGCTGAATGATGACCAGTACGACGCCCGATTTGACGCATCGCTATATGATCGGCTGCGGGTGCGCCGTGAGGGCTGGTTTCCTGCGGGACTGACTGCTCACAAGGGTGTGTCGCGCCTGCTGCCCAACCATTACCTTGATTTGCAGCGTTTTGAGGTGCATCGCCATTGGCCCAATGCGCCTGTCCCCCGGACCGACAGCCCGCAGGATGCAATTGCAGAGCTGATCGAAATCGTGCGTGACCAGATAGAGGCCCTGATCGGTGCTGAGAAAAAGGTCGCCATGGCGCTGACGGCGGGGCATGAAACCCGCATGTTGCTGGGCATCGTGCGGCCCCTGCTATCCGATATTGAACATGTGACCGTTACGGGCGCGGACCGGCATTCGGTTGATACGATGATGGCGCGGCGCATCGCCAAGGCCGAAGGGTTGCGGCACATGGAACTGCCCCGGCGCACTGCGAGCGAAGCCGCCCGTGACCTTTACATCCGGCGCGGCGGGCATTGCGTGACCGATTCAAATTCCTATTACGCGCCAAGCGTTCATCCCATTGCCCCAACCCACAATTTTGTCGGCGGTCTTGGCGGCGAGGTCGCGCGCGCGTTTCTGTGGCAGGATGCGGACAGGCCGGATACGGATATGCCCGCCACCCGGTTGATCGGGCGGTTTGGACTGCCGAACGAAACAGAGCTGCGCGAGCCGCTGGAGGCATGGCTGAAGACCGTGCCAAGTGACAGCACCCTGGATGTTCTGGATCTGGCCTATATCGAACACCGGATGGGGCCCTGGTCTGGTGGTCAATTTTACAATGACCCGACGCTGGTTCGTTATGCGCCGATGTTTACCCGGCGCACCACGGAACTGATGTTGAGTTTGCCCGACGACTGGAAGCGCGGGCAATGGATGTCCGGTGAGGCGCTGCGCCAGACCTGGCCGGAGTTGAGCAAGTACCCCTACAACAGTGCAGGCAAACTGCGGGACACCTTTGCCAAGGTGCAGCGGGTGATTGACGATCCGGGCATTGTGGTGCGCAAACTGCGCAAGATGCGCAACTAGTCCGCCAAGGGCGGATAGCGATCCTTGAGCCGGGCGATGGCCCATTGGAACAGAACCGCACCTTCGTTGTTCGGACCGGGCGTAATGGTCAGCTTTGGTGCCTTGAGCCTGGTTTTCAGCAGTCGGTTGGTGATCCGGGTCAGGCGGCTTGAGACGCCGTTCACAAAATGGCCAAGCCGGTGCAGGCGATCCGTCATTTGGGCGCGGGTCAGGGACACCCCCGTCTGCGCCAGCCGGAACGCCTTGTAATCCGCATAGCTGTGCGGCGACATGGTTTGTTCAAGGCCCTCTTCGCGGAAAAACACCCCGGTCGCGCGCTTCTTGATGCCAAAGGCGTCGCGTGGGATGCCGCGATCTTCACCGATGCGGCGCGCGATCGGGCGGTCGTAATCGTTGTGCAGCGTCCAGGGTGCCATTTCGGCCGATTGTGAAATCTTGACCACGTCGCCCTGCTGGCGGCACCCGATATAAACCGGCGCAAACATGATGTAGTCGCGCATCAACCGCAATTCGGACAGATTATGTCCACCAAGACCGGGCAGAACGATATCGTTGGACAGGGCCGCAGGCTGCCGGTCCCACATCATGTCGCCAAGATGGCCGGTGATAAGAACCTTTTTTTCGACAAGGGCACCGGTACTGGCCAGTTCACTGGCTGCGCCAAGTGAATCGATTTCGGGAAAGTCACTGCGCGACCTGAACCCGAGGCGATCAAACGGTGTGAGGTTCAGACCGAGAAGACCGGCGGCGATGTCGCCACTGTCACTTTCGGTGCGCTTACCAAGTTTCTTGCGACTTTTGGAGAATGTCAGCGCCTCTTTGCAACCCAGATCAGAGGCAAGCGCGGATGCGGCAGTTGAATCGTAACCGCTCGATATCATTGTCAGCAGCTCGTAGGTCTGTTTGCGCGTGGCATCCGTGGCATTGTCGAGCACCCGGCGCATCACGTCGAGCATATGCGCCTCGTAAGCGGCAAAATCTGGCAGGTCGACGTGGCGATCTTTTTCGCCCTTGGTGATGTTGAGGTCAGTATCCACATGCATGTGAAACCATGCCCAGGTCTTGACCGCGGTTCCGTCTTCCATCGGCAGCGCGGTGGAGTGATTGGTAAGACCTTTCCAGATTTCGCCATACACGGTCATGTAGTCGGACCGTTGCGGCACGAGCGATTTGCCAGCACGCTGCATCACGAATGGCAGGGAGTTGGATATCAGCAACCGGTCGACGTCTTCTATATAATAGAGACGGTCCAGAATGTGATCGGGCGTGGTAAAGGTGATGCCGGTCTTGGTAAGCCGCGCCCCGGTGCCAAAGCAATTGGTGTCCAGAAAACCACCCTGCGAAAAGGGACCGGCCCACGCCCCGTCGAAGAACCAATCTTCGCGGGTTTCAACACTGCCACCGCATTCCAGCGCCACGGTTTCATCACCACGCGCAATAGTGCAAATCCACGCCAGTGGCGGAATGTCCGGGTTGACCGTTGTCACAAACTTCACGTGCTATTCCTTCATCAAAATTCGGCAAATTCCTGCCATCTCGGACGGCCATCAGGTTGTTAACCCGAATCCCAGCATAATACCGCCAGTCTAGGGCAAGTTCTGGGCGGCATTCTGCCCCAAATACGCTAATCCGTCTTTCGGTGTTGTAACTTGCCGATGGTGTCGGGCAAGTGCTCGCAGGTTTCACGAGTATGAATTCGTTACAAAAAAACGAAACAAGAATACTCGCAGGCACACCAAAATCTCCACCCATAAAAGCGCCCCGATCGCGCCCAGATGTTGACGCACTTCTAAACAAGTCTGCGTTCTACGTGGAATCTTGGTTAATGCTCGCTTCCGTTCGCACCCGCAAAAACAGGCTGCTTGCCTTGCGACGTGTGGTCGGACAACCCGCAAGGACAAAACATGATCTATACCGTTTCGACCCAGGCAGAGCTGCTTGCCGCAATTTCAACAGCATCCGGGGGCGACACAATCGAGATGAGCGGAGGCGATTACGGCGATGTCCGTTTTGACGCGCTCAACTTTTCATCAAATGTCACAATCAAATCAGCGGACCCGAACGACCCGGCCATCTTCAACACCGTGAAGATCTACGACTGCGCAAACATGACGTTTGACGGCATCTTTGTTGATTTTGAACCCGACGCCGACACCGTCGACTGGGACGCGGGGTTCTCGATCCGGGAAAGCAACGACATTGCACTGATCAACTCGCGGCTGGAAGGCGGCGACGCCGTGAACGGTATCCCGGTGGATTCCGATCCTGGGGATCTTGGTGCGTTTGGGGTCGAAGGGTATCCGATCGGGCGCGCGGTTGGCGTGCTGACATCTGAGAACATCACCATTTCAAACAACGAAATGACCGATTTCAAAAGCGGGATCATCTTGGGTTACGTCGATGGTGTGACCATTGAGGATAATGATATCTCTGGTTTGCGCACCGTTTCGGTTGCGGGCGGTGATGTCAGCAACGCGACGATCACCGGCAACTCATTTTCCGACAATAACCCCTGGTGGAACGATGGCGGCGGCGACCACGGCGATTTCATTCACTTCTGGACTACAACATCGCAGACCGAGGCGAGTTCCAACATTGTCATCTCTGACAATTACATGGAGCAGGGCGAAGATGGCGGCCCAATCCTGGGCATCTATCTGGACGACAACGGCAACAAGATCGGTTTCACCGATGTGCTGATCGAAGACAATGTGATCCACAACGGTCACGCCATGGGGATTGTTGTTGAATACGGCAATGACATGCAGATTCTCAACAACACGTTGATTCAAAGCTCGGGCGATCAGAATGATGCGCCGGGCATTCGGCTGGTCGACGGCACCACCAACACAGTCATTGATGGCAACGTGCTGTCCGGTGGAATCGGTGGGCAATCGGGCAGCAACCCCGGTGACTTTGGCATCACGATTGGCGACAACCTTGATGTGCAACGTCATGACCCGAATGGTGAAAACTACATCGGCGATCTGTATTCCAACCCGCTGACGCCAAACGGCGACATCGACGATTTCCAGGTCATCCCCGGCAGCGCGGCAGACGGGTATGGCGCGGCATCAACGCAATTTGACAGCACCCCTGATTATCTTCAGGGATTTGTCAGCGCCACGCCGCAGGACGGGCTGGACATGATGACCATTGATCTGTCCGTGGACGCGATTTTTGGCCCGACCGGCGAAGTTGATCTGACCGGAGCGACGATCACATGGGACTTTGGTGACGGCATTTCCGGCACTGGCGAAAACGTGTCCCATACCTACGCCGCACCGGGCGATTATCATGCGTCAGCCACGATTGAGCTGGCAAATGGCGATGTTCTGACGGTCGAGAAGTCAACACCAGTGAACACGCCTCATGCGCTTGATATGTCGTTTGAACCGGGGTTCGACGATGAAACCTACTTTGCCAACGACTTTGTCAAAACCGGGTCCGTGTCCCGTCTGGATACCGACCACGGCAAATCCGTGCGGGTCAACAACGAAGACAGCACTATGCGCTATGAGTTCAGCGATGAACTGGCCAACAACACCGAATTCAGCCTGTCAGTCGGCTTTCAGAAGGATGCCGCAGACACGACTGATGACGGGACTATGATCTTCTTTACCGGGACGGCCGTTATCCGCACCTATGAGGGACGCATCAGCCTGACGTCGGGCACGGATGCGGGGGAATCCTTTTCGCTGTCGGTCACGGATCCTTCCATTGACGATGGTGACTGGCACAAGATTACCTATACGTTTTCCCAGGACGACGGCACTGCGACGCTTTACCTTGATGGGTTGGAAGTGGATCGGGTCGATGGCCTTATCGGAGCGCAACGGCCGTCATATGGACAGGGTTTCCACCTTGGCAACCCCTATGGCGATTCCTTTACGGGCCTGATGGACGACGTCAGTTTTACACGTGCTGCGTTGACGGCTGATGAAGTCGCAGAGGATCACGCAGTCTTCCTTGGGCAGCCGGTCCCGGCGCCGCAGCCCGATCCCGATCCTGTACCCGTGCCAGGACCGGAGCCGGAACCCGAGCCAGAACCTGCACCTGCGCCGGAGCCTGAACCTGCGCCCGCACCGGAGCCCGAGCCTGCGCCTGCACCGGAGCCTGAACCTGCGCCCGCACCCGCACCCGAGCCCGAGCCTGCGCCTGCACCTGAACCTGCGCCCGCGCCGGAGCCCGAGCCTGCGCCGGAGCCTGAACCCGAACCTGCACCGGAGCCAGAACCCGCACCTGCCCCGGAGCCCGAGCCTGCGCCTGCGCCGGAGCCCGAGCCTGCGCCTGCGCCGGAGCCCGAGCCCACGCCAGATCCTGAGCCAGAGCCGGAACCCGAGCCGAGTCCGAAGCCAAAGCCGAATCCGCGGCCAAAACAGGATGAGACGACCGAAGACGGCGATGTGCTTGATTCCTCTGGCGGCGGCCCCAAGGGTCCAAAAGGACCAAAGCACGATGACAAGGAACATTGGCCCAAGCGGCATGTTGCAGAAGAGGAAGAAGAAAAGAGCGCAGCAGAAACCGGCGACGACGACGGCGATTCAGGCAACTTCTTTGCCAAGATCTTCAGCATCTTCTTTGCGATCTTCGGGGGCGGCAGCAAGTCCAATTCAACGCCGCAGGCCGCCGAACAAGAGGTCGAGCCTGACCCGGACGACCTGCTTTTGTCTGATATCGTCCCCACGACGGGCAAATACAGCGAAGACATGCCAGAAGAGTCCGACGAAGACATCGACGGCTTTGACATGGCAGCCTGATCTGTAAGCGTTTGAAGTAAAATGAAAACGGCGATCCAACCGCGGGTCGCCGTTTTTGATTCATCGCCCGTTAACCTTGTGGGGTGGCAGCGGACGCATACCCCGGAAACATATTAACGATGAAATCTCAATGTGGCACTGACTTTGCTCAGGAGCTGCTTCATGGAAGATGAATTTGATACAATTTCGCCGAGTTTGACCTCCCCTGCTGAATCCGGCGAGGTGATCGTGCCCAGCGACGGCACGGCGCTGGCTTACGCAACCCGGGGTCTCTATGTTGGGGTCGGAGGAGACGCTGTGGTGCGGATGTTGTCGGGTGATGTGGTTACGCTGAAAGACCTACAGGCGGGCAGCCTGTACCCCATCCGTGTCACGCAGGTCCTTGCGACTGGCACGTCCGCCACGAACCTTATTGGCATGCGCTAAGGGGTCGGCATCATGGATATCAGCAATGCGATGGGCGGCAAAAAAGCCCCTGGAAAGAACCCAAAACAATTTCTTGCCAGTATCACCGGACTTACGGCGAACCCAACGCATGGCGATGCGGCGCAGACAGGCGTTGCCCTGACTGCGATTGCAAGCGGGTTCAGGGGCCCGCCACCGCTGACGATAGGGTATCAATGGCACACCGTTGAGACGGGGCCGATTGTCGGCGCGACCAGCGCGACCTTTACCCCGGATGCGGCCACGGATGACCTCAAGCAGCTTTATTGCAGAATATCGCCGGCCGGTATGCCCGGGCGGAACACGCCGACAGTGATCATTCGGGATATTCCACCGGTCGCAGCCAATGCCCTTGTCGATGAAATTTTTGACGTGGGGTCCGGGCAACAGAGCATCGACGCATCAGGTGAATTCACCGGCGCGCGCCTGACTTACGCCGTGGCCGGTGGGGCCACAAACATCGGAATATCATCGGGCATTATCTCGGTTGATACGGATGTTGCGGACGCGGGCAATGTCGTGACGGTGATGGCCTCAAATTCCGGCGGGACCGCGACAAGCGCCTTTAACCTGACGATCGAAGATCAAGCCAATCCGCCAATGGCGTTCCTGCCCGAGGATTGGGCGTTGTCGGGGCCACGTGGCAACCGCACGGATATTTCCATCTTTCGCCTGCCCGGGCCTGTGACAGATATCGAAGCCAGCGCAAATGGCGGTCCCTGGGTGTCACTGGCAGCGACGTCACCGGGCACATACCCTCTTGCCGGGCTGCCACCGGAAAGCGGTAACCGCATCACAATTCGTCCCGTTGATGGCACCGCAGGCGACATCAGCGACGCAAAACACGTGCTGACCGTACCCACCGATGACCGCGATTTTCGCGGCTGGGGGTCTCGACGCAACCACGGGACTGCAGGTGATATTTTTGTGGCGCCCTATGGGTTTGACACCGCCGCAGGCACAGAGGCAGATCCATTTGAGACGATCAGCCACGCCATGTCGGTCGCTGCGCCAGGGCAGGAAATCAAGGTCCGTGCCGGGACATACCGCGAGAAGGTCATCGTTGATAAGCCGGTCACGCTGGAAGGCTACGATATCGAAAAACCGCATATCACAGCGCTGGACCCCTTGCCGGGGCTAACACAATGTTCCGCCGCGGACGCAGGTATCATTGGATCTACTTTGGGTGTTTCCGCCTCTCCGGTGTTCAAGGCATCCATTCCCAAGACGGCGGTGGAGCACGGAGCGCATTTTCTGGGGCTTAACCTGCATGAAGCGGGCGAACAGATGCATATTGCCACTGACCGTGCGGACCTGACCAGCCGCTTTGTCGAAAAGCGCCCGGCGGATTATCATACTGCCGACAATTTCCTTTTGAATGGATCGAACCAGATCACCGGAATCGTTGATGCGGCCGTCATCAACGCGTCGAAATACACCGACGCCCAGCTGATGGCTGCCCAGGTCTTTGTGTTGAACGCGCCAAACCAGATCCGTCCGGCCAATATCACGGGCGCGAATGTCGCGGGGAACACGCTGAACATTGATGGTGGTTGGACCATTCAGGATGTGTCGACCCGGTATCCCGATCCAAAGCTTTATGCGATCATCAATATCGCTCCGGCGCTGGCACCCGGCACGTTTGCGGTTCTGGACAATGGCCCGATGCTGGATGTCTATGTTTATCCACGCGACCCGGCCAATATTGACAGCATCGAATTTGCAGCACGGACGAATTGCATCGCCATCGACACCGGGGTGAGTGACATTACAATTCGCGGTTTGCAGGTGTCGGGGGCCTCGGGCAGGTCGCTGGGACGCAGCGACGGGATTAACATCCACCAGAACCGCGGGACGCGCGCCAACAATGTGACGCTGGACAATATTCTATGCAGCGGAACAATCAGCGCAGACGATCCGAATGCAAGCACGAGCCGGGGTCTGCATCTGCAGGACTGCGACAATGCCACGATCAGCAGATCAACCTGTTACGGGATCAAGGGGGTCGGAGCCTCGATCTTTGGAGTGGGTGCATCCAGCGCAGCTGGCGGGTTGATCGAGAAGTGCTATTTCGCGAAATTGCAGAACGACGCAGTCAGCAGCTTTTTCGTCAAGGAATACGTTTTTGCGCATTCCTATATGACGCAGATTGGTCTGACCGCGCATTCGTCCAAGACCAAGGTCTACGGGACCGGCGGGTCTGAAAACAACAGTGACATCTGTTTCTGGGGTCTTGAGTTTGGCCCGGTCTGCAACGGCAGCCTCGTGTGGCAGCGCAGTTCCGCGCCTGTGGTTGCATTCTGTGTTGTCCCCAGTTTCTGGGACCCGGCGGACACCGATGGTCGGGCCATTCTGGACAGCAACTATGGTGTGGACGCGGCAGGACCGATTGCAAATTCAAAGGGTTACGTGTTCAACAACGTCGTTCCGCCGGTCGCGGGATATGCCTATCCGGGATATGCAATTGATCTGGCAAGGGGTGCCGATGGTGCCAATGGCATGACCTATACCGTCAACAATAACGTGGCCGGGTCAATCAATGATGCGGACGATTATGCCAACCCGCCAGATAGTGTGCGTGGCAATGTGATCACCTCGTTCGCCACCGCATTTGGGCAGGGCATTGGCCAATTTGATGCCTCGAACGTCTCGGCGACCAACCTGTTTGCCGTCTATGATGATCTTGCCAACGAAGTATACAGCCATCCTGACGGGTCGCCGGTGCACACAACGGCAGGCATTGATATGTCCGCTGACATCGCGATCATTTCGGCGCGGTTTCCACGGTTTCAGGGATTTGACCGCGACTACAAGGATCAGGTGATTTCCTGGGTGGATCCCTTTGTGGGCGCGGATGCGGCGCTGGCGTTTGATCACGGCGCCGTGCCGGGCGCGCCGATGCTGAACCTGCCAAGCGGTGCTGCGACCTCTGCCACGGGGGCAGCGCTGAGCCTGTCGACCAACCAGGACAACGGCAGCCTGTCCTATGGTGTCTGGCCGGAAACGGCGACGCCCAGCGCCGCTGACATTCAGGCGGGCACCGGGGCTGTGGCGCATTTTGTCACCCCGATCACAACGTCCGGGCCATTGGGACCCTATGCCATTACTGGGTTGTCCGCTGCGACCACCTATCGCGCGCATTTCTATCACGAAAACTCTGCGGGGAATGGTGCCGCGGCCAGCAGCGCAAGCTTTACCACATCGGCAAGCGGCAACGCTGAACTGGCCCCAGATCCGGGTTTTGACGATCCGTCACAATGGACCACGCAGACCGGCGCAACGATGTCCGGCGGCATCCTTGAGATTGGCGCTGCGGTGCCGTCCTTTGGTTCTGTTTCACAAAAGAGCGGTTATCGGACCCCGGTGGAAAGCGGCAAGACCTATACCGTCACGATCAATGTGACCGAAGTCGCCGCAGAGGGCCGGTTGCGCATTCTGCTGGGCGGCGTGGTGGTAATCAACCTGAATACAATCACCGCACCGGGCGTCTACGTGGGCACCTTCAACGCGGCGGCGACAGAGGATGTTACGGCGACCGTCAACAAGGTGGGCACGGCGCTGTCATGCAAGCTGACGTCGCTGTCGATCCAGGAAAGCTGAGCAAAAAATCTGCAACCCGATATTGCGGGTTGCGACATCCATCACGCAGGATCACAGCCTGTTTGGATACGGCATCCATGCCTTAGAAATGCCGAATGGCTGTGCTATGTCAGTTACATAAGGATTCTAAGGTAACTGGTTAGGATGTTCGCGACCCGCCGCCCCCGCTTTGGCCAAACCGACGTGACGCTGTCATGACGGCCGGTGTCGTGACGCGCGTGCGCCCGGCGGAGAAGTCCCCGGTTTACATGGCCTATATCTTTTTCCTGAGCCTGCTGCCGCCGATTTTCATTCCAATTGGCCCGGTACTGTTGATGCCGCACCGGTTTGTGCTGCTGTTGTTTTTTATCCCGATGGCATTGCGATTGCTGTCGGGTCGGGCCGGACCAATCAACGCCGTCGATTGGTTCATGCTCGCCTCGACGCTGTGGGTCTGTCTGGCCCTTGTCGCAAACCACGGCATCGCCCAAACAATTGAGGGTGTCGGCATTCACATCATTGAATTTTTCGGCTCTTACCTGCTGGGCCGGGTCGCGGTCAGAAATGCCAGCGATATGGCCCGCGTCGTGAAATTCCTGTTTGTGATGCTGATGCTGCTTCTGCCATTTGCCGCTTTGGAAAGCCTCCTGCGCACGCCTTTCCTGCTGAATCTGATCCCCGGCAGCATCCCACCGATTGACTACCCGTTCCGTTGGGGGATGCGACGTGCGCAAACGATGTTCACGCATCCGATCCACTACGGCATCTTCGCTTCGATCGGGATGGGGCTTTACTGGTATATCCTGCGGCCCTACGCGACCCGCATTTTTACCGTTCCGATGGTGGTGCTTTCGACGATGTTTTCCCTGTCGTCCGGGCCGTTGATCGGCTTGGCCTGCCAGTTTGGATTGATCGCCTGGGACTACGTCATGCGCGGGCTGCGGCAGCGCTGGCTTGTGCTGGGTGTCCTGGTGATTGCGGGCTACATCACGCTTGATATCATCGCCAACAGCTCTCCCTTTGAGGTGCTGATCACCTATGCGTCATTCAATACCGGCAGCGCCTACAACCGCATCCTGATCTGGGAATACGGGTTGCAGAATGTCTGGACCAATCCGTTCTTTGGCCTTGGCTACCGTGACTGGGTCAGACCGGAGTTCATGGTGTCGAGTGCGGACAACTTCTGGCTGGTGCTGGCGATGCTTTATGGGATCCCCTCGTTCCTGTTCTTTGCGATCGCTTGCCTGTTGATCATGTGGAAATCGGCCCGCGCCAAATTGACGGCGGCGTTCGACAAATCCTGCCGGATGGGGTTCCTGATTTCGATGGGCGGGATCATCATCGGTGGCGGCACGGTCCACTACTGGACCTCGATGATGGCGCTGGTCCTGTTTCTGTTTGCGTCCGGTATCTGGACGTTCACGGGCGGTGCGGTCAACGAAGGTGATCCTGATGAGCCCGACGCAGAGTCGGACCCCACGCCACGTCGTCCAGTCTATACCCGGTTTCCGAATGCAACCCCAACACCACGCGGTCTGACCAAGGCCGCAGAGCCGCAACCCGTCTTGCGCAGAGCGTCGCTAAAGGCAAATGGTCGCACGGGGAAACCTCCCTTGCCAGATTCAACCTCTGCCGTGTAGGCAGTGGCGACAAGCAGGGAACACCATATGCGCCGCGCGATTATCAATTTTCACGGTCTGGGCACGCCCCAGCGCGCGCTTGAACGCGACGAAGACCGGTATTGGGTGGCGCCGGAAATCCTGGATCAAACGCTTGAATTGGCGCAGAAACATGCAGACCGGGTGCGCGTCGAGATCACCTTTGATGACGGCAATGCGTCGGACTTTGAACTGGGTCTTCCGATCTTGATTGCACATGGCGCGAAGGCGGCTTTTTTCGTTCTGTCCGATCGGATGGATCAGCCGGGATCCTTGTCAACAGCACAGGTTCAGGCGATGGCAGCGCAGGGCCATGAAGTCGGGTCACATGGCGCGGCGCATGTCGACTGGCGCTCGCTCGACCTTGCCGGACAAGCCCGCGAGTGGGACACGGCCCGGGCGCGGATTTCTACCATCATCGGTCAACCGATCCGAAGTGCTGCAATTCCCTTTGGCAGCTACAACGGGACCGTCGTGAGAGAGCTGAAAGCGCGGGGGTACACGGCGATCTATTCGTCCGATGGCGGGGCCGCCCGCGCCCACCATTATCCGATCCCGCGGACATCCGTCCGGGCGGATATGACTGTTGCTGATGTTGAGGCGATCATACTGGGACGAGAATCGTTCAAGTCTGCGGCCCGCCGGAAACTGGCCATGGCCATCAAGCGACGGTTTTAGCAGATGGCCCATGTTCTGATCGGTTTTGCAGATGCGCTGCCAGCGCCAGAAGTGGTGTTCTCGCTCCATGCCGCCGGGCATCGGGTATCTGCGTTTGGCCGCACGGAGCGGCTTCCGCTGGCGCGCATCTTGTCCGGCGAACTGCACGTCATCGCGGCACCGGAGGATGATGTGAGCGCGGCAAAAGAGGCACTTGCCGGATTGATGACCGGCCCGGGCGCGCCGGATGTGATTCTGCCGATGGATGACACAGGGTTGTGGCTGGCAGACGCGGCCCTTGCCGACAAAAGCAAAATTGCCGGAGCAACGGGTGAGCAGGCCAAAACCGCATTGAACAAGGCCATACAATGCAGTGCCGCCCGCGACGCCGGCCTGAACGTACCGCCCACCTCTGTCATTGAGGCTGATGCAGGCCCGCGGCCTGACATTCAGTTGCCGGTGATTGTGAAACCTGCCCTTGCGGTGCGCGAGGTTGACGGAAAACTGGGCAAGGGTGATGCAGTCTATCTGGCGGATTTCGACGCGGTTGCGGCGATCGCCGGGCAGACGGTGCAACCGTCAGAGCCGCTTCTGGCGCAACCCCTGATCGCTGGAACCGGGGAAGGCGTCTTTGGGTTTGCAACGGATATGGGGGTCAAGTCCTGGTCTGGCCATCGGCGGCTGCGGATGATGAACCCACATGGGTCGGGGTCATCTGCCTGCATCTCCTTTCAGCCTGACGCAGAGCTGTGCGCTGCAATTCAACGGTTTCTGGACGCCATCGGCTGGCGCGGCGCGTTTATGGTCGAGCTGCTGCGCGACGCAGAGGACACGGCCTGGTTCATGGAGCTGAACGGCCGTATGTGGGGGTCTATGGCGCTGGCCCGGCGTCAGGGTCTGGAATATCCCGCCTGGGCTGTGGCCCAGCAACTGGGGCAGGGATTGCCCCAGACTTGGCCGGAAGCGGGCCGCGCTCCGCTTGTCATGCGTCACTTGGGGCGCGAGGTGCTGCACCTGCTCTTTACGCTCAGGGGGCCAAAATCTTCGTTTCACAAGGCAGAATGGCCAAGTTTCTGGCGCAGTCTTGTGGCGGTCCTGCGCCCGCATCACCTGCGCAGCTTCTACAATTACGATCCGGCTGCGAAGGGTTATTTCCTGCGTGATGCGGTCTGGACCGTCAAAAAGGCGTTGCGCAGATGAGGGTCGTTCTGCATGCGCATTCGACCTGGTCCTATGACGGATCATGGACCCTTGACCAGATCGCCCGGTTTTATGGCCGCTTTGGCGTGCGCGCGGTGATGATGACAGAGCATGACACCGGGTTTGATCCGGCGACGTTTGGCGCATATCGCGCGGCCTGTGGCGCTGCCTCGACCCCGGCCTGCAAGATCATTCCGGGGATTGAGTATTCAAGCCCGGACAACGACATTCACATGCTGACCTGGGGTCTGGATCACTTTTTGGCAGAACACCGCCCCGTGCTTGAAACCCTTGAAAAGGTGCAGGCGGCGGGCGGCGTTGCCATTTTCGCCCATCCGATCCGCCGCGCAGCCTGGGCGCAGTTTGACCCGGCATGGGTGCCATTCCTTTCGGGAATCGAACTATGGAACCGTAAATCCGACGGTATCAGCATCGGTAGGGAAGCGTTGAAACTGATCAGCGACACAGGGTTGCCAGCGACAGTCGGGCAGGACTTTCACATCCTGCGCCATGCCTACCCCCTTACAATGAAATTTGACATTGCAAGCGCTGAGGAATCCTTGCTTGTTGATGCAATCAGGGGCAATGCCATGCGTCCGCAAGCTTTTCGCCGCGACCTGCTGGGATCAGACGGGGCACCGCGCGTTGCGGTGCATGATCAACTGGAATCCCTGCGCCGGGCAGTTCGCGACCTGCGCAACAGGCTCCGCAGCCGGTCCTAATTCACGGCGGCGCGCATCTCGCGTTCCGACAGCCGGGTGTATTCCTCAAGCCGTTCATTCACCCGTGTCATCCCCTTGGCAACCTCTGCTGCCAGCACTGCACGGTTTTCAAATCCATCGCGAATGCGGGCGAGGATATCTTCGGCGGTATCCGTCTTGCAATCAGCGACGTGGTCATAGCCAAGCGTGCCAAAGACACCAATGAACTTGCGGCTATAGGCCATCGGAACCACCGGTACACCGGAGGAGAAGGCCGCGATGGTTGCATGCATCCGCGCGCCCACGAAAAAGTCGAGGCCCGCGATATAGCTCTTGGCCTCGGACGGGGAATCAAAAAAGGGCGAGACGACGGTCCCGGGAAATTCCTGTCCCAGTGCCTCACCGACCCGGTGATCGTCTTCGATGGGTTGGTTGTGCGATTGGACATGGCCGACCAGATGCAGCTCAACCCCCGGCAGCGACTGGAAATAGCGGATAATGTCGCGGATCAGGGTCGGGTAGTCAGACTTGAGCCCAAATTGGTTGGACTGTGTATAACCGCCGTTGAACATGAGGCCGGACACGTTCAGCCCCACGCGAATGGGGCCGCCGTCCTTGCGCGAGGCGGGGGGATCATAGGGCAGGCCCATCGCGACGTCTGTGGCTTCGAAGATTTCCGACCGGACGCCCAATTCTTTCAAAAACGCGGTTGAGGGCGCGTCGCGCGTCGTCACGAAGCGAGCCTTGTCCATGGCCCAGCGGGCAAAGAAGCGCGCCCAGCCGTTTTCGAAGGGCCCCACGGTTTGCGGGCTGAGAATGAACGGTTTGCGCGCGAGCCATGCGCGGGCCTTGGTGCCCCAGACAACAAAGAACCGGCGCGGGCCGTAGATGTCGGTAAAGCTGTCACCCCCGCCGATATCAAAGACCAGATCGGCCCGACGCAGCCCCGCACCGAGGACGCCGCCGGGGCTGACCAGATGTCGCGTGCGCAGCGGAATGTTTTCAACGTCATCGTATTCGGCATACCAGGGCCGCGGGTCCCGCCATCCCAGAATGAGGAAGTGCGGTGTCAGGCCGGCCGCCTTGGCGGCGGCCCGTAGCAAGGCGATATTTGACAGGGTTAACGCGCCCACACCCAAATTGTCGGAATTCATCGAATGCCAGACGAGGCCAATCACGATTGGGCGGGAATTGGCGTTTGTCATCAAATCATCTCGCATTTTAAATCTGCCTGAGTCATACCCGTTTTCGGGTACATTTCAACGTGCAGTAGTTGACGGGACAAACCGACATGAAGACGGCAAGACCATGACATCTGTGAAAAAAGTACCGGTCCGCGGGCTGGCCAGATTGCGGCATTTGCGCAAGGCGCTGGTATCGTTCAAGCGCTGGCAGCTGACCCGCATCTGGGGCATGGACATCGACCCGACGGTTGAAATGTCGCTCTCGGCAAAATTTGACCGGACCTTTGCAAAAGGCGTGCATGTCGCCGCACATTCATATGTCGCATTTGAGGCCCGCATTCTGACGCATGATCGGACACGCGGATTGTATCTGCACACGCGCATTGGCGAGAATTGTTTCATTGGCGGGCGCAGCATGATCCTGCCGGGGATTGAGATCGGCGATGGCTGTGTTGTGGGCGCGGGGTCAGTGGTGACCAAATCGGTGCCAGCCGGATCCGTCGTTGCAGGCAACCCTGCCAAGGTTTTGCGTAGCGGCATTACCGTTGGCCCCTATGGGCGCTTCCCTGATGCGGACGCGACAGAGAGCGCCTTGGTCGAGCAGGGCATGGCCTGACGCTTAGTATTGTTCGAAATTGTAACCCTGCGTTTCATCCGCAAACCGGCAGTGGTTCAGCACGATCCCGACAACATTGGTGTGTTCCGCAATCTCGCGTTCACAAACATCCAGTTGCTTTGTCGTCGACTTTTCGGCGCGCGCCACTAGCAGCACACAATCAACCATCGGCAGGAATGATCTCGCATCGTCGTTCACCAGCAAGGGTGGCATGTCAAAGATCATCAGATCGGGGGCGTAATCACGCTCAATCTCGTCCAGTACGGTGGCGGTCGATTGGCTGGTCAGAAACCGGTTGGGATCACTGGACGATTTGTTGGCCATGGAGACGGCCACGTTTTCGCCCAATAGCTGGGCCTGTTCATGAAACGGCAGTTCACCCATGAGCATGTCGCGGATGTCATGTTCCGGCTTGAACCCGATCAGCGCGCCAAGATTTGGCTTGCGCAGGTCCATCTCGAGCAGGATCGCGCTTTTTTCACCCTGACGAACGATGCCATAGGCCAGATTCGCGGCCAGTGTCGTCTTGCCACACTCTGGCATCGGTGAGGTGATCATCAGCCGTTTCCAGCCATTTTGCTGCATCTGCTGCATCACCTTGGTGCGCAACACGTCAAATGCTGTGGTGCTTTCCGACGATTCGTGGGACACGACGCGGCGGCGGGTCAGGTGTTTGGCGTCGGCATGAATCTCTGCCAGCCGATCCCATGCGCCCGCAACGCCCTGCGGTTTTTCCGGTGCGGTTGTCCGCCTCGATTGCGGGTCCTGCGGGCCGCCCTGCTTGCGGTCCTTGCGGGCCATTGCAATCGCTTTTTGAAGCTTTTCCATATTAGAATCCGGTGGCTTTCAAAATCTTCTGCACAATCAGTTCAAGCGGAAGATAATAGGTATCAATGGCGAACAGACCACCAAGAATGGCGATGATGGTGCCGAACACGAGAAGGATCTTGAAGGCGCGGCGGGTAAAGCGCTGGCGGTTGCTTTCAAGGTAGGGGATGGTCGCAATCGGGGTCACGCCAAGCGCGTTGACCATTTCGACCGGGCGACGAATGCTCTTGTTCAAGAATTCAAGAATGATGAACAGACCAAGGGCCATAGCGATGCCGACCCCGGTCCCCGCCGCTGCCACCATGGGGCGGTTGGGGCTGCTGGGTGAATCGGGCACGGTGGCGGGTTCAATCAATGTGATCCGCTGCCCGCGCGATGTCAGTTCGATCCGTTCGCCCATGTTGGCGCGCGCAAGGCTTTGCGATGCGGTATCAAACTGCAGCCGGACATTTTCATAATCCCGGCGCAGTTCATCCAGCGTGACCGAGACATTGGGCGTGCGGGATACGCCGTCGGCAAGTTCATCGACGATCCCCTCGTTCAGGGAAATTTCGGCGTCCAGGCTGGAGATGCGGGAATCAATCTCGGACATCTGCAGTTCCAGCATCAGCTCTGCGGTATTGGTGGTTTCAACGGGCTGAGACCCCATCGCTTCGACCTGTGCTTCGACGTTTGCAATTTGGTTCTTGAGCGACACAACGTTCGGGTTGGTCTCAGAATAGACCGTCAGCGCCTGCTGCAACTGCGCCCGTAGCGAAACCAACTGTTGTTCCTGTGGCGTCAACCGCCGCTGCTGGTTCGGGTTCACCCCACCCGTACGTTCAAAAGCGGTCTGGATGCGCGATTTTTGTTCAACCAGGGCCGTGCGTTCCCGCCCGGCCGCAGCGATCCGTTCCTGCAGCAGCGCAAGACGGCCCTGTCGGTAGGGCAGATCGTCAGGCAGCGCGTCTGCGTTGTCCCGCTGAAAGTCGGATATGGCCTTGCTGCGTTTGGCCAATTCTTCGCTGAGACGGTCAACCTCTTGCTTGAAGAAATCCAACGTGTCCTCGGCTGCGTCGGTTCTTAGGCTCACGTTCTCGTTGATGATACGAGTCACAAATTCATTGACGACTCGGGCGGCGATATCGCCGGATCGCGACTTGAAACTGACGGTGACAAGGGTCGGACGGGTTTCACCGCGCCGCCCTCCGGCCCCACCTTGGAAACTGCGGATATCCGCGCGGCTGCGGACCTCTTCGACGACCTCGTCGGGTGAAAGATCGTCGGTTGATTCAAGCACCTGAAACCGGCGCTGAATTTCAAGCAGGTTGGTCCGGGTGAACAACCGCTGCCGAATAAATTCGATTTCCTCGGTGGCCGAAATCTGAACCGTTGAAGCGGCCAGTTCATCCGGGATTTGCGGAGTTTCGACGATCAAGCGTGCAGCGGCTTCGTAAGTCGGCGGCAACCGCAATGCGGTCGCGAACCCTGCAATGGTGAACAACACAAAAAGTGCCGCCATCGCCGGTAGGCGCCGCAGGACAAGAGAGCGATAAAACTTGAAACTGGAACCCATTACACAATCTCTCCGTTGGCGGGCATTGGCTCTGACCCTTGAAGTAATCCGTCCTGAACAACGCTATGGACGATCTTTTCATCTACAAATTGCTGACCGGCGGTCACTGCATAAACAATCGAAAAATCACACACCTTGTTGATAAGACGGGGCACGCCGCCGGTAAACTGATAGATCAGCTCGATCGCGGAATCAGAGAACTGATCGTCGTTCCCACCCGCATGGACAAGGCGATGTCTGATGTATTCGCCGGTCGTCTTATGATCCATCGGCCCCAAGTGATATGTCGCCATGATCCGCTGTGCAAACTGCCGCATTGAAGGGCGATTGATGATTTCGCGCAATTCGGGCTGTCCGATCAGCACCAGTTGCAGCAATTCGTCCTTGCCCGAGTTGATGTTGGTCAGCATCCGCAGTTCTTCCAGACCTTCGGAGGTCAATTGCTGGGCCTCGTCAATGACCAGAATGGTATAGCGACCTTCGGCATAATTCTGGATCAGGAAATTCTGCAAGATCTGGAACGTTTCAACATAGGTCGCGTCGCGATCACAGGGCACGTCCAAAGACGACAGGGCCCAGCGCAGCAAATCCCCACGGTTGCCATGGGCGTTCGAGATCAGCCCGATCACCGTGTCGCCTGACAGCTTTTCGAGCATCGCCTGCAGCAAGGTCGTTTTTCCAGCGCCTACCTCACCTGTGATGACGGTGATCGGTGCGCGCGTGATGATGCCATATTCCAGGACCGAAAAGGCCCGCTTGTGACCCGGGCTCCAGTACAGAAAGTCCGGATCGGGCAGGAGGGTAAAGGCCCGGGCATGCAGCCCAAAGCTGGTTGACAGGAAGTCGCTGTTTTCGTCCGCCATCTTAGGCGCGGCATCATCTTCGTCTTCGCGCCGCCCTGTCCTGAATGCGATGCTGGACGTGTTGTCCGGCTCAACCAACGCCGCACCTCGGCCACGCAAGCGTGCCCAGAGGGAAGGTCGTTTGATCTTGTTCGCGTTGGCCAAGCCTGTGTCGCCTCTTAATAAATTTTGTCCGCGGCAATGCCCCGCCGCGCCTTTCGACAAATAGCGGTCCGATTCGAAAAACGCCAACTCCATCGTTTTCAATCTAGCGACAGTGCGCACTGTCAGTATCGATTGGCCAGCATCCTAAAGGCCGATTCTGGCTGTTTCGTGGAGTAACTCTGTTAGAAAATCATTAGATTCTGCTGAGTTTACGGGCCAATCATTACAAAATGTCAGGTTTTCCTCACTTTAATTAACTTTTATTGCCGATTGATTTGCAAATTTGGCTAAAATTTGTCTAGAGTGTGTCTGTGGCCATGTTTGGTCATTGGGAGTCTGCTGCTCTACCGTAATTTTGGGTGTTGAACGACAGTCTTCCTGTTTGTGCGTAAGTTGCTCGGTTTTTTGAGCGTGTTTGAGGAAGTAGATTATGAGTTTCCATGACGAGGATCTGACCAATTTTGGGTCGTCTCACCAGCCGGTCGTACTGGCCGCACTTAAGAAATTACCAGCATCCGCCAAAAGCGCACCGTTCTATCAAACTTTTGTTAAGTCTTTGATGGATGTTGTGCTGACGATCGCTGCTGCACCTTTGATCCTGACGTTGGTTGGGGTCTTTGCGTTGCTTGTTGCGCTGGACGGTCATAACCCATTTTACACGCAGGAACGCGTTGGACGTAACGGTCGCAAGTTCCGCATGTTCAAGCTGCGCTCGATGTTGCCAAATGCTGATCAGCTGCTGAAAGAGCATCTGGCCAACAATCCGGAGGCACGCGCCGAATGGGCCCTGAACCAGAAACTGGTGCATGATCCACGGATCACACGCGTTGGTCGCCTTATTCGCAAAACCTCGATTGATGAGATGCCGCAGTTCCTGAACGTGTTGCTTGGCGACATGTCACTGGTTGGCCCGCGTCCGTTCACGACCGACCAGGTCGACCTGTATAAGGGCCTGCGTTACTATGATGTGCGTCCCGGTTTGACTGGCCTGTGGCAAATCTCGACCCGCCACGAAAGCGAATTTGCCTCGCGCGTCCAGTTTGATGACCTTTACGTGCGGACCTTGTCGTTTGCCGGAGATATCCGCATACTGTTCCGGACCGTTGCTGCGGTCGCCCGTGGTACGGGCTGCTAGGGAAAGGTCCTGAGGGCCTTACAGGTAAAACGAGAGGCATTTCAAATGCGGATTCTGATCCGGCCGGTCATGGCGTTCATGCTGTGCGCGCTACTTGTCGCATGCGATAGCGCAGAGGAACGCGCAGAAAAGCACTTCCAAAGCGCGCTAGCCTTGATTGAAGAAGGCGATTTTGACCGGGCCGAAGTTGAATTCCGCAATGTCTTTGAACTGAACGGTCAGCATCGTGAAGCCCGGTCCACGTATGCGGCGATGCTTATGGAAGACGGGCAGGTTAATCGCTCTTACAGTCAATACCTGCGATTGGTCGAACAATTCCCAGATGATGTGAATGCGCTTGAAGTTCTGACGCGCGTTGCGCTGGAACGGCAGAACTGGGACGAAATTCGCCGGCATAGCGAACGGTTGGCCGAGGTCGCCCCTGAATCTGACGTACTGCAGGTCGCCACGATTGCCCTGGATTACCGCGAAGCCATCGAAGATGAAGATGAGGCCCGGCTTGACCAGGTCGCGGCGGATGCTGGCGCCCTTATTCGCGAACAGCCAGACGCCTTGATGTTGCGATATATTCTTGTGCAGCAGGCGATGAACAACGGCGAGCCCACGGTCGCACTGGCGCAACTGGATGAACTGATTGCGAAACAGGAAGATCGCGTCGAGCTGCATCTGATGAAGTTACAGCTGTTGGCCAGTCTTGAGCGGGGAGAGGAGATCGAAACCTACCTGCGTGCGCTGATCGTTCAGTTCCCCGATCAGCAAAATTTGCTGCCAACGTTGTTGCAGTTCTATTCCGGCAATGGTCGGCTGGACGACGCGATCACATATCTGCGCGGCTATATTGACGAAAACCCCGACAATCTTGAAGCCAAGAATACGTTGATCGATCTGGTCGTTCTTGATGAGGGGCCGGATGCTGCCCTGGAAGAGATTGACCGCCTGCTTGCACTTGGCAATCACGAAGTCATCCTGAAAACCCAGCGCGGGCGGATCATGTTCGAAAAGGGCGACCGCGAAGCGGCAATCGCGTCCGTGCAGGCTGTGACCGATGGCGCCGAGGCCAGCGATGAAATCAACACTGCGAAAGTCATCCTTGCCCGGATGCTGGCCACAAACAACAACGAGGTCGGCGCGCGCCGCCTTGTTGAGGAAATCCTGCTGGCGGATTCGACGAACGGGCCGGCGCTCAAGATGCAGGCCGCCTGGTTCGTGCAGGATGACCGCGCTGACGAAGCGGTCACGCTTTTGCGGACAGCGGTCGACGCGAATCCGGATGACTGGGAAGCAATGATGCTGATGGCGGATGCGTTCAACCGGAATGGCAATCACGAGCTTGCCCGTGATTTCGTGTCGCTGGCCGTTGAGGCATCCAACAACGCCGTGGTCCCGTCGTTGCGGTTTGCTGAAATCCTGATTTCAGAAGAGCGATACATACTGGCCGAGGAAACATTGGTTGAAGCCCTGCGCGGGCAACCCAGCAACCTGGAAATATTGTCAGCGCTGGGTCGTGTGCAATTGGCCCGCCAAGACTGGCCGCGCGTTGAGCAGATCGAAGACACGCTGCGCCGCATTGGCAGCGATGAGGCCAATCAGATCGCAACCGGGCTTGAAGTGGCGCGGTTGGCGTCCCAGTCCGAAGTTGACGGTGCACTGGCAGCGTTAGAGGCGTTTTCCGCAGCGGAGGGCTCTGTGCAATCGGTCGCAGCGGTGGTGCGTTCGCGTCTGGCAGCCGGGGACGCAAGTGGCGCATTGGAATTCGCCCAAAACGCCCTGGCAAGCGCGCCTGACGACCTTGCGCTGCAAATTATCGTTGCCTCTTCACAATTGGCAAACGGCCTGGTGGACGAGGGCGAAGCGACGTTGGAAGCGGTCATTGCCGCAAATGATCAGATTGAAAGCGCGTGGACCACACTGATCCGCGTTGCCTTTTCCCGCGGTGGCGCAGAGGCACGCGATGCGATGCTGGATCGTGCCACAGAGGCGATGCCGGGTTCCATCAATCTCGCATGGGCCCGCGCCAGCATCATTGCGGCCGAAGGGGATACCGAGGGCGCAATTACAATCTACGAAGACCTGTATGAACGTGCGTCAAGTTCACCGGTGATTGCCAACAACCTTGCAACGTTGCTGGCGACAAAACGGGACGATCCCGAAAGCCTTGAGCGGGCGTTCACTGTCGCCCGCCGTCTGCGCGGATCAGAAGTGCCTGCGTTTCAAGACACTTACGGTTGGATTGCATTCCGCCGCGGTGACGTGGATGAGGCGCTGACCTATCTGGAAAATGCTGCCGAGGGACTGCCCGGCGAACCGTCGGTGCAATATCACCTTGGCATGGCTTATCTGGCACAATCCCGCAAAGAGGAAGCGCTGAAATACTTCCTGATTGCCGCCAATCTGGATGTCACAGAAGCCCAGTTCCCTGAGATTGCATTGGCACGGGAAGAGGCAGACAAGCTGGAAGCAGAAGGAATTGTCGCGGCAGAGTAGTTTTTTGCACGCCACTGTGCTGCAATGACCTGTGACGGCGATGAAACATCGTTACCAAAAGGCCAATCCGCGTTACGAATTGGCTTTGCCGACACAAGAAAAGCCCGCATAAGCCAAGATGATGGGTGCCCACACAAGTCAAAGGCCTGCAAATGAAAAAACTGATTGTTCTTCTCGTCACGCTTTTTGTGGCAAACATGGCTGTAGCGCAGGACGGCTACCGGGTCCGTCAGGGCGACACGCTTACGATTGAAGTGCTTGAGGATCCCGGTCTGAACCGCAGCGCGCTTGTCCTGCCCGGCGGCACGATCAACTTCCCTTTTGTTGGTGCTGTCGCTGCATCCGGCCGCACGGCGGGCCAAATCGGGGCTGATATTGCCGGTGGCCTTGCCCCGCAGTTTGCCCAACAGCCAACGGTTTTCGTGTCCGTGCAGCAATTGCGCCCTGTTGTGCAATCGAACCGCGCGGCGGCTCCGGCCGTTGTCGAAACAATGGATATCTTCTTTCTTGGTGAATGGAACAATCCGGGCGCCCGCGAAGTGAAGCCCGGCGTCACCATGCTTCAGGCGCTGGCGCAGGGTGGTGGGTTCACCAACTTTGCCGCACAAAAGCGAATCCAGTTGCGTCGCACGAACACCCAGACGGGTGAGGTGCAAACCATTATCATCAACTACAAGGCCATCGCTGATGGATCGACTGCGGTACGGGATATCGTGCTGCGCGAAGGTGATGTGCTGGTTGCACCAGAACGACGTCTATTTGAGTGAGTCCAATGAACGCACCGACCTATTGGCGTAAATGCATGCGGCGACACACAGTTGTTGCCGCTTTGCTATCTGGTGTCGGTTTTGCCGCGCTTGCGCAGGGACAGCCTGACGAACCGGAAGGGTCGCGCCTGACCCTGACAGCGGGTGCAGAGGCTGCGCGTGCGGGGTCGGGGCTATATACCGGTGCGGACCTGCTGATTTTGCAGCAGACCAGGTCGCAGACGTTCGCGTTTCAGTTATCAGGCAACGTGGCCCTTGTGTCGGACGGTGATTTCGCGCGTAGCATCGAAACGCCGTCTGCCTCATTACGGTATCGCAATGACAGCGGCCCGCTGGTATTCGATGCAAGCTATGCATTCCAGCGCGAGGCCGTTGATGGGTTGATTTCGCCCGGCGAGTTGATCAATGGCGTGTCGCAAACCGATTTCATTGACGACGATGGGTTCCGCACAAGCCACAGCGCATCCGCCAGCGTAGCGATCGGCACACGGGACCCGTTTGGCGCAAATGTTCAGTTAAGCCATCAGGACATCTCTTACACCGATACAACCGACACCGATCTGATCGACCGCCAGATCAGCACGGCTGCAGTCGATTTGCGGTTTGACGTCAACCCGGTGCTGCAATTCACCCCCGGCGTGAACTACAGCGTTGAGGACCGTGACGATATCGCAAATACGCGGGTCGAACGCGAAAACATCCGGCTGGGTTTCATCAGTCAGGTCAACAAGGTCACCCGTGTTGAAGGTGCGCTGAGCTGGAGCACAGTGGAAACCAGTATTGACGCACCCGTGGGCGGGGGCCGTGCAGCGACCGAGGATGAAAGTCTTGGCGTTGATGTTGCCGTGACCCTTGATCAGCGAAACGGTCAAACCATACTGTCATATAACCGCGCGCTGGAAACAACGGGCACTGTCGACAGGCTGTTTTATCGCAGGAACATGTCGCTGAGTGCGGTGCAGCAGCTGTCGTTTGGAGCGGGCTTCTCGCGGTTTGGCGATAGTGACGATATTGGGTTCATCGGCAGCCTGACCTATGCGCAAGAGCTCAAGAACGGGCGCATTCGCCTGGTCGCCGATCAAAGCACCACCGTAACCGAAGATGATTTCAACGCTACGACACTGAATGTGTCCGGCACCTATTCGACTGATATCAGTGCGCGCGGGTCACTAAGTGCGACGGCCCAATATACCGATCTCAGGATCGAGGACCCGGCCCTGGCTGATCGCACGACGGCCTCTATCGCGCTGAATTACCAGCATGCGCTCACGCCAGAATGGGATGTCGGTGCTGGCATACGCTATGTAAAGACATACAGGGACGACGTAGAAACCGACAACGACACGACATTATCCGTGACGTTAAGTCGGTCGATATCACTCTTCCGTTAAAATCGGGCGCGCGGCTTCCCGCATGACCTTTGTTCACGTAAACTTTGCGGCATTGTTTTGTTCATGGGATTGTTGAGTTTTGACTGATCATTCGAGTGCAAACCCACCAGGCAGCATTTTTGCGCCCCGGGCGACGCCGGGTTTTTTCCTGTTTGTCTTGCTGTTGCTGGTGTCCATACCGATGTTCTGGATCGGATTGGTGTCACTGCTGTCGGCGTGGTCAACGCCGGAATACAGTCACGGCCCGCTCATCCCGATCATTTCGCTCTATCTGTTCCTGAGAGAGCTGCGCACGGCTGACTACGACCATTTGCCGCAGGGCAAACGGTGGCCCGGCATCCTTGTGATCATCTTTTCGCTGTTGCTGGCGACGCTCGGAAATCTCACCCGCATCCCTGACATCGTGACCTACAGCATGATCTTCTGGGTTGGCGGCGTTGTGCTTGTCACCTTTGGCTGGCATCGCGGCATCCGCCACCAGCTGCCTGTGGTGCACCTTGTCTTTATGCTACCGCTGCCCCAGTTCATCTACTGGCAGATGTCGACATTCTTGCAGGGGATCTCGTCCGAGCTGGGCGTGATGTTCGTGAAAATGGCCGGTGTGCCGGTGTTCCTTGAAGGCAATGTGATCGACCTTGGGGTATACAAGCTGCAGGTTGCCGAGGCCTGTTCAGGGCTGCGTTACCTGTTCCCGATTCTCAGTTTTTCCTATCTGTTTGGCATCCTTTATCGCGGTCCCTTCTGGCACAAGGCGGTGCTGTTCCTGATGGCCGCGCCATTGACCGTGGTGATGAACTCGATCCGGATTGGTATCATCGGGGTGCTGGTCAACAGCTATGGCATCAGCCACGCTGAGGGCTTTTTGCATTTCTTTGAGGGCTGGGTGATCTTTGGGTTCTGCATCGCCATCCTGTTCCTGATGGCGGTTGCATTACAGCGCCTGACGCCCAATCCGCTGCCCCTGTCCGAAGCGATTGATCTGGATACCTCGAACTTTCTGCCGCTTGCATCGCGGGTCTTTTCGATCCGTTCCAGCGTCGCGCTTGTCGTGGCGACGGTTTTGACCGGGGCGGTCAGTGCGGCGTTTATTGTGCTGCAACAACCCGCCGCAGAACCGGTTGACCGCGACAGGTTCTCGGTCTTTCCGCGCAATCTGGGCGAATGGTCGGGGATTCACTATGAACTCGACACCGAGATTGAGCAGGTGCTGGGCGCGGATGACTATATCAACGTCAGCTATGTTTCTTCGTCAGCACCCGAGATGGTGAACTTCTTTGCCGCATTCTATGCCAAACAGAACGAGAATTCTGGCATCCACTCGCCAGAGGTATGCCTGCCGGCGGGCGGTTGGGAAATCTATTCGCTTGAGACGCATATGGTCACATCTGCCAGCGGGGCCTATGAGCCGTTTGAGGTCAACCGCGCAGTCATCCAGAACGGGTTGCTGCAGCAGGTGGTCTATTACTGGTTTGCGCAACGCGGCACGCCTTACACCAACGATTTCACCGCCAAGATGAGCGTTGTTTACGACAGCATTGCCATCGGCCGAACAGATGGTGCGCTTGTGCGATTTACCAGCCCGATGGGGCCGGGCGAGACAGAGGCCGACGCCGACGCACGGATTATGGATTTGCTGGACGAAGTTGCGCCAAGGTTGCCGCGCTTTGTGCCGGGTCGCGAGCCCTGAGGCGCCGATTGCGATTGGGTTGAAGGGGCCGTCATGCGGCCCCTTTTTTTGTTCTAATTGGCGTCTTCAAGAATCAGATCGCTGGCCTTTTCGCCGATCATGATCGCAGGCGCATTTGTGTTGCCAGACACGATTTCAGGCATGATCGAACAATCCGCTACACGCAGGCCGGCGATGCCCAGAACGCGCAGTCGCTCGTCCACGACTGCAAACTTGTCCGACCCCATCTTGCAGGTGCCGGTCGGGTGATAGATTGACGCGGTGTTGTTGCGCACCCAATCAAGCGTCGCATCATAGTCGTCCATATCAAGGCTTGGATGCGGGCGATATTCTTCTGAAATCTTGCTGGTCAATGGTGCGTTGCGCGCGATCGTACGGGCGATGTTCACACCTTTCACGATTGTCTGGCAGTCCGTTTCCGTCGACAGGTAATTGGGAATGATCTTGGGATAGGTCCGTGGGTTGCTGCTTTGCAGGCGAATTTCGCCCTTGCTTTCTGGCCGAAGCTGGCAAACCGACATGGTGAAGGCCGAAAATTTGTCTGCGCCTTTGCCGGGGTTTTCTGCGGACAGAGGCTGCACGTGAAACTGGATGTCGGGCGTTTCCATCTCTGGTTTGGTTTTCATGAATCCGGTTGCGAGGCTGGCCGCCATGGTCATCGGTCCGGCCCGGAACATGAGGTATTTCAGCCCGATCTTGGCCTGACCAAACAGGCTGGAGACTTCGTCATTCAGTGTTGGTTCATTGCATTTATAGACAAGACGGGCTTGCAGGTGGTCCTGCATATTCTTGCCCACGCCGGGCGAATCCTGAATGACGGTGATCCCGTTTTCAGCCAGCTGGTCCGCCTCGCCGATGCCCGACAGCATCAGGATCTGCGGTGAATTGATCGCCCCGCCAGAGAGAATCACCTCGCGCCGTGCGGTCACGACCTGCTGGTTCCCCGCACGGTCGGTGTAGGTCACGCCGGTGCACCGTTTGTCGGTGATGTTAACTTTGTCGACCTGCGCATGGGTGACGATTTGCAGGTTCTCGCGACCCTTGACCGGATTGAGGTAAGCCACCGCAGAACTGCAGCGCCGCCCGTTGCGTGCGGTCAGTTGGAAAAACCCGACGCCTTCCTGATCGGCGCCGTTGTAATCGGGATTGAATTTGTACCCGGCGGCTTGGGCGGCTGCGACCCAAGCATCTGTAATCGGGCGTTGAATCCGCATGTTGCTCACAGAAAGCGGACCCTGATCGCCGTGGTATTCGTCGGCACCACGTTCGTTTTTTTCAGCCCGCTTGAATAGAGGCAGCACGTCATCCCAGCCCCATCCGGTATTGCCCATCTGCCGCCAGCGATCATAATCCTGTGGTTGCCCCCGGACGTAAAGCAGTCCGTTCAGCGACGAAGATCCGCCAAGCACTTTGCCCCGCGGCCATTCGATTGACCGGCCGTTCAAACCGGGATCAGGCTCAGTTTTATAGCACCAATCGACCTTTGGGTTGTGAATCGTTTTGAAATAGCCAACCGGGATATGAATCCACGGATTTAGATCCCGACCGCCAGCTTCCAGCAAAATTACCTTGTTTTTCGGGTCCTTAGACAGACGGTTTGCCAACACGCAACCGGCTGAGCCCGCGCCAACGACAACATAATCCGCTTCCATGGCAGCATTCCTCCGCTAATATGAAAAAAAGTCTAGGCAGAATGCACGATCCATACTAGTCTTTTTTGAGAAGAAAAGTCTCAATAATTGACCAACTGGGAGGTAGTCATGGGAATTCACGATAAACTCAACCATATTTCGCGTCGCGATCTGTTTAAGGTCGCGGGCCGCTACGGCATGAGCTCCACGCTCTTGGCCGCTGGTAGCTTTGGTGGCGCGATGAGCCTTGCGAACCTCGCAAGTGCTGCTGAATCGACCTACGAGCGTCGTTTCTCCAAAGAAGCCAAGTTCACACTGAAGTTCGGCGCGTCCGGCTTTAACGCGCGCAACCTTTTGATCGAACGCGCTGGCGCGTTGGAATTTGCACGTGACCTCGAAGCACGGACCGACGGTGAGATTCGGATTGAGTTCATCGGCGACAACCAGATCTGTGGACAGACCTCTTGCGTTGAAAAGACCCAGCAGGGGATCGTGGATATCTATGCGGCATCCACCCAGAACTCTGCCGGCGGCGCGCCCTATCTGAACGTTCTGGACTATGCCTATATGTTCCCGGGTCGTGCGTCGCAGTACCACTTCCTTTACAGCCCCGAGTCGCAGCGCATCCTGCGTGACCCGCTGGAAAAGAACCACGGTCTGAAGTTCCTCTTTAGCCACTGCGAATTGCGCGGCATTCAACTTGGTCTGGGTTGGGAAGATCGCCCGACAGTGACCAAGCTGGAAGAACTGTTCGGCACCAAGAACCGCGTAACGGGTACACAGCTGGGTCGCATCGCGATGCAGGCGCTGAACCTGAATCCTGTGCCTATCGCCTGGGAAGAAACGCTTGATGGTCTCAAGCAGGGCCTGATTGATGGTGCGGAAACATGGGCCTCTGCCGTGGCTTACGCCAACATGTCCCCCGTTGTATCACAATCCGTCGATTTGAAATTCTTCTGCGGAACTGAGCACACGTCGATGTCCTCGTCTGTCTTTGACAGCCTGGGCGGTGAATTGCAGGACGCTGTTCTGGAATCGTCCTACTGGGCACAGACACATGTTCAGGCCGCAAACGAGGCCGCGCTGGTGAAAACTGTTGGTCACTCTGATCCACAGCTGCCCGGCACGATCTTCCAGGAAAACAACGTGCGGAACGCATTCCTGGCGGAAGATCAGATCAAGATGGCCGAGGAAATGTGCTCGCCAGAATTCCAGCCACAGCTTTGGGAAGAGTGGCGCGAGCGCCTTAACAACTGGTCCGGCGGCATCGACACCTACCAGGAAATCTACAACATCGCGCGTGAAGTTCCGGCAGATATGCTGCCCGAGAACGTTGAGCCACGCCGCTGGTGGAAGTCCTAATCAGCAATCGCTGACTGAAATTGGCCAGCCCGATTTTTCGGGCTGGCCTGTCTCACGAATCCGGTTTCTGGCCGGCAGAATTTTTCAGACACGATGGGGGGAGCCGCGATGTCGATCTGGGCTGAGGCAGGGCAAATCATCTCTGCCACGATGGAATTGGATCAATTTGGTATGAGATCCGCCTACCGCGCAAGTGGCGCCTGGCTGGTATTCAGTACTGTCACTGTGATCGGCGCGTTTATCGTGTTGTGGATCTACAAGATGATCCCGTGGCTTGATCGCAATCTGGAACGGTCGATCATCGTCTATACCTATCTGATTATTGCCTACATCATCTTCGCAGGTGTTTTGCAGCGCTTCCTGCCATTCATTGACGGTCAGCCGGCGTGGTCCACGACAATTCC
This sequence comes from uncultured Paracoccaceae bacterium, assembly GCA_947502145.1. Lineage (GTDB taxonomy): Bacteria > Pseudomonadota > Alphaproteobacteria > Rhodobacterales > Rhodobacteraceae > CANMYO01. The sequence continues at coordinate 927,574 of CANMYO010000001.1, read as the reverse complement.
GCCGCTGTTCTTCATGATCATGGCTTGGTTCGGCTGTTCTTATAACGTCCGGTTGCGCACACATCTGAGCTTTGCGGAATTTCGTACCAACATGCCGCGCACGATGCAGCTGGGATGCCTGATACTGGATGCGGTCCTGTGGTTCGGGTTCTGCATAATCGTGGTGACCACAACCGCCCGCCTGACGGTTACCTCGGTGTCCAACTTTCAGATTGTTCTTGGCACGGACAACGTCATGCAGTGGTGGTTCCTGATTACCGTGCCGGTGGCCTTTGTGATGATGGCCGCCCGCGTCATCGAGAACTTGCTGGAAGACTTTGAGAATTATCGCACCGGTCAGCCGTTGATCAGACAAGCGGTTATCGGGGGGGACGTCTGATGCCTGAACTTACAGATGCAAACTGGATCACGATCATCTCGCTTGCCGTGACGTTCCTTTTCATGCTGGGTGTGCCGGTGTTGTTGGTTATTGCCTACTGGGTTGTTGGATGCAGCTTTGTGATGGGGCTGACGCTCGACAACATGGGGTCAGAGTTGCTGAACGTGTTCAACAAGGGTTTTGCCCTGCTGGCCATGCCCCTGTTCATTCTGACCGGGGACCTCATCAACCAATCAGGGATCGCGCGACGATTATCAGATTTCGCATACGCCTGTCTGGGCTGGCTGCGCGGCGGTCTGGCGATGGCGGCGATTGGTGCCTGCGGATTGTTTGCGGCGATTTCGGGTTCAAACTCTGCCACCACGGCGACCATTGGTTCGATGCTGCACCCGGAAATGGTGAAAGGCGGTTATGATGAACGCTTTTCCGCGGCGACCGCCGCTGCGGGCGGAACCGTTGGGATCATCATCCCCCCGTCAATCATCTTTATTGTTTATGGCTTCCTGATGAACCTGCCCATTTCGGACCTGTTTATCGCGGGTATTGTCCCCGGTGCAATGATGGTCTTTGCCATGCAGTTTGCCTGCTGGGTGATTTGCCGGATCAACGGCTGGGGTTACCTGATTCCGCTGCAGTTGAACCGCGTGTTAAAAACCGCGCTGGGCGCCTGGCTTGGCTTCTTTGCCATCGGGCTGGTGCTGTGGGGCATTTACACTGGGAAGTTTAGCCCAACCGAAGCGGCCGGTGTGACTGTGGGTTTCTGTATCATCGTTGGTCTGATCAGCTATCCGCTGAACAAGCTGATGGGCACAACTGCTGAAACACCCGTTCTTGATAAGCGCTGGGCAGAGATGGTTGTCGTTGAAGGCTTCAAGCTGACGCAGATCCCGTCGATTGTTGTCCGCTCGGCGCAGATCACGGGCATTCTGGCGCCGTTGATCGCGGTGTCGGTCGTGATGCAACAGATCTTGTCGCTCTTGGGTGCGCAGTCCGTCATTGGCGGGTTTGTGACCAGCATGGGTGGCTACTACGCGGTGTTGTTCACAGCCATGGCGATCGTGTTCGTCGCGGGCATGATTCTTGAGAGTCTTCCTGTAACGATCATTCTAGCCCCGATCCTTGCGCCCATCGCAGCAAGCGTTGGTGTTGATCCGATCCACTTCTCGGTGATCTTCCTTGTGGGGGCCTCAATCGGCTTTATCACTCCACCATATGGTCTGAATCTTTACGTTGCATCAGGCGTGACTGGCGTTCCATATTTCCGCCTCTTGCGCTACTCATTCGTGTACCTGATTGCGCTGCTCAGCATCTGGATACTGGTCTCACTTGTACCATCATTCTCGCTGATGTTGCTGCCTGGACGATAGGGGTGAAGTATGCCGGACGACCAGCGATTTGATTCAAAGGGTCAGATCCCGACAAATCTCAGATTGCTGGTCGTGATCGAAGAGGTGGTGCGCGCAGGCGTGCCTGTCACCCCGTCGGCTGTGAATGAGGCGCTGGGCCTGCCCAAACCGACCATACATCGGCTTTTCGCAACGGCCGAGGCACAGGGCTATCTTCAAAGGGATCTGGACGGCCGGTCCTATGGACCCGGCCCCAGATTGCGACGACTGGCGGTTGACACGATGTCGTCAGAGCGTGTGCGTGCATTGCGGCTGACCGTCCTGCGCGCCGTTGCCGACGAGGTGGGCGAGACTTGCAATCTTGCGATTCCAGATCGGGAAGGGATGTTCTACCTTGATCGGGTCGAAACCCACTGGCCGCTGCGCATTCAGCTTCCCATTGGGACGCAAGTTCCGTTTCATTGCACCGCAAGTGGTAAGATGTACCTTGCCATGCTGCGCAGCGATTACCTGGATCGCATGATTCAGAACATGACCCTTACGGCGCGCACGCCAATGTCCATTACGGACCCCGAAACGCTGCGTCGAGAGATTGAAATCGCACGCGAAAATGGGTTCTCTACCGACAATGAAGAGTTCATGGAAGGCATGACGGCAATTGCCGTGCCGATCCATGACCAGCGCGGGCGCATGCTGGCAACCCTATCGGTTCACGCCCCGCTGCAGCGCAACGATATTGAAGGTCTCAAGCGCCACTTGAACACCTTGTTGAGCGCTGCCAAAGAGTTGAGCGCTATTGCCGCTGAGTAGTTTCCCGGTCACAATCGCCATTCTGTCGCTTCCCAAAGGAAAGGTCGGATTCCGATGACCTATACGCCCGCAGAAAACCGCTATGATCAGATGGTTTATCGCCGCTGTGGCAAGTCGGGTGTCAAATTGCCGGCGGTGTCGCTGGGGCTTTGGCACAATTTTGGCGGTGACACACCACATGCGATCAAGCGGGACATGTGCCGCACGGCGTTTGATCTGGGCATCACGCATTTTGACCTGGCCAACAACTACGGGCCACCGCCGGGCAGCGCCGAAGAGGCATTTGGCGACATCCTTGCCACGGACTTTGCCGGATATCGCGATGAGCTGATCATCTCGTCCAAGGCCGGATACGATATGTGGCCCGGCCCCTATGGCAATTGGGGCAGCCGCAAGTATCTGATCGCTTCTTGCGATCAGTCCCTGCACCGCATGGGGCTTGAGTATGTCGATATTTTCTATTCACACCGATTTGACCCCGAGACCCCGCTTGAGGAGACCATGGGCGCGCTTGATCAGATTGTCCGCTCGGGCAAGGCGCTTTATGCCGGGATCAGTTCATACAACACCGAAAACACACGCAAGGCGGTTGCGATCCTGAAGGAACTTGGCACGCCATGTCTGATCCACCAGCCCAGTTACAACATGTTTAATCGTTGGGTTGAGACGGACGGTCTTAAAGATGCCTTGGGCGAACTGGGCGTTGGCTCCATTGCATTCACGCCCTTGGCGCAAGGGATGCTGAGCAAGAAGTATCTGAACGGTATTCCCGATGACAGCCGCGCAGCGCAGGACAAATCGCTGAATCCGAAGCTGATTACGGATCAGGCGATTCAGGCGATCCGGGGGTTGAATGACATTGCTGAATCGCGCGGGCAGACGCTGGCGCAGATGGCAATTGCCTGGGTGTTGCGGGGCGGTGGAGTTACCACCGCGCTGATCGGTGCCAGCAAACCAAACCAGATCGAAGATTGCGCGGGGGCGGTAAGGAATCTTGATTTCACCGCGGCCGAACTGGCGGCAATTGATGAATTGGCCAGCGACAAGGCGATCAATCTTTGGGCGGCCTCATCAAATTCGGACAACGCCCCCAGCTAGTTCGTCACCGATCGGATCGTTCCCCCTTTGCCTAACGCCGGGAATTGCGTAAGGACAATGGCACATCTGCTGACGAAAGGGCCATCCGGATATGGGCATCGTTGATGTCGCGCGCGCGCGCCTTGAGTCGCTGAAGGACACGACCATGCCGCAGCGTGTCGTGTTTCATCACGTTCCCAAATGTGGCGGAACATCGGTCGGTCGGGCGCTGCGAAAGCGCTATTTCTTGAGCCAGACAACCGTGAAGCCGGAGCAGAGTTTTCGGGCGTTTGAGGCATTCACTGGGCGCGATGATCGCGAACAGATGCTGACCGATGTGCTGGACCTGCGCGAGCAGATGCTGCTTTATCATCTGTTTGACGATGTGCGGTGCCTGTCGTTGCATGTGCGGTTCAGCGAGGTCGCATTTGCGAGATTCCACCCCCGGTACAAGTTTGTCACCGTGCTGCGGAACCCGGTTGATCGGTTCATCTCAAACTATTTTTGGAGCTTTGGCAGGACGGGCGCCTTTGGCCGGATCGACGAAGAGCTAGGTCCGTTTTTGCTGACTGACCGGGCAAAGCGCATGGGGGCGACATTCTCCGAATACTTTTCGGGTTTGCCGGCGGATACGGATTTTACGGGCGAGGCCGCGATTGTCGCAGCGATCGGCAACCTGCAGCGGCTGGATGTTCTGGGGCGATTGGATGATCTGGACCGGTTTGTCGGCGATCTGCGCAGCACCCTCGGTGTGAGATTGCGTGTGGGCCATGAAAACCGGGCCGGGCAACTAAGACCACAAAACAGGCAAGTTATAACTGATGACATGCGCGCCCGGATCGCTGCCCTATGTGCACCCGATCTGGCGATTTGGACCGCGCTTTTTGGTGCGCCGAAATGACACCACCGATGCAGAAGCCGCCCACGCCGAGCCTATTTCGTGCTGTGCGTGTCACGCTGGCGGCGAACATTATCTTTGCACTTTCACAGTGGCTTGTGATCATCGTCGTTGCTCGCCTGGGGTCGCCTGCGCAGGTTGGTTACATCACCTTGGCCACGGCGATTGTAACGCCGGCTTTTGCGATGACAGGCATGTCCCTGCGTGAGGCGCGCGCCGTCGATGTCGGCAGTCGGTTTTCCGACACTGACTACTACGCACTGCGGTTCTATTCGACCCTGATCGCGGTGCTTGCATCCTTGGCCATTGTCCTGTTTGCCTATGCCGGTGAGGCGCGCGCGTTTGTCTTTGCCGCGCTGGCGTTCATTGTCACAAAGATTCCGCATGTGCAGTCCACCCTGAGCTATGGCGTCATGCAGGCGCATGATCGGTTTGATCTGATCTTCAAATCAAATTGCGCCCGCGCGATCGGTGGGGTCATCGCCTTTGCCGCGGTGTTCTATGCCAGTGGCAACCTGGCGCTGGCATTTCTGGCACAGGCGCTGGTCTGGGGTGTCACGGTCCTGCGTCTAGAGCGTCCAGCGTTGAGCCGGCTTGGCGCTGGGGTCAGCTGGGCAGAGGTACGTGCCGTACCGTTCACCCAGATCACAGGGATCGTTTTGTGGATCTTGCCGCTATCGGTTGCTGGTGTGTTGACAATGCTGAGCAGGGCAACCCCGCGTGTGGCGCTTGGCGAGTACGTTTCTTTTGAGGCTTTGGGCATATTCGGTGCAACCTTCTATCTGCTGACGGCAACCCAATTGCTGACAGTTGCGGTGGGACAGGCCGCCGTTTCGCGCATGGCTAGGGCGCATCAACGTGGCGATTCGACAGAATTCTGGCGCACCACATCCTATGTGCTGGCAGGGTGTTTGGCGCTTGGGGCCGCTGTCATTGTCCTGGGGTACTTGCTAGGCCCGGCGGTCATCAGCGCGATTTATGGGTCAGCCTATGTCGATTTTTATCTGATCATGGCCGTTAGCATCGCCGTCGCGCTCTCCCTGCTTAACAGCGTGGCGCAGTTTTCGCTGACCGCGCGCAATAGTTTCCGGCTCAAGCTGTTTGTGAATTTTTCAGGGTTCATCGCCGCCATTCTGCTGTCATTCTGGCTGATCCCGGCCGGGGGCATTCATGGCGCAGCGCAGGTGCTGGTCGGGACGCTGATCCTGCGCATCCTGGTCAGCTTTCCGTTGCTGGTCTGGGCTTATCACCGCGGCGAAACAACATTGCACGTTGATCCGACATGATACCGCCGCAACAGACCATTTTGGTAACCGGCACCCCCCGCAGCGGTACCACCCCCGTGGGCGATGTGCTGTCGACCATGAAAGGTGCGGCGGTCCTTTACGAACCCTGGGGTCCAAATGGGGATCGCCGCTTCGAGCAACCCTTTGCAATGCCGGGCGAGCCGAGATTTGGCTTTGATGATCTGGGCCGATTTGTCACCGATATGAAAGGGCGCAACCTGCAGTTCAAACCACAGCTGCGCAAAAATGTGGCGCCGATGCGCAAGGTCGCCACGCGGGTTTTCGGCACGCGCGCGCTGGTCAGTTATCGTCGCTACCGGTTCAACCCCCGGATTGAGACGCTGATCTGGAAAGACCCATTTGCCGCGTTCGCGGCTGAACATGGCCACCGTTTTGGGTATCGTGCGATCCTGACAGTGCGTCCGCCGCTGGCCCATGCCAGCAGTTTCAAGCGGTTGGGATGGCGGTCGCGGGCGGCCAAGATCTATGCTCGCTACGCTGCATATTACGGCCCCATTCAGGCAGTTGCTGACGCGCTGGACCAATATGCTGACAATTCTGCGGTTACCGCCGCGGCAGTCTGGCGGATGGTCTATGACCGGTTTCTGCGATTTGACCTAGCGACAGCGCCGAACCTCTATTTTCTGGACATGGACGCCTTGGCCAAGGATGAGCTGGCGGCCTATCGCGGCGTTTACGATTGGCTGGGCTTTGACATGCCAGCAACGGCGGCGGCCAAGGTCAGGCGGCGGGCAGACGGGGGGGCAGATACGCTGCCGGACTCTGGCAAGGTGCATCATTTCAATCGGTCGGCGGCAGCCGCAAATGCCTATTGGCGGGATGTCCTGTCAGATGAAGAGGTCGCGTTGGTGAGGCATCTCACGGATCCGGTCTGGCCACATTTGCCCTGTCATAATCGCTGATCAGTTCCAGCGGCTGAGATCGAGCTCAAAGGTCTCGGCCAACCGTTGGTTTGCGCCACGGTATTCGCCCCGAAGCTGGGTCACGGCCACCGCGTCTTTGCGGCTGGCAGGGTCCGGTTTGCGTGTGTTCAGCCGACGATACAAGTGGCGCAAGGCAGTATATGCCGCCCCCTTGGGCAGCATCGCCCGAATGGCAAGATTTGCAGATTGCAGCTTACGTGATCTTGGCTGATAGGTCTCGTTCTCGCGCGGGTAACCGTAGGATTGATAGAATTCCGGTGCGAGCTCAAGCCAGTCGCAAAGCGCGGTCATGAACCCCTGCTGATCGTCTTGCAGATCGTCAAACAGGGTTATCTTCATGTGACAATCGCCCAAAATATCACGCCATTTGATCAGGTGATCGACGTAGGCCGCATTGCGCAAGCAATTTTGCGCAAGCTCATTTCCCATGAAGTCATGGCTGCCGGTTCGACTGGCCTCGATGAACGCTGCAAAATCCATATCGGCAGGAACCCAGTTCCAATTGTTCTGGAAATACCGGAACAGCGAATAAATCTGCGCACTTGGTTCCCTGAGGATAAACAGCACTTTTGGCATTGTCGGGAAGGTTGCAACCGCGCTGCGTGCCGTGTCGCTGTAAAGATAACCGGGCGTGGATTCCAACAACACCTTGGCATCCGCCGCACCGGGAGGAAAATGTGCAGCATAGCCGCCAAGTCCATCGCTGACGTGACTGCTGGGGCGGTGCATATGGCTACCCGGATCACTTAGAAAATAGGTCTCTTTCTCAAGTGAGCCGATGACGTCCGGATGATCGCTGAGCCATCCATGGACGGAGCTGGTGCCGCATTTGGGTGCCCCGGCAACTAAAAGATTGGGCAGGACCAAGGGTTTATCCATCGGCCTGGTCCACGGTCACAAATGCGCAGCCATGTGTGGTCAGATGCGCCGCAGTCAATCGTCCGGTCGCATAAGCCCCGGTATCAATTGAAATGATACCATCGCTACAGCTGGGGCGGCCCACAATCGTATGGCCATGCAGAACCCACAGCCCGTCGGTCCGGGACGTCTTGCCAAAGTCGGGGTGCCCCCAGATCAGCGTGGAATCTTTTTGGTCCGCAAGGCCAAGGGCGGGGTCTGCGCCCGCATGCACCACGGCGACATTTCCGACGCAGACCTGCGTTGGCATGTCGCGCAACCAGCCCAGCAAATCCGGCCCCATCGCGGCAACAAGACTGTCGCGAAACCCGGTCAATAACCCCGGATCGCGGGTTTCGAGAGCGCCGGAAATGCCAAAGCTGGCCAGGGTTTGCAGCCCGCCAAACCGAAGCCAACGACGGGCATTGCCAGTCGGCGCATCAATGAATTTCAGCAACATCGCTTCGTGATTGCCAGCAATACAGGTGATATCGGGACGGGCATGCAAGCGGCGCAGCACGGCGGCGCTGTCATCGCCACGATCCACGTAGTCGCCGACACAGATTAACTGCGCATCCTTGGGTGCCTTGTCCAAGAGCCGGGCGAGCAGCGTGTCACAGCCATGAATGTCACCGATAACGAAGCAGGCCGGATCAACTGCAACCGGGTCAAGCCGTGCAGCAGATCGTTTTGCAAGAAGGCCGGAAAGGAAGCGTTTCAAGGGGCATCAGCTATGAAAACAGGGCGGAATGTTGCCATTGTGGCGCATTTCGGGGGCGAGATAAACGCCGCATCGCAGTTTGGGGGCAGACCCCGCCGTGACGCATGGTAAGAAAGCGACATTTAGGAAACCGGGGCGCTTTATCTTGTGCAATTTGGCGCAAAGCTACAGACAAATCATGGTCGCTGCGGTGGCGGGCTTTGCCATGCCGGTGAGTGCAGAAACGCTTTCGTTTTACGGTACGCCCGGCCTGATGGATATGCCAAGCGCCTACGTCTTGGGCGACGGTGAACTGGCAATGACCCTGGCCGGGTTCGGCCCCAACCTGCGCGGGACACTGGCCTTTCAGATCACGCCGCGGCTGACTGGCGCGTTCCGTTATAGCTGGATCGACAATTTCAATCGCGACGGCGGGGACCGATACGACCGCAGCTTTGACCTTGCCTATCAGATCACCCGCGAGACCGAGACTGTACCGGCCATCAGCATTGGGTTGCGTGATTTCGGCGGCACCGGAATCTATTCAAGCGAGTATATCGTTGCATCAAAAGCCATCACCCCGACTGTGACTGTCACCGGTGGGATGGGTTGGGGGCGATTGGCGGGGCGCAATGCGGTGAGCTCTCCCTTTGCGTTTATTGACGACCGGTTTGAAACGCGCCCCTTTGCCGGGGAGGGTGGGATCGACACCACCGGGCAGGTCGACTTTGGGCTTTGGTTTCGCGGCGATGTTTCCCCCTTTGGCGGGCTGACGTGGCAGGTGTCCGACAAGTTGACCTTGATGGCGGAATACGCCCCGGACCTCTACCAACGGGAAGTTGAACGGGGCGCAGCGGCTCCTTTAACGCCGCTCAATTTTGGCGCCCAGTATCAATTCGACAATGGCGTCACGCTGGGTGCCTATTCCTTGTATGGCAACGATCTGGGCCTGTCGGTCAACTACGTTTTGAATCCTGCCAGGGCGCGGGTACCGGGCGGCATTGGAGTGGCTCCATTGGCGCTTCGTCCCCGTGACACGGTGGTGGGGGACAGCAACCCGACGCGGCGCTTGTCGTCCGGTCTGGCGGGCGAGGGCATGACACTTGAAAACTTTGTGGTGGCAGGTTCAACCGCGGAAATCCGCGTCCTGTCGACGACGTTTCCGGCAACGGCGCAGGCGATCGGGCGCGCCGCGCGCGTTATGGCGAACACGCTACCATCCGAAATCACACGCTTTGAAATCACATTGTTGAACTATGGCATGCCAGTCAGCACCGTGGCGATCAATCGCGCAGACCTTAAAGAGCTTGAGTTCGCACCGGATGGCAGTTGGCAAAGCCTTGCACGGGCGCAGATTTCAGATGCGACATCAACGGACCGTGCAGGAGAATTACCCGACGTCTATCCCGCCGGAAATCTGGATTTCGGCACCTATCTGACGCCGTCACTATTTGACCCCGACAGTCCGCTTCGGCTTGAGGCTGGGGTTAAATTGACCGGATACTTCAGCCCTGCGCCGGGGATGATCCTTGCCGGCGAAGTGCGCCAGCCCGTCTACAGCACGATTGATACGGCCATCCGCACTTCCAACTCCGAGATTCAGCGGGTGCGCTCAGACGCGGTGCGGTATTATCAGGAAAGTGAGCTGGAGCTGGCCTACCTGACAGCAGAGCATTTTGCCCGCCCCGCGCCTGACATTTTCAGCCGCGTGACGGTCGGATATCTGGAACGGATGTACGGTGGCGTGTCAGCCGAGGTGCTGTGGTATCCCGTTGACAGCCGCCTCGCCCTGGGCGCAGAGGTCAACTATGCCCGCCAGCGGGATTTTGACGGTGGGTTCGGCTTTCAGGACTACGACGTGTTGACCGGCCACGGATCCGCCTATTTCGATATGGGAAATGGGTACTTTGCGCAGGTTGACGCCGGGCGATATCTTGCCGGTGACTGGGGTGCGACCTTCCGGCTGGATCGGGAATTCAACAACGGAGTGCGTGTCGGTGCATTCTTTACCCTGACTGATATCCCGTTTGAGGACTTTGGCGAAGGGTCCTTTGACAAGGGCATCATCATTGAAATGCCGGTGACGTGGTTTACCGGAAAACCGACGCAGGATCGCATCGGCAGCGTGGTGCGGCCCGTCCTGCGTGACGGCGGCGCGCGGCTTGAAGTCCGAAACCGGCTGTATGGCGTGACCCGTGATCTGCGCGGCGCCGAGATCAGCGATAGCTGGGGGCTTTTCTGGCGATGAAACTTTTGCCGCTGCTTGTCTGTGGTCTGCTGTCGGCCTGCGCGGGTCTGCCTGCAATTCCCGGATTGCCCGCCGCAGATGCCACACCCACAGAGACACCGGCCTTTGCAGCCGCGCGCGCGGGCGGTGCCGAGGCCATTCAGATTGGTGTGCTCAGGTCAGGCCTGAGCAGCATCTTGTTCCTTGATACCTTTCGTGATGGCGTTGGCACGTGGATTTCATCCGACGGGGTCAGCATCGCCATGCGGGACGGCATGATGATCGCGACGCGCGGGCTGGGCGGCGATTTGCTTGGGTCGGACGTGACGGAACCATTCGTTGCAATCACATCGGGGCAGCCCGGACAGGTCACGCGGTTTCACACCTTTCTGGACGGTGAAAACCGGGCGGTACGGCGCGCCTATGTCTGCGACATCACCGCGCGTGGTGACCGTCAGATAACGCTCGGTGACCGGGACGTTCCGGTCCGTTTGCTGGGCGAAGACTGCGTCAATCCGGAACAGCAGTTTCTGAACCTGTATTGGATCGACAATACCGGCCGAATTCTACAGTCCCGGCAATGGGCGGGCGACTTTGCGGGTGTGCTGACATTCCGTATTGTGCCATGACCTATCTGCGCCCGACCACAAGGAGACACCCGTGCGACTTCTAGCGATGATGTTTTTGGCGGCCCTGCTGTCAAGTTGTGGCGTTGCCTACAATAGCCCGGCGGTCCGCGGTGGTGTGGCAGATGGCACGCAGGTGCGCGTGATGGCGCTGACGGCTGAAAGTGTTCTGCTGGCGAACCGATCCGCCTATCGGCCGCAGACACTCCCGGCAATCTTTTCAACCACGGCTGGCGGTGGATCAGGCCTTCGCGGAGCCGGGGCCTTGCCAGCACCCGTGTTGGACGACCCGCAGCGGCCCGGTACACTGGAATTGCGTTTGCCCCCCTCAGTCGACCCTGGCCCCTACCGGATCGGAGTCGGTGATGTCGTCTTGCTCGCGGTGCCGCGCGGGGGCGACACGGTAGAGGAACTGTCCGGATTGCTGGCGGCGCAGAATGCGCGTCAGGGGTATACCGTGCAGGATGACGGTTCGATCAACATTCCCGACGTCGGTCGCGTCCGCATTGCCGGCATGACCATAGACGAGGCCGAGGCGAGCCTGTTCAATGAACTGGTGGCCAGTCAGATCGATCCGACTTTCAGCCTTGAGATCGCCGAATTCAATTCCCGCAAGGTGTCCATTGGCGGCGCTGTCAGCAACCCTGTTGTCATGCCGATCACGCTGACACCGCTTTTGCTGGACGAAGCGTTGGCGCGGGCTGGCGGGATCACGGTCGAGGATCAGGATTTTGCCTCTGTCCGGATTTACCGGGACGGCACGCTGTATCAGGTGCCGCTGACGCGGTTGTTCAGCGATCCCGCGCTGCGCAACATCCGGCTGGTCGCAGGCGACAGCATCTTTGTCGATACCGCTTTTGAGCTCAGCGCGGCGCAGGCGTATTTTGAGCAGCAGATCACCCTTGCCCAGGTGCGCCAGCAGTCACGGGTCGCGGCACTGAATGAATTGACGGCAGAGGTTTCCTTGCGTCGGGCAAACCTGAATGAAGCGCGGGACAATTTTCGCACCCGGACAGAGCTTGGCGCGGTTGATCGCGACTATGCCTATATCACGGGCGAGGTCGGTCAGCAGTCCCGCTATGCATTGCCTTATGAGCAGCGCGCAAGTCTTGCGGATGCATTGTTTGACGGCGGCGAGGGGATTCCGGTCAAGACCGGTGACGTCAGCCAGATTTACGTCTTGCGCGCGTCGACCGACCCCCGTGAATTCGGAGCCGTGACGGCCTGGCACCTGAACGCGACAAACGCAGCGAATTTCACTCTTGCGACGCGTTTTGAGCTGCGCCCGGATGACATCATTTTTGTCGCTGAGCAGCCCGTGACCCGGTGGAACCGTGTGATCCAGCAGATCACGCCGTCGCTGTTGAATACGACCGTCAACGCCGCAACGAATTAGGCGCGGTAATAGTCGCGATACCACGCAACAAAGGCGTCAATGCCATCCTGCAGCCCGACCTTCGGGCTGTAACCTGTCAAGGTTTTCAAAAGGCTGTTGTCCGCCCAGGTTGCCGGAACATCGCCCGGCTGCATATCCATCAGGTTTCGCTTGGCCTTGCGTCCCGTTGCAGTTTCAATGGCAGCAATGAAATCGCCAAGTGGCACGGCGGCGCCGTTGCCGATGTTGACAACCCGAAAGGGCGCCACGGGTGACAGGCTATCCCCTGCAACCGGTTGACCCTTGACCGGTACGGCATCAATCAGTCCGCGGATGCCTGCGATAAGGTCGTCAATATAGGTGAAATCGCGGCTCATCTTGCCGTGGTTGTAAACGTCGATCGGGTCATCGTTCAGGATCGCCCTTGCAAACTTGATTGGCGCCATGTCTGGCCGCCCCCAGGGGCCATAGACGGTAAAGAACCGGAACATCGTGGTCGGTATATCATATAGATGGGCATAGGAATGACCCATCGCCTCATTCGCTTTTTTCGTGGCGGCGTAGAATGACATCTGATGGTCTGCCCGATCCGTTTCGACATAGGGCATCTGTGTGTTTGCCCCAAATGCGCTGGAAGTTGAGGCCATCAATAGATGGTTCACCGGCGTTGCGCGTACTGCTTCAAGCAGGCGGAACGTGCCGATAAGGTTGGTTTCCACATAGCTTTCCGGGTGCTCAATCGAATAGCGGACGCCCGCCTGTGCAGCCAGGTGCACGACAACATCCGGGGCGCTTGATGCCAATAGCTCTGCCAACATTCCTTCGGTTTCAATTCTGGCGGAGACGGCACGGTATTGAGCGTTCTGGGACAGCAGGGCGAGGCGCTTTTGCTTGAGCGCGACATCGTAGTAATCTGTCATCGCATCCACGCCAACAACAGCAAAGCCATCCGCAAGCAGCCGCTGACAGAGGTGATAGCCGATAAATCCGGCTGAGCCGGTCACCAATGCAGTTTTCATAATCCGGGTCGTCCCACCGCAGTATATCCGGTGAAGCCGGCGTTGGAAGCGACCTCAGCAGAATAGATATTACGCAGATCAGCCATGAGGGGTTGACGCATTGCCCCTGCAATCCGTGAAAGATCAAGTGCACGAAAGGCGTTCCATTCTGTCAGCAGCACGATCATATCCGCCCCGTCCGCTGCCGCATATGCATCCGCACACCAATTGACGCCGGGCAGCAAATCGCGCCCTTCACGTTCCCCTTGCGGGTCGGTGATGTTTACAGTCGCGCCGCCACCAACAAGGGCGGGCACGATTGTGAGGGATGGGGCGTCGCGCATATCGTCAGTGTCAGGCTTAAATGTGGCGCCAAGGACCGCAATGACCTTGCCGTTGAACGACCCGTTGGCAAGATCGCGCAACTTGTCGACCATGCGCGCTTTGGTCTTTTCATTCACCTCAATCACGGTTTCTGTAATCCGCATCGGCGAGGCATGTTCCTGCCCGATCCGGGCGAGCGCCTTGGTATCCTTGGGGAAACAAGACCCGCCATAGCCTGGGCCTGCATGCAGAAATTTGTTCCCGATCCGCCCGTCATACCCGACGCCCTTGGCAACCTGTTTGACATCCGCGCCGGTTTTTTCGCAAAGTGCAGCAATCTCGTTCATGAAGGTGATCTTGGTCGCGAGAAATGCATTCGCCGCGTATTTTATCATTTCGGCGCTTTCAAGATCGGTTGTCACAATCGGGAAATCGCGTAGGAACAGCGGGCGATAAATCGTGGCCATCACAGCGGCAGCGCGGTCATTTTCAACCCCGACCACAACGCGGTCCGGGCGCATGAAGTCGTCGATTGCGGCCCCCTCGCGCAGGAATTCCGGGTTGGAGGCCACATCAAAATCGAGCGTCGGATTGGCTTTGCGGACTACATCCGCCACCTGTCGATTAGTGCCGACTGGCACCGTCGATTTGGTTGCAATCACGACATACCCCTGGGCGACGGCCGCAATCTCTTGCGCGGCGGCCATCACATAGGTCAGATCAGCATGCCCATCACCGCGGCGCGTCGGAGTCCCCACCGCAATAAAGACCGCATCTGCCCCGTCGACGGCCTGCGCCAGATCCTCTGTAAAGGATAACCGCCCAGCCCCGATATTACGCGCAAGCACATCCTCAAGCCCCGGTTCGTAGATCGGGACCTTGCCGTCCTTCAACTTGGCGATCTTGACCGGATCCTTGTCAACGCAGACGACGTCATGCCCAAAATCCGAAAAGCAAACACCAGAGACAAGACCAACGTATCCTGTGCCAAGAATTGCAATCTTCATGCTGCGCCCCTTGCCCTGCGGATGCCTTGTCTAATTGGTATAGTATTTCGCACCATAACCGCCATAGGCACCATATTTGCCGCCATGCCCATAGCGACGCATTCCCCGCGCGCTGATCTGGCTCAGGATCAGGCCCGCAACCTTGAGGTTCGCGTCGCGGAAGAGGCGCAGGGCCTCGTCCAGCTGCGGCCGGGTCGTGGAATCCCATTTGACGGTGAACAGGACCGCATCCGCATGTTGGGCCATGATCCGCGCGTCTGGCACAACAAGGACAGGCGGTGTGTCGATGACGACATAATCGTAAGCCGCACGGGCAGAAGCGATAAACGCCTTGAACGCATCCGATGAAAACAAGTCCGCCGCATTTGTGTTTGTTTTTTCACCGGCAAGCAGGTCAGCCCCCGTCAGCTTGTCCTGAAACACCATATCCGATAGCGCCGCGCTGCCGGTCAGCACTGACACCAGTCCCTGATTCGGGACATTCTCAAAATAGGCGTTGAAGGTCCGACGACGAATGTCACCTTCGATCAACAAGACGGACTTGCCCATCCCCGCGAGGTTTTGCGCCAGGGCGAGCGAGTTGGTTGTCTTGCCCTCGCTGGGCACAGATGACGTTGACAACAGGACCTGCGGCGGATTGTCGACATTGGACAACAGGACAGAGGTGCGCAGGTTGCGGATCGCCTCGGCCGCGGCTGAGGTCGGTTTCTCGGCCAGATAGGACAGCGTGCTCTTGCGGGACCGTCCGGGAATGATCGGGATTTGCCCCAGCACGGCCTCGCCCGAGTATGTTTCAAGCTCAGCCGCGGTGCGGAAATTCTTCTTGCCGGATTCGCGGGTCAGCACGATCATCAGCCCGACAACCAAACCAAGCAGCCCACCCACAAGCGTCAGAAGCGATTTGCGCGGTGAGGCGGGTTCGAGCGGCGTGACAGCGTTGGACAGGATGCGGCTATCGGCCTGTTGAATCCCTTCTTGCGCTGAGGTCTCTTTCAGGCGGGCAAGAAAATACTCATAGAGCAGGCGGCTTGCCTCTGCCTCGCGCTGAAGCTGTTGCAAGGTAATCAGGTCCTGCCCCTGTGCTTCCAACTGTGATTCAAGCTGTGGCAATGACTGACGCAGGGCCGTCAGCTGTTGCGCGCTGCGGGTTGCATCCAATGCCGCGCGCGCTTTGATCTGCTCAAAACGGGTGTCAAAGGCTGTGGCAACGGCATCATCATTCTGTGCCCGTGCCAGAAACCGCCGCAACTGGCCATCGTCGGCAACCTCGGCCTGCGTTTCACGGTCTGTTGCCGCCTCAAACGCGGCAAGCCGTTCGGTCGCGTCTGCACTTGTCGATTCAGCGGACGAAATCCGTTCCCGCAGGTCTTTCAACTGGCGTTCAAGCCCTTGCAGGGATTCAACGGAAACAAGGTTGGTCCCGGCGCTGAAATCGGCAACGCTGGCTTCGGCCTGTTCAAGCTCAACCTGCAATTCGGCGACACGATCGGTCAGCCAGCCGGTGGCCTGCTCTGTCGCTTCGAATTTCACCTCAAGCTGATTGAGGATATAGGCGTTTACGATGGTGTCCGCGATCAGCTTTGACTTTTCCGCGTCCTGCGTCTCGACCGTGATCTGAAACACAAGGCTTGAAGGCACGTTGCGCACGCTAACCTGATCAAGCAATCTGTTCACAACCGTATCGGCCCGGCGCTGGGACAGCACCTCTGGTGACAGCGCGCTTGCGTTGGCCGTGTTGCCCAGAAGCTCACGAATGCGGGCGCGGGTGGTTTCAAGCAGGGTTGGTTCGCGCAGGTCCTTGTTGAACTCCGGGTCCGCTGTCAGGTCCAACCGCTCAACAACCTTTTCCATCAGGGTGCGGGCGCGAAGAACTTCGACTTCTGAGTTAATGGCAGAGGTATCGCCGGAAAATCCGCCAACGACACTTTGCAGATCAACGACGCTTTCCTGCTGCGTTTCAAGGATGACAACTGCCGTTGCGCGATACAGCGGAACCGCAACATAGAAGGCGTAATACCCCGCCGCGAGCATGCCAAGCAGCGTGGTGAACAACACGGTCCATTTGCCACGCCACACGATCCCAAATGCAGCGCCCAGATCAACGGAATCCGGCACATGCCCCGCAACCGGAGATACGCGCCCTGTCGATCCATTGTCCTTCATGCTGCCACCACGGAAATTGTTGCCGAATATGTCGTTCACGTTTGCCGCGAAACCAATTGGAAAGCAATGTGCGTTGCAGATTCGCCGGTCCTGTCGTTATCGCAAAAATTGCATCAATTCATGGTTAATCAAAGCCGTGGCGCGGCAGAATCCAAGTCAATGGCCTGATCGGTACGCAGGTTTTGCCTTCTTTTGGTGTCCGTAGTCTGCTAAGGTAGACCAGATTTTTAGGTTTAGGACCACGCTATGAACAATCATCTCTTGATTGCTGGACTATTGGTTGCGGCATCAGCAACATCGACATTGGCGCAAGAAACCGCGGCTGTCGAAACACAGGCCGAAGTGGATTGCTCAGACGTTGCAAACGCTGAAAACGAAGCCTGCCTGTTACTGCCTGCATTGGGTGGCGCGACCGGGTTCGCTGGCGCAGCATTGCCTGTTGCTGGCCTGATCGGTGTTGGCGTCCTGGGCGCCGGCGGCGGCGGCAATGGTGGTGGGAACGGCGGCGGCAATGGCGGCGGTAACGGCGGTGGCAATGGCGGCGGTAACGGCGGTGGCAATGGTGGCGGCGGCGGCAACGGCGGCGGCGGTGGAAATGGTGGCGGTGGAAATGGCGGCAGCACGCCAACGACGCCCAGTACCACAAGCACGAACTAAGCCATCCAGCATCAATCTGGGCAGACCTGAGCGGCGCGGAATTCCGCGCCGTTATTCGTTGTCATAGGTCTTAATTCGTCAATAGATTGTGCCTCTTTTGAACTAATCCTGCAGGACATTCCCTGCCCATGGAAAGCCGCCGTTAACGGGCGCAATGCCACAACCTGATGCACCCGGTGGGGGTGCAATGAATGGCCTGAACGATCTTCAGGTAATTGGGTTGAGGCATGAATAGACAGTACAGGCGCGCTGTGCGCATCATTAAATACCTTGGGTTTGCCATCGTGATGGTGCTGGAATCGACGCCGGTGACAGCGCAGATGTCCCTGGCTGACGGTTCGGTTGTCATTGGCAATGACCGTGGTGGATATGTGCGGGATCGTTTGATCGAACTACGCAATCTCAGGGCAAGCGGTCAAACCGTACGGATCACCGGCGAAATTTGCTATTCGACCTGCACGATGCTGATTGGCCTGCCGCAAGCCTGCATATCGCCAAACACGACATTTGGTTTTCACGGGCCAAGCCTGAACGGTCGCCCGATGGAAAAGGCAGCGTTTGATCACACAAGTCGTGTCATCGCACATTATTATCCCGAACCGCTCAAGGCATGGTATCTTGCCGAAGCGCGCAACACCCTGCATGGCGTGCACCGCATCGCGGGCGCTGACCTAATTCGCATGGGCGTGAAAGCCTGCTGATCAGTATTGCCCCTTGGATTTGAACGCGCGCGCGACGTCCTCAATCTGAAACGGCTTTTCGATCATCAGATAATCCGCGATCTCATTGATCTCTTCGCGGTTGTAGCCTGATGCAAAGACGACATGCGTGCCCTTCTTTGCCAGCATTTCCCCGAGCGTGATACTGCGTTCCCCGTGGCCAAGGTTCAGATCCAGCAAGGCATAGTCAAAGGCGATGGTCTTTGTCATCTCAAACGCCGTTGTCAGATTGTGCGCCATGCTGACCTCATAACCAAGATCAAGCGCCAATCCGTCAGCCACGTCGAGGGCGACAATGACTTCATCTTCAACATACAGAACTTTAGGTCGCGAGGGTGTCGAAGATCGTGTCATGCGGAATCTCAATTAGGGTTGTCGCTGGCAGTGTCATTACACAAATCAGGCCCGTCTTCTCCAGTCTTAAATCAACTTTGCCGCCCAAACTGCCTTCGATCGTCGATCGGATAAGCTGGCCGCCAAAACCATCCGGCGTTTCCACGCTTGGCGCAGGTCCTTTGGTTTCCTTCCATGTGAAAATGTAGACGTCGTCGTCGCCGTCATCCTGACGGACCCATGACAGTGACACATGCCCTTCGGGCACGGAGAAGCTGCCGTATTTGGCAGCGTTGGTTGCAAGTTCGTGAATTGCCATTCCCAAGGACAGCGCGGCACGGGCGTTGACTTCGATCCGCGGGCCTTTGAGCGTCGTGCGATCCTCGCCATACACCTCAAGCAATTCGGGCCCAAGTAGATCGTGAAGACTGGCTGAACTCCAGTTAGACTGGGTCAAAAGCTTGTGAGTCTGCGCCAATGCGTTGATCCGTTTGGACAGCGCCTGAAAGATTTCCTTGTCTGCTGTGGCGTCTCGGCTTGCGCGGGACACCAGCGCCAGCACATTGGCCAGCATATTTTTCACCCGATGCTGCAGTTCCTGCATCACACGGCGCAGTTCAAACGACATGCGCGCGTGTTCAGTGATGTCGCGGACGTTAAATCCAACGCCCCGGATCGTGTCGCCCACACGGACCGGATAATAGTCGGTTTCCCAAACCCGTTCGTCATTGGGATTGCGCGCGCTATGGCCAACGACCCTCAAATTCTCGATCTTGCGTCCGGTATCAAAGACCTGACGCACCGGTGGCAGGATTTGGTCGTCAATGTCGGGTACGACATCTTCAATATGCTTCCCGATCATGTCCTTTGGTTTCAGACCATTGATTTCGGCAAGCCGGGCATTCGCGCGCACATAAACCATTTCATGCGAAAACAGCGCCATCGCCTGCGGGCTGATGTCGTAAAGTTCGTTGATTTCAGCAAGGTGATCGAGGGCAAGTTGCCGCTGGTGTTCCGCCTCTATCGCGAGGCGGCGAATTTCAGTGATGTCCACAAGGGTAAAGACCACACCGCCAGTCAGCTCATCATCAGAACGATAGGGCACGATCCGCGCCTTGTAGATGTCCTGAGTTTCGGTGGTCTGGTATTCCGTTTCAATCACCTGACCATTGCCTGCAACCTTACGGCAATCGGCCATCAGCGCACGAATATCCAGATCGGTGCCGATATCATCAATGCGTCGCCCTTGATCTGCCTTCACAAAACGGAACATTTGCTGGGCTTCTGACGTGAAGCTGCGCAAATTCAGGTCGTCATCAAGGAACACTGTTGCGATCTGGGTTGAACTGATCAGGTTTTGCAAATCGCCATTGATTTCACGCACCTCGGCGATCTTGTTGTTCAGCTCGTCATTGGTGGTGGTCAGCTCTTCGTTGGCAGAGCGCAATTCTTCGTTCATCGACATCATTTCTTCGTTTGAGCTTTTTAGCTCTTCGTTTGATGTCTCAAGTTCTTCGACAGTTGTGCGGATCGTTTGCCGCGCCTCGTCCAGTTCCACCTCAAGTTCCTGAATATACTCGGTTGGCGGGCTTATGATCGATAGTGCGTGTTCATCCTCTTCAACCTCAATTGGCATCAAGAGATCCTGGAACACGAGCAACTGTTGTTCATCGGGCAGGTTTTTCCGGCTGATCCTGATGCGGACAGTCTCGCCGCCCAACTCGCCCTGAAATTCTTGCAGGATGGTTTCATTTGGCGCCAATTTGCGGTTGAGAACGCGGCGCACGGCTGTGCTTAGCTCAGGACGCATCAGCTTGATCAACTCAAGCTGCGGTCGACCGGGGCGCAGTTGCAGGTATTTTGCGGCATGATCCGACGCGAACAGCAATTCGTTGGTATGGCTCAACACCAGATAGGGCGGCATGAAGTCGGACAACAAATGTTCTGCGTAGGGGATTGTTTCGTTCGGCGTGCCTTCGGGTTCAAATGCGCGGCGTTTCAGGCTTGGCCGGGTCGGGCCATTGAGATCCAGGCGCGCAGCCTGACCGGGACGTCGCTTGAACAGGCGGTGCTTGTGCGACACCTCGTCAAAAAATTCATTCACCAGACCCGGGCTTTCACTGGAACCAAGCAGCAAATACCCGTTTTCGCGCAGTCCATACTGGAACACCTGCATCGACACGTCCTGAAGCTCATTGTCGAAATAGATCAACACGTTGCGGCAGGATACGAGGTCCAACCGCGAAAACGGCGGGTCCTTGATTATGCTCTGATTTGAAAACCGCACCATATCCCGCAGCTTTGACGTGACCTCAAAACCGTCAGGGCGCCAGTTGAAGTACTTGTGCAGCAGGTTTTCAGGCACCTCATCGCCGGCGGAATTGGGATATACGCCAAGCCGCGCAATACGCAGCGCGTCATCGTCGATATCCGTACCAAAAATCGAAATCTTGCGCGAAACATCAAGCCGCTCAACCGCGTCCGCAAGTAGCATCGCAATCGTGTATGCCTCTTGCCCGGTCGAACAGCCGGGAACCCAGACGCGCACCTCCTTGTCGGGATCGCCCTCTTCCAGAATGCGCGGGATGACCTGTTCTTCCAGCAGTTCAAAAGTCGCAGGATCGCGAAAAAAACTGGTGACGTTGATCAGAATGTCCCGAAACAGGCGGTTCACCTCTGTCGGGGTTTCGATCAACCGCTTGAGATAGTCATTGGGCTGCGTCACCCCAAGCACAGACATCCGCACCGCAATCCGGCGGAGCAGGGTCGCTGGCTTGTAATGGCGAAAATCATGCCCCGTCCGATAGCGGACGTGTTTCATGGCGCGTTCGATAAACTGTGCGTCGGTCAGGTTGGCCGGTGCCAGCCCCCCAAGGTGATTGAAGTAATCCTTGAGTACGTCGACCATTTCACCCACCGGCAAGACCAGATCATGGGCGCCGGTTTCGATCGCGCTGCGCGGCATGCCGTCATATTTCGCCTGCTCGGGGTCTTGCACAAAAACCAGGCCGCCCTGTTCCTTGATGGCGCGGATCCCATTGCTGCCATCACTTCCGGTTCCGGACAAAATGACCGCGACGGCGTTCGACCCTGAGTTGTCTGCCAGCGATTCAAAGAACTGATCAATCGGACGTCGGCGCCCACGCGGTTTGGCAAAGTCTTCGGTGTGCAAAACACCTTCTGACACCGTCAGTGAATCGCCCGGAGCGATCAGGTAGATATTGCCGGGTTCGACCTTGACGCCCTCATTAGCGGTATGGACTGGCGTTTTTGTCCGCTTGGACAGGAGTGACGACAACAGACTGTCGTGGTCCGGATCAAGATGTTGAACAATAACAATGGCGTATTGGTGATTTTCCGGCAGGTTGGCCAAAAAGTCCTGCAATGCTTCGAGCCCACCGGCAGAGGCACCAATCCCGATAATCAGTGGTTGGGGTTTAAGAATCGAATCCGTCAAATCGCGAGCAGCCATGAGAATGTCGTGTCCAGTTGGGCATTAGCTTCGCAAACTATCCCAAAACGATTTGCAGGGCTAGTGTGCGCGAAAAATTTGCACAACCATAGGGCGTTTAGCGTTCAAACGCCGGCAGTGATTCAAACGCCTCACGTAGTGCTTCACCCCAGCCGGTCGAAATCGACTGATAGTAGGGATTGTCCGGTTCAATCCGCGATTGCCAAGGACCATCAAGCGATCCATTTTCATAGATCAGCACATCAAAAGGCAGCCCGACTGACAGATTGGCCTTCAATGTTGAATCAAACGACACCATCAGCAGTTTGACCGCGTCCTCAAACGACATTTCGGGATCGTATGCGCGAACCAGAATTGGCTTCCCGTATTTGGTTTCGCCGATCTGAAAGAAGGGGGCATCCGTGCTGATCTCAACAAAGTTGCCTTCGGGATAGACCAGAAACAACGTCGGCTCACCGCCGTTGATCTGTCCGCCAACGATCACGGTGGCGCGGAACTTCGCGTCAGAGGTCGGCCCCTCACCGCCGCTTTCGGTGATGACCTCTTTCAGGGTCTTTCCCACCAACCGTGCAACCTGAAACATGGTGGGAACGCGCAGAATCGTCGGATCACGGTCATCGGGCACCTTAGAGCGTTCTTCGATTACCGAGATCAGCGCCTGCGTTGTCGCCAGATTGCCCGCCGTCATGATCGTAATCGACCGTTCGCCCGGGACCGTCCAGGTGAACATCTTGCGCGCCATTGAAAAATTATCGACGCCAGCGTTGGTGCGGGTGTCTGACATAAAGACAAGGCCTTTGTTCAGTCGCAGGGCAACGCAATAGGTCATAGGGTGGTTCCAATCAGGTGCAGTCGTGAACCGCTTTTACTGTTGCACCTGCAGCGACACAATCATCGATTCGTCTGCCTTGCCTATTCGCATGCCTGACAGCGGTGCAGCATCCCTTGCGTCCCGCCCGGTCGCGATCCGAACGTATCGCTCATCCGGGCAAATCCCGTTTGAAACGTCAAACCCCACCCAGCCGATCGAATCAAGGTGCACCTCTGCCCAGGCATGGCTGGCGTCCTGATCGACACGGTCGTTCATCATCAGGTAGCCAGAGACATAGCGCGCTGGCAGACCAGCCTGCCGCGCGGCTGCGACCATGATCTGTGCATGATCCTGACAAACGCCGCCGTCGCCTGCCAGGGCTTCTTCTGCGGTGGTTTTCGGCGCCGTGACGCCAATCTGGTAGGGCAATGCATTGAGAATCTCTGCAGACAGATGATGCAAGTCGTCTAGCGGGTCGTCCGTGCTCTTGATCAGACCCGCCAATGCCTTGATCTTGTTGCCCGGCTTCGTCTGTTCAGAGGGTTGGCAAAAATACCAAAGCGGCGCGGCACCATAGACTTTGCCAAGCACCCCGGCAGTGTCGGCCGTCTGCACGATCCCGCGGGCGGTTATGACAACCTCGGTTGTTGCCCGCTCCGCAGAAATCAGGTCGGTTTGATTGCCGTGGTGATCGCGATAGCTTGCTTCGACCCGGGCGCCGGTTATGTCCAGCGTCCACTCCTGCACGGTTTGTTGGCGGTCGCTTAGGGGGCGCAACCGGGCTTGTTGCAATGCATATTTGACCGGCTCGTTGTAGCTATAGGTCGTTGTGTGGGTGATCTTGAGTTCCATGTCCTACCCCACAAACCGGTAATCGCGTTCAATTTGAAGCCCCAGCGCATTGTTGTCCCGCAGGAAACCGCTAATGAACTGGTGCAAGCCTTCTTCAAAGATCGAATTGATGTCGCGATTTGCCAGACGCGCGCGCATTTCTGTGGCCAGATCGGTACAGATCATCCGCTCCCCGTAAGTCTCGGCCAGATAATTCAGGTTCTCCGTCATCTGCCCAACACTAAAGATCAACGAGCGCGGCAAACGGCGGTCGAGGATCAGGAACTTTGCAATCGCGGCGGCATTCATTTCCTCTTCGTCGAGCCAGCGAAACGCGCGATGCGCCGAAACCGACCTGAGGATCGTTTCCCACTGCACGTTGTCCAGTCGCGAACCGACAAAACTGGTCGATGGCAGCAGCGTGTAATACTTCACATCAATGATCCGGGCGGTGCTGTCCGCCCTTTCGATAAACGTGCCAATGCGTGCGAAATCATAGATATCATTGCGCAGCATTGTGCCATGCAGGGCACCCCGTACCAACGCTGATTGCTGGCGGATCGTGTCGAGCACCGCCGGCAATTCTGTTTCACGGATCGGCCTGTCTATCAGTGCCTTTGTCGTCATCCAGCTTTCATTGACAGCGGTCCACACCTCGGTCGTAAGCGCGGTGCGCACCAGCCGGGCATTGTCACGGGCCGCTTTGGTCACCGACAGGACCGACGACGGGTTCTCTGTGTCCCGCAGCAGGTAATCAACAACGTCCCCGGCATTAAACGTGCCATGGCGCGCCAAATAGCCGTTCAACTGACCTGAGGTTGTAACAACCGATTTCCATTCACTTTCGGCATCGGTCGAGCGGGTCAGCGCGATGCGAAAACCGGCCTCGACAAGGCGTGCAGTATGCTCTGCCCGTTCCAGAAACCGGAACATCCAGTAAAGGCCGCCTGCAGTTTTTCCCAGCATGTCAGTCCTCCAGTACCCAGGTGTCTTTTGTGCCGCCGCCTTGGGACGAATTGACCACCAGGCTACCGGCTTTCAACGCGACGCGGGTCAGACCGCCGGGCGCGATGTTCACCTCGTTTGGCGATACCAGCACAAATGGGCGCAGGTCCACGTGGCGCGGTGCCAGGCCGTTTTTCACAAAAATCGGTACCGTGGATAGGGACAGGGTCGGCTGGGCGATGTAATTGCCCGGCCTCGCTTTCAGCTTGTCGGCAAAGTCCCTGAGTTCCTTTTTGGAGGCCGCAGGGCCAACCAGCATCCCATACCCGCCAGAACCGTGCACCTCTTTGACAACCAGATCAGCAAGGTTATCAAGCACATAGGAAAGACTATCGGGTTCAGAGCACCGAAAGGTTTCGACGTTCTTCAGGATTGCCTTTTCGCCGGTATAGAATTCAACGATGTCGGGCATATAGCTGTAAATTGCCTTGTCGTCCGCGACCCCGGTGCCCGGGGCATTGGCAATCGTGATATTGCCAGCGCGGTAGACATCCATGATCCCCGGCACACCCAACATGGACGTCGGATTGAACGACAGCGGGTCAAGGAATTCGTCATCTACACGGCGATACAGCACATCAATGCGCTTGTACCCCTGTGTCGTCCGCATCGCGATATGGCCATCAATGACACGCAGATCATGACCCTCAACCAGTTCTGCCCCCATCTGATCGGCAAGAAAGCTGTGTTCGTAATAGGCCGAATTATACATGCCGGGGGTCAGCACCGCGACACGCGGCTTGCCTTCGCAAGTGCTTGGTGCTGCTTCGCCCAGCGAACGGCGCAGATTCTTGGGGTAGTCGTTAACCCGCTGTACTTTGATCTTGCTGAACAGCTCGGGGAACATCTGTAGCATGGTTTCGCGGTTTTCGAGCATATAGCTCACACCGGAGGGGGTTCGTGCGTTATCTTCCAGGACAAAGAAATCATCTTCGCCGGTGCGAACGATATCGGTTCCGACGATGTGCGTGTAGACGCCGCCAGGTGGGGTGAACCCCATCATTTGCGGCAAGAAGGCGTCATTCTGCGCGATCAATTCCCGCGGAACCCGCCCGGACTTCAGAATTTCTTGGCCGTTATAGATATCGTGCAGAAATGCGTTGATCGCACGGACCCGTTGTTCAATGCCACGAGACAGTTTTGTCCACTCGCGATTGGCGATGATCCGGGGCACCAGATCAAACGGAATAAGCCTTTCCTGCGCCTCGGACTGACCATAGACGTTGAAGGTAATCCCGGTGCGGCGAAAAAAGGCTTCCGCCTCTTTGTGCTTTTGCCTGAGACGTGTGGGATTTTGGTCTGAAAACCAATCGTGATAATTCTTGTAGGGATCGCGGACTGCGCTGGCGTCCAGTCTCATTTCGTCGAAATGGCTACTTTCATCTGTCATGAAGTTAACCATAGGGGGATTCGCCGAGACAGCAACCAGATTGCGAACTCAGGGCTTGTCCCGCACGTTAACTACCTGATTTTTCAGCGTGATCAGCCCAAAGGAGGTCAGGAAGGCCACCTCGGCCGCGTCGCGACCGACGCAAATGCGGACCATGCGGTCTGCCGTCGTCATGCCGGTCGGGTCAATCAGGTGCCACTGGCCATCCAGAAACACCTCGGCAACGGCGTGAAAGTCCTGCGGCGTCGCATCGGGACTATAGACGCTGACCATGCGCGCCGGGATTGCCGAGGACCGGCACATGGTAATCAGCAGGTGCGCGAAATCGCGGCAGACGCCCCGGCGGCTGTGAAATGTATCAAGGCTTGTGGTCTGCGGATCGCTGGCAAAAATGTCGTAGGTCAGTTCCGTGCGACACCAATCGGACAGCGCCTGCACCAGTGTGCCGCCCGTCATGTAACTGAACCGATACAGGAATTCCCCCAAGGCATCGGCAAAGCAATAGCGCGACGACATCAGATAGGGGATCACATCCGGCGGAAGCGCGTGAAGGGGGGTGGCAGCAAGACCGTCCAGCACCGGGCGCGTGCGCGAGACCAGCGCGGTAGCCTTGTAACGCGCGCGAAAATCGCCGGTCGCAGTCAGCCAGATTCGCTGCCCGCCGCCATTATCCCCCGGCGCAACGCTGTGATCCTTGTGCGCGGATAGGGTCAGACTGCCGTCAACGGTCTGATCTGACCCGGATTGCGCCACGATTTGCAGCAGCAGAACACAGGGCTGCGGGACCGCGTAGTCCAGCAGCGCGTCGATTTCGACACTCATATGATCGGTTGCTCGTGTCAGGTTGCGGCCTGCGGTGTGCGGGCCGAGGAAAGGTTGAACGCCAGCAAAGCAAGCGTCGTAACGGCACCCGCCAGATTCAGCCACAGATTGCCCGGCCAGATACAGGCAACGCCGGCAAGCAGTAACAGGGCGCGAACACCCAACCCGGTCGGGCTTTCCATGCAGCCCTGCAGGCCCGCGGCCAGCGCATATATTCCGACAACGGCAAAACCAAACACGGTCAGAACCGCGCCCCAGTCATCAGACAGAAGCGGCGTATAGGCAAAAAGGACGGGCACGATATAAAGCCCCTTTGCAAGTTTCCAACTGGCGAAACCTGTGGCCATTGCGGGCGCTTTTGCAATCGCGGCAGCGGTAAAAGCGGCCAAGGCCACAGGCGGCGTTACGTTGCTGTCCTGGCTCAGCCAGAAAATGATCATATGCGCTGACAACAAGGCGGTCAGCGCCGCCTCTGGTGTTACGGTAAGATTGCGCAGAGGGCTGGCGACCTCAAGCGGGAGGCCGGCAACCAGTGCGCTGGCATCACTGCGCGGCATCGGGGCCAGGATGGCCTCCATCGTTTCGGGCGCCGCCAACATCAGCACAGCGCGCGCGCTGTCGTTCAACGCGCCATTGGTCAATGCGTCAATCACAAACTGATCCGCGATCAATCCGGCCAGTGCGGGCGCAGACAATGTGGCCAGAACGATGTAGGCGGCAGTCACCGGCAGCCCCATGCCAAGGATCAGGGACGCCAAGGCGATCAGCACGATGGCCAGCAGGATATTCCCGCCAGCCCATTCCGCGATCATCAGACTGAACGTATTGCCAACGCCTGCAGTGGCAATCACGTTGACGATCAGGCCAACCGAACAAAGCAGCACGGCTGTCAGGATCATACCCTTTGTGCCCATCGCCAAGGCTTCGATCACGGCTTTTGGTCCCATCGGGTTTTGCGTCAGCCAACTGGATGCGACCACCGCGATGATACCAAAGACGGCAGCATAAGTTGGCGTATATCCCGACACCAGCAGCCCGATCAGCAGCGCAATGGGAAAGACAAAGCTGGCCCCGCCTTTGCGAAACGCTGTCCACAGGGTTTGGCCGTTGCTTTCCATCGGTGGCAGGTCAAGCCGCTTGGCCTCGATCCGTACAAAGAACGCCACAGACAGAAAATATAGCAGCGCGGGCAGGGCGGCGGCGGCAACGATGTTTTCATATGGAATCTGGGTAAAGGCGGCCATGACAAAGGCCCCGGCCCCCATGATCGGCGGCATAAGTTGCCCTCCGGTTGAGGATGCAGCCTCGACCCCGCCTGCGAATTTCGGATGGAAGCCAGCCTTTTTCATCAACGGGATGGTGATTACCCCGGTCGAGGCCGTATTGGCAACGGCAGAGCCAGAAATCGTTCCGGTCAGACCCGACGCGATGACCGCAACGATGCCGGGTCCACCAACCAATTTCCCGGCGATTGCGCGGGCAAGGTCAATTACAAATTCCCCTGCCCCCGAACGTAGCAGGAAAGCGCCAAAAATGATGAACAGGAAAACATAGGTCGACGAAATCCGCGCGATGGAACCGAACATCGCGTCGTCGCCAAAGATCGACCGGAAAGCGACCGTTTCCCAAGACAGCCCTGGAAAGCGGAAGACACCACCAACGAATTGCCCCCAGAATCCGACATATGTCAGCGCCAGCACGATCAGCGTCGGGATAATCCATCCAGTCAACCGCCGGGTCAAATCTATTGCGCCCACCACGCAGATGATCGTTGCAATCCAATCCAGCGGTGCGAGTTTGACGCCGCGGTCATAGATTGCGTTTTCTGCAGAGACGAGCCAAACCGCCGAGATCGCAATCATCACACCAAAAGCCACATCAAAGAACAAGAGCGGCTTGCTGGCCGTCCCGCGCTTACCGATCAGCGGATAAAATACGCAGGCCAGAAAGGCAAAAACCGCAAAGTGGTAGGCGTTGCGGGCAGTTTCGGAAATGATCGGGTCGATTGCGACATAAAGATGGGCCAGCGCTACCAGCGCACAAAATGCCGTCAGCATCATCGTCCACGGCGCGACGGGCGACCGGGTTGGTGCGTCTGTGTCCGGCTCATCCGTCATTGCGGCCCCTCGCAAGTCGTCTGCCCCGGCCTTTGTGGCCGGGGCACATTCATCATTCCGCCATCAGGTGGTCAGGAATGTCGACACCAACTTCTTTGTAATACCGCGCAGCGCCGGGATGCAGCGGCAGCGGAAGCCCTGCGATTGCGCGCTCGATCGCCATTGCCTTTGTAGCCGGGTGAATTGCCTGCAGGAATGGCAGATTTTCGTAAACCGTCTTGGTGATCAGATAGACGTTTTCTTCAGACACATCCGCGCTGGTCGCGAGGAAGTTGGGCTGCGCTATTGTCTGCACATCTGCGTCTTGTCCCGGGTAGGTGCCCGCGGCGATTGTATAGGGTGTCCAGAGCCCTTTGCCGCCATCGGCCATTGCCATCTGATCTTCTGTGAAGTTCAGCAATGTCACGCTGTCACCAGCCGCAGCCATCAGTTGGCTGACCGCGCCAACTGGCACACCTGCGGGTGTACCGATCCCTTTGACCTGACCGTTTTGCAGTGCTTCGGCAGATGGCCCGTAACCGCCAAAAACAAGCTCGTAGTCAGATTCAATGTCGATTCCAAAACCGGACAATATCGTTGCGTTCGACCCAATCGTCCCGGAGTTTTGCCGGCCCAAGGCCATTGCCTCACCCTTGAGCGCAACGAGGTCTTCAACCGTGCCGGTGGTTGCCGCATCAGAGGCGACGATAAAATGCTCGACGTTTTGCCAAAGCATAGTGACAGAGCGCAGATTTTCCTGTGGTCCAGCTTCCTCTAGCGGGCCGGTCCCAGAGGCTGCGTAAAAGCCGTAAAGGCCTTGCATGATTCCGAACTGAGCTTCGCCTTCGCGCAGCAGGCGCACATTTTCACCCGATCCGGCAGAACTGATGGCGGACATGCCAATACTCTCGCCGGGTTGCAATTTGACTTTGACCAAAGTCGCCAGCGCCACGCCAACGGGGTAATATGTTCCGCCCGTTGAAGCGGTGGCCAGAATGTAGTCGGCCTCTTCTGCTTTTGCGCTGCCGAACATGGCGACAGACATGGCTGCGGCCGCAACAGCGGCCTTTTTGAATGTATGCATGATATCCTCCCAGAAAGTCGATCCCGGTTCACCGGGGAGTGTTGCACTATGCCAGAGCAATGATCCGTGTCACCTGCAAACTTCGGCGAGAAATGCCGCATTGCGGCAATTTGGGCTGGCGGGTCTTTTGTCGCGGGCGTAGATCATCACCAACAATCAAATAGAACGAGGTTCGCATGTTTCGATCATTAATTGTCTTGTTGAGCGTTCTTGCCTCACCAGTTGCTGCGCAGGACTACGCGATAGCGGATCTGACCGTTGCAGATCCTGTCGCGCGGACTGCCACTTCTATCGCGCCCACAAGCGCAGGCTATCTGACGATCACCAATACCGGCGACGCCCCTGAAAAGCTGCTTGCGATCGAGGCGGATTTCCCGCGCGTGATGTTGCATGAGTCAATCAAGGATGGCGACGTCATGAAGATGGAACATCTGATGTCTGTGGACATTGCGCCCGGAGAAACGGTGGAATTTGTCCCTGGCGGCAAACACGTGATGTTCATGGGGCTGAAAGACATCGTGCTGGAAGAGGGCGATGAATTTCCGGCCGTCATGGTGTTTGAAAACGCTGGTCGACTTGATATCGTCTTTCGCGTTCAGACCCCCGCCGATCCCGATCACAACGATCACTAAGGTCTAGGAATCGGTGTCGCGGCTCAGTATGCCAAACTTGCGCAGTTTCACGTAAAGGGACTGGCGGGACAGGCCCAACATTTCCGCGGCGGCCACGCGATTGTTCATCGTCAATTCAATTGCGGTTTCGATGCACATCTTCTCAACAACGTTGGTTGTCTCGGCCACAATATCCTTGAGCGTTGCACTGCCAACAAGCTCCATCACGGATTGCATACCGTCGCCTGCCGGATCGCCTATCTGCATCGGTTCACTTTGCGCTGCTTCGCGCATCACGAATGCAAACACGGTTTCGGATCCTGCCTGAAACGCAGTGACTGCTGCAGCCACACTGCGCGGGCTTCCGTATGCGCCCGCGATCTTGGTTTCATACATGCGCATCTTGCCGGCGCGGCTTGCGTTTTCTGTCATGACCTTCAGGTCAACAGAGCCGCGCTGCAAAAAGTCCGCAAGACTTGTCCCTTTGACGCCAGCCTCATGAACACTGCCCAAAAGGTGCAAAAAACCATCATTGGCTGACAGCACAACACCTTCGACATTGGTAAAGACGATGGCATCGGGGCCACGTTGATACAGGCCCTTCAGATTTTCGCCCAGCTGGTCATGCCCTGACTCACCCGGTTCAACCGGCGTGATGCGGCACAATATCAGACGTTCGCCGGCAACCCGAAAGGCTGTCGGATGAAGATTGACCGGGCCGGATGTGTGCTGAACCAGTGCCGGGAAATCCGCGTCGGTGTCCTCCAGGGCATGGGCTGACAGCCTGTCCAGCAGATCGCCGCGTTTGCGTTTTTCGAAGGCATCGGAAAAGTTCGACCCAATCAGCATGTCGCGTGACCGTCCCAGCAGGGCAGCGGCCCGGCTGTTGCTGTCCGTGACCTTGCCTGACTGCATCGCGACCAGCACAATCGCATCTGATGTGTTTTCCATCAAAACGCGGAAGCGGGTTTCGAATTCGCGCTGGGCCTCATAGTCGCGTTCCAGCGACATTTGCGCCTTGACCAGCTGTTGCTGCATGTCTGCGATCGGGCGTAAGTCGCGGCCAAGCATCAAAATTGTGTCATCTGGCCCGATGGTGTGAAAGCTGTAACGCACCGGAAATTCCCAGCGCGTGACGGTGTTCGCATGGTTCAGCTCAATTGGGCGGGCATTTGCGGGGTTGTCCAGAAATGTCGCTAGGCGCTCGTCAAATTTCGAAACGCTTTCGACGGTCAGGGCCGTGCGGATGTCCTTGCTTTCGAGGCTGTCGAGCTTGTCAAACGCATCATAGTTCGGATTTACCAAAACCGACAGCACAACCCCAGTGGCGTCAATTGCGATTCCGATGTCTGCGATTTCGGTGATAATGTTCCCCAGAATATCGGGCGCAATCAGTGGGATCGCACCGGAATTCCAGTACTTTGTGCCACCTGTTGTCATCGGCGTATTCTTTGCTGATGCATCTGGCTCTTCATTCATCATCCTCGCTTTGGCCGTGGCCTGATTTTAGGTTTTTCCACTAGTCCGCAAAGCGCGAGGGCCTCGTCAGGGTCATTGGTCGCAAAATTGGCCCCCGTCAGGGCCAGAATGGCAGGTTCATCCGTCAGGATCGTGCCGCCGATAACCACCGGAAGGCCGGCAGCGGCACTATGTCGCACAGAGTCCACGATTTTGCGCAGGCTTTCAAGAGTCTCTCCTTGGCTGGCAGAAATGAATAGCGCATCGCAAGACGTGTTGCACAATCTTTGGGTAATTTCCTTTGGTCGCGTGTTCAGCATGAGGCGTACAGAAATGCCACGGCGCCTGAGCTGCCCGGCAAGCACCATCGCACCCAGCGTGTGGTGGATGTGGTCTGCCACCACCAGGATCACCATAGGCGCATCAGGCGTTGAGTTGGTGTCGCCAGTCCATTCGGGGCCCAGCTCGCGCAGCCAAGACTGCAGACGCGATGCGCCAATGGTGACAGCAGCAAAGCTCATGTTGTCGCTGCACCATGCCTCACCCATGTCACGCGCGACCGCGGGAATATAGTGATCTGCGATATCCTCATCCCGGATCCCATTCTCGCGCAGCGCAGACAGCGCCCGTAGCCCAGCATCGCGATCGGGGTTGAGTGCGGCGGATTTCAAACGGCTGATGTGGCTTGGCGAAACCTCAAACCCCGGCGCGAGGGGCTGATCTGCAACAATCAGTCGATCGCCAAGGTCAATCTGCGCTGTTGCTTCATATCTGCAGTCATCGGGCATTCCGCATTCCCCGCGCTGGTGACCGACAGGGCTGTCAGGTCTGGACGACCCTATTGTTAGGTTTGCTATCATTATTGTCAAAGAAAATTGACACATCACCAAGACCGGGTTGCTGGATGTGGCATTAGATACTGAAATTAAAGCACAATTTGTAACTCTGGCCGCAACTTTGGGTTTTCGCGGTTGATCATCAGAATGTAACATATAGTTGACATATCAGCCAATTGACACCTAGTCTTGATCCATACTCTGTCAGGAAGGATTGACATGTCGGCGATCAGCGAAGAGGGGACTGACCGCAGGGGGGGCGTTCCGCTTTATACCGCCGCGCAGCGTGCGCGTCGCGATTCCACCCGCTGGACGCTGGTTCAGGGCGTGCTTGCCCCCGCGCAGTTTGCGGTCTTCGCCGTCTCACTCATTCTTGTGTTGCGTTACCTGATTTCGGGGTCCGGTTACGAAATCGCCACCTGGTCTGTCGTGCTCAAGACCGGCGTCCTGTTCCTGATCATGATCACCGGGGCGATCTGGGAAAAAGTCGTTTTCGGTCAATACCTTTTCGCAGACGCCTTCTTTTGGGAAGACGTCTTTAGCTTTGCCGTTATCGGGCTGCATGCCGCCTATATCTGGGCACTTTTTGCCACCAGCATGACGCCGCAGGCGCTGATGGTTTTGGCACTGGCTGCCTATGCAGCTTATGTCATCAATGCTGGTCAATTCGTGCTTAAGCTGCGCCGCGCCCGATTGGACGTGGTGACATGAAGGACCTGACGCCACCACCGGCCAGTGGATGCCGCTCTACCCCCGTCCTGAAAGAGCGTGGGCAGCGCGAAGTTTTCTGCGGGCTGACGGGAATCATCTGGCTGCACCGCAAGATGCAGGATGCGTTCTTCCTCGTTGTTGGGTCACGAACCTGCGCACATCTGCTGCAATCCGCCGCCGGGGTGATGATTTTTGCAGAACCGCGGTTCGGCACTGCAATTCTGGAAGAAACCGATCTGGCAGGGATGGCAGACGCCCATGACGAGCTTGACCGCGAAGTTGCACGGCTGCTGGCGCGTCGACCTGACATCCGCCAGCTGTTCCTTGTCGGGTCCTGCCCATCCGAAGTGATCAAGATTGATCTTGCCCGTGCGGCGGAACGTCTCACGCAGGTCCACGCGCCCCATGTCCGCGTGTTGAACTATTCCGGGTCGGGCATCGAAACAACGTTTACACAGGGCGAGGACGCCTGCCTTGCGGCGATGGTGCCAGCGCTTAAGGAAACCGATGCGCGTGAGTTGCTACTTGTCGGTGCGCTTCCCGATGTTGTCGAAGACCAGATGGTGGCGCTTTTGTCGGAGATGGGGATCGACAATATCCGGCTGCTGCCAGCCCGCCGAATAGATGACACCACCGCGATAGGGGCAAACACGGTGTTTGCCCTGACCCAACCGTTTCTTGGCGACACGCATGCCGCGCTAGAGCGGCGTGGCGCGCACCATATATCCGCTCCCTTTCCGTTTGGCGAAGAAGGGACAACTGCCTGGTTGCAGGCGATTGCGGCAGAATTTGCAGTCCCCGAAGACGTCTTTGATCAGGCAACGGCAGCGCCACGTGCCCGCGCGCGAAAGGCCATTGCCCAGGCTGCTGACGTTCTTGATGGCAAATCGGTCTTTTTCTTTCCCGACAGCCAATTGGAGATTCCGCTAGCGCGGTTCCTGACGCGGGAATGCGGCATGACCGCGGTTGAGGTCGGATCGCCCTATATTCACGACGCGCTGCATGGTCCCGACCTTGACCTGTTGTCTGCGGGACCGAACATCAGTGAAGGGCAGGACGTCGATCTGCAGCTTGAACGCGTACGCGCAGCAAGACCCGATCTGACGGTCTGCGGTCTTGGTCTTGCCAACCCGCTTGAGGCCGAAGGTCTTGCAACGAAGTGGGCGATCGAATTGGTGTTCACGCCAGTGCACTTTTACGAACAGGCTGGCGACCTTGCGGCGCTATTTAGCCGCCCGCTGCGCCGCAAGATGCGCCTGCGGCTGGAGGCGGCAGAATGAAGTTGACCGTCTGGACATATGAGGGACCGCCGCACGTGGGTGCGATGCGTGTCGCCACGGCGATGAAGGGTTTGCATTATGTGTTGCACGCGCCGCAGGGCGACACATATGCCGATCTGCTTTTTACTATGATCGAACGGCGCGACCACCGCCCGCCAGTGACATACACAACTTTTCAGGCCCGCGATCTTGGTGCTGACACGGCAACCCTGTTCAAGACGGCCTGCCGAGACGCGGTTGACCGATTTAATCCGCAGGCCATCATCGTTGGCGCGTCCTGCACCGCAGAATTGATTCAGGATGACCCAGCGGGGCTGGCAGAAACGATGGGATTGGACATTCCCGTCATCCCGCTTGAGCTGCCCAGCTATTCGCGCAAGGAAAACTTTGGCGCAGACGAAACCTTCTACCAAATTGTGCGCACGCTGGCGCAAACGCAAGATCGGACCGCGCGCGTCAGCTGCAATATTCTAGGGCCGACGGCGCTGGGGTTTCGCGCCCGCGACGATATCGAAGAGCTGACCGGCCTGCTGTCGGATTGCGGGATTGATGTGAACGTCGTGGCCCCGTTCGGAGCGACCCCTGGCGATATCGCGCTGCTGCCTGCCGCCCATTTTAATGTCCTGCTTTGCCCGGAAACTGGCGAGGCGGCGGCGCGCTGGCTGGAACAGACACATAAACAAACCTTCACCAAAGTCGTGCCGATTGGTGTTGGCGCGACCCGCGATTTTCTGGCTGAGGTGGCCGCGATCACCGGGTTGCCCTGTCGCCCGGACGCGTGTCGTCTGCGCCTGCCCTGGTGGTCCCGGTCCGTTGACAGCACCTATCTGACCGGCAAGCGCGTGTTTATTTTTGGCGATGGAACACATGTCGCCGCGCAGGCCCGGATCGCGCGGGACGAGATGGGGTTCGAGGTTGTTGGCATCGGCTGCTACAACCGCGAAATGGCCCGGCCGATCCGGGCGCTTGCCCGCACGTTCGGCATCACCGCATTGATTACCGACGACTACCTCGAGGTCGAGGCCGCGATCGAAAAACTCTCGCCAGAGATGATCCTGGGCACCCAAATGGAACGCCACATTGGCAAACGGCTTGGCATCCCCTGCGCCGTCATCTCAGCGCCCGTGCACGTGCAGGATTTCCCTGCCCGGTATTCTCCGCAGGTTGGGTTCGAAGGCGCAAACGTCATTTTCGATACCTTGGTTCATCCGCTTGTCATGGGGCTTGAGGAGCACCTGCTGACGATGTTCCGCGAAGACTTTGAATTCCACGATGCAGCCGGGCCAAGCCACCACGGTGGGCAGCATCAGGCGGTGCAACAACCAAACAGAGACGCCGCAATTGTGCCGGTCCCGGCTGCGCCGGGCGAGGCATTGATTTGGCGCCTTGATGCTGAACAAGAGTTGCGGAAAATTCCGTTCTTCGTGCGGGGAAAAGCGCGCCGAAATACCGAATCTTTTGCCACTGATCGTGGGCTTGCCGAGATATCAATCGACACGCTTTATGAGGCAAAGGCCCATTATGCGCGATGAGGTGATCCATAAACCCTATCGCGTCGTCATTGTGACGCTTGATCGCCATGTTGCGGGTCCCGCAATGCGGATCCTGCCCCGGCTGACGGCAGACTACCCTGGGCTGGAGCTGAGCGTGCACGCCGCCGCAGAATGGTCAGAAACGCCCGCAGCACTTGCGACGGCACAGGCGGCCGTGGCCAGCGCCGACATCGTCATCGCCAATATTCTTTTTCTGGAAGAGCATATCGCAGCAATCCTGCCTGACCTTGTTGCACGGCGTGACCATTGTGATGCCATGGTCGGCGTGATCGCCGACAGTCAGATCGTCAAGCTGACGCGCATGGGCGATCTGGATATGTCAAAGCCCGCCAGCGGCGCAATGGCACTGATGAAAAAACTGCGTGGTACGGCCAAGCCCTCAGCAAAGTCCGGTGCCAAACAGATGAAGATGCTGCGCCGGTTGCCAAAAATATTACGGCTGATCCCCGGAAAGGCGCAGGATCTACGTGCATGGTTCCTTTGTATGCAGTATTGGCTGGGCGGCTCCGATGACAATATCGAAAGCATGGTACGCTTTCTGATCGGGCGCTATGCAGATCGTCCTGATTGGGAGGAAATCACGGCAGAGCTGCCCGTGTCATACCCCGACGTTGGACTATATCACCCGGATTTGCCAAACCACCATATTGCCTCGGACATCAATGAACTGCCCATCGCCGACGCACCAGCTGCGACGGTGGGCGTTTTGATGCTGCGCTCCTATATCCTCGCCTCGGACACGGCGCACTACGATGCGGTCATCCGCGCGTTTGAGAGCAAGGGCGTCCGCGTTATTCCCGCTTTTGCTGGCGGTTTGGATGGCACGCCCGCAATCGAAAGTTATTTTGCCGGAAACATTGATGCGATGGTGTCTTTGACCGGGTTTTCGCTGGTTGGCGGACCGGCCTATAACGACAGCGATGCAGCGGTTGCGCTGCTCAAGTCGTTGGATGTGCCCTATATCGCGGCCCAGCCGCTGGAATTTCAAACGCTTGATCAGTGGGCGCATAATGCGCAGGGCCTTGGCCCGGTGGAAACGACAATACTTGTTGCGCTGCCCGAAATCGACGGTGCAACGAATCCGACGGTGTTTGCGGGACGTCATGGTGAGGCTGGCTGCAGCGGGTGTCGGCGTGGCTGTGCCGCTGGCGGCCAGATCAAGGCGATGGCCCCCTGTCCTGAACGGGTTGACGCGTTGGTCGACAGAACCCTTCGCCTGGCCCTGCTGCGCCGGGCCCAAAATGCGGACAAGACGGTCGCGGTGGTCCTGTATGGCTTTCCGCCAAATGCCGGCGCGGTGGGAACGGCCGCCTATCTCAGTGTTTTTGAATCGCTGTACAATACACTCAGGACGCTGGCTGCCGAAGGGTATCAGGTCGCACTCCCCGATAGCATTGATGCATTGCGACATGCGGTACTGAACGGGAGCGCGAGGCAATACGGACAAGAAGCCAACGTTTTAGCGCATGTCTCCGCTGATGACATTGTGGCACATACGCCCTGGCTTGATGAAGTTGAATCGGTCTGGGGGGCTGCACCGGGCCGCCATCAAAGTGACGGGCGTGGTGTGTTTGTCCTGGGCGCGCGTTTCGGCAATGTGATCGTCGGTGTGCAACCCGCGTTTGGTTACGAAGGTGACCCAATGCGGTTGCTATTCGAAAAGGGCTTTGCCCCGACCCATGCCTTTGCGCAATTTTATCTGTGGCTTCGCAATACGGCCAAGGTTGATGCGGTTCTGCATTTTGGGATGCATGGCGCATTGGAATTCATGCCCGGTAAACAGGCCGGTGCCGGTCCGGGATGTTGGCCCGACCGCCTGATGGGCAACTTGCCCAACATCTACCTGTATGCCGCCAACAATCCGTCAGAGGCGACATTGGCAAAACGTCGGGCAGGGGCCATCACGGTCAGCCACCTGACTCCGCCGCTCACGCAGGCCGGTCTTTATAAAGGTCTTACCGACCTCAAGGACAGCCTGATCCGTTGGCGCAATATGTCCGTCGATGATCCCGCGAGAGGAGACCTCGAACAGCTGATCCGCGATCAATCCAACGCCGTTGATCTCAATGCCCGCGACCTGAATCGGCTTTGGCTGGTGGTGCAGGAAACCGAAGGCGCGCTCATTCCTGACGGGCTCCATATTGTTGGCAAACCGATGTCGGCGGCAGCCCGTGCTGATATGCGGCGCCTGATGCCTGCGGGTGAAACAGCAGAAAAGGCCGCGGCCCAGCTTGCTGACGACCACGAGCTGCCCGCGTTGATGCGCGCGCTTTCCGGCCGCTACATCGCCCCGGTGCCCGGTGGCGATGTGATCCGTTCACCCGAGATCATTCCAACAGGGCGCAACATTCACGCCTTTGACCCTTTCCGCATGCCCACCGTATTTGCGTTGGCCGAGGGGGCCCGGCAAGCGGACCTGCTGCTGCAAACGCACGACAAGATTCCCCGCACTGTCGCGCTGGTGCTCTGGGGGTCGGACAACATCAAGACCGACGGTGGTCCTATCGGTCAGGCGCTGGCGCTCATGGGCGCAACCCCGCGGTTTGACGGATACGGGCGGCTGTCAGGTGCAGACCTTGTCCCGCTTAAGGAATTGGGGCGTCCCCGGATAGATGTCGTGATGACTTTATCGGGCATTTTCAGAGACTTGCTGCCGATCCAAACCCGGATGCTGGCAGAGGCGGCGTATAAATGCGCCCAAGCGGACGAGCCGCCTGAATTGAATTACATCCGCGACCACTCTCTCGCCTATGCAAAGGACATGGGCTGCGATCTTGAAACGGCAGCCCTCCGGGTCTTTTCCAATGCCGAAGGGGCCTATGGCGCGAACGTCAACCAGCTGATCGACAGCTCTGCCTTTGGCGATGAGGACGAGCTGGCCGACGCCTATGAGGCGCGCAAGTCATTTGCCTACGGCGTTGATGGGAAAGCCGCACAAAACCCCGCATTGCTGCAAAAGGCTCTGAAGGATGTGGATCTGGCCTATCAGAACCTGGAATCCGTCGAACTTGGTGTGACCACGGTGGATCATTACTTTGACACGCTTGGCGGCATATCGCGTGCGGTGAAGCGGGCCAAGGGTGAGGCGGCCCCGGTCTATATCGGTGATCAGACCTGCGGCGGGGCGAAGGTGCGCACGTTGCAGGATCAGGTCGCGTTGGAGACGCGGGCGCGGTCTTTGAATCCAAAGTTTTATGAGGGGCTGCTGCGGCATGGCCATGAGGGGGTGCGCCAGATTGAGGCGCATATCACCAATACGCTGGGGTGGTCGGCCACGACGGGGGAAGTAGAACCCTGGGTTTATCAACGGCTTAGCGAGACATTTGTGTTGGATGACGCGATGCGGCAGCGGCTGGCGGATCTGAATCCGGTGGCGTCTGCCCGGATGGCAAACCGCCTGCTGGAAGCCAGCGATCGCGACTATTGGGCCCCGGACGATGCAACGCTCGCTGCGTTGCAGGACGCGGCAGACAATTTGGAAGATCAAATGGAAGGAGTGGCCGCCGAATGAGGATGTTGATCGTCGCTCGTCCCTGCGGAACATCGCCCCGCCCACCATCCCGTGATGGCGGCATCCCTGTTGAATGTGAAAGGAGGCTCGCATGAGCCCCAAGGATAACGTGCCTAATCTCAAAGGGTTAGACGGAGAAGGATCGGTTCAGGTCCATCAGGACGAAACCGCCCGGATTGAAGGGGCCAAGGTCTTTTCTGTCTATGGCAAGGGAGGGATCGGAAAATCCACAACCTCGTCCAATCTGAGCGCGGCTTTCTCGATGCTTGGTAAACGTGTTCTTCAGATTGGTTGCGATCCCAAGCATGACTCAACATTCACACTTACCGGATCGCTTGTGCCGACGGTGATCGACATTCTGAAGGACGTTGATTTTCATGCCGAAGAACTGCGCCCGGAAGATTTTGTCTTTGAGGGATTTAACGGTGTGAAATGCGTCGAAGCTGGCGGACCACCGGCAGGCACGGGCTGCGGCGGCTATGTCGTTGGCCAGACTGTCAAATTGCTCAAGCAACATCACATGCTGGAGGACACGGACGTTGTCATTTTCGACGTCCTCGGGGATGTGGTCTGCGGTGGCTTTGCCGCCCCGCTGCAGCATGCGGACAGGGCGTTGATCGTCACCGCAAATGACTTTGATTCGATCTATGCGATGAACCGGATCATCGCGGCCGTGCAGGCAAAGTCAGCGAACTACAAGGTAAGACTTGCCGGTTGCGTGGCAAACCGCAGCCGCGAGACGGATGAGGTCGACCGGTATTGCAAAACGGTGGGGTTCAATCGCATCGCGCATATGCCGGATCTGGATGCGATCCGCCGTAGCCGATTGAAAAAGAAGACTCTTTTCGAGATGCCGGATGACGAGGAAATCGTCCTGGTGCGCAAGGAGTACATCCGGTTGGCTGAAACTCTGTGGAACGGCACAGAGCCCTTGGCCCCGGCACCGTTACCAGATCGTGACATCTTCGAACTGTTGGGATTTGACTGATGCACAACCCGGCAACATCCCATGCACAACCCATGCAGACGCGTTCGTTAACATTGTTAACGATTGAAGGGGGGTGCGGATGACCAGCTACACCGCCACACGCGATCGGGTTGAAAGCTATTTCGACCAGAGCGCGACCAAGGTTTGGGAGCGTCTGACCTCTGACGCGCCAGTCAGCGGTGTGCGTGCAACGGTGCGGGCCGGACGCGACCGGATGCGCGGCGTGATATTGGCGCAATTGCCGGCCGATCTGACCGGTTTGCGCATTCTGGACGCTGGCTGTGGCACCGGTGCGATGACGCAGGAACTGGCAAAGCGGGGCGCCGCGGTTGTTGCGGTCGATATTTCGCCCAAGCTGGTGGGCATCGCCGAGGATCGCTGCCCGGATGACCTGCGTGACCGGATCATCTTTGTCGCGGGGGATATGCTGGAAGCCACGAGCGGCCCCTTTGACATTGTCGTGGCGATGGATTCGCTGATCTATTATGACGCAAGCGATATTGCGGGCCTGTTGGGAGCATTGGCACCGCGGGTCCGTCAATCGGTCATCTTCACGCTGCCGCCGCGCACGGCGCTGTTGATGACGATGTTCCGTTTGGGCAAACTGTTTCCCCGCGCTGACCGTTCTCCGCAAATGGTGCCCCATACCACCGGCGGTGTCGCAGCCGCGCTTGCTGCGGCACGGGTTGCCGGTGAGTTGCGTGAAATCGAGCGCGTGACCTCTGGCTTTTACATCTCGACCGCGATGGCGTTTGAAGGGAGGGGTGATGCTGTTTAGAGCGCAGTCTCTCAAAACGCTTGGCACCCGTTTTCTGCCGTTTTCGGATGCTGCATCCGATGAATTGCCGCTGGGCCAGTTGTTGCGCCTGTCGTTGTTTCAGATCTCAGTTGGCATGGCGGCGGTCATGCTACTGGGCACGCTGAACCGGGTCATGATTGTCGAGCAGGGAATCCCGGCCACCTTGGTTGCGGTGATGATTGCGATCCCGGTGCTGGTGGCCCCGTTTCGCGCCCTGGTCGGGTTCCGGTCTGACACCTACCGCAGCGCGATTGGCTGGAAGCGGATTCCCTATCTTTGGTTTGGCACAATGTGGCAGTTCGGCGGGCTGGCGATCATGCCGATGGCGTTGCTGGTCCTGTCGGGAGATCGCGCCCTTGATGCGGACTGGGCGGGATATGTCGGTGCGGCGCTGGCGTTCCTGCTGACTGGCATTGGCATGCATATGACGCAGACCGCGGGTCTGGCGTTGGCTGCGGATCGTGCCACCGATGAGACCCGGCCCAAGGTTGTTGCCCTGCTATACGTGATGTTCCTGATTGGCATGGCGATTTCGGCGGTGATCATTGGAGCGCTTTTGCGGGACTATTCAGCCCTGCGGCTTGTGCAGGTGGTGCAGGGAACGGCCGTGGTCACGTTGGCCCTGAATCTTGTCGCGCTTTGGAAACAGGAAAAGGTTGCCCCGATGACCAGGGCCCAGCGTGAGGCGCCGCGGCCGTTTTTTCGGGATGCCTGGGATGATCTGGTCAAGGGTGGTGATGCGGGTCGGCTGCTTGCCGTGGTATTTATCGGCACCATGGCCTTCAACATGCAGGACGTGCTGCTTGAACCCTATGGCGGAGAGATCCTGGGGCTGAGCGTCAGTGCCACGACCTTGTTGACGGCGATGTGGGCCGGCGGCGCGCTGATCGGCTTTGCAATGGCTGCGCGTTGGCTGGCACGGGGCACTGACCCCTATCGCATTTGTGCCCGCGGCATCCTTGCCGGTTTGGCGGCGTTCTGCGCGGTGATCTTTTCAGCACCGCTTGCCTCGCCGATGCTGTTTTACGTCGGGGCGACATTGATCGGCCTTGGCGGCGGGT
Organism: uncultured Paracoccaceae bacterium; assembly: GCA_947502145.1. Taxonomy (GTDB): domain Bacteria; phylum Pseudomonadota; class Alphaproteobacteria; order Rhodobacterales; family Rhodobacteraceae; genus CANMYO01. The sequence goes on along the minus strand of CANMYO010000001.1, from coordinate 884,489 downwards.
TGTTTGGCATTGCGACGCTGACGGCGGCAATGACCATGCCCACCATTGGCGCTGCGGGGCGCGGGCTGGCCTTGGGCGCATGGGGCGCGGCACAAGCGACAGGCGCTGGGCTGTCGATATTCGTTGGCGGCACCCTGCGTGACCTTGTTAACCATGCCGCCGGGACCGGCACACTGGGCGAAGCGCTTGCAACGCCCGCGACAGGCTATTCGGTCGTTTATCACACAGAAATTGGCCTTTTGTTCATCACCCTGATCGTGCTGGGGCCGCTTGTGCGGGTCCGGGCCATCACCAACGGGGCATCCGCAAAGCTGGGGCTTGCGGATTTCCCGACCTGACACTGAGAGGACCTGACCCATGGTTGGAAACACTTTTTTCGGCGATTTTGATCTGGCAAGTGCCGCGATCTGGATGTTCTGGATATTCTTCGCGGGGCTTGTTTATTACCTGCAGACTGAAAACCAGCGCGAAGGCTATCCGCTGAAGGATGAACATGGTGATCCGGCGGCCTCGGAAAGCCTGCTGCCTCTGCCAAAGCCAAAGACGTTCAAGTTGCGCGACGGGCGCGGCGTGTTGACCGTGCCAAGCGCCGCCTACGAAGCGGCCAAGACGCGGACAGATTTGCCCCTGGCAGAGACCGGCCATGGCGGTGGTGGGCCGCTTGTGCCGACAGGTGATCCGATGGTGGATGGGGTTGGGCCCGCTGCTTGGGCTCCGCGTCGTGATGCGCCGGAGCTGGATGCAGAGGGTCATCCCAAGATCAGGCCGATGGCGACCCTTGAGGGGTTCCACGTCAGCGCCGGGCGCGATCCGCGCGGCCTGCCTGTCGTTGGCGGTGACGGAGAGGTGATCGGCCGGATCACTGACATGTGGGTGGATGTGCCGGAGCAGATGGTGCGGTTCATGGCGGTTGATCTCAACCCCGAGGGCAGCGGCAAGACGCGGTTGATCCCGATGAACCTGGCCAAGATCGGAACAGACCGCGTCACCGTCCGCAGCCTGCATGCGCATAATTGGGATGGGGTGCCGCAGATCAAGGCAGATGATCAGGTCACGCTGCTCGAGGAAGAAAAGATCATGGCCTATTTCGCCGGCGGCACGCTTTACGCCACCGACCACTGAGACGTTGGGCCGGGTTCGCCATCCGGCCCCAAAACGATGGGGACAATAAGATGAGCCACGATGACTTCAACTTTGAGCCGGTCCGCGGGCTGCCAGAAGCGCTGCCGCCGGATGAGCATATCCTTTGGCAGGGCGCGCCCGATCCATGGGCGCTGGCGCGGGATGCGTTCAAGGTGCGCTGGGTGGCCAGTTACTTTTCGCTGCTGGCGGTCTGGCGCATCGGCGCCTCGTCAACCGAGGTCAGTTTCGGTGTGGCCATCGCCCATGCGGTCCCGTTTGTGCTGGCAGGTGTGTTGGTTTGCGGGATCCTTTACGGGTTGGCGACGATCCAGGCCCGCGCGGCCGTCTACACCCTAACGAACAAGCGGGTGGCGTTACGCATCGGCGCGGCCCTGACCATGACGCTGAACCTGCCATACACATGGATCGGGTGCGCCTCACTGGATGTACGCAAATCCGGTCATGGCACGTTGGCGTTTGAGTTGATTGGCGATACGCGGCTGTCCTTTCTGATGACCTGGCCGCATGTGCGCCCTTGGCATATCGCCCGCACGCAGGCGGCGCTGCGCTGTATTCCTGATGCCCATCGCGTCGCCCGGATCTTTGCCGACGCCGCTGAAACGCGGATCGCGCAGCCGGTGATCGCCCGATCAGAGCCAGACGGCCGCGCCGTCGCAGCGGAGTAATGTCATGAGCCAGCTGGAACAACAGATGCGTCACCGGGACCGGGAAATGGTCCCCAAATTCCTTGTTCAGGCGATGTTCGCGCTGATGATCATCGCGACCGGTCTTGTGGCCTATGCCCAATGGGCGGGGGTGCCGCAGGTCGGCGTGCTGGCCCCTTCGCCCGTCACGCAAAGCCGGGATGTGGTGCTGATTGGAGACCGCAAGGGCGTCTACGAAGTGCGCAATCCCGATGGAACGCTTGTCGCTGTCTCATCGGAAAACAAGGCCGGATTTATCGGCGTCATTGGCCGGGTGATTGACCGCGAACGCCAGTTGCATGGGGTCAAGCGCAATCCGGTCATCCAGATCGTCCGCCGGGAAAACGGCCATGTGGCGATCATAGACCCAACAACGGGGATGGACGTCGCATTGATTGGATACGGACAAGACAACGTGGCCGCCTTTGCCAGGCTGCTGGACTGAAACCGCCGCCGGTTAGCCCCCGGACGGCATTGTGAAAGGGAACTCACATGGGACTACTGACAAGAGAACGCGAAACCGCACCTTGCACCGTGACGGTCAGTCATCGGTTCGAGGAGCTGTCGGCACATGTCCGTTTTGACAACGGCACCGTTGTGCACCCCGGTGACAGCGTTTTGGTTGAGGGGCCGGAAATCATGGCGCCCTACGGAGAGTTGATCGAGGAACAGCGTACCGCGGTGATTACGCGCGCCTCGCGTTTGGAACAGATTTGGACCCGCGCCACAGGCGATCTTGAGTTCATGGAGCTATGCGAATTTTCCTTTAGCGAAGAGGTGATGTCATGAATGTGCATTCATCAACCGCCCGCACCGCAGAAGAAGCCATCGCCGCGCAAGAGGCACTGCCGCCGCTGACCAATGAAGCGGCAACGCAGGTCGCCATGTCCAACACGCTGCTGACACCGCGGTTCTACACCACTGATTTCGACGAAATGGACGCGATTGACGTCACACCGGTGCGCGATGAATGGGACAAGCTGATCGCGCAGATGAAATCAGACCCTAACAATGGGCATTTCAAGAAAAACGCCGACTGGGACAACGTCGATTGGGACGGTATGGAACCGGGTCTGAAGGCGGAGTTCATCGACTTTCTGATCTCAAGCTGCACCGCGGAATTTTCGGGCTGTGTCCTGTACAAGGAGATGAAACGTCGGGGCACCAACGCGGATATCACCACCCTGTTCCAGCTGATGGCGCGCGATGAGGCCCGCCATGCAGGGTTCATCAATGATGCGTTGCGCGAAGCCGGTATCGCCGTGAACCTTGGTTTTCTGACGCAGGCGAAGAAATATACCTACTTTCGTCCCAAGTTCATTTATTACGCGACCTATCTTTCGGAAAAGATCGGCTATGCCCGCTACATCACGATTTTCCGCCATCTTGAGGCGCATCCGGAGCACCGATTTCACCCGATTTTCAAATGGTTCCGTGAGTGGTGCAATGACGAGTTTTCCCATGGGGAAGCATTTGCGCTGCTGCTGAAAACAGACCCTAACCTGACCAATTCGCGGATGAATCGCTTGTGGATCAAGTTTTTCCTGACGGCCGTTTATTCGACAATGTGGGTGCGTGATCACCAGCGACCGGCATTTCATGCCGCGCTGGGCGTTGATCCGGCGTGGTATGGGCAGGAAGTATTTCGCAAGACCTCGGAAATTTCCAAACAGGTCTTTCCGATGACCCTGGACATCGACAGCCCGCGCTGGATTCCAAACCTTGAGCGGATGCAGGCGGCGAATGAACAGATCGCTGCGGGGCGCAAGCAGGGTGGGTTTGGCGGATGGGTCCGGCGCATGGCGGGATCTGCCGGGGCGGCGATCGCGTTTGTCGCACTGCTGACGATCCCGGTGGAAAAGAATGCCGTACCGGCAAACCCCCGTTTGGAGCCAGCCTATTGATCCTTGAAAGGTCATATTGGGGTGGGCCCGCCCACCCACCCCCATGGGGGCCTTGCCCCCGGCCTGCGGCCCCCCCCGCTGACCCTGGGGGGCGCAGCACATGATCTGGGCCGCTGCCCTGTTTGCCTTGTTCATCTGGTGGTTCGCCACCGGGGCCATTCTGCTGGTGGTGCGCCGCGCTGATCGCAGCGGGTATCATCGCAGCGTCGTGGTCATGGCGCTGCCATTGCTGGGGCTTGGGTTCGCTGCGGCGATTGCGTCGCTGGATGATCACAGCGTCCGCGGCGCCTATCTTGGGTTTCTGGGCGCGCTTGCCATCTGGGGATGGATCGAATTGGCCTTCCTGGCCGGGGTCATCACCGGCTATGTCACCGCGCCGTGCCCGCCGGGTCTGACCGGACAGGCCCGTCTTGCCCGCGCCTTTGGCACCGTTGCCTATCATGAGGTATTATTGCTGGGCACGCTTCTTGCCCTTGTGGCGCTCAGCGGCGCTGCCCAGAACCGCATGGCGATGGCGACTTTCACGATTCTGTTTCTGGCTCGCATCTGTGCCAAGCTGAACCTTTATTTTGGTGTTCCGCGGATCAATACGGAGTTTGTGCCAACCCAGCTTGCCTACCTGACCGGATACATGCGGCGCGGGTCGATAACGCTGGCCTTTCCCGTTGCAATCACCGTTCTGACCGCGCTTTTGGCGGTTTGTGCAGAACGGCTTTGGGGTGCTGCCAGTGATGTCACTGCAACCGGGTTTGCCCTATTGACCGCGCTGGCGGCGCTCGCACTTCTTGAACATTGGCTGATGGTGGTGCCGCTGCCGGACGCAAAACTGTGGCGCTGGATGCTTCCCGCGCCTGCGACCTCTCACGACAAGGATGGGACACATGGATTTTGACAGCCTTTTCGATGCGCAGCTCTCGTTGCTGAAGGACGAGGGGAACTATCGATATTTTGCCGAGTTGGAGCGTAAATGCGGCAAGTTTCCCAAAGCGGCCAATCATGCGGATGATGGTGTGCGGGATGTGACGGTCTGGTGTTCGAATGACTATCTTGGCATGGGGCAGCATCCATCGGTAATGGCCGCGATGTGCGAGGCGGTGCAGCGTACCGGCACCGGTGCGGGTGGGACGCGCAACATCAGCGGCACGAACCATGACCATCTGTTGCTGGAGGCAGAGCTGGCCGACCTGCACGGGAAAGAGGCGGCGCTGCTGTTCACCAGCGGCTACGTGTCCAACTGGGCCGCGCTGTCTACGCTTGGCTCACGGCTGAAGGATTGTGTCATCTTGTCGGATGCGGGCAACCACGCCAGCATGATCGAAGGCATTCGCCACTCGCGCGCGCGGAAGGTGATCTGGAGGCACAATGACGTTGCCGATCTGGAGGCGAAACTGGCGGCCCTGCCCAAAGATGCCCCCAAGATTGTCGCCTTTGAATCGGTCTATTCGATGGATGGCGACGTGGCCCCGATCCGTGAGATTGTCACCGTTGCCGAAAAATACGGCGCGATGACCTACCTCGATGAAGTGCATGCCGTGGGGCTATATGGCCCGCGTGGCGGTGGTGTGTCCGAGGCGGAGGGTGTCGCCGATCGTATCACCCTGATCGAAGGAACCCTGGGCAAGGCCTATGGCGTTGTCGGGGGGTATATCACCGGGTCGGCATCGCTTTGTGATTTCATCAGATCATTTGCCAGCGGTTTTATCTTTACCACGGCGCTGCCGCCGGCGGTTGCAGCGGCGGCGCGCACGTCGATTGCGCATCTCAAACAATCGGATATGGAACGGGCGCGCCAGCGGCGCCAGGTCGCACGGTTGCGCGCCGCGCTGGATCGCGAAGGCATCCCCCACATGATGAACGATAGCCATATCGTGCCGGTCTTGATCAAGGACCCGGTCAAAACCCGGATGCTGGCGGACTACCTGATGGCGGAATGGGATATCTACGTTCAGCCGATCAACTATCCAACCGTGCCCAAGGGCACAGAACGTCTGCGCTTTACCCCGTCGCCCCTGCACACGGACGAAGATATCGACCATCTGGTGATGGCCCTGCGGACACTATGGCGGCAATGTGCATTGGCCCATGCCGTTGCATAGGCGTCTTCGCGTCACAAAATGTTTTGAGGGCTGGACGCTGCCTGAGGAAAGACTAGTTTCACACCAGACTGGGGCAAACAGTCGCTGTATTTGCTCAAAAGGAGAATAGTATGAAGACTTTCAAACTCGTCGCTGCGTTATCCGTACTTGCGGCCCCCGCCTTTGCTGAGGGCCACGCACAGGGTGATGCCGCAGCCGGTGAAGAGCAGTTCAACCGCCAGTGTGTCGCTTGCCATGTCGTGCAGAACGACGATGGTGAAATCCTTGCGGGACGCAACGCAAAGACCGGCCCCAACCTGTTTGGTGTTGCTGGGCGCGCACCGGGCGCTGTCGAAGGCTTCCGTTACGGTGACAGCATTGTCGAACTTGGCGAGGCCGGCGCGATTTGGAACGAAGCCAACTTTGTCGGCTATGTGCAGGACCCAACGGACTGGCTGCGTGAAAAGCTGGATAATCGCCGTGCACGCGGCAAAATGGCCTACCAGGTGCGGTCAGAGGATGAAGCGTATGACCTTTACGCCTTTCTTGCGACATTCACTGAAGCCGCCGATTTGCAGATGAAACTGGAAGAGGGTGCGGCCAACGAACTGAACCAGTAATTCAGTCCATATCACGTTCAAAGCCGCCGCGGTTAAATGCGGCGGTTTTTTCATGTCCTGATCCAACAGGCCGGAGGAGCCTAGGCGAATCGCACATGCTCCGCTTAAGGTTGTGACATTTACAAAAAGGACGTTGTTCATGCCCCCTGGCCCCCCCAATGAAGACGACGGACCACCGGCGGACACTGGTGTTGATGCCACACCCATAGACCTTGCAAAGGCCCGCGCCGCGATCAAGCCGCGACTGGATGCGATGGCGCTTGCGGTCAATGCCCACATGCAGGCCGCGGAAGATGAATCAGTCAAATCCAAGGCGATACATGCGCTGACCCGGCACGGCTTTCAGACGGGGTGGATGGGACAATTGTTCCGTATCTGTACCAAGCTCACGCCCGATCAGGAATACGATCCACTTGGGGTCAATCCGATCGCCGAAAAGCTGGTGGACCAATACGAATTTCGCGCGATTCACCTGCCGATGAAGAAGTACAAGAACCGCAAGGGCGGCGGCGTTGCCGCGGGGATGTTCTACAACCCCGAAATCCAGCGAGAGCTGATCGAAAGAAGCATTCAGATCGCGGTAACAGAAGCGCAAGCCTATCCCGAGTGCGAGGTGGTCAACAGCGCGGGCATGAAGGCGTGGTTTACCTATAACTTCATCCATGTCTACACCATCAAACAGGGCGGTGCCGGCGTGGCATTTGCCAAAGACAGCGGATGGGTCAAATTGAATGAGAACGTCGTTTCCGATGCAATCGACAAATTCATGCGCGGCACGCCGCTCCCCGGTCAGACCCGCCCCGAATTCGCGACCTGGGGCGACCTTTTGGGTTTCTTGAAGGTCAAGCAGATCCGCCGAAATGGAGCCCGGACCGAAATCACCCTGAAAAAGGGAACACCAACCATCATGACAATGATGCCGGAATCGGTTGATCCGTCCGACACCGGATTTGCCCCGACGAGCATTGATGTGCCCAAATCACAGCGCAACGATTTCAAGACGTGGAAATGGACGGGCGGTCTGCGCAACACCACGACGCGCGTAACCCGGCATCGTCTGCCGCCTAGCTGGGCGCGATAGGCAGGTTTAGCGCCAAAAGCACAGCGTTAGGGTCTTCTTCGTGCGCCAGATGCCCAAGCTGGCTGAGGCTGTGGAACCGTGCGTGCGGCAATTGCTGTGCTGCGGTCTTGCTGATGGTTGGTGGCACGGCCTTGTCGTTTTCGCCTGCAACAAGTGTCACATCCGTCTGGATTTCTGGTAGCGCTGCAATCAGGTCGTCCAGCGTCCACTGCGCCATCATCGACAAGGTGGCGTCAACATGGGCACGGTCGCGTAGCAAACGCAGGTAGTATGCCTCCCCCTCTGGCGAGATTTCGGACCCGGTCCCGTTAATCAAACGATGCACGGTGGCGGCGTTGGCGGTCGCAGAGAACAGATGCGCGGTCAGCGGGGTCATTGCCAGCGCCTTGGCCAACATTGGAAACAGCCACCCGGCCACGCCCTGAAAATTGCCAAGGGCCGCGTTGATTGCGCCAATTCGGCCGGTTGGAAAGCCAGATAGCGCCATTTGCAGGGCAATCGCGGCCCCCGCAGAATGGCCAATGGTTATGCTGGGGTGCCAGCCCTCGGCAGCGGCCAGCGCACACAGATCCTCGGCCGTTGCCGCAAGGCCAAAGCGCTGTTGCGCGCCAGATTGCGAATAGCCCTGACCGGGCAGATCAACGGCAACCACGTGATGCGACCGTGCCAACCGCGGAAACAGGGCGCGCCAACTTTGCGTTGCGCCGCCAGCGCCATGGATCAACAGGACCGTGTCACCGCGCCCCGCAGATTGCACATGCCAGCGGTGTGGTCTGTGACACATCTGCCGGCTGAAGGCGGCCATGGGCCAGTCATCCGGCGGCGGCCAGCGCATCAATCCGCCAAAGCAGTTTGAACCGCGCGGGACAGACGCTCTGCATTGGCGCGGGGGAGGGGTAAATAGGGCGCTGACAGTGTCTGTGCAAGGGTCCTGAGCGCCTCTGCCGGCCGGTGCCCAGTGTCGATGACAAGTGCTTCGATCCCCGCCGCGCGGATCTGTGCGGCACTTTGGGTCGCATCCGCCGCCGCCTGTTGGCGGTTTGCAGTCCCGTCACGGGCGATATTGGCACGCCCGTCCGTCAGCAGGCAGATGGTCGGCGTGATCCCCTTTCGGCGGGCTGTCAGCGCTTGCAAAAGGGCCGCGTCCAGACCGGCGGCAAGCGGCGTTCCACCGCCGCCGGGCAGCCCGGCCAACCTGCGTTTGGTCTGCACAATGCTGCGTGTGGGCGGCAACAATGTCTGCGCGGCATCGCCGCGGAAACTGATGAGGGCGACGTGATCGCGGCGGGAATAGGCCTGCGCCAGCAACAATTCCACCGCGCCCTTTGCCTCGGCAAGGCGGGCCAGCGCGGCAGAGCCGGAGGCATCCACGGCGAAGATCAGAAGACGATCGGTCTTAGCGGCGAATTGCCGATTGCGAATATCGCTGGCCCGGACATGCAACCGATCAGTGCCCGTGTCGCGGCGCCGAATTGTCTGCCAAGGGACGGCGGTGCGCAGGGTGGCCATCAAGTCAATCCGTGCATTGTCGCGACGCCCGGCCCGCGCGGGCAGCGGTCTGCCGCGCCGATTGCCCCTTTGCAGCGCGCCGGACCCGCTGCCCTTGCCACCGCGCGCCTTTGCTGCGGCGACCCGGTCGAGAAGATCATCGGGCAACATCGCCTTGACGGCCTCTAACACAAGATCATCTGGCAAACGATCCTGCGATTGTTGCGTTTGACCTATATCAGACTCTGATTTCTGTGAGGGAGGCGGCGGAGAATCGGGGATCAACGTGGCCCGATGCGCGTAGACCAAAGCGCAAGCCGCGCCGATATCGCCTGATACAACGGTGTCACGCCCGGACAGCGCAGCATGTGCCTTGGCCGCGACCAGTGCGAAACTCGGGGCGCGCAGGCTATCAATTCCAAAGTGCTGCGCAATTTCCACGATCTGCGTGCTTGGATCAACTATTTGATCTGTATTGTTTTTGTCTGCGTGACCAGCAGGGCGGCGCGAAATATCTGACAGGGAAACATCCGTCAGATCAACATGAAATGCCAGCCTGTCCGACAATGCGTCGGGGGCGAACTCTTCTAGGGTTGCGCCTTCATCGCAGAGGATCATCGGGCCGCCATATTGGTCGAGGTGCCGCGTCAGGCGCGCCGTAAAGGCCGGGCTAGCCCGTTCGGCCATCGCCAGCAGGATTCGCGAATTGGCCTGTAATAGACCCTGTTTCAGGACGACTTCACCCGAGGCAAGCGTGGCTGCCAGGTCGATACCACCCAAAAGCGTTTCATCGGTCATTGCCGGGTGCAGTTTGGTGATCGGGCCAAGGCGTTCCTCTGCCGCCTGCAGGAATGCCTCTCTGACCGGCCCGGCGCGGGCGCGTAGTACGAGCCCGCCAAGCGCGTGGTTCTGCGCCAAGAGCCGAAGCGCCAGCAGGCCGTTATGCCAGACGTCAGCCAAGGACGTCTTCCAATATCCGGCCAACGCGCGCGCCGGTGCCCGCCTCGTCCAGCGGATCGCGCCGGAGCCGGTGCCGCAGCGCCAGTGGTGCAACGGTACGGACGTGACTGCGTGTGATTGCGGTATCGTTGCGCCAGGCGGCATGGGCGCGGGCAGCCTTGAGTAAAGTCAATTCGCCGCGCAGCCCATCAGAGCCAAGCGCGAGGCAAACTTCTGCTACGTCACGCAACGTCTGGTCCGGAGTCTTTAGCTTCCGCAGCGCCTTGCGCGCAGTCAGGATGCGGTCGCGGATTGCCGCGTCTTCGGCCTGCCACCGCAGCATGAAAGCCGTATTGTCGTTCTCATATGCGTCACGGCGTTTGATTACCGCGATGCGCGTTTCGATGTCCTGTGGGCTCGAAACCTCGACCGAAAGCCCAAACCGGTCCAGCAATTGCGGTCGCAATTCACCTTCTTCGGGATTGCCGGACCCGATCAGAACAAAACGCGCGGGATGCCGGATCGACAAGCCTTCTCGTTCAACCAGATTCTCGCCGGATTGCGCGACGTCGAGCAGCAGATCCACGATGTGATCCTCCAGCAGATTGACCTCATCAATATAGAGGTAGCCGCGATTTGCACGTGCGAGCAGCCCCGGCTCAAACGCCTTTTCGCCCCGCGCCAGCGCCTTTTCAATGTCAAGCGCCCCGGTGACACGGTCTTCTGTCGCGCCCAGTGGCAAGTCGACAACGGGGGTTGGGCGTTCATGGGTACGTTTAGACTCTAGATTGGCCCATTCTGGCACTTCCCCGGCCTTCGCGCTGTTCACGGGGCAGCCTTTGACGGCGCGAATGGGTGGCAACAGCGCGGCGAGCGCCCGGACGGCGGTTGATTTCCCGGTGCCCCGGTCCCCGAAGACCAGAACACCGCCGATAGAAGCGTCAATGGCCGTCAGGATCATCGCCTGTTTCATCTCTTCCTGCCCGACAATGGCGGAGAATGGGAACGGATGGGTCATGGGATCTCCAATTGGGCCAAAGGTGAGGATCCGCCCCAGGTGCCCGCATCGGAATGCACCTTGAAACGGGCGTAAAGCTCTTCGGAAAACCAGCCTTCTGAACGGACCGCCTGGATCGCAGCGGCATGTGGCCCAGAGCGGGCGAAGGCATCCATTGCATCCAGCGACGGCCAGATCGAAAAGGTGACCTGGTGCAGCATTGGCACCTCTCCGATGCCGATTTTGAACGCAACACTCTTGTCAGCTCCAATCATGTCTGAAATGCGCGGCACCCGGCGCCAGAAGCGGGATAGGATCCTGGGGCGAATGCTGGCACGGGTCAATGCAGCCAATGGCCCTGAATTAGTGTCTAATACAGGCGAAAATGGAGTTTCCCCGGACCATTTGCCGCGGGCGGCGGTTGGCTGCAAAAAGACTGTCCAGGATTCCGTGGCATGGTCCTGATAGCGGCGAAATATCGGCGCGGAACCAATGTTGGACCGCGCGGTTGTGATATCCGGCCAGGTGGCCAGAATCGCGATGACCGACGGGGCCGCGGTTGGCGTGAACCCATGCCCAACACCCGAGCCGCACAACTTCCAGAACCCTATGCCGGGCGTGCGGCCCAGCGGACGTCGCGCTGCCCCCATCATCCACAACGCCCAGACGCGGGCAGAAAGCCCGACGAACCGGTAGAATGAAAGGCTGACAATCTGACCCACGGCACACCTTCGGTGTCAACTTACATGGACATTTGACGCGATTCCGGTGGGATATGTCAACTTATGACGCAATAAAGTTGTCAACTTTGAGTTACATGCCTAGAGTTTCAATATGGATTCTACTGCAGACAACAGCGCGATTGTCATCGGCGCAGGGCTTGGCGGACTCGCCGCGGCGATGCGGTTGGGGGCCAAGGGCTATCGGGTGACAGTGCTGGACCGACTTGATCAGGTCGGGGGGCGCGGATCGTCGATCACCAAAGCCGGGCACCGTTTCGACCTTGGACCGACGATTGTTACCGTGCCGCAGGTCTACGAGAAGCTTTGGGAAGATTGTGGTCGCGACTTTCATGCAGAGGTTGATCTGTGCCCGCTTGATCCATTTTATCAAATCCGCTGGCAAGATGGCAGCACATTCAACGCCTGTCAGAACACGGCGGCGATGGAAGCGGAGGTTGCCCGCCTATCCCCCCATGATGTGCCGGGATATCGCCGGTTTTTGAAGGATTCGCAACGCCGCTATGTCGTGGGGTTTGAGGGCATGGTCGCGAAGCCCATGCACCGCGCTTGGGATACCATCAAAGTCCTTCCGGAATTTGCCCGTCTTCGGGCGGACCGGTCGATCCTTGCCCTCGCCCGATCGCGGGTCAGGGATGAACGCTTGCGCATGGCCCTGTCTTTTCATCCGCTGTTCATCGGCGGTGATCCGATGAACGTGACCAGCATGTATGCCTTGGTGAGTTATCTCGAAAAGGCATTTGGCGTGCATTATGCCATGGGCGGTGTGCAGGCGATGGCAGATGCAATGGCCGCGATCGTACGCCAGCAAGGCGGTCAGATCAGGCTTGGCCAGACGGTCAGCGCGATCAACACGACAAATGCGGCCGCAACCGGTGTGTCCCTGGCAACGGGCGAGGGCCTGCGTGCTCCGCTGGTCGTCAGCAATGCAGACGCGGGCCATACCTATACAAATATGTTGCCCGGCAAACGGCGATGGACCAGACGAAAGGTTGCAAGCCGCCGCTGGTCCATGGGGTTGTTTGTTTGGTATTTTGGCACAAGGGGCACGCGGCTGATGTGGCCGGATGTCGGGCACCATACCATCATGGCGGGACCACGGTATGAGGGTCTGTTACGGGACATTTTCATACGCGGGCATCTGGCAGAGGATATGTCCCTTTATGTGCATCGCCCCTCGGTCACGGACCCCAGCGTTGCGCCAGAGGGCGACGATACGTTTTACGCTTTGTCACCGGTGCCGCATCTTGGGCATGAAAGCCCGGTCGACTGGGCGGCTGAAAGGGATTGCTACCGCGACAGGGTGGCAGGAGTTTTGCAACGGCTGATCCCAGGGTTTCGGCAGCACATCTCGGCAGAGATCACCCTGACCCCGGAAGATTTTCGCGACCGTTATCTGTCGCCCTATGGATCCGGGTTTTCGATCGAGCCGCGCATTCTGCAAAGCGCGTGGTTCAGGCCCCACAATGTCAGCGAAGAGGCAAAGGGCCTTTATCTCGTTGGGGCGGGAACACATCCCGGGGCCGGGGTCCCCGGGGTCATTTCCAGCGCTGAGGTCCTGGGACGACTGGTGCCTGATGCCGCTGTTGCGGCGCAAATGAAGGTGGCGGCCGAATGATTGATCCTGCTGATCTGTCCCATTGCCGCGAGGTGATCCGCACCGGGTCGTTGTCGTTTCATGCCGCCAGCAAGCTGCTGCCCGGTGCTGTGCGGGATCCGGCACTGGCCCTCTATGCGTTCTGCCGTTTGGCCGATGATGAAGTAGACGAAGGTGATGCAAAGGCCAGCGCTGTGCTGCGTTTGCGTGACAGGTTGGATTTGGCCTATGCCGGTCGGCCGATCAACGCGCCCGAAGATCGCGCATTTGCTGCCATCGTTGACGATTACGGGATGCCACGCGCCCTGCCTGAGGCCCTGTTGGAGGGGCTTGCGTGGGACGCCGCGGAGCGACGTTATCAGACCTTGCCGGATGTGCGCAGCTACAGTGCCCGTGTCGCTGCCTCGGTCGGGGCGATGATGTGTGTGCTGATGCGGGTTCGGGACGCGGACGTGCTGGCGCGGGCCTGCGACCTGGGCGTGGCGATGCAGCTGACCAATATCGCCCGCGACATTGGCGAAGACGCTCGCGCGGGGCGCATTTATCTGCCGATGAACTGGATGGCGGACGCGGGTGTTTCGGCTGATGAATTTCTTGCCTGTCCCCTGCCAACGCCGGCAATCCGGCTGATGGTCAAGGACCTGCTCCGCGAGGCGGACAGATTGTATAGGCGGTCAGAGGCCGGGATCAACGTTCTGCCGCGTCGCGCCCGTCTGGGCATCTGGGCTGCCAGGTTGATCTACGACGGGATCGGGGGTGCGGTGCGGCGCACACATTTCAATTCGATCAGCCAGCGCGCGCAAACCGCCACCTGGCAAAAGCTGGGTTGGATGACGCAGGCCAGTGCGCGGGCTTTGCTGTCGACGGTTTCGCCTCGTTCAGCGCTGATCTATGCGCCGGCCCTGCCAGAGGTGGCTTTTCTGGTGGATGCGGCAGCGCATGGTCGCCGATCAGAGGGGCGGCCCGCGGCCGTTCTGAATGTGCTGGCTGATATCGCAGCGCGCGACGCGCTTGGCCAGGGCCGCCCGATAGGGTAGCCACTGGGAAAGGAGAAGCCGGATGGACTTATTGTTATTTGCCCTGTTCTTCATGGCCTGCGTTGCGGCTGGTGCGACCGGCATGCTGTTCCCCACGGGTGACTGGTACAAGCGCCTGAGCAAACCGACATGGGTGCCGCCAAACTGGGTGTTTCCCGTCGCATGGACGAGCATTTACATCCTGATGTCTTTTGCAGGCGCGCGCGTCGCGGTGCTGGACGGAGCGGAATATGCTCTGGCGTTCTGGGCCCTGCAGATATCGTTCAATACGCTATGGACACCGGTCTTTTTCGGATTGCGGCATTGGAAGGGATCGCTGTTTGCGATGGCCGGGCTATGGCTGTCGGTATTGGGATGCACGGTCACCTCTTTCCAGCTTGATCTTTGGGCGGGGCTGGCCTTTTTGCCCTACCTTGCGTGGGTTACGGTGGCCGCGGCGTTAAACTGGTCGGTTGTGCAACTGAACCCGGATCAGAAACCGCTGGAAATCCATACGATCTGACACCCCCCTTGAAGGTCCCGCAAATCGGTGACAATTTTGGGGATGGAACATCACATCAAATCCTGGGCAGAGGTGGCGCCGCGACTGGTCGCGGTGGCAGCGGGGCGCGCGCACGCGGATCTGGTTGTGCGCGGGGCCAGATTGATCAACGTACAAAGCCGTGAGGTCTTGGATGGCTGGGACGTCGCAGTTGCCGATGGGCGGTTCGCCTATGTCGGCCCTGATGCCGGTCATTGCATCGGACCAGCTACAGAGCTGATCGACGCCGGGGGGCGATATCTGATCCCCGGTCTGTGTGACGGCCATATGCATATCGAAAGCGGCATGCTGACCCCGGCAGAATTTGCTGCCGCGGTCATCCCGCACGGCACGACAACGATGTTCACCGACCCGCATGAGATTGCCAATGTGCTGGGTCTGGACGGTGTGCGCATGATGCATGACGAAGCGCTTATGCAGCCGGTCAATATCTACACGCAAATGCCGTCATGCGCCCCATCTGCGCCGGGTCTTGAGACGACGGGTTATGAGATTACCGCTGATGATGTGGCCGCGGCGATGGGCTGGCCCGGCATCATCGGATTGGGCGAGATGATGAATTTCCCCGGGGTAATCAACGGTGATCACCAGATGCTGGCGGAAATGGCCGCAACGATGAATGCAGGCAAGACGGTTGGCGGGCATTATGCCAGCCCGGACAAGGGCAACGCCTTTAGCGCCTATGTTGCCGGCGGTGCTGCCGACGATCACGAAGGTACGGCAGAGGCCGACGCCATCGCGCGGGTGCGCAACGGCATGCGGTCGATGATGCGACTGGGGTCGGCGTGGTATGATGTGGAGAGCCAGATCACCGCGGTGACGGAAAAGAACCTTGATCCGCGCAACTTCATCCTCTGTACCGATGACTGCCATTCCGGCACATTGGTGAATGAAGGGCATATGAACCGGGTCGTCCGCCATGCGATAGACTGCGGTTGCGATCCGGTCGTGGCCTTGCAGATGGCCACGATTAACACTGCCACCCATTTCGGGTTGGAGCGTGAACTGGGCAGTATTGCGCCGGGGCGGCGGGCCGACATGATCCTGACGTCTGACCTGCACAAATTGCCGATTGAACAGGTCATTGCGCGGGGTCGCACGGTGGCGCTGGACGGAATGATCACTGTGGATTGCCCACATTACACCTGGCCAGATTCAGCGCGGCAAACGGTGCATCTGGGCAAGGCCCTTGCGTCGGGTGATTTTGAGATTGCCGCGCCGGAAGGGCGCAATCGTGTCACCGCCCGGGTCATTGGCGTGGTGGAAAATCAGGCGCCGACCAAGGCGCTTGAGGCCGATCTTCCGGTCGTTGACGGGATTGTTGAGGGCGAAAACGGCGTCTGCCAGATCGCATTGGTGGAACGCCACCGCGCGACTGGGGACGTGGTTAACGCCTTTGTCAGCGGATTTGGCTATGACGGACCCATGGCGATGGCGTCGACAGTGGCACATGACAGCCACCACATGATTGTGGTCGGCACGGACCGGGATTGCATGGCAAAGGCCGCCAACCGGTTGGGTGAGGTCGGCGGTGGGGTGACGATCTGGAAAGATGGCGCAGAGCTGGCCCTGGTTGAATTACCAATTGCGGGGCTTATGTCGGACCAACCGGCAGCCGAGGTCGCCGCAAAGGCTGACAAGATGACCGCCGCAATGGTCGCTTGCGGCTGTGACCTGAACAACGCCTACATGCAACATTCGTTACTGGCCCTTGTGGTGATCCCCGAACTCAGGATCAGCGATCTGGGGCTGGTGGACGTGACAACTTTTGAACTGACACCTTTGTTTAAGGATACTGAATGACTGTCGATCCGACATTGACCCTACGGACACCCGATGTGCCCGCCCCGGAAAGCTTTGATGACGCCCGCGCGGCGGTCGCGCGGCTGTGCGAAATTTACGATTCATCGGTGAAGTTCCTGTCACAGCATTTTCAAGAGGTGCTGGCCAGCAGCAACCCCACGGCACGGTTCCGCGCTTTCTATCCCGAGATTCGTCTGACGACGACCAGCTATGCGACGGCAGACAGTCGGTTATCGTTTGGACACGTCGCACAGCCCGGCGTCTACACCACAACGGTGACGCGGCCTGACCTTTTTGCCAGCTATCTGGAACAGCAGATCAGCCTGCTGATGAAGAACCACGGCGTGCCGGTGGTGATCAGCGCATCCGAGACGCCGATGCCGGTTCATTTTGCCGCAGCGAATGATCCCAACCTGACCATCCCGCAGGACGGCGCAATGGAATTCTCCCTGCGCGATGTCTTTGACGTGCCCGATCTTGCCACAACCCACGACAACATCGTCAACGGGCATGGTTTTCACTATCCCGATGGCTCGGCGCCGCTGGCCCCGTTCACGGCACAGCGTGTCGACTATTCGCTGGCCCGATTGCAACACTACACCGCCACCGCGGCAGAGCATTTTCAGAACCATGTGCTGTTCACCAACTACCAATTCTATGTCGAAGAATTTGAGGCCTATGCCCGTCAGGCGCTGGGCGATCCAGACAGCGGCTATTCCTCTTTTGTCAGCACCGGCAATATTGAAATCACCGACCCGGCAGCGGAAATCGCAACGCCGCCCAAACTGCCACAGATGCCGACCTATCATCTGAAACGTGCCGACGGCAGTGGCATCACGCTGGTTAACATTGGTGTTGGTCCCTCCAATGCCAAAACCGCGACAGACCATATCGCGGTGCTGCGCCCGCACGCCTGGCTGATGGTGGGGCATTGTGCCGGGCTGCGGAACTCGCAACGGTTGGGTGATTTTGTGCTGGCGCATGCCTACCTGCGCGAAGATCATGTGCTGGATGATGACTTGCCGGTTTGGGTGCCGATTCCGCCATTGGCCGAAATCCAGATCGCGCTGGAAAGCGCGGTGGCGGATGTCACCAAGCTGGAAGGGTTTGAGCTGAAGCGCATCATGCGGACGGGCACCGTGGCGACAATTGATAACCGCAATTGGGAGTTGCGCGACCATTCCGGCCCGGTGCAGCGCCTGTCACAATCCCGCGCAATCGCGCTGGACATGGAGAGTGCGACCATTGCCGCCAACGGGTTCCGGTTTCGGGTGCCCTACGGCACCTTGTTGTGTGTCTCGGACAAGCCGTTGCACGGCGAATTGAAACTGCCAGGCATGGCGTCGGATTTCTACAAAACACAGGTTGCAGCGCATTTGATGATCGGGATCAACGCGATGGAACACCTGCGTGAAATGCCGCTTGAACGCATCCATAGTCGGAAATTGCGGTCATTTGAGGAAACCGCATTCCTCTGACAGCAAAAAAAGGGGGAAAATAGGCGATATTCGGGGTATTTTCCCTTGCCAGCCACCACAAAACATTGTGGTGTGCCACCATATTCCGTTATCGTTACGGGCAGAGGCCCCATAGATCGGGCAATTTGAAGGAGACCAGAAAATGGCGACAAAACCAATGACAAAAGCGCAGCTGGTTGCTGCATTGGCCGAAGAATTGGGTTCTGACAAGAAAGCAGCTGGCGCTGCTCTCGAGGCAGTGACCGGAATCATCACCCGTGAAGTATCCGGCGGCGGCGCAGTCACACTGCCGGGCGTTGGCAAGATTTATTGCCGCGAGCGTCCGGCCCGCATGGTGCGCAACCCAGCCACCGGTGAGCAGATGCCAAAAGAAGCCGACAAAGTGGTCAAGATGACCATTGCGAAGGCCCTCAAGGACAGCGTGAACGACTAAGTTCAAACCGTTCGATTGAGTTTCGGAAGGGTCGCCTTTGGGCGGCCCTTTTGCATTTGCCACGGCTATGTTGCGATTGGCCTGCAGCCTGCGCAGCCCTACCAGGCTGGCGCATCTGTCCCCAGTTCTGTTGCCAGATCCGACAGGAATCGTCGCAGAACACCAGCCCGTTCAGCGGCCAATTGTCGCCCGCCAAGGGTCTGCATCGTGTCGGGAAGCCGCAGCAGTTTAGACGCAAAGTGATCAACCGCATAAGTGTCATCCGCTAGCGGCCTACGCTGCGCAAACGGATCGCTGCTGTGGACAATGGGGCGGTCCAGCGCGCCGGAGACGGCAAAACAGCGTGCCAGCCCAATTGCGCCAAGCGCGTCAATCCGGTCCGCGTCCTGCAGAATTTTCGCCTCGGTGGAGCTGGGCGTGATTTTCGCCGAAAAGCTATGCGCGGTGATCGCGTGGTGTGCGGTCCTGATTTGGTCATCATCAAACCCCAGATCCCGCAACAGTGGTTCTGCCGCATTGGCAGACAGGGCAGAGGCGCGGGCGCGGTCTGGATGGTCCTTGGGGAGATTGACAAGATCGTGCAGGTAGCTGGTCGCCAAGAGAACATCCATGTCACAAGGCGGTTCCTTGGCGGCGATCGACTGGGCATTCCGCCAAACCCGATCAAAATGACCGATGTCATGGGCGCTATCGCCGGGAAGCTTCATCACATGAGCGCGCAGGGCGCTTTGCAATGCCTTCATCCAATTTGCCCGCGCAGGCCACCGGTTTGTCCGCGATCAAGCAGGATATGATCCAGAATCACACAGGCCATCATCGCCTCGCCCACGGGGACGGCGCGGATGCCGACGCATGGATCGTGCCGGCCCTTGGTAACCACCTCGGTTGCGGTGCCATCCATGCGGATTGACTTGCGCGGCGACAATATCGAAGAGGTCGGTTTGACAGCAAAGCGGACCACGACATCCTGTCCAGTGCTGATGCCGCCCAGAATGCCGCCAGCATAGTTCGAGGAATAGACCGGTTGGCCATCATTCCCCATAAATATCTCGTCCGCGTTTTCGCGCCCGGTCAGCGCGGCAGCGGCCATGCCTTCCCCGATTTCGACACCCTTCACGGCGTTGATCGACATCATCGCGGCGGCCAGATCTGTGTCGAGTTTGCCATAGACCGGCGCGCCGATCCCGGCAGGCACGTTGCGCGCCACAACCTCGACGATTGCGCCGACAGAATTGTGGTCATCCTTGCGCAGCCATTGCAGGTAATCTTCCCACTCGGCAGCGGCAGAAGCGTCGGGACACCAGAAATCGTTCTGATCAATCACGTCCCAGTCAAAGCGGCTGCGGTCGATCTTTTTCTCGCCCATCTGCACCATGTAGCCTTTGACCTCCACCTCGGGCATCGCTGCGCGGGCGACACCACCTGCTGCGACACGGGCGGCGGTTTCGCGGGCCGAAGACCGGCCACCGCCGCGGTAATCGCGCAGCCCATATTTCTGGTGGTAGGTAATGTCCGCATGACCGGGGCGGAACGTCTGGGCAATGTCCCCGTAATCTTTTGAACGTTGGTCCGTGTTGCGGATCATCAGTTGAATGGGTGTGCCTGTACTGTGCCCTTCAAAGACGCCAGACAATATTTCGACAGCATCGGGTTCATTGCGCTGCGTCGTGTTCTTGTTCTGGCCGGGACGTCGCTTATCCAGCCAATGCTGAATATTGGCAGCATCGATCGCCACGCCGGGCGGGCACCCATCAATTGTCGCACCCAGCGCGGGGCCGTGGCTTTCACCCCATGTGGTGAATCGGAAGAGGTGGCCAAAACTATTGATCGACATGCGCGGTCTCCGGTTATCGTTATGTGCGATATTGCAAAGCGGGGGCAGGGGAAAGCCCTTGGTCGCCTTGACGGACGCCGGTGTTGCGCATTGAGTAGCGCAATGCTGACGAATTCTGACCTGATGGCCCTGACCCAGTTGCGCCGCGCATTACACCGCAGACCCGACATCTCTGGTCATGAGGGTGAAACCGCAAAACGCATTGCCCGCGAATTGACCGCGTTGTCGCCCGATAAATTGCTGACAGGTCTGGGCGGGCATGGTGTGGCCGCGGTGATGGACAGTAGCGTCACGGGGCCAACGGTGCTGTTTCGGGCGGAGCTTGACGGGCTGCCTATCGCTGAGTTGTCAGGTGCGCCCTGGTCGTCCGAGGTGCCCGGACAGGGGCATCTGTGTGGTCATGACGGTCACATGGTCATGCTTTTGGCGCTGGGCCGTCTGTTACAGCGTCGACCTGTCAAAGAGGGGCGCGTCGTCTTGATGTTCCAACCGGCAGAAGAGGACGGGAGCGGCGCGCGCGCAGTCGTTGCAGACCCGGCCTTTGCCGCGGTTGCCCCGGATTGGGCCTTTGCCATTCACAACCAACCGGGGCGGCCTTTTGGTAATGTTGCGACACGCGCGGGGCTGATCAATTGCGCAAGTCAGGGATTGCAGATCAGGTTGACCGGCAGAACTGCCCATGCTGCTGACCCGCTTACCGGGGTTTCACCGGATATGGCGGTTGCAGAATTGATTCCGGCGCTGCGCGACCTTGGAGCCGGTGGCGCGCTGGACGATGATTTCCGCCTTGCCACGGTGACGCATGTGCACATGGGCGAGGCAACATTTGGTATCGCGCCGGGCGCGGCAGTGATCAACGTCACGCTTCGCGCCGCGCAGGACGCGCCATTAGCCGATATGGTTGCGACAGCAAAAACTCTGGCGACGGATGTGGCAAAGCGTGGTGGATTAACGGTCCGCTTTGCCGATTGTGATGTTTTTGCCGCCTCGATCAATGACGCGCGCGCGGTTGCGGTTGCAACGGCGGCATTGGATACCTTGGGCATCAAACATCGCGCAGAGGGGGTGCCGATGCGCGCCTCGGAGGATTTTGGGGTATTTGGCTGGGGCGCAAAGGCCGCGATGCTGTGCCTTGGCGCAGGCGAGGACGTACCGGCGCTACACAATCCCGACTACGACTTCCCAGATGATCTGATCCCGGTTGGCGCCGCAATCTTTGAGCAGATCGCGCGGGAGCTGCTGGGCTGAACCTGCCGCAAATGGTGCGACGTCGACGGTATGGCCAAGTGCCGTGTTAACATCTGCCAACCGCAAAGATGGCCAAGGAGGTCCCGCAATGCCTTACACACGATCCCGTCGCGCCAAATGGTTGAAGTATTATGTTGAGGAGCGGCTGCCGTTGATCGTCAAGCATAAACCGAAGGTCTATGCCGCGTTTCAGAAGCACAGCAATCTGGGCGATGATGCCCGCACCTACCTCAGGGGGCATGTCGGACCCGAGATCCGGTTCGTGAATATGCCGGGGCGCTATGGTTACACACCGCCGGGTGCGACCCATATTGAGTTGGACAAGACGTTTGTGTCCGAGATGGAATCGGCGCTGGGTCATGCAAATCTTCCGCAGCGCAATGGCCGCAACGTCTATCACGCGCCGACATATCTTGAGACCGACCTGCTGTTGCTGCTTGAGGCGACGTTGCTGCACGAAATGGTGCATTTCTTCCGGCTTTTGACCAGCGAGCAGGCCCGCGCAAACGTGTCCTTTGCCAATAACACCCGGGCCGAAGAGGATATCGCAGACCAGTTCGAAACCGAGGCCTATGGCTTCATGCCCGACGTCAGCAAGTTTGGGCTTTGGAAATACCTTCCGAAAACCGCCGCCTATATGAAGGTCAAGCCCGGCGGTCCCTAGTACCGCGCATTCCCCTTGCCCTTTGTGATCGATCCTCCTAGTTTCCGCGCTACCTCGGGGGGCCAATATGGCTGAGATTGCGCAAGCTGACCCGTTGAACCTGAACCGGTTAAGACCGGCGGAGGGAAGGTCCGGCAATCACGCTGTCCCCCATATCCGCCCGTCGCTCTTGGAGGACAACATGAAGACCACCCTTTCCATTTGCGCGGCTGCCCTATGTGCCACAGGCGCATGGGCCGAGACGCCAACGCTGAACGTGCTTACCTATGACAGCTTTACGTCTGAATGGGGCCCCGGCCCCGCGATCGAGGCCGCCTTTGAGGCGGTCTGCGACTGTGATCTTGTGTTTGACGGTGCGGGTGATGGCGCCGCGCTGCTGGCGCGTCTGCAGTTGGAGGGCGCTGGCACCGATGCGGACATCGTGCTGGGGCTTGATACCAACCTGACCGCCGCGGCCCGCGAAACCGGGCTTTTTGCGCCTCATGGCATTGACGCTGCGCTGGATCTGCCGGTGACTTGGGACGACAGTGAATTCCTGCCGTTCGACTGGGGCTATTTTGCCTTTGTCGGCAATGACGGGGCAGATGCGCCCACAGATTTCAAGGCGCTGGCGGACAGCGACCTGACCATCGCTATCCAGGATCCGCGGTCATCGACACCGGGTCTGGGCCTGCTGATGTGGGTCAAGGCGGCCTATGGTGATGAGGCCCCGGCAATCTGGGAAGCGCTGGCCGACAATATCGTGACTGTGACACCCGGCTGGTCGGAGGCCTATGGCCTGTTCATCGACGGCGAAGTGGATGGCGTGTTGTCCTACACGACGTCGCCCGCCTATCACCTGATCGCTGAGGAAGACGCGTCAAAAACTGCCTGGGCCTTCAAAGAAGGTCACTACATGCAGGTAGAGGTCGCGGGCAAAGTGGCTGGCACCGATCAACCGGCGCTTGCTGACCAATTCCTTGCGTTCATGGTCTCTGATGCATTCCAATCGGTGATCCCGACAACAAACTGGATGTATCCGGCAGCGCTGCCTGCGGAGGGTCTGCCTGCTGGTTTTGATACGCTGGTTTCGCCCGACAAAGCGCTGCTGTTTTCTGCGCAAGAGGCGGCAGATACACGTGATGCCGCACTTGACGAATGGCGAGCGGCCCTGTCGCAGTGATCCGGAAACTGCCCATCTGGCTGGCGGTGACACTGGTGCTGGGGTTGACCCTTGGGACCCTTGTTACCGTTGCCTGGCGGGCAGAGTTGGGCCACGGATTAGGTGCCGCCGACTGGGCCGCGGTTCGGTTTTCGGTAACGCAGGCTATCGTATCTGCTGTGGTCAGTGTCGTACTTGCCGTGCCAGTGGCCCGCGCGCTGGCCCGGCGTCGTTTTCGCGGTCGCAAGGCCCTGATCACGATGCTGGGTGCGCCTTTCATCCTGCCAGTGATCGTGGCGATCCTGGGATTGCTGGCGGTCTTTGGACGGCGTGGTCTGCTCAATGGCCTACTTGATGCGATTGGATTGCCTGGCCTCTCGATTTACGGGTTTCAGGGTGTGGTGCTGGCCCATGTGTTCTTTAATCTGCCGCTTGCGACGCGATTCATTCTGCAAGGCTGGCTGGCCATCCCGGCAGAGCGTTTTCGCCTTGCTGCGACCCTGAACGGGTCGGTGTTCTGGTTGCTGGAGTGGCCCATGCTACGGCGTGTGATACCCGGTGCGGCGCTGGTGATCTTTCTGATTTGCCTGACCAGTTTTGCGGTGGCCCTGACATTGGGCGGGGGGCCGCGTGCCACCACCGTCGAGCTGGCCATCTATCAGGCCATTCAGTTTGAATTTGACCTTGGTCGGGCCGCGTTGCTGGCTTGTATCCAGTTTGGTCTTTGTGCCATTGCCGCGACACTCGCATGGGGCGTGACCCCGGCAGACGGGCTGGGTGCAGGGCTGGACCGTGTCGTACAGCGCTGGGACAGCGGACCGGTTTGGGTCGACACGCTGGCGCTGCTGGTAGCAGTCATGTTCCTTGCGATTCCCCTTGTGATGGTGCTGCTACGCGGAGTGCCCGGCCTGTCAGAGATGCCGGCTTCGATCTGGTCGGCGGCGTTGCGGTCGATCCTCGTGGCCATCGCTTCAGCCACGCTTTGTATTCTTCTGGCGCTGACCCTCGCGTTGCGCGGCGGGTTCGCTGTTTCAATCATTGCGGTACTGCCATTGGCGGCCTCGGGTCTTGTTGTTGGCACCGGGCTTTTCCTGATGATCTGGCCATTCGTATCACCGCGCAGCGTCGCTTTGTTGGTCACGGTTCTGGTCAACGCCACCATGGCCCTGCCTTTTGCCGTGCGGGTCATTGCGCCTGCCGTTGCGGAGGTGCAGGCCAGTTTTGGCCATCTGGCAACCAGTGTCGGCCTGCGAGGATGGGCCCGGCTGCGACTGCTGGTGTTGCCGCGCCTGCGGCGTCCACTTGGCTTTGCCGCCGGGCTTGCCGCTGCGCTGTCAATGGGGGATCTTGGGGTCATCACGCTATTTGCCAATGCGGAACAGGCCACGCTGCCACTTGCCATGTATCAGCTGATCGGAGCCTATCGGATTGACGCTGCCGCCGGAGCGGGGCTGCTGTTGGTTGTTTTGTCTTTTGCGCTGTTCTGGATTTGTGATCGTGGAGGGCGCGCCGATGTTGACGCTTGATGGTGTGCACCTTGTTCTGGGCGATTTCACCCTGTCAGCAGATATGACCATCCCCCACGGGATCACAGCGGTAATCGGTCCATCGGGCAGTGGCAAATCAACCCTATTGTCTGCCATCGCAGGATTTTTGCAGCCTCGGGCCGGGCGGGTCACATGGCAGGGCGCACCGTTGCCCGGCGACCCCGGCAATCGCCCAATCAGTATGTTGTTTCAGGATAACAACCTGTTCCCGCACCTGACGATTGATCAGAATGTTGGACTTGGGCTGCGCCCGGAACTGCGACTGACGGCGCAACAGAAACTGGCCGTCAGCGCCGCCCTTGCCGATGTCGGATTGGGCGGGCTGGGGCATCGCAAACCGGGGGCCCTGTCCGGTGGCCAGCAAAGCCGGGCCGCCTTGGCCCGCGTGATGTTGGCTGATCGCCCTGTTGTGCTGCTTGATGAACCCTTTGCCGCCCTTGGTCCGGCCCTGAAGTCAGAGATGTTGTCGCTTGTGCAGGCAAAACTTGCCAGCGCAGGCAAGACCGTGATCATGGTCACACATGACCCAGCTGATGCGCAGCGGGTGGCCGATCACGTTGTTCTGGTCGCTGAGGGGATCGCCCATGCCGCCGCCCGCACGGCTGAGCTGTTTGCCGATCCACCCGCCGCATTGCGTGACTACCTGGGCTGATCCCTGGTCACAGTCGCGGACCAACCCAACGCAAAAGGCCCGCCAATTCTGGCGGGCCTTTGTTGATTGTGCGTTTGGCGCGTCGGACTTAGCTGTCCTTGCGCTTGTTCTTGTGCGGCGCCCAGATCTTCTTGTTGGTCAGATACAGCAGAACTGACAGAACACTCAGGAAGATCACACCGGTCAGACCAGCCTGCTTGCGCGCAACCAGCTTTGGTTCGGCTGTCCACATCAGGAATGCGGCGATATCTTCCGATTCGTGGTGCAGATCGTTGGAGTGTCCATCGTCAAACTCGACGTCTTCACCCCACAGTGGCGGCGGCATGGAGATCCAGCTTCCGGGCACGGTGTGGTGGCCGTGATCGTCAAGGCAGGTCTCAGGATAGCCACCGGCCGCAAAGGCGGTGTTGTAATAGCCATCCATGGGCGGGTCCATTTCCAGCGCACATTCAGGCTCATCCACGTAGCCAACCATGAGCGAAGCGATGTATTCCGCGCCGCCCATGCCTTTGAACAGCTGGTTCAGGCCGGTCCCATACGGGCCGTGAAAGCCAGCACGCGCCTTGGCCATAAGCGACAGGTCCGGGATCGTGCTGTCCAGACCGGCGGGGAATTTATCCGCTGGTGTAGCGGGGCGGAAATCGCCTTCGCCATCAAACAGCGACTGGTCGAAGACTTCGTAGAATTCGGCATAGGCGCGCATCTGATCGTCGGGCAGGCCGGGGCCGCCTTCGTCAGACAGGTTACGGAAGGCGACCAGCTCAAGGCCGTGACAGGCGGCGCAGATCTCGGTGTAGATCTTCAAGCCACGCTGCAACTGGTTCTGGTCATAGCTGCCGAATGGGCCCTCGAAGGAAAAGTCGAAGTCTTCGACATGCGCTTCTGACTCGGCCGCGACCGGACCGGCCACAAGGGCCAGTGCAGTCGCCGCGGACAGGGTGAGGTTACGGATCATTGTCATCGGTCCTTTCTCACTCGGCCGGTGTCGCTGCGGACTTGCCGTCAGCTTTCGGCGCGTAGTGCGCATTGAAGTCGTCTTCGATTGTCGCAGGTGGTGTGTGCGGCTTCTCGATCACGCCAAGCAGCGGCAGGATGATCAGGAAGTAAGCAAACCAATAGGTCGCACCAATCAGCGAAATCCAGTCATAGGGGAATTCTGCCGGGCGGGCACCGCACCACATCAGTACGACAAAATCCACGCAGAGCAGGGCAAACCACCATTTGAACATCGGGCGGTAGCGGCCAGAGCGGACGCTGGACGTATCCAGCCAAGGGGCCAAAGCCATCACTGCAATCGCACCGAACATTGCCAGCACGCCGAAGAACTTGGCGTCAATGATGCCAAAGCTGATGAAGTTGACCAGCTGCACGGCCCAGACGTCAGCCGTAAAGGCCCGCAGGATCGCGTAGAACGGCAGGAAATACCATTCCGGCACGATATGCGTTGGCGTCGCCAGCGGGTTCGCCGGAATATAGTTGTCCGGGTGTCCCAGATAGTTCGGCATGAACCCGACAATGGCCATGAATACGACAAGGATCACTGCCAGCGCAAAAAGATCCTTGATCACGAAGTAGGGCCAGAACGGCAGGGTGTCTTTTTCGGCTTCTTCCTTGGAGGTGCGGCGAACTTCGACACCTGTCGGGTTGTTGTTCCCGGTCGAGTGGAAGGCCCAGATGTGCAGTGCCACAAGGCCAGCAATCACAAATGGCAGCAGATAATGCAATGAGAAGAAGCGGTTCAGCGCTGGCTGGCCAACGGCCCCGGCGCCCAACAGCCATGTCTGGATGCTGTCACCGATGAAGGGGATCGCGCCAAACAGGCCGGTGATAACGGCCGTGCCGTGGAAGGACATCTGACCCCAGGGCAGAACGTAGCCCAGGAAACCGGTTGCCATCATCAGCAGGTAGATCAGCATGCCGATGATCCATGTCACCTCACGCGGGGCCTTGTAGGACCCGTAATAAAGGCCGCGGAACATGTGAAGATATACCGCAACAAAGAACAGCGAAGCGCCATTCATGTGGAAATAGCGGATCATGTGACCGCCATTCACGTCGCGCATGATGTGTTCGACCGATGTAAAGGCCAGATCAACATGCGGGGTGTAGTGCATCACCAGCACAACGCCCGTGACGATTTGCAACACCAGCGTAAAGGTCAGAACAATGCCCCAGATCCACATCCAGTTCAGGTTCTTGGGGGTGGGGATCATCAGGGTGTCGTAAAGCAGGCCAACCACGGGAAGCCGTGAGTGCAGCCACTTTTCGCCGCCGGTCTTTGGTTCGTAATGGTCGTGGGGGATACCAGCCATGGTTCTCTCTCCTTAACCGAGTTGAATCGTTGTTTCGTCGACGAACGACGCAACAGGCACAGGCAGGTTCCGCGGTGCGGGACCTTTGCGGATACGACCGGAGGTATCGTAATGCGAGCCGTGGCAGGGGCAGAACCAACCGTGGAAATCGCCCTGCTCACCCAGCGGCACACAGCCAAGGTGGGTGCAGACACCCATCTGAACCAGCCAGACACCGTCTTCGGACAATGCGCGGTTTTCGTCAGACGCATCAGCCTCGCCGATGTTGTTGTTATTGGCTTCGGGGTCGGGCAGATCAGCAAGGTCGACGGCGCGTGCCTCTTCGATCTCTTTCTCGGTGCGGGACCGGATAAAGACCGGCTTACCCTGCCAAAGCACGGTGATCTGGGTGCCAGGATCAATGGTGCTGATATCGACACGGATCGAGGCGAGGGCCTGAACGTCAGCCGAGGGGTTCATCTGATTGACCAGCGGCCAGACAGCAGCGCCGGTGACAACTGCACCAGCGCCTGCGGTGGCGTAGTACAAAAAGTCGCGGCGTGTGCCCTGGTGTTCGTCTGCTTGTGACACGAGATGCATCTCCGATTATTTCGCCCCGCAGGGGGCCATAACAACAAATGTGGCGGCAGGGACCCGCCGACAATTTGGACGGTGTTTAGCCCTGTTCCCGCCGCCCGTCCAGCGGACAATCCCGCGCAGAGGGTATCAGTGAGGCGCAATTGGCGCTGTTTTTCATGCCAAACCGCTTCGAATACGCCAAAGCGACAAATATCGTCGCAACGCCATCAACTGAATCCCGCTGCACGAATCCCGCGTGCCGAAAGCTGCTGATATGCGGCCATCCGCAAAATGCGTTGCTGACAAGTGTCACAATCTTGATTAACGATTGATTCAGAAAGACTTGTGACAGTGTAGTGTGGCCTTTAGGTATGGGCTTAATCTTACGATCTGGACCACATTCATGCGTTTGCAACTGACATCTTTGGCAATAATCTTCATGGCGGCGTCCGCTGTCGCAGAGGTCGAGCTTAGCTTTTATGGTGGTGCGCAGAATGCGCCGCATTCGGATGTCTTCATTTCCGGCGATTCTGCCTACCCGGCGCGGACATTCATCGGCTGGGAAGGGCGGTCATTTGACAGCCCCATATATTATGGCCTGCGCGCGACGATCTGGCAGTCGCAGACCTTTGGATACGGTGTCGATTTTGCCCATAACAAGATTTACCCGCAAGACAGCGAACTGGATGGCACGCCATTTGAAACGCTTGAGTTCACGGATGGGCTGAACACCTTGACTGTGAATGCCTATCGACGCTGGCCCGGTGCTTTGGGGGCCGTGACCCCCTATGTGGGTGGCGGACTTGGCCTTGCGATCCCCCATGTCGAAGTGTCCAACGGCACGACAGAGACTTTTGGCTATCAGGTCACCGGTCCGGCCGCGACATGGATCGCTGGGGCAAGCTATCCGATCAGCGAAGATTGGTCCGTATTTGGCGAATACAAGGGCACTTATTCCCAGAACGAGGCGGACCTTGAGGGTGGGGGCACGTTGCGCACGGACGTCATTACCAATGCGGTGAATGTCGGCGTCAGCTTTTCGTTCTGATCTAGATATGCGGACTGGCTTTGCGCGACAGCAGGATCACATCAAGAATGAGCAGCCAGGCATAATGGAATAACGCCGGGAATATGGCCCAGAGGACCAACCATTCTGAGTTGGAAATGGCCTGAATCGCGGCTTCGTTGAGTGTTGCAATGCTGATGATCAGCAAAAGCAATCCGCCCGAGAGCGTCCGGCGCATCCCGTCATAGGCATGATGTTGCCAGCGCTTTTGTCCGATCCTTTGATCCGATGCCCAAAGGTCAGGCAGGAAGATCGCAGCGTTCAGGAGCAATGTCGCCGTGATCCATCGCTGGCACCACAGCATGTTGTCCAGCACCGTGAGTGCCACCAAGGGAGCCGCTATGACTGCCAGCAGCGCAAAGGTTGGACCCCAGCCCAGCCCGAACCGGTTGCTGCGGTAGAAACGGACGATGGTCTGTGTCGCAAAGCCAGCGCAAAAGGCCATCACCGCGTTGGATTGCGAGATCACCCCGGTTTGCAGCGTCAGACTGATCCAGAATGCCAGCGTAACGATCCCCGGCAAGAGCAGGATCGGGGGCAGAGGGGGCATGCGGCCGATGGTCAGCGCGATCAGCCGCAGCGTGCGATTGGTTTGGTGCAACATGACCTGTGTCTGCACCGGACGCTTGTCAGAAATAGGGCCGTGGCATGGTCGCCATTTGGCAAATGTCACGCCGTAGGAGGGGCCGTTTCCTGCATGGCGGGGCGGGTAAGAAAGGCAGTGTGCCAATCGGACAGGTCTGCGTTCTCCCGGCGCCAGCCCCGCGCGTCGTGGCGCAAATCGACATAGGACAGCGCGCAGGACACGGCAATCTGTGACATATCCAATGGGCCGGAGAGGTGACTCATCCAGCGTTCGTTGATGGCGGATATGGCGCGTTCGGCCTTGCCCCATTGCGCCTCTGTCCAGTCAGCGGATTGTTGCGCCGCAGGACGGAAGCGCGATTCGTAGGTGATCAGCAGTGCGGCCTCCATGATCGCATCGGCGGTGGCCTCAAGCGTCAGAAGCTCCCACAGGCGGGCGGCCGGATAAAGATTTGCGCCAGCATGATCATT
Organism: uncultured Paracoccaceae bacterium; assembly: GCA_947502145.1. GTDB lineage: Bacteria > Pseudomonadota > Alphaproteobacteria > Rhodobacterales > Rhodobacteraceae > CANMYO01. The sequence goes on along the minus strand of CANMYO010000001.1, from coordinate 853,852 downwards.
GAGAAACCGGGTTATCACGCGGCTGTCATAAAGGGCGGGACCATCGCTGCGGATCAAGGCCGGGATTTTGCCGGTTGGATTGGCGGCAAGAGCCTCTGGCGCAGAGCTAAGCGGGGAAGTAGCGATGTCGACCTCGCGCACCGCGTCCATAAGATCAGCCTCGCGGAGCAGAACCCGGCATTTGCGCGCGAAAGGCGAGGCCGCAGAGATCAGCAGTTTCATTGTTCCCTCCTGTGTTTTTGTAACTGGACGTCAGTTCGCCTTTGGATGCAAGGCCGTCGAACGCCGCTATTGCCCCTGCGGGGCAAGGCGCCCCGCCCGCCGTCCCGCAGCATTACGCCGGAAACCGCACCGCCGGCTGGCCCGGTTGCCAGACCGGGTACTTCATCATGACATTGGCAAACTCCGCGCTGGCGGTGAAGTGATCCAGCCACCTGATTAGATGCGGCCAGCTCTGTGCGTCAAACCATGCACGGTCGATATTGGCGAATTGCCGCACGAAGGGCAGGATCGCTGCATCGGTAATGCGCATCTGATCGCCGGTCAGGTAACGCTGACCGATAAGCCGATGGTCGAGGTCCTGCAAAAACGCCGCCGCTTTGGCGCGTTCCGCCTGTCGCGACAGCGCAGGAAAGCGGACATGGTATTTTGTGTGATCTAACGCCTGCTTGAAGGGCCCATCACAGGCATCCATCAATGATGCGTCATGCCCTGCAAGCCAATCAGATGGGTCGCTGTGATGCAGCGCCCACAGCATGATGTCGCGACTTTCATCCAGCGTAGTGTCCGCCTGGAGACAGGGGACGGTGGCGGATGGAGAAGCGGCAAGAAAGGCGTCTGGCTTGTCACGCAAAAGAATCTCGCGCAGATCAACCGCGATCCCGGCGCTTTGAATCGCGAGGCGGGCACGGATTGCATAGGGACAGCGGCGGAAGGACCACAGGATCGGTTTCTCTGTCATAACATTACGCCGTCAGATGCGTGTCGGTGCAGCCGTCAATCCTGGCCATGACAATCCGGCTTTCCGGTTGTTCATCAGCGAAATGCACCTCGGCAAATTGCGGTGTGCGGCCCATGCGCGGGTTTTCCATCAGAACGGCATGGCGTTGACCAACCTGCGCCTGCAGATGCTGGCTGACCGCAACGTCGCCCGCGGCCCGCAGCGCGGCAGCACGGCGCTTGATTGTGGCGCCATCGACCGCTGGCATCCGCGCTGCTGGCGTGCCCTTGCGCGGAGAGTAGGGGAACACATGCAGCCAGGTCAGTTGGCAGTCCTGCACAAGTTTGAGCGAATTCGCAAAATGTGCATCGGTTTCGGTCGGAAAGCCGGCAATGATATCTGCCCCAAATGTCATTTCTGGGCGCAGTTTGCGAGCTGCTTCGGCAAAGCGGATCGCATCGTCGCGCGTGTGGCGCCGTTTCATCCGCTTGAGGATAAGCGTATCGCCGTGCTGCAGGCTGAGGTGCAGATGCGGCATCAATCGGGGTTCGGTTGCGATCGCCTGCATCAGGTTTTCGTCAACCTCGATGCTATCAATGGATGAGATCCGCAATCTTGGCAGATCAGGCACCAGCCTGAGAATGCGCATGACCAGATCACCCAGTTTTGGCAGCCCTGGCAGGTCGGCCCCCCAGGATGTCAGGTCCACCCCAGTCAGCACCACCTCTTGGTAGCCACGATCCACCAGCCGTTTGATTTGCTCGACGACAACCCCGGCGGGGACTGAACGGGAATTGCCACGGCCGTAGGGGATAATGCAAAAAGTGCAGCGATGATCACACCCGTTCTGGACTTGCACGTAGGCCCGGCTCCGGGTGCCGAATCCGTCAATCAAATGTCCGGCCGTTTCGGTCACGGACATGATGTCATCCACCTGCACCGGTTCCGTGTCGCCGATCAAACCGGACCATGTCGCTGGTTTCATCTTTTCGGTGTTGCCCAGCACCACGTCGACCTCAGGCATTGCGCTGAAGGTCGCTGGTTCTGTCTGGGCCGCGCATCCGGTCACGATGACCCGCGCATTTGGATTTTCGCGGCGCAGTTTCCGAATATCCTTGCGCGCCTTGCGCACAGCCTCAGCGGTGACGGCACAAGTGTTCACAATAACGGCGTCACCGATCCCCGCTGCATTCGCCAATTCTTTCATCGCTTCGGTTTCATAGGCGTTCAAGCGGCACCCATGATTGGAAAAGACCGGGGCTTTCTTATCCATTTGTGCCACCGCCACCGAACCAGACACCGTCAAAGACATGAGCCGTTGGCCCCGTCATCCAGACGCCATCGTCCCGCCAATCCAACAAAAGTGTCCCGCCATCTAGATCAATCCGCACGGCCCGCCCAGTCAAGCCACGCCGTACCGCCGCCACAGCGGTTGCGCAAGAAGATGAGCCAGAGGCCAGCGTGATTCCAACGCCGCGCTCCCAGACCCGCATGCGCAGGTGATCTGGCCCAACAACGGTAGCAAATTGCACATTTGTGCGCTGCGGGAATAGCGGGTGGTGTTCGACCGCCGCGCCGCGCTGCGAAAGGTCGACTGAATCCGCATCGTCGACGAAGAAAGTACAATGGGGATTGCCCATGCCGGTTGCCACCGGGTTGCCATCAATCGGCAGCGACAGGGTGTCCACCGCCTCGCGCAGGGGAATGTCTTGCCAGTCCAAATGCGGATGACCCATGTTGACAGATGTCAGCCTGTCGCCGGCATCACGCGCCTGCAGGGTGCCCCGGTCAGTGAGGATTGTCAGATCGGTCTTGCCGGTACGCTCCATTTCGTGGCGCGCGATGCAGCGCGTGGCATTGCCACAGGCCGCCGATACCGATCCGTCACTGTTATAGAAAGTGAGGCGCAAATCCGCCCCATCAGTGATCACTGCAAGCTGATCAAAGCCAACGCCGCGATGCCGATCGGCAATCGCAATCGCAAGCGACGCATCAATCTGCGGTCCACCCGCACGCGAATCGACAACGACAAAGTCGTTTCCCAGCCCATGCATCTTCATGAAGGGTATTTTTATGTGATCACTCGCAGTCATGATCCGCGATATAGGCCAAGCCCCACGACTTATCCAGCACCTCGGTCTTTTGGGGGTTGACCGCGCGGGTCGGTGTTTCTAGTAACCCGCCCTAGTGGGCCGTTAGCTCAGTTGGTAGAGCAACTGACTTTTAATCAGTAGGTCGCAGGTTCGAACCCTGCACGGCTCACCAATTTTTCAAGGGTTCTCTTGATATCCACCTTTGTTTGGGGAAGATGTGGGGAAAATGTTGGGGAACGCTTTGTTCTCATCTGAGCCCCCATTGAGCGACTTTGGTGCATCGCACGGTCATCTTGTTCCATAACGTTCATCCTTTCTGCCTCATCTTGACCACCTTGTTGGCCCCGCTCGAACGATCACGCACATAGTTGTTTGTCGTTTGAACGCTCTTGTGCTGAGCTGCGTCCCGCAGTGTGAATGGATCAACGGTGAGGTTCTTTGCCTCGGTCACACCGCCCGATCTGAGGTCCATGCTTGTGGCTTCCAAAATGGCTGCGGCGAGTTCTGGGCTATCCTTATGACGCTTTGCCAACGCTTCTTGACCCGCCGAAAGGCCTGCGCCCAACCTGATGTGGTATATGGCAGGCCATCGCTGTTGATTATGACAGGGCCGGCACCGCCGCCGTTACGCAGCAGACAAAAACGCGCCTGTATTTCCGGCACTAGGCGCAGGTCCATGTGATATGGTTCAGGGATGCTTTTTGCGGTCTTACTAATGACCTTGCTGAGAACTGTGGTGTCCTGGTCGATCACGTCCCAGGTCAGGCCATCCTGCAACTGACTTGTTTTCGACAGCAGTCAACGGCAGGAATGGGCCGTCCACGAGATCCGTTCGAGTCGGGGCAGGGGCAATGCTGCGCCGCCTCAGATGTCCGCTGTGAGCCCGCAGCACGAAAATCGCTGCGGCAGCTCGGACCATGCCGCTGCAGGGCGACGAAGAAACCAGCCATTCATTCATCGCGCGGCGAAAATCCTGGCGACAATGATCAAGTCGCAGACAGAGCTGACATCCGCGCAGCGCCGACATCCCCCTATTTTCTAGACATTTCCCCGAACACAATTTCACGACCGTCGGGGGCAATAGCCACGATCTCTCGACATCCATAAGGTTTATTGGTGATTTGGCCTTTGAGCTTTGTGCCCTTAGTCTCGAATTCGGCGAGTAGGGCATCAATGTCTTTGACCCAAAAGTAGACGGCCCATCCCGCTTTACGAAATCCAAAGTGCCATTTGCACTCAAGCATTATGGTTTGGCCGTCTCTATCCAGCGTCACGAAACTCGGACCAGCCCCTATTTCGGTACCAATCTTGAAACCCAGTCGATCAACAAAAAAATCCCTCATTGATCTCACTGATCTGCTATTTACCTGAAGAACCGCAGCGGTCCGCAGAATGTGCAAAGAAGGTGGCTCTGAATTTTTCATACCAGACCTTAGCCAAGTTTGCAGTCTCAGCAAAACGGCCTTTGCTCCCAAAACAGGTCCGGGATATCCGGGCAAGGCTTGAACGGGCGGGGTATCTACGTGATCTGGCTTTGCTCAACGTCGCCATCGGCAGCAAGTTTCGCGGCTGTGATGTTGTCAGATTGGCTGTGTCTGACCTGGTTAAAGGTGATCGCGTGCGAGAACGCGTTTCGGTTGTCCAGAGCGAGGCCAAGCGACCGGTGCAGTTTGAGTCGACCGAAACTTACGCGATACCGTCCTGGCGTGGGTCAAATCGCCCGAGATGTTTGCCTGCCGATTTATGTTCCCGAGCCGGTTCCATGACCGCCAACACATCTCAACCCGCCAGTATGGACGGCTTGTCCGCGATTGGGTAACGGATGACAGTCGCCACGGACCCAGAGTTTCGTGCTTGTGCGCCAGCGTAATCGCGGCCCGGCGCTGAACGTCGTTTACGTCACCAATGGGGTCTACCGCTCAATCGACTTTCCCGGAACCGACCTGCGCCAGACACCATCGGGCTTTCTGACTACGCAATAAGGTGTTCCCCGACCCGCAAAGGAGACATCACGTGAAAAATCATAACCGATTTTTGAAAATCACCCTGCTTTTGGCCCCCTTACACGTGGCCGCTTGTGTCCCGGTCCACAATGCGGCGCAATCACATGCGACGGTATGGGGGCCAACCCCTCAGGTCGTGATCGACCCTTCGGGCAACGGCCGTGACAAGCTGCGGATTCCCGGCGGTTCGGGCTGTGACGATCCTGGCGATATGATCGAGCACCCCGAATGCCGCACTTAGGTCTTGTTGATACGCACGACATCCATTCTGCCCGACCATCGTCCGATGTGGCCCCACAGACAATCCGCTAGTTCTGAGCTTAGTGAACGGCCCTTCGCACGTTCGATGAAATTGAAATGCCGCCAAAACAACCTGATGCGGCGCTGACTTACAGGAGAACGACATGAAAATATCGCATCTGCTACTCACAACCTCGTTGTGCGCGTTGGCGGCGGCACCTCTTGCCGCACAAACCCGCAACTTCAGCTCTGTTGACTCAAACGGGGACGGGTCACTTTCCAGCAACGAACTGGTTTCGGCTTTTGGGACCGGTGGGGCCAATGCGTTTCTTCGGGAAAACGACCGGAACCGCGATGGTCGGGTCAGCATTGGCGAACTTCGCATTTCAAGTAGCGATGAAAGCGATGAGAGCGATGAGAGCGATGATGACGGGCGCAATGGCGGAAGCGCTAGCAGTGACGAAAGTGACGAAAGCGACGATGATCGGCGCGGCGGTCGTAACGCCAGCAGCGACGAAGACGATGAAGATGGACGTGGACGTGGTCGTGGTCGCGGCGGAGACGAGAAAGACGATGATGAAGACGATGATTTAGATGACGACGAGGATGATGAGGATGATGATGAAGATGACGACGAGGATGATGAGGATGATGATGAAGATGACGACGAGGATGATGATGAAGATGACGATGAAGATGACGACTAATGATCAACCTGTCGCTTGATCAATGGTAATGTATTTGGCACCCGGGGCGCTGCGTCAGGTGCCAAATTGCTGATTATTACGAGGCAAATATCGTGGTAGAGATTGTTCAAACCAAATTTGAGAAACTCTTTTCGACGCCGCTATTCAGGTTCAAACTGCCTGATCCAGCTGTCTTCAACGCCGCGTTATTGACCGAAGGCAAGCGGATGCGCGCGGAAAACGAAGGCGCGCTCAAGTCCAACTACGGTGGCTGGCATTCCTCTGGAAATATCTTTGATGAGGACGCGCCGTGTTTCGGCGATCTGCGCCGCCACGCAGAAACCGCCGTCGAAGAGGTGACAAGGAAAGTCAGTCCTAGGCTTGATTTGGGGGCGCTTAAGCTAAAGCTGTTTGGCTGGATGAACGCCAATCCACCCGGCGGGTTCAATGCCCCGCACACGCATCCCGGTGCGCACTGGTCTGGCGTGTACTACGTTTCCCAGCCAGACGTTGAAGAGGGGTCATCAGGCAAAATCGAATTCCTGAACCCGCGCACTGACCTCCCGAATTGGCGCATTCTTGAAGCGCCGGCGTTCCAAGCGAAAAAGTCGATCCGGCCTGAACCAGGCGAAATCATCCTGTTCCCGTCCTATTTGGTGCATTGGGTCTATCCAAACGAAACCAAGGACGAGCGCGTGACCATCGCGTTTAATGCCACGTTTCGAAAGGCGCGCTAGTTCGTGTCCTTCCATGCGTCGTGGGCTATCAAAGCAGCCTCGACGCGATTGCGTGCGTGCAATTTCCCCATGATCTCAGTCATGTAGTGCTTAATCGTCTTCTCTTGCAGGGAAAGCTCATCGGCGACTTCTTTGTTGCTCTTGCCTTTGGCGACAAGACGCAGGATGTCTTCCTCGCGCTTGGTCAAACTTGCCAGGGGTGACTTTGGGTCTTCTTGCCGGGGTTGCGACATGAAAGTTAGTACTTTGCTGGCCAACATCGGTGACACATGGCCTTCACCTTTGGCCACACCTTTCAGTATTCTGCGAAGCTCACCGGCGGAAACGCCCTTGAGGATGTACGAACTGGCCCCTAGCCGCAGCGCTTCAGCGACGTTTTCATCCTCTTCCGATACTGTGAGCATCGCGACATATTTGGCCGTACCCGTCGCTGCAATCCGTTTTACGGCTGTCAATCCGCCGCCAGGCATCGACAAGTCCAACAACGCGATATCTGGCGTTTCCTGAGCAGCAAGTTGCACAGCCTCATCAGCCGATGAGGCGACGGCAACCACCTGAAAATCTCCTGTTTCTTCCAAACTCCGGACCACCCCGTCGCGATAAATCGGGTGATCGTCCGCGACCAGAATACGGTATGTCATTGCGCAGCCTCCACCATCGGCAAGATCAGTTGAATTTTTGTCCCGTCGCCTGGGTTTGAGACGACAGTAACTCTTCCATCCAGTGTGGCAGCCCGATCCATCAGTCCGGGAATACCCTGGCCACCATCCTCGCGAACCCCAATTTGCTTGTCAGGGTCAAAACCCTTTCCATTGTCACTGACCGTCACGACGATTGAGTCTCCGGCCAAACGAATGGCGACCTCGCAATCTTTTGCATCTGCATGGCGCTGCACATTCGATAACGCTTCTTGAATGAAGCGATAGATGCCGATGTTTGTTGCCAATGGCACAAATTGCTTCGAGGTAACGTCGGTCGTCATGGTGACAGATGCCGAAAAATTCTTGTTGTGGTCGTCCACCGCCTGACTTGCGCATTCCACCAGGCCCAGACGCTCAAGATCGGGCAGGGCAAGTCCTCGCGAAATCGCGCGCAGTTCGGTCATCGCGTTGCCCAAGGCATTTGTGACGGTTTCGGCGTCCTGTGATGCAGCAAGACCAGCCCCCTCCAGACGGAGGCTTGCCAAAGACAGGTGTTGTGCGACGCCATCATGCAGATCCTGGCCAATCCGTTGCATGATGCGTTCTGATTGGGCGGTTGATCTTTGTGCGGCTTCCAATACATCGGTGCGCAATTCTGAAACACGCCGGGACAATTGCCTGCTCTCGTTCAACTGGTTTTCCAACATGACCCTTTGGCGACTTATCAAGCGATCTCCAGCAAGCACCACAGAAAACAAAAGCAACCCGCTGCAAAAGAATATCTGAAAGACAAGTTTCCAGGTGTCACCGCGCGCTTGAAGCAATTCAGCCTCAAGCGTTGCTGCGTGTTGATAGAATTCCACGACAACAATCACCTGACCAGTTTGCGTGTCGCGCACTGGCACATAAACCTCAAGCAGCGGAACGCCCAGCAAGATGTTTGTCTGATCGGTATGAACCTCCAGCTTTTCAAAGCTGGAGGCGACATTGCCATTCCACGCACTTTGCAGATCATCAGATACTTCAAACGTACGTCCAACCAGTTCAGGACGATGCGAGTCGATGACAAGCCCATTACGCCCCCATACATTGTAGGTCGCGATACGCTCACTCACGTTCCCCTCGCGAAAGACCTTTTGCAAAGCTGCGCGCGTTTCATCGGTAATCTGACTTTGGTCCAAGCTCGAAAAAACGTCCCGTGGCAGCAGTCCCTCGATATAGAGTGCCGCCGAAATGCCGGTGTTCTGGACCACGCCCTCTTCAATACGCTCAGACACCAAACTGCCCATAAGGTAGGCAGCACCGGTCATGACGAGCCCTCCGGCCAAGAGAAACTGGACCGACAAGGATCGCATTAAGCTAATGATTTGCTGCAGAACCTTCCTCATCAGATCGGTATGACCCAGTTTGGGCACGCAACGCCATAGACTAAAGTCTGTTGCTTGAGACCGAATTCTGAGACCTGTTCGGTGGGCTAGCCCCGACACGATTTGCTTCCTTCCAAAGGAATTGCCGGCAGGTAAGGCGGCATTTCCCTTCCGAATGGTTTGTCGGTGCCCTTGCAGCAAATGACCGCTCTCCTGAATCTTTTTCGATGGGGCCCGGAATGCAACATTTTCGTCATGTGAGACCTAAGGCTGTCTTATGGATCCGCGCGGCTCGGTGGGACCTCGGCTCATTTGCCGAACACGACTTGTGCAACCGAGGTTACTGGAAACCGTGAATGCGGACATTCGGGTTGATAAAGGGAAAGTCCGCTTTGCCCGCGTCTGGTTGGTTGGAACGACTTGCCGCGAAGGGGCGATCTGGGTCTAGGCAAATTTTGCACCTTTGAATGACCGCTTTGGCGACGCTGCCGCACTGCAAAAGTGACGGAGCTGCGCGTGCGAACGAATGCTGCGTCGGCAATAGCCGCGACTGCATAAAGCCGCTTCGCCCCGCGGACAGTGAAGCGGCTTTGCCCTTTGCCGTACCCTGCAGCGAGTGCCTCCTATGACGGGCCGCACTGCAGCATATAGAGCCCCCGATCAAGATCGGCTCTGTACCGGGTTTTGGAGCCCATCGCATCAGGTCACGGGCTGCTGTCTTGTCTCAGCGATATGTGAAACTTAGATTTTGGCGAAGTTTAACAACTGGAAGTAAGAAAATGTGGATTTGCAATTGCAACTGTGGTTCGGTTGAATTCGAAATCAAAACGCCACCTATGGAAATCTATGTCTGTCATTGCAGCATATGCCGAAGGTTTTCGGGCGGCGCCGGATTTCCTGTTGTTATTCTCAAAAACAAAGATTTCCGCTGGCTGAAGGGCGTTGAAAAGGTGCAGGTTTGGAAGAAGACCGACGCAGACTGGGAATCTAATTTTTGCTCTATCTGCGGATCAGCACTTCCTGGCAAGAACGACAATGAACACATGTTCGTTCCAGCCGGGATACTTTCTGATGCAATTGACGGTTTGGAAGTCAAACATCACTTATTCGTAGGCTCAAAGGCGAATTGGGACGAAATCGGTGATGCCGGCAAACAACATGAAGGGTTCTTCACGAGCTAAAGATTATGAGCTTTTCGTGGCTGCCCCGTTTATCACACCAAAAAAGGGAACCGCTGCCATTGCCATAAAACTGCCGGAAGGCAGCTTCCTGAGCGTCCAGAAATTTGCGAGTCTGATTAAGGCCGTTTGTCTCACGGTAACGGGTCTGGCGGTCGTTCTGGTCAGAAACACCTGCCGCCAAAAGAGGCAAATGAAAGGTGGTTGAGTTGCTGCTGTTGTGCAGCGCGGTACACTCCCCCAGATCAAATCTTTTCTCGTTTTTTTGCTTCGACCACAAGAAACGGATGTTTTGCCATGCGTGGTTACGGCTTTTTGCCCTCAGACATCACTGAGGAGTAAAACAGGATGCAACTCAAAAACAAAACCGTGATCATCGCTGGCGCAAGCAGTGGCATCGGCGCTGCCGCTGCGCTTTTGTTCGCAAAGGAAGGGGCAAACCTGGTTCTTGGCGCGCGTCGCAAGGGTGAACTTCATTCGATCGCTGGCCAGATCACGCAAAGCAACGGCCGAGCCGTGTCCCTGTCCGGTGATGTTGGCGACGAGGATTATGTCAAGGCGCTTGTCGATCTTGCCGAAGGTGAATTCGGAGGCCTGGACGCCGCATTGAACAATGCCGGCGCGATGGGTGATGCCGTTCCGGTGCCGGACATGAGTTCGGAAAACTGGGACGCGGTTATCAAAACCAACCTCACCAGCGCCTTCTTTGCCGCCAAGCACCAGATCCCCGTCATGAAGCGCAGCGGGGGTGGGTCGATCATCTTCACTTCGAGTTTTGTGGGCCACACTGCGGCTTTCCCCGGAATGGGTGCTTACGCCGCCAGTAAGTCGGGTCTGATCGGGCTTGCCCAGATTCTGGCAACGGAACATGGAGCCGATGGCATCCGAGCCAACACTTTGCTGCCGGGTGGCACAAAAACGGCGATGGCGGGAGACTGGGACACCAATGAAGGCACGAAGGGCTTCTTGGAGTCCCTGCATGCACTCAAGCGTATGGCCGAACCGGAAGAGATCGCGAAGGCGGCGCTGTTCCTTGCATCGGACAGTTCCAGCTTTGTCACCGGAAGCGCCATGATCGTGGATGGCGGGAACTCCATCAACAAGGTCTGATCGGGTGCAATGCGCAAGAACCGGGCTGCTTTGCGGCCCGTTTCATCCCATGTGTCGCATAAGTGACTACGGAGAGGTGACATGCAGACAGAGCTTTTCCCACCCGACGACACCGGGCTGCTGCCGGACGGGGCCAAGATGCTGCGCGCGTTCGGCCAGCCCTATCTTGCTGAGGTCAAAACCGCCTTGGACGATGTCCTGATTCAGGCACCGACCCGGCACATGATCACGCCCGGAGGACACAAGATGTCGGTGGCAATGACAAATTGCGGCAATTTCGGGTGGGTCAGCGGCCCCGGCGGATATGCTTACCTGGATAGAGACCCTCTGACCGGGCGGCGTTGGCCAAACATGCCGGACGTATTCATGGCCCTGGCGCTGGATGCCGCTGCGCGGGCCGGGTACTCGTTTTTTTCCCCAGACGCATGTCTGATCAATCTCTATGTCCCGGGAACCCGGCTGTCTCTGCATCAGGACAAGAATGAAAGCGACTTTGCGCAACCGATTGTCTCGGTGTCGCTGGGCCTGCCTGCGACATTTGAGTTTGGTGGGCTCAAACGCAGCGATCCGGTGCAACCTGTTCCGATGCGGCACGGCGATGTGCTGGTGTGGGGCGGGCCATCGAGACTGGCCTTTCATGGGGTGCGCACCATTCGCAAGGGCATACATCCCGAATTTGGCGCGCAGCGCCTGAACCTGACATTTCGCCGGTCGCAATGATCACAGGAATCGCAGCGTCCGGGATGGGCGCAGCCTTTCGTAAGTATTGAGCGAGGACATCATGCAAAACACCGAACACATGTGGGACGCCGTCGTGAACCGTGTTCCCAATCCTGACCCCCAGTTCTTTTATGCCGTCACCTCGACTGGTATCTACTGCCGCCCCGATTGCCCGTCGCGACGCCCCAAGCGCAAGAACGTGGCGTTCTATGACACACCGCGTTGTGCTGAGTTTCACGGCTATCGCCCCTGTCTGCGATGCAATCCGGATCGGGAAGACGCCCGCGAAAAATGGGCCGACATGATCGCCAAGGCCTGCCGCCTGATCGAGCAGGCTGAAGAAGAACCAAGCCTGACGGAGATCGCGGATCAGTTTGGCGTGAGCCCTTTCCATTTCCAACGCAGGTTCAAGGCCGCGCTTGGCGTAACCCCCAAGGCCTACGCCAAGGCACATCGGGTCGAAAAATTCCGGGCGCAGGTGGCACAAAGCGGGGTTTCGATCACCAGTGCGATTTATGACGCCGGGTACAACTCCAGCAGCCGGTTCTACGAAAGTGCGGTTCAGACCCTGGGGATGACGCCAACCCAGTTGCGCAAGGGCGGCAAGGATGTCCGCATCCTGTTTGCCATCGGGGAATGTTCGCTGGGATCTGTGCTGGTTGCCAGTTCCGAAAAAGGGGTTTGTGCACTTTTGTTCGGCGACACGCCCGAGGCCGTTTTGGAAGACCTCCAGTCCCGGTTTCCAAATGCCGATCTGATTGGCGATGACATCAATTACCAGAACGTGATCGGTCACGTCATCCAGTTCGTGGATAACCCGTCACGCGGCTTCGATCTTCCGCTCGACATCCGCGGCACAGCTTTCCAGCAAAAGGTCTGGGAGGCGCTGCGCGACATCCCGGCCGGGACCACCGCCAGCTATCAGGACATCGCCAACCGGATTGACGCGCCCAAGTCCTTTCGCGCAGTGGCGCAGGCCTGCGGCGCCAACAACATCGCCGTGGCGGTCCCCTGTCACCGGGTGGTGCGCTCGGATGGCGATCTGTCCGGGTATCGCTGGGGCGTCGAGCGAAAACGTAACCTTTTGCGACGCGAGGCGACGGCATGAGCTTGCGGTCTTCAACCACAAATCTGGCAGCGGAGTTGAACAGCTTCGGATGTGCGACACTCAAGGGGCTGATCGCGCCGGAGGACTGTGACGACCTGGCGGCGCTTTATGCCGGGGACGAGGCGTTTCGCAGTCATATCCACATGGCCCGACACGGATTCGGAAAAGGGGAGTATAAATACTTCTCCTATCCGCTGCCGCCACTGATTCAGACCCTGCGCACGCAGCTTTATCCATTGCTTGTTCCGGTTGCCAACGATTGGAACGCCCGGATGGGGTTGGACGCCCGGTTCCCTGGGAAACACGCCGATTACCTGAAATCATGTCATGCCGCCGGACAAATGCGCCCGACGCCACTGCTGCTGCAATACGGGGCAGGCGACTTCAATTGCCTGCATCAGGATGTCTACGGTGATCTGCTTTTCCCGCTTCAGGTCGCGGTGCTGCTTTCGCGACCGGGTGCAGATTTTGACGGGGGCGAATTCGTGCTGACCGAGCAACGGCCGCGGATGCAAAGCCGGGCGGAAGTTGTGCCGTTGGATCAGGGCGATGCGGTTGTCTTTGCCGTGCGTGACCGCCCTGTCACCGGCACCAAGCGCGACTATCGCGTGAAGATGCGCCATGGTGTCAGCCGTATAAGAAGCGGGACTCGGCACACTTTGGGGATCATCTTTCACGACGCCCAATAGGGTCGCTGCCCGGCCTCACTTGCAATGATCCACGAACGCCATGGTTCCAGCGTTCGTGGAATTTTTCAGGTGATTGGCGGGTGGGGATTTCTGGAAACGGTCAGGACGGGGGTCATTGCACAGCAAATGACAGAACAACCTGATCCAGAACCGCGGCGACTACCGTATCCGCAGCAACGTCGAAAGGTGTTCGGAACGAGTTGCCCGACACGTCTTCGAGATCTGCCTTGATCGCAACCCGGTATGACCCAGCGGCCCAGTCCCGATCTGGTACAAAGCGCCAGCCGGGGGTGCCCAAGCCGGTCTCGATCCGGCCAGCAACCTCATTCCCGACCGCATCCAGAACCCGGACATTCTGCTCAACGCCCACCTGATCAAGGAACACATCGGTTCTTACCAAAAGTGGTTCGGTCCGGTTGATTGGCGGCACCAAGGTCCAGTCTTCGAGGTCCACCTGCGCATAGACTGGCGATCCCACCTCAATAGCAAATTCGTGATCCTCACCCAACGTGGTCCCATCGGCGGCACGCATGTCCTTGCCAACCCTGAGCGTATAGGTGCGCCCGGGTTCAAGTGGCGATCCCACCGTCAGGTTCGGACCAACACCCCGCTTGAGCCGACCGGGATCAAACAGGATTGTCAGCCGGGTTTGCGTGTCATTCCAAAGGCCGCGCCGGAGATTGAGGAAGGGATCTCGAAGCGGCACCCCCGCATTGTCGAGGAGCGAGACATGTCTATAGACATCACCTTGCGCCATGGGCTGAGAGAACGCGACATGGATGCGCAGCACATTGGACGGCACGACCCCTGCGGATGGGTAGATCGCAAGCACCCGTGGCGCGGCCAGCGCTGTTGGACTTTCCATCGCGAATCGTGCCTGAAGGTGCCACCCTTCCGCGCAGTCCGCTGTGGGACAGTCCGGGTGGATCTCGACACGGTATATTGAGTTCGCGCGAAATGGAAACTGCGGTTTGAACAGGATGCGTGCGCCTTGCCGTTGTGCAACACCCGCTAGCGGAACCGTGGTTGCAACGCCTTCGAGAAACACCCGGACAGCGATGCCATCAGGCAATGGAAACTCGGCCTTTGCCTGCACAATCAGTGCTTTGTCCAGGGATTTGGGCGCCAGGACAGTAACCCCGTCAAGCGCAAATGCGGGATGCACCGGCGCAAGAAGCGCCGATGCCAAAGCCAAGACAGGCCAGAGAGCTGATTTCATCGTTTCAGCCGCTCATGATTGCGGAAGCCAAACGGATCCGCCGCGCCTTCGAAGTTCATCTCGACGACGTGGATCGCACGATCGAGGAAGAACGGAACCGGGATCGACACCAGGTCCAGCTTGCGCGGATCCTGCACGTTCCGGCGCACCGCAACGGACCAATACGGGTTCAGCATCGCCAGGTGTTCGGCTTCGGTTGGCATCGGGAACTGGTTGATACCGGCAGGACCAAAGTTGTTGGGTGCCTCCGTCGGCATCGCGTCAACGGTGCCAATATCGGTCAGTGAAACTCGCTTGGCCGAGCGGCTGGTGCTGGTGATCAGAATATAGTCGTTTTGATCCATCGGATCGTTGTAGCTGATCATGTCAATTGGGGTACTGCCATAGCCCAATTCGCCGATCATCTCGCCGCGCACATGCGCCCCGTCCTGCAGCTCGCTCAGGGGAATACGCACAAGGGGTGTGCAGGCATAGACCGCGACCAGGGTGGGCTCACCGTCGATCTCATGGATCTGCTGGCTGATGATCGGTGCGCGGGTTTCGAATTGCGCATGAACCGCGTGCCAAATCTCGATCGAAGAGGTTGCGACCTCACCCGTGAACGGATAGGCAATCCGACGCAGGTTCGACGCGAAGTCTCCTGTGCCGACACCCGCGACAAAGATTTCGCCTTCGTAGAAGTCGATATCCGTGATCGCGAGGTCGCGCATATCCTGCCCGAATTCCAGCCCACCGGACCCTGGCAATTCGCCAACCGTTGTCTTGCTGTAAGATGCCTCCGCCAGATCGACCAGCGATACGGTACCCTGATCGACCTTGACGATCACCGGCTCGGCATCGGGACCAACGCCGCGATGGACCGATAGAAACACCTGTTGGCTGCCTGGATGCACCGCCATGTCATTGATCATGACGTCATAGGGGTGAACCCCCAGGAGCCCGGCAATCTCGGCGTCTACATGATCGACGAGTGTCCAGCCTTCGGAGGTTTCCATCCGGCCCAGGAACACCTCGGACTGATTGTCAAAATCCTCCGCATCGAAGTCGAAGGCGTGCACAATGCCGGCCTTGCTGTCACCGACAAACAGGACATCGCCGTCTCCGAAGGCCAACGCACCCGCCGAGCGCATTGCGATCTCCTCATCCGCTGAAACCGACGTCGCGGCACATAGAACTCCTGCCAAGGACATGGCCTTGGCACTTGACATCATCGTCATCATTTTTCCTTTCGCTGCCAAAGGGCAGTCTCGCAGTTTCGACGTGCGATGAACCCATTCTGGTCGCAAAACCTGCGGCATGCGTGCAAGGGCGCCGTGTAGGCCTTTCCTGTCCCGCTTGCCGAGGTTTGTTCATCGTCACACACCGCATTCTGGCAAGGCGCGGCCAGTCAGGAACTCCGGTTCTTGCGGCCAGAGTGATTTTCCGTTTTCAGGGTCGGGTCACTGGTCTGGGGTGCAGGATTTTGGGTGCGGCCAGGCGCGGCCGGGCCGCCAAATAATAGGGCTGTCAGCATTTGCCCCCGCCGACGCAGCAAGCGCGCACCCCTGCGTCATTGGCGCAGCAATCTTCGAGAAAATACTGCACAAACGCGCCAATGTTGTCGAACTCGGCCCGGTAGATGACTTCGCGCGCCGATTGGGACGAACTGACCAGTTTTGACTTCGTCAGAGCGGCAAGGTGAAAAGATGCCCGCGACGGGCTGGCCCCAACGCCCGCCGCAACGTCACCTGCGTTCCGCCCGTTTGGCCCGGCCCGGACCAGGTCCCTGAATATGCGCAGGCGCGTCACGTTGGACAAGGCGGCAAAGGCCACCAAAGCTTCTGTTTCGTTCATATTTCAAATCCTCTTGAAATGACTTATGGCTTCGACTAGTAATATTTCAAGAATCATTAAAATGAAAGGCTGCAATATGAATCTGCAAGAGCTACAGTCCGCAATCCGAGACGTTCCCGGCGACCTGCCATTGGTGTTTGAAACCGAACAGGGGCCTATCGGGCGTGGCTATCATGTGACCGAGTTGAAGCTGTCACACATCGAAAGCATCGACTGCGGCGCAAGGACCGACAGCTGGAAAGAGACGACACTGCAGCTGCTGGACGGTGCTGGAGAGAGCCACATGGTGGTAGACACGTTTCGACAGATCGCCACGCAGAGCATCGAGCGATTAGACGGGCTGGGCGTCAATCCCCTGAAGGTCGAATTTGCGCATGGCAACAAGGGGATGCAAGTGTTCGCACCCGCGCGTCCGGAAGTCGTTGACGGTGCCGTGAAGGTGCGCCTCGACCCGGTCCGTGCCCTGTGCAAGCCGGCGCTGAAAATGATCGGCGGCGTTGTCGCGGACGGGTGCTGCCCCGCATCTCAACAAGATCAGCCCGAACCGGACGTCACTGAAAACCCTGTCGAGGCCGCCGTGACATCAGCCGAGCAGGGGTGTTGCGGTGGTCCAGCCCCGGAAGGTGTTGACGCCTGCTGCGTCAAGGATGCCAACGCAAAGGCGGACGGCCAATCCGGCTGCGGATGCAACGATGCTGCGACGACGATGAAGGCCAGCCAGCCCTGCTGTGGATAAGGAGTTGATTATGACCAGGATGGAAAAGACGCTGGCCTCGTCGGCAGAGGTGTTGGACTACTGGTTTGGCACGATCTCTCACGAACAGCCGTTCGACATGCAATCGGTCCAGATGCAGCGTTGGTACGGCAAGTCCTCCGAGATCGACGCTGAAATCAGACGCAGGTTTGAACCGCTTTATGAAAGCCTGCGCCAGACGCAGGTGTCGGTTGACGACAGCGAGCGTTCGGTCGAGGAGGCATTGGCGAACTTGATCGTGCTTGATCAGTTTCCCCGCAACATGTACCGGGATACGCCACGCATGTATGAAAGTGATACACTGGCCCTCGACCTCGCTCAGTGGATCCATGGAACGGCGGCTTTCGACAAGCTCGATCTGTTCCGGCAGCTGTTCACCATGGTGCCGTTCATGCATGCCGAAGACGCCGAAGCGCAGCGCGTTGTCGTAGGCCAATTCGAAAAGCTCCGGGACCGCGTTCGCGACGCGGGCTTGCCGAACAGCACCTTCTTCGATCAGGCCCTTGATTTCGCCTATCGCCATGCCGAGATCGTGAACCGATTTGGACGCTTCCCCCACCGGAATGCCATTCTGGGCCGCAAGAGCACGGCGGAAGAAGTCGAATTCCTGAAGCTGCCCGGCAGTGGGTTTTAATGTGGCGAGATTTCTGAAGGGATAAATCAAGCGGGGGCGAGGAAAGCGGGGTGGTCCCATCACCCCGCGTCTCTATGACCATTTTTGCCTGGAAATGAATTCTATCGGGTATCGTCGCCAAAGGGGTTCATGCGAAGTATTGGAGCTATGATGCCAAGACTAAAAAACAAGACTGCCCTCATCACTGGGGGCGCCCGGGGAATCGGGGCGGCCATCGCAAAAGCATTCTGCGAAGAAGGTGCCACAGTAATCCTCACTGACATCAACGTAGAAACCGGCAAGGCATTGGCTGGCGAGATCGGTGCAACGTTTTACAAGCTGGATGTTGCATCCGAAGCCGATTGGGAGTTTGTCGCACAGACGATCCCTATCCTCGACGTGCTGGTGAACAACGCCGGTGTCACTGGCTTTGAAGGGCCATTTGATGGCCCGCCTCCGGTACATGACCCGGAAAACGCGACACTCGAAAACTGGCGCGCTGTTCATGCTGTCAACAGCGACGGTACCTTTCTTGGCTGCCGCTACGCAATCCGCGCTATGCGCGCGAGCGGTACCGGCTCGATCATCAACATCTCGTCGCGCTCTGGACTGGTCGGAATTCCCATGGCAGCCGCTTATGCCGCATCAAAGGCCGCAATCCGCAATCACACGAAGTCCGTTGCACTTTATTGTGCAGGTCAGGGGTTGGCGATCCGCTGCAACTCGATTCACCCGGCTGCGATTATGACTCCTATGTGGGAGCCTATACTCGGTAATGGTCCAGATCGCACGGACCGAGAGGTTGCCATGGTGGCGGACACGCCAATGCGGCGGTTCGGCGAAGCGCGAGAGGTTGCAGCGCTTGCAGTGATGCTTGCCTCCGACGAGGTCGTCTACATGACGGGCGCCGAACTGAGCATAGACGGCGGCATTCTCGCGGGATCAGCAGCAGCCCCAGGCAGCAAATAGCCAGGAGTGTCTGATACACTGACCCGGATTTCCCGCAGCGCTGTCCTTCCATCCATAGAGAAGCGTGGCCTGTCATCGGGTCCACTGGCCTCTTGTTTAACCTTTGGCGAACTGCCGAAGAGCGGGCCAGCCTGTCGCCCGGCATTCGCAATCAAAGCATTTTTCAGTTCGCGCCCCGAGAGGAGCGAAAGCCGGTAACTGGCTTCGGCGCAAAGTGAAATCGTACGTGATCCGAAGTTCCCGTTGAGCCAACACAATCCGAACTGGAAGCATCAGAAGTCTCAGGTGAATCGGATGCGGACATCGTTAGGTCATGGGTTTTGATCGTCTCATCACGATGCACCCTCCCGAACGCCGCTAGCAAAGCGCGCGACTTAGTCAGGAGCTTTTCTAGCATACCTGGCTCTGCCCGGCGGCGACTGCTTTGTTCGCGGTCGCGGACTTTGACCAAATGCCGCTCAGCCCGCCATCCGCGTAGGCCACCATTGAGATGTCCATAGGTGGGTCCGCCCCAGCGGGTTTCGAGTTCGGCGATGTGCTTTGATACGTCACGGGGTCCGTCATAAAGGCTCATTGGTTTCTCCTCGATTTGCAGTTCCACTGGGCCTAGACTTGGCTGATAGGTGTGAATTTCCGCGCGGCAAAAGCGTCAAAGAAATGCAAAATCGACAGGACAAGCCACAGAAAATGCCAATCATCAGGTTGATTGGTGCTTTTTCCGTGATCGGTGCCGACGGAAAAGATTGCCCGATTTCCGGTAAGAAAGATCGTGCTGTTCTGGCCTTTCTGGCTGCACATCCCGGTCGCCCAATCGCGCGCGAACGTCTGGTGGAAATGATTTGGCCTGATGCGGCTGCGGGCGCCGGGCGCGCTAGCTTACGGCAGTCGCTAAGCTCGATCCGAAAACAATTGCCGGATGTCGAGTTGCTCGCCGGTACCAGGGATACAGTCAACTTCGATGCCGACGCCGCCGAAACCGATATCGAGCGCCTTGTTGAAGCGATTGCAGACGGAGAGTTGGCAAAGAATATACCGGTCGTTAGCGGTGAGATGTTTCTCGATGATTTAGGAGGCGTTTCCGCCGAATTCGACACGTGGCGCGCAACCGAGCAGTCACGCGTTCAGACGCTCGTCGGCGAATTGCTGGAGGACTTGGCCGAAAGAGCGGCAACAGCGAACGACACCAACAGGGTAGTGGCAGCGCTGTCCCAACTCGTTGCACTCAATCCGCTGAATGAGGACGCACAACGACGTCATATGCGCGCTTTGATCGGGCTCGGGCAGTCCAACGCGGCAATCCGACAGTATCGGAGGCTTGAGCAACTTTTGAACACGGAACTCGGCGTTCGGCCCGACGAAGCGACGCGTTCGGTTTTCGCGGGCGCCAGAGCACAGCTCAAGCAAGCGGCCAAGAAATCACCGCTGCAGGAAACCGGAAAATCCGAAGGCACCCGCTCTTTTCCCGCAGTCTACGTTCACCCATTCCGGGACCTTTCTCAAGGCAGCGACGATGCCTATTTTGCCGAAGCTCTGTCAGATAGCATAGCTGCGGCGCTTTCACAGATTTCCGGTTTGAAGGTCTTTGCCAGAGAAATGGAGCCGGTTCCTGCGCCGCAACCTCTGGATGGTTCTTCGCTCACAGGCGGGGTCGGAGAGGTGTTTGCGCTGCAGGGAACTGTCCGGGCAATCGGAAGCCGGCTGCGTGTTGGCGCGAGGCTGTTGGAACTTAACACGGGGCGCATTTACTGGGCTGAGGACTATGATCGGGAGCTTAGTGATGTCTTTGCCGTGCAGGATGACATCACCCACAAAATCGTTGTGGAGATGCGGATTAAGCTGAGCGAAGGCGAAAAAGTCCGCGTCCTGGGAAAGTACACCGAAAACGTGGAGGTCTGGACGCGCCTGATGAAGGCCGACGTGCTGGTCAACTCGCTTGTCGAGGAAAACGCAATAGAAGCGCGGCGGCTATTGGAGGAAGCAATTCAGATCGATCCGTCCTGTTCTGCGGTTCGGGGTGAACTCGCCGACGCCTATATCGCTGGGTACATGATGGGATGGAATGAGTTCCCGCGAGGCGAGTATCTTAATCGGGCATTGCATGCGGCGGAGACGGCACTTCAGATCGAGCCGGGGTTCACCCATGCGCTCAATGTCATCAGCTTGGTCCAATCGTTCCAGGGCGAATTTGCCCGCGGCATCGAGACCTCACGCCGAGCACTTTCACAGGCACCACGAAATCCGGAGATTGCCGCCAACTGTGCCTATGCGCTGGTCATTTGCGGGCAGGTTGAGGAGGCAAGTCGGATCATTCACACCGCGATTGACGCCACCCCAATCCCGCCAATGTGGTACCTGACCGTTGACGGCTTATGCGAATTCATGATGGGCAACCTCGATAGTGCAACTTCTCGCCTCAAGGAAGCGGTCGCGCGTTCCCCGGATTCTGCCTTTGCGCGACTGTATTTGATCGCTGCCCTGGTCGAGACTGGTTCAACAAAAGCGGCAAAGACGATTGCGGCGGAAATCGGTCAAGTACAACCTGATTTCTCATTGGAGAGCTGGCCAGGTGTGCATTTCGCTGACGCAGAGTTTGGCGAGCGATTGGCAAGAAATATTGCTCGGGCTGGGGTAAGTCGGTAGGAGCGCTATGGGTCCGCATTGATCGCAGTGTAGCCGTCAGCGCCGCGCACCTGGTGGAATGCCCAATCGAAAACGTCAGGTGTCCCAAGTGAACCCGAAGTGAAAGTTGCTGCCAGATCGGTGAAAGACGGTTTCGGGACAGCCATTTCGCGATATTGTCGCTCGCCATACGCGCGGTTTGTCGACCAGCACACAACCTACCGTCTTGATTAAGGTCGTGCCAAAGCTCCACACCAACTCCAAAGCCATGTTACAGTTCTCTCGTAGTCACAACCGTCTAAGGACCCGGCCGCATGCAATTTCCCCGCCTCTTCTCCGACCCTGACGGGACCTCTCACATTGGCAAGACCTCATGGCCACTGACCGACGCGCGCTATTGCGATGGGCCGGAGGGCTATACGATCACGAAAGCATGGCCCTCCACCGGAGTGCGGCTCATACGGACGCCTTCTGGCTATGTGGATGACTGGCACCCAGTTCCGGAACCAATGATCTCCGTTTTGCTGTCGGGTCGTCTGCGGGTCGAGGTTAGCGATGGCAGTGACTACATAATGGTAGCCGGCGATATGGTGCTATGCGACGATACTCACGGGCGGGGTCACAAGATGAACGAGGTCGACGGGAAAGGCTATGACATGTTGCTCGTGGCCCTTCCGATAGGGGCATAGAGACCGCGCCGGTCAATAGATCTCAGATTTCCGGACGTTTTCATTGTCCACCATCTGGTCGCTGCCAGCAAAAAAGTTCTGACGAAGGCGTGCATTCGGCCCATTGCGATCACTCGACCATAGGCATTGTTGCTGCGGTCGCAGCTCGCTTTACGGACGTTCCCAGCAGAAGCGAAATCCACCAAGAAATTGAGGTCGGGGTCGCGGACTTTGCTGCCGCTGGTTTCTCAGGTCTGAATGACAGTTTTGCTTGCATCGCGGGTGCGTGCAAACTGAAAAATGAGCGTAAGTCCTGTCATTGGCTGGAAAAAAGGACACAGCCCCAAAAAGTAGCTTGTTACAAAACTGACGCTCAGCATTCGTAAAAGCTTTAACCGCCGCGTTTATGCGCTGCCCCTGTCAGGCCCAATTCCGGGTTCCAGCAGGAGCATGAGATGTCTCAAATCAATTACGATGAACTGTCTTTCGATGATGAAGACGAGATGAAATTCCCCCGCGCGGATGTGCAAGACTTTGACCGTGTGGTTGAGCGGGCCGTCACGCGGCGTGGTTTTTTAGGCGGTGCGCTTGCCTTTGGATCTGGTGCTGCGGTCATGGGAACAGGTTTGTTGCACGGAACCTCTGCTGCCGCGCAACAAGCCTCTCGCTTTGCATTTGATCAGCTCGCGCCACAGACAGACGGTACGGTCCATGTGCCGTCAGGCTATGACTGGGACGTGCTGGTCCGCTGGGGTGATCCGCTATTCAGCGACGCACCTGCGTTTGACCCTGTTGCCGGTATCCCAACCGCAGGCTCCGACCGCGTATTCGGCGAAAACACGGATGGGATGGAGCTGTTTCACCAGCGCGGGACCGAGCTGCTTGTGGTGAATTCGGAATACGTCAATGCGAAGATCAACCTGCCAGCCGAGCAGGAAGGTCAACCTGCATCCGCCGACGACGTCAAACGTCTGCAGAATTTCCAAGGTGTCACCGTGATGGAAGTTGCCGAAAGCGAAAGTGGATGGGAGGTGGTTGTCGACAGCCCTTACAATCGTCGCATTCACCATCGCACACCGATGGTCATCGATGGCCCTGCAGCGGGCCATGATCTTCTCAAAACCGCTGCTGATCCAACCGGTACGCAGTCGCTAGGCACATTCAACAACTGCGGTTCGGGCCGGACACCGTGGGGTACCTATTTGACCTGCGAGGAGAACTTCAATGGCTACTTCGGGGCCACGGAGGAAGTGTCACTTGACGAGGTTCATGCGGACGGCTTCAAACGTTACGGTGTGTCGACGAAAGTCGACCCAGGTCGGTACAACTATCACGGATTCGACGCTCGTTTCGACATTTCCAAGAATCCAAATGAACCGCATCGCGCCGGATATATCGTTGAAGTCGATCCCTGGAACCCGGATGCGACGCCGGTCAAACACACCGCTCTTGGTCGGTTCAAGCATGAAAATGCAGCATATGCACTCGCGCCAAACGGTCAGGTTGTGGTCTACATGGGCGATGATGAACGTGGCGAGTATATGTACAAATGGGTCAGCCGCGACGTTTACGTTCCCGGTGGTGACACCTCGACGCTGCTCAGCGAAGGACAGCTCTTCGTTGCAAAGTTCAACGACGACGGAACCGGCACGTGGTTGGCCTTAACTCCGGAAGACACAGGTATGACCGAGGCCGAGATTGCGGTCTTTACCCGCATGGCTGGGACGGCCGTCAGCGCGACCACAATGGACCGGCCGGAATGGATTGCGGTTAATCCGACGGCGGTTGAGGCCTATTGCTGCCTGACAAACAACTCCCGCCGTGGCGCCCTCGATGATGATGGAAACATCCGAACAAACGCGGCGGGAGAGCCGATGGTGCCAAACGCACCAAACCCGCGTGAAGTGAACCGCTATGGTCAGATCGTCCGCTGGCGGCCACACAACGATGACCATGCCGCATCAACATTCGATTGGGATTTGTATGTAATGGCAGGCAACCCAGAGGTTTACACAGACGGGCTATATGCTGGGACGGCCAACATCAACGCAGGCAATATGTTCAACTCTCCCGACG
The DNA here is from genome assembly GCA_947502145.1 of uncultured Paracoccaceae bacterium. GTDB lineage: Bacteria > Pseudomonadota > Alphaproteobacteria > Rhodobacterales > Rhodobacteraceae > CANMYO01. The sequence continues at coordinate 829,589 of CANMYO010000001.1, read as the reverse complement.
GAATGCAGATCGACAGCACCGGCCTGATCTGGATCCAGACTGACGGCGACGACGATAATGAAGGCGACTTCCTCGGAATGGGGAATAACCAGATGTTGGCTGGTGATCCGGTAACGGGCCAAATCCGCCGTTTTTTGACTGGGCCAAACGGATCCGAAGTAACGGGCCTGACATGGTCTGCGGATCGCCGCACGATGTTCGTCGGTATTCAGCATCCATCAGCACCATTCCCTGATGGCGAGGGAACGCTCCCACGGTCTTCAATTGTTACTGTAAAACGTGCTGACAACGCTTTGCTCGGCTGACCCAAACCTGCCCCGGGCGACATTCGCCTGGGGCATCAAATGGATGATCTGAGATGGCACAGATCAGGCTGATGCCTATCCAGCCCAGAAAATCGCCACCGCAAATTCAGGTTGTTATCATAACATCTCGCTATACCGATGATATGCTTGGTTAGGGTGGTGGTCGTCGACAGCAATCCTGGTTGCAGGTGCTTCGCATCACTGGGTGCCAAGTTCAGCCTATGTCAGGTTGGGGCGTACTTTGTTGAGAAACTCGTGCTTGATTGAGGCCTGAGCTGCTGATTCAATTCCCGTGTTGAGCGTGAGTATTTGTGATGTTGGGACCAAAGCAGGAAGCGCAGGCGGCATTGTTTTAAGAGTTCTCACTGGAAGATCATGTCCCCCAAGATCACCTGCTGCGGTCGATTGACCAGTTTGTAGATCTGAACAGCATTCGCGTTCATCTGGCCGGTTTTTACAGCCATACAGGGCGTCCGTCTGTCGATCCCGAACTGCTGATCCGGATGCTGCTGGTCGGCTATTGTTTCGGTATCCGGTCGGAACGGCGACTCTGCGAAGAAGTGCATTTGAACCCGGCATACCGCTGGTTTTGCCATCTCGACCTGACTGACCGCATCCCAGACCATTCAACCTTGTCAAAGAGCCGACATGGATGTTTCCGCGAGAGCGAACCGCTACGCCATGAAGGACCGGTTCGGGAAACATCGCCGTTCGCTGCGCAGCGCTCGTACTGACACGACGCGGGACGAAGCGAGCATTCGCTGCGTCTGAGCGAATGGCGGCATTGCCAAAATAGTTCAACTCCGTGCCGTTGATCGCCAACGCTCCTTAAGCCCGTGTGCAAGTATCCTCCGGTTAGGAGCCGTTCCTCCAGACCTTCCGCATCCAGCTCAGCTCCGCCCGTGTCCCGGCTTCGATGCGCCGCAAGACCGTTCTCATCAATCGCGGCATCGGACGGCGCGGTGGCCACAGCAGGTGGACCGGACGTTCGGGATTGCCGCTGTCCAGCACGCGCACCAGCGTGCCATCACGCAGATCGGCTGCGACTTGGTAGCCGAAAAAGGGTACGAAACCCAAACCTGCCCGGCAGGCTGTACGCGCCATCGCCACGCTGTCGCATACGAATACGGGATCAGGGTGGACGACACAGGGCGACGCATCGCGCTCACCAAATTTCCACGCCAGGCCAGAGCGCCTTTTCGCAATGTCGACGCCAACACAAGGAAGATTGGTCAATTCTCGAGGATCGAGAGGCGTTCCCACCCGCTCGATTAGAGAAGGGGCAGCGCATATGAAGGCCGGCATGCTGCCGATCTTCCGCGCGATCATACCGCTGTCATCCAAGTCACCTATGCGAACGGCAACATCGTAACCCCCGGCCACCAGATCGAGCGGTTGATCGGTCAGGTCCACCTTGAAATGCAGACCGTCGAATTCGGATTGAAGCGCCAACAGCGTTGGCGCCAAAACGAGGTTGCCAAACTCCACCGGAGCGGTCAGCTTGATCCATCCTTCGGGACGGGAAAGCCGATCCCGCAGTCTTTCCTCCGCCGCATCGAGTTCCGACAGCATCCGTTTGCAGTCGTGGTAATACTGCTCTCCCTCCGGTGTGAGCGCGGACTGTCGGGTGGTCCGAGATATGAGCTGCACGTTGAGTGATTTCTCCAGCTCCCCAAGGCTCCGGACGACAGCCGATTGAGAACGCCCCAAGCGCCGCGCTGCCTCGGTCTGCGATCCTCCATCAACGATTGCAACGAAGGTACGGATAGCCGCCAGTTGATCCAATTCTTCACATTACCTGATTTGAGTTACCCGAAATAAGCATAAATGCCTGCGGCAGTTTTCTCTAGACTCCACGTGTCCAAAGAGGAGTTGCATCATGAAACAGCATAGATTGATCCGATCGCTTGCCTTTTGTCTCATTATCTCCGGCACTCCGGCGCAGTCGGATACATCGCGTCTCGGTCAGATCGACTTTCCGGTGAGTTGCAGCCAAGCCGCTCAGGACGCTGTAACCGAAGGCACCCTACTTTTGCACCACATGATGTATCGCATGGCCGAGCAGCGCTTTGAGGCTGCCGCCGAAGCGGACCCCGCCTGCGCCATGGCGCAATGGGGCATCGCGATGAGCAATTTTCACCCGCTATGGCCGGGCATCCAGTCACCTGCGGAACGCGAGGCCGGGATGACGGCGATCGCACGGGCGCAAGAGCTTGCTCCGGGCAACGCCCGGGAGCGCGCCTATCTCGATGCAGCAGCGCAGTTCTATGATGCAAGCCTCGAAACCTATCCGGACCGCCGCGCCGCGTGGGCCGCCGCGCAGCGGCAGGTTTATGCGGATCATACAGAGGACGCGGACGCCGCGGCCCTTGCCGCGCTTGCGATGCTCGCCACCGCCCCAAGGGGCCCGGCAGGGCTGGAGGTGCAGCGCGATGCGGGTGCGCTGTTGGAGCGTCTGCACGAGCAAGCGCCCGAGCATCCAGGCGCGCTGCACTACCTGATGCACGCATACGATTCACCGCCCTTGGCGGAAGCTGCGCTGCCATTCGTCAATGCCTACCTCGCTCTCGCACCCGAGAACCCGCATGCGCTGCACATGCCGTCGCATATCATGACACGGCTCGGTCGCTGGGAAGAGGCCGCTGATCTCAACCGCCGCTCGGCTGACGCGGTGCTCGCGCAACCGATGATCGACGGGACTGTGTCGAACCACTATCCACACGCGCTCGACTATCTGACATATGCACAGCTCCAACTTGGGCAATTCGACGCAGCGGCTGAAACCGTAGCGGAGCTGCTCGGAGCCGCCGACATGGAGGAGGTGTTCGGCACCGCCTACGCTGTTGCTGCGGGACCGGCGCGGCTCGCGCTGGAGCAAGAAGACTGGGAGGCAGCCGCCGCCCTGCCGGACATTCCCTACGAGGGCCTAGACTGGGGCAGATATCCGCATGCGCTGGCCATCGTGGCCTTTGCGCAAGGGATTGGCGCAGCTCGGAGCGGCGGTGATGCATCGACGGCACAGGCGCGCCTGTCGGCGTTGCGCGCTACCATGGAGGAACGCGGGATGGGGTACTGGGTTACGCTGGCCGACGCGCAGATTGGTGCGGTGGAGGCTTGGATTGCCTTCGAAGTAGGCAATCAAGATGCCGCGCGGGCCGCAATGGAGGTCGCAGCCGATACAGAGGATTCCGTTGGCAAGGCCCCGGTCACGCCCAGCCACGTTCTTCCGGCGCGCGAGCAACTCGGTGACCTACTCATGTTGATTGGAGAGCCCGAGCGCGCGGTCACGTCCTATGATTCAGCGCTGGCTATCTCGCCAAATCGCCGCCGCGCACTTGCCGGGATCGAGAGAGCTTCCGGCGAGTAACGCAATCATACAGGTGGAACCAATAAGCGGACCTTCCTGCCCCGCGCAGCATCGGTGATTATTGGGCTCGAAGCCGTTATTTTTTTGCAGCGCATACCAACGACTGCTCTGCGGAGATAGTGTTGAGAAAGTCCGTTGATTGGTCGTTTCAGCCCTGATTCACTCGATTTGAGAGTGGAGGGTTTGACGATGATGGGACCGATGCAGGTGGCGCAGGGTGCGCTGTTCTACGAGTTTTCAATCGAGAAATCTGTGCCCGGGATCATCCTCTGCGCGGCACTGATCGGTTCCTCGATTTATTTGAGGTCCGATTGCTTCTGGCACCGTCGTATAGCTCGCATGGTCGTCCTTCGATTGACCCTGAGTTGATGATCCGGATGCCTTTGCTGTGCTACTGCCAAGGCATTCGATCCGAGCGACGGCTCTGCGCGGAGGTGCATGCCAATCTGGTCTACAGGTGGTTTTGCAGGCTTTATTTGCCTGATCCGGTTCCAGACCACTCAACCTTCTCGAAGAACTGACACGGGCGCTTCCGCGGGAGCGGATTGTTCCGACATCTCTTCGAAACTGTTTTGAAGTGTTGCATTGATGAGGGCTTGGTTGGGGGCGAGAGCGTGGGCGTCGATGCCAGCCTTATCGCCGCCAATGCGAACCAGGCACGCGGGATTGAAAGCAAGGACGGTCTGCCCCCAGAACTGACCACCCGCGTCGTTGGGAACTTCTCGAGACGCTGGATGATGCCGCATGCGGCGAGTCCACTAAAATCATCCCTACATACATCTCGCCAGTAGACCCTGCGGCACGCTGGACAGGGGCCGATGTTGGGGCTGCGTTCTTCGCCTATTCCACCAACTATATGGTGGAATTGGACATTGCCGTAATCGTTGACGCGGAACCGTCGGTTCTGATCCGAACCGCTGGGGCCTTTGCCGCCCGGCGCATGATCGACCGGATCACAGACCGCTGTGCCGTAACCCCAGACAAGCTGGTCGGTAACACAGGCTACGGATCGGCAGAGATGCTCGGGTGGCTGGTCGAAGAGCGTGGCATCGCCCCGCACATTCCGATCTGCGCCAGGCCGAAGCGAACCGATGGCACATTCTCACGCGAAGACTTTGTCTACGACCCTGCAACCGATAGCTACGCGTGCCCAGGAAGCAAAGAACTGCGAACATACCGCCGAAACGTCTCCGAACCGCGAAGACCCAATGGCGGTAACGACGGGTTCATCCGATACCGTGCATCGAAGCACGACTGCGATGCTTGCCCGCTCAAGCCACAATACTGCCCAGGGGACCCTGGCCGACGCGTGATGCGATCAGCCCATGAAGCAGCGCGGGACATTGCCCGAGATATCCGCAAAACAGATGCCTAGATGACCTCGTTCATTCAGAGACGGAAAGTTGAGATGCTGTTTGCACACCTGAAGCGATACATCGGCGTGCCGATAATGCGACTTCGAGGACCTAAAGGCACATTTGAACAGTTCCAGTTAGCAACCTCGGCACAAAACCTCAGGAAACTCGCAAAACGGATCCCCATGCCAGCCCCTACATGAAGAAGGGGCGCGCCACCCCAAATCGCAACAGCCTTCAAACCAGCCAAAACATCGACTTCTTCTCCATTATCTGGGCTTTCCGGTCATTTACTTCTGAAGCTTCGCTGGCGCAGCATTCGTTCGCAGGCGCGGCACGTTCATCGCTTTGTCCCAGTGAATGTCGCCAGACAGGTCGTTCAGGGGCGCCGACTTCGCATGGCCCAAGACCGAGCCTTCACCGCAGGCTGCGCCAGTGTGAGAGGCGCGGGACAAACCTGCCATTCAATTTGCTATCGCCTGGGCCGCTTTGATGTGTCTTCAATTTCAAATAGCGCGAATATGAAATTCGCCGGGGCCGACAACAAAAGGACCTACAACGCTTCCGCCTTCGCGAGCGAATGGATATCGTCTACGCGTGCGGCATCCAGATCTGATTCTGAAATGCCAAACTGCGCACCGACAAGGTCTTCTATGCCGCGCACAAGTGCCAGAGCGTCGAGACCGTAATACCGCATCAGATACCCGCGTGAGCCGCCATGGGCATAGGTATCTTTCAGTCCTAGTCGGATGAGACGTTTACCGACCCCGGCATCTGCCATCGTCTCGGCGACGAGACTGCCGATCCCGCCCTCGGTCACGTGGTTTTCGAGCGTGATCACACCGGATTTCACGGACCCTATGTGATCAAGCAGCGCGTTGTGGTCGAAAGGCTTGATGGTGTGCAGATGCAAATGGCGAATGCTGAGCCCTGCTTTGGCAAGGGCAGAGCGGGCGCGCAGCGCCTCTTCTGTACAAATGCCCGCCGTCACCACGAGGATGTCGTCACCGGTCGAAAGTTCGCGCATTTCACCGACCTTGATCGGCGTGTCGAAGAGACGCGGCACCGTGCCACGCAAGACCCGGCACCAAACCGGGCCGTCAATGCTGTCTGCAGCCTCGCAGATGCTTTCTACCTCTGTGGCGTCACCAGTTTCCAAAATAGTCATGTTCGGAATGGACCGCATCACCGAGATATCCTCGATGGATTGGTGGGTCATTCCGCCTGGAGTGGTGACGCCTGGAAGAAAACCCATCAGGCGAACCTTGCGTCGCGGATAGGCGACCGAGGCCATCAACTGGTCATAGGGGCGGCGGTACATAAAAACGCCGAATGTGTGAATGAAGGGCCGAAAGCCTGCAAGGCCCAAGCCGCCGGCAAAGCTCATCATATTCTGCTCGGCCATGCCCAACGACAGGAATTGATCCGGGTGCCGGTCACGAAACCCATCGATTTCGCAGGACGATGTCAGGTCTGCAGACATGCAGAGGATGTCAGGGTTGCCTGCCGCGAACTTTTCGAAGGCCGATGCGTAGGGGCGGTTTACCATTTCTACCATGTTGAGGCCTTTCAGTGGACGTAATCGACAGGGTCGACGCCAAGATCTTTGGCAATCGACACGTTGAACCGGGCACGTTCGTCCTCGGATTTGAAGCGGACGTAGTGCAGGCGGGGGAAGCGTTCCTCAAGAATTGGCATTGTGTGGAACGGGCTGGTGCGGGACAGGATGATCAAGGGTTTGTCGGCATGGTTCTCAACTGCAGCATCGCGCATCGCGGACAGGTCATGACCGTCGATTTCGATGCAGGTCGCGCCGAAGTTTTCGAATTTGGTTTTGATGTCGCCAACTTCCATCACGGATGACATCGCGCCATCACATTGCTGGTCGTTGACGTCCATAATCGCTTTGACTTCGACCCCGTGGTGGGCGCAGGCCTGTACGGCTTCCCATGTCTGGCCTTCCTGCACTTCGCCGTCGGACATGAAGACCCAGGTGCGTCCCGGTTCACCGCGGCGTCTGCGGCCCCATGCCAGTCCTGCCGCGGTCGACAGGCCAATCCCCAAAGTGCCGTTATGGACTTCCATGCCGGGGCTGTGTTCGGCGCCGATCATCTCAACCGATGATCCGTCTTTGTTGAACATCTCCAACCCTTCGGGTGCCATGCGCCCCACTTCGATAAGGGTAGCATAGGCGACCAGTGCATAATGCGCGGGCGCGATGAACAGGCGGTCGAATTCGGGTGCGGCGGGGCCGTTGTAGCCGGCTCCGGTGTGGTAATCGGGGTTGTCTGGCGACGGCACTCCTTCAAAGGGCTTGGGGATCATCGGCAAGGTTGGATCGCCCAGATTGAGCTCTTCGTTATAGAGCCACGCGAGCTGCTCGGCTGAGGAGCAGGCCTGGCTCAGATACCCGCCATTGTTTCGGATTGAATGCTCAAATACTCTGCGACGAATGCCGAGGGCGACGTCTTCGGTGGTCTTTTCATTCCGCATGGCGGCCTCTCTCATACTTTACAAAAGTCATAAATTGGATCATATGTAAAAGTCAAGGATGCGAGACCTCAGGAACCCGAAGATGAAATTTACATCCTCCCATTGGGGGACTTATCAACTGGATGGCGCTGGCGGGATCGCACCTGTCGAGGATGACCCGCGGCCATCGCGCATCGGGCGCGGTTGGGTGTCGGCGGCGCAAGACCGGTGGAGCCGCATCCTAAAGCCTGCGGCGCGGCGCGGTTGGCTGAACGGCGACAAGGGGGCCAGCCGTCATGACGACAGCTTCGTTGAACTGAGTTGGGACAGGGCGAATGCTTTGGTTGCGGCGGAAATCAGACGCGTGCGCGACGCGCACGGAAACAGCGCGATTTTTGGCGGATCTTACGGATGGGCAAGCGCGGGGCGGTTCCATCATGCGCAAAGCCAGCTGCGCCGGTTTCTGAATTTGGCTGGGGGCTATGTGTCGTCCCGGAACACCTATTCCCATGCGGCGGCAGAAGTGTTGTTCCCCCGTGTCATCGGTCTGAGTAATCGGGCGTTTCAGGATGAAATGACAAGCCTGCAATCCGTTGCAGAGCACTGTGACTACCTGCTTGCCTTTGGTGGGATCAGCGAACGGACGGCACAGATTTCGTCGGCTGGTGTGACGCGCCATGATATCGGGCAGGCTTTGGCACGGCTTCGCGAGCGCGACGGGGAGATTGTAAATGTCTCCCCGCGAGGAACGGACCTGCCCGGCGCGGAATGGGTATCGATCCGTCCTGGCACGGATACTGCGATGCTGTTGGCGCTGACGCACGAAATTCTTGTTACGGGGCATGCGGATGAGGCGTTTTTGTCAAAATGCACCAGCGGCTGGGCAGAGTGGCGTGCCTATGTGTTGGGTGAGACCGACGGTGTGCCCAAATCGGTTGCGTGGGCAGCGCCGCACAGCGATGTGAGCGCGGGCGACCTCAAGACCATTGCGCAAAAGCTGGTCTGCAAGAAAAGCATGATCGCGTTGAATTGGGGCATGCAGAGGGCCGAGCACGGGGAGCAGACCATTTGGGCGGCCCTTGGGCTGGCATGTGTGATCGGACAGATTGGCAAGCCAGGGTGCGGTTATTCCTTTGGCTATGGGTCGATCACCCATGTGGGGGGCGCGTCCCGGCTGATCAGCTGGCCATCTTTGCCGCAGGGGTTGAACAAGGTGTCGGATTATATTCCGGTGGCGCGGATTGCGGATATGTTGATGAAGCCCGGTGAGAGCTACCATTATGACGGTGAACAACGCCGCTATCCCGCTATCCGTCTGGTGTATTGGTGCGGCGGCAATCCCTTTCATCACCATCAAGACCTCAACCGTCTGAATGGCGCGTGGCGGCGGCCGGAAACCGTCATCGTTCAGGATCACAGCTGGACCGCGACCGCCCGGCGAGGAGATATCGTGCTGCCCGCGACCACGCCGCTAGAGCGGGCGGATCTTATGATGAACCGGCGGGACCCATCATTGTTTTATATGTCGCCTTTGTTTGATCCTGTTGGTGAGGCGCGGGATGATTTTGATATCTTCCGGGGCGTTTCTGCCGAATTGGGGATCGAGGAAGGATTTACCGGGGGGCGTAGCGCTGACGATTGGCTGGCATTTCTTTGGCAACAGGCGGAGCGAGCCGCGCAAGAGGCCGGGTTTGCGTTGCCTGGTTTTGCTGACTTCAAAGAGGCCGGGCGATTTGATGTGCCAGAGGCCGACGAGATCCGCGTTGCGTTTGAACGGTTTGTTGCTGATCCGCAGGCAGCACCATTGGCGACAGAAACGGGCAAGATCACCTTGCACGACAATGCCATTGCAAGCTGGGGTTTGCGAGGCTGCCCTGGGCATCCAACGTGGCTGCCATCATCGGAGTCTTTGATATCGGCAGAGCCCGATGAATTGCATTTGATATCCGGACAGCCGGATACAAGGCTGCACAGCCAGAATGACAGGGGATCAGAGGCGCTTGCGGACAAGATCGAGGGGCGTGAACCTGCATATCTGCATCCCCAAGCGGCGGCGGCCCGTGGATTGGAAGAAGGAACGCTTGTCCGGATTTGGAATGCGCGGGGGGCCTGCCTTGCCGGCCTGCGCTTTGACCCACTCTTGCGTGAGGACTGCATTTCGCTTGCCACGGGCGCCTGGTTTGATCCTCAGATGGTTGGGGGCGAGATGCTTGAAGTGCATGGCAATCCGAACGTTTTGACGATTGATCGCGGGTGTTCGGACCTGAGCCAAGGGAACATGGCGCACACCGCGCTGGTTCGCGTTGAGCAATGGGTGGATCCGGTGCCTAAATTGAGCATTGACAGGCCGCCGGTGATCGCATCAGGGGCGGACGATCAGGCGGGAATACGGACATGACAAAGCTCTGGTTGGGACTTGACGTGGGGACGACGGCAGTCAAGGCGGCAGCTTACACAAAAGAAGGCGAACAGATCGCCATGGCCGAAGCACCCAGCGCTGTGCAGCAATCTGCGGACGGCAGAAGAGAACAGGACATGGCCAATGTCTGGGACACTGTATGCGGCGTGCTACACGACCTGACGGTGCAATGTGACGGGCGCAGCTTTGAGGCCCTTGGCGTGGCGGCACAGGGCGATGGCATCTGGTGTGTTTCCAAAGAGGGCACGCCGACGGGACCCGCTATTTTGTGGAATGATACACGCACCGCTGATGACTTGGCCGGATTGATCGAAACTGGCGCAACGGCCAGCATTGGCCGGGGATGCCATACTTCACTTTGGACTGGCACATCGGGCATGTTATGGCGCTGGTTGCGGTCGGCGGCTTATGATCGGGCCGGCCAAGCTGCGCATGTATTAACTTGTGCTGACTGGGTCGGACTTTGCCTGACCGGGCAGTTGGCAACGGATTTCTCGGACGCGTCCATCCCCTTTCTGGATTTCGAAACGCGTGCGTATTCAGACGCTCAGATTGCGGATCTTGGATGTCAGGACATTGCGGCAAGACTGATTGCTCCGCGCCGCGCTGACAGCGTTCTTGGCGGCGTGACGGCGCAAGCGGCAGAGGCTACGGGATTGCCCGAAGGGCTGCCCGTTTCGGTGGGAACGCTGGACCTTTCCGCGATGATAGTCGGGATGGGCATGGATCAACCCGGTCAAACCATGATGATCATGGGCACAACTGCCGTTGTTAACATCCTGACAGATCATGTGGCACCTTCAGACACGCCGGTTGGTGCCAGCGTGCTGCATCCGACGTCGGATGTTACGATCCGGGTTTTGGCGCCCACCACGGGGGCCGCCGCGTTTGACTGGTTCGCAGCCTTGCATCCCAAGAGCCTTGGTGGCACCTCGGCTGGTGTGGTTGCTGCACGGCTGAATGAGCTGGTGTCAGATGTACCGGTAGGGTCGAACGGCGTGACATTTCTGCCCTATCTCAACGGTGAACGTGCGCCCTTTGTTGCCCCCGATATTCGGGGTGCGTTCCACGGGTTGTCGGCAACGACAACGACCGGCGAAATGGGCCGTGCGGTGCTTGAGGGTACCGCACTCAGCTTGCGCCATTGCCTTGAAGAAGAAGGTGGCTTGCCCACAGCGCCGGTCCGACTGACGGGTGGTGGTGCCAAGAATCCAGTTTGGTGCCAGATCATCGCGGATGTTATGGGCCAGCCCGTGCAGGTCAGTACAGCCTCTGATCACGGACTTTGGGGCGCAGCGGCGCTTGGTGCTTCTGCGGCGGGTCTTGGCGATGCCGTTGTGCTGGCGGGCCAGCGTGATGAGGCGCTGAAGACCTATTATCCAGACAGGACCAAGGAATACGAGGGCGTTTTCGCCCGATACGCTGCCATTTCACGCCATCACAGGGCGTTGCAGGCAGAGCTTTCAAACATGCGTAAGGACACACTATGACACAGACCATGCAAGCTGCAGTGCAACACGCCATCGACGATATCCGAATCGAAGAGCGTCCTGTGCCTGCAATCGGGTCGGGTGAGGTGCTTCTCAAGACACTGGCGTGCGGTCTGTGCGGCGGTGAGACGATGGCATGGTACAAGTCTGAGCCAAAGGTGCTGGGTCATGAACCAATTGGCGAAGTGGTCGGCGTTGGCGCGGGTGTGACGGATTTTGCGGTTGGCGACAGGATGTTCGTCAACCATCACGTGGGCCGCGTTAATTCTCATCTGTCGCTACGGGGACACTTCACGCGTGATCCGTTTTACAAATCCATGAAGCTCGACCCTGGTGGGGTCTGTGAATACTATCGCGTGACGGCACAGCACCTCGCGATGGACGCGCATAGGTTGCCGGACAGCATCTCAACCGAAGCGGCGATTACGATTGAACCCTGGTCTTGTGTGCTATCGGGTCTCAAAACGTGCCATATTCAGCCTGGCGATACCGTTGCCGTCGTGGGGGCGGGATTTATGGGGCAAGGGTTTGTACATCTTGCCCCGCTGTTTGGGGCGGGCAAGGTTGTAGCCTTGGACTTTTCGGACTGGCGCCTGGCCAAGGCACTCGAATTTGGCGCGAGTCACACAATCAATCCAAAGTCTGAGGATGCTGTTACCGCGATGCGCGCACTGAATAACGGACGGCTGGCGGATACTGTGATCGTCATCGCACCGTTTCCGTCTGCATGGGAACAGGCGCTGGCATTGGTTGAGGTTGGCGGATGCCTGCATTTGGGCGCGCCATTGCCGCCCGACACGGATTGGGTGCGGGACGGCAACGCGGCCTATTTTGACCAGATCACCGTGACCTCTCGGTATTCGTCGGATCACACGGACACCTACAGCTATATTCGACTACTTGAGGCAGGGCGGATCAGGGCAGATGCCGCGATCTCGCATCGGTTTGATATCTCGGAGTCTGCGGAGGCGTTTCGGATGCTGGTCGAGGCCGAGAAATCGCTGAAGATTGTGATCTACCCGCACGGCGTGCCCGCTGAACTCAAGAAAGTCGCGTGATGCTTGAAGCCTTGAAAGAAGAAGTCTGCGAGCAGAACCATGAATTGCCCAAAAATGGGCTGGTTGTCGGGTCGGGTGGCAATGTTTCGGGGCGTGACCCTGAAACCGGGTTGATCGTAATCAAGCCCTCGGGTGTGAAGTTTTCCAAACTCACGCCTGACACCATGGTTGTCGTGGATATTGATGGCAATGTGATCGAGGGCAAGATGAAGCCGTCAGTTGATACGGGTGTTCATCTTTATGTCTACCGCCATCGGGAAGACGTGAATGGCATGTGTCATACGCACTCGCCCTATGCGTCCAGCTTTGCCGCTCGGGGCGCGCGCATCCCTGCCGTGTTGACGCCGATCACGCATATCCTTGGGCGCGACGTACCCTGTTCGCGCTATGCCACCCCCGGCGAGGTTGATACAGGTCAGGCGATCATTGATGCGGCTGAGGGCGGAATGGCCGTTTTGGTCAAGGCGCATGGGGTTTTTACCATGGGCAAATCAGCGACCGAGGCGACTTCGATTGCCATGTATCTGGAAGAGGCGGCTATGACGACGCATCTGGCCATGCTGCATGGTCCGGTGGAGGAGCTACCGCAGGAAGAAATCGACCGGTGTTATGCCTGGTTCCGTCAGAACTATGGTCAGTCGGGGAAAAAGAACGTAAATTCATGACGATGGATAAGACCACACATACGCACCGATCGGGCGGGGACAAGGAAGCACTCCTTTCAAACGTGGCGCTGTTGTACTACGGCGAAGGACTGACACAGGGCGAGATTGCCAAACGCATGAAGGTCAGTCGGGCCACCATCGTGAACATGCTGCGCGAAAGCCGCGATGTGGGCATCGTTGATATCAGGGTTGAAGGGCGTCACCTTGCGGGCTCGAGACTTGCCCGAGATCTACGTGAAAAGTACAGGCTGGATGATGTCTATATAGCGCATGCCGAGGCGGGCGAAGCATTGTCTCGTGATGATACCTTGCTGCAACTGGCGCGTGTCGCATCAACGGCCCTGCTAGATGTCACCAGTCCCGGTGACAGCGTTGGCGTGGCCTGGGGTGAAACCATCATGGCCGTGGCGGATGCGTTGCCTATGAACCATGTGGCGAACGTAGAGGTTTGTCAGCTGATTGGTTCCATGATCTCCGATCGGGTGCCTGCCTCTGAGAATTGCACGATCCAGATCGCCAGCAAACTGGGTGCGCGGTCTTTCACGCTCCACGCGCCGGGCTTGATTTCGAATGCTGAGCTTGCAGCCCGGCTACGCGCGGAACCCACCATCAAAAGCCAGCTGGACCGGCTCTCAGCACTGGACCTGATTGTGTACTCCATCGGGAACGTTAAGACGGATACGCATCTGGTGGCTGCCGGCATGGCGTCCGTTGCAGAATTGAAGGCGGCGACCAAAGCGGGCGCCGTCGGGATCGTCTGCTGCCGCTATGTGGATAAGGAAGGGGTTGAGATTGACCTACCGCCCCGCGCGCGCGTCATCGCCGCAGAGCTAAGCGACCTGAGGTCGGCCAAGAAACGTCTTTTGATCGTCTGTGGCAAAGATCGAAGGGACGCGGCGCTGGCCGCCATCCGAGGCGGGCTTGTTTCTCACCTTTGTGTCGACACGGCGCTTGCGGCCGCGTTGCTGGATGACTGACGCTGCATGCTGCGGCCCTGCGTCAGGGCGCAAGAGGGGTGCCGCGATCCGGTTCGATTACGCGCCACATTTGAAAGCGGCGGATTTCCCGACAGTTGCCATTCCGAGTGGTGTGGCGCTGATCGGGACAGATACGCCGTTGATCGCGGCGGATGCCGAGGGACCGATGCGCCGCAAAAAGGTCAAGCCGTTTCGCATCGGGCAAACTGCGGTCACAAACGCCCAGTTTGCCGCATTTGTTGCGCAGACGGGCCATATCACCGAGGCGGAGTTGTTTGGCTGGTCCTTTGTTTTCTGGTCGCAGGTGTCGGACAGCGTCGGGCCAACCGAAGGGGTGTCCGACGTTGAATGGTGGCGGAGGGTTGAGGGTGCAAACTGGTGCGACGTGAATGGTCCCGGGACACAGGCATTTGCCTGGCGCGCCGATCATCCCGTTGTACAGGTGTCCTGGAACGATGCTCGCGCCTATGCGAGCTGGGCCGGGGGCAGGCTGCCGACGGAGATTGAGTGGGAGCACGCCGCCCGGGGTGGTCTTGGGGATGTGCGCTATCCTTGGGGGGGCAGGGATCCCGATGACCGTCAGTTTTTTCCCTGCAACATCTGGCAGGGCCGATTTCCGCACAAGAACGGCAATCTTGACGGGTATGAGACTACAGCACCGGCGCGGTCGTTCGAACCAAATGGCTACGGCCTTTTCAATATGGTGGGGAACGTCTGGGAGTGGACGTCCGAACCATTCAAGATCAGATCGCAGAAGAAGTCCGCGCGACAGCGTCAGGCGGCGATGAAAGGGTACAAGCTGGCGAAGGGCGGGTCGTTTCTATGCCATGCCAGCTATTGCTGGCGCTACCGAATTGCGGCGCGGACGGGAAATTCGCCTGACAGCACGACGACGCATACAGGGTTTCGTGTGGTATGGGACGGGTAGGCGGCGAACGGGTCAATGCATCGGCGGCTTGGCCCTATGGCGTCATCCGTCACTTACCTTGCATCAAACAGTAATTTGGGGCTGGTGACAGAAGCGCCCCGGATCAAGCGACAAGCCCGAGGCGTTCGAGCTGTTCTGGTGGGAAGCCTTCTTCGTCCATCAAATCACGCACCAGTTTGAGCATTCTTTCCTGTTGGGCACTGTCCTTGTTCCAAAGATTATCCGCTTGCCCCGGATCTTTGACGCGGTTGAAGAGAAAGTTCTCGCCCGTGCGTGGGTCAACCTTGATCGGGATTTTCCACATGGGCAGGTCGACACTTGGGTCGAAATACCCTTGATCGACGGGCTTGTTTGGCGGTTTCGCCAGCCTGCCATCCACGGGGTTGTCAACAATAAGAGGGCGGAAAATTGCCGTGGAATAGAGAAAGAGCGGCCTGTCCGGCTCTGGGGATTTCAGGATCGTCCACGTTCCGTCAGTGGCGCAGACGCCCTGACCGAAGGTACCATAGAGGATCGCGTCGCGCGTCGAGGGGGCGTCTTGGGTGATCATCGGCAATAGCGACCGGCTGTGACGGTTCGCGGATGTGACCTCCACCCCGGCTGCATCAATGATCGTGGCGAAAAGGTCGACGGTCTGGGTCAGCCCGGAGACGCGTTTGCCGTTACCGGGGTTTGCCGGATGCCAGACCATCAGCGGGATATTCGCGTGGCTGTCGAAATGCGGGTGCTGTTTGCCAAAGGCCCGCCGCTCGCCCATGTCGTGGCCGTGATCCGTGGTCAGGATCACCATGGTGTCATCCCAAAGGTCCATCGCTTCCAGCTTGTCCAGCAGTGTACCAAGCCACTTGTCCATCATCGTGACCTTGCCCATGAACTGTGACTTGAGGAACGCCAGCTCTTCGGGGGATGTCTGCTCCATGAAGGCATTCAGATCATCGTAGACCTGATAGGGTGGCCAGATGTTGAATTCATTCTTGCTGGCCCCTTCGGCATACATGCTTTCATAGGGTTCGGGGATTTCGAATGGTTCATGAACATCGAATGTCTCAACGTGCAGGAAGAAACTGCCTTTATTGGCATTTCTGTCTAGCCAGTCGCAGGCCCCGCCAAAGGTCTTGGCGGAGAAGTAGTCTTCCTCTCCCTCAAAGTCCTTCACGTTGGCATAGTATTGTCCGATATGTTCGGGGGCGCGGAATTCCTCAACCTTCTTGACCCATGCGGGCTTCTCTTCGTTCGGATCCTGCGCCTTCCAATGATCCACTTCGTAGCCGCGGATCATTTCGGTGGTGTCGTAGCTCTGGATGTAACCGTTCGCCTCTTCTTCCCAGTAATGGTAGTGGTCGGTCACGATGTGGGTGTGATAGCCGCCCCTTTTGACCTCGGCAGGCAAGCGCGGGTCAAACACTTCCAGCGATCCCCATGGGCGCCACATGAATTCCTTGCGGCCTGCGATCAGCTCTCGCCGGGCAGGCATGCAGGGAAGGCTGCCCACAAAGTGGTTGTCGAACACGTGCGACTTTGCAGCAAGGCGATCAATGTTGGGGGTCGCGCAGGGGCTGTCGGGGTTGTAGGCGCGCAGGCAATCCCTTGTCAGGCTGTCCACAAGGACCAGAACGATATTCATGCCAAACTCCGTCAATTCTGGCTTTCCGATATTTTAGCTTGAGGTCTCTGAGTTGACAAGTGTCAAAAATTATGACAATTGAGTATCTACGGCCACGGCTTCGGTACGCGCATTCCGAAACCAGGGGTGAGAATAAACCGGGAGGAATGGCAATGCCAAATTCAAAGACAAGTTATCTGAATCGCCGGACGGTTCTGAAGGGCGGTGTCGCCGCGGGCGCGGCACTTGCAACGCCTACATTTTTTGTCGGAAAAGCCCATGCGGCAAGTGAAACGCTGAAGGTCGGGATCATTCCCGCCTATTCGTTTGGCCTGTACTGGCTGATCCAGGATCAGGGGTTTGCCCCCGGCGTTGACATGGAATTCTCTGTCTTCCCATCCGGCCCGCCAGCCATCGAAGCCATGGTCGGCGGCTCAGTAGATACGATCACAGTTGGTTCCGTGCCGCCGCTGGCCGCGATGTTCCGTAAGGTAGCAGATTTCCGCGAAATCTCCATCTGTGGGGATGCGTCAGGCCTTTTCCAGATTGTCGGCCAACCCGGCATGAGTTCGCTTGCTGACCTTGAGGGCAAGAAAATCGCTGTGACCTCCGGGTCCAACTTTGACTTCTTCCTTGGCGTGGCTTTGGCTAACGAAGGTTTGGAAGACATGCCGCTGACCCGCGTCAACATGGAGCCCATCGACGGCCAGTCTGCCTTTATCGCGGGCGCTGTTGATGCGACCGTGCCATTGGCGACATCGCGTAAGCTGATCTATGATGCGCTACCTGATGCCTCCTTGTTGGTCGAAGGCTCGCAAATGCCGCTTGAGGCGCGTCCGTCGATCATGGACGTCTTCATGACCACGCAGCAGAACATGGACGCCAAAGAAGACGCCTATGTTGAGGTTGTCCGCGCCTTCCACGATCAGGCGGTGAAAATGCTGCGCGAGGATAACGCCGGAACCGTTGAGCGGATGATTGAGTGGCAGACCGGTATGGGGCGCGCGGGCGTAACGGCCGCAGATGTCGAGCCGCTGCTGAACGGCTATTTCTATTTCGATAAGGCTGAGATCAAGGACGTTTACGCCAAGGGCATTCTGACCAAGGCGCTGGCCGTTCAGTCCGAGTTCCTTGTCGAAAACGAGCGTATTGGCGGCATGCCGGATCTGGATGCACTTGTGTCTGATCAGATCATCAAGCAAATCTAGACGATGGATGGACTGAAAAAAATCTTGTCAGGGCGCTTTGTGCTGGGTGCCTTGTCCATTGGTTTGGTGCTTTTGATCTATACAATCATCACCAGTCGCCCTGACAACAATCCCGCGCTCTTGCCTCCCATTCCCGATATTGTCGCATCGTTCTTTACCAACCTCGCAGCAGGCACTTTGCTCGATGCGCTTTGGGCGAGCCTGTACCGGATTTTCCTTGGTTTCTTTATTGGCACGACACTTGCCGTGATCATCGGTTGTCTGGTCGGATGGTACAAGACGATTGAATACCTAGTTGACCCGATCATCGAAGCGATCCGTCCGATACCGCCGCTTGCCTATATCCCGATCATCATCATCTGGTTTGGTATTGAAGAATTCAGCCGTGTCTTGCTGATCTCAATCGCCTGTTTCATGGTCTGTGTGGTCAACGTGATCGCCGGCATGAAGAACGTGCCGCAGGTTTATGTCGATGCTGCGTCTACCATGGGGGCCAGCCGTTTCCAGGTGTTCCGAACCGTCGCAGTGCCGGCAGCGACACCTTTTATAATCACCGGTTACCGCATCGCTCTTGCTGCTGCGTGGACGACACTAGTCGCCGCTGAACTTATCGCAGCACCAAGCGGGCTTGGCTACATGCTGCAAGAGGGGCGAAGGTATTTCCTGACCGATCAGGTCATGATGATCATTGTGATCATCGGTGCTTGTGCGTTCATTATGGATCGCACCTTTCGCTCTATTCAAAAACGCCTGATGATCTGGTCGGAGACGCGTGAATAATGTCTGAGATTGTTGTTGATAAACTGACCCATACCTTTGGAAAAGGTGGCCTTGAGGCACTGACCGTTCTTGAGAACATTGACCTTAAGTTTGAGGACGGCAGCTTCACCTCCATCGTTGGCACATCGGGGTGCGGAAAATCCACGTTGCTCAAGATGATGGCAGGGCTATTTGATCCGTCAGATGGGCAGATGACACTGGATGGTGAGTTGATCAAAGGCACTGATCGCCGCCGGGGAATGGTGTTCCAACAGGATGCGGTCTTTCCCTGGATGACGGTTGCCAAGAATATCTCATACGGTCCCCGCCTGCGCGGGGCGAGTGTGACTGAACAGCGCGAAGTGGAGGCCAAATGGACCGAGATGGTGGGCCTCAAAGGATTTGAGGACCGCTGGCCGCGCGAACTGTCTGGAGGTATGCGCAAGCGGGTAGATATTGGCCGGGTTTATGCCAATGACCCTGATGTGTTGCTGATGGATGAACC
Organism: uncultured Paracoccaceae bacterium; assembly: GCA_947502145.1. Lineage (GTDB taxonomy): Bacteria > Pseudomonadota > Alphaproteobacteria > Rhodobacterales > Rhodobacteraceae > CANMYO01. The sequence continues at coordinate 810,478 of CANMYO010000001.1, read as the reverse complement.
CTTTGGTGCGCTGGACGCCCAGACCAAGGAACGCATGCAATCGGATCTGTTGGAGGCATGGCGGCAGTCGAAAAAGACGGTTATTTTTGTGACCCATGATCTGGAAGAGGCGATCTATTTGTCCGACAAGATAATTGTTATGTCCGCGCGTCCCGGTCGAGTTCACCATATCGAAGAGGTGACCTTGCCGCGCCCCCGGACGGATGAAATGCGCCTGACAGATGAGTTCATTCAGATCAAACGTCGGCTCTGGGCGATGCTCGAACACTGAATTTTGTAGAAACGGCAAGATTTCCAAGAGCCGCCATTCATCAGTTCTGCAGAATGTGTCACTTCGGGCTCGATGCCGCCATTGGAGCAATCGCGGCATTCCCCTGCCCCACGTAAGCCTGCCACCCGCAGACGGCCCAAACCGGCCGTTCCTGCACCCGCTGTCATGCTGCGGCGCGGCGCGTCAGACCTGATGGGTTGGACGGCTTCTGCTCCAACCGGCGTCGCAATGCGCCATACTGCAGATGTCCATTTCTGCTTTTAGGAGGAGCCACCCAATGCAATTTACCACAATCGGCCTCGATCTGGCCAAGAACGTTTTTCAAGTTCACGGGATTACTCAGGACGACGAGGTCGCTTTCAATCGGCCTTTGAGACGGGCGCAGTTGTTGTCTTTTTCTCTAAACTTGAGCCCTGCCTGATTGGTATGGAGGCCTGCCGCAGCGCACATCATCGGGGACGAGCGCTGGCTGAGCTCGGTCACGATGTCCGGCTTGTCTCACCGATGTATGTGAAGCCTTATGTCAAACGCGGTACATCCGATGCCATTGACGCCGAAGCGATATGCGAGGCGGTCACGCGCCCAACGATGCGTTTTGTCACGAAAAAGACCGTAGACTAACAATCCTTGTTATCGCTTCATCGTGCGCGGGATTTGCTGGTTCGCCAAAGAACGCAGCTCATCAATGGGGTGCGCGGCATGGTTGCTGAGTTTGGTGTCTTTGTGGCCGGAGGCCTCGCTCGCATCATCGACTTTGCTGAGAGAATTTTGGCAGGCGAGGTCTTGGATTTGCCGGGTATCGCGAACGAGGTAATCCACAATATGTGCGAACAGCTTATGGCACTGCATGCACATATTCGCTGGTACGAGAACCGTTTGAAACAGGTCGCCAAGGAAGACGCACGGGTGCGGTTGTTGTGTACCATCCCAGGCGTTGGTGCTTTGACCGCCTCTGCAATCATCGCCAGCCTTGGTGACGGGCACCAGTTTGAAAATGGGCGCGCGTTCGCAGCATGGTTAGGTCTAACGCCCTCAAACAAATCCAGCGGAGGGAAAGAGAAACTGGGACGGATAACGAAGATGGGTGATCAGTACTTACGATCGCTTTTGGTCGTTGGCATGACATCACTTGTCTGACAAACACGATCGCACCCAGAACGCGCGAGCAAGTGGCTCACGTCGCTGTTGGAACGCAAACCAGCCCGCGTCGCCACCGTCGCCATGGCCAACAAAACCGCACGGATCGTCTGGGCCGTTCTGACTCGCAACGAATCTTACAGCCCGCACACCGCTTGAGGAGAAAAGGAACAACGAGTTAGCAAGACCTGCGAGATGATGGTGCATAAGTCTGCCGCCAAAACCAAGACAACCCGTCGAAAGTCCCGGGCGCAATTGCCCGCAAAGCTTTAAGGGACTTGGTTTGCGGAACCCATCAGGGTCAGCGGTCAAAACCGCGCAAACAGGCCGGACACATGAATACTTCTGACAAAATCACAAATCGGATCAAATATGTCTTGCTATGCAAGAGCCATCCACACAGGACTTTCGCTGTTGAGGGGAACGCCAGATAAACTACGCACAGCCGCCACCTAAAAAATTGCAGCGACTACCTCAATTTGAGCATTCCTTTGGTTGGCGTGTTGCCCGCTAGGTTCGATTAGATGCGCACAGATCAACTGCGAACAAGCGGCGGCCGAATAACTTTTTCAATTCATCACTTTGGTTCATGACACAAGCACTTTTGAAAATGCGACGGTGATCCGGAAGGGACCAAGCAATCCGTTCAACTCGAATTGACTACTAACAACCGGAATGCCTGTGAGGGTGCCGAACGGCTCCGGCATTCAGGACATTCTGGTTAAGTTCGCGGAAATTTGCCATCAACCCTCGAAATTCCCCCAGATCCCAACCTTCCCTGGCTGCCGAGGCCCTGGGCGACCTCTGCTGCTACCGCATTTGCAAATTCGGCGGAGTCTGCAAGGGTCCAGCCGCGGGACAAGCCGACGATTATTCCCGCGGAAAAGCTGTCGCCGCAACCAGTTGTGTCGACCGCCGTAATTTCCGTGGCTGGGCACTGAAAGGCCTCGCCGTTTTCCGGATCGATCCAAACCCCCTCGGATTCCAGTGTGACCAGGACATTTCGCGCTCCGAACTGCTTGAGGCGCCTGGCAATATTGGCGTTTGTGCCCGGCCCTACCATGGCAGTGGCCTCGTCGATGGAGGGGATGAAATAGTCGACGAAAGGCAGCAGAGGCTTGACCTTGTCGAATGCACGCTCGTCCGCAAGGATCAGGTCGAGAGTTGTGGTCCTGCCTTTTTCCTTGGCACGCCGGAGAAGCGCTTCCGAGCGCTCGCCGTCGAACGACGTGAGCAGCCCGATGCCGCCAAGGTGAACGAAACGGGCATCCGTGGCGCGCTCGATCGCGTCGTCACTCATCGTGAAGGTGCTGGCCGTTCCAGGAGTGAAAAACGCCCGCCTGGCACCATCTTGGCCGATAGGGAGCATTGACATCGGTGTCTGCACCTCTTTGTTCCGAGTAATCAAAGACGTGTCGACATCAGCGTCGCCCAGTGCGTTGACCAGCCAATCGCCCATTGGATCAGCGCCAAGCTCGGTCGCTAACCGGACCTGCATTCCCAGCATTGCGCAGACATATGCGGTTGATCCGGCGGTGCCCGCAACCGTCATTGTCATCTGGTCGACGAATGTTGCGCCACCATTGGGCGGCATTTCGTCGGCAGGGGTGCACAGGGTATCGAGCACCGTGAACCCGACGGCGCAGAGGTCAAACCGGCTCACAATTCTTCCTTTCTGCTCAGTCCGTACCCGGACATTTTGTCGATAACCTCCTGGACTTGCCGATCGCTCAGAAGCGGCGGATCACCCAAGAGCAGCGCCCCGTGATACTGCCGCGCCAGCGTTTCCAACTCCTCTGCGCGCCAAAACGCCTGCTCAATGGTCGTGCCAATCGCGATGGCGCCGTGGTGATCCAGCAAACATCCCTGACGGTCCCTGAGTGCGGCCACGACATGATCCGAAAGAGCCTGGCTTCCGAAGATTGCATAGGGTGCAACGCGGATCGCGGGGCCACCAAAGATCGCGATCATGTAGTGAATAGCGGGGATTTCTTTGCCGTGGATCGCCAGAATCGTGCAAAAATCCGGATGCGCATGAACAATCGCATTTGTTTCGCATTTAGCGCGATAGATGTCTCGGTGAAACCGCCACTCGGATGACGGTTCAATCGGGCCGGTCCATGTTCCATCCAAATGAACAAAACTGACCATTTCGGGCGTCAGCGAACGATAGGACGTGGACGTGGGCGAAATCAGGAAGCCATCATCGTGACGTATTGAAATATTGCCGGACGTGCCGCGGTTCAGACCAGACTCGTTCAGTTCGAGGCAGTGAGAAATCAACGCCTGCCGCTTTGCCAGTTCAGCTTTCTTCATTCTCGCCATGCCCCCTTAAAGTCCCTTCAGCGCCATCGTGTAAGTCGTTGCTTCGCCTTCAACGCAAGCATCGCCCTGGCTGTCAGAAATCAGCACTTTGAGCCCGCAAATCGGTTTGTCGTCGCGCACGGTTTCGACTTCTACCCGCGCTGTAATCTTTTCGCCGACACCGACCGCTTTCAGAAAGTTCAGGTTGGTATTCAGGAAGACCGTACCGGGGCCCGGCAAATCTTCGGCAACACAGGCATTGAGCATGCCTGTCGTGACGCCGCCCTGAACGATCAGTTTGCCAAACGGTGTCTTTTTGGCCAGCTCCTCGTCATAGTGGACCGGGTTACGATCGCCGGTCATTTCGGTGAACGCATGGATATCTTCCAGTTTGGTGGTCCGAACCCGTTCCACAGTGTCGCCGATTTTCGGTTTGCCGTTGATGACTCCTTGCCACCCGTCCTTTTCCATTGCTCCCATCGCCTGGGCCTCCTCTTCTGTGAATGCATGAAAACAGGGAAGCACGCGGCCTCCGATGTTAAAGGGTACAAAAGTGAGCCGGTCGCCAACCTCCGGAAGGTCGGCGCAGAGAACCGTGGTCAGCATCTTCGGCCCTTCGTCCAGTTCGACCAATCCCACTATGTACGGCGTGGCCGGAATCCAGGACTTGTTTCCGGGTTTCCAGACCTGACTATAGGACTTAAGGCGGCCTTTTCCGGAAACTGGCGCCCATTCGAGATCGCCTGACCAACAGAAAGGACACCGCCCGCGAGGATAAAAAACATGTTGGCCGCAATCGCCACATATCTGTGTAACAAGCACCCCATTTTTGGCACTTGTCCAGAATTCCTGTGTCAAAGGGATCGGTGTAGGGCCCGGAACAGAGATAGACGCAAGTTTTTCAACCATCAGGTTACTCCCAGAACCAGTGCAACGGCTTCGCTCATGGTTGCGCCGTTACCGGTTATCAACGCCGAGCGGCAATCATTGATTTGCCGCTCTGGCGTGTCGCCGCGAAGCTGGCGAACAGCTTCGACAACATGGGTCATGCCACCGGCCAGATCAGGTTGGCCAAAACCCAGCTGACCGCCATGCGTGTTGACGGGCTGCCGGGCGTCGGGGCCCATGCCGCCATTTTCGCGCAGCCAGTCGGCAAACCCACCGGGGGCGCAAAGGCCTGCATCTTCGATCGTCGCCGCGACCATGATCGTGTAACAATCATAGAGCGACAGAAAGTCAATTCCGCCCGCACTTATTCCAGCCTGGTCAAGCGCACGTTCTATCGATGGTTTCAACGGACCGGATGTAAGCGATGGCGCCTGGCTAACGGCGCGATGGGTGAGTTTTTCACCAGCACCCCAAAGCTCAACAGGCCGGTGCGAACCGCGTTTTGCGTTTTTCATTGTCGTCACAATCACCGCGTCACCACCGGCCACGGGCATAACGATTTCCAGCAGGTGCAGGGGCGAAGTCACCATTGGCGAGGCCAGAATGTCGTTAACTGACGCGGGCTTTCCGTAAAAGATTGCATCCGGATTAAGCTGCGCGTTGGCGCGTGCACCGGCGGCGATCATCGCATAATCCTCGGGGCTGCACCCATAGGCCGCCATATGTGCCTGCATAATCAATGCATAAGACAGGTTTGCGCCCGAAGCACCAAACGGCACGTCGAATTCGCGTATCGGATTGCGGTTTCGGGCGAATGGCGGCTCGTCATTGCGATGATTGCCCAAAACACACAGAACCGTTTCGCACTGTCCGGCGGCGATCGCGGCTGCCGCGCGCCAGATCATGCCCGGTCCGGATGCGCCGCCAAGGTCAACCACGTTGGACATGGTCGGTTGCATGCCGAAATACTCAGCCACCGTCGCGGGAACATGCTGGGGCGTTTCGCCGACCTGCGGTCCGACCAGCAAGCCGTCGATTTCTTGTGGTGAGATTCCCGCATCCCCGGCGGCAAGCGCCGAAACCTCGATCAAAAGCTCCATTGTGGAGACGCCATTTGTTCGGCGTACCGGCTTTAGTTCTCCGATCCCGCTAATGGCAGATTGGGGCGCCAGATGTCTCACAATGCTCCCTTCCGTGACAGACCAGCAAACTCATCCAGGCATTCCGGGTTTGCCAGTGAGCCGAGGTTCCTGACCGCGTCGCCGTTCGCTGCCATTCGCGCAGCGCTTTCGACGCGCTTGCCGTTGATCGTGTAGGGGATCGCGGAAACCACATGGATACGCGCGGGAACATGCCGTGGCGAGGCGTCCCGGCGAATGTCGGCGCGCAGGCGCCGCACCAGTTCAGCGTCAATGTTCGCCGCCTCAGCCGGTTTCAGCGCCAGGACAATCTCTTCATCATCTGCCGTTCTCGCTCCGAATACGACATAATCCTCGATCTCGGGGTGGCGCTCGCAAACGGCGTATATCTCTGAGATGCCAATCCGGACCCCGCCGGGATTCAACGTGCTGTCGGATCTGCCGTGGACATAGGCACCTCCGGAAATGGTCATTTCCGCGATGTCGCCATGTGTCCAGATTTCGGTGCGCTCAGAAAAATAGGTGTCATGAAAGCGCTTTTTGCCATCCTCGCCCCAGAAAGTCAGGGGCATGGACGGAAAGGGCTCTGTACAAACCAGCTCGCCCCGCTTTCCGGTCACGGGCGCGTTTCTTTCGTCCAGAACGCTCATTGCATGGCCAAGTGCCTGAACGGACAGTTCACCGCGCCGGACCGGATGGATCGGTGAGCCGATCAGGAACGATCCCAAAATCTCTGTCCCACCCGAGATCGACGCGAACATCATGTCGCGTTTGACCGAGTCAAAAACCCAGTCAAACTGATGGGGTAAACAAGGTGCGCCACACACAAGAAGCGCGCGAAGCGAGTCAAGCGTGTGGCGCTCCCCGGGGAGAAACCCTTCCGCGGCAAGAACGGACAAATACTTTGGCGAGACACCCAGATGGGTGACAGATGCATTGCTGACGAGACGCCACAATGGGCTGCAATCCAGCCCGTTTTCGGATTTGATCACGGGCGCACCATCGTACAGCACAACAGCCGCACCGGTTGCCAATGCCGAAATCTGCCAATGATACATCATCCAGGCCGTGTTCGTGTACCAAATCACCCGGTCGGGCGGGCGCACATCACCATGAAGAATGTGCTCTTTCAAGTGTTGAAGAATAACGCCGCCGGTTCTGTGGACGATGGCCTTGGGGGCTCCAGTCGTGCCGGACGTGTATAGGATGTATGCGGGGTGGTCGAACGGAACGCGCGTGAAGCTCAGCTCCGCTGTTTCGCCAAATTCGCTTTGGTTTGCCGCGCCCGGCAACGTGGCGCCGCTTGACACCACTTGCGCTAAATCAGGCAGTTCCTCAACAACCTTTGCGATGCGCTCAGAGATGTCGTGGGTTTTGCCGCCATAGCGGTATTCCGGTGACACGAAAAGTACTTTTGGCTGTACCTGCCCGATTCTGTCCAGAATTGCCGCCAACCCAAAATCCGGCGAGCATGACGTCCAGACAGCCCCAAGGCTGAGTGTTGCGAGCGTCGCAACCAGCGCGTCGGGCGTGTTACCCTGAACACCTGCCACCCTGTCGCCGGGAACTACACCGCAGCGTCTTAGACCATCCGCCACCCTTGCCACGCGTCCGCGCAATTCGCGACGCGTCAACGTGTTCACGGCACCCGATTCGTCAGAGGCAATGATTGCAACGTCCGCGTCGCCACCTCGCAAAAGAAGGTTTTCCGCCAGATTCAGATTCGCTTCCGGAAAGAACCGCGCACCGGTCATCCAGTTGCCTTCATCCGGGCGGAACGCAACGTTGCCTTTGTCGCCAATGACTTCGCAGAAATCCCAGACCAGCGACCAGAACGCACCTTTGTCCGAAACCGACCATCGGTGCAACGCCTCGTAGTCGTCCGGTTCAAAACCGGCCTGTCTGGCAAAACGTACAAGCGCTGTGGTCGCGGCTGCTTCGGGGTTTGGCTGCCAAAGGATTTCGCTCATTCCATGCCATCCCCTGGAAAACCGCCATGCGCTTGATCGGTTTGCATGTCGGCTCTGTTGCGATCCTGAAGCACTGAATCACGCCCTCCGTTCTGGACCATTCAATTGGACTAATCGGTTCAAGCCAATATGCACGAAATGTACCGATCAGTACAACTGCTTTGTTTCCTGGGCAGCTTTTTCCACCTCGCCAGGGCCGTTTCTGCCAATGAATAGGGGGGCAGCGCGCAATTGAATTCATTATTTGACATGTCGCCAGTGACTTTGTACCGTTCGGTCGGTATTTGCGATAGCTCTATTCGGCGTCCAAGCGGCTAAAGGCAAAAGAAGTCGAATCGGCGAGCACGCCAGGCATTACCAACGCAGAGGAGGAAAAATTGTCTATTCAAGAAAAAATCAAAAATGTAGCCCTAGCGCCGCTTGTCGGTGCATTGATGGCTTCGGCCGCCTGGGCGGATCAGATTCCACTGACCGTTTCGGCAAGCGCACCAAGTGAAGTCCCGGCTTCTGTTTCTGACGGAGGCTTCAAAATCGCGGTCGTTCGTCAATTGAACGTGGGCGATGTCTATCAGGCCTGGATCACCGGTGTTCAAGAAGAGGCAGAAAAGCTTGGAGTCGAACTGTCGATCTTCAACGCCGACGGGGACAACGCCAAGCAGGCATTGCAACTTCAGCAGGCTGTTGCCGAGGGCCCGGACGCAATTGTCATTGGGTGGGGGTTTGGCGACAGCCTTCAGGCAGGTCTGGAAGCCGCAAGCGCAGCCGGGATCCCGGTCGTCGCGTCCAACGCCTCGATCGAGGCCTCTGACAGCGTGACCCTGGTCAACCAGTCAGAGCACTTGATGATGGAAGGTATCATGCAGCAGATGCAGAGTGACATGGGTGGAGCCGTTGCTGGCGACATGATTTATGTCTACGTCGCCGGTTATCGCCCGCTCGACCTTCGCGATGAAATCTGGCGGAAGTGGAAAGATGCGAATCCGGGCATCAACGAAGTCGCCCAAATTGGCGTGGTGAACGCGAACACGGCTGCGGAGACAGCCAACCAAGCTATCGCGGCGCTTCAGGCGAATCCCGATACGGTTGCCATTGTCGCACCTTACGACGAGTTCACAAAAGGCGCGACGCTGGCCATTCAGGAGCTTGGTCTGGAAGACAAGGTCAAAGCCTACGGAATGGATATCTCCACCGCCGATATTTCGGTGATGATCGCCGATAAAAGCCCGTGGGTCGCAACTGCTACGACGGATATGAAAAATTTTGGCCGAATCTCTCTGCGCGTGGCCGCTGGCGAAGCGACGGATGCATATGAGGGTAACAACCTTGAAATTCCGCCGCTGGTCATCACCCGAGATGATCTCATTTCAAACGGCGTTACAAATGTTGACCAGTTGGGTGAAGCCTTCCCGGGTCTCTCAACCCCGGGTCTTGCTCTGGCTCCATGGATGAACTGAGCTGTGACACCTGTTACTGAAAATATGACGGTCGGCGCGAATACAGCGCCGGCCAGTCCGGCTTCGTCTGCCTTCGTTGCATTCGAAGAGATTACCAAGACATTTGGCGCAACGCGGGCTTTGCGGGGCGTTTCTTTCGAAATCCGGCCCGGTGAAACAGTTGGGCTTCTGGGCGCAAACGGCGCCGGAAAATCCACTTTAATCAAGACGTTGTCCGGCATCCATCCGCCGACCTCCGGCCGTATTATCATCGAAGGCGAGGAGAAAGATTTCCGGTTCCCCGTTGATGCCCGAAATGCGGGGATTGCAACGGTCCATCAAAATATCGACGACGGCGTCGTCTTCGGAATGACCGTCGCCGAAAACCTCTTGCTGGACGAAATTGCGACAAGCCAGAGCTCGTTCTTCATTAGAAACCGAACAATTGTTGAACGCGCCCGCGAGGTGCAGGAAAAACTGGACCTGGACCTGCCGCTGAACTCGCTGATCCAGGACTTGCCGGCAAGTGGTCGCCAAGAGGTTGCTATTGCAAGAGAGATTTCCAAGAATCCCAAGCTTTTGATCCTTGATGAACCAACATCCACGCTTTCCAAGCGTGAGGCCGAAAAACTGTTTCTGGCGGTGGAAGAATTCCAGCGTCGCGGGATTACGATCCTGTTTATTTCGCACAGCATGAGCGAGGTCGAACGGCTTTGTGACCGCGCTGTGGTTCTGCGCGATGGCATGATCGTGTCCGAACATGAAAAGCCTCTTGATTCGACCGCAATTGCCGGATCAATCCTCGGCGAATTGGTTCTTGCGTCAAAACACGAGGCACGACCAGGCAAGGAAGTGGTGATCGAGGCAAAGGGGCTTCGCGCGTTTCCGGAAAGCCCGCCGGTTTCGGTTGAGATCCGGCGTGGCGAAATCCTTGGTCTGACGGGCCTGATCGGGGCCGGAAAGACCGAGTTGCTGGAGCAGATTTGCGGGCATCGGCCGCTGCTGTCCGGGACATTGTCCATCGAGGGCGAGGAATACAACCCGAAGGACGTTTCCGACGCGATGAAAAAAGGCGTGGTCATGGTGCCGGAACAGAGGGCGCTTCAGTCCATGTTCCCCAACGAGCCACTCTGGAAGCACAGCACAATTGGTCTTGCAGAGGATTTCAGCCGCAGCGGTTTCATGTTGCGACGCCGCGAAATCGCCTTCACCGAAGACGTTATTCGCGATTTTCAGGTTAAGGCGCCCGGTCCATTGGCCGAGATCGAGGAACTGTCGGGGGGGAACCAGCAGAAGCTTCTGGTGGGCCGGTGGCTTAGCCGGGGATGGAAACTGCTGGTGCTGGACGAGCCCTTCCGTGGGATCGACATCGGGGCGCGCGGCCTGATTTCAAGTGCGCTTCGACAGTATTCGGAAAAATACCCGGTAATTGTGTGCAGCTCGGACCCCGAAGAAGTGATCGAGGTCGCGGATCGCGCGTTGATCATGGTTGAGGCGGACATAGTCCACGAGGACAATTCGGCCAATCTGACCGCCGAAACATTGGCACAAATCATGGGGCAGGGGCGCGAAGCGCAGACCACCCGCAATGTGGCCTAAATAGTCGTGAAAGAAGAAACACTAATGGGAACAACTGCACTGAAAGCCCCCAAGCGCAGCGGCATCGAAGCAACCAAACAATTCGTCTACCGGTATGGGCTCTTGGCTGTTTTGGGCTTGATGATCGTTTACTTTACGGTGACGCAGCCCTTCTTTGGCACCTTCATTAACGCGATGTTCATTCTTCAGGCCGCCTCAATCGTAGCGGTGGTGGGTCTCGGTTGCACCGTGTCGATGACCGTCGGTGGATTTGATTTGTCGGTTGGAGCCGCGATGAGCCTGTCTATCATGGCTGCTGCTGCCGCAATGGTTGTTGGTGAGTTCAGTGGAACAGTTGCCATTTTGATCGGTATGTGTGCCGGGCTTGCTGTCGGTGTGTTGAACAGCATCCTAATCGTTTACGCACGCATTCCTGATCTTGTGGCAACGCTGTCGTCGCTGTTCCTGATCAACGGCCTTACCCTTATGGGTGTTGGCGGACAATCCGTTGCCAAAGGCATGGTCATCAATGGCGAACGAACACAGGGCGAGTTCACGCCTTTGTTCAAATGGATCGGATCGGGTGACGTATTCTCGGTTCCGGCTTCCGTTGTCATTGCCGCGACCGTCTTCATTTTGGTCACGGTGCTTTTGAACTTCACCCGCTGGGGCCGGGCCTTTTATGCCGTTGGAGGCAACCCGGTGGCGGCTGCCGCTGCGGGCATCCGGGTCGCGCGGTATCGCATCGCCGCCTACCTGATTTCGGGCGGTCTCGCCTCCATCGCCGGTATGATGCTGGCGGCGCGCTCCAACCGCGGGGATGTCAATGTTGGTGATCCTTTCCTGTTGCAGGCCGTCTCAGCCGCGCTGGTCGGCTATGCCGTGCTGGGTGCCAACAAGCCCAATGCATTCGGAACTTTGATCGGTGCGGTTTTTGTGGCTGCGCTTATCAATGGGCTGACCATGTTCAATTTTCCATATTACGCGCAAAGTTTCGTGCAGGGTGTCCTGCTCGTGGTTGCGCTTCTGATGTCATACACACTTGGCCCCTCGCGGCGTTAATCGAAAAAAGGGAGAAATAAATGTCCAGATTGCCGGTACCGAATATTCGCGGGAACCTTTTTGATGTCACCGACAAAGTTGTGGCCATAACAGGCGCGGGGCAGGGGATCGGGCGCACGCTTGCCGAAGGGTTCGCGAGCGCAGGCGCAAAGGTGGTCGCCGTAGATTTGAACGCTGACTTGCTGGCTGAGACCAAAAAGGGTCTGGACGATCTAGGGCCGGATTGTGCGACGGTCGCAACGGATGTCTCTGCAGACGATGCCGCGCAGAAGATTGTCGATGCGTGTATGGATCTTGGTGGCCGGGTTGATTGCCTGATGAACAATGCCGGCATCATGTCCTACACAGATCCGCGCACGATCACCGACGAAGAATTCGATCTGATGATCAAGATCAATCTCAAGGCGCCGATACAGATCATGCGCGCGGTTTTACCGATCATGGAAAAGCAGAAAAGCGGATCAGTTATCAATACCGGTTCGTCCTGGTCTTCGCGGGCATCGGTGTTCAACCAATCGGGCGGTGGCGTGGATTACTGCGCGGCGAAGGCGGCGCTGCAATCCTACACCCGCGGCGCAGCGCAGTTCATGGCTGAGCATTTCGTTCGGATTAACGCGATTGCGCCGGGCGGAGTCGACACGCCCATGCATGCCCATCACCGTGAATTCCTGATGGAATATGAACGCTATATCCCAATTGGCCGCATGACGGTTGCCGAAGACCTTGTCGGTACATCGATCTTCCTGGCTTCTGAATCATCCGCCTACATCACAGGACAAACGATCCATGTGAACGGCGGGATGATCATGGTGGACTAAGGTAAACGGGGAAATTGGATGTTTGATCGACAGGAAACGCTTCGTCGGCTTCGATCGGTGATTGCGACAGGCCGGCCGGTTATTGGCGCTGGCGCAGGTACCGGGATCTCGGCAAAATTTGCCGAGCGCGGCGGCGCCGATCTTATCCTAGTATACAATTCGGGCCGGTATCGGATGAACGGTTTTGGCTCAAATGCCGGATTGCTGGCAATTGGTGACGCCAATGCCATCGTCCTGGAAATGGGCGAACGTGACGTGTTGCCGGTGGTCAAGGACACACCCGTCATTGCGGGTGTGAACGGGACCGATCCTACCCGCGTGATGTCCCGCTTTCTGGCTGATTTGCCGCGGGTCGGGTTCTCAGGCGTCATTAACTTTCCGTCGCACGGAATCATTGATGGTGCCTGGCGCCGGAGCCTTGAAGAAACCGGATTTGGCTATGACCAGGAGGTGTCGATGATTGCCGAGGCGCATCAGCAGAACCTGTTCACCTTGTCATACTGTTTCAATCCCGATGAAGCTGTGGCCATGGTTCGTTCTGGTGTGGATGTCGTGGTCGCCCATATGGGGCTGACGACCGGCGGAACCATCGGGGCCACCGGAACCTATGTGAAAAGCGTGGACCATTGTGTTGAATTGACAAAGGGCATTGCCGAAGCATGTCGGGCAGAGCGTCCGGATGTGATTATTCTTGGACATGGCGGTCCGGTGGAGAACGCTGAACAAGCACAGGTTCTTGTACGCGACGCCGAAATCGAGGGCTTTGTCGGTGCGTCTACGATGGAACGATTGCCCGTCGAGACTGCAATCGAGAATACGGTCCGCGATTTTAAAGAGATGGAATTGGGAACCGAAAGATGACCAGAGTCGTCGTTGTTGGGACATTTGACACCAAGCTAAAGCCACTCAAGACCCTTGAAAAAGAGCTGGTGGCGCAGGGCGAGGACCCAATAACGATCGATGTCAGCGTCTTTCCGTCGCAGGCATCACCTAGTTACTCTGCCGAGGCGGTTGCGGAATATGCTGGCGAAAAACACGCGTCGCTCGGCCCGCGTGGCCGCGCAGAGGCTGTGCACGTCATGGCGCAGGGCGCGGCAAAGATTCTGGGTGAACTGGTCTCGAAAGGCGAAGTTGGTGTTCTGGTCCTTATGGGCGGCTCCAACGCAGCAACCGTTTTCACCCATCTTGTCCCCGAAGTTCCCATGGGTATTCCGAAAATACTGATGGCAACTTTCGTGTCCGGCGAAACCCGCGCATTGGTAGATGGGGCCGATACGGTTTTGATGTACCCTGTTGTCGATGTTGATGGCGACAATACCATTCTGCGCGCGATGATAAAACGCCTTGCGAGCACTGCGGTTGTTATCAAGTCAAATGGCCCACTTACCGTGGTCGGCGATGAACGGCGCGTCGCGTTAAGCATGTATGGCGTTACGACCCCTTGCGTTCAGCATGTTGAAAAGCACCTGAGACTGCTGGGCGTGGATCCTTTGGTTTTTCACGCCAACGGAACCGGCGGAATCACGATTGAGCGGTTCGCAAGACAGTGGCTGATTGATGCCGTTGCAGACCTGACACTGGCCGAGCTTGGCAACGAGGTGCTGGGCGGCGCATTTCCCGCCGGGCCGGATCGCTTGTCTTCTGCCGCCAAGGCGGGATTGCCTCAGGTCATCGCTCCAGGCGCAATTGACATGGTTGCCTTTGGACCGGGCGGAGTTCCAAAGAAATTCAAGGATCATGTCGTCCATGCGCATAATGATTTGGTTACATTGGTGCGCACTACCCCTGACGAATGCCACAAAATAGGCAAGGTGCTGGGCGAGCGGCTTGGCGAGCCCGAAGCCGAGACCATTGTCTGTGTTCCGCTGGGGGGAACCTCGATGATGGATCGCAAGGGCGAGGTTTTCTACGACCCCAAAGCAGTGAAGGCATTTCACGCGGGCTTGTCCGAGACCGCGTCAAGCGCGATCAAAATCGAAACCACGCCCAAGAACATTAATGACCCGGATTTTGCCGCGCGGATCTTTGGCCACCTGGCAAGATTTCTGGATATGCGCACCGCATCCCCGGCGTCCCGAAACGTCGAAGGTTAACTGGAAGAAGAAAGGGGGCGATCCCTGTGAGCAAAGAAACAGTCGCAATTATTGGCGGTGGCGTGGCAGGCATCTCAGCCGCGCGATACTTGGCCTCGGAAGGGTTCGCCCCGACGATATTCGAAAACCACGATGAGTTTGGCGGTCAGTGGAACCTTACCAATCCGGATTCCGGTGTTTGGCCTACGATGCGGACCAACACGGCGAATTTCGCGACGAAGCTCTCCGATGTTCAATACCGTCCCGGCGTGAATATCTTCCCGCGCAACGGGGAAGTGCTGGACATGATACGGGACATGGTCGATGCCAACGAATTGAACGACCTTTTCAAACTTGGCGCTGAAGTGACCAAGCTTGAACGTGATGGCGATGGGTATGCTGTCAGCTGGACCGACAATGCGGGCGATCATCGAAAGAGTTTTGACCGCGCAATTGTTGCCTCTGGCAGATTCATCAAGCCGGAAATCCCGAAAGTTCCGGGAATGGACGGGTTCACTGGCAAAGGAGGCGTCCTTCACAGCCATCGCTACAAGGACCCTTACGAGTTTCGGGACATGAATATTCTCGTTTTGGGCGGCTCAATCTCGTCGATGGAGGTTGCGTCGGATCAGGCGATGATGGGGCGTGGACAAATCTATATGTCCCAGCGGCGACAACGTTATGTGATGCCAAAAATGTTCGCCGGGGTGCCGCTGGAGTTCTATGCCTTCACTCTGGAAGGCGCAGAGGCCCTAGACGATATCGAAACCGACGATCTCTTGGCCGGAACAAAGGAATTCCTTGAACTCAAGGGCGGCAATCCAGCGCGCTACGATGCGCCGGCACCACATGACGACATGGCCAAGGCCGGGGTCACGGGGAGCCAGCACTACCTGAACCTCGTTGCCGAAGACCGTATCGCCGTTCGCCCCTGGGTAAAAAGCATCTCCGGTGATCAGGTCACATTTGAAGACGGCACAACGGTTCAGGTCGACGCGATCATCATTGGCACAGGGTTTGATCTGCATCTGCCATTTCTTTCGGAAGAAATCGCAGCTACGACAAACGTATCGCAGAAGAGCCTGGACCTTTGTCAGTTCACGTTTCATCCCGACTTGCCGGGATTGGCGTTCATGGGTCTCTGGGCGCAGCTTGGCCCCTATCCTGTCGTGCTCGAACAACAGGCGCGCTGGATCGCCTATTCCTGGAGCGGGCGTATCGATGCGCCGACCGAAGCAGAACTTCGTCAGGGTGTCCAAGATTGCATCGAACAGGAGCACCATACGGGATATCGCGAACAGCACGAAATGGCGGTCCGTTTCGCCAGACTGGCCACCACCATGCCCGATGCAGGTGACGATACCGAGCTTGCGACGATTCTGCCGAAATGCCCGATTACCGGCGAGATGTTCCGAATCTCGGGCCCTGACTCGGATCCAAATGCGGCGGCCTGGGTAAAAACGCTGTTTTGGCGGTACGCCGAGATCCCTTTGAAGCGGGAATTGGGTGCGCAACTGGGTCTGGATGAAAATGGAAAGGCGCTTTAACGCGTGATGAAAGTGGTTTGGCGATATGATACCGTGTCAACGCGTTCTTTAGCCAACCGGTGCTTGGACCGCGCTGATCACATTATGCGAAAACGTCGCGATCAGCTTCTCGGGATCGGTTTCGGAGCCGGGGCCGACCCAGAACACCGACGAGAACATCATCGCAAGAAAAATCTCGATCTCCTGGTCCGATACTGGTCGATGCTCGCCCGACCGGGCACCATTTTCAAATACGTCCGTCCAAATCTGACGGTAGTTGTTGTGCAGATCATCGACGACTTGAATGTTTTCCGGCGCCGCAACCGCGTGAATGTCGCGATAACTCACCGTCATCGCGTCAGCGTATTCAAGAAGGTGCTCAACGAATATCGCGGCCATTGCGTAAATCTTCTCCGCCGTTTTGACGCATTTTCCGGCGGCCAATTTTGTCTCTGCGGTCAGCCGGTCCATGTGATCGTAAACAATCGAGACGAGAAGGTCTTCCTTGGATCGAATGTGGTAATAAAGCGCGCCTTTACCGAAGCCCGCGGTCACCCCAACTTCATTGATACCAACGTTACCATAGCCGCGCTCGGCAAAGAGCCCGGTCGCGCTGTCCATAATCCGGCGCTTCGCCATCGAAGCGCGGCTGGTGTCCTTGGAATATTTGGCGTTTGGCGCAGTCATCATTTGGGAATGGTATTGAGGATTTGCGGGCAAAAAGTCAACGAAACTGTGCAATTCGCCCAAAAAACCAAGCCTTATGCGGCGCGTTGGACACGCCAAACCACCGGAGCGGCCCATGGCTGACCAGATAGACATTTTGGTGGTTCAGGCGAACCTCACGGGTCGCTACTTTCCGGGGCCGCACTGCGTCTGGAGCCGAGCCGAAAATGCCCTTCGCCAATTGGCGGATAACCTCGGATGTGTCCTAAACATCTTCCCCGGAGAAGTCGCCGACGCCAAGGCCGCAAAAGAGGTGATGGCGCTGGCCGAGGTTGAGGCCGTGGACTTCATTTTGCTCGTTCATGGCGGATTTACTATGGGCGATGTGGCGCGCGAAATCGCGTCTGGCGATCTGCCTTTGGGTGTTTGGGCGATCCCAGAGCCGACCCATACCGGCGACGTGCAATTGAACAATTTTGTGTCGCTGAACATGACCATGTCGATCGCACGCGGCGTCCGAGATCTGCGCGCGAATCCGATCCAATGGTATTACGGGGCGCCCGAGGATCCGGCTCTTCAGACAAGGATCTCGACGACGATCCGAGCGTTGTCCGCGCTGAAGTCGGTCCGCAATAGCCGCATCGGCCTGGTTGGGGGCCTAGCCCAGACATTTTACAATATGGCGGTATCGAACGACGGGCTTTCGGCGCGACTGGGCCTGGAAATTGTCGAATACGACATGCCTGCGCTCACCAATTTGATGGAATCCTTCCCCGGCGATCATGTTGCGAAAGAGTTGGAGAAAATGTGCTCTGCCGCAGCGGTAAAGGGTGTCAGTGAACATCAAATGCAATTGACGGCACGATGTGCACTTGGGCTGCGGGCCTTGGCGTCGCGCGAAGGTCTTGATGCATTTGCCGTAAGCGATTGGCCGGCCCTTCAGGAAAATCCGGGAATGCACCCGGGAAGCGCTTTCTCCTGGATCGAAGAGGTGGACCGCATTCCCTGTTCCTCCGAGGGAGACGTCCTGGGTGCGGTGACGCAACTTCTGGCGCGGGCGATTTCCGGTCGCCTTGGGTGTCTATTGGACATAACGGAACCGGACCTGACGAACGGGCGATTGCAGATGTGGCACGGAGGCGGCGGCCCGCTTTACATGGCAGATGACGATGGCGCGACATGGATCAATCACCCGATGATTGGCCGCGAAAGCCCGGACAGCCCGGCGATCGGCGGGGTTGCCGATTTCATTTTCCGTCCCGGTCCGCATTCCGTCTTTCGTGTGGCCCGAGACGCAACGGCGCTTTTTTACATGCAGACCGAGGTCGCCCAACAGAATCCTTCCGGTTTCGATGGCTGCCGCGGCTGGATGGAAAAATTCAGGATCGCCGGTGACAGTGCAACGCTTGAAGACGTGTTGGCAACCGTGATGGCGCACGGGCTGGAACATCATTTCGTCGCCCTTCCCGGCGACCACAGCGACCTGCTGGCGGAATTCGCTGCGTGGTCTGGGATGGAGGTTCTCGCGCGCCGCCCATTCCGAAATCATCTGAACGTCATTGACTTCACCTAATACTCACCAAGGAACGGCACATGGCATATGAGGCAATTACCCAACCAGGACAGATAGGTTCGCTCGAAATTCGCAATCGCGTATCCCTGTCACCAATGGAAAAGAACTGGTGCGATCGCCTGGGCAATCCGGGTCAGAACTATATTGACTATTACGCATTGCGGGCCGAACACGGCGTCGGAACAATGAACTTCGAGGCAACTTATATTGATGCCCGAGGCCGGGGAAATCTGTTCCAACTTGGGCTTTGGTCCGACGACAATATCCCGGCGCACCAAGCGTTGAACGCAGCGGTGCAGGCCCATGGGTGCCGCACCTCTGCTGAGTTGAATCACGGAGGCAGGAACGCGAATACGCATCGCACTGGCTTACAGCCCGTTGGCCCGTCGAACTTGCCCTTTCCGATGGTGGGTGGTCATGAACTCCATGCCCTGACCACTGACGAGATCGCGGACGTCGTGAAATCGTTTGCGGCAGGCGCGCGCCGGGCGGCGGAAGCCGGTTATGACATGATCACAATCCATGGCGCCCACGGGTACCTGATCACGGGTTTCCTTTCCTACGTCAGCAACCTTAGGAGCGATCAATATGGTGGTAGCGACGAGAACCGCTGGCGGTTCCTGATCGAGATCTATCAGGCGATGCGCTCTGAGGTTGGCAAGGACATGCCAATCGGCGTACGCCTTTCTGCGCGGGAGGGGTTGGACGGCGGCTACGAGGTCGATTATATCGTTCGGCTGGTCCGGCATCTGGAAACGCTGGGGCTCGATTTTGCCGATATCTCGACCGGGCGGTACGAAAACATCGAGTCGCTTATTCAGCCGATGGACATGGTGCCAGGTGTCCTGATGCCACTCGCACGGCAAGTCAAAGAGGGCGTGAACATCCCGGTGATCGGAGCTGGGCGGGTCGACGATATCGCCGGGGCCGATGCCATGGTCGCGGGTGGCAACTGCGATTTCATTCACATGGGGCGCGCTTTCCACGCCGACCCGGAAATCCTGTCGAAATCGTTGGCGCGCCGTCAGGACGAAGTCATCAGCTGCATCGCCTGCAACAAATGCTGTATGGAGCTTTTTGTAAACAAACCGTCGGTCTGCACTGTGAATCCCGCCGCAGGTCGGGAACGGCTGGCCGCGATTCATCCTGCCGAAAAGAAAAAGAAAGTAATGATCGTAGGCGGCGGGCCTGCCGGGCTTGAGGCTGCGCGGGTTGCTGCAACGCGCGGTCATGACGTGACGCTCTACGAGATGACGAACCGGCTTGGCGGCCACCTGAACGTGCTGGGGTCGCATCATCACCAGTCGCAATGGCGCCAAGCCGCAGCCGACCGCGAAAAGCTGGCCGTGCAGGCGGGAGCCACGATTTACCTGCGTCACACGGTGTCGCCTGATGACATCGCCGATGCAAAGCCCGACGCGTTGATCCTTGCCACCGGTACTCGTCCCTTTATTCCGAAATATCTTCCTGGCTGGGACCTGCCACATGTTACCGATTACGACGCAATTACCCAAGGCCGCGTCAATGCTGGTGAATCCGTTGCCGTGATCGGCGGGCAATGGCTTGGAATGGCGGTCGCGGAATCGCTGGCCGAGGCAGGGGCAAAGGTCACGGTCATCGAAGCCACGGACGCCATCGCACAGGACCTGGAGTTCATGGCACAGCAGGTCATGAACGCACGCCTTGCAGCGAGCGATCAGATAACGATTAGGACCAACTCCAATGTTGAACGTATCGAAGCCGATTCACTGGTCGTTCAATCTGGCGGTGCAATGGAGACACTGAAGGGAATTGATCAAGTTGTGTTTGCGATCGAGCGGACGATGGAGCGGGACCTTGAACATTTGCTTGCCGAATTCGGTGTCCTTTCGGAAATCCCCGAAGTCCACACGATCGGCGATTGCGTCTGGCCGGGCCATCCGCAAGAGGCGATCAGCAACGCATTTTCGACCATGCGAATGCTCTAGCGCCGTGGCGGGGGCCAGGATGGCTCTCGCCAGCGCCAAATGATCACGCCAGTGGGCCAGCCGAGCCTTTTGGCAACGTTTCATTTTCCCAAGAAAGGAACAGGGCATAAAGCTCTTTTTGCTATCAACGCTGACGATGGTGGCTTTTGCTGCCAATTCCCTGCTCAATCGGCTTGCTTTGTCCGAGGGCGAAATCGGCCCAGGCGGGTTCGCAGTTGTCCGTGTGGCGGCAGGGGGGGGACTGTTGCATTAACCTGCTTCGTCGGTAATTTTTATGCCTTTGAGGTTTGCAATGCCGCGCAAATTCCCGTTCAAATATCACCGCTTTCCAAAGGATGTCATTCTGTGCGCGGTGCGTTGGTATCTGAGATATCCGTTGTCCTATCAGGATGTCGTCGATCTGCTAGCCGAACGCGATGTCGCGGTTGACCGCTCCAATGTGTACCGGTGGGTGCAAAAGTGCGGCCCGGAACTGAACAAGCGCACGGAAAAGCATCTCCGGCGGGCCAGCGTCGATTGGCACGTGGACGAGACCTACATTCGTGTCGGAGGGAAGTGGCAATATCTCTGGCGCGCGGTCGATGCTAACGGACAAATGATCGACTTCCGCCTCACCGTATGGCGCGATGCGAAGGCGGCAAAAGCCTTCCTGAACAAGGCCATTGAGCGGGTCCGCCTGCATCGACCGGTGACGATTTGCACGGACAAATCGCAGGCCTACGCCCAAGTCATTCGTGAGATCAACCACCGCTTTGACCCGCATTTTGACAGCATCCGCCACATTGACCGAAAGTGACGCAATAATCGCATCGAAAGCGATCACGCTGCTATGAAGCGGCTGCTTTGATACCGGCAGAGCTTCCGCTCATTGCGATCGGCCATGGCGACCTTGAGCGGGATCGAAACCATCAGAACAATCAAACGCAGCCACATCGATCACAAACAACCAAGTGTTCAGGGCGAGATCAAATTCATTGTCCAATTGTTCGCGGCCGCATGATCAACGCCTTCAATGGCAACAATCGGTGCCAACACCATTAACGCAACAGTCCCAATCTCATCGAAGCGGAAATTTGATTTGCTGTTTTTTTGGGCATTTGGGAGCTGGCTCGTTCTAATTGGGCATCATCGATCAGGGCACTTGTGGCCACCATTTGCGCCACCGATCTGGAGCGCTTGCTAACAACCTGATGCGCCTCAATATTTCCAACAAAGCTGCTTTTGTTGCATTGATATGAAACAATTCTTGGATTTAACGATCTTTAAGTCTCTTCACGATCTTCGATGATAAAAATGAATGAACCGCCCGAGAAAGTGGCTGACGACATCATGGAGAAACGCAAAATGAACAAGAACATATCTCGACGCCACCTTCTGGCGACAAGCGCTGGCCTAGCAACAGCTTTAGCGATGCCATCACTTGTACGCGCGCAGCCTCTTGCCGGCAAAGAGCTTCGGTTGCTGACATGGTCAGACAACACAGGTCTGGCCATTCTGGATCACATCGCCAAGCCATTCGAGGAACGCACTGGCGCACGTGTGATTGCAGACCGAACTGGATCCACATCGGAAATGGTTGCGAAGCTGCGCGCTGCGGGTGATCGCCCACAATATGATGTCATCACACTTGCAGGTGTTGGCGCTGTTGAACTGGCGGGTGACGGCCTTTTAGGGAAACCTGACTTGAACATGCTTCCGAACTTGGCCGATGTCGATCCGCGCTTCCGCACGGGTGCTGACGGCCACGGGATTGGTTATCTTCTGTGGACGGGCGGGTTGATCTACAACACCAAAACCTTCCAGGAGCCGCCAACTTCATACGCACAAATGTGGGAGGAAACACACAAGAACCGCTTGTTCTTGCCGCCTTCAACTTGGACGGATGCGCTCGACACGATTTTTGCTACCGGCAAGTTGCTGGGTGGGGATGGCACTAACTCGGCAGAAGCATTCGCCAAACTGGCTGAGCTTCGGGACAACATCCTGACGTTCGGCGAAAATCCTGCACAACTGTCAGAGCTATTCCGCTCTGACGCGTTGGATATCGGTGGTGTCTATGCACCTGCGTTCTATGCAGCAGAACTGAACGATCCGGCGAATTCGAACATGGGTGCAACCTATGACGTTGACGAAGGGTTCTTTGCGGACCTGATGTACACGATCACGCCGAAGTCCAAGCCGGGCGACGACGAGGTTGTGCACGCGTTCATCGACTTCACGCTGGACGCCGAAGTTCAGGGCATCATGGCAGAAGCTGTATTGAACGGCCCCGTGAACCAAAAAGCCGTGATGTCGGAGGCCGCTAAGGCAAGCCCCTTCATCATCAAGCCTGAGCAGATGGGCGATAAAGCCATCGTTCACGACAAATCGTTTATTGCGGAAGTGCGTGAAGACTGGATTAACCAGTACAACCAAACTTTGTCATAACCTTTAGAAAGCAGGCCCTCGAAACGTGAGTATTTCTCTTTCCCGACCCAGGGCGCTGGCATTCTCCTTGCCGGCGATCATTGCAATACTTCCGTTCTTGGGGGCCTGCTTTTACATATTCAGGTTTTCGATCTCTGCCGACAAGGGCGTGATCGACGGATATTCGATCCAAGCCTATGTCGACCTGATGACGCCGTTTTTTGGGCGATCAGTTTGGCTAACATTGAAATTGTCGTTTGTCGCAACGATCATCGCGATGATATTGGCGGTACCCTTAGCATTTTTGCTCACGTCACTGAAAAGTCCGCTTGCGCGGCGCTGCTTGACCGTCACAATTCTGCTCCCACTCATTTTGAACCTCTTGGTTCAGGCTTATGGCTGGATATTGCTGCTTGGGCCCAGCGGCGTTCTGAATTCCACCCTCAAAGGGCTTGGTATTATCGAGCGCCCGATTTTCTTGCTATTTAACGAAACAGGCGTGTTGTTGGGGTTGATCCAGACCTCTTTGCCGCTTGCTGTGTTCCCAATCGTAAGCTCTGTGCGCGGGCTGTCACAAGAACATCTTGAGGCGGCCAGTTCACTCGGCGCAAGCCATTGGCGTACTTTCGTCGACGTCACCGTTCCGCTTTTGAGACCAGGTTTGGTTGGGGCGGCCTCGATTGTATTCGCCTTTAATGCCAGCGCATTCGCCATTCCTTTGTTGCTAGGGGGGCGACGCGTCCAGATGATGGGAGTTGCGATCAGGGATATGATCTCGCCATTGTTCAATTGGTCGGGCGCGGCCGCGGCAGGGATGATCCTGATCACTTTGACGCTGATCGTTCTGGTGTTTGCCTCTTGGTTGGTCCGCGTCACCTCAGAAGAAGTGAGGGGCTGATATGCGCGTCGGACTTCTTCCCACCGAAGGCAAAAGCACCTATCGGTTCACGGTCTTGTTCTTGGCAACGATCGGTATCCTTATCTCATCCTTGCCGGTCGTCGTGGTGACGATCATGTCATTCTCGGCCTCCGACAACACGGGCTTTCCACCACCTGAGTTATCTTTGCGCTGGTATTGGGAGGTCATCGCGATGTTCACGCAGGAAGATGCCTCCAGCGCGCAGTCGGTTGTGGATTCGACGGTCACTAGCCTGCTGGTCGCGTTCATTGTCATGGCGATTTCGACGCTCGTTTGTATCCCCCTGGCCTATGCCCTCGCGCGTGGTGACAGGCGAATCCGGGAAGGCATGGAACTGCTTTTCACTTTGCCACTGGTATTTCCGTTGGTAATCCTTGGCATTGCGTTTCTACTGATTGCCGAAAGCTTACGGCTTGAGATCGGGATCTGGCGTATCGTAATTCCACATGTGGCACTCGTTCTGCCCTTTGTCCTTCGCAATTGTATCGGCGCGATGAACGGAATTAGCGTTGAGACAGAAGAGGCGGCGGTATCCTTGGGTGCCTCGCCGTTACGGGCGATCTGGGATGTCGTCATTCCGCTTATGCGGGCTGGTATTCTCGCAGGCTTGATCTTCGCGCTGATCATCAGCTTCAACGAGTTCACGATCACGTTCTTTATGTACACCATTGATGTCAG
This sequence comes from uncultured Paracoccaceae bacterium, assembly GCA_947502145.1. Taxonomy (GTDB): domain Bacteria; phylum Pseudomonadota; class Alphaproteobacteria; order Rhodobacterales; family Rhodobacteraceae; genus CANMYO01. The sequence continues at coordinate 786,071 of CANMYO010000001.1, read as the reverse complement.
CACTCTGCCAATCTGGATGTACAGCCGCACTGTATCGTCGCTGGATCCGTCCACATTGGCGCTTTCTGTATTCATTATCGTCGCGGATGTCGTGTTGATCGTACTTGTTGACAAGCTGATCGCCGGACGCGCAAATCTCTTTTGAAAGGGCCTCACTCGTGAGCACTTCCGACACCCACCTTCATATCGACAACGTCTCGAAAACCTTCGGTGACGTTCAAGCCCTAAAAGGGGTTGATTTGGAAATAAAACGAGGTTCCTTCGTCTGCCTTCTGGGCCCATCGGGCTGTGGCAAGACGACACTGCTGCGGATCATAGCAGGGTTTGAAAACGCCAGTTCTGGGCACTTGATGTTAGACGGGATCGATATCTCTCAAATGCCACCACATAAACGCGGCTTTGGCATGGTGTTCCAGTCTTTGGCGCTGTTCCCACATATGAGCGTTGCCAAAAATATCGCCTATGGGCTGAAGCTGCGCAATATCAGCAAAGCCGAGCAGCGCAACCGCGTTGAAGAGTTGCTGAACGTCATCGAGTTGCCCGAAATAGCGGAACGCCCTGTTTCGGCGCTGTCAGGTGGGCAACGTCAACGGGTTGCCATCGCCCGCGCATTGGCCATCCAGCCCCCCTTGTTCCTATTGGATGAACCGCTGTCAGCACTTGACGCAAAGTTGCGCGACAACATGCAGATTGAGTTGCGTCAGTTGCAGCAGAAATTCGGTGTGACCACGATCCTTGTGACCCATGACCAGCATGAGGCGATGATGCTTGCGGATGAGTTGGTTGTCCTGAAAGATGGCGAAGTCTACCAATCCGCCGACCCGGCAACCGTATATCAAAAACCCGCCAACAGCTTTGTTGCGGATTTCCTTGGTGCGGCCAATCTTGTGCCTGCCGCTGTGTCCAAAGACGGCCATGTCACTGTTATGGGGCAGGAGATCGCCTGCGACACGGGCCAACCCGTTGGCACACGCCTAAGCGCGGCGATGCGCGCCGAACACATCGGGCTGGTTCCTGTGTCAATGGCCAAGGACCATCCGGTAGGGGCGGTGAAATTCCTGCGCGATTTGGGGCCAGCAACCGAATTGGTGATTTCCGTTGACGGACAGGATTTGCGGGTGCGCTGTGACAACGCGACTGTGCCCGATCTTTCAATCGGCGCACAGGTTGCCTTGTCCTTGGATGGGAGTCGCTTGTCGGTCTTTAGGGCGTAGCGTTGCGATAAGCGACAATCGCGCCGGCGAGGTCTTCTAGGGCTGCGCCGACGGATTTGAACATGGTGATTTCATCATCCGAGCTGCGGCCTTTGTGAAGGTCACGGCACAGGTTGAAGAGGTCACTTCTTATATGGCCTTCCCCGATCACGCCCTCGGCAATGGCCTGAACGATGTCCCCGCCTTCACCCAAGACCCCATCAAATGTGTCAACAAACACGGACGCGCGGGCAACTGCGGCGCTGTCGGTTTCGCGCATGTCAGGCTTGAACGCACCGATCAGGTCAACATGGGTGCCCGGAAGCAACCACGCCCCTTTTATCAACGGTTCACGCGACAGCGTGCAGCAGCTGATAATGTCGGCCTGCGAGGTCTCTTTCTCCAGATCGGTAACGGCGATCGCATTGAAGCCATGGGCCCTTGCGGCATTTGCGATTGCCTCGGCCTGTTCGGTCCGTCGCGCCCAGATTTTTACAGATGTGATTTGCCGAACTTCACTGTGGGCCTCAATCAGGTTCAGCGACAGTTTGCCCGCGCCGACAATCAACAGCCTGCTGGCGTCTGTGCGCGCCAGATACCGTGCCGCCAGTGCAGACGCTGCGGCCGTGCGCCGTGCGGTTAGCTCTGCTCCATCAATGATCGCGAGCAACGCCCCCGTCGCAGCAGATGACAAAAGATAGGCTCCCGCAATCGCGGGTAATCCACGGGCAGAATTGCCCGGGACAACGTTGACCATCTTCACGCCGATAAAGGACCCCGGCAACCAAGCCGGCATGAGCAATAGGGTGCCGTCGTCCTCGCCGGGCACTGCAAAAGAATGATGATGGCGCAGGGGCATTTCGCACCCCTGCTTGAACATCTGGCTGATGCCGTCGATCAGATCGACCCATGGCAAGGCGGCTGCGGTTACATCCGCAGAGAATACCCGCATGGTTTAGGGCGCTTTTGCCGCGATGATCATCACTTCGACCAGAAAGTCCGGTGTCACGAGGCGCGATTCAACGCAGGCCCGTGCTGGCGGGTTCACAGGGTCAATCCAAGCGTCCCAAACAGCGTTCATGTCGTCGACATGCGCCATATCCGCCATCCAGATCGTCGCCGACAGGATCAGGGATTTGTTGCTGCCCGCCTCGGCCAAAAGGCGGTCAACATGGGCCAGCATATCCGTTGTCTGCGCGGCAACATCCGCGCCTTCACCGATCTGTCCGGCAAGATAGATCGTGTCGCCGTGAACCACTGTCTGACTCATGCGGGCGCTTAATTCTGTACGTGTGATGGTCATTTTCTAAGTTCCTGTTTTGGACGTTCTAAAGGGGGAGAATTGCATCAAGCTCAGAATTTCGAAGTACATCTGAGCACCGTTTTGTGCGGTATTGGTTGTCGGGTCATAGGCCGGCGCGACTTCGACAATGTCGCCACCCACAAGGTTTGCACCCTTCATGCCACGGATAAGGGCCATTGCCTCACGGGTTGTTAAACCGCCCACTTCAGGGGTGCCTGTGCCGGGGGCATAGGCCGGATCAAGGCTATCGATATCGAACGACAGATAGGTTGGGCCTTCACCAATGACGGCGCGGGCTTGGCGAATGATTTCGGGGATCACCCCTTCGGTAATATCGGCGGCTTCGATAACAGTCATGCCGGACATTTCTGAGAACTCCCAGATGTATTTGGCGGCGCCGCGAATGCCAATCTGGATTGTGCGCTCGGGGTCCAGGACGCCATCAAGAACGGCGTTGCGAAACGGGCCGCCATGGTGAAACTTTTCGCCTTCATAGGAGCCGCCAGTGTCGCAATGGGCATCGATATGAATCATGCCAACGGGCCTGTTTGCGCCGATTGCTTTTAGAATAGGATGGCTGATCGAATGGTCCCCGCCCACCGCCATTGGGATCACGCCCTCGGACACAATCTTGGCGGTGAATGTTTCGATGTCTGCGTGACTTTGTGCCAGATCAAAGCGGCTCTGCATGGGAACATCGCCAATATCGGCAACGGCCATTTCATGCACAGGCGCGCAATCAAGCGCGTCGTTGTATGGACCGATACGCTCTATTGATCGCAGGGCGCGGGGGCCAAAGCGCGACCCGTTGCGGTTGGTGACACCCAAGTCCATCGGCACGCCAAACAGCGCGACGTCCAGATCGCTGATCCCGAGCTCATCGTCGCCAATGGGACGGTGAGGTGCATCCAGTAGCGTGGGCATGCCGGAAAAGGGCGCAGGCCGGCGCCCGCCCTCGGAAAAAATCTTTTCCGCTATCCGTTGAAAGTTCGGATATTGCAGATCACCGCCCGTTGCACCGGCAAATGTTTGTTGCAATTTAGCGAGTTTTTCATCGGACCAGGCCATGTGCAGTTCTCCAGTTTGAGCCTCACAATAGATCAGGATTTTTGTGTGATTAAATTTGAACTATTGGAACTTTTGTTTCATATATTTGTAACATTAAGAGCAGATAGGTTGCAGTGATGGCGCGCAGAAAAAAGGCGTTCTCAGGCCGGGTGAACGATGTTGACCTGCGATTGATTCGTGTGTTCAAGGCCGTCATCGAATGCGGCGGGCTGTCGGCGGCGCAAACGGAATTGGGTGTCGGTCGGTCAACAATTTCGCGCCAGATTTCTGATCTTGAAACACGGCTTGGCCTGCGCCTTTGCCACCGCGGACGCAGCGGTTTTTATCTTACCCAGCAGGGGAAACAGGCGCTCGAATATATCGACCAGTTTTTGGAATCGACTGAGGATTTCACATCGCGGATCGCCAGCATCAGCAACCAGTTGGTCGGCAAAGTCGAGATCGGCATGATCGACTTTTCGATGTCTGACGACAAGAACCCTTTGATTGCAACCATGCAAAAGTTCCGAGAGATCGCACCGAATGTTTCGATCAACTTGATGACCGGCTCACCTAACGAGGTTGAGCGGGGCATCATCGACGGCAATTTACACCTCGGTATTGTTCCCGATTATCAACGCCACCCCAGTCTGGACTACACCGCGCTTTATGAAGAAGACGTCGGGCTGTTTTGTGGCGGAGATCACCCTTTGGTCGATGCCATCCGTCAAAACACTGAACTAACCGAAGAAGACATTTGTCAGCACCAGTTGGTTCATCGCGCATATTTCGAGAGCGATCGCCTGCGACAGCGAAAACAGAGATTTCCCGTCGGCAGCACTGTCTATCAGACAGAAGCAGTCCTCGCGCTTGTACGAAGTGGCGTGCAATTGGGTTACTTTCCAACCCATTGCCAAAGCTTGATGCGCGGCGAATTCTTCGAACTCCTCCCCGAAGTTTTCCGGTATTCAACACCCATTTGCGCGGTTTGGAGAGCGGACCGGAAGCGCTCGCTTGTTTTGCAGGACTTTCTTCAGCTGCTTCGCGATGAGCATCAGAAAACGTGACATGCCTTGGGTCGTTTAGAAGAATCATCGATCACACCAATTTCTGATGAAGACCGGCTTACTTTTGACGCGAGAATGATCGTTCTTAAACAAGCTAGAGCGGCGCCGCCCTCGGTTTGATGTTTGGGGTGGACCCAAGGCAGTTCATGTCGAGATTTCGACTTCCCACCGTCACCCCGAAACGCTGAGCTTGGAACAAGAAGCGCCTTGTCGTACGAAAAGCGCACACGACTTTTCAAGCAGGCTGGGTCATGAAATTGCTTGTCGACCCCTTGCGCAACAAATGGGCGTTTTGGAACTTCTCGATTCTGGCCTTCCTGAACGGCTGGTTAGAGCCCATATTGACCGGATTTGACTGGCTGTTATGCTCCCCCTTCAAGTTTGATGTGCGAGAGAAGTAGTCGCTTTGAAATCAGTTTTTAATCGCTTCTTTAGGAAGCAAGGAGAACAAAGAAATGATTTCAACGAAGCGAGTGACGTGACGGCTTCCGCATCCGATGAAGGTGAAGTAAAAGTTTCCGGTTTCCCATTAGTGCCGGACGATTATCACCTCCATCATGTCGGCAAAACTGTGCAGGGGAATGGGTATTGGATCGACGTTCAACTCGCTACTGAAGAAGAGGGCACACGCGATTTCGTTGCTGCCTATGTCTTTGATAGAGAGGGAAATCTGATTTCTTCTGAAGTGGTTGACCGTGGGCTTCGGGACGACAAAACGGCTCAGACGCTCGACGAGATCATTGTGAAACTAAAGAAAAAAATCGATGCCAAGGACGTCACCGAAATAGTTGTGAAGCCGTTTGCTGTATCGTTCTATGGACATACTTTCGGCCTAGTAGTTCGTGAAGCAGAAGGTGGCGAAGAGCCCTTTGAGGAAACGCTTATCGATGCGATGCCTGGACACACATTGATGTTCTATGGCCCTTGGAACTTGTGCAACTACGATACCTAAGTGCGCCTAAGCCTGATGCTCACTTAGTTGCCGACAAGGTCCGCTTTGTCCGCAAAGCTGACATTCATCTTAGGCAACGTTATACCGCCATTATGATTAATATTGAGATCCTTCCATATGCGGCAGCACACAAAGATGCGGTGTTAGCATTGACAGTCGATGCATGGACACCGGTCTTTTCGAAGACCCAGAAGGATGTGCCACGTTTCGTCCTTGAGGCCTTCTATCCAAATGGTTGGCAGTTGCGGCAGACCTCGGAAGTCGATGACCTCTTACAAAGCGAGCCCGAGAACATCTGGCTCGCATTTTTGAAAAATACTCTTGTTGGTTTCGTCGGGCTGAGGCTCCATCCAGACGATCAGATGGGCGAGATTTACATCATCGCAGTTTCGCCAAGTCATCAGCGAATGGGAATTTCGACAGTGCTCATGAAACACGCAGAAGACATGATCCGTGCGGCTGGCGCGAAGATGATGATGGTGGAGACGATCGGCGACAGCGGGCATGAACGGGCGCGTCGTGCCTATGAAGCTTTTGGTTTCGAGCGTTGGCCAGTAGCCCGGTATTTCAAAGAGCTTTGAGGCGATAACGCAATCGCGGTCGTTCAAGCAACTTGATCGAAAGTCCGCTTCGTGCCGCGAAGCTGACATGAGGGAGTTTGGGTTTGACGGCAACTTCGTCCATTCAGGTGTTCGACCTCAGCGCATATTGACCGACGAACACGCTTGCTAGAACTACGGTCATTCCAATCCCCTGCACCACATTGAGCGTTTCGTTCAGGATGACCCAACCAAGCAGTGTCGCGCTGAGAGGGCTCAGTAGGCCAAGGATCGAAGCCGCCGAGGGCTGAATGATCCGAATGCCGCGCAGCCAGATAATATAGGTCAGTGCTGCCCCGATCAGCCCCAGATAGGCCAGACCTACCACGTTTGTACCAGTGATTGTCGACCAATCGGTTGGTGCGAAGGGGACGACAGGCAAAAGCAACAAGCCCCCCGCCGTCAATTGCCAGCTTGTGAAGGTGAGCGCGGAGACCGGCGGTTGCCATTTGCGGCTTAGCACCGTGCCAAGCGCCATCGATGTCGACCCGGCAATTCCGGCAACGACCCCCCACAAATCTAGGCTGGCCTGGGGCGTGAGCACCAAAAGGCCAACCCCGGCAACACCTGCCGCCACAGATACCAGTGAGAGCGTCTTGATTGGGGATCCCAGCAACAGGCGCGATGCGAAAATGACCACAAACGGTTGCAAGGCGCCCATGATCGCCGCCACCCCGCCCGGCAACCGGTATGCGGCAAAAAACAGCAACGTCCAGAAAATCGCGAAGTTCAGCGCGCCTAGCACAAACATCTTCACGATCCAAATACCTTCGGGAAATTGGCGCACCAGAGCCAACAGGATCAAGCCCGCCGGCAACGCCCGCAAGACGGAAACTGTGAGAGGATCGAGATTGGGAAGGAATTGCGTCGTGACGATATAGCTGCTGCCCCAGACAAGCGGGGCCGATGCTGTGATGACCAGGTCCTGAATGCGGGGCATGAGATCTCCAATTTATCTTGATGTCGAGATAAATTGAGTTTGCCTTGACGTCAAGATAAACGGTGCCGCATTGTGACATGATGTTTGATATTGATGATATCCGAGCGCAGTGGGCCAAACAGCGGCCCGATATCGACACCAGGCCAATGGCAACGATTGGCCGGATAGTCAGGCTATCAGCCCTTTTCAGCGAGGCGATGAACACGACCTTTGTGAAACATGGGTTGAGCGCGGCAAGCTTTGACGTTCTGGCCACGCTGTTGCGGTCCGGGCCGCCTCATGCGCTGTCACCCAATGAACTGCTGGCCACGATGATGGTGACCTCCGGGACAATGACGCACCGGATCGACCAACTTGAAAAGGACGGTTTGGTGGCGCGCGTCCCTAACCCTGATGACAAACGCAGCGTGCACGTGCGGCTCACGGAAACGGGGCGGCACATCATTGATGCTGCGGTCACGGATCATGTCGTGGTTCAGCAGCAGCTGGTCAAAGCGCTGTCGGACGAGGAACTGCGCATGATGAACTCTATTCTGGACAAGAACCTGTCAGCGCTTGCTCCAAAATAGAAAGCTCATTGCGCAACTTTACGGCCTGCACACGGCCAAGATCTTCTGGCACAGCGCGTCCGGCTTCGAAAAATAGGCCGAATGGCTCGCCTGGAGGCTCTCGACGCGATCAACCCCGACAAAATCAATGCACTTGTCCTGGAGCCCAATCGTGACCGCCCGGTCTTCTGTCAGGCGGATATAGGCGCGCGGAACGGTCCCATATCGCTCCTTCGACAGTCTGAGCCTTGTCAGCGCCGGGCGCAGCGGTTCGCGGCACAGTAGGCTGCTGGCAAGCGCAACATCGTCGTCAGAGCAGTCGTGGTACAAGCCTTCTCGATAGATGTCGGGGTGAAGCGCATCCCACATTCCTGATTTGCTGATCGATACATACGGCGTCAGGACCGACGCTTTGTCTGCCCGGAAATATCCCGCCGCCCTCTGCCGGTCCGCGATCATGAACGAGGCCAGATAGACGACCCGCTCGATCCGGTCGGGAAACATATCCGACAGGGTCGATGCCAAAATGCCATAACGGCTGTGCACCACAAGGGTTGTTTTCTGATCCGTTCGAAGATGTTTGCCGATGTCGTGCGCCATCGCCCTGAGGCTGATCAGCTGAGCTGGCCGCCGGCGAGCGCCTCGTCCCAGAAGGTCCGGCACAGTCACGGAATGCCCGAACCCGGTCAGACGTGGTGCGATTTTATGCCAGCACCATGCCCCGTGCCAACTGCCGTGTATCAACAAGAAATGTGTCATGTAGCGCTCCAAATTTTGAGCGCAAATTGAGCGCGCAACGGCGCCCGTGTCATACCGTTTCTTGCGCCTTCCACCGATAATTCAACTTCAAAATAAAAGCGTTGAATGAAAGTCGCCCTTTAAACTGGGCTATTTGGCTGTCCTCTTAGCCGAATGTAGAAATGAGAGATGTCTCTTGTGGGATAATCGTCGGACGTGTCGCGGTTTGATGCCGTTCCGTTGATAGCATTTATTGCATCAAAGGAGGCGAGCTATGGGGATGAACCGGACGGAAGAATTTCGCAAAGATGCGGTGCGGATCGCGCTGACCAGCGGGCTGACCTGTCAGCAGGTGGCTGATGATCCAGACGTCGGGATGTCGACGTTGAACACATGGATCACAGCTCACTGAGACACGGATGTGGTGTCGAAGGAAGTTTTGGCCCGGCTCGCGAGAATGGCCGACTTCGACGGGAGAACTGGCTCCTGAAGCAGCAGAGGGCGATCTTAGGAATGGCGACCCAGTTCTTCGCGGGTCCAAAACAGTGAGATTTGGGTTTGTCGAAGAACATGGGACCGATTTCCCAGCCAATCGGCTGTGTGATGTCGTTGGCGTCAGCACATGTGGATGACGTGCAATTCAAAGCCGCCCAGCCAGCCGCAAACAGCGATCTGATCTGGTCACACTGGCGCATGTCAAAGAACGGTCGCGCCTCAGCCTGGGCAGTGGATGTGGACCATCGCCGCGTTGGCCGTCTGATGCGCCAGAACGGCATATCTGTTGTCAGAACCCGCAAACACAAGGTGACAACCGATAGCGATCACAAGTTCAACATCGCGCCAAATCTGATGGATCGTGACTTCATGGCAGATGCACCAAACCAGAAATGGGCGGGCGACATCAGCTATGTCTGGACCCGTGCGGGCTGGCTTTATCTGGCTGTCATCATCGACCTGCATTCAAGGCGCGTCATTGGTTGGGCTGTCAGTAACCGCATGAAACGCGATCTGGCGATCAGGGCGCCGAAGATGGCGATTGCATTCCGGTCACCGCCGCAAGACTGCATCCACCATGCGGATCGCGGCAGCCAATGTTGTTCACACGATATCAGAAGATCTTGCGCCAGCACGGGTTCAGCTTGTCGACGCGCGGCAAGGGCAATTGCTGCGACAACACCGCCGTCGAAACCTCCTTCAAACCCATCAAGGCAGAGCTGATCTGGGAAAGGTCACGGGAAACACGGCGGCAGGCTAAGATGGCGATTTTCGAATACATCAACGGCTTCCACAGTCCACACCGACGCCACTCAGCCTTGGGCAGGAAAGCCCCGTCGCATTCGAGCGGCAAGTGACCCAATCGAGCACTCGGAGCGGCATAAAAAAGGGACAGGTCCGAACATAGGCCGAAGTGAGTCATGGCCTGATGACAAAGGATGCAATGGCACCGCGTACGAATACCTGATCGCCGATTTGCGCGCACTTGCGCACGAATCTGGCCGCACCGGCATGAAAATTTCAGTACCCTTTCCATGTCATATCCTTTCTTTTTCTAAGTATTGCGTCAATCAAAGGACGGCCCGGTCACCCTTCCACCACGACAAGCATGCACAAGCATCCAGCGCGAATCCCACGAGATTGACTGCAAACAGCAGTGCCAGATACATCGCGTAGGGCGTGAACGACGATCCGAACCGGTTCAAGGCCACCCGGATAAGCCCAAACAACACAACGCGGCACGGCAGACGCGGCAATGACATGAGCTTCGTCGTCCCTCCAATGCATGCGACCCAGATGCCCACGATGACCATTGCCAGATTGCCGATCAGGAAAATCGACAGGGCAGCGGTTGATCCGGAAAGAACAACGTACCGAGATTGGTTGGGTTCAGGATCAGCGTCATCCATAGCTGCACCCAGAGCGGCGTCCGTCTGAGACTGACAAGAACCCTTGTCGGTGTGGTATAGAGTGGTGTCAGGGAATGGGCTGTGGCCATGTGTCAAACCTCGTTCTGGCGTCGGGTTCATCCCGCGCGATTGGAGATGGGGGAGTGCACCTGCCAGCAATTGGCCGTGGGGGAACCTGGATGCGATGGAACGTGAACGACCCCGAAAACGTGAGCGAAGTTATCGGCCTTGTCTACGATTCCGCACTGGAGAAAGAACCGTGGTCGCGTTTCATGGCCTATGTCGTTGATGCCTTTCCCGGCTTTGTTGGCGGCATCCAGACTTACGAAAACGAAAACATTTTTGGTAGGTATGCGCATGTCGGGTTTGATGACTTTCAACTTCGGTTCTTCCGCAAATTGGCCTCCGACGACGGTCGATTGCTCGAACAGGCCGATGAAAATCGCGCCAATCGACGGCTGGTCCATCGGCGCGCCCAGGGTCGAAACACCGTCGTTCTGCAGTCGCGTGACTTGCTCACGGAAGAGGAATTCCGAAGCGGCGGAACCTATCGGCTTTACTGTCGTCCTATTGGTCTTGGACATTGGACGACCTTGCGGTTTGCCAAGAACGGCAGCCGTGCCGCAGTGATGATCTTCATGGAAAACGAGCGCGACCCGGTCGAGAAGGATTCCGACGGGTTGGCTTCTGCATTGCAGTTCCTGTCGCCCCATATCGTGCGCGCAGCCCGTTTTGCTCGGGCTCTGGCGATTGCACGCGACGCGGCCGAGACCTGCTCGGGCTTCATGGATGCGATTGCGCTGCCAACCTTGATAACCGATGGTGCGGCGCGGCTCCAATTTGCCAACAATGCAGGCCAGAAAATGCTGGATCGGGGCTTTATTTTTCGCGCTGGCATGGAGCGGCTGTCGCTGACCTGCGAGTCCAGTCGTGATATATTCCTTGGCTGCCTGCGGGAGACGATGGCCGACCAGACGCCGCGCGGGCTGCGCGTTGAAACGTCGGGTGATCCGGTGTCGCTTTGCCTTGTACCATTCCGCGCGGCGATGCGGTCGGACTTTGCGGTCGATCAGGACGTGTTCGAGGACCGACCGCTGCTGGCGATCTTTGTGGGCGCGAACGAAAACGCAGGCATCAATAAAGAGATGATTCAGGATGTCTTTGATTTGAGCGCGCGCGAAGCCGAAATTCGTCCGGTTGCTTGTCGCAGGGCAAATACCACGAGAAATCGCCATCGCGTCGCGTAGATCTGAAAAGACAGTCCGAAATCAGATCCGGGTCATTTTTGAGAAGGTCGGTGTCAGTTCCGTTCGTGCATTGACGGATGCTTTGGCCGTATTTCAGACGAGCAGTTCGATATTTGAGGGCCCCGATCCAAAGTTCATCAGTGCTATCGACGACCTCTGAAACATGGTGGTGAAGTGACGCTTCGTATTTCAATGCGACATGTCTCACGGCGACCACACCGGCTCTGACGCTGGCCCCATTTCGATGATGCCGGTGGATTTTTTCGTATGGCAATTTGTGCGAATGCTCCGCGCACGTCGGGTCTGCACCGCGATCGACAAGGCATTTGGACAATGCGCATTCGGACTGAATGCGATTGACTCAATGTCCGAAACGAAGACGGGCCGCAACGGACCACGGATGCATTCATGCGCGCTGAAAGGTTTCCATGATCGCACACTCATTCTTCAGCCCCCCGCCGCCCATGGCCGTCAGACTGCGCGGTTCCGATCGTGCAAATCAGATCGCAAGGATCACCATTCTCACTCGAAAATGTCCCTTCAGGTGGAAAGCTGGGGGTCGGTAATGATGAAAATGCCTGCGCAGCCGTCACGTATCCCAAGTGGGCCGTCAGAGCTGCGGCTGCCACTATGGCCGTCCGCTTCAACTTTTCTTTGGTATTCGTATTGAGTCGGTAGGTCATCCTGTTTCCTGCCTTTCCCAATTGCAATGATAAGAGCCTATTGGCGCTCTCGCTGAATGGGATGGGCAAGATTGCCTATCGGAAGGGTCACCTTAACCGGGCCTGCCTTTAAGCGACTGGTAAAAATGCTACGGTGCGGCCAACGGAACCTGCCATTTGCTGCGCCGCTAAATCTCGGGGGTAGTGAACTCACGCTCTTTTAGGCCATACCGGACACTCGAACATATGCTGGGATGGCGCAGTCGCAGCCCGCAATGCCGGCCTTCGCTGCAAGAACGCGATTCACAGCAACGAGACGCCGAACGCGCAGGGCATTCGCACTGTCACTCATTTCCCCGATGTCGCCTCACAGGAGACACAGATTCTCCCTTCCTCTAAACGTAGCTTTCTGTTCTGAAGCTGATCGATTGCAAGAAATCATTCCTTATCAGCGGGTGGCCTCGCTACCGCTAGGAGCGCCAAGACGACGAGAATTGATGGGTTTCGATTGGGCATCCTAGGCAGCACAAACGCTCTTGAATCCAAGCTGCATATGGTTTGCAAGGACATTCGCGTCGTCGTTCGCGCCGTATAGCAGGGTTGAGCGCCGATAGCGGAGGTAGGGCAAACCCATTACGTATAAGCCTTTGGCCACGATGCCGCCATCGTGCATGAGCCGACCTTTGGTGTCGAAATGCGGCGCCCGAAGCCAGGAGAAGTCCGGCGCAAACCCAGTCGCCCAAAGGATCGAGGTGTATCCCTCCCGAGCCAGATCGATGCGCAGCCGCGGATCATCGGGAAGTTGCGTCGGCGCTGGGCGCGCGTCAATTGAGGGACTGTCGCCAAATTCCTTTTGGGTCGTGAAGGCATCGATGGTATCAAGCAAGCGGTCCATCTTCAGGTCCGCCAAGGCGCAGGTATTCGCCAGACTGCCTGCGAAATGCGCCTCACCGCCCTCCAGACCAACGCAACGACCGACAACTTCTACCCCTAGGGTCTGAAGCGTGTTGATGTCCAATGTTTCATCGGCGGTCAACGTTGGAGACGGCAGGCGCCGGACCCGGTCGAGATCGGGCACGTCCGAATAGAGTGTGCTGGTCACGCCGATGCGCCCCATCCATTCGAGAATATCGCGGCCTCGATAGCGACGTGGCATGCGGGTGTGATTTCCGACGGCCAAAGTGACCTGACGCCCGGAGAGCTGAAGTTCGCGCGCCAGTTGCAATCCGGAAGCAGATGCACCCACGACCAATGATTTGCCCTCCGGCAGGTCTGAGGGCCGCTTGTAGCGCAGGGGCGAAGTCTGAACGATGTCGCCTGGGGCAGTTTGAGCAAAAGTGGGAACTTTCGGGTGATTGCAGGCCCCTGTGGCCATCACGACAGCCTCGGCCTCCAGCGCTCCCTGATCGGTCTGGATGCGGTAGCCCCGGTCCAATCGAACAACAGAGAGTACAGTGGTTCCGGTCTTTACAGGAAAGGATGTGCGCGCCAGGCAGGTGTCGAAACGCGCCACCAACCCCGACACACTCATGAAGCCATCGGGGTCGGGTCCGTCGTAAGGTATTCCCGGCACGGTATTCATCCGATTGGGGGTAAGCAGTTTGAGGCTGTCCCAGCGCTCGTATCGCCAGGAATTGGCAACCTCGCCGCGCTCAAGGACGATGTGATCGATGCCGCGTTGCATCAATTCGAAACTCATGGCGAGGCCGGATTGTCCGGCGCCTATGATAACGGCGGTTGTGCGTCTCATTGTTCATGCTCCTTTGACAAGGCGGTGCCGGTCGCCCGGCACCGCAGCTTTGGCATTCAGGCAATCGTCGTGCGGACGTTGCCGGGGTTGGTGATGATGTCGTAAACCGCCGAGCGCTTCTGAGATTGCGCGACGATGCCCGCGATCTCGGTCGCAGAGGCGTCCGCATCAATGTGGAATTTGACGCGAATGGCACTGAAGCCATTGCGGACATCGGGATCGATGCCAAGGACGCCAGACATGTCCATGTCCCCTTCGACCGCGACATGAACCGAGTTCAATTGCACGCCACGATGCTGCGCGATCGAGGCGACGCCGCCTGTAAGGCAACTTGCGAGCGCAGCCAGGACGATTTCAAGGGGCGTCGCGGCATTGTCTGTTGCGGCGAAAAGCGCCGGGTGGTCGCTTTCGATATCAAAGCCGGTTTCGCGAGTTTGCTCTTCGCCGAGCCCGAAATAACCATTGATCGTCGAACGGCTGTGTGCGCCCTCAAACCATTGGCAGTTCGCGCGCCAGGTGAACTGGGCAGCAGGAGGTGCCTGTTTCAGCGCCTCGCGAGCGCCCAACAGGGCTTCGACGTTAACGCCATTGTCGGCGGCTTTTGTCAATGTTGCGGTTTTCATGTCTTTTCTCCATTCAGTGTGGCCGTTGACGACCGGGTTGAGCCGGACCCTTAATCGGATCCGAAAAATTAAGCGCTGCGCGTTGCCGCCCTACAGAAGTTGATCTGAGAAAGGTCAGGCCACTACGCCTTCGCGCTTGGCCGTGGCGCGGTCGATGTTGCCGTCAAAATCGTCGGTGCTGTTTCCCCAGGGATAGGGCACATCGGGCACGTCCAGGCCAAGGAAGTCGCAGAGTGGCTCCCAGCCTGCCCCGACCTCAAGCTCCAGAAGCTGACTGGCCGGAATTGCCGCTTTCACCGCCGCGTTGTGCCGCTTGAAAACGTCGATCACGTGATCCCGGTCGTCGATCTTGCCACCGAAAGTTCGCGTAATAAACATCTGATTTGCGAGCGAGTTCGGATCGCTGGAGGAAGCTTTCAGCAGAGGCAGGATCGTTTTTGCCATACTCTCGTACCAGTGCTCGGGATCCCGCGTGGTCAGGATGAACTTTGCATCGCTGTAATGTGCCGAAAGTTCGCGCCAGAAATAGGCGCCCGGCCAGTCGACGGTTGCATGGTAGCCCTCGAACGTCTTGTCCCAGTCGGGTGATTTGCCCTGCACCAGCGAGACCCACTCATCGACGCGATCCTGACGCGGCAGAACCTCGAACATGTGATAACAGGGTCCACAGCCCAGGATTTCAAGCGCCTTCTTCAGGGATTCGGTGCCGGTGCGTCCGAACCCCAATCCCAAAATTGAAAGTGTCATCTTCATTTCCCTTCTTCGATAGTTCCGGTCCTGTTTGCGTCTGTGCGCGATAGGCCCGGGTGATTGCGATGAAAGGAAATTGCAGAAATCTCCCGCCCCAAGCTTGAGGCAAGTCTGAGCATTTCTTGGAAAGTTCTGAGCCACTGGGTAAGGTCGCGGGCATGAAGATGGTTTTTGCCAGTTGTTCGCTCGATTTGAAGTCTGGAGAATTGATCTGCCAGGGACAGCCGGTCAAAGTCGCGCCTCGGGTTTTCGCCTTGCTGCATCTGCTGGCGGAGAATCCCGACCGCATCGTTTCCAAAGACGAGATCGTGCTGAAGGTTTGGGACGGACTGGCGATTTCGGACGCCGCCATTTCAACATCGATTAAGGAAGCCCGGCAAGCCGTGGGTGACACAGGAAGGGATCAGAAGGTTATTCGCACCCTTCACGGGCGAGGCTTTCGGATGGTTGCGGATGTGCAATTGGAAACGTCTGGCCCCGCTTTCGTTCAGGCACACGGCCTTTCCACCGAAATCAACAGTCACGCCTCACCCCATTTTGGTAAACCCTCAATAGCTGTCCTGCCGCTTATCGCGCTACAATCTCCAGGTACGGCGGATCCCTTGGGCGACGCCATCGCCGCCGAACTGATCTCCGAATTGTCACGGCTACGTTTCGCCTCGATTATTGCGCGCGGTTCATCATTCCGGTTCCGGCAAGCAACCCCCGACTTCACTGCAATCCAGAACCTTCTGGGTGTGCGCTATTGCCTGTCAGGGACACTGGAGCATTCTGGGTCCAGACTGTCAGTGACGGTCGAGCTTGCACGCATGAAGGACAGCACAGTGATCTGGTCTGATCGCTACTCCGGCAGCTTGGACGAAATGCATGCTTTTCGCGAGCTTGTCCTCAAAGAGGTAATCGGTGCATTGGAATTGCAAGTGTCAAAGAGCGAGGCAGACGCAGCCCGCGCGCGCGCACCCGAACAGCTCGACGCATGGGCGCAGTATCATATCGGTCTGCAGCACATTCACCGATACAATCGGCGCGACAATCTCATCGCGGCAGAGCACTTTGCCCAGGCAGTCTCACTCGATCCAAATTTCGCACGGGCCCATGCCGGTTTGTCTTTTGTTGCATTTCAGAATGCGTTCATGGGCTATGGCACTGACCGCGAGGCAGACAAGGCGCTCGCACTCAGTCACGCGGAACGCAGCCTGGAACTCGATGCGCTGGACCCGTTCTGCAGCTATTGCATGGCCCGGGCAAAGTGGATGAGCAACGAACTCGCGGCCTCGGTTGGCTGGCTGGACCGCAGTGTCGCGATCTCACCCAACTTTGCACAGGGACATTACCTAAAGTCGCTGATCAGCGCGCTGCGCGGAGAAAGCCAATCGGTTCGTGATGGCAATGAGATTGCCATGGCGCTCAGCCCGCTGGACCCGTTCCACTATGCGATGTTGGGCGTTCAGACACTGTCGTATTGCAACGATGGAGACTTTGAGACCGCAGGGCAATGGGGCCAACGTTCGGCACAGGCGCCTGGTGCGCATTACCTGATGGGTCAGGTCGCCGCGATGTCTCTAAATCTCGCGGGCAAGGCCGAGAAGGCACGGTTTTGGGCCGAAAACACAAAGATGAGGCGCCCGGACATCACGACCGCGCGCTTTTTCGAGGCCTTCCCTTTTGAAGACCACCAGATGCGGGAACGGATTACGCGGGCATTGGTGGACAGCGGGTTTGACACCTAGCTTGTAAACCGTGCCGACGACTTAACAACGATCTGTCTTGTCGGGATCGAGAGGGAAATATCGCGTTCTTCTTCGGTCATATGGGTCCAAGTATCGGTATTTGATAAGAGCGTGTAGTTTGCGCATCGAAACTGCTGAAGGTGGCGCATGAGACATCCAACCAATCGTCCTGGCGAGAATATCGTCTAATATATCAATCGGGTAACGCGCGAGCAGCATCATCGGAAGACAAGTTCAGGATCGTTCTGGACGGTTTTCGCGGCTTGGATCTACTTCCCTACGATAAGGTTTCGTCATCCCTTTCATCAGTACGCCAATTCTTCACGAGCAGGCTGCAACCACGATGAACTCCACCTTCAGCTCGGGTCTGGCCAACTTGGCCTCACCGCACGCGCGGGCCGGAGCGTGCCCAGAGGGGACCCAAGCGTTCCAGATCTCGTTCAACCGATCAAAATCCTGCATATCGGCTAGCCAGATGGTGACATGCAGCATGTGCTCACGGGACGATCCGGCTCGTTTCAGGAGGGCATCAACGTTTTCCAAACAGGTGCGGACTTGATCTTGAACCGTGTCACCCTCAGCAACCTGTCCGGTCAGGTAGACCACACCATTGTGTTTCACGATCTTGGACGACCGAATTCCAGTGTCGATACGCTCAATCATATGAATCCCCTTCAATTCCAGTGTCTTACCAGCCCGATTTGGACAGATGATTGCCATGTGGCCATGAGAGAGGATTTAAGGCAAACTCGATTTGGTTGAATCTAATTCAGAGGTTCTTAAGTTGGCCATCAAGATCGATATGCTCAGATGCTTTACGACCGTTGCGACCCACGGCAGCCTGTCTGAGGCGGCAGACGCACTTGGGCGTACGCCATCAGCTGTTTCCATGATGCTGAAACAGTTTGAAGAGCATGTCGGTTCTGCTCTTTTTGAGACAGCCCGAAAATCCCGTCTGACGCCGCTCGGAGACCTCATTCTGGCCGAGGCACGCCGCGAGGTGGCACACTTCGAAAACACGGTTTCGGTGATCGAGGGGCTATCACGTTCCGAACTTGGCTATCTGAGGCTGGCTGTGACGCCATCGGTGGCAACGACTGTGCTACCTCCCGTAATTTTGAGGTTTGCGCAGAAGTACCCAAAAGTTCAGATCGACCTGCGTGACATGGACTCAGTGACCATCGCGCGTGAACTGGACCGCGAACGAGCAGATATCGGGATTGGCTCACTTTCGGAAGTCGAAGGGATGCGCCGGACGGAGTTGTTCAGCGATGCCTTTGGGCTGGTTTGCCGCAAAGATGATCCCTTGGCAAAAGACTGGAATAAGCTGTCATGGCGCACGATGGGGGATCATCCGATCATTGCAAATGGCCTGTGTGAACAGATTACAGATCCGGACTTTGCGCCCATTCTTGCCAGGTCTCGTCTCATGGTTCCCAATACGGCGTCCCTTTTGGGATTGGTCCGACAAGGCGTTGGGATAACGGTGTTACCGCGACTGGCGGTTGCTAATGTCCTTGATGAGTTTGCGTTCCTGCCGCTGCACGATGTGCACACACGCAGGACCGTGCATTTGATGTCGCGACCCAACAATCTCTTGATGCCCGCAGCGCGGGCGTTTCTAAAGCTGATCACCGAGATGAATCGCGATGGCAGTTTGATTTCGGATCCCTAACTTCAGAGACTCTGAAGTAAACTACAATTCTTTCAAAATGCCTAAATCAACTAAGTGGGGTATCCCCTGCGTGCGCGCGCCTGCGGCACTCACGCGAAAGGATACGTCATGCCCGATTCCAATTTGAATTATATCGCCGGAGAATGGGTGGCGGGTGCATCCGAAATTGAAAACCGTAATCCATCTGATCTGGACGATCTAATCGGGATGTTCGCGCAGGCCACCCCTGATCAACTGGATGCAACGCTGGAACAGGCGCAACGCGCGCAGATCGAATGGGCCGCCTACGGGATCGAACGCAAATACAACGTGCTGATGGCCATTGGCACCGAGATGATGAGCCGCGCAAAAGAGCTGGGAACATTGCTGGCGCGCGAAGAGGGCAAGCCGCTGGCAGAGGGTGAAGGCGAGGTGTACCGCGCTGGTCAGTTCTTTACATACTATGCCGCTGAAACACTGCGCCAGATGGGTGACGCTGCGGATTCTGTGCGGGACGGGATCGAGATTGACGTGCGTCGCGAGGCGGTCGGCGTTGTGGCGGTGATCTCGCCATGGAATTTTCCAACCGCAACTGCGTCTTGGAAGATTGCGCCTGCTCTGTGCTATGGCAATGCCGTCGTGTGGAAACCTGCGAATTTGACCCCGGCATCTGCCGTAGCACTGGTCGAGATTATCGCGCGCCAGGATGTCCCCAAGGGCCTTGTTTCACTGGTAATGGGCGCAGGCAGCGCTATCGGTCAGCGGCTGGTCGAAAGCCCGAAAGTGGGCGCGATCAGCTTTACTGGCTCCGTTCCCGTGGGCAAGGGGATTGCAGCCGGTGCGATTCAGAACCTGACGCGTGTGCAGATGGAGATGGGATCAAAGAACGCGTTGGCCGTGATGGACGATGCTGATCTGGATCTGGCTGTTTCTTTGGCACTGGGGGGCGCATTTGGCGGATCCGGTCAGAAATGCACCGCCTCTTCGCGGTTGGTTGTTCATCAATCGGTGCATGATCAATTCGTCGAAAAGCTGGTCGCCGGCGCCAACGCCATGAAAGTGGGCCATGCGTTGGAAGCGGGCACGCAGATGGGGCCAGTTGTTTCTGAACAGCAACTGAAAGAGAACCTCGCCTATGTCGAACTGGCGGCCTCTGAGGGGGCCGAACTGCTCTGCGGTGGCCAGCGGCTGGAGATGGCGACAAATGGTTACTACATGTCCCCCGGTGTCTTTGTCGGCACCAACAACGACATGCGTATCAACCGCGAGGAAATGTTCGCACCGCTGGCTTGCGTGATCCCCGTTGCCAGCTATGACGAGGCGCTGCATGTGGTGAACGACACAAATTTTGGCCTGACCGCAGGCATCGTCACGACCAATCTTGCCCGCGCCACCCATTTCCGACGCAACGCGCAATCGGGCTGTGTGATGGTCAACTTGCCCACGGCCGGCACCGATTACCACGTGCCC
The DNA here is from genome assembly GCA_947502145.1 of uncultured Paracoccaceae bacterium. GTDB lineage: Bacteria > Pseudomonadota > Alphaproteobacteria > Rhodobacterales > Rhodobacteraceae > CANMYO01. The sequence continues at coordinate 765,894 of CANMYO010000001.1, read as the reverse complement.
TTTGGCGGGCGTGGTGACAGCTCTTACGGTCCGCGCGAACAGGGGCAAACAGCGCGTGACTTCTACACCATCGTGAAAACCGCCTATATTTCGTCCGGCATTCCGTCATGATGCGCATTGATAACCTTCAATACGCCAACTGGTCGGAAAAGATCTTTCGCCAGATGCATGAGGGTGGCGTGGATGCGGTGCACGTAACCATCGCCTACCATGAAAATTTCCGCGAGACGGTTCTGAACTTTGAGCAATGGAACCGCTGGTTCGAACAATACCCTGACCTCATTATGAAGGGCCAATGGGCCAGCGACGTTGACCGCGCCAAGGCCGAAGGCAAGACCGCGATATTCTTTGGCTTTCAAAACCCCAGCCCCATTGAGGATGACATCGGGCTTGTTGAAATCGTGCACAGCCTCGGCGCGCGGTTTATGCAATTGACGTACAACAACCAGTCCCTGCTGGCGACTGGATGCTATGAGGCCGAAGATACTGGCATCACCCGCATGGGGCGTCAGGTTATCAAGGAAATGAACCGCGTCGGCCTTGTCGTGGATATGAGCCATTCAGCAGGTCGTTCAACGATTGAGGCTGCGGACATATCCGAGCGACCGATCGCGATCACGCACGCCAACCCTTATGACTGGTCGCCAGCACTGCGTAATAAAACGGACGATGTAATCCGCGCCGTAACAGAGAATGGCGGGATGCTGGGATTTTCGACCTATCCGCATCACCTCAAAGGGAAATCTGACTGCACGCTAGACAGTTTTTGCGAGATGATCGCCCGCACAGCCGAGACATATGGCCCGCAAAACCTCGGGATCGGGACGGACCTGTGTCAGGATCAGCCAGACAGCGTGGTCGAATGGATGCGCGTCGGTCGCTGGAGCAAGGAGGTCGACTATGGCGAAGGCTCAGCCGCCGCACCGGGCTTTCCGCCGATGCCAAGCTGGTTCAAGGACAATCGCGACTTTGGCAACATCGAAGCGGGCCTGCGCGCCACAGGGCTTAGCGACAAGGAGGTCGCGGGCATCATGGGGGACAACTGGCACGGGTTTTACGCGGAAAACTTCACACCACTGACCTAGGGAGGGGACAGGGACATGAGGATCCAGACGAAACGCTCTACCTCTATCGCCAAACGCGACCCTGCGACGGTCATGCGGTTGTCACGCCTTGGATCATTTCATCAATCACGCCTGTCATTCATGCGCATATTGACGCGCCGGATGACCGATGAGAATTGGACCTTTTCCCGACCCGTTTTTGAATTTGATGACAAGGGGGTGGGTTACGCGGTTTATTGCGCGCATACACCGGACCGCACCTATTCCCTCGTCGCCTTTGGTCATGACCTGCCGGCAGAACAACGCTCGGACCGCGTGATTGCAGAAGCCTGGGACAGCACCTTCACCTTGTTTGACGGTGTCCCAGATGCGGCTGACATCCAGCGACTGCGACAAAATATCCCCCTGCAAGAAGCAGGCCGGGTGACCGAAAAAGAACTGTCCGTGTCGCGCGCCAACCGCTCAGTCAGGTTGTGGAACCATGTCGTCTCAGCTCTTGCGGCGGGGGTGCAACCTGATCGGCAAGAGGTTGAAAAAGTTGGCTATCTGATGCGAACGACTGCCGTATATGGATCGGGTAAACTGGGTGCCGCCGATCATGAAATGATCGCGGATCGCCCAGAGTGCGCCGCTCCTTTCCAGATCGAAATGCTGTCCGTTTTCCTGACGCGAACCTATGTGCGTGATCTGGTCCAGCATGTGGCTGATCTCAGAGGTGGGGAAGCCTCAGTAAAACTGGACCCGACCATCGGGCGCAGTTTGGGCATTGGCAATTCCACCGGGCTTGGCATGGCGCCGTTTCTGATCAACCACCCGATGCTGTTCAACAATTGGATTGCCGCCCGTGAACAAGCGATTGCCATTGTCCGCAGCTTGCCCGATGCCGCGCCTACGGCGGTTCAAACCTTTCGTGAGTTGCTGACGCGGTCACTGATCTCCGCCGACGTCTGGCATTCCGAGCACCCAATCCAGATCGAGAAGCTGAGAGAATTGCGCAGCGACTTGAGTAAATTGGCAGATCACATTGCGCTGGCTGATCTGCAAACGGCACATCCTTGGGATCGCTTGTATCAGTGGGCTGAATCCACGTTGGGCGAAGATGCGCAGGAATGTCTGGCATCTTTGCTATTGGAACCATACGGCGCCCTTGTCGATCCTTTGGCAGATCAGATGTCGGACCGAAATACCCAGGCATTTCGGATCGATGGCACCATGCGTGTAGGCGAACTGCATACGATCCTTGAAAACGCGTATGATTGGGCACTCGACATCGATTGGTCACAACAGCAGCAATGCGCGCGGGCGTGGTATGTCTCAGCTGAGAAACTGGAGCCACGTCTGGGTGAGCGTTTCGAAGAACCAGTTGAGCCATATGAGCAACCTCTGGCACCGGGCCGGGATGCGGCTGCGCTTTTTGATGACCTGAAGGTCGAGGACAAAGATGCCACGTTGGCTGCCTTCTTGTTGGCGCATCCACAGCATCGTCACAGCGTACGTCGCGCTCAGATCGTAGGACAGGCACCCTACGCTGAAATTCGCGACAATACGATTGGGTCGGATCTGATGCCCATCGATATGTTGCGGTGCAAGCTGTCATTCTTCGGCGCCACGCACTTCGACCCCAGATCAGACCGCTGGGTGCGGATTTGCATGTTTGGAAATGCGCCGTACCCCGAAGAACTGGCAACTTCAGATGAGTTCTGGCCTTACTCAGCCATGGCGCGCCCATGATGTATTCGCTGAACGAGATTGAGGCGCATGCCAGGAAAGCAGCACGCGGCGGCGGGTATGACTGGGGCGTTGCTGAGGAGGCCGGAAAAGCTGTGCGATGGCTTGTGTCTCATGGCTTGAACGGCGCAGCGGCATTGGCCACGCATTTGAGCGTAATGGCCCATGATGGCCCGCCCCAGGCTTTGGATGGTGTCTGGACCAGCGCAACCGGTGCGCTGTGTCCCTTGACCGCTGGAGTCACCCTAAATGATTGCGCAGATCGCCTGAATGCAATGCATGAGCAAGCGATGCGCGATGTCACGCAGCCATTGCTGGTTGTGCCCTTCGCAGCCTGGGCGGCCCTGCATATCAAGGCCCCGCTGACCGTCGTTTGGGACAGTGTGCGGGCAACTACGAACGGGTACGACCTGCACATCCAGGGGTCTGAAGATGACTTGAACACGCCTCAAACCAGTGCGTTGCAATGCGTCATTGCGCAAGGTGATCACGCTCTTGTTGCACCCGCCTTGCGCGGCGCTTTCAGCACAGAGGTTTGGGACAAGTTGAACACATTTGCGCAGCGCACCTACGCGCCCGCGACAGAAGCCTCCCGTTTGCTGGGAGCAGGCGCAGGCGTAACCGACAACGATTGAGTGAACCATACAAACCCAAAGTCAAAGCGCCAAGCGGCGGCGGGACATCGATACATGGCGCAACAAATGAAACAGGGGACCTGAAATGTCTATTAAGCCAGCATTTACCGAGCTGGAGATCGCAAAATCTCCATCCGGTTTTTACGAAGGCTACAGCCTTCCCATCGCATTGATCAGTAAGACGATCATGGTCGCGCTGGTTGTCTGGGCGCTTGTCTGGCCCGGCAATGCAAGTAGCGTTCTTTCCGCAGTAAACGGAAGTTTGTTGAATGGATTCAACAGCTTTTACATTGTGTCAGTCGGATTTTTTGCCTTCTTCCTGTTTGTCTTGGCTATCTTGCCGGCAACCGGCAGCAAGAAACTCGGCACCGCGGACACGGTGCCAGAATTCTCGAACTTCTCATGGTTCTCAATGATGTTCGGTGCCGGTCTGGGTGTCGGCCTTATGGTCTTTGCGACCGCGGAACCGCTTGGACTTTGGGGCTCCAACCCTGTTGTGCTCTCCGGTGAAGTTGCTGCAAATTCTGCGGAAGCCGTGCAGTCTGCATATCGCTACACCTTTCTGCACTACGGGTTCCATGCTTGGGCCATCTATGTGCTGACCGGCTTGTCTCTGGCCTACTATGCCTACACCCGCGAGATGCCATTGACGATCCGGTCTGCTTTGACGCCCCTATTGGGCAAGGCCGCAAACGGCTTTCTGGGCCATTTGGTCGACGTTCTTGGCGTTGTGGCGACGATCCTTGGCGTGTCCGTTACCATCGGTTTTGGTGTCAGCCAGTTTGTTGACGGGGTTTATGCAGTGTCTGGCATGGAATGGCTGATGAATGGCGATGCAGAAGCCCCCAAACCCAGCACCGTCGGCCTGATTGCAGCGCTTCTGGTGATCATGGGTTTGTCCATCCTGTCCGCTGTGTCAGGTGTGGGCCGCGGGATCAAATATCTGTCGAACCTCAATCTGGTGCTGTCGGTGATCTTGCTGTTGACCTTTGTCTTGTTCGGCTCGTTCTTCTTTGCGATGACAAAGTTCGGTGCAGGTCTGGTCGACTATATTCTGCACTTTATTCTGCACTTTGCTCAGTTGTCCTTTGGCGCTTACGCTCCGCAATCCGCAGAAGCATTTGCAGCTGCGCTTCCCGAGGCGGCACAGGCATTGCCAGCGGAAGATGTCGCTGCAATCTATGGATCGGCAACCTCCCCTTGGGGTTCGCTTTCGGGCTTCACTGAAGGATTGCCAGCTGCCGCCGCCGAATTGGACGCAGAGGCGGTCTATGCCGCTGGTGAACAGGGTCGTCAGTTTGGATGGCAGGCAGGTTGGACCACGTTCTATTGGGCCTGGTGGATCGCGTTCTCGCCTTTCGTCGGCTTGTTCCTTGCGCGTATCTCGAAGGGTCGCACCGTGCGCGAGTTCATTTTTGGCTGCGTTATCGCACCTGCCATCGTGTGCTTCTTGTGGATGACCATTCTGGGCGGAACGGCGATTGATCTCGAATTGAACGGTGATGCTGCCGGTTCCCTGATTGGTGCCACCAACACAGCCAAATTGTTTGCTACGCTTGAACAAATGATATCTGGCGGTTTCTTGTCGGCAATCACCATCATGTGTGTGGTTCTGATCATGACGTTCCTCGTTACGTCAGCGGATTCTGGCATTCTTGTAATGAACACCATCATGTCTGGTGGTGAACAGGAAACCGGCATCAAGCACCGCATCATCTGGGGATTGATCCTGACGGCGGTGATTGGGGCGCTGATCATTGCGGGCAATAGCGGTGCAGAGGCCAACCCCTTCGGAGCGTTGCAAAACGCGATGATCATCGGGGCCTTGCCGTTCACGATTGTCATGGTCTTCATGATGATTTCTCTGACCAAGGCGCTGTATCGTGACAGTGTCAGGGCAAAGCTAGGCTAGATTACAAACAAGTAGGTCGCGAAGCATTCGCGGCCTACGTCATTCGTACTAGGGTAAAACTGTTGCGGTCCCATCGGACAGCGCACCAAAAACCAATCTCTCGAATAACGGGCATCGCGTTGCAACTCCCAAGCGGACAATCGCGCGCCCGTTTCGCACATCCACGTCTTCACGCGGGCTTTGGTCAAACCCTTTGCTGCTGGGCTGTCAGCATGCTTTGACAGCCATCAATAATAACGGGTCGCTTCCGCGCCAGTCACAATTCTCGCTTCACAATGGCCCTCAACAACGCGTCGCCTTCATCCATTAAACCCGGACGTTTTTCCTCTTTTGCCACAACCTCGGCCCAGGCAATCTGTTCATGGATGAAGGTATCAATCATGGGAATGCGTGGGCCGCGCCCGATCTCTTTCGCAGCGGATTTCAGGACCAGCAACCGTTCAATTTGCGCGATAAGGTCCCGCCCCAAAGACTGCCCCTCAACAAGTGCCTGAAGGTTCATTGGTGGCTGGACCAAGGGATTTTGCCGAATCCATGAAATCGCCAGCGCGGGACGCAAAATGTAGAAATATTTCTTCAAGGACACATCAGGGCTGTCCCCGACATGCTTGTCCCACTGTTTTACCGCCAGATTGCGATAGTGATGCAGGCATGATTCACCAAATGTTGTCTTGTCCGCAAATCGGATCAACCGATCACAGACCGCACCATTCCAGCGATACCGGATCGGGCTCGACAGCCATTCCAGCATGACCGGATTGGGCTTGATCAATAGCCCAAGCGCTTTGCGAATATCCCAGCCGTTGATGTCCCAGTCGCCTTCGATAGGCAGTTCAATAACATCGCGGCCCGGCTTGATACTCAAGTACCAGTCAGGTTGCCGGGCATAGATGAACCGCACATCATAATCGCTGTCAGGCGACGGAAATCCCCAGGCGCGACTGCCGCTTTCGATGGCAAATAGTATGTGTACACCGTGATCCGCTTCGAGAGCCGTCAACTTGGATTGAACGATAGCTTCAATATCCGACGCGACGGATGGGACAAATTCGGGCAAACTCATTTTGCACATTCCTGTTTGAGCACGGCCTTCCGCGGCGGGCCGCAGCAAATGCTATCGACCCGACCCGAGGGAGTGAGATTGACATGATAGTTCTATTCCTTGGCCACTGAAATAGCCCGGATTTCAAACTCTGCGCGAATTGTTCGAGCACCTCCACCAGCGCTACGGCGTTCAAGGTCCGCCGCGATATCAATGGGCCTTCAGCCGTTCTATCCTTTGTCGCCTGATAAAGGCTTGTGGCGATGCGCCGAATGTGGCGGTGAACGTTACGATAAAGTGTGACCGGCCCATCCCGGTGACAGCAGGCAGATCAGAACCCTGAACCCCGGCAAGCCTGTGGTTGACGACGTTTGAGGAACACGTCGCGGAAGCCCGGAAATACAAAGTGAGGGGGTTCAAGGCCTACAATTTTCATCCCTGCGGCCCGTCAGAAATGGACATGGCGAACCATGCTGCCGTGCATCAGGTTGTAGGACCGGACATCATCGTGATGACGGACCCTGTTGCTGAAAATTCAAAACCCAAAGCCATCCGTGTCGCCCGTACGCCGAGAGCTTGGATTTTCCCGGGCTGGAAGAACCTTTCCGCGATTGCAAGCTGAAAAAATACGCGCGGCTGCGTGCTGCCGTGGACGTTGAAGTCGTAGGAACCGAAACAACGCGCGGCGGCGCATGGGGTGTCGCACAATCCATCGCAGCCGACGCGTGCGACACGGTTCGTGCTGACGTCAGCCAGTGGCGGAGGAAACATCACCGCCCGCATTCGAGCCTCGACGGCCTCACACTGCGGGAGCCTCACCAACGGTGAGAAGAGGACCAAACCCTGAACAGCGCCAACTTATTGGCGCGGATTCACGGGCGAAGCAGGTCAGCCTGTGGTAAATTTGGCGTCGTCTTAACCGGATTGGAATGATGCCGAAAACATGCGTTTTGGCTGTTGGGAGAATGTCGGCTCCGATTTTGTGTCGGACATAAAGGCTATGGCGCAAGATTCCTGAACGCAGGAAAGGTGGGCACTTTGCTGCCCCATGCAGCGCCCGCTTGAAAGCCGTGCTGAGGGTGAGCACTGGTCAATGATACGCGATGTCTCCCACTTGGATTGGGATATATTTTCACGACGCGCGTCGGTCGCGCAAACAAGAGGTGCGCCCTTTGCAACCCGTTCAGCCGGAACAATGCCCCGCTTAATCCACGCGAAATTCTGCCCAAGCAAATCAGCGTACCTCCAGTTCAGTGGCAATGGCTTCTTGCCATATGGATTTGCCGCGCGGGGCGACCCTATCCGACAGCGACCTGCAAGCGCGGATCATCACGCAGCATAAGTCCGAGTTCCATCTGACGTTCTAGACCCGAACCCGTCAGGCCCCCGGGGCAGTAGCTGCCGTGCCGGGCTTTGCAGGCAGCAGTGTGCACGGATACATCACGACAACAGGCCGGTGCCTTCAATCCGCTATCCCGTGCAGGCTGCCGTGTCCCGCGTTAGCCCCGCGCGTCGCCCATTCCAATGCCGGAGAATCACCTGTCGGGACGGATCAGAATTCGGGTCAGCAGGTCAGGCCCTCTAACCGGTTTTCAGAAAATTTGCAGAATTCACAAGTGAAACCAACGATCTAACCGGAAATATGTATTCGTTTACAGAGTTTATGTAATCGAATACATTTCAATTGACCACATTAGAAAGAGGTTTGGATGAGGAAGATTTTTGGCGCAGCAACGGCCGCTGGATTGCTGAGCATTTTGCCAGTCCCGACAACCTGGGAAGACATGGAAGCCACTGTCGCCGCGCTGCACGAAGCGGGTTATGATACGCCCATAGGCATTGCCGGTGCAGACAAATGGCTCGTAACCCATTGGCACTCCTTGACGTTTGGCCACAACGCTAGTCCTGACGGAATCGAAAATGTCCTGTTCGGTGATGGCGAATGGACTGATGCGCCATTTGTCGCTGCTGCGACAAAATTGCAGGAAATGGGCCCGGTCGGCTGGTTCGGCGCAACGCCTGCGGCAATCGGGTATGGCAAATTGATGGACTACTTCTGGGTGGGTGAAGGGCCCATGACCCTCACCGGGCCCTGGGTCATCGGTGGCGGGATCGAGGCCGCTGGCGACCGGATCAGCGACTATGACGTTTTTGCCGTGCCTCCTTTCGAAGACAGCCAGCAAATTCGCCCACCAAATTCGATCGGCAGCGGTTGGTACATCCGCGAAGGCTCTGAAGTGAAAGGCGAGGCGATTGCCTTCCTCAACGGCATGTTCATCAAAACGGTTGGTCGTGTTGCGCTGTTGAACACGGGGCCCATCCCCGTTGGCCCAACCAACGAAGCGCTGGCGCAAGCCGATATATCCCAACTGGCACGGGACATTTGGAAAACGTCAGATGATCATGCCGCCAACGGGTCTGTGCCCGCATTCCTTGACACCATAACGCCCGGTGGCCCGACAACGGTGTCCAATGACGGTTTGCAAGGGCGGTTGCTCAACGTGATGTCCCCCGAGGACTATACGGCTGAAATGCAAAGCGCCTGGGACAAAGCCAAAGCGGCGAGTGAGATCACGCTGCCTGATGGCAACGACGAATATCGCCACGGCAGATCTCAGGGGGGCGGTTTCCGGGCAGTCTCCCAGCTACCCAAAGGCCGTGCCCAATCCCTCACCTCTGCGGAGATGACGACATGTTTCTTGATCCAAATTCGAAACTTGCGCAGCGGTTGAACCCCATTCTGTTCCTCCTGCCTGCCATTTCGATTTACATTCTTTTTGCCCTGTACCCGACCGATTCAGTGATCGAAAACGCGTTCACGGGTCGGGAAAGTATCGGCCCAGAGCGCAACTACATCGGGCTGGGACTTATCATCGCAACGATGTTGGCGCGGGTATGGAAAACGCGCCTGTTGATCCAGACCTGTATCGTGCTGCCCGTTGTCATTTCACCTTTGGCTGTCGCCACGACCTGGCGCTGGATGTATCAGCCTAAAGGGATGATCCCGGTGATGGCAGTGGTGCTGCCGCATTTTCAGATCGTGCATGTGCTGGGTTTGCTCAACACCCATCTGGGTGTGATCTTTGCCGACTTCGCACTGGCCCTGTCGGTGTTTGTCTTCATGCTCACCTCCTATTTTGCAGGTGTCTCCAACGCGCTGCTCGATGCTGCGTGGATCGACGGCGCAACAGAACTCCAAGTCTGCTGGCGCGTGTTCATGCCCATTGTGACGTCTGCGGTCGTCACCACAGCGCTGCTGGAATTCCTCTGGGGCGGGAACGACCTGCTGCTGCGCCTGCTCTTGATGACACCTGACGAGCTGCGGACATTGTCCGTTGGGCTGTTGAGTATCCAGGGCACGATGACCTGGGATACCACTGGCCTCTCCGCTGGCACGGTGAATATGGCAATCCCGGTGGTCCTGCTGTTGCTCGTGTTCCAACGCAGTTTCACGCGCGGCATGACGGCGAGGGCGGTGAAATGACCAAACCGTCCCTGATCATGGACCAGCACTTTCGCCAGATCGAAGAGCTGTTCCGCCCCGCAGCCTACAGCGCCCTGCTGGACATGTGCCACGTCACTGGCGGTGTGAATTGGCCCATGTCGCGTGACACCTTTCTGGAACGCCTGCCAGAGGCAGAATACGTGGTCGCGGCAAAGCCGCAATTGACCCGGGAAGAAATCACAATGGCCCCGAACCTGCGCGCCATTGTCGAGGTTTCGGGCACGTTCCAGACAGGACTGGATTACGAAGTCTGTTTCGCGCGCGGAATCGAGGTGCTGTCGTGCGCACCCGGGTTTCGCTATTCGGTCGCGGAAATGGCCCTGGGCCTCATCCTTGCAGGCGCCCGCGGGATCGTTGAAGAACACGAGCGGTTTCGCAATGGTACGGAACGCTGGCTGGCTGACAACACAGGCACCGATTTCTCGCTTTATGGGCAATCCATCAGCTTTGTCGGTTATGGCTCCATCGCGAAAGAGGTCGCCCGGCTTCTGGCCCCGTTCTCGCCGCGGATCAAAGCCTTTGACCCATGGCTTGAGACCTCAGGAAATGCGCCGGATGACATCACGTTTTGTGAGTTGGAAGAGGCCGTGACCACCTGCCGCTGCGTCGTCGTCACGGCAGCGCCAACTGACGAGAATTACCATCTGGTGTCGCGGGATCTGATACGAAAGATGCCTGTGGGCACTCTCGTTGTTGTCGTCAGTCGCGCCCATCTTGTGGATTTTCAAGCCTTGCTAGAGGCCGCCGAACGGGGACAGCTGCGCGTCGCCAGTGATGTTTTCCCAAGCGAACCGGTGCCCAAACGCGATCCACTGCGGCAGGCCGAAAACACCATCTGGTCGCCCCATCGTGCCGCGGCCGTTGATGGCGGGCGGCATCCGATCGGCGACATGATCGTGCATGACATTGCCGCGATACAGGCCGGCCGGACTGAGCGTCAGCTACAGGCGGCGTCACTGGAAACTGTTCAGAAAATCATCCGCGCACCACGCGTGGCGAGATAAGAGAGGCTATCATGGCTGGCCTCGCGTTGGAAAACATGCCGAAATCCTATGGACAGGTTGTGGTCTTGCACGTCATCAACCTGTCCATCGCGGACGGTGAACTTATCGTCTTTGTTGGTCCGTCGGGCCGGGGCAAATCCACGTTGCTACGGATGTTCGCCGGACTGGAGGAGATGACGTGTGGCGAACTTGAAATCGGAGAGGTCCGCGGCGATGCCTTGTCCCCCAAACAGCGCCACATCGCGATGGTGTTCCAGTCCTACGCATTTTATCCGCAGATGACGGTGGCCGATAACTTGGGTTTCTCGCTTTGCCTTTTACGAAAATTCAAAGCTGAAATCGCGGCGAAGGTGAAGGAAGCCACCGACGCTGTGCAGCTTGGGCCATATCCGGACCGCAAACCGGATCAACTTTCCGGTGGGCAGCGTCAGCGTATTGCCATTGTGCGCAAACCCAAGGTGGCCCTGCTTGACGAACCGCTGTCGAACCTCAACGCTGCACTGCATTCTGAAACCCGTGTTGAGATCAGCAACCTGCACCAACGCATGCAATCCACCATGATCTACACGTTCCACGATCAGGTTGAGGCCATGACATTGGCCGACCGGATTGTCGTTCTGAATCGCGGCTATGGCGAACAGATCGGCAGCCCGATGGACGTGTATAACAACCCGGCGTCTGAGTTTTTCGCGGGATTTATCGGTTCACCCAAGATGAATTTCATTACCGGCCCCCATGCTGTGGCCGCGGGCGCGGCGACGCTGGCTGTGCGTCTCGAACACTTCATCGTGCGGCAGGGCCATGACACGGTTCTTTATGTGAATGTCGACGGCACCGGCGCGCTGACTGTCAATCTGACTGGTCAGTGTGGACAAAAGGTCGGCGACATCGTCTCATTGAAACCGGACCCGCAATGTGTTCACAGGTGCAATCATGAGGGTCGGCCAATGGCGGCATGACCGGTTGAATGTAATGCGCATGGCAAAGAAACCGACGGTAAAGGACGTGGCACGCGAGGCGGGAGTCTCGATCGCAACTGTCTCGCGCGCCATGTCCAAACCTGACGACGTTAAGCCGCAGACACGTGACGCGGTTTTTGATGCCATGAAACGGATAGGCTACCGCGCCAATCAGGCCGCCGCCGAATTGCGTCGCGGCAGTTCCAAGACGCTCCTGGTCTTGGTGTCCGATATTACCAACGCCTTCTTTGCCTCCTTCTTTAAGGGCATCGAAGAAGAGGCGCGTCTACACGGCTATGCCGTTCTGATCGGCGACACCTCAGGGGATACGGAGACGGAGCGCATCTATACCGACATGCTGTTGATGAATCAGGCGGGTGGGATGATCCTGAATACGCTCAGCATTCCCGAAGACCTGCTGCCCAGCGACGATCAGGGCATCTATTCCGGCCCGCCATTGGTCTCCTGCGGCGGTCACCGCGAGCTGGAATTGCCGACCGTGCGTACCGGTGACGAACTGGGCGGGCGCCTTGCGGCTGAACACCTGATAGGGTTGGGGCACACCAATATCGTGCAGGTCTGCGGATCTCTCAACATACCCCAGTTCGAGCGCCGCTATCTTGGCTTTCGCGATGCGCTCTTGAAAGTCGGCATTGATCCGCAAGACGAACGCCGCATTTTTGGCGACCTATCAATTGAGTTTGGACAAAGTGCCGCGCGTAACCTTGTTGCGTCGGGCAATCTGCCCACAGCCGTTTTCGTACACAACGACGAAACTGCAACCGGCCTGTTGCACGGGCTGTGGAAAGCGGGGTTGCGCGTGCCAACGGATATTTCTGTCATAGGATATGACGATATGCCCTATTCGGCCGTATTCAATCCGGGTCTGTCTTCCATCCGCTTGCCGCGCCGGGAATGGGGCAAGCTGGCCGCGCGCAAGCTCATCGCCGTTCTGGAGGATCAGCCGGGTGCAAAAGACCCGATGATCATCACACCGGAATTGATTGTCCGCGACAGTACCGCCGCCCCGCGCGCCGACACGTAATCTGCGGCAACAAGACGATAAGCCAATGGTCAGCGCCATTGTCCATGAGAGCATAGTCCACGGTGCTGCGGTATCCGTCCCACCGTCAGCGCCCTTTTGCGGGTTCCCGCAAAAATACTGCGCACTTGGCAGTTTCTGGCCATTCCGCATCCGTATTATTCAAAACAGGTCGTTAAGGATTTGAAAGAAAGAGAGAAGCCGGAGGATCACGCGTTCGATTGCGGTTATCGGTTGGGTTCTCGCAAACTTCATCCCGTTAGACATTTTGGCGCGAAAATCAGACTTGGGCAGCGGGGCCGCTCTTGCGGAGAAATATCAGATGTAGGGCTGGCACTTGTGCTGACCCGGGGACGTGTGTGTCACTCAAGGGCTGCATGCGCATCACAAGGTACAAGACCCTGGCATTGCAAGGCTGACAGCGCAGCGACCCAGGCCCCAAGGCTCTGTGTCTGGTCTATTCAATCGGGGCGACAGCAACGCTGAGGGTCAAACCCCAGGATTTTGGCAAGAGGCGAATTTGAAGCAAAAAACCGAGTATGCTCACCTGGAAATGCCCGAAGAGGGGGTGGCTGCACTGATGCCAAATGCGGGTGAGGCTCTGGATTGTTACCTGTCGATTGCGCAGGCCATTGCCGGGCAAACGGATTACGAATTGGTGTTGGAAAACTTTGCCAACCGACTGCGCGCATTGATCGCGCACGACCATCTGGACATCGTCCTGTTGCATCCGTCCGGGACGCAGATGTGCTACGAAGCGCGAATTCACACAGATTGGGGGCAAACGCAAAACCCTTCCAAGCCGACAGCAAACAGCCCGATCCGCGATGTGTTGCGCGGGGACACGCCCTATATTCTGACCGATGATGCCTGGACAGACCCGCGGTTTCATTTCGAAGGGTCAGACAGCAAGCCGTTGTTTGATGCCAATTTGCACAGCCGCATTGTCGTGCCCCTGCGGGTGCAGGGGGAACTGATCGGGTCACTTGCGATCTCCAGCCACAAGTCGAATTTTTATACCGGCGATCTCGTGGCACTGGCGCAAGGGGCAGCCGATCTTGTTGCGGCGTTTCTGTTTGCGCTGGAACGCGCCAAGGAAGCCAAGGATTCTGCCGTCTCCGAATTGGAGGCTACGGGGCGCGAACAGGCGTTGCGTCTGGGCGCGCTACGGCTGACCGAAGGCATGGAACGGGAACGCCAGCGCCTTGGTATGGACCTGCATGATCAAACGCTGGCAGATCTGGCGCGGATACGCCGGCGCATGTCGCGGATCGACGGTGGTTCTGCGGCGGCGCAAAAGGAAATTGCCGTGCTTCAGGATGAGCTCGACAATTGCCTCGATGAACTGCGGGGCATCGTTGAAAACATGAAACCCGGCGTTTTGCAGTTGTTTGGCTACTGCGAAGCGGTCGAAGCGCATATGCAGCGTTGCCAGAAACACATGCGCCGCAAGATAGCGATGCAGGTGCAGGACCAATCAGACGGCCAGATGGACGCCTTGCAGGACACGGTGCGCACAGCCATGTTCCGGATCGTCCAAGAGGCGGTGAATAATGCGTTGAAACACGCAGAATGTGACTCCATTTGCGTGCGGATCACGCGGGTCGGAGACGAAATGGTTGTGACAATCGTCGACAGCGGCACGGGTATATCCACGTCCGATCTGCGCTCAGAACGCGGCATCAGCAACATCAAGACGCGGGCTGATTTGATTTCGGCAACTGTGACGTTCGCGCGGCTGACCAATCCGCAGGGCACATGCGTCGAAATCACCGTGCCCCTATCAGCGGGCAAGACCGCGGTCGAGGTCTTGGCGCTATGATCAGAAACCCCAAATTTCAGGACACGCAATGCGACTATTGATTGCCGAAGATGACAAATTGCACCGCGCGTTCGTTGAGAAAGTGGCGCGCAATACCCTGTCGGATATGGACGCTTTGACCATGGCCGAGGACGGCGCAGAGGCGATCCACGAATTTGACACCGCCGATTACGATTCTGTCGTGCTGGATTTGCAGATGCCGCGTATGACCGGCGTAGAAGTGGCCAAGAAAATCTGGGCCAGAAAACCCAGCACCAAGATCCTGTTTTGGTCAAACTACACCGAAGAGGCCTATATCCGCGGGATCACCAAGATCGTGCCCAGTGCTGCTGTTTACGGCTACATCCTCAAATCCGCGCCGGCTGAACAATTGCAACTGGCCCTTCAGGGGGTCTTCGTTGCAGAGCAGTGCGTGATCGACCGCGAAGTGCGCGGCGTGCAGCAAAGGGCAGAAGATCGGCTCTTGGGGCTGAGTGAACTGGAATACGAAGCGCTCGTGGACCTGTGCCTGGGGCTCACCGACAAGGCGATGGCGGCGCGGCGCAATGTCTCCCTGCGGGGCGCGCAAAGCCGATTACAGCATCTTTATCAAAAGCTTGGGCTGGACAAGGGCGACATGTCAACCGGGGCCTGGGGGCCCACCTTCAACTCTCGGACGCGGGCAATTTCGATTGCGCTGACGCAGGGGATTCTGAACGCGGATGCCCTGCGCAAAGAGGAAGAAAACCTGCGCGTCTGGATGGGGCGTCAACAGGGGTAAACCTGCGTTGCGGGAAGCCGCAAAATTTGCTGTGTGTCTCCGCGCATTTGTTGCGTGTGCCGACGCATCTCTGGGCCGCCGACCGGTCTAGCCTGCACAGACAAGGACCCAAGCGGCTGTCGCAAAGACGTTGCTTACCCAGAGGAGGAAATCGATGCCGTTTGTGAATATCAGGCTCGTGAAACAGGTTATTGAGCACGATCCGGAAGGGATCAAGGCCAAGGTTCAGACCGCCGTGACAGACTCGATTGCAGAGGCGGCGGGCATTCCGAAAGAGAATGTCTGGGTCACCTTTGATGAAGTCGACGAAACCGACTGGTTTGCGGGCGGGCAGCGGGTGAAAGAACTGAGGGCCGGGTCGTGAGTATCGAAATTCGCCAAGACGGGATGCACGCAATCGTGGATCCTGATGCGACGCTTGAAAAAGTAGCAGGGGACTTTCTGTTTACGGAAGGCCCCATCTGGCATCCGCAGGAAAAGCACCTGACGTTCTCCGACATTCCGGGCAATCAATTGTTCCGCCTGGATTCAGGCGGCAACCTGTCGTCTTTCCGCGAACCCAGCAACATGGGCAATGGGAACACATACGATGCCGAAGGGCGCATGCTGACCTGCCAGCACGCCACCAGTTCCGTCACCCGGACCGAGCATGATGGCACCGTCACAACCCTTGCGACCCACTACAACGGCAAGGAATTGAACAGCCCAAACGACATCGTCGTGCGCAATGACGGGCTGATCTACTTTACCGACCCGACCTATGGGCGGATGGATTATTTCGGCGTCGAGAGAGAGCTCGAAATGGGTGCGCAGGGCGTCTACTGCGTGACACCTGATGGCAAGGAAATCACCCAGCTGACTGATGATTTTGCCCAACCCAACGGGCTGTGTTTCTCGCTTGATCACAACACGCTCTTTGTCAACGACACAGAGCGCAAGCATATCCGCAAGTTTGACATTGCCGCGGATGGCTCTGCTTCGGGCGGCGACGTCTGGGTCGAGGTCACAACAGGGGAGGGCGAAGGGCACCCCGACGGGATGAAGATCGACAGCAAGGGCAACGTTTATTGCACCGGACCGGGGGGCGTGCACGTGATTGCGCCCGACGGGACCACGCTGGGCGTGATCCGCATGGCTGAGTTCACCGCGAATTTTGCCTGGGGCGGGGATGATCTGACAGATCTCTATTTCACGTCATCCACGTCTGTTTACCGCATCAAAGTCAAAACACCGGGTCTTCCATTGTTTTGACAGCTATCTGCCCTGCGCCGGACTTTAGGCGCGCGCAGCATGACGGTATCGCCAGGGCCAATTGTGACCACATGGTCCGGCGATTGCCTGATAGTCAGCAACGGGTGTTGAGCGCCACGTTCTCCCATTATGGCAGACTCAACATCCCGTTGCTGGTGAATGCAAAGCGGCCGATTGCGGTTTGATCACAAGGCCGGCGAGAGCAGAAATCCAAATCCCGCCGGAATCAGGTTTCTACGAATTCAAAAGAACTGAAGCACTTAGGAGATACCAATGGCACATGTCATGCCAGATCTGTTTAAAATTGATGTGAAAGGCCGCTCTCTGTCCCATGCGCGCACCGAGATGGTCGCGCGGGGCAAAGTCGTGACGACCGATGAACCACCAGAGCGCGGCGGCACCGATCTTTTTGCGACACCCTTGGAAACCATGCTGTCTTCCTTCTCGGGCTGCACAAATGTGATCGCGAATTTCGTGGCTGGGCTGCTCAAGATCAAACTGCGCGGCATGGAGGTGGAGATCTGTGGCCACTTCGATACCCGCGGCGTGTTCGGGAAGGCAGAGATTGAAAGTCCATTCCCGGTGATCGAGCTGAAGGTGATATTGGACACGGATGCAAGTGACGAAAAAATAGCAGAGCTTCAGCGGATCACCGGCGAAAAATGCCCGGTATCCGTCTTGCTGCGCCGCGCAGGATGCGACATCCAGGAAAGCTGGGTGAGAAAGTGATCATGACCGCTCAGCCAGATACGCAACCGTCCGCGATATTTTGCACGCATACGAAAGCGCGGTGCGGATGTGCTCGCCAACGGTGCGGGTTTCCGCAATTTCCGGGCGTGATCCCCTGTAGCTGTCGCGTTCACACAAAGTTAATCCTTCAATAGGAGCTGAAAATAGTCGGTGAACATGCGGCACGGAGGAAAAGATCAGGGGGCCGCTTGATCACCATGTAAGGGCAAGGCCCTTCGGTTCTTGAAATTGAGAGTGTCAAAAGGGAGAGGAACTCAAATGAAACTCATAAAAACGCTATGCGCGAGCGCTTTGCTTGCTGCAACAACGCTGACGATGCCAGCGACGTCCATGGCAGAAGAGATCGACATTAAATATCACGCATTTACAGGTGTTGGCCCGTCAAACCTGGCGACCCGCTGGTTCATGGACGAAGTCGAACGGCGCACCGAAGGACAGGTCACGTTCACCCGGATTTTTGGTGGCGCGCTAGGCAAGCTTGCTGGTCAACCTGAGAATATCAAGGTTGGCGCGTTTGATATGGGCGAGTTTTCTCCGGTCTATAACCCGGGCCTCTTCCCGCTCGCGAATGTGACATCGCTGCCGTTCATGACAGACAACCCGATGGCCCACGCGCAGGCCGGTCACGAGCTGTTCAAGACACCAACGGTCGAAGCTGAATTCACCGCGATGAACCAAAAGTATCTGTTCCCCGGTCAGTGGGGATCCATTCAGCTGCTGTCACATGACCCAATCCGCACAATTGACGATCTGCGGGACGCAAAAGTTCGCGCGCACGGTGGTGCTGCTGAAATCCTGAAAGAACTGGGCATCACCGTTTACGGTATTCCGTGGGGCGAACTGCCTGCGGCTGCAGAACGCAAGGTTGTGACGGCAGCGATCATCGGTGCGCCAGCGGATGCCTATGCATTTGGTTTCGGGGAAATTTTCAGCTACTGGGACGATGTTGACTGGTTCTACTTCCCGATGCCCGTGTCGATCAATCTTGACACCTGGAATTCTCTTCCTGAGGACGTCCAGCAGGTGATGGTTGAGGTTGGCAACGAAACTGTGGCGCAGGCCCGCAACCTTCTTGAAGAAGCCGAAGTCGAAGCGCATGCCGCCTTGACCGAACTGACAGAAGTTGTGAACCTGGAACCTGCTGCACAGGCCGAGATGGACGGCGTGCGCGACGCTGCCTGGCAGAGCTGGGTGGATGCACGCGAAGCTGATGGGCTGCCCGGTCAAGCCGTTCTCGACGACTTCCTGACGATCCTGAAAAAGCACGGTGGCTAAGATCCCGACCTCACAAGGTCTTGGATCAATCTGATCACCAAAGGCGCCGCCTGTAACAGCTGGTAAGGTTGTGGGCGGCGCAACAGTATAAAAACACTGCAGAAACTTAGAAATTCGGTAAGTTCGGTGCAGATTGCAAAATCTGTCACCTAACCGAATGGCTAGGTTTTCGAGGGAGGGATGCGTCGATGGTAAGCTCAGCCAATACCGGCTCATGGTTGCAAAGAAAGCTAGAGGAAATCGCCTGCTACGTCTCTGCCATGGCCGTCGCAACGATGATGACGATCACCGTGCTTGAGGTGCTGGCAAGGGCACTGTTCAAAATCAGCGTGCCGGGGTCGTACGAATACGTCAGCCTGATGTTTGTCTACCTGATCTACCTAGGGCTGGGGTTCTCGCAACGCCGCGATGCCCATATCACCGTTGGCATCCTTTATGATCACATTCCCCGCAGCGCGCGGAAGTTTGTGCAGGCGGTCTATCTCATGATCGCATTCGCGTTTTTCGCAGCACTGACCTGGACAAGCGCCATATCCGCCTGGAGCGCTTATGCCATGGGCGACACGGTGCTTGGTATCATTGAGGTCAAGACATGGTGGGCGCGGGCCGGAATACCCGTCGGGCTGGCGCTGTTTGCGCTGCGCTTTCTGACCCAGCTGATCAACCTGCTGACAAATGATGTGCTGCTTGAAGAAGCGGCAAAGGACGAAAACGCCCCGTTAGAGGCCACTGAAAATGAGACTGTACAATGATTGAATCCCTTCAGTTGCCAATCGTGATCGGGATGGTGGCCTTTCTTATGGTCATGCGTGTACCGGTCGGGATTTCGCTGCTCTTGTCAGGCGCCTTGGGCTTTGCGTTCATTCGTGGCACCACAATCACGCTTGATACCATCGGCGGTCGCCTGTTCGACATCGGGTCCGGCTACGCGCTTAGCGCGGTGCCGCTTTTCCTGCTCATGGGGCATGTCGCGGCCAAAGCCGGCATCACACAGGACATTTATCGCGCCGCACGCGCCTGGCTGGGCCACTTGAAAGGCAGTGTGGTGTTTGCAACCACCGTTGCCGCGGTCGCCTTTGCGGCCTGTTCGGGCTCTACGACGTCGTCAACGGCGGTGTTCGGGCGGGTCGCGATACCAGAGATGTTACGCCTCAAGGTCAACCGCAAGCTGGCGGCAGGCTGTGTGGCCACGGTTGGGACATTGGCGGGGATGATCCCGCCCAGCATCAATCTTATCGTTTATGGGATCATCGCACGGGAATCGATTCCGAAGCTGCTGGTCGCTGGAATTCTGCCCGGTTTGCTGACCGCAGTCGCCTATCTGGTCATGATCTACGTCCGGGTCAGCCGGAACCCCGAAATGGCGCCGGCTTTGCCGAAAGCCTCGATGGCAGAGCGCCTTGAGTCCCTGAAAGGCGTCTGGAGCTTTCTCACCCTGGGCGGCGTCGTCATCGGTGGGATTTACGCCGGTATCATCACGCCAACAGAAGCCGGGGCCATTGGCGCAGTTGGCGCTTTCCTGATCGCTCTCTTACGGAACCGGTTGTCATTTGCTGTCCTGAAAGAGGTCTTTCTTGATACGGCTCAAACGACATCCGTGATCTTCATCATCCTTGTGGGTGCCCTGATATTCTCGTCCTACCTCGCGGTAAGCGGCGCATCCGGCGCGGTTTCGGGTTTCATCATCAATCTGGACATGTCCATGATGGGGATCGTTTGCATCTACGTGCTCTTGTTGCTGGTGCTGGGCTGTATGGTTGACCCGGTGTCCGTGATGTTCCTGACGGTTCCGATTTTCGTGCCGCCACTGATCGCACTTGGTGCGCATCCCATCTGGCTTGCGATTGTTGTCGTCAAGACGCTTGAGATCGGCCTGATCACACCTCCTGTCGGGCTGAACGCCTTTGTCCTGAAAGGCGTCGCGCCATCGTTCTCTTTGAAAGAGATCTTCGGCGGCATCTGGTGGTTCCTGCAGGTCGAGGTCATCACATTGATCATGATCCTGTTCATTCCCGCGATCGCTACGTTCCTGCCCGAGATGGCGTTTTCGTAAAGGCAGCGAGGTGCCTGTTGCAAAGGAACCTGCCAGTAAATGACCGCGCCAACTAGGACTGGCGCGGTTCGCGGGATAACGTCTCACAGCTGTCGGGGCTTTCATTCTGAAAGGCCTGACAGTGGCACGCTCAACACCACGTCAGCCGTTCATCGTGGCAGCCGGGTCGGCGTTGGCAAGACCTCAACCGACATCGGCCACGGCACATGGGGCGGTTGGGGGTGAACGTGCGATCCAACGCCCCGCAGTTGCAGCAGACCCGCTGATTACAGCGAACAGAAATGCGTATCCGCATCCGCCACGGGATCATTGCCAAAATCAGCCTGATCCGGGATTCGCCCAAACGCGATCTTGGCCCCAAGATAACCCCCCGGAACATCATCCTGCACACCCAGAGTAATCGCCTCCGGCCCATGTTGCCTGCGTAAACTGTCCATCACATCACTGACCGCCTCCCACTTGGTTGTGGCGATCTGATCGGGGGCCGAAGGCGTGCGAAACAGATCATGGGTGATCTGAAAATCGTCCGTGAGCCCGTGCAGCATCACGCTGACGGATCGCGGGGCAAACCCCACAGCGCTCCGCGCTGCGTCCAGGCCCTGCGCCAATGCCGCCAGAAACGTGTGATCATCGCGGGCAGGCAGGAAAGATCTATCCCATTGCCACCGCAGAACATCCTTCTTGCTGCGCGCGCGACGTCCATATCCACCGCCCTTGAACCCCAGCGTCATCTTTGTGGCGCGCATGTCAGCCCGGCGCAAACGCCGCGCAGCCCCCATCGTCAGCTGTCGGGCGCACATGGCGACCTTTTCCGGAGTGCGCCAATCGGCAAGCAACATGCGGCTATGGCCAAACATGCGCTTTTGTGTGGGCTCCCGTTCGGCATGTTGCCCGTGCAATTCATTCCAGAACCGTTCGCCTTCAACGCTGTGCCATATCGCTCGCGCCTGTTTCGGCGCGATCGCCCAAAGTGCGCGAAAATCAAAGATGCCAGCGGCGCTCAGCCGCGATTCCATGCCCTCTGAAATGCCGGGGATATCCCTTAGGGCGATATGCGCCAACCGCGCGGGAAGATCAGCAACCCGGATAAGTGCGAACCCGTCCGGCTTATGTGCCTCTGCACCAATTTTGGCCAACAGCTCGCTCGGGGCCATGCCGATGGAACAGGTCAACACCGGGCTAAAGGCCGCGGCCAAGGCGCTTTTGATCTGATGGGCAAGGGCATGACAGTCGCGCGCCTCACTCGGCAACAGATGGCAAACAACCTCGTCGATGGACCGCACATGGGCCACTGGCACGACGGTATTGATCACATCAACGATGCGGTTGTGCAGCCGGACATAGACATCATGACGCGCGACCACGAAAATCATGTCGGGGGCAACGCGGCGGGCTTCTGCGACGCTGGACATTGATTTCACGCCAAGGGATTTCGCCTCGCGGCTGATCGCAATGCAGCTTGTGTGCGGGCTGTCCAGTGGCACCACGCCAACGGGCTTGCCGCGCAGCGCCGGATTGAAATGCTGTTCCGCGGTTGCAAAAAAGCTGTCAAAGTCCAGGTAAAGTCGCGAAATCGGATTGGCGGGTCTGTCGTGCATGGGAATCACAAGCTGAGAAACGGAACAAGAACATAACAGGAACACGGTGTTTGCGCAAAGCCTGTGATCGGCCCCAAACCCCAAATTAATCCGCCGCTGCGGGGCGACGCGCGAACCGTGGCGACGGTCCGGCAAATCAACAAACGGGATCAGATGTGCGCAAAAGCCATCAGCCCGTTGCGCTTTGACCAAAGGCGAAGCCACTGAAAAGAATGGCAATTCTGCACTGACACGCAAAGGCAGTTCAGTCAACACCGACAAGGCTAGCTGTGCAACCAAGCGTGCGCACCGGTCCCAGGCCAAATGCTGCAAAAAATGAGGCGCAGTGACTATGCATAGTATAACATAAGTTAATGTCAGGCGCTGTGCCGTTGCATGAGTAAGGACGAGCAGAGATGCAAAAAGGAATTGCGACCGACTTCAAACCCGCCGAAACGTCCAGCCCGTTGGTGCGGAAACTGGGTGCGCTGTGCCTGTTGTCCGAAGAGGAAATCGACTTTCTCGAAGGGCTGCAGAATAACACGCTCAAAGTTGATCGCGGTCTGGATTTCATTGAAGAAGGGGGCGACCTTCGTACAACCTTCATCGTGATTGAAGGGTGGGCGGCAAGGTATTGCCTTTTGTCAGATGGGCGGCGGCAGATCCTCAGCTACGCGCTTCCGGGGGACATTTTGGGGCTGCACGTCAACTTTCGCGCAACGGCAACCTATAGCGCGTCTGCCTTGACGCCCCTCAAACTCGCTGCCGTTGATCCGCGACGCATAATCGAAATTTCACAGAAATTTCCGATCATTGCATCGGGGTTAAGTTGGTGCACGGCGCGCGAATATGCCATCCTTGGTGATCAGGCCATCCGGCTCGGCAGGTTATCCGCCCGCCAACGGCTCGCCCATTTGTTTCTGGAACTGTGGCACCGGCTCAACTTGCTCAAAAGTAACAATGACAATTGGCTTGAGATCCCGATGACGCAAAGGGATCTGGCCGATACCCTCGGGATGAGCCTCGTACACACAAACAGATCCCTAAAATCGCTGCGTGATGTCGATCTCATCTCCGTGACCAAAAACCAGGTGCGGTTGAACGACATCAAAGCACTGATCGAATTATCAGAGTTCAACGCCGAACATCTACGCGAGTTCAGAGTTTAACGCGCCGACGTGCCAACCGATGCAAACGGTGGGGTGGGTTTGTCAACCAACACAGGCCGTCTGATCCCGGTGCGGATCGTCGTCTTGGTGTGAACGCTTATCCTTCACGTCGCATGGCCGCTGGTCTTGTCTGCACAGTCTCAGTTCTGTGGTCAGTCGATGGCATCGTCGTCGATGGCATCGACTCTGGCCGGGGCATCTGGATTCGGTGTCACAAACACGTTCTTTGCCAGCGGAAATTGATGGGATCGGCTTTCGAGAAAGTGCATCAAGTAGCCGGCCGTGTTGGGGAATATCATCAGATCACCGGGCCGGGCACCTTGCGCAAACACCATCTTGCGATGGCTCAGCCACTCACTTTCCGTGCAATAGGTGCCAGCAATGTATCCTTCCACCGCGTCACCGCGCGACGCGGGCCCGGGCACCATCAGCGGGTCAATCGCAAATTCTGCAAAGCCTGAGCGGGACTGCGTGCGGTTCATCTGTACGCCAATGACCGGCGATCCGTGGCTGTCCGACTTGCAGAATGCAATCCGGGCGACCGTGATCCCACAGCCGTCCAGCAATGACCGCCCGGGTTCACACCGTAACGTCACCTCTGACGCGCGCAGGCGGTCAGCCAATGCTTTGCCGTCCACCTGCGCGTTTAAGACTGTCCGCATCCAGTCGGATTGCACCAGCGATTGGGCCACGGGATAGCTGTCAACGCCGCCGCCCCCGCTCTCCTGCCCGACTCTGCGGCCAAGCGGGGTGTTATGTATCGTGATGGGCTCCCGTTCTCCGTCCAATGACGCGTCAAGCGCTGCCAGCCAGTCCGTCCATTGCCCAGGGTCGTCGAGGTAATTCATCGGAATGCCGCCGCCTATGTCCAGAAAGAACCCGCGCCGATCCGAGGGTCTGACCTGTGCAATCAAGGGGAGCGATTGTGCGATTGCAGCGATGCGATCCGCGGCGTTGTATCCACTGAGGTGAAAATGCAGCCCATCCAGGCGAACCTGTGAAGACTGCGCAAGCCGCGCCGCCACGCCGGGGATGTCCTGCAACGGAATCCCGAAGCGGGAATAAAGCAGCTCTCCATCCCGGCTGAACCCGTTCATGCGCAGTCCGACTGACACAGGCGCATCGACATCTTGTGCGACATCTTCCAGCAGTGCCACTTCGTCTAGATTATCAAGGATGATCGTCACGTTGTTGGTTGCGCAAAGCGCCATTAACGCGCGGTCTTTGACAGCCGCCGTGCACATGATCCGGTCGCCCGGCATGCCATGATCTACGCATTGCGCGACTTCGGCATGGCTCGCCGTATCAATCCCGATCCCCATATCACGCGCAGTGGCAACATAGCCAAGGCACTTGTTGGCCTTGCGGGCGAACATCGGCAGGAATGGCAGGTCAAACTCCGCCACGCAGGTGTTCAGCGCCGCGATATTGCGGCGAAACGGGGCGTCGCATTGTATATTGAGCGGTGCGCCATGAGCCGCAACAAGATCATGTAGGCGCTGTGGGGCGTTCAGCAACGCCAACATCCAGGCTTCCAACCTCGGCCGCAACGGAACCACACCCGCACAATGGTCAAAAACAGGCGCTGGGTTTGTCATGCCGACAGCTCACCATGGTCCCACACGGGCACAGGTGCGGGACAGGTGACGCGGGCGGCCCAACGTTCAGGTAAGTCATGCAATTGACGGGACAGGGTATCGTTGCCCAGAACACAGCCTTCGGTGACGCGACCGATAATCGAAAGCCCACGGGTCACACCACGATCCGTCAATGCCTGCGCCTGCGTGTCGACGCATAGGCCCCCCAGGGCCCCGACAGAAACGTGACCACTGCCCAGTAACCCTGCGAAAGGCACCGACAAGGCAGCACAGCCCGCAGCCGGAATGGTTGCATCAATCAGAACATCACTGCGCAAGTCGCCGGCGAGGTGATCAAAGCTGACCAGCCCGATGGATTCAAGGCACAGAAGTTTGCCAATGTTCTGCGCGGGCGGGCCAAAGGCAAGCCGTTCCATCTCGACAGCGATTTCGCGGAAGAACGCGGCGTCGTCTGCTGCCAGATCCCGGTGGCTGATCCATCCGACAATTGTCGGATAACAGCGCCGCCATATCTCGCCCAGCGCCCAAAGACTGTCAGGGGCAGCAACACCTTTAGCGATTTCGTACCCCAATAGCATCTCTGCCCGGCATCTCTTTGCTGTGAAAACCTGCTCACGCCATGACGCAAATCCGTCCGCGGCCATCCCCTCTGGTTGCTGCAGCATCGCGTCGGCAATACGCAACAGGGCAGGCCAGATCGTATCGCGAAACGTAACATCGGTCGCCTCTGCTAGCGTGGTCTCAAACGCGCGTGAATGTTCCTGCACGAGCCGATGACCCTGCGGTGGTAAAAAACGATCCGTGTCGACCTTCGCGCGCATCGGGCGGCCTGACCTGCTGAATGGCGCAATCAGCGCGGGCTCAGACCCGGAGGGCCGGTAACTGTAACTCTGCTCGGCCATGCAAAACACGCCGCCGCGCCCTTCGGTCAACGCCAACACCGTGTCCAGGAATGTCAGCGCGAATCCTTTGCAGGACACCGCACACCCCGAAGGCACCGCAGCACTTGTCAACGCATCGGCAATCGGAAACGGTGACGCAATCGTCCCGGTGCGACTGGCTTGCGTTCGACGTGTCCAGTCCTGATGGCCGGTTGTGACCAGCACCTCGTCGACCAGCACCGCACCGGGCGAAACTTGCCATGCGCCAGTCACCTGGCGCAGGGTCGTGACAGTTTTCGGATGCAAAGTGATCCGCATGTTGTCCGGTGCTGTTTCCAGCACCCTGTCAAAACAATCGTTCAGGTATCGCCCGACCCACGCACGCGGCACATAAGCACCTGCCGTATAAGGAACACCCGCGCTTTTGAGCCAGCTCAGCAGACTCGGACCACGTCCCCCGGTCCAGGCGTCAATCATATACGCCGGAAAGTTCATCAATAAGACATCAGGCTGCGCGGGATCGTAAATCGGGCCGGCGCCGGGAAAGCAAGCAGGCTCAAAAATGTGCACATCAAACTGTCTTGCAGGCACGCCGCGCACGGCCTGACACAGGCTGTCCAGCGCATAGAGCCCCTTTGGGCCACAGCCGACGATGGCGATTGACGTACTGACCTGCGTCACGTTGCGGGTGTCTCCAGACCCGCAATCCTGCATACATCCGCTTCGGACGCACCCAGTTCACGCTGAACCCAGCCCGGATCAAAGATCGTTCCCAGATAGCGGGACCCAGAATCGTGAATGATCGCTACGGCAGTCTTGCCCCGCAATTCGTCCTGCATGCAACGTACGGCTTCCAGCACGCCGCCGCCCGACCCGCCCACTAAGAATCCCTCGCGCGCCGCAGCCCGGCGGCAACCCGCAACGCAAGTGATGTCCGCAACACGGACCAATTCATCAAAACTCTGCCCCTGCGCCAGTTCCGGCAGGCGACCAGCGCCCATGCCAGAGATTTTCCGGGGCCCTGCCGCGCCGTCAAACAGCGTACTGCCTTCGGCATCGACCGCGACGACGCGCGTGGCGCGGCCCTTGCGTTTGAGATAATCGCGACAGCCGCGCGCTGTGCCCGTGCTTGAGCAGGCCACAAAAAGATAGTCGATCTGATCGGGCAATGCGGCATCTATCTCGGCGATTGTGCCCGCCTCATGAGAGGCGGGATTATCTATGTTCGCATATTGATTTGGCCAGAACCGACGCGGCGCGGCGCAAAGCAATTTTGCGACACGATCAAGCCGCGCAGCCAGAAAGTCGCCGTTGATCGCTTCTTCAACCATCTCGATCTGTCCGCCCAGCGCACGGATGATTGCAACATTCTGGGATTGCGCGTTGGGATCAACAACGCAGATGAACCGCAGACCATGGTAAGCGCATGTTTGCGCAAGCCCGATCCCCATATTGCCTGACGAGGACTCGACCACTGTGTCGCCCCGGTACAAACGGCCGTCCGCAAGCGCCCGTTCAAGCATGTAGCGCGCGGGGCGGTCCTTGGCGCTCCCGCCCGGGTTCAGCGCCTCGACTTTCGCAATCAATCTGACCTCTGGATTATCAAGATACCGGTCCAGCCGAAGCATTGGGGTCTGGCCGACCAAATCCAGCAGATTGTCAGCGATACGCGGGGTTTGGGTCGCAGTCCGGCCACCCATATCAGATCCATCATGCATGTTGCGCCCTTTCCATGTGTAAAGCTGAACAGCTCCGATGCCCGCATGGCGACCGGCCGGTTGTGATACCTACCGATCCTCGCCTGGATTGGCCTAATGTGGTGCCGACAGGATCCGTTCGATGTCGCTTGTTGGCGTGTTGATCAGCGTCTTGGCCATTTCCATGGTCACGCTTTCGCTGACGTCCTGATGCAGGATCGGCCGTATCTCACCCAAGGTATCAGGATCCGCAACAAGCACGATGTGATCGACCTCACCGCCATGCACCTTGCCATAAAGATGTTCTGCAAGTTGTTTGGCAAAAGTCGCCTCGTCGGTTTCCTGTGCCGAGGATTCAGGCGGGCGCTTGCCTGAGGGGCCATCATCATTAAGGTCTTTGGGGCGCAACCCACCGATGTGCCGCAGTTTGACGTCCTTGTCCGATCCATCGTTCACAAAGAACTTTGCTTCCGCACCTGTGGCCACCACGACAAGAGCGCCATGCGGGTTTGGGGAATTCAACATATCAATCTCCAGCAAAAATAGGGTTTCAGGGTGCGTCGTACCAATCGAACGATCCGGAAGCTCGACATATGCGGGGTCTCAGCGCCGCGCGGAAAGCGACCATTGTGCCTGATCATCTGGTGGTGCGCCCGGCGCGCCCGCCTCATCGAAATCAGCCTCTGGAAACCAGGACGTATCCATATCTTTGTAGGCGTCTACGAATTCGGTCTCGGCTTCCCAGATTTCGCGCTTTAACAGGCGAAAGTGGGGCCGGCAAATTTCAATATCGCCGGTGTCCTTGAGCGAACGCAGCAGCTTGTTGACGTAGATCGAGGTCATACCAATCGCCTGACCGATTTCGACCTGGCTGAACGGCACCTGAAAGCGATCTCCGTCCCCGACATCGTCGACCAACTGACGCGACCGTAACTGCAGAAGGTGGAATTTCAGCTTCTGGCTCCCGCTCATCGAAGTCATGCAGGCGTTGTGATAGCGAAGCGCAACAAGATCGAGACTGCCAATCGCCTTGAACAGCGCTTCCAGGCGCGGATACCGCGCCAAATGCTTGCAAAACGCGACCCGTGGCAGGCGACTGACGGTGCCGTCCGTCTGCATACTGACCTCATGCGTAGCAAAGGAAGAGCCGATCTCAGACAATCCAATGACATCCCCCGGCAAATAGCTCTGCAAGATACGGTTGCCTTTGCTTTTGCTTCTGGACTTCAGGACGGCCCATCCGGATTGCAGAATGTAGACATGTGTGGCGGGTGCGCCGACCTTTATCAGCACGTCGCCTTTCCGTCTTTGCCGCGACCGCTGCTGCACGTCAGAGACAAAGTTCATTTCGTTTAATGTTAGCGGCAAGAACCGCGAAAGCTTTGCTGCCAATGCGCTTCGGTGCAATAGGTAGATCGTTTCACCCCATGCATCTTTCGATGCCCTCTCAGTTTGGTCACCATTGATGTGGCAGACAAACAAGAATTGGCAGATCACGGATCGACCGTCGTTAATCTATGTTAGCGCTTGGTTCATTTTTCAAATACTTGACCCGTGGTCAGCGGGCGGCATTTCACCCCGGAACCACTGTGAATCCCTGTCAAACCCTTGCGATCGCTGGGTGATGACAATGCGCAACGTCGCACACGCGCTGAACTGCGGGGTGATGCCGCACTATCACCGTATCGCCAATAAGGACGCGCTTTTGGCCGCCATGCTTGAATGCGAGGTGGGCAGGATTGATCTGCCCGCGTAAGCAGGCGATTGGACAACTGCAATGCGTGCGTCAGCGCAATCGGCAATTCGGGCTCTGCTCAAACATCACTGGGCTTTTGGTGAATGGAACCTGCACATGCCGGGTCCAAACCGGACAGGCTCACTGGATTCCGTTCTGGATTTATTGAACAACGGCAAGAATGATCGCCATCAATTCATCACCGTATGTGGTTGTGAACATATCCTGCCCATGGGCTGCGCCGGGATAGACCAGCAGTTCCTTGGGGGCTGCCGCTTTACTGAAACTGGCATGGGTCTGCGCCCGGAAAAAGTCACCTTCGCTGACAACAAAAAGCTTCGTGACATCAGGCACGTCTTGCATGCTGCCCGCGGCCGTCCCCAGCAGCACAACATGGGCGACTTCGCCTGCATCACCCTCTGAAACAGCACGCTGCACAGACCCGCCGCCAATACTGGCCCCCATCAGGGTAATCTCGCGCACACCCTGCGCGCGCAGGAAATCAATGCCGCTTTGCACGTCCTCATGCGAGGTGGACTCCAATGCGATCGATGAAATGCCAGCTGTGCGGAACCTCAGCGCAACATCCGACCAGCTTGCCGCGTCATATCCTGATTGATGCACCAGCACGACACCCCGCGTACCGCCCGCATCATAATATAGCGCCTGCCGGGTGATCACGTCCCGAATGGAAAGCGTGACGCTATCCTGCGCCTGCGCCGCCATCGCAGACACCGCACCCAATAGGCAAAATGCAAGGACCCGGACAATCTTCATTGGCTGACCCGCCCCATTGAGAACCCGCGCGCCAAATGACGCCGCATGAGCCAGACCAGAATCATGCCGGGGAACAGCATCAGGATGCTGGCAGCCGATGAAATCCCGATGTGAACCTGCCCCAGCGGCTCTGCAACGATGCGCATCACAACCCCGATGGGTTTCGCGTTTACCGTGGTCAGCACATTTGCGATGGTCAGTTCGACCCACGAAAACATAAAGCTGAAGAATGCTGCAACGCCGATGCCGGTTCGGATTTGCGGCAGCATGATCCGCAGCAAGAACGCGCCATGTGAATAGCCATCTACCGCGGCCGTTTCGTCCAGTTCCCGCGGGATCGACGAAATGAAACCTTCCAGTATCCAGATGGAAATCGGCACGGTGAACAGACAATGGGCAAGCGCAACAGCCAGATGCGTGTCGATCATGTTGAACGCTCCAAACATCTGTACCAACGGAATAATAAGGATCGCCGTGGGGATCTGTCTGAACACAAACACGAAAAAGAAAGCCTGATCGCGCCCGACAAACCGATAGCGGGAAAAGGCATAGGCCGCAGGCACTGAAACGACAAGCGTCAGCAACAGGTTGATGGCGACGTAGATGATCGCATTCGCAAAACCATCGACCCAGTTTTGTTGCGAGAATATGAAAGCATAATTTTCGAAACTAAGTGGGTCCGGCGCAAGGTTGGCGCGCGCAAGACTGCTGGTGTTTGGCTGCAGGCTCAGCACCGCAAGCCAGTACAGCGGTGCGATCATGAAAAACAGATAAAGCAGGACGGATTTGGACCACCGCTTTCCACTACGACTACCCATGGCCTGCCCCCCGCATCGCGCGGTATAGCGCCCAGGAGATTGGCACAACCAGCAGTAGATAAATCACCGCAAGCGCCCCCGCTTCGCCCAGATTGAATTCCTGCAGCGCGGTTCTGATCAACTCTTGCGAGAAAAACGTAGATGACACATGTGGACCGCCCCGGCTGATCATCTGCGGTTCAATGTGGATCATCAGACTGTCAGCGATGCGCAGCAAAAGCGCGATGACCAAGACACCCCGCAATTTTGGCAGTTCGATATGTCGAAAAACCGCCCATGTGCCGGCACCGTCAATCTGCGCCGCCTGGAAATAGGCCTTCGGGATCGCGGCGTATCCGGCATAGCAGAGGATGACGGTCAGGGACGTCCAGTGCCAAACATCCATGGCAATGATCGTGACCCAGACCCAAATGACAGAGTTCAGGTCCGGTGCCGCCCCAATTGCCGTGCCAAGCGCGCCAAGAATGCCCGAGTCGGGGTTCATCGCGTGCCGCCAGACAAATCCCACGACGATCCAGGGTGTCAGCAGCGGCAATGCAAGCAAGCTCAATAAGCCGCTGCTGAATTTTTGCACGTGGAACAGCTTGCGCGCGATATAGAAGCCTAAGACCAGTTGCAATGTCAGGCTGATCCCGGTGAACAGAACCGTGCGTCCCAACGTGCCCCAGAATGCCGGTGATTGCAGGGCATCCTGATACCACTTTGCGCCAACCCAAAAGAACTGGTCACCTGAAAAACTGTCCTGCACGGAATAGTTGATCATGGTGGCAAGCGGCATCAGACCGATCCCGCCAAGAAGGGCGAGGGACGGTATCAAATAGATCCATGCGCGATTGTTCATCCACATAGTGCATGCCCCCTGTTCTCTAATTACTACAATTGTAGTAATTAGTAGTCAAGCACCAAACCATATGGTGGGGAAAGGTCGAGCGCTGACAGACGATCCAGATTGGCGATTGTATCCTCTGACAAGGCGGCGACGGACCAGGGGCGCACCGTGATCTGCACACTTGTCAGACCCAGACTGGCCAGAAGTATCGCTGCCATAAGAACCGGCCTCGCGCCCTGCATTGCTGTCTCGGGTGGTGATATCGTCAGCCGTTCAATGCGGCGCCGCAGGATTGCCCCCCGACGACGGCCCCCGCCCAGAAAGCGCAGCGGTATCGCCCGCAGGTTGCCGGAGTATCGCTGTGCAAGGTCCAGTAGGCTGGCGGAATAGGCCCGCGGCGACACCGATCGGCGCGCGATCACCCTTTGGTCGCAGGCAAGCTCACAGTGATGCCGATGCCAGCTGCGCCATATCCAAAAGGCGGGGTTCCAGGCGCAAAAGCAGACTGCAATTGCCGTGATCCAGTTCCATCGCAGGTCGCCATTGCGAATGTGCATCAGCTCATGCGCAACCACATGCCTGCGGTGCTTTGCGGGCAATCCCCGGGGCAGCAGAATCGTCAATTCCCCGCCTCCAGCAAAGGTGCAGGGCTGCACCTCGGCAGGGCCTTCCCGCAGTGCGATACGGCCCAACCGTCGTTTCAGCCGCGCAGAGGACGCCATCCGGCGCAGCCCCCGAAGGTCCAGAGCAAGCCCCGCGCCCCCAAAACAGACCGAACCCAGCATGACCCAAAGCCCAAACTGCGCGACCCCCGGAGTTTGCGACATCCAGAACAACGGCCGGCCCAGCATGCCATCAAAATCGGTGGTGACATCAAGGACAACCAAGCGCAGCCCTGACAGCATTGCATACCCCAGCAAGACCAGCGGGACCGCCGCTGCCGTCAGCAGCGCGTTGCGCAAAAGTTGCACAACCGATCTGGCCGCGATGACTTGCCCCCGATGCCGGTAGGGCAGGGACCCAAGGGCGAGGACGACCATTGCCACGCAAAGCGCCAGATTGGCTTTGACAATGGCGTCCACGAGGCTCATTCCGGCTCCTTTTCGTCAATCAGCCGACGCAATTCATTGAGCTCTTCCCGGGTAAAGGTGTTGGTCTCGATAAATCGCGAGGCAAGCGACGATGGCCGCCCGTCAAAGAACTGACGTACCAAATCGCCAAGCCGAACCTGCTGATAATCGACACGTTTCTCGGTTGGCGAATACTGATACGCCCGGCCAATCTTGCGCGCTGCAACCGCACTCTTGTCGACCATGCGGCTCAGATGCGTGGCGATTGTGGTATAGGCGAACGTCTGGCCATCCGTGCTGTGCCTGTGCATCTCGTCCTGTATTTCGGCGACACTGCCAGAGCCCAGTCGCCAAAGCGCGGCCATCACCTCAATTTCCGATTTGGACAGGGTATCCGTTTTCATCTTGCTCCCTCGGGATCGGCCATCAGGCGGCGCGCGATGCGGACATACTATGTTTGTAGTATTCGAACGGCAAGACCCCTGTGGGGCCTTCGCCCGCTGCCTTGCAACTGAAATCTAGGATTGACAGGGCAATGACATCGGTGTCATGACATCGGTGTCATATTGAGCCAAGCCGATTCTGAAGCGTGGTTCACAGCAGATGGGGGGAGGATTCATCATGGCGACAATCTATGATGTTGCGCGGGTGTCTGGCGTGTCGCCCAAGACGGTCAGCCGGGTGATAAATGGCGATGCAGCGGTCAAGACATCGACCAAGGAAAAGGTTGAAAAGGCCATTGCTGATCTTGGCTATGTGCCCTCAACAGCGGCGCGGGCGATGCGATCCAACAAGTCGGGTCTGGTCGGGCTGATCACCGGGGCGATTTCCTTGTCACCAACCCAGCCAGAGGCATCAGGCCTGCCGGATCTCTACATCGTGCAAGGCATCCAGGAAGCGATGGAGGCCAGCGGTAAGACCCTGTTGATCGCCGACACCGGTGGCAGAATGGACCGC
Source organism: uncultured Paracoccaceae bacterium (assembly GCA_947502145.1). Lineage (GTDB taxonomy): Bacteria > Pseudomonadota > Alphaproteobacteria > Rhodobacterales > Rhodobacteraceae > CANMYO01. Next base: position 731,984 of record CANMYO010000001.1, on the reverse strand, counting down.
ATCCCGCAGCTGATCCGCACCTTCGAAGAACACCGCGTCGAAGGCATCATCTATGCCGCCGACTATCACCAGAAAGTCGAGTTGCCTACTGTATCGAAGGCTACAAAACTGGTGTTGGCAAATTGCTATGACGATCACGGCACCCCGTCCGTTCTGCCCAACGATTATCACGGCCAGGCCAGTCTGGTCCGGTCTCTGATCGCGAAGGGTCATCGCCGGATCGCCTATTTGACCCTCAGCCAGCAACTGGATGCAACCAAGCTTCGCACCAAAGGGTACAAGGACGCACTGGCAGAGGCGGGCATCGCCTTTGATGCAGCACTGGTCCTGCCGGCCAATATCGGCCTGCTTGAAAACCGCGTCGAGGAACAGCTTCTGTGGGATGCCATCGACCGGGTGCTGGCTCTGCCTGATCCCCCTACCGTGATGTGCTTTGGCAACGACCGGATGGCGATGCGCGCCTACGGCATCCTGCGCAGCCGCGGGCTGTCCTTGCCTGATGATCTCTCTGTCGCCGGTTACGACAATCACAAGCTGATCACGCAAACGCTTTATCCGACACTTACATCGGCGGAATTGCCTTATGCCGCGATCGGCATTCGCGCCACGCAACTGTTGCTGGGCATGATCGCGGGCACGACCGAGGCACCAGACCAGCCGTTGCTGGTCAATGGCCCCGTTGCCGAAGGCAACTCCGTCAGGAATCTGCCAACCCCAATCACAAATCTTTCGTCAATAGGGAGGACGACAAAATGAAACTCAAGACAACTCTGGTAGCAGCCCTTTTGGGCACGACCGGCTTTGCCGGGACGGCCACGGCGCAAACTGAACTGACCATGTGGTATCACGGCGGCGGTAACGAGGTGGAAAGCAACATCCTGAATTCCATCGTGTCGGATTTCAACGCAAGCCAGGGCGACTGGATGGTCAGCGTCGAAAGCTTCCCGCAAGGCAGCTACAACGATTCCGTTGTCGCAGCGGCGCTTGCCGGCAACCTGCCCTGCATCCTTGATGTGGACGGTCCGGTCATGCCGAACTGGGCGTGGGCTGGCTACATGCAGCCGCTGCCGATTTCAGACGCGGCCCTCGACGGGCATCTGGACTCCACCATCGGGCGCTGGAACGGCGAAGTCTATTCCGTCGGCCTCTGGGAAGCCGCCGTCGCCCTTTATGCGCGTCAATCGACACTGGATGCGCTGGGCCTGCGGACACCAACGCTGGATGCACCCTGGACGGGGGATGAATTCATGGCCGCGCTCGCGGCTGCCAAGGCCTCGGGAGAGTATGAATTTGCCCTCGATCCTGGCATGGCTTGGACGGGCGAGTGGTATCCATATGCCTTCAGCCCCTTCCTGCAATCCTTTGGTGGCGACATCGTGGATCGGTCAACCTACCAGACCGCCGAAGGCGCGCTGAATGGTGATGCGGCGCTGGCCTTTGGTGACTGGTGGCAATCGCTGTTCACCGAAGGCTATGCGCCGGGCACCAGCCAGGACCCCGCCGACCGCGACACAGGGTTCATCGACGGCAAATATGCGTTCTCCTGGAATGGTAACTGGGCCGGGGTTGCGACCCTGGATGGGGGCGTGGACGATGTCGTGTTCCTGCCCGCACCTGATTTTGGCAATGGTTCTGTGATCGGTGCCGGGTCATGGCAGTTTGGGGCCTCTGGCACCTGTCCGCATCCGGACGGCGTGGCCGCCTTTGTCGAACATGCCTTGCAGGATCAGTATCTGGCCGCGTTCTCAGATGGCATCGGCCTGATCCCGTCCACCACCGAAGCGGCCGCCATGACCAAGAACTATGCCGCGGGTGGCGCGCTGCAACCGTTCTTTGGCCTGTCAGAGGCGCAAGCGCTCGTGCGGCCCGTGTCACCGGGGTATGTGGTTGCCGCCAAGGTGTTTGAAAAGGCGTTGGCCGATATCGCCAATGGCGCAGACGTGGCCGACACGCTGGATGCGGCAGTTGATGAAATCAACGCGGATATCGAACGCAACGGTGGCTACGGTCACTAAACCAACCTCCTGGCCGGGACCCTTGCGGGTCTCGGCACCATTGGATTGAGGCTGAAAACAATGGCATCCAAACTCACAACTTCCAATCGCGCAGGCTGGGGCTTTGCGCTGCCCGGCTTCGGGTTGCTCGCCCTGTTTATCGTGGTGCCCTTCTTTTTTGCCTTCTTTCTGTCGCTGACCAACCAGCGCCTGATCTCGCCCAACCCCACGGAATTCGTCGGGCTTGATAACTACCGCGATCTTTTGTCCATCAGCGTACTGTCAATCCCGCCAGAGCGTGACGACGCAGGTCAGATCATCCGCGATGATGATGGAGAGCCAACCTATGCGCGGGTGCGAACCTTTACCCGCAACAACCCGGATTTTCCGCAATATGCGGGGATGCGGGAATGGTTTCGCTGGCATAGCGGCGACACCGCCAAAGTGGTTGTTGCCACCGACGTCGTGTTCTGGAAATCACTGCGAAATACGTTGATGTTCGTGCTTGTCGTCGCACCGGTGCAGGGGGCGCTGGCCCTTGGGCTGGCTCTGCTGATCAATCAGCGCCTGCGCGGGATCAACGTCTTTCGGACAATCTACTTCATGCCGGTGGTCGTCTCGATCGTCGTGGTCTCGTTGCTGTGGCGCTTCCTTTATGCCGATGACGGGCTGCTCAACAACATCCTGCACGCCCTCAGTTTTGGCCTGTTTGAAGGGCGCGACTGGCTGGGCGATGAAAACACCGCGCTTGGTGCAATCAAGGCGATGTCGATCTGGCAGGCGGTTGGTTTTCACATGGTCATATGGTTGTCCGGGCTTCAGACCATTTCGCCCACGCTTTACGAAGTCGCCTCAATCGAAGGCGCGTCCAAATGGCAGGCCTTCCGCTACGTGACCTGGCCGGGCCTGCGCAATACGGCGGTGCTGGTGCTGATCGTGATCACCATGCAGGCCTTCGCCCTGTTTGCGCAGATCGACGTGATGACCAATGGCGGCCCGCTGGACAGCACCACCACGGTTGTGTTTCAGGCGGTCGAACGTGGCTACGGCAAGCAGGACATTTCGGGTGGCTCGACCATTTCAGTCATCCTGTTCCTGATCGTGCTGAGCATCAGCCTGATCCAGCGTTACCTCACCCGGGAGAAATAGTATGGCGGCCATTACCTCTGACAATCACGGTCTGCGTCTTGTGACCCGCTACGTGGTGCTGACGCTTATCGCGATCATCTTTGTCTTTCCGCTGATCTTCATGGTGATGTCGAGTTTCAAACCCGACCTGCAGCTGCTGCGGGATACATCAGGCATCCGCGCCTTCCTGCCGGTCGGTGATATCAGCCTGAACAATTATGTTGCGGCATTTGAACGCGCACCGGTGGCGCTGTTTGTGTTCAATTCGGTGCTGGTCACCGGTGTGACCGTGCTGTTGTCGCTGCTCTTGTGTTCGATGGCGGCGTTTTCCTTTGTGTTTCTGCAATGGCGCGGGCGCAATGTCCTGCTGTCGATCATCATTGCAACGCTCATCGTGCCGTTTGAAACCATTGCGATCCCGCTGCTGCTGCTGGTGTCCAAACTGCCCTGGATCGGCTTTGACGGGTTTACCATCGGCTGGCTGAATAGCTATCGCGTGCAGATCATTCCCTGGATCGCCGACGGTCTGACGATCTTTCTGTTTGTCCAGTTCTTCAAGGACCTGCCCCGCGACCTGATCGAAGCCTCCCGCGTCGAAGGCGCATCCTGGTGGCAGATCTACACCAAGGTGGTAATGCCGCTGTCCGGTCCTGTCATCGCCACCGCTGCAATCCTGAAGTTTCTGGTGATGTATAACCAGTACCTTTGGCCGCTGATTGTGGTGCAAGAGGAAACCTACCGGCCGGTCATGGTCGGGCTGCAATACTTCTTCCAGCTCAATACCGCATGGGGCGAGGTGATGGCCTATCTCACAGTGATCACGGTGCCGGTGCTGACCTTCTATCTGATCCTGCAGCGGGCGTTCATCGCGTCAATTGCTTCGACCGGCGTGAAAGGGTGACCGATGGTTCTCGCGCTTAAGGATCATTTTGTCTGGGACAGCTGGTACGTGCATGATGGCGAAGTCTGGCACGGGTACTTTCTCAAGGCGCCCCGGGCAATTGGCGACCCAGAGCTGCGCCACTTCAACGTCAGCTATGGCCATGCAACCAGTGTGGACCTGACGGAATGGTCGCATCTTGGCACAACCTTTGCACCGGTTACGGGGCCTGCGTGGGATGACTACACCACATGGACCGGATCTACCGTGCGGGGCGATGACGGGCTCTGGCACCTCTATTACACCGGGTCAAGCCGCGCCGAAGCCGGGCTTTGCCAGCGGATCGGACATGCGACCTCGACCGATCTGCACCATTGGACGCGGGTCGGCAGCGATGGCCTGATCCTTGATCTGGTTGGCCCCAACGCCGAACTGTACGAGGCCGACATGGCCGGGTCGCTTTGGCATGATCGGGCGATGCGCGACCCTTGGGTAATGCGCGACCCGGATGGCAGCGGCTGGCTGATGTATTTCACCGCCCGTGCGGCCCATGTCAGGGAACCCAACGCCGGTGGCTGCATCGGCTTTGCCACATCACCCGACGGGTACGATTGGACCCTGCAGCCGCCCGTGTTCACCGGCGGTTACGGACAGCTTGAGGTCCCGCAGGTCTTTGACGTCGCCGGCCAGTGGTATTGCCTCTTTTGCACCGCTGCTGAACATTTTTCCAAAGATCAGGCAAAGGCGACACCGGGCGGGCCGGTCAGTGGCAATCACTACCTGGTCGGGGACAGCCCCCGCGGCCCCTGGCGCATCGCACCCGGCTTTTTGGACGGCGATCTGCCCTGCCGCCGCTATGCCGCGCGCATCGTTGATCGGGGCGACGGACTTTTCATCCTTGGCTTTGCCGACCGCCCCGATGGCGTCGACTTTGTCGGCCATGTCATGGACCCACAACCGGTCGAGGTCACATCCGATGGCCTGCTGAAAATCCAACCTTTTACCAATCCGGCGGAGTGATACATGGCACAGGTCAAGTTACGCGATATTCGAAAAAGCTATGGCCCGGTTGAGGTCATCAAAGGCGTCGACATTGATATCGACGATGGGGAGTTCGTGGTCTTTGTCGGCCCCTCGGGATGCGGCAAATCCACCCTGCTGCGCATGATCGCCGGGCTTGAAGATATCTCCGACGGCACCCTCGAAATTGACGGGATACGGGTGAACGACATTGAACCTTCCAAACGCGGCATCGCAATGGTGTTTCAATCCTACGCGATCTTTCCGCATATGACCGTGCGCGAAAACGTGGCCTTTGGACTGACCATCAACAAGGCGGGCAAGGCTGAAAAGTCTGAAAAAGTGGCAGAGGCGGCCCGCATCCTGCAAATGGAACATTTGCTGGACAGACGCCCGTCCGAACTGTCAGGCGGTCAACGCCAGCGGGTTGCCATCGGCCGGGCCATCGTGCGCGACCCCAAGGTCTTTCTGTTTGATGAACCGCTGTCCAATCTTGATGCGGCCTTGCGCATGGATATGCGGATGGAGATTGGCAAACTGCATCAGGATCTGGGCACGTCGATGATCTATGTCACCCATGATCAGGTTGAGGCGATGACACTTGCCGACAAGATTGTCGTTCTCAAGGATGGCAAGGTCATGCAGGCCGGCGCCCCGATGGAGCTTTACCACGCGCCGGAAAACCTGTTTGTCGCCGGCTTTCTCGGGGCACCGTCGATGAACTTCATGGATGTCACCGTTGGGTCCGTGAATGAAACGACTGTCTCGGTCAGCAATGCCTCGCTTGACCAGATTGATGTGCCGCACAAGGGGCGCAACTTTGTGGCGGGGCAAACGGCTACGCTGGGGGTGCGGCCGCAATATCTGCATCCTGCGACGGACGGGCAGGGCAGGCTGCATGGCAAGGTCATGCTCAGTGAACGGCTTGGCAGCGAAACCGTCATTGACGTTGCCCTTGCTGACGGATCAAAAATCATCGCCGCTTTGGCAGAAGACAGCATCCAGGAACCGGGCACGGCGGCAAATTTTGATTTCAACCCCGCGCAGGCGCACATCTTTCCGGAAACCAGATGACCAAACCGGCCCTGTCCGTGAACCGGACCGGCGCTGGGTCGCGGCGCACATGTCACCGGCAGTGCGTGATCAGCTTTTGACGGCTAGGGTGTGATCCGGGGCAGGTTGGGCCGATTCCGTCCACCATGCCTTGCCGGTCAGGTCATCTTGATGACATCCTTGTCGATGGCCAGCATGTATCCCTTGCGCGCGATATTCTTGACCAGCAGTTCGCTGACCATCTGGTTGCCCAACGTATCGCGCAGGCGCTTGATCCGGGTTGCTCCGGCAGCCTCATCGCAATCGCTGGAATCCCGTCCTGAAATCACGCCCTCGATCTGGGCGCCCGACAGCACCTCATCATCCATGCGCGCCTCGGCCAGAACGGAAAGTGTTTCAAGCGCGGCATCGGTCAGCTTGAACTGGAAATCATTCAGGTAAACGGCCTTTTCATCCCGCGAAATCAGCAGCGAATTGACCTCGATCCCCTTGCGTTCGATCTGGCTCATCCTGCGGTTCAGCGCCACCAGCATGACCAGAAATGCAACGGCTGCGATCAGCAGCGCCGTCGCAAAGACCAGCAGCACGAAGATCACAAACCGATAGGACGATAGCGTATCGGAAAATGCCGTGCCAGATTGCGCCAGTATTTCCAGCAACTTGATCTCGGCCCCGCTGGTCAGATTGTCGTTCTCAACGAACAATTGCTCAACGCGCGCGTTAAAGGCGTTGGCGTCAGGCAGGTTGATAAACAGCAGGACCGCGGCCACCAGCAGGATGGCCACAATCGCGATAATGCCGCCAATCACGATCCGGTTGCCGATTTCGCGGGCCTCAGTAGCGGAGGAAGTATTCACCAGCGCTGTCCTTTCGTTCCTCTAACCCGGCATCGTCAAAGACACCCAGCACGTTCAACAGCGTCCAGCCATCGTCGGCCAACCGATTGGTCAGCTGGCGTTCAGCGCGCGCCTTTGTGCAGTCGCCTGAAACCTCTGCCACCCCATAATGGAGCCGCAGCGGATTGTCTTGCTTGGCCTTGTAATCAGCGTAACAGGCAGCATTTGCGCCGCTTGCCAGCATCAACAGGGCAGGGATGAGAAACGTCAGCTTGGTCATGCCGGTCATATCGCCCCTCGGCGCTGTGATATTCAATATCGCACCATGTTATCCCGCGCGAAATCCGATAACCACCCCGCGATATTGTTTGGCCACACTGGCTGACCCCAGATTGATTTCACCGGGCGTCCCGCACCTCTGCCAAGGGCGCGCTAACGAAAGGTGAAATGATGTATAAGACACTTATTGCTGGTGTGGCGGCCCTGTCCCTGACACTGACACCCGCCCAGGCGAACGGATTTGACGAAGACGATCTTGGCAAGCTTCTGTTTGGCCTCGTGGCCGCCGTTGTGGTGGGCCAGGCGATCAAGAACGCCAATGACGGCGACCGGGTGCAAGGTCTTTCACATGGATATGCCCCGTCGGTGGTGCAGCCCCGGACCCACGCGCCGCGGATCAACCCCGGTCGTCAGGACCCGCCGGTGGTGCGTCACAACCGTGGCGATCGCGGCGGCATCCTGCCCAACCGGGCCCGCGTCCTGCCGGGCAAATGCTTCACCCGCGTTGAAACCCGCTTTGGCACCCAGAACATGTTTGGCCGCCACTGTCTGCGCAACAACTATCGTCAGTTCGCGCGCCTGCCGTCCCAATGCGAGGTGCGCGTCCTGACCGATGACGGCGCGCGGCGCGGCTTTGACCCCCGGTGCCTGCGTCAGCAGGGCTTTTCAAGCACCCGCCGCTAAGGATCGGGGCGTGACCAAAGCCCCAGTGGTCGCGCCCTGACGGGGGCGCCGGGTTCAGACATGGCCCGGCGCCCTTTTTTGCTTGCGCGACCCGCGCGGGTCTGGTCACTCAAGGGGATGAGCACACCAGATTTTGAATTTGAGCAGGCGGCAATGCGACGCGGCTTTCTGCGGATTGCCGGCGTTGATGAGGTCGGCCGCGGGCCATTGGCCGGCCCGGTCTGTGCGGCGGCGGTGGTGCTCGACCCTGACAACATCCCCGCCGGCCTGAATGACAGCAAAAAGCTGACAGTAAAAAGGCGCGATGCGCTTTTTGATCAGCTGATGCGCTGTGCCGACGTCGCGATCGGTGAAGCCAGCGTCGCGGAAATTGACAGCCATAACATTCTGCGGGCCAGCCATATCGCGATGACGCGTGCCCTGCGCGGATTGCGACAGCCCGCAGACTTCAGCCTGATTGACGGCAACATGGCGCCCCGCGATCTGGACCTGCCCCATGAATGCGTGATCAAGGGCGATGCCCGGTCGCTGTCGATCGCTGCGGCCTCAATTGTGGCCAAAGTGTGGCGCGACCGGCTGATGGTGGATTTGGCGCAACAGCACCCCCACTACGGATGGGCAAAAAACGCAGGCTATCCGACCAAAGAACACAAAGCGGGACTCAAAAGCCACGGTGTCACTCAACATCATCGGCGGTCGTTCAAACCCATCCACAACATGTTGTGGCAAGATAAAAACCTAAGCGATTGATTCAATAAAATTATTTACACCGAATCGCCTCTGACTCATCTTAGGATCAACCAATGAGCGGGAAAATCCGCCAGGGACCAGAGGCAGAAAATGACGACGAAAACCAAGACGCAGGGGGCGGCAACGCTTCCGCTGAACACGATCCTTGACGGTGACTGCATTGAGGTCATGAACAGCCTGCCAGCAGGCTCTATTGACCTGATCTTTGCCGATCCGCCCTACAACCTTCAGCTGAAAGGCGATCTGCATCGCCCGGACAATTCCAAGGTCGACGCCGTTGACGACGCCTGGGACCAGTTCGACAGCTTCAAGATCTACGACAAGTTCACCAAGGCCTGGCTCAAGGCGGCGCGCCGCCTGCTGAAGCCAAATGGCGCGATCTGGGTGATCGGCAGCTATCATAACGTGTTCCGCATGGGCGCAGAGCTGCAGAACCAGGGCTTCTGGATTCTCAACGATGTGATCTGGCGCAAGTCCAACCCGATGCCGAACTTCCGCGGCAAACGTTTTACCAATGCTCACGAGACGATGATCTGGGCGTCCAAGGAAGAGGGCAGCAAATACACCTTCAATTACGAGGCGCTCAAGGCGCTGAACGAAGGCGTGCAGATGCGCTCTGACTGGGTGCTGCCGATCTGCACCGGACACGAGCGGTTGAAGGATGAAAACGGCGACAAGGCCCATCCGACCCAAAAACCCGAAAGCCTGCTGCACCGTCTGCTGGTCGGCTCGACAAACCCCGGTGATGTGATCCTTGATCCCTTCTTTGGCACGGGGACAACCGGGGCGGTTGCCAAGATGCTGGGGCGCGATTTCATCGGCATCGAACGCGAAGCCGCCTATCGCAAGGTTGCCGAAAAGCGCCTGAGCAAGATCCGCAAATTCGACAAAGAGGCGCTTGAGGTTTCGACCTCCAAACGGGCCGAACCACGGGTTGCCTTTGGTGTTCTGGTTGAACGCGGCATGTTGCGCCCGGGCGAAGAGCTCTGGTCGATGAATGGCCGCCACAAGGCAAAGGTCCGCGCTGATGGCACCGTTGTCGGCGATGACATCAAGGGCTCGATCCATCAGGTTGGGGCCCATCTTGAAGGCGCGCCAAGCTGTAATGGCTGGACATACTGGCAATTCAAGCGTGACGGTCAAAAGGTCCCGATCGACCTTTTGCGCCAGCAGATCCGCGCAGAAATGGCCAAACACCACTAATAGAATACCGCCGGTGCCTGTGGCCCGCCTGTCCCCCCGGACAGGTCCACAAGCACGCAACTTACCCCCGCCTTTCTTAAGGCGGGGTTTTTTCTTTGGCGCAGTGCTCTAAGGTCAACAAAAATGAAAGTGACCGCTATGATAGCAGCCCAATCCATCGTTTTGGCCAGCCGCCCGGATGGCCAGCCAACGGCCGGAAATTTCCGTCTGGAAACGATCCAATTGCCTGATCCATCCGCTGGGCAAATACTGGTCCGCGTGATCTGGCTATCGCTTGATCCATACATGCGCGGGCGCATGGACGCGGCGAAATCCTATGCCGCTCCGGTTGATATTGACGGGATCATGGAAGGCGGTGCCGTGGCCGAGGTGATCAGCAGCCGCAATCCCGCATTCAGTACCGGACAGATCGTTGTGGGCCAGTTCGGCTGGACCAGCCACGCGATCAGCGACGGCGCGGGCGTGATGGTTGTGGACCCTGCGATTGCGCCAATCTCAACCGCGCTGGGCGTTCTGGGGATGCCGGGGATCACCGCTTGGGTCGGTCTGAACGATATCCTGAAAGCAAAGGCCGGTGAAACCATGGTGATCTCAGCCGCGACCGGTGCTGTGGGTGGACTGGCGGGGCAACTGGCCAAGGCCAGGGGCTGCCGCGTGATCGGGGTCGCAGGCGGGGCGGAAAAATGTGACTTTGCGGTGCGCGAACTGGGGCTGGATGCCTGCCTTGATCACCGCGCCCATGATGCCAAATCATTGGCTGGCGCGCTCAAGCAGGCCGCGCCTGACGGTGTTGACGGCTACTTTGATAATGTCGGTGGCAAAACGCTCGCGGCGGCTCTGACCCGGATGAACACCCATGGGCGGATTGCCGTCTGCGGTGCGATTTCCTGGTACTCCGGTCAGGGTCTGGATACGGCGCAGCCGCTGCCGGCCGTCTGGCGCAACATTCTGACCCGCCGCCTGCGGGTGCAGGGGTTTATCATCTTTGATCACTTCCACCGGTTCCCCGAATTCATCAAGGACGTCGCCCCGATGGTCAGCGCCGGGCAGATTGTGTTCCGTGAATCAATTGCCGAAGGGCTGGAAAACGCCCCCGCGGCCTTCATGTCCATGCTCAAAGGCGGCAATTTCGGCAAGCAACTGGTGCGCGTGGGCGCGGACCCATCGCACAGCAAGTAAAGCGGGGCGTGAACCGCGTTAGCGCGGCCAGGGGTGGGTGCCGTTCTTGTAGGGCAGCCAATCCGTGATTTCGGGGTAGAACTGCGCGCGCCAGGCGTCGACCCGTGGGTTCATGATCCTGCGCCAAAGCCGGGGTGACAACGCCGCCATTGTCATCACCGGATAGCCATAGGGCAGTTGCGGCGCCTCATCCTCACTGTAATTCTGCAGCAGCGGATAACGCCGGTCGGGCTTGTAGTGATGATCCGAATGTCGCTGCAGGTTGATCAAAAGCCAGTTTGACGCGCGGTGCGCCGCATTCCACGAATGCCGCGGTTTGACGTGTTCATACTTGGCATCGCCCAGATATTTGCGGGTCAGGCCATAATGTTCGACGTAGTTCACAAGCTCCAGCTGGAACACCGCCCAGAACGCCTGCACCGTGAACAGGAACACCCCCCACCAGCCGCCGATTGTAAACGCCAGAATCGTAAACCCCAGTTCAAGCGCCCAATAGCGCCAGAACGGGTTGCTGTGGTGGGTCCAGTGCAACCCCTTCCGCGCCAGCATCGCCTTTTCCGCCTTGAACGCGGACACCAGCGACGCCCGCAAAACCCGCGGGAAGAAGCGCCAGAAATGTTCGTTGTAGCGCGCCGTGACCGCATCGCGCGGGGTGGCAACATACCGGTGATGCTCCAGCAGATGTTCGCTGCGGAAATGTCCATAGAGCACGGACCCAAGCGCGATATCCGCCAGCAAGCGTTCGTATTTCGGGCGCTGGTGCATCAGCTCATGGGCATAAACGATCCCAATCGTGCCGGACAGGATCCCAAACGTGGCAAACAGCGCCCATTCTTCAAACAGGTTCAGATGATCGGTGCGGGTCACATAGGCCAGAATGCCAAAGACGGTGATGATCTGCAGCGGCACCCAAAGCACCGTTATCGCGCGATACCAGGTCAGTTTCTGCGCGGGGGTGCCGGGGTCCGCATTGCGGGCCTCGATTCCGCCGACAAGATCTATGATCGCGGTCAGGTGCCAGGCCAGGACCGGCAAAAGCAGCAGCGACCATCCGCCCTGAAGGGCCGCAAACCAGGCGACCGGGATCAACCCCAATGTCAGCCAGAATGGCAGGGCCGAGGTAATTTTCTCAACAGGAAGCTGTGTGGCGGCTGTCGTCATGCTCACGTCTCTAGTTTTTCGGCAATCTAGACTCTGGCCGGTGGCGGCTCAATCGTTGCGTAGCGTCGCTTTGGCCAGATCATAAACTTTGCGCATCACCGTAGGCAAAGAAGCGGGCCGAAATGCGGCATCGGCGATGAAGGCGCCGCGGTGCGGGGTGGCGGCATCGGGCAGGATGGCGGTCTGGATCGTCAGCTCAAGGTGAAAATGGGTGAACGTGTGACGCGCGGTCACTGCCAATGTCTGCCAGTCGGCGGCCAACGGCGGGTCCGGCTCCGGCTCTGTGCCCCAAGCGGTGCCCGGCCAACCCAGCATCCCGCCCAAAAGCCCCCGCTCGGGCCGCGTTTCAAGCAGCCATGCGCCATCGGCGCGCCGCGCGACATAGGCGATCCCCTGCCGTGTCGGAATCTTCTTCTTGGGGGATTTCTTTGGCAGCTCTGCCGCGGTCCCGGCACGCCGGGCCGCACAGCCATCCCGCCAGGGGCATATTCCGCAAGCCGGGGACTTGGGGCTGCAGATGGTCGCGCCAAGATCCATTACCGCCTGGGCATAATCGCCCGGCCGGGTATCCGGCGTCAGCGCCTCCGCACGGGCCAATAGCTGCGGTTTTGACCCCGGCAGCGGATCATGCACATCAAAAAGCCGCGCCATCACCCGTTCCACATTGCCGTCCAGCACAGTCTCGGGCCGGTCAAAGGCAATCGCGGACACCGCCGCGGCGGTATAGGGACCAATGCCAGGCAGCGTCAGCAGGGTTGCCCGATCCGCCGGAAACACGCCACCGTGGTCCGCAACAATTGCGCGGGCACATTTCAGCAGATTGCGCGCCCGCGCATAATACCCCAAGCCCGCCCAGGCGGCCATGACATCGGCATCCTCTGCCGCCGCAAGCGCGGTGACGTTTGGCCACAAGGTCATGAATTTACGCCAATATTCACGCACAGCGGCAACCGTTGTCTGCTGCAGCATCACCTCGGACAGCCAGACGCCATAGGGGTCGGGCAGGACACCACTTGCGCGATCCTGCGGCGCGACACGCCAGGGCATCACACGGGCGTGGACATCATACCATTGCAACAATGTCGCCGCGCGCTCACGCATAAGTTATCCCCCGTTTTCAACCGTCGCCTGACTTGGCCTGTGGCGTGACATAGACTAGACCGGAATGATGAAACAGCCACGCTCATCCCACAAAGCGCGCGGGTTTTCCCGCGCCGCGACGCTGGTGCAGACGCGCATCCGCAAGGCAAGTGAGGGGCGTGGATTCGCGCAAACCCGACTGTTGACACATTGGTCCGAAATTGTCGGCGAAGATATCGCCGGAACCGCGCATCCGGTGAACGTGTCCTATGCCAAGGGTGGCATGGGCGCGACGCTGACACTTTTGACCACGGGGGCCATGGCCCCGATGATTGAAATGCAAAAGGAACAGATCCGCGAAAAGGTGAATGCCTGTTACGGCTACCGCGCGATTTCGCGTGTACGGATCACCCAGACCGCGCCCACCGGCTTTGCCGAAGGGCGGGTCGCCTTTCAACAGGCCCCGAAAGCCGCCAGAACACCCGACCCTGCCATCAGGGCCGAAGCGGCGAAAGTCGCCCAAGATATCGCCAGCGACGATTTGCGCCTTGCACTTGAGGTTCTGGCAACCAATGTCCTAACCAAACACAAATCCTAATCCAGAGGTTACTTTATGGATCGTAGAACACTCATGCTGACTGGCGGCGCGGCCGCAGTCCTAGGCGGCGCGGCAATGTTGAACCGGGCAACGCCGGATTCCGCACCGCTTCTGGTGGGCATGGCCAACGCGCAAGAGGCAAGCGGCACCGTTGAAATTCAGGATATGGTCATGGGGTCTGCCGATGCACCCATCGAAATCATCGAATACGCCAGCTTTACCTGCCCGCATTGCGCGTCGTTCCACAGCAACGTCTTTCCACAGCTCAAGACGGATTACATCGAAACCGGCAAAGTGCGGTTCATCTACCGCGAAGTCTACTTTGACCGCTTCGGTCTCTGGGCCTCCATGGTCGCCCGCTGCGGTGGCGAAGCGCGGTTCTTCGGCATCGCGGACCTGATCTACGAAAAGCAGCGTGACTGGACCGCATCGGGCGATCCCGCGACCATCGCGGCCGAGCTTCAGAAAATTGGCAAGATTGCCGGGATCGACGATGAAACGATGACCGCCTGCATGTCTGATGGCGATTTCGCGCAAAGTCTTGTGAACTGGTATGAAACCAACCGGGAAAACGACGATATCAATTCGACTCCGACGTTCATCATCGATGGCGAAAAGATGTCGAACATGCCTCTCGCTGACTTCCAGACGCTGCTTGACGATAAAATCGCGGGCTAATCTGCGAAACCCAATCTGGCAAGGGCCGCATCCAGCGGCCCCCAGTCATCAAGCTCCAACCGCACGGGCAACGTCAGGACTTTGGCGCGAAAGGCGTCGGGCAATCGCACGGCGTCCTTTTCCGTTGTGACCATCTGTGCGGTCCGGGCGATGGCTTCGGCCTCGATTCGCGCCATCAGCGTGTCACTCAGCGGCTGGTGATCTTCCAGCGCCTCGGTCTTGACGACATCGGCCCCCATGGCGCGCAATGTCGCAAAGAATTTTTCAGGATGCCCGATCCCGGCAAAGGCAAAAAACCGCAAATCCTGCCAGGGCATCCCGGTGACAAGCGGCACCAGCGTGCCGCGCAGGTCCGGGGTCGGGTGGATGACGGCGCGTGTTTCAGCGCCGCCAATCGCCAGCAGCAAATCGGCCCGTGCCAGACCGGCCGCCACGGGTTCGCGCAATGGTCCCGCTGGCAGGACACGACGGTTGCCAAAACCGCGATGATTATCGACCACCACGATCGACAGATCCTTGGCCACGGCAGGATTCTGAAATCCGTCATCCAGCAGGATCACCGCCGCGCCCGCTGCCTCAGCCGCGCGCGCACCTGCGGCGCGGTCCTTGGCGACCCATGTCGGTGTGAGGGCCGCCAGTAGCAGCGGTTCATCCCCCACCGCATCCGCCCCGTGGCGTGTCGGATCGACCTGCAACGGCCCGGTTTCTGACCCGCCATAGCCGCGTGACACGACATGCGCTGTCACGCCAAGCCGTTGTAAACGCTCAACGATTGCAATCGCCGTGGGGGTCTTGCCGGTGCCGCCGACGTTGATGTTACCGATGCAGATGACCGGGACACCTGCGCGGTGCTGCGCTGGCCGTCTGTTCCGCGCGGCGGTTGCCGCCGCATAGACCTGCGCCAGCGGGCTCAGCAGCCGCGCCTGCCAGGCGGGGTGCTCCGGATCGGTAAACCAGAACGACGGCGCAGGCATTCAGTAGCCCACCGCATCAAGTCGGTCCTGGATCAGGGTCATCACCCGATTGCTGATCTCGGCACCACTGGATGTGACCTCCCAACCGGCCGTGGCCATCTCTGCGGTGCGGTCAGCTGCCAGCAGCGTCTCAACCGCCTCGCCCAGCTTGTTGGCGTCCGCGATGCAAAGGCTTGCCCCCGCGCGCAACAGCCGTTGAAAGCGATCCTCATAGGGTTGCGTATTCAGGCCATGTACCACAACCGACCCCAGCGCCGCCGATTCAAACGGATCGTTGGCCGCGCCGCGGGTCAGCGTCCCACCGGCAAAACAGATCGGGGCAAGCCTGAGCCACAAGCCGTCTTCACCCTCAAGATCGGCGACATAGGCCTGCATCGCCTCTTCCGGTTCCTCTCCCTCGCTGCGCAGTCCAACCTGAAAGCCCGCGTCACGCAGATTGCGGGCAATGTCAGCCCCATCCCGGCTCAGCGCTGGCGTCACCAGCATCAGCAACCGATGTGACCGGCGCGCGGCATAGCGATGCGCTTTGGCAAGGACGTTGGCCTCGGCCACGGTTGTGGCACGGGCCAGCCAAAGCGGGCGATTGCGCAGGCTCTGCGCGATCTCGTGGCGTTCGGCCTCGTTGTGCGCCAGGATCGTCACGCCCTCTTCAAGCGGGCCGCCAATGGCGACCTTGTCGCCCGGCGCGCCAAGGTCCTGCATCCGGCGGGCATATTCCGGGTTGGACACAAAGGCCGCCGCGATCCCGGCCAGCATCGGCTTGGGCTTTGCGCGAAACCACCCGCCGGTCATTTCGCGCAGCGTGTCCGGGCGCGCATCAATCGCGATCACCGGCACATTGATTGCCGCACAGCCCGACAGGGTCGCCGCATCCAGCGTTCCACCCACCATGATCGCAAACAGCGGCCGTTCGCGCGCCAGAAACGCGCGGATCTCGCGCCCGCCTTGCGGATGGGCCATGTGATCGCCGGTGGCACGCGCCAGCGTCACCCGGAACCGCACCGGGTCGCCTTCGCCCTGTACCCGCGCGGCCAGCGCCGCAATCGCGCCCAATCGGGACGGATCGCCACAGCGCAACCAGATCGTATTGCCGTATGACACTTGCGATCCCAGCTGCGCCATCGCGCCCTAGTTGCCCAGTTCTTCGGTCGGCGAGGCCTCGGTGCCCTCATCACGCAGCCGGTGGATATGCGCAATGAAATACCGCATATGCGCGTTATCGACCGTGCGCTGCGCCGCGCCTTTCCAAGCGTTGTAAGCGGCTTCGTAGTTGGGAAACATGCCGACGATATCAATCGCGTCGACATCCTTGAACGCGTTCTTGGTGGGGTCTATCAGCTCTCCGCCAAAGACAAGGTGCAGGCGTTGGGTCATGGGGTACTTTCGCTATGATTGCTTTCGCCGGTAATCTATGCGCGCGCTGCACTTTGCACAATCCAAAGTGCAGCGCGGCAGGCGGTTGTCAGATCAACGCCTTGATCGCGCTGATATGTACGTGGTCCGCGCCAAGCACGGCAGCGCAAAGGTCGCGCGCCGTGGACATCAGCGCGTCGCGTTCAAAAACGCCATCAACCAGCCCCGCGTCCAGTGCCTCGTCAGCAGTCAGTTTGTGACTGGCCATCAGGATCAACTTGGCCCGCGCCGGCCCGACCAGGGCCCTCAGCCGCTTGGGATCGGACGGCTGCGGCATATATCCAAGTTTCATCACCGGATAGAAAAACTTCGCCTCTGGCACCGCGATGCGCATGTCGCAGGCCAGCGCCATGCCAAAGGCGCCCCCGGCCAGTGTGCCGTTCAGCGCAGCGATTGTCAGACCGGGCAGGGCAGCGATTGCCGCTGACAGCTCCTCCCAAAGCGGGCTTGTCGCCAACCCGCCCGCCACCGCATCCAGATCCGCACCGGCGCTGAAAACCCGCCCGTTTCCGGTCAGGATCACCGCCTTGGCCGCCGCGGCAATCTTGAAGATGCCCACCAGCTCGGCCAGCATATCCGCGTTCAGCGCATTGGCCTTGTCGGGGCGATCCAGCGTGACGATCCACAAATCATCCTCGCGTGTGATCTGGATCATATCAGACCCGCCGCACGGCGAATGTCATCTTCTCGCAGGGATACATCCGCGCCCAGATGCGCGTCCGCCGCCGCGGTGCACATCCACATCAATGTCCGGGCCGGCCATTCAGGCGGGATATGGTCCTCCCATGCCAGCTTGCTGACCCGGTTTATGCCCGATGCCTTGATCTCGCGCTGCATTTGCGTCGCCACGGTGCCCGGTGACAGACCCAGCACACGCAGCCCTGCCGCGCGTCCCTCTTTGTCACCCATGCGGGTCAGCATGTAGACCCCCGCCTTTGAGCTGCAATAGGCCGACCACCCTTCAACCGGGCCATGCGCGGCACCGGATGAAATATTGATGATCGTGCCAGTGCCCGCCGCGATCATGTCGGGCATCACCGCGCGCATCCCATGCATCACACCCTTCAGGTTGACGTCGATGGTCTTTGACCAGGCTGCCGGGTCGGTCTCTGACAGATGCCCGATCGGGTCAATCATGCCCGCGTTGTTGATCAGGATGTCCAGACCGCCAAAAACCTCCTTGGTCTTGGCCACGGCCTGCGCCATCTCGCCATAGTCCGACACGTCGCAAGGGATCGCCAGCGCCTGTGCGCCGATCTCGCCCGCAATGCGCGCAATCGCGTCGCCGCTGCGCGCCAAAAGCACGACATTGGCCCCGTTTTCGGCAAAGGCGCGCGCCGTTGCCTCCCCGATTCCCCGGCTCGCACCGGAAATAAGCACTGATTTTCCAGCGAATTCGAAGTTTTTCATCACTCTCCCTTTTGATCGCCATTCTACGGTCATATTCTCAAGGTCAAGAATTCCCCACCTTGACCCCACCTCACAGGCGGCGGACGATAACGACAGCATTTCAGAAGAGGTAACACAGATGACGCATTTGAAAACAATCAAGACCGGGGTTTGCCTCGCCGCGCTGATGAGTGGCAGCGCAGCGATGGCCGATGTGACCGCCGCCGAGGTTTGGGAAAACTGGAAGGGCAACATGGCCCTTTATGGCGAAGACGGCATCACGATAGGCTCCGAGGATGTGTCGGGTGACACTGTCACCGTGTCCGGCCTCATGCTGTCCGTCGAAGAAGACGGCACCAAGGTCGAAGCAGACCTTGGCACCATGATATTCACCGAAAACGGCGACGGTACGGTGGCCATCGAAATGCCGGCAACCTATCCGATCTCGATCATGGAAGGGCCCGACAACGGCGTCAAAATGTCGATCAACCAGACCGGCCTGTCGATCACGGCCAGCGGCACCCCCGGTGCGATCAGCTATGACGTGACCGCAAACCAATACGGGATCCAGATCGACGAAATCCTTGATGCCGGAAACGTGGTCGAAGGCGATGCGCGTCTGGTCGCCAATGGCATCGCCGGAAATTACACCGTGACCGAAGGCGAGGTGCGCAACTTTGATTACGGCCTGACGATGGATTCGGCTGACATCCTCGTTGACGTCGCCGCGCCAGAGGAAGACGCTAAAATTCTGATGTCAGGCAAGATCAATGGCCTGTTTGTCGATGCCCAGATTGATCTGCCCGAGGGGCTCGATTTTGAACAGCCCGAAAGCATCTTTGCCTCTGACTTTGCGATCAGTGCGAACTACGGCCTGCAAAGCGGCGACTATCTGTTTGATATCAACGAAGGCAACGATGAGGTCGCCGGGACGGCCAGCACCGGCGCGACGGCCGTCAGTGTCGCGCTGGATCGCGACGGCATCCTCTATGATGTGCTGACCAATGATCTGGCCCTCGCGATGCAGGTGCCTGATTTGCCATTCCCGGTTGACGTATCGGCAGCGCAATACGGCATCTCGCTGATGATGCCGCTGTCCAAAACCGAAGGGCCTACTGATTTCAGCTTTGGCGTTACACTTGCCGAAATTTCCGTGAATGACGAAATCTGGATGCTCGGTGACCCGACCGGGGCGCTGTCGCATGATCCGATTACGATCAAGATGGCGGTATCCGGCATGGCCAAGCTGTTCTTTGACCTCACCAACCCCGAAGAGGCGGCCGCGATTGATGCCGGTGCAATTCCCGGTGAAATCTACAGCCTTGATCTGGACGTTCTGGATGTCCGCGCAGCGGGTGCAACGGTTGATGGCACCGGCGGATTTACCTTCGACAATTCGGATATGCAGACCATCCCCGGCGTACCACGTCCCGAGGGTGAGGTGACCATCAACATCAACGGTGCCAATGCACTGATTGACAGCCTCGTCCAGATGGGCCTGCTGCCCGAAGATCAGGCGATGATGGGCCGCATGATGATGGGCATGTTTGCCCGCACCGTGGGTGATGATCAGCTCACCTCGACGATCGAGGTGAACGAACAGGGTCATGTGCTCGCCAACGGCCAACGCATTCAATAAACGATACTCACAGGGGCCCCGCGCAAACGCCTGCGCGGGGCCTTATTGATTCAACACAGGAAAAAATTATGAAACAGAGCAGTCTTGCCATCCCCTTTCTGCTGGTCCCGGGTCTTGCAATGGCCGATGTCGCAGCAGAGGACGTCTGGACAAATATGCAGGCCCTCTATGGCGCCTGGGGCGCAGAGATGTCCGGCTCCACCGCGCGCAGCGGTGATACATTCACCGTGACCGATGCTGTCCTCGCCGTGACATTCCCGGTCATCGAAGGTGGCGTGCGCATGACGCTGCCAGACATGACGCTGGTCGATCTGGGTGACGGCACCGTCAGCATTTCAATGCCCGACACCTATCTGATCGAGGTGACCGCGACGATTCCACAGATGGATGGCCCGATCACTGCAGATGTTGCCGTGTCGCAGCCCGGAATGCAGATTGTTGCCTCGGGTGAACCGCGTGACGTCACCTATGTGTCAGACCTTTCAAGTTACGAGGCGATCCTGAATAACCTCGTAGTGCCGGGCGAAGACTTCGACGTGACCGTCGCCATGGAGAGCGCCGGCTATGCCGGTGAGTCCCGCGTGACGGTCGACGGCGACGTCACCATGACCTCGAATATGACCTACGGCGCGACAACAACAATCGCCAGCTTCACCGCTGATGCGATTGGCCAGTCCAGCACCACCAATTCAGACTCGATGAGCGTGCAGGCAACGGCGGTTTTCCCGCCAGACATCAACATCCTTGATCTGACACCCGCGCTCAAGGCCGGGTTGTCCGTCGACATGACCTTTGATTCGGGAGGATCGACCAGCTCCACGACAACCACCTTTGGCGGCGAACCCTCAAGCGAACAGTTGCAGATCATGGGGCCCAGCAACTATCGCATGACCATCGACGAAAGCGGCTTTGCCATTATCGGTGAAGGCGCGGACGCGGCGATCGAGATGTCCGACCAGAACATGTTTCCCGTGCCGCTTTCGTTCAGCATTGCAGGATCAATGATCAATGTCGCCATCCCGCTGGTCGCCAGCGACGATCCGCAGCCTTTCAGCTATGCGATTTCGCTTACCGGACTTGAGCTGTCAGACGGTCTCTGGGGCATGTTTGACCCTGCCGCCGCGCTTGATCGCACGCCCGCCGATCTGGTTTTTGACGTCAGCGGGACCCTGGGCTGGGGGCTCGATACCCTCAACATCCCTGCGCTGATGGAAATGTCCGAGACCGGGGCCATGCCGCCGATTTCAATCGAAAGCCTCGACATCAACGCCATTGATATGACCGCGCTGGGAGCGATGGTGGCCGCATCCGGGGCGTTTACGTTCGACAATTCCGACATGGCCACCTTTGGCGGCATGCCACGGCCCGAAGGGTCGGCAACGGCAAAAGCCACTGGGCTGAATGGCATGATTGACCAATTGGTCGGCGCGGGTCTCCTGCCCGAGGATCAGGCGGGCATGGGCCGCATGTTCATGGGCATGTTTGCGCAGTCAACCGGGGATGATGCCCTTGAATCCACGGTCGAGGTTGACGCCGAAGGCGGCGTTTACCTCAACGGCCAGCGCATGCGTTAAGCCCCCTGCAGGCGGGCACCACCGCCCGCCTGCACCACACCCTTTCTGTCCAGACCATCAAGACCGATGGCCGGCAGGCCGGTGATCAGCCGCTGCCGGCACTTGCAGCGCGGCCCATGGCGGACTACGTCAACTGACAGCGCAAAGGACACCCCGGCATGACCCAGCTTTCCGATCTTACCCAGGCCCTCATGGACGCGGCCCGCAAAGCCGGGGCAGACGCCAGCGATGCGCTTGCGATTGATGGCACGTCAATCTCCATCGACGTGCGCGGCGGCGCGCTGGAACATGCCGAACGCGCTGAAGGGGTCGAGGTCGGCCTGCGCGTGCTGGTCGGCCAGCGGCAGGCCTGCGTGTCATCCTCTGACACCAAACCCGACACCCTGCGCCAGATGGCCGAACGCGCGGTTGCCATGGCGCGGATCGCCCCCGAAGACCCCAATGTAGGCCTGGCAGATGCCAGCCAACTGGCCACGGATACCGATACCGCGGCGCT
This sequence comes from uncultured Paracoccaceae bacterium, assembly GCA_947502145.1. GTDB lineage: Bacteria > Pseudomonadota > Alphaproteobacteria > Rhodobacterales > Rhodobacteraceae > CANMYO01. Next base: position 709,976 of record CANMYO010000001.1, on the reverse strand, counting down.
TGAACTGTTTGACGCCTCTGCCGAACCGGACCCGGCTGCGCTGCAGGCCGATGCCGTCCGGGCCGAGGCAGCAGCCCTTGAAAACAAGGGCATCAGCCAGGTGCAGCAAGCCTCTGCCGGTTATTCCCGCCGCCGCATTCACCTCGCGGCCTCCAACGGATTCTCAGCCGGTTACACCCGGTCCGACCGCGGCCTGTCCTGCGTTGCGATCAGCGGAACCGGCACGGATATGGAACGCGACTACGACTATGACAGCCGCATCTTTCAGACTGATCTGCGCGACGCCGCCGAAATTGGACAGCAGGCCGCCGCCCGCGCCGTTGCCCGCGCCGGGGCAAATCGGCCCAAAACCGGGGCCTATCCGGTGGTCTTTGACGAACGAATCTCAAGCAGCCTGATCAGCCATCTGGTGCAGGCCGTCAGCGGCGCGACCATCGCGCGCGGATCGGGTTGGCTGCGCGATGCGCTCGGCGAACAAGTCTTGCCCAAGGGCCTGTCACTGATCGAAGAGCCCCACCGCAAACGCGCCTTTTCGTCAAAACTGTTTGACGCCGAAGGGCTGCCCACGGCGCGCCGCGCAATCATCGACGATGGCGTGTTGACCGGCTGGACCCTCGACCTTGCCAATGGCCGCAAACTTGGCATGCCCTCAACCGGGAACGCGGCGCGCGGCACCGCCGCGCCGCCGATGCCAAGCGTAACCAACCTGACCCTGACCCAAGGCAGCGCCACCCGCGATGACCTGCTGCGCGATATGGGTACCGGATTGCTGATCACCTCCATGATCGGGGCCACGATCAACCCCAACACAGGCGATTATTCGCGCGGTGCCTCCGGTTTCTGGGTCGAAAACGGAGAGATCACCACACCGGTCAACGAATGCACGGTGGCAGGCAACCTGCGCGACATGCTGTTGCGCATGACTCCCGCCAATGATGCCCGTCCGCATCTGAGCCATATCGTCCCCTCGATTCTGGTCGAAGGTCTCACCCTTGCCGGAGAGTGACCTGCCACTGTTGCTCGACGTTGCGGGTGCAGCCGGTGAGATCGCGAAAAGCTATTTTCGCCAGGACCCCGACATCTGGGACAAGGCTGACGGTGCCGGTCCGGTGACGGCGGCTGATCTTGCGGTCAATACCATGCTCTCGGATCGTCTGCGCAGCGCCCGGCCCGACTATGGCTGGCTGTCCGAAGAAACCGAAGATTCCCCGGCACGCTTGTCGACCCGGCGGCAGTTCATCATCGACCCGATTGACGGCACCCGCGCCTTTATCGAGGGCGGGCGCGACTGGGGTCATTCGATCGCCGTGGTCGAAGATGGCAGACCCGTCGCTGCTGTGGTGGCGATGCCGGTGCGCGAACAGACCTTTCATGCCGAAATCGGGCAGGGGGCCTTTTTGAACGGTGCGGCGATTGCAACGGCAACCGGGCAGGACATGGCCGCCGCGACGGTGCTTGCAACCAAACCGAATGTGCGCCCCGAACATTGGGCCAATGGCATGGTGCCGCCGTTTCAGCGCAGCTTCCGCTCATCGCTCGCCTATCGGATGTGTCTGGCTGCGATGGGCCGGTTTGACGCAATGCTGACACTTCGCCCGACATGGGAATGGGACATCGCCGCCGGTGCGCTGATCGTGACCGAGGCGGGCGGCAAGGCAACCACTCGCACGGGGGACGATCTGCGCTTTAACAATGCGACGCCCCAGACCGATGGGGTCATCGCCGGTGGCACTTTGCATCCGCAATTGATCGCCGCATTGGCGTGACAGGCCGCCATCAAGGTTAACGGCTGTTCATGAAATCGTCTGCATGGGTTGTTTGCAGGATGTGTATGGATTGTGCATCACCCGGAATCGGGCGTACGTAGCGCTACACTTGCGTTAACCGTATCCACACGGCACACCAAGTCATCTTTGCGCGCGTAGGGGATGTTGATGGATCCGGAACTGATTGACACGTTTCAGGACTACCTGAACCAGGGTCTTGAGATTGCACAAAACTGGTTGCTTTCGCCTGCGGCCTGGTCGCAATTCGCACTCCTGATCACCGCCTATATTCTGGCGATGCTGATCAATCGCACACTGTCAAAGCGGTTGCGAAACCTGCTGGATCCGGCCCCGGATGCGACCTCCATCATCGCGCAGGCGCGGCGTTACCTATTGATATTCCTGCCACTTTTGCTGCCGTTGCTGGCCTATGGCCTGACGGCAGTAGGTGAGCAGGTCACCCGCAGCCTGTTTGGATCGGGTGCGGTGATCGCCTTTGGCAAACGGGTCTTCCTGTTCCTCGCCGCCCGCGCGCTGGCCAATCGGATCATCAAGGAACCTTTCCTGCGGTTGCTGGCGAAATATGTTCTGGTGCCCATCGCTGCGCTTTACGCCCTGAACGTGCTGGACGACGCCACCCTGTTTCTGGAAGAAACCGTTGTGGGCCTTGGCAATATCCGGTTCTCGGCGATGGCGCTCGTCCGCGGCATCATCGCCGGCAGCCTCCTGTTCTGGTTCGGCTCCTGGACCAACAGCCAATCCGCCGCCTATATCGAAAAGCAGCCGATGCGTCCGGCGATACGGCAACTGTCTGTAAAAGCAGCGGAATTTGCCATATTCGGACTCGCGTTCCTGCTCTTGCTGAACATCATGGGCATCAGTCTTTCAAGCCTCGCAATCATCGGTGGTGCGGTGGGTGTCGGTCTTGGATTCGGCCTGCAAAAGATCGCTTCGAACTTCATCTCCGGGGTAATCCTGCTGTTGGAAGGACAGGCGACCGTCGGGGATTATGTGGAACTTGACGGGGGTGAGGCGGGCACGATTATCAAGATGACCGCCCGCGCCACGATCCTTGAAACCTATGATGGCCGTTGGATCGTCGTACCGAACGAGGATTTCATCACCACCCGCGTGGTGAACTATTCTGATTCCGGTTCCGCCAACCGTCTCGAAGTGCCGTTCTCGGTCAGCTATGACACTGATATCAATAAGGTTCCGGCATTGATTGAGGCCGCCGTCGCCAAGCATCCCGGCGTGCTGGACACGCCGGAACCGCCCGATTGTGAGCTGCGCGGATTTGGCGATAGCGGGATTGATTTTGGTGTGGAATTCTGGGTCGAGGGGATCGACGATGGCAAGAATAAATATGCCTCGGACGTGCTGTTCCTGATCTGGAACGCCCTCAAGGATGCGGGCATCGAAATTCCCTATCCTCATCGCGTCGTGGAACTCAAAGGCCAGTTGCCGGAATGAAAACCGCCCGCGTGATCGGTGCCGGCCCCGCAGGTCTGATGGCAGCAGAAGTTCTGGCGCAGGCAGGGCTTTCGGTCCGCATTGCAGATGCAATGCCATCGGTCGGGCGCAAATTTCTGATGGCGGGGAAGTCTGGCCTGAATCTGACAAAAGATGAACCAGAGCAAACCTTTATTGACCGGTTCGGCCCATTGCCCACGCCGATGGGCGAAGCCCTTGCGACGTTTGGTCCCGCGCAGGTCAAGGATTGGGCCAAGGGCTTGGGGCAAGAGATTTTCATCGGGACGACCGGGCGGGTTTTCCCGAAGGCGATGAAGGCGTCTCCGCTGTTGCGCGCCTGGATGCAGCGGTTGGGTGACCTTGGTGTCAGTGTTGATACGCGGTGGCGTTGGACCGGTTGGTCGGACGACGGATTGCGCTTTGAAACCCCCGATGGCGCGATTGAAGACCTGCCAGATGTCACAATTTTGGCACTGGGCGGCGCATCGTGGCGGCGTCTGGGCTCTGACGGGGCTTGGTCTGCTTGGCTCGATGACACCGCACCGTTTCAGCCCAGCAATATGGGACTAAAGGTCAAATGGTCCGAACACATGGCGCCGCACATCGGCAAGCCGGTCAAGGGCATTTGCCTGACGGCTGATGGCGTCTCATCGCGCGGTGAATTTATTCTGTCGTCAACCGGGATCGAGGGGGGCGGGATTTATGACGTCTCTGCCATGGTCCGGGATGGCGCGCCTCTGACGTTGGATCTCTGTCCTGATCTAACCAATGCGCAGGTGGCGGATGCGCTGGCCAAGCCGTACGGAAAATCAAGCCTTTCCAACCGCTTGCGCAAGTCTCTCAGGCTTGGCCCCACAAAGATCGCGCTGCTCCATGAATGGGGCCGCCCCTTGCCGGCGCAGCTTGCGCCGGTGATCAAATCCCTACCTGTATGCCATGACGGGCCGCGCCCGTTGGACCAGGCCATTTCGACCGCTGGCGGACTGCGGTTTGAGGCCATGAACAACGAGCTGATGCTGACCGCGCGCCCCGGCATCTTTGCTGCGGGCGAGATGCTGGATTGGGAGGCCCCGACCGGCGGCTATCTGATCACCGGATGCCTGGCCACGGGGCGATGGGCGGCACAAGGCGCGTTGCGGTGGTTGGGCCACTAAGGCAACAGCCCGCCCGTCTTTCATTTTGACGATTCCAATCTGGAGTCACTCAGGTTAGACACAATTCAAGCATCTAAAACGGGGGTTGCGGCATGCGCAAACGGTATGGTCAGACAGTCGGCTACGCCGCGCTTTTGACAGCGCTGGCAAGTGGCGTTCACGCGCAGGACAACGGACCGTCCTATACCTTTTTCGGGACGCCGGGCCTGCTGGAAATGCCCACCGCTGAGAGTGCTGCGCCAAGCGAAATCGCAGCCACGCTCAGCTACGCGGGCAGCGGTGGCTACAAGACCAGTTTTACCTACCAGTTGACGGACCGATTGTCGGGGTCGTTCCGCTACGCTTCGGTCGACCAATACGGCATCGTGCGCCCCGGCGGCGGCGTGCCAAACACCTATGAAACGTTTGACCGCAGTTTTGATCTGCAATACCGCCTCACCGATGAATCCCGTTACTTGCCCGCTGTCGCAATTGGCCTGCGCGATTTCCTGGGCACCGGGCGGTTCAGTTCAGAATATGTCGTTGGGTCCAAGTCATTTGGATCAAACCTGATTGTCACCGGCGGTATCGGCTGGGGCCGCATGGGCACACAGAACGGTTTTGACAATCCGCTTGGCGTGATCAGCAGCGCGTTTGATACCCGCCCAGCCTATGTCGACCGCGAGTTTGCCGATGAGCCCGGCGAAGGCAACGGCGGCACAATTGCTGCCAATTCATTCTTTCGGGGCGACGCCGCTCTGTTTGGGGGGCTGGAATACCAGATCAACCCGACACTTGGCGTGAAAGCGGAATATTCGTCCATCAGCTACCCGGTTGAAACCTTCACACCTGCGGTTGATCATGAATCGCCATGGAACTTTGGGGTCACGTGGCGGCCACGTCCAGGCACAGAGGTCAGCCTCGCCTATCTCTACGGCACCGAAATTGCCGCGACAGCAACCTTTGTCATCAACCCGACTGACCGCCCCACGTTGTCGGGACTTGACCCGGCCCCTGCACCCGTGCGCGTACGGGATGCAAACCAACGGGCGGCGCTGACCTGGGATCAGGCGAAACAGCCGGAACCGGCTGTCCGGGCGGGGCTGACCCAGCTTCTGGCGGTTGAAGGGATCGACCTTTTGGGGCTTGAGATCACAGACCGTACCGCCCGGCTCCGCTACCAAAACAACCGCTTCCGCTCTGAGGCGCAGGCCATGGGACGCGCTGCGCGGATGATGACGCAGATCATTCCGCCATCGGTCAACACCTTCATCATGGAGCCCGCGCGGGAGGGGATCCCCCTTTCCGCAACAACTCTGCGCCGCAGCGACATCGAAGCGTTGGAAAATCGCGTCGGGGCGACCGATGCCCTTCTGTCGCGCACCTCATTTGGTGCGGCTGGCAGCGATGACGGGCTGGTCTTCAACCCGGTCGATGGGCCGCGTTTTCAGTGGGGCATCGCGCCCTATATGGCGTTGATCCTGTTCAACAAGGGCGACCCGATCAGTGCCGATGTGGGGCTGTCGTTTGACGCACAGTACCAGATTGCACCGAATCTGATCGTCTCTGGCCGCATCCAGCAGTCTGCGCTGGGTGAACAAGAACCGCTGGATTTCTTTGACAATCCAAATGATTACGTCAATGTTCGCACCGACACGGCATTCTTTGGGCGCCATGGCGGTCCAACGCTCGAACATTTGACGGTGACCCATTACAGCCGCCCGGGCGAGAACCTCTATGGGCGGATCACTGCCGGTTATCTTGAACGGATGTACGGCGGCGTGTCTGGCGAACTGCTGTGGAAACCAGTGGATAGCCGCCTCGCCCTTGGGGCAGAGCTGAACTACACCATGATGCGTGATCAGGACATGGGCCTTGGCTTTGCCCTTTACGAGACGACACCGGGCACCCGTGACCGTGTTGAGGTCGGCGACTATGACGTCGTGACCGGCCACTTGTCGGCCTACTACGATCTGGGCCGCGGATTTCAGGCACAACTTGACGTGGGACGCTATCTTGCCGGGGATTGGGGTGCGACATTTGCACTGGATCGTGAATTTGAAAATGGCTGGAAGATTGGCGGCTATGTCACCTTGACCGACATGCCGTTTGACGACTTTGGCGAAGGCTCTTTTGACAAGGGTATCAGGGTCACGATCCCCTACGATTATTTTGTCGGCACACCGTCACGGCGCAATGTCAGCACCACCCTGCAATCCCTGTCACGCGACGGCGGCGCGCGCCTGGATGTGGACGGCCGGCTATATGAAATTGTCCGCGACGGCCATCAGGCCGATTTGACCGATACCTGGGGACGCTTCTGGCGATGAAATCTATTTTTAAGGTTGTGGCGGCACTGGCTGTCCTATCGGCCTGTGGCCCACTGAACGAAAACAGCGCCGCAAAGGGCTTTCTTGGTGTTGTAAAGGCGCGGCTTGGCGGCGCCGCAGCGACCGGACCCGCACAGCCCCCATTGAGCAGGGCGCAAGCAGATGCGAATCCGGGCGCGTTTCTTCTGGTGACCGCCTATGGCGGAAACTCGGTCGCCTCGCTCGTGATGGGCGGCACCAATGGCAACCGGGTGACCTGGCTTAGCGCGGACAATGTGACCGTCACACTGGAAAATGGAATCATTGTCGCCACACGGGGATTCCCCCGCGATTTGATCGCAGCGCAGGTGACGGGAATCCGCGAGGCGCTTGCCGCTGGCGGTGGAAACGGCAGTCGCGTGCACGAGACTTTGGACGGGCTGGACCAAATTTCAACGGAACTGTTGCAGTGCAGCATCGTTTTAGATGGCGCGGAAAACGTCGAAATTCTGGGCAAAGTCACGCCAACACGGAAGTTTACAGAGTCTTGCCGGGGCGAAACACTAGCATTTTCAAATACTTACTGGCTGTCTACTGGTGGCGCTATCATAAAGAGCAGCCAAGCCGTGTCACCAGGCACCGGATTCTTGCAACTTGAGCGCCCCTAAAGCCGCCACACTACGCTCAGAATTGAATTAGTGGCTTGTTTTGACGCGAAAACGCCGATAGACAATTCGTGATCGTCAATCAAAGTGCATCTAATTGGAGTACCGACATGCGCATTACTACTACTCTCGCTGCTGCAGCTGCTATCGCTGTCGCTGGTTCCGCAGCAACTGCAGGCGGCCTGGCCCCTGAAATCATGGAAGCACCCGTCGTCGTTGTAGACGCGCCTGCTCCTGCCGGTTCTATCAACAGCGGCTACGTTGTTCTGGGCCTGCTGGCTGCTCTGGTTGCAGCTTCCGGCTCTTTCTAATCTAGCGATTAGACCAAAGAATTTGGGGCTGACTTAGTTTAAGTCAGCCCCGTTTTGTATCTAAGGAGAATTATTATGCGTATCACGAAAACTCTTGCCGCTGCCGCTGTTATCGCCGTTGCAGGTTCTGCCGCAACCGCAGGCGGCCTGGCCCCTGAAATCATGGAAGCACCCGTCGTTGTTGTCGACCCAGTTGCTCCTACCGGTTCCATCAACAGCGGCTACGTTGTTCTGGGCCTGCTGGCTGCTCTGGTTGCAGCGTCCGGCTCTTTCTAATCTGACGATTAGACTGTACTTTGCGAAAGGCTGGCCCGCCGGGTCAGCCTTTTTGCATGTCCAGTTGCCTGCTATCGCCGCGCCATCATTGCCAGGCGGATCAGGGTGCGTTCCATCAGCGCGCCATCCGGCGCGCGGCTGGCAGAGCGCATTTGCAGATCAGTGTCCGTCAGCGCCGTAATTGCACGTTCCAACTTGTCCCGCCCCCAGTGGCCGGCCTGTCGTGCGATCTTGTCCCGCCGCGGGCCAAAGACAGGTGGGCGCAATTTCCCGACACCCGCCCCCGCGCCGCCGGGATCTGATGCAACCTGATGCAGGCGTCGAAAGTGGCGCATCGCGCCAATGCACAGTGTGACCGGCTTTACACCTTGGGCGTAAAGATCGCGCAGGGTCGGGCCAATCTGATCAACCTGCCCGGCAGTCACCACCTCAAGCACATCATCAACATCGACGTCCGCAGACTGTGGCGCACAGGCGGCAAGATCGGCCACGCTTAGCGGTTCAGAGTCACCACGTTTGTAAAGGCCAAGCTTTTCGATGGTCTGCCGGAAATCGCCCGGCTGAATGCTACTGGCCAGGGCCATCGCCGCATCCATGACATCACGCGTGACATCCCGCAGACCCACTGCCGCGAGGGTCGCAGTGACGTCATCAAACGACGGAGGGTCATCGTAAACGCCAATCGCGACGGTGCGCGAATCGCCTTCGAATATCTTGCGCAGTGCGCTTTTCGCGGTCAGCGGCCCGGCCACCGCCACAACGCGGGCATCGCCCGGCTCCCACTCTGCCAGCGCTGTCTTGAAAATGGCGGCCATCCCGTCGGTCGCATCCTCGACAAAAACAACGCGGGGACCGGGGAAAAAGCCCTGCGCCTTCATCCCGTCAATCAACTGGGCCGGATCCTTGCGCAAATCTGCAGCCGGTATCCGGCTGAGGCGCATCTCGGACTCGGCGTCCGGACCAACCATCGCTGCAATCGCCTCTTGCCGCTTTGCAGCGACCCGCATCGCATCGCTACCAAAGATCAGCAACCCGGCGTGGGCCGCATCGGGTGCCTTTATATAGGCGTTTGCCTGTTTCCCTGTCAGCTTCATTGCAGGGCCAGGATCAGGTCGCTGACGATCAGGTCGGCCAAGGCAATTGACAACCGCCGTTGCGCATCGCTGGCGGCCGCCTGTGTTGCCACGGTTGATCCGGTCGCCGAGTAACTTGTGAAGGTCTTCGCCGTTCCGGCCCCCACCTGGACCCCGGTGGCGATATCCACCAATGTCCAGTCGGCTGCACCGGTCAGGTTCAGCCGCGTGGTGTCGCCTTCGCTATTGATCGCCGCCGCAACGCGATCCTGCCCCATTGAAATGGCAAGCGCATATCGGGGCCGTTTGACGGTCCCAAGGCGATCTACAATGTGCTGACGTATCTGAAACCCCGACACCGTGTCCGGTGCTGTCACAGCAACCTGGCCCAACAGGGCTGCGGCCGCACCGTTGGTGCCATAGGCCGGGACAAAGCCACAACCACCCAGCGCCAAAAGGCCCAGAAGGGCCATGCGGCGCGAGGTGACAGCTGGGTCAGATAACAATGTTCACAATCCTGCCGGGCACGACGATGACCTTCTTTGGGGTCGCGCCATCAAGCTGCCGCGCGACGGCCTCCAAGGCAAGGGCTTCGACGCTGGCCTTGTCAGCATCAGCGGCGACCTGCACTTCTGCGCGGCGTTTGCCGTTGATCTGAACAGGCAATGTTACACTGGATTCCACCAACATCGCGGCATCGGCTTGCGGCCAAGGCGCATTCACGACCAACCCCTCACCACCCAACAGCGACCAAAGCTCTTCGGACAAATGCGGGGTCATTGGCGCCATGAGCTGCGCAAGCGTCATCGCGGCCTGCCGTTTGGTCCCTGATCCGGCCTGTGACTTGGACAGGACGTTGGTAAAGGCATAAAGCCGCGCGATGGCCGCGTTAAACCCAAAGGATTCAACGCCGTTGGTCACATCGCGAATGGCTTTGTGCATCTCTTTCAAAAGGGCGTCGTCGTCCGACCCCTCCGCATCAGAAACGGCAATGTCATTTGCGATCCGCCAGACACGTGACAGGTGCTTGTGGGCGGCCTCTGCCCCCGCGGCCGTCCACTCCACGTCCCGTTCCGGTGGGCTGTCGGACAGGACAAACCAACGTGCTGTATCCGCGCCATAGGATTTGACGATGTCGTCTGGGTCGACAACGTTATTCTTGGACTTCGACATTTTGGCCGAGGGGATAATTTCCACTCCGCGTCCAGCAAATTTTTCCTGAGAGTGAAACTGCTGGACTGCGAATGTGTTCGTCACATCAATTTTCTCTTCCTTGAGACGCGATCGTAAGACTGCGGCCTCCTGTCCGTCTAAGTCAGTTAGGAGCATTATCTCTTCGGGATAGTGAAATTTGCTATATCCGAGACCCTCGCCGCGCTGGTCCCCTATTTTTGTTCGTTCCGCTGTTTGATAGATTGCGTGGGTCACCATGCCCTGCGTAAACAGGGCATCAAACGGCTCAATCGCGTCCTTGGACAAATGTCCGGTCATCTCCATCCCGCGCGCGAAAAACCGGGAATACAGCAGGTGCAGGATCGCATGCTCGACGCCGCCGATGTACTGGTCGACGTTCATCCAATAGGCGGCATCCTCTGCCACGGTCGGCGTTGACGCGCGGGGGGCGGTGAAACGGGCGAAATACCACGAGGAATCTACAAACGTGTCCATCGTATCGGTTTCGCGCTGGGCTGGCTTTCCACAGCTGGGGCAGGTGCAATCGCGCCAGGTTGGATGACGATCGAGCGGGTTGCCCGGCGTGCTGAAGTCCACGTCATAAGGCAGTTCGACCGGCAGGTTTTCCTTCTTTTCGGGCACCACACCGCAGTCGTCACAATGTACCACGGGGATCGGGCAGCCCCAATAGCGTTGCCGACTCAAACCCCAGTCGCGCAAGCGAAATTTCGTCTGCGCGGTGCCAAGACCCTTCGCTTCGAAATAATCGATCGTCGCATCAATTCCCGCTTCGCTGGTGGTTTCACCCAAGCCCGCAAAGTGGTCGATATAGACAACGGTTTCAGTCTTGGAAGGCACAAGCGCAGTATCGCCAACGGGTGTTTCATCACCGGGCATGTGGAATGCGTTGCGGACATCCAGTTCGTATTTGCGCGCAAAGTCGAGGTCACGCTGATCGTGCGCCGGGCAACCAAATACCGCGCCCGTGCCGTAGTCCATCAAAACAAAGTTGCCGACCCACACCGGCAGGGTCGCGCCCTCGATCACCGGATGCTTGACGGTGATGCCCGTGTCGACCCCCTTCTTTTCAGCCTTTTCCATCGCTGCTTCTGTCGTGTCCATCTTGCGGGTCTCGGCAATGAACGCGGCGAGCGCGGGGTTGTCTTTGGCCAGGGTGCGGGACAAAGGGTGTTCTGGCGAAATCGCGATGAAACTTGCGCCGCGCATTGTGTCGGGGCGGGTCGAATAGCAGGTTATGTCGTCGCCACCATCGGTGCGGACAAAGGGAATTTCGATGCCACGGGACTTTCCGATCCAGTTCGACTGCATCAGTTTGACCTTTGCGGGCCAATTGTCGAGCGTGTCAATCGCGTCAAGCAGTTCCTGGCTGTAGTCGCTGATCTTAAAGAACCATTGGGTCAATTCGCGGCGCTCAACCTCTGCGCCGGACCGCCAGCCCTTGCCGTCGATGACCTGTTCATTCGCCAGAACCGTCATATCGACCGGGTCCCAGTTCACCACGGCGTTTTTGCGATAGACCAGATCCTTGGCCAGAAAGTCGAGGAACAGGGCCTGCTGCTGGCCGTAGTATTCCGGATCACAGGTTGCCAATTCGCGCGACCAGTCAAGTGACCAGCCAAGGGGCTTCATCTGCGCGCGCATGTCCGCGATGTTCTGGTAGGTCCAGTCCTTGGGGTGGCCACCAATGGCCATCGCCGCGTTTTCAGCGGGCATGCCAAATGCGTCCCATCCCATCGGGTGCAGCACATTATGTCCTGTCGCCAGCTTCTGGCGCGCGATCACGTCGCCCATCGTATAATTGCGCACATGCCCCATATGCAGCCGGCCTGACGGATAGGGGAACATCTCAAGCACGTAATACTTGGGCTTGTCATCAGTACGGGTCGCGGTAAAGGTCTGCGCCTGATCCCAGGCGGCCTGCCATTTGGATTCAATTTCTGATGGCGAATAGCTGGTCATCGGGTGTCACTTTTCATCAAAAACGCCGGGCGAACGGCCCGGCGCGGTCATGGGCCAATGGGCGGCGGGTCTAAAGACGGCCGTCCGCAATGCGGAGTTGACGTGCGCGCGATAGGATCGCGTCTTCGACGGCGCGCTGCGTTTCAACGGATGCAGCACCCCCGCGCGTCTGGAGCGCAACATTCAAAGACCGGGCATCCAGCGCCGGATCAGTGATATAGATCGTCGCCTTGTAGGCGCGGCTCCCGCCGGGGGGCGTGCCAAAACCGGTGACGATGACGCCTGTAAAGGGGTCAACCGATTGAATCGGCAGAAAATTCAGAACATCAAGTGAGGCCGCCCAAAGGTAGCGGTTGACGGCAACGTTCTCGACGCCCTGCGAACGGGCGGCCTGACGTGTGGCCTGCGCAGCAACGGGATCACCGCCGCCAAGGCCAAGGCTGCCAAAGGGGCTACTGCTGCCACAGGCGGCGACTGCGGCAAGTGCCGTGGTGACCAACATGGCCCGAAGGGTACGCGTGGCATTTGTCACTGTCAGGTCCTCACCGTCGTGTTTTGCTTGGGCAAATATGTAGCGAAGGGGCAGAGGTGCCACAAGCCTATTGCTTTGTCAGCAAAGGGTTTCCGGGTGATGTGTGCCCTTTGCCCAAAAAGAAAGAGCGGCCCCAAGGGACCGCTCTGACTAATCTTGGACTAGGTCTTCGCTTTAGAATACGAAGGTTGCCTCAACAGTGATGCCTTCCATGTACTCTGGGCCGCCGAATTCATCATCGTAAGATGTGTCGTCGCCGTCGTCAGCGTATGAGAAGAGCAGCTCTGCGCCGCCGCCAAGTGCGTATGTGGCTGCTGCGTAGTAGCCCATGTCAACACCGGAAACGTCTGTGCCGGTGAAACCAGCCAGAACTGTCAGACCGTTGCCTACGTCGTAGGAAGCGTCCAGTTCGTATGTTGCCACATCGTCAGCACCGCCTTCGCCGCCGTCGATGTCATATGCGAAAGCAACAGTGATTGGGCCGTTTGCATAGTCTGCACGGACACCCATGTTGTCTTCAGCAACATCGTTCATGCTGTAGTAACCGCCGATGACGACAGGACCAACAGGATAAGACACGTCGATACCGGTAGAAGTTTCGGTCGAGTCGTCGATGTAAGACACTTTCACGTCAGCGCCAGCGAAGGAAGCCGAAGCACCCAGGCCGAGGATCTGATCAATGCCCGCAAACTCTTCCTGGTAGGCCAGCTCGACACCGAAGTTGCCGAATGTACCAGCAACGTGGATCTGCATGGCGTCCAGAGTTGTACCAGTCAGGTCGTTGCCGCCGTCAGCGTCAACACCGTAAGAAACAGCTGCAGTGAAACCAGCGATTGTTGCTTCACCAACCAGCATGGACTCGAAGCCAGCTACGTCGAAGTGAACGTCTTGGTCGTTGAAGTCTGCAACGGTAGAACCGTCAACACCGTCCCAACGATCTTCTGCGACTGGGTCCAGATCACCGAAAGACAGGCTTGCGATGTCGGAAGACAGCGACAGAACGTAACCGCCGGAAACCAGATCCTGGCCCAGGTTGTCGTCTGCGACGTCAAAGTCGAAAGTTGCAGAAACGGTCAGACCGTTGTCCAATGTCTGTGACATTGTAACAGCAACGTTTGCGTCCCAGTAGAAGCCCTCGGAAGAGCCAGCTGGACCGAAGTCGTTTACGTCATGATAACCAAGAGTTGCCTCACCACCGAATGTGATAGCCGGTGCGTGGCTTTCGGCTGCAGCGGCGCCAGCGAAGGCCACCAGAGCAGTCGAGGTAAGAAGGATGCTTTTCATGGATGATTCCCTCGTGTTTGCATTCCCAGAGATGCCAGGTCGTCCGGCATTGAGTGTGTAATTGCGCCTATAAGGCTGCACACTCAAGCAAAACTGGGGCCGTTAATGAGGGTCTGCGCAATATGGTGCATCTGTGTCACACACCATTTTGGCAGGAATCCCACATGACTTTGGTGCGGCAAAGCCTTAAAGAAAGGCAAATCGCGAAAGCTTCAATGGATTCAGGAGCATGCCATGTCCCTTACCGAGATAAAGGCCCGTGTGGACGCGGCTGCGCAGAAAGCAGGCCGTGACCCGGACGAGATTGCGCTGATCGCGGTTTCAAAGGTGCAGCCCAATGATCGGGTCCAGAAAGTGCTCGAATCGGGTCATCGCAGCTTTGGTGAAAATAAAGTGCAGGAGGCAGCTGGCAAATGGCCGGACTTCCGCAGCCGGTTTGAAGGAATCGCCTTGCACCTGATCGGCCCTCTGCAATCCAACAAGACCCGGCAGGCGATGCAACTGGCGGATGCGATTCACACCGTGGATCGCCCCAAGCTGGCCAAAGCCATCGCCCGGATCGCACAGGAAGAGGGCAAATGCCCGGACCTGTTCATTCAGGTCAACACCGGGGAAGAGCCGCAGAAGGCCGGCGTCCTGCCGGCAGATGTTGACACATTTGTTGCAGACTGCCGGGCCCTCGATCTGCCAATCCTGGGTCTGATGTGCATTCCGCCCGTCGAAGAAGAACCCGCGCTGCATTTCGCGCTTTTGGCAAAAATGGCGGCGCGCAACGGGCTGACCGGCCTTTCAATGGGCATGAGCGCGGACTTTGAAAGCGCCATTGCCCTTGGGGCGACACATATCCGGGTCGGCTCTGCCATCTTTGGCGATCGTGTACCGGGGTGAGCGACACTTACGCCCCGCCGCAGGATCCACTTGTCATTCTGCATGACGATCATGAGGTCGTGCTTGTCGACAAACCTTCGGGCCTGTTGTCCGTGCCCGGCAAGGGCCCACATCTGGCCGATTGCCTGATTGCGCGGGTGCAGTCAGTCTTTCCAACCGCGCTTTTGGTGCATCGGCTGGACCGGGACACGTCAGGCGTGATGATTTTTGCGCTCACCCCCCACGCGCAGCGGCATCTGGGGCTGCAATTCGAAAAGCGGCAAACAAAAAAGGTCTACGTCGCGCGCGTTTGGGGCGAGATGACGGAAAAGACCGGCACAGTCGATTTGCCGCTTTGTGTGGACTGGCCCAATCGCCCCCGACAGCATGTCGATCATGAAAATGGCAGACCCGCACAAACCGATTGGCGCCTTGTGCGCGCCCGTGACGGCGAAAGCCGCGTGCGATTGATGCCAAGAACCGGGCGCTCTCATCAGCTGCGGGTTCACATGCTGGCACTTGGTCACCCGATTTTGGGGGACCCGTTCTATGCCTCTGGCGCGGCGCTGGATCATCCCCGGCTGATGTTACATTCTGAATCGCTGCAATTCCGCCACCCTGACGGCGGCGCAGGGCACAAGATTTCCGCCAAGGCTCCTTTCTGACGCCCGCCCGCGGGCCTGTGTCGCGCGATGATCGGCCCTCAATGCCGATGCACGGCAAAAAGGTTGCCGGGCCGGTCATGCTGTGGCGCTGTGTGCGGATTAGGACTAACTTGCTGCCACCGCAATTATGAAAAGGATGTTTCCCATGGGCCTGCGTATCAATGACACGATTCCCGATCTGACTGTCGAAACCGACCAGGGCACAATCAGCCTGCATGATTGGGTCGGCGACAGTTGGGCGATTCTATTCAGCCACCCAAAGGATTTCACCCCGGTCTGCACCACGGAATTTGGCGCTGTTGCGCAGCTGGCCGATGAATGGGCCAAGCGCGGCACCAAGGTCATTGGCGTCAGCGTCGACGGGGTCGAGGATCACAAGAAATGGAAGAATGACATTCAGACCGCCGGAGGCGCTGACCCCACTTTTCCAATCATTGCCGACGAAGATCTGAAAGTGTCCAAGGCATTTGACATGCTGCCTGCGGACAAGGTGCTTCCCGAAGGGCGCACACCCGTCGATACCCAGACCGTGCGCGTCGTCTACATCATCGGGCCGGACAAGCAGGTCAAACTGACAATGACCTACCCGATGAACGTTGGCCGCAATTTTGCCGAGGTGCTGCGTGCGCTCGACGGTTTGCAAACGGCTGCAGGGCAGGGCGTGGCAACACCTGCCAACTGGAACGTCGGTGATGACGTGGTGATTCCGGTGGCTGTGTCCGATGAGGCGGCAAAAGAGAAGTTTGGCGACTTCCGCACGGTTCTGCCCTACCTGCGCATGACAAAGCTTTAAGACCCACGCTTTATTTTCCAAGGCCCGCAACAGGGCCTTGGACACGCCGCGGAACCCTAGCGGATCACCGGCGCGCGCAGGATTTTGTTGCGCAGGACATCCTGCTCTGCGATGCCTGCATCCCGGCAAAGCCGTTCCGGCAGCCGGTCACTTGTTGTCCCCGGGCGCAACCATGTCGCCAGCCGTGCCCAAACCGACTGCGGCGGGGGCGCTGAAGTGACCCGTGTTTGTGTGACGCCAATATCTTGAACTTCGAATTCTTCTGCGTTGACGGGGATCATTGTCGCCTCCTTGCTATGTGCTTGTGCAAGTCTGCGTCGCAGTGCGGGTCACGCTCAAACCTTGTTCCTTGACACCTATTGTTCCAAAAAGTCACAAAGCATCATGCCTAGACTGCTCCCTCCGCTGAATGCACTGCGCGCCTTTGAGGCCGCCGGACGTCTGGGCAGCTTCACAAAGGCTGCGCAGGAACTGAACGTGTCTCATTCCGCGATTTCGCGCCATGTGCGTGGGCTGGAACAGCGGTTGAACGTTCATCTGTTCCGCACGCAAAACACTGGTGTCGCGCTGACTGATCAAGGCCGCGCCTACCTGTCACAGATCACACCGGCGTTTGATCAGATCATCCACGCGACCGAAGCGCTTACGATCCCGCCCAAAGGCACGGTGACAATCACAACCGAAAGCGCGATCGCCCAGAAATGGCTGATCCCGCGGCTTGCGAACCTCAGGTCGCGTCATCCTGATGTTGAACTGAAATTGTCGACGACAACCCAGGTCATGGATATCGAGTCGCATGATTTTGACCTTGGTATTCGCTACCTCAGGAACCAATCCGCCACTGGCTACGAACTGATGTTCCCAACAATGGTGCGGGCCTATGCTGCGCCTGATTTTGTTCCCTTGGCGAACGGCGCATTGGATCTTGCCGCGCTCGCTGCAGGGCCGCTGATCGAAGAATGGACCTTCAGGATTTGGCCCGACTGGTTCAGGCAGGCCGGATTGGATGACGTGCCCGACCTCAGGTTGCCGCATCCGCTAGGGGCGCTGCTTGCGATCCAATCTGCCGTTGCAGGCCTAGGAGCCGTCCTGATGGACAAGAACCTTTGCGAACCTGAACGCCAATCGGGGGCGCTGGTTGATCTTGCGGACGTCGAAATCCCGTTTGGGGGCTATTATCTGGCCGTGAACAAGCGTGCCGGTCGGCGCAAGGCGGTGCGCGCGGTTTGCAAATGGCTGATGGACGAATGCGCAGCCGTTAGAGCGGACGATAAATTGCGTCGCTGAAATCTGCGACCGTTGTCGACAAACACATGCTGCCGACCGCCTGATGCGTTTGTTGACCTAGAACAGGAACACATGTGTGTTGACGGGCACCAGTTCATATAGCTCTGCGACATGTTCGTTGGTCAGCCGCACGCAGCCGGACGAAAAGCTGGAGCCGATCGTCTCAGGTTGTGGGGTGCCGTGAATGCGGAAATAGGTATCACGACCGCGGTTGTTGTGCAGGTAAAGCGCGCGCGACCCCATCGGGTTCTTGGGGTGGCCGCCAGGTAATCCAGCGCGATACGGGCCATAGATATGTGGTTCCAACCGCACCATTGAACGGGTCGGCATCCAGCTGGGCCATTCGGCTTTGCGGCGGATCGTCAGAACCCCGGTGTAATTGCGCCCCTGGTCGCCAATCGCAATGCCATAACGACGGGCGCGACCGCCACCCAGGGTCCAGTAAAGAAAAAAGTCGCTCTTGATGACATGAATCTCGCCAGCCGCCAGATCCGGATTCACATCCACATCCTGCGGGCGGTATTTTCGCGGCAGCCAAAAGCGGGCGTTCGCCACAGCCGGAGTCGCAAGGAAAGAGGCCGCTGCCCCAGCGGCAAAAGTACGTCGTGTCAACATCGTCAAGACCTGCTCGTCTCCTGCCCTTCGCGGGCTTTTTCTGACGACCTGCATAGCATCTTGCCCGGTTTGCGCCGATACGGCGATTTCCGCTGCGTCTGCGCGGTGCGGTATGGAGGCCACAGTTCCGTAGCGATGATGCAACATATTGTGGGCGCGCGGCCTAAACACGACGAGATGCTGTGGTTAACGATCGGCTAATGTTTGGGGCGCACCCGACTGGCCGTCTCGCGCAGTGATTTCACAAAGCGATCCACGTCGCGCGACACACCGCTTTTGGTTGTGCGCTCAAGCCAGGTGGTACTCAGCGTATCGGGGAATTTCACCCGTCGCGCCAGTTCGTCGCGTTCGGCCTCTTGGATATCCGAAAGCGGCAATAGCCGCGCCGCGTCAAGCAGCTGCGCCCGGTCATGCAGCTCGCGTGCCATCGCAAAGGTTGTGATCATCGGTCCAACAAGGTGCTTGTCAGCTTGCCATGTTGCCCCGGCAAAACATTCCTGCACGACACGCGGCCCAACACCATGACACGAATATTGCACGCAGCCGCGATACCCTTCTTGCACCAGTTGGTCATGGATTTCGCAGTCGCCCCCTGCGCGCAAATTGCGACAGGCCGTGCCCGCCGTTTTGTCATGGGCAAAAAGGTCCGACTTATCAAAGGCGAATGCCATGCAACACAGGGCAGCACAGCTTGCGCAATCGTCGTTTGGTCGCTGAGAGGTCATGTCCAATTCCTGCCCCCTGCGCGGTATCGGTTGCAAGTGAAAACGAAAAGGCCCCGGCGTTTCCACCGGGGCCAATCAATAGGTCTGACGTGGCAGCTTATTCGGCTGGTTCGTCTTTCTTGGCCTCTTGGCCTGTCTCTTGGTCAACAACCTTCATCGACAGACGCACCTTGCCGCGATCATCAAAGCCAAGCAATTTGACCCAAACTTCCTGACCCTCTTTGAGAACATCGGACGGATGGTTCAAGCGGCGGTTCTCGATCTGAGACACATGCACAAGGCCGTCGCGCTTGCCAAAGAAGTTCACGAATGCGCCAAAGTCGACCAGTTTCACAACTGTGCCTTTGTAGATCACGCCTTCTTCGGGCTCTGCCACGATCGAGTGGATCATGTCATAGGCCTTCTTGATCGCGTCAGCGTCGTTGGACGCCAGCTTGATCACCCCGTCATCATTGATGTCGACTTTTGCGCCTGACACTTCAACGATTTCGCGGATGACCTTGCCGCCGGATCCAATGACTTCACGGATCTTGTCGGTTGGAATCTGCATCGTCTCGATCTTGGGTGCATGCACGCCAAGGTCCTTGGCGCCGGTCAGCGCTTTGGACATCTCGCCAAGAATATGCATCCGGCCTTCCTTGGCCTGCTCCAGCGCCTTTTTCATGATCTCGGGCGTGATGCCCGCGATCTTGATGTCCATCTGCAACGAGGTGATGCCGTTTTCGGTCCCGGCAACCTTGAAGTCCATGTCGCCAAGGTGATCTTCGTCACCCAGAATGTCGGTCAAGATTGCGTATTCGCCGTCGTCTTCCATGATCAGACCCATGGCAACACCAGCTACAGCTGATTTCAGCGGCACACCCGCGTCCATCATCGACAGTGACCCGCCGCAGACAGATGCCATCGAAGATGACCCGTTGGATTCGGTGATCTCAGACACGACACGCACGGTATATGGAAAGTCGGTTGCCGCAGGCAGAACCGCCTGAAGCGCACGCCAAGCCAGTTTCCCGTGGCCGATTTCACGGCGACCCGGAGGGCCCACGCGACCAGCTTCACCAACCGAATAGGGTGGAAAGTTGTAGTGCAGCATGAAGTTCGACTTATACATGCCCGACAATGCGTCGATCATCTGTTCGTCGTCGCCGGTGCCAAGTGTTGTCACAACAAGGCCCTGAGTCTCGCCCCGTGTGAACAGGGCCGAACCGTGGGTCCGCGGCAGAATACCGGTTTCAGACACGATCGGGCGCACTGTATCCAGCGCACGTCCGTCGATCCGCTTACCGTTCTTGACCACGTCACCGCGCAGAACCGCGGATTCGAGCTTTTTCATTGCAGCGCCAAGATTGGCATCTTCCTGCTGCTCTTCGCTGAGGCTTTCGATGATTTCTGCTTTGGCAGTGGACACAGCCGTTGTGCGTTCCTGCTTGTCCAGAATCCCGTATGCGGCCCGCATCTTGTCTTCGCCGCTGGCTTTAACGGCTGCATAAAGATCGCTGTAATCTGGTGGCTGAAAGTCGAATGGCTCTTTTGCGCATTCTTCGGCCAGATCAATGATCAGGTCGATGACCGGCTGGATCTGCTCATGTGCAAAGGTCACAGCACCCAGCATTTCGTCTTCGGTCAGTTCGTAAGCTTCTGACTCGACCATCATCACCGCATCTTTGGTGCCGGCAACAACAAGATCCAGACGCTGCTCTGGATTCATGCGCAGATTGTGCATGTCGTCCATTTCAGGATTCAGCACGTAATCGCCGTCTTCAAAACCAACGCGGCAGGCAGCGATTGGGCCCATGAATGGTGCGCCGGAAATGGTCAGCGCAGCCGAGGCCGCAATCATCGCAACCATATCGGGGTCATTGACCAGATCGTGGCTCAGCACGGTGCACATCACCAGAACTTCATGCTTGAAGCCGGGAACGAACAACGGGCGAATAGGGCGATCGATCAGGCGCGCCGTCAGCGTCTCTTTCTCGGTTGGACGTGCTTCGCGCTTGAAAAAGCCGCCTGGCACTTTGCCGGCGGCATAGTATTTCTCTTGGTAGTGGACGGTCAGCGGAAAGAAATCCTGACCGGGCTTTGGTTTTTTGGCAAACGTCACGTTTGCCATCACGCTGGTTTCGCCCAGCGTGGCAATGACTGAACCGTCTGCCTGACGGGCAACCTTGCCTGTTTCCAGTGTGAGCGTCTCTGGCCCCCACTGCATGGATTTTTTGACTTCGTTAAACATCTATCGTCTTTCTGATTGGGCCTGTCTCGGCGGTCCGAGTGCCCGATTGATTGGCGGCCCCATGCCGCCGACCCCTGTCCTTTGCACAACGCCGGGGTCTTTGCGTTACGTCACAGATTTTGCGGCCATATCGGAAAAAGGATGCTTTGGGAAGGGGATCAGTCATCGCCGGGCAGGCGGCTGATTGACGCGATGCCGTAGGCGCAGCAATATCCGTGACATGACCGGGCGGATGCTGCATGCGGGACCAGATATTCAGGCGACCCGCGACGGGTTTGCCTGGGAAATTCCGCAGCGATACAACATTGGAGTCGATATCTGTGACCGGGTTGCCACGCGCCAACCCGATGCGCCCGCAATCATTGATGTGGCCGGTGACGGTCGTTTCACGACGCATAGTTTTGCTGACCTGCGCAGGTTTTCCAACCAGATCGCCAATGTACTTGCGGCCGATGTCACCATTGGTGACCGCGTCGCGATCCTGCTGCCGCAGAGCTTTGAAACGGCAGCGTCCCATATCGCCGCGCTAAAAATGGGCGCTGTCACACTGCCGCTTTTCACCCAGTTCGGGCCAGAGGCACTGTTGCACCGGCTGCGCGATTCCGAAACATCGGTCATCGTGACAAACCGCCAAGGCGCAGCGGCTTTGCGCGGACTGCGCGCACAGCTCCCCCATCTCAAACGTGTGTTGACCATTGATGGCCCAGCGCCGGGATGTGACGATCTGCACGCCGCCTGCGCCAACCGGTCGCCCCTTCTAACGCCGGTGGATACCGCCGCCGATGACCCGGCGATCCTGATCTATACATCCGGAACGACCGGGGCGCCAAAGGGGGCATTGCACGCCCACCGGGTCTTGCTGGGTCACTTGCCAGGGGTCGAGATGAGCCATGATTTCTTTCCCCAACCCGGTGATCGGTTTTGGACTCCGGCGGATTGGGCGTGGATCGGGGGGCTGCTGGATGTCCTGATGCCTGCCTTGCACCATGGGGTTGCCGTTGTGGCGCGGCGGTTTGGCAAATTTTCCGCCAGCGCGGCCTTTGACCTGATCGACCAGCACAAGGTCCGCAATGTTTTCCTGCCCCCTACAGCGCTCAAGATGATGCGGCAGGATCGCGACATCTCGGGGCGAAAGCTGCCGCTGCGCTCTGTTGCAAGTGGTGGTGAAACGCTCGGTTCTGCGCTGATAGATTGGGGGCGCGACACCTTTGGCGTCACAATCAACGAGTTTTATGGCCAGACAGAGTGCAACATGATCGTGTCATCCTGCGCCGCGCTTGCGCCTGCAGAACCCGGTGTAATGGGCTTTGCTGTGCCGGGTCATATCGTCGCTGTGATCGATGCTGACACCGGGTGCGCGGTTCCATCTGGCGAGATTGGCAATATCGCGGTGCTGTCACCCGACCCGGTGATGTTCCAGCGCTATTGGAACAACCCAGCGGCAACGGCAAAGAAGTTTGTGTCCGGCCCGGCGGGAACCTGGTTGTTGACCGGGGACAAGGGCATGACAATGCGATCCGGCCGGATCAAGTTCATCGGGCGCGACGACGATGTGATCAGCTCTGCCGGGTATCGCATTGGGCCGGGCGAAATTGAGGACTGCCTGCTTGGCCACCCCGCCGTCGCGATTGCAGGCGTTGTTGGCGCACCCGATCCGACGCGCGGACAGATCGTTGCCGCTTTTGTCAAACTGACACCGGATCATCACGCCTCTGACGAACTGGCCGGGGACATTGCCGCCCATGTGAAGGCCCGCCTTGCGTCTTACGAATATCCGCGCATTGTACGCTTCGTTGATAACATGCCGATGACCACGACGGGCAAAGTCATTCGCAATGCCCTGCGCGACATGCTGTCAAACGAGGGTCCTCACCGGACCGTTTCTTAGGGGCTGACATCCAATCCCCGCATCCAAAGGGGGCACGCGTGCTGCAAGCGATTAAAGAATCCTGGAATGATCGCCTGCTGCGTCTGGCGTTCATGTGCATCACCCTGATGGGGGTCGGGGTGGCCGCAGTGGTGCCCTTTCAGTCCGTTATCGGCATCGAACGGCTCGGATTCTCTAACGCCGCATATGCGATCATGACCACGCTGGGCGCAGGGTTCAGTGTCGCGGCCTCGATCTCTGTCGGGATCTATTCGGACCAGACGGGTCGCTACAGAGAGGTCCTGACAGGCTGCACAATTGTCGGTATCTGCGCCGGGCTTTGCGTTTTTGTCCTGCCTGCCAAGGCAACCTTCCTGCTGGCCCATGTGGTCTTGTTCCCGATCGCGGCCACGACCTTTACCCAGTATTTCGCGATGGCGAGCCTTGCCACGTCAAACAATGATCGCCTGGACAAGGATGTCAGTCTGTCATTGATCCGTGCGGCATTTGCCGGGGCCTTTGGCCTGACGCCACCGCTGTTGGCCGTGGCCGTGGCGGGGGGCATGGACCTGCTTGCCGTTTATGGCTTTGTGGCGCTGGTCAATACGGTGGTCCTTCTGCTGGTGATCACACAATGGCCGCACGAACGCGGATCACTAAGCAAGCAGTCAGGTATCACCTTCTTCGCGGCGTTGCGCGAACTTTCGGAAACGGCAGTGCTGGTGCGGTTGGGCCTGATCGCGGTCATCGTCAGCATGAACAATCTTTACAATATCGTTCTGGGTCTGATCATCCTCAATCACCTTGGCGGGTCGGAATCCGACGTCGGATGGTTCGCCGGCGGGGTCGCACTGGTCGAAGCGCCGGTGATGCTGATGGGGGCAATGATCCTGCGCCACATTACCCGGACCGGGATGATCTTTGTCGGTGTGTTGATCTACGCCATCTTTGTCGCATCGCTTGGCCTGTTTCCGCAGATGGAATCCGTCTGGATCATGATTATCCCCGGCGGGATCGGTGCCGGAATCCTGTTGTCCATCACCGTTGGCTATGTTCAGGATCTGGTCGCCTCGCGCCCGGGCGCCGGGTCATCGCTGGTGTCGGTCTCGCACTTTGGCGGCACGATGTTTGCCTCTCTCGTCTTTGCGGCGGGCGCAAGCGTGATCGATTACGTGGGCACGGCCTGGATCGGTTGTGCACTGGGGCTATGTGCCGGGATTGCATTGTTCATCATTGATGGCGCGCGGCTGCGCAAAGTGGTGGCCTGACGGCACAAAAGAAAACGCCTGCCGATGAAGGCAGGCGTTTGGAATTCTTGTCGGTCGCAGCGTCGCCGCACACCGGTTTGCGCGGGAATTAGCGGCGCAGACCCAGACGTTTGATCAGGTCCTGGTAACGGGCCTCATCCTTGCCGCGGGTATAGTCCAGAAGCTTGCGGCGCAGGGCCACCATCTTCAGCAGGCCGCGACGGCCATGGTTGTCTTTCTTGTGGGTCTTAAAGTGCTCGGTCAATGTGGCAATACGCGAGGACAGGATTGCGACCTGCACTTCGGGCGAACCAGTATCGCCGTCTTTGGTGGCGAATTCTTTCATGATCCGTGCTTTGTCTTCAGCAGTAATCGACATCGGGGTCTCCTTGAAAAAAGGGTTGATGGCGCGATCCGGGATGTCGTCCAGAAAGGCCCTTGGAGGGTCCGGCGCGGGCATTCCGCGTTCGGATGGGTGCGTTTAGGCAAGATTCGCACAAAAGGAAAGGGTTTTGTTGGCCGTAAATGGCCGCGCATCGGGTCTAAGCTGCGACCAGACGCACAGCAGCCAGATCAAGCGTATCGACACCCGCGAATGTCGCCACCACCGCGCCATCAGCGTAGAGCGTCAGCCCCGCGTCGCTGGTCTGCGTGGTCAGGATTGGCGGCACGCTGTTGTAAGCCAATTCAATCACATCCTCGGCAGGGTCAAAATCGTCAACAAAGGCATCAGCGCCCAGATCAATGACAAATGTATCTGCGCCGGTCCCGCCGTTTGCGTGATCATGCTTGCCAGCCAAGATGATGTCCTCGCCATCGCCGCCGTTCAGGAAATCCTTGGTGTCGTCGCCAAGTCCGGACACAACGTCATTTCCATCACCACCATTCAGCAGATCAGCCCCCGCGCCACCGTCCAGATCATCGTTGCCATAATACCCGGTCAACGTGTCATCGCCCGCATCACCGCGCAGATGGTCATCGCCATCGCCGCCGGTCAGCGTGTCGTTCCCCGCGCCACCCAGCAAAGTGTCGTCACCGACGTGGCCAAATATGTCGTCGTCACCGCCCTGGCCGAAAATGATATCATTGTCACGGCCGCCGTGTAATTCGTCGTCGCCATCGCCGCCATCCAGCACGTCGTCACCATCGCCACCATAAAGGAAATCATCTGCCGCACCGGACGACAACACGTCGTCGGCATCGCCGGTAAAGCTGACCACCTTTTCGTCGGTCGCGTCGTCAGCGGGGTCTGGTTCGATGTCGAATACATTTTCCAGTGGCACAATCTCGGGCGTGTCCGCACCGTCTTGATCGCTGGCTGCGTCTTGTGGAACCTCTTCCGCGGTCAGATCGGTGAATGCCGCCGCCGTCAGTGCGACCCCAATCAAACCTAGCAAAGCAAGCATTTTGTAACCTCAGACCACCAAAAGAACATCCCCATCCATCGCGCAGAGGTAGCATATCGCCTTGAGATTTTGTGATAAAACTGGAAATCTGGTTAACGATGTCTAAAGCGTCAGCCGATATTCCAGCGGAGCAGTGGCTGCGCATATGCGACATAAAGCGGGTGGCGCGGATGCCCGTCTTTGGTCAGCCCCAGATGGAACAGCGGCGTGCCCGTCGCCTGCAATAGTTCTGCCACCTCTGGCCCGCGCTGGCGGTGCGCGCCGTTGACGCCCCAGGCGGCAAGGATGTCATCCGCCCAATCCGCCCCATCGCGCAGGGCGTCGTCGTTCTCCGCGCCATTGGGGTCTGCCACGCGCCGCATCACATGAGGATTGGTTTCGCGCAGGGCAAAGATGTTCGCGACCCGGAACGCCCCATAGCCCAGCGCCCGTGCCCGCCGTTCACAACGCTCTACCGTGGGGTCATTGGCAAGCTCCGTCGCCTTTGACGGGTTTAGCATGACATATAGCAACCGGCGGCCATCACCCCAGACACGGGTCAGGGCATAGCGATAGGTCTCGCAGTTGGAATAGAGCGCGACCGAGCGAGTCAGACCGGTGTCATGTGCCCGTTCAATCATCGGTGGTGTTGAAAACGCGACTGGGGTGCAGTTTGCCCCCCATGACCTGACCGACGGCAATCGCTTTGCCGTCATAGGCGGCCCAGGCCTCTTCACCGAATGGCACATCGCCGGCGATGATCTCGCCCGGATTTCCGTTGCGCAGGCGGGCCACGCCCTCGGCAAGGCAGGTAACCTGCGGCACATCAACCAGGCCGGTTTCAAGTGGCAGCAGGCGTGCGTCCAGATCCGGGGTGCGTGCTTCGGCATCGACCAGATCAAGGTTGATGCCCTGCGCAACGTCAAACGGTCCGGACCAAATGCGGCGCAGCTCGCGGACATGGCCGTGGCACCCCAGCGCCGCCCCCAGATCGCGCGCAATTGCGCGGACATATCCGCCTTTGCCGCAGGTCATCTCAAGCGTGACGTGGTCAGCGTCCGGGCGATCAACAAGCAACAGCGCCTCAACCCAAAGCGGGCGGGCCGCAATCTCCATCGCTTCGCCATCACGTGCGCGCTTGTACGCACGCTCTCCATCAATCTTCACGGCGGAAAACTGCGGCGGCACCTGCATGATATCGCCGACAAACCCGCCCAGCGCCGCCTTGATCTCTTCATCAGACGGGCGCAGATCACTTTCGGCAACGACTTCACCCTCGGCGTCATCGGTGTTGGTTGCCTGACCCAGCCGGATCGTGAAAGTGTAGGCCTTCAGCGCGTCGGTGATATAGGGCACCGTCTTGGTTGCCTCACCCAGCGCAATCGCCAGCACGCCGGTCGCATCAGGGTCAAGCGTGCCTGCGTGGCCGGCCTTCTTGGCCTCCAGCGCCCAACGCACCTTGTTCACGACCGCGGTCGAGGTGATCCCGGCGGGTTTATCAACCACCAACCAGCCCGATATGTCGCGCCCCTTCTTTCTGCGTGCCATCTGTGCCTCTGCTTTGCTGAAAGCGGTCTGCTAATCGCGGCGGCGGCAATGGTCAAGCGGCGGCTATTGCACAACGCCGATGATCGGCCCCATCCGAAACCCGATGTCGGACCGACCCAGCGCAACGCTGTGCAGTCGCGAAACCTTGCCGTCAAAATAGAGCGCCTGCGGTGTCCCCAGCACATCCCGAAAGAAACGCGCGAAGGTGTGAAAATTGATCGGATCATTGGCGATGACAAAATGCGCGGTAGCCCCATCCGCGCTGGTCCCAACGCCATTGCGGATGAACTTTGACGTACCGTTGGGCAAAAGCTGCGGATGCAGGTTGCCGTCAATGACCAACATCGGCCCCGATTGCGTCGCATCCCGGCAAAACGGGGCCTGCGCCACATAGGCAAGGCTTTCAATGACCCGGGCGCTGTCATCGGTGATGCAGAATACGCCATTTGGCAGCAACCCGAAGTTGCCTGGCCCCGCGCGTGTGGCAATGGCGGAAACGATGACGCCATCCTCAAGGTAAAGCCCGACCGGGGCGCGATCTTCGTGATACATGCCTGCGTTCATCGCAAACGGCAGCGTGATGCCAAGGCCGTCCTCGACCTCGGCAAAACCGCCAAAGACATTGCCATTGGCGTCACTGTGGAACAACTGCAGGTCTTCTGTGCGTGCATCCACCCTGCAGGCGGTCAACGACACGCCCTCAAATATGGTATCCGCGCAGGTGACGGCAGCGGCGGGCGTGGCCAGCAGGGCCAGCAGCGCCAGACGCCAGCGCATCAGTCCTCCAGATCCTGCCGTACATGGTCACTGTCCAGCAGTGACCGTGTTGCATCCATCCGGTCAAAGGTGTCGTCGATCTCAAACCGGACTTCCGGCGCAAACTTGATCGACAGCGCCTTGCTGACCTCGCGGCGAATCTCGTGCCGGTTTTTGCGCAGCAACGCCAGCGCATCCTCTTTCCCGTCACCCCCCAGGGGCAGCACATATGCGGTCGCAACCCGCAAATCCGGAGAACACCGCACTTCGCCCACTGTTATCGACATGCGGGACAGGTCCGGGTCGTGGATTTCCCCACGCTGCAAAAGCTCTGACAGGCGGCGGCGGATAAGTTCGCCGACGCGGAGCTGTCGTTGTGTGGGCGCGCGCCCGTCTGATTGTCGTTTTGCCATACCCGCCATGTAGGCTGTGTTGTCGCATATGCCAAGCAAGGGTTTCACGTTGGCCTGCTGCCCGCTATGACAAAACCAATGACGAAAGAGGACAACATGACAGAATTACCTGGGATCGTGGTGACCGGTGTCTCTGGCCGGATGGGTCGGATGCTGGTCGATGTGGTGCAGGCCAGCGACGCTGTGACCCTTGTGGGGGCGCTGGAACGTCCCGGCCATGACTGGGTCGGTCGTGACATCGGCGAAGCGATGGGTGGCGGCGCAATCGGTATCAGCGTCAGTGACGATCCCTTGCCGGTTTTTGCAAATGCGCAGGCCATTCTCGACTTTACGGCACCGGCCGCAACGGTCGCCTTTGCCGAACTGGCCGCGCAGGCGCGCGCCGTGCATGTGATTGGCACCACCGGCCTGTCCGCCGACGACATGGCCGCGATCAACCGCGCCAGTCATCATGCCGTCGTGGTGCAGGCAGGGAATTTCTCACTTGGGGTCAACCTGCTGACACAGCTGACAAAAAAGGTAGCTGCCGCGCTGGATGACGATTTCGATATTGAGATCATCGAGGCCCACCACCACCACAAGGTCGACGCGCCTTCAGGCACGGCGCTGATGCTGGGCGAAGCGGCAGCCGATGGCCGGGGTGTGGCATTGGAAGATGTCCGCGATAGTGGCCGAGACGGTATGACGGGGGCACGCAAAAGGGGTGATATTGGCTTCACAGCCATTCGCGGGGGCGACATTGTCGGCGACCATGACGTGCTTTTCGCGGCGCCAGGCGAACAGATCACGCTGCGCCATCGGGCCACCGACCGGA
Organism: uncultured Paracoccaceae bacterium; assembly: GCA_947502145.1. Classification (GTDB taxonomy): domain Bacteria; phylum Pseudomonadota; class Alphaproteobacteria; order Rhodobacterales; family Rhodobacteraceae; genus CANMYO01. The sequence continues at coordinate 680,789 of CANMYO010000001.1, read as the reverse complement.
ACGTTTTTGCCCGTGGTGCGCTCAAGGCCGCACTATGGGGGCAGACCCAGAAACCCGGCCAATATGACATGCTGGACGTCCTGGGGCTCTGATCCGTCGGCAATTTCCTGCCCGCGCTGATCTGCGCTAACCAAACCAAACACCGCCGTCGTGCGTATCCCTCATATGCAAAAGTGAGAGGACGCGATGAAATATTTGGTTTTTGCCCTTTTGATTCTCACCGCCGCTGCCGGGTCCGCAGCCGCGCAGGACTATCAACCGGTGACGGATCAGGATGAGTTTCTGGCCCTGATCGGTGACCGCAGCCTGACCAATCGGCTGTATCAATTGTCCCTTGATGTCACCGCTGACGGTCAGATCACCGGATCGGCAGTGGGCTGGCAGGTGACGGGCTCATGGTCATGGCAACAAGGCTACTTTTGCCGCGAGATGAACTGGGGCGGCGACGCGATCCCTTACAACTGTCAGCTGGTCGAAGTCGCGGGCGACCAGATGCGCTTTACAACCGATCAGGGCGCGGGCGATTCTGCGTCATTCCGATTGCGCTAGCCCGCTGCGGTCAGAAATCGACGGCAATGCCCTTCTTCTCCCAATCGCCATAGCGCACCGGCTCTGGCCCGTCGCGACCGCCAAACTCCTCGGGCGGTTTTACCGCTTCGGCGGCCTTGCGGCGCGCTTCGGCCTCGGCAAGCGCGCGCTTGGCGGCAGGGGGCAGATCAGTCTGGTCTGGCAACGGCTCACTCCTTGCTGGTGGTCCCTCTCTGATATACGGCGAGAGGTATGGCAAACAAGACCGACACATCAGGGCTGGCCCCGCGCCGCGCCGCACACCATCTGCTGCAACAGATCACCACCGAAGGGCGGTTGATGTCCGAGCTGATCGGCGCAGGGGCGCTGGATCATCTGGACCCCGCCGACCGGGCAAGGGCACAGCGCCTTGCGCTTGACGCGCTACGCGGGTTGGATCGTGCTGATCGCCTGCTGAAACCCTTCCTGAAAAAGCCTCCGCCGCAATTCGTGCGCAATGCGCTGCGCCTGGCGACTGCAGAAATTGCAAGCGGCGCGGCGCCTCATGGCGTCGTCAACGCCTATGTTGAAATCGTGGCGCGCAACAAGCGCACCCAGGCGTTACGCGGTCTGACCAACGCGGTCCTGCGCAAGGTTACACCCGCAGCCTGGGACAAGATGCAAACGCCAATTCTGCCACCTTGGTTGCGCCAGCCGCTTGTCGCCGCATGGGGGCGCAAGGCCGTGGCCGGGATCGAGGCGGCGCATTTTGCCGGTGCGCCGCTGGATTTGACAGCCAAGGACCCTGTTGCAACTGCTGCCGCAACGGGCGGCACCCTGCTGCCCACCGGTACGGTCCGGCTCACCGACGCCGGGCAGGTGACCGCGTTGCCGGGCTATGACACGGGTGATTGGTGGGTTCAGGATGCCGCTGCCGCGCTGCCGGCCAAGCTGCTTGGCGATGTCGCGGGTCTGTCCGTGCTTGACCTCTGCGCAGCGCCTGGGGGCAAGACGCTGCAACTGGCCGCGGGCGGGGCGGATGTCACGGCCGTTGATGTGTCACCCAGCCGTATGGCGCGGGTACAGGAAAACCTGCAACGCACCGGGTTGTCGGCCAAAACCGTTGTCAGCGATGCGTTTGACATCACCGGGCAATGGGATGTCGTACTGCTGGATGCCCCCTGCAGCGCGACCGGCACGATCCGGCGTCACCCCGATCTGCCCTACGCCAAGGATGGGGCAGAGTTTGCCGCGCTGATCGCCCAGCAGGATGGCATGATTGATCACGCGCTATCCTTGCTCAAACCCGGCGGAAAACTGGTGTTCTGTACCTGCTCGCTCTTGCCCGACGAAGGCGAGGTTCAGGTCGAAGACGCCCTGCGCCGCCACCCGCAGCTGCGGGTGGATCGCGAAGCCTTGGCGATTTCAGGCGTGGCGGCGGATTGGATCACGCCAGAGGGCGGGTTGCGGCTGCGGCCTGATTATTGGCACGACCTGGGCGGCATGGATGGATTTTACATTGCGATTCTGTCAATGGCCACGTGACTCGAATCTGGACAGGCGTTAACCTGTCCGCAACAAGACTTGCGCAACGACGCAGCAGAGGCAGCAGAATTTGGCCGATCCGCAGACATGGCGTGCCCGTCGCACGGCTTTTATGCACCGCGTTGCCGCGCGGACAGCTGCGCGCGCGCGCCCCGCGACCGCCTTTGTCACCGCGCCAGAGCCGCGCACCATCGGGCATTTTGCCCGGGGTCGGCAACTTATCGCCGGGAACCTGTTGTTTGCCGGCAACCTCACGGTCAGCGCCAAAGGGTCGGTCTGGGACGTGCCGGAAGACGACCCCATGGTCGCGGCGGAAATCCACGGCTGTGCCTGGCTTGATGACCTTGCCGCTGTTGGCGATGCCCGTGCGCGGGCAAAGGGTCAGGCCTGGGTGCAGGACTGGATCACCCGCTATGGCCGCGGCAGCGGGCCGGGATGGACCCCGGATCTGACCGGCCGGCGCCTGATCCGCTGGATCAACCATGGTCTGTTCCTGTTGCGCGGTATCGAAAAGGAACAGTCACAACGGTTTTTTCGCAGTCTGGGCCAGCAAACGCTGTTCCTGTCGCGCCGCTGGCGTACTGCCCGCGCCGGGCTGCCCCGGTTTGAGGCGCTCACCGGAATGATTTACGCGGGTCTATCGCTTGAAGGGATGGAGTCCCACGTGGCCCCCGCCGTCAAAGCACTGGCAGCGGATTGTAACAGCCAGATCGACGCCGAAGGCGGCATTCCCACCCGCAACCCCGAAGAACTGCTCGAAGTCTTCACGCTGCTGAATTGGGCGGTGCAGGCGTTGAGTCTGGCCGATGAAATGCCACCGGCGTCCATCCAGAACGCGATTGCGCGGATTGCACCGACATTGCGGGCGTTGCGCCATGCCGACGGCGGGTTGGCCCGGTTCCACGGGGGCGGACGTGGTCTTGACGGGCGCCTGGATACGGCCCTTGCAAATTGTGGTGTACGCGACCACCCGCGCGAAGGGCTGCACATGGGATACCTGCGTATCAGCGCCGGACGCAGTTCGGTGGTTGTTGACGCCAGCCCACCACCGCAGGGGGCTGCCTCAGTCAATGGTCATGCGTCGACACTGGCGTTTGAATTGACCTCAGGTCGCCGGCCATTGGTCGTGAATTGCGGATCCGGTGTCAGTTTCGGCCCGGACTGGCGGCGGGCCGGGCGCGCCACCCCCAGCCACTCAACCCTTGGCCTTGCCGGATATTCCTCATCACGCCTTGGGCCGCCGGGCCGCATCATCGGCGGACAACAAGAGGTGCTGGTGGATACGCCGGATGTCGTTCATTGCCAGATTGTCCCACTTGAAGACGGGAAACGGCTGGAACTGTCGCACAACGGTTTCCAGCTGACCCACGGGCTGACCCATGCCCGTATCCTTGACGTCGCCAATGACGGACGCGGCATCGTTGGCGAGGATTTGATCACCACCCTGACCGACACTGACAAGGCGCGATTTGACCGGGCGCTTGATATGACAGCGCTGCAAGGCGTGCCTTTTGCGATCCGCTTTCACCTGCATCCCGAGGTCGAAGCCTCGGTTGACATGGGTGGGGCGGCCGTCAGCCTTGCCCTGAAATCGGGCGAAATCTGGGTCCTGCGGCACGACGGTACCAGCGAATTGAGCCTTGCGCGGTCAGTTTATCTCGAAAATGGGCGGATAAAGCCCCGACATGCGCAACAGGTGGTTTTATCCGGGACCGCAATGGCCTATGCGACCCGCGTCCGTTGGTCTTTGGCCAAGGCGCAGGATACGCCCGATGTGGTGCGTGACCTTGCACCGGTTGCCAGCGGGATAGGTGAATAAATCTCGGGGTACACACATGTCTGATCTGCAACCGGTGCGTCGCGCGCTTCTCTCTGTCTCTGATAAAACCGGATTGCTGGACCTCGCCCGCGCGCTGGCGGGGCACGGTGTAACCTTATTGTCCACTGGCGGCTCGGCACAGGCGCTGCGGGATGCGGGGCTGGATGTCACGGATGTTGCAGAGGTAACCGGATTTCCCGAAATGATGGACGGGCGCGTCAAGACGCTGCATCCGGTTGTGCATGGCGGTTTGCTGGCCCGGCGCGACCTGCCGGCCCATGTCAGCGCGATGGAAGATCACAACATTGGCGGCATCGACCTGCTTGTGGTGAACCTCTACCCCTTTGAAGAGACGGTCGCCAAGGGCGCGGATTTTGACACCTGCATTGAAAACATCGACATCGGCGGCCCTGCGATGATCCGCTCTGCGGCCAAGAACCATGCCTTTGTGAATGTCGTGACCGATGTGCAGGATTATGGCGACCTGCTGGCTGAACTTGACGCGCACAATGGTCAGACCAGCCTCGCTTTCCGTCAACGCCTTGCGCAGACTGCCTATGGTCGCACCGCGGCTTATGACACCGCCGTCAGCACATGGATGGCCGCGGCCACCGACCTGGCAGAGCCGCGCCGCCGGTCATTTGCAGGCACTCTGCGCCAGACGATGCGTTACGGCGAAAACCCGCACCAAAGCGCCAGCTTTTACACCGACGGCAGCAACCGTCCCGGCGTCGCCACGGCAACGCAGCACCAGGGCAAGGCCCTGTCTTATAACAATATCAACGACACCGATGCCGCGTTTGAACTGGTCGCAGAGTTTACTGATGGTCCCGCGGTTGCGATCATTAAGCACGCCAATCCTTGCGGTGTCGCCAAGGGGGCTACATTGCAAGAGGCCTACCAAAAGGCGTTCGACTGTGACCGCACCTCTGCCTTTGGCGGTATCGTGGCGCTGAACCAGCCGCTTGACGCGGACACCGCCAAAGCCATCGTTGAAATCTTTACCGAAGTTGTGATTGCGCCGGGTGCCTCTGATGAGGCGCGGGACATCTTTGCTGCTAAAAAGAACCTGCGCCTGCTGACCACCGACGGTTTGCCGGATCCCCGTGTGGCGCAGCTGACATATCGTCAGGTCGCAGGCGGAATGCTGGTGCAGGACAAGGACACCGGCCACGTTGCCGATGACACATTGCGGGTTGTGACCAAGGTCAAGCCAAGTGATGCGCAGCTGGATGACCTCAAATTCGCATGGAAAGTTGGCAAACACGTGAAATCCAACGCCATCGTCTATGTCAAGGACGGGGCCACCGTGGGCGTTGGCGCGGGCCAGATGTCACGCCTCGATTCCGCTCTGATCGCGGCGAAAAAGGCGGAACGCATGGCAGAAGCACTGGGCCTTGATGCTCCGCTGACAAAAGGCTCTGCCGTGGCCTCTGACGCCTTCTTTCCATTCGCCGACGGGCTGATGGAGGCCGCCGCCGCAGGCGCCACCTGTGTCATTCAGCCCGGTGGCTCCATGCGCGACGATGAGGTGATCGCCGCTGCTGATGACGCGGGCATTGCCATGGTGATGACCGGCATGCGCCACTTCAAACACTAGGGGATCTGATGCGCCTTTTGTTCTGGACAAGTATTTGGGTGTTCCTGCTGGATCAGGCCACCAAATACTACGTCGTGCACATCCTGAAACTTGACGTGGTCAAGCGCATAGAGGTGCTTGACCCGTTTCTGGTGCTGCAAATGGCGTGGAACCGCGGTGTGAACTTTGGCCTCGGGGCCGGGTTGGATATGCGCTGGGTCCTGATCGGGGTCGCGGTGGTCATTTCTGCGGCTGTGCTGATCTGGCTGGCGCGGTCGGGCGCAAGCAAATGGGGCTATATCGCTGGCGGTCTTTTGGTCGGCGGGGCGCTGGGCAATGTGATCGACCGCCTGCTCTATGGCGCGGTTGCGGACTTTCTCAATATGTCCTGCTGCGGCATCACCAACCCCTATGCATTTAACGTCGCTGACGTGGCCATCTTTGCCGGGGCGATTGGCCTTGCGTTTCTACCCGACGCCAAGACCCGCAAAAAGACAAAGCCCTAAGCGCACATCTTGCGGCGAAACGGGGCGCGCGCCCTTCCTGCATCATCCGACGATGACGATCGGATAACCACATGACACCGTGCAAACTTTCCGCTATCCCTGCGCGCAAGTCGACCAAAGGGACCGCCATGCGCGCACTTGTTTTAGCCAGTTTCGCTGTGATCAGCCTGTCTGCCTGTGGCGGGCAATCCGGGTTGCACGACCTAAGCTCCGGCACTGATGGTCCTGACGAATTCAGCGTGCTGCCAACCGCACCGCTTTTCATTCCCCAAAACCTCTCCGTGTTGCCGCAGCCGACACCGGGCGGCACCAATCCGACCGATCCCAACCCCAAGGGTGACGCCATCGCCGCCCTTGGCGGCCGTCCATCTGCGGCCTTTGCCGGGGGGATCCCCAGTGGCGATGCCGCGCTTGTTGCCTATGCGGCGCGCAATGGCACCGCCGCAGACATCCGCCGGACCCTTGCAAACGAAGACGCGGCCTTTCGGGCGTCCCGGTCGCGGTTCGGCGGCTTCAATCTGTTTGGCGGGGACCGCTATTTCAAGGCCTATGCCAATCAGGCGCTTGATGCCTATGCGGCGCTGACGCAGTTCCGCAATCTTGGCGTGACAACGCCAACCGCGCCGCCGCCGCAATAGCCCCGGCCAGACGCAAAAATAATCTGTCACACATCGCGCCTCTTGGGTGTCTAACTTAGTATGACACCAAGGATGCAACATGACCCAACCCGATCTTAACGCCCTTGTCGCCCGCGCCAACTCTGGTGAGGCCGCCGCGCTGGACCGTGTCGTGCGCGAGATTGAGCCGCGCGTCTATCGTCTCGCGCTGCGGATGCTGGCCGATCCCGAAGCCGCCCGTGATGCCGCGCAAGAGATCCTGATCCGGGTTGTGACCAAGCTCTCAACATTTGCAGGGCAAAGCCGGTTTGAAACCTGGGTCTACCGGGTCGCCACCAACTACCTGCTGACGGCACAGAAAGTCCGTGCGCGCGATCCAGGGCTGACCTTTGACATCTTTACTGATGACCTGATGCAGGGCCTTGTTGATGACTCTGTTGCGCCAGCCGAAGATCACGTGCTGGTCACCGAGGTCCGCGTCGCCTGCACGATGGCGATGCTGCTCTGCCTCGATCCCGCACAACGGGCCGCGTATGTCCTTGGTGATGTCCTTGAACTGGACCAGACCGAGGCCGCAACCGTACTGGGCATTAGCAAAGACACCTATCGCCAGCGCTTGACCCGCGCCCGCGCCGCCGTGACAGGGTTCACCGCCCGCACCTGTGGATTGGCAAGCAATGCGGCACCCTGCCGGTGCCCGCGCCGGGTGCCTGCGGCTGTTGCCTCCGGACGCATTGATGCAGCCCAGTTGCGCGCGCCTGCGGATGCGCCGGATTACGCCGCGCTGCGGGCAGAGGCGCAATCCCTCGCAAGCGAACTGGTCGCCGCCAAATTGCAAACAACGCTGGGCACACCCCTGGGCCCGGCCGACCTTGCCGACAATGTGCTGCGCATTGTCGGCTCGCCACCCTGACCACCCGCAGCCGAACCGTTTCTAACTCAACCTAAGGATACCCCATGAAACATCGTTTCTCATGGCTCTTGGCGCTTGCCTTGTTGCCCACCACAGCCCTGTCAGAAGAAGGACACATCATGACGCCTGACCAAACCAACGCCCTCTCGACCATCTTCAGCATGACCGCCGGCTATGACGCGCAGGATCTGGATGCGATCATGTCCACCTATACCGCGGATGCGGCCATCGCCTTTGTGCCCGGCACGGCGCTTACCGGTACTGAAGAGATCAGGGCCGCCTTTGCAGAATCTTTTGGGATTGATCCCAAATTCACATTTGGCGAACACGAAGTGATTGTCGCCGGCGACATCGCGCTTCACATCACACCCTGGACAATGACAGGCCAGGTGCCCGATGGTCCGGCGGTCGCGGAATCCGGATTGTCGGTCGCGGTCCTGCAGCGGCAGGCAGACGGTGGCTGGCTGATGGTTATCGACAACCCGCACGGGCAACGCCTGCTGGATCAATAACGCGCGATCATTGTGGCGGGGCGTTTCACACGTCCCGTCACAAACCTGTTGGAAGGACTTGTCCGCGGCGCATTCTGCCGTAGGTTGACGCAGACAACCCGTGAAAGGTCCCCCATGCTCCGCCAAGCGATTGCCGCCTGCCTGCTTACCATAACACCCCTTGCGGCGCTGGCCGAAGAGGTCACGACCTACACACTCGACAACGGCATGGATGTCGTTGTGATCGAAGATCACCGTGCCCCTGTCGTGGTGCATATGGTCTGGTATAAGATTGGGTCGGCCGATGAACCTGTCGGTGCATCCGGCGTCGCGCACTACCTTGAACACCTGTTGTTCAAAGGCACCGACACGCTGGCCCCGGGCGAATTTTCGGCCACTGTGGCCGCCAACGGCGGCAGCGACAACGCCTTTACCAGCTATGATTATACCGCTTATTTTCAGCGGGTTGCAGCAGATCGCCTGCCACTGATGATGCAAATGGAAGCTGACCGCATGAATAACCTGCGGATTGGCGAACAAGACATCATCACGGAACGGCAGGTGGTGCTGGAAGAACGCAACCAACGCACGGAAAACAACCCCGGCGCGCTGGCACAGGAACAATTTCGCGCCGCGCTTTATCAAAACCATCGCTATGGTGTGCCCATCATCGGCTGGAAGCACGAGATGGAAGAACTCTCGCTGCAGGACGCACTGGATTTCTACGATCTGTACTACTCGCCCAACAACGCCATCCTCGTCGTTGCTGGCGATGTGCAACCGCAAGAGGTGCTTGCACTGGCTGAGGAGTATTACGGCGTTATCCCGGCCGAACCTGACCTTCCCGAACGCCTGCGACCCGAGGAACCTCCGCAGCGGGCAGAGCGGCGCATTACCTTTGTTGATCCACGGGTCAGCCAGCCCTACCTGACCCGCAGCTATCTCGCGCCAGAACGTGACAGCGGCGCACAGGAAAAGGCCGCCGCCTTGGTTTACCTCGCCGAATTGCTGGGCGGGTCGTCGTTCACCTCTGCCTTTGGCAAGGCGCTGCAATTTGAATCGCAATTGGCCGTCTATTCGAACGCCGGGTATTCCGGCAGCGCGCTGGATGACACGTCGTTTGGCGTGACTGTTGTTCCCAGCGACGGCGTGTCCCTGTCAGAGGCCGAGGCCGCGATGGATCAGGTCATCGCCGACTTTATCGCCAATCCCATTGCCCCCGCTGACCTTGAACGCATCCGCAGCCAGCTACGGGCGTCCGAGATTTACGCAAAGGACGATGTGCAGGGACTCGCCCGCCGCTATGGCGCGGCCCTGACACAGGGGCTGACCGTTGCCGATGTGCAGGCCTGGCCGGATGTGCTGCAGGCCGTAAACGAAGAAGATATCAAGGCCGTCGCCCGCGAGGTTCTCAACCGCGATCAATCCGTGACCGGTTGGGTCGTGGCCAGCCCAGAGGAGGCAAAGTAATGCGTCTGATCCTGACACTTTGGCTGGCGCTGACCAGCACCGCCGCGTTTGCCGCCGTCGACATCAAACAGGTCACGTCCCCGGGTGGGATTGAGGCCTGGCTTGTCGAAGAGCCGTCGATCCCCTTCATGGCGCTTGATATCCGTATCCGTGGCGGCGCCTCGCTGGATCTGCCGGGCAAACGCGGTGCGACGAACCTGATGATGGGCTTGATCGAAGAGGGCGCAGGCGATTTGAATGCGCAGCAGTTCCAGACCCGTCGCGAAGAACTTGCAGCAACCTACCGGTTTCGCGCCGGCGATGATCTGGTGTCGATCCGGGCAGAGTTTTTGACGGAAAACCGCGATGAAGCGATTGCGCTGCTGCGGGATGCGCTGATCAATCCGCGCTTTGATCAGGATGCCGTTGATCGCGTGCGTGCGCAGGTCCTGTCTGGCCTTGCCTCGGATGCAAAGGACCCGAACACCATCGCCGGTGACGTATTTAACGGCGCGGCCTTTCCTGATCACCCCTACGGCTCGGTCATGGATGGCACCCCCGACAGCGTTGCCGGTCTCACACGTGACGACATCGTCACGGCCCACCGGAACGCGCTGACCCGTGACCGGATCTATGTCGGTGCCGTCGGCGACATCACTGCAGAGGAATTGGGTCCGCTGCTCGATCAGCTGTTGGGCGACCTGCCAGCCGAGGGGCCGGCACTGCCGCAGGACATCGACTTTGGTCTCGCCGGTGGTGTGACGGTCATTGATTACGACACGCCGCAGTCCGTGGCGCTGTTTGGGCACGCAGGGATCAAACGCGACGACCCCGATTACATGGCAGCCTATATCATCAACGAATTGCTGGGCGGCTCCGGCTTTGAATCCCGCCTGATGATGGAAGTGCGCGAAAAGCGCGGCCTGACCTATGGCATTCGCACCTACCTCGTGCCGAAATTTCACGCCGAAATGGTGATCGGGCAGGTGGCTTCATCCAATGCGACGATCGCCGAAGCGATCGAGGTGACCCGCGCCGAATGGGCGCGCTTTGCCAAAGAAGGGGTGACACAAGAGGCACTGGACGCGATCAAGACATATCTGACCGGCGCCTACCCGCTTCGGTTTGATGGAAATGCAGAGATTGCGAGCATCCTCGTGGGCATGCAGCTGACCGGGTTGCCGCCGGAATATGTCATAAACCGCAATGACCTGCTGAATGCCGTCACACTTGAAGATGTTAATCGCGTTGCGCGGGAACTCCTGCGCCCTGACGATCTGCACTTTGTTGTGGTGGGGCAGCCGGAAGGCTTGGAGCCGACTGACTAGATCGCGTCTTTGACCGCCTGTTCCTGTGCCGCGGTCATGCCAACCGCAAGCGGCGTGTCGCGTTGCTGGCGGTCCCAGTCCAACGTATCCGCAATCGTCTCTGCCAGTGGGCGGGTCTGCAAACCTGCCGCGACCGCGCGGTCTGTGCTGACCGACAGCATTCCGGCAAGGTCTGGCCAATCCCCCAGCACCAGTGGCAGATCTGTCCAGGGCGCGACCTCTGCCGCCGCGAAAGCAGAATAGGGGAGGGGCTGCAGAACTGTCGCAGCGGGGCTGATGTCGGCAATCGACGTGAGCATCTGATGCAAACGCATCGGTCGCCCGGTGACGTTGAATGTGCCCCCAGTCCCCGTTTCTGCCAAATGCACCAGAAAGGCCGCCGCATCCCGTACGTCGATGATCTGTACCGTGCGATCCTCCGGCAGGGGCACCGGGATCACCCCGCCCTGATCAATCCGGCGGCACCACCAGGTAAAACGATCCGTGTAATCCTCCGGCCCAACGATAAGGCCAAGCCGGATCAGGGCCGCGTCCTGGCACCAACGACCTGCGCGCTGCTCGCAGGCTGCTTTCAGCGGACCATAAGCTGCGCCATAGGCCGTCGCGTTGCACCGATCCGCCGGTGCCACCGATGCAGCAGTGGCCAAATCCGCGGCCGTGGCTTTGGCAATGGGTGCCGTTTCATCCATGCCGTGCTCTGGCAGCGCGGCATAGGCGGAAATCGACGACACCATCACATAGGTGCTCACCTCGCCGACGGCCTGCGACAGGCGGTCCACCATGTCGGGGGCATAGGCGCAGGTGTCGATAACTCCGTCAAATCGTCCGCCAAGATCGGCCAGTGCCGTATCCCGATCCGCAATCAATGTTGACGCGCCCGGTGCCACGCCTGCGCCCGACCGCGACATAACCGTGACCTGATGGCCCTCCGCGACAGCGTGCCGCGCCACCGCGCCGCCCAAAAACCCAGTCCCGCCAACGACCAAAATCCGCATGATGTATCTCCTGTCTTTGTAAGTATAAACTTACAAAGATCGCAACGCGAGCCCTGGAGTTCTCTCTCGCAGAATCGCCCGGGGATATGCTATCCCTTGTGGCATGACCATCGCCGACCCCCAAATCCTGCCCCAGCCAGTGATCAAACAACTGGATGAGGCCGCCATCAACCGCATTGCCGCTGGCGAAGTGGTTGAACGGCCTGCGGCTGCGGTCAAGGAATTGGTCGAAAATGCCATCGACGCCCGCGCCACCCGGATTGAGATCGCAATCGCCGACGGGGGCAAGACGCTGATCCGGGTCACTGACGACGGTTGCGGCATATCGCCCGATGACCTGCCGCTGGCCCTGTCGCGCCATGCCACCTCCAAGATTGATGGCTCTGACCTGCTGAATATTCATTCCTTCGGGTTCCGGGGCGAGGCGCTGCCGTCGCTTGGCGCCGTTGGGCGATTGACCATCACCAGCCGTGCACCCGGCGCTGATCCGGCAACCATTCATGTGGCTGGCGGGCGCATGGGGCCCGTGAAACCTGCGGCGCTCTCTGGTGGCACCGTCGTCGAACTGCGCGACCTGTTTTATGCCACGCCTGCGCGGCTCAAGTTTTTGCGGTCCGACAGGGCAGAAAATCAGGCGATCACCGATGTGATCAAACGTCTGGCCATGGCTGAACCGTTTATCACCTTTGTCCTGCGGGATACTTCAGGGGGCGAGCAGCGGACCACATTCCGGGCCGATGCGGAATCCGGCGACCTGTTTGATGCGCTCTATGGCCGCCTGCGGTCGGTGCTGGGGCGCGACTTTGCGGAAAATGCGCTCCGCCTTGATACGATGCGCGACGGCTTTCACATGACCGGCTATGCCGCGCTGCCGACCTATTCGCGCGGCGCCGCAGTGACGCAGTTCCTGTTTGTGAACGGGCGACCGGTGCGCGACAAAATGCTGCTGGGCGCGCTGCGCGCGGCTTATATGGACGTGCTCAGCCGCGACAGGCATCCGGTTGCGGCGCTGTTTATTGATTGTGACCCCGAACTTGTGGATGTGAACGTGCATCCTGCGAAATCAGAGGTCCGCTTTCGCGATCCCGGCACCGTGCGCGGATTGATCGTCAGCGGATTGCGCCATGCATTGGCCGAACATGGTCACCGGGCCGCAACAACTGTTGCGACAGCGACCCTGGGTGCGATCCAGACCGCGCCGGAACAGCCGCGCGTTTATCAAATGGATCGCCCCCGCTTCACCGCACAAAGCATGACGTTCCAGTCGGGGTTCTCCGAACATCGCTCTGCCCGCGTTGAACCGATGCCCCCCGAGGCACCAACAGAGGACGTGGCGCTGCCCCTTGGTGCCGCACGTGCGCAACTGCACGAAAACTACATCGTCGCCCAGACCGAAACCGGGATGATCCTGGTGGACGCCCACGCCGCCCATGAACGACTGGTCTACGAAAAGCTCAAGTCGCAAATGGCTGAAAACGGCGTCGCGGCGCAGGCCCTGCTGATCCCGGAAATTATCGAACTGACCGACAACGATACTGCGCTTCTGTTGGGCAACGCCCGGGATCTGGCGCGACTGGGATTGACGATCGAAGCCTTCGGCGGCGGCGCAATCGCGGTGCGTGAAACGCCTGCGATCCTGGGTGAGGTGAACGCCACCCGGATGATCCGTGACATCCTTGATGAACTCTCTGATCAGGGGGATAGCCAACTGCTGGAAAACCGGCTGCACGCGATCCTGTCCCGGATTGCCTGTCATGGGTCCGTGCGAACGGGCCGCCGGATGAGCGCGCCTGAAATGAACGCGCTCCTGCGGGAAATGGAAGCCACACCAAAGTCCGGCCAATGCAACCACGGCCGCCCCACATATGTTGAACTGAAGATGACAGATATCGAACGGTTGTTTGGCCGCACATGATCCAGATTGGCAGTTATTCAATTGACTTTTCCGACCCGATAACGGTGTTGGCCGCGCTTGGCGCATTGGCGCTGCTGCTGGTGCTTTACCTGCTCTATCTCGCGGTGAAGCGCGCCGGGCAGTCCGCTGAGGCGGTGAATTACGTCGCCCAGCAGGTCGCGCGTCTTGGTGAAAACGTGACCATGCTGGGGCAAGGCCAGTCGCAGCTTGCCGGGAATATCCAGACTGTCAGCGATGCGCAGGCCAATGCGCAGGTGAAGGTGATCCAGACCATGGAAACCCGGCTGGCCGAGGTGAACGCACAGGTCGCGGAAAAGCTGGCCGATAATGCGCTCAAATCCGCGCGCAGCCTGTCGGACATGCAGGACCGGATGAAGGAAACGCTGAACGGCTCGTCCGAAAAATCCAGCAAGCAGCTGATCGAGTTACAGGAACGGCTGGCCACGATCGACAAGGCGCAGTCGAATATCGAAAAACTGTCAGGTGATGTGCTGTCGCTGCAGGACATCCTGTCCAACAAGCAGCGGCGCGGCATGTTCGGAGAAATCCAACTGACCGATATCGTGTCCAAGGCGCTGCCTTCGGACGCCTATGCGCTTCAGGCGACCCTTTCCAATGGCAAACGCGCCGATTGTCTGGTGCATCTGCCAAATCCGCCCGGACCCATCGTGATTGACGCGAAATTCCCGTTTGAGGCTTACGAGGCACTGGCCAGTGCCGATACGCCCGAATTGCAAAAGGTTGCCCTGCGTGATCTGGGCAATGCGGTGCGGGTGCATATCAAGGCGATCTCGGAAAAATACATCATCGAAGGCGAAACGGCGGATGGGGCCATCATGTTTCTGCCGTCCGAGGCGGTCTATGCCGAACTGCATTCCCGCCTGCCCCACATCGTGCGCGAAGGCTTTGATGCGCGCGTCTGGATCGTTTCACCGACAACCTGCATGGCGACGCTGAACACGATGCGCGCGATCCTGAAGGACGCCCGGATGCGCGAACAGGCGGGCGAGATCCGCAAGGCGCTCAGGCTCTTGCATCGCGACGTTGAAATCATCGGTAAGAAAGCCGGCAAGCTTGAAACGCACCTGCGTCAGGCCGGCGATGACGTGGCCGGTGTGCTGACCGCCGCGACCCGCGCGGGCAAACGTGCCGACCGGCTCGACAATTTCGACTTTGAAGAACTTGCCCCCAATCAGGACGCCAAGGTTGTCCCCCTTGCGCCCCCCGGCAGCTAGGGGCAGGATTACCCCAAATTGCCCGGAGCTTTCACACCATGCGCCTTGCCCTGACATTGCCCCTTCTTGCCCTCAGCGCCTGTGCGCCCGGCAATCCGCTGACGATTGATGAAAATCCCGGCGCGGTGCAGCGGGCCTGGGCCAATGTCTTTTCTGATCAGCCGTTTGACACCGGACCAGTGTCTGTTGTCACGGCAGAACATGGTGAGATGCACACCTATACCTTTGTGCCCTGTCGCGGTGACAAGATCTGCGCCGGATCGGCCCACGGTCGCGTGATGCAGATTTCGCGAACTGCCGACCATGTCGTGATCTCGGGAACACGGTCGGGGCGCGAATTCTACCTTGGGGCTGGTGGCGGCGGCTGGCTAAAGAAAAATGGCCAACAGCTGCCGCTTGCCTGGGACGATTCAGACAAAATCTCGCTCTGGGCTGTCACGCGGGTGACAGATCAGGGTGTTGGTCTGGAAACGGATACCCAATAGGGCGTCAAATTCCGACAAAACGCTGAAACAGGCGCGGCAACAGACCGTTGAACTTCAGCGGCGCATCCGTCGCGGCAAGGCAGATACAATCCATCCCTGGCTCCGCGACCGGCGTGTGGTTCAGGTCTTCGTTTGCAATCTCAAGATCACCAACGCCAAATCTGTCTTCCTCGTCGGCAAAGGCCCCCTGCAAGACCAGCGTCAGCTCCAACCCGCGATGTCCATGATCCGGCACAGCCGTGCCCGCCGGAATATGCAGCAGGCGCACGCTGGCAGAGCTGGAAGTTTCCAGCACCATCTGGCGCACGCCGCCCCCGACACGCCGCCACTTGATGGCGTCCACGCCACCTTTGACGTAGTCGCGCAAGGGCACCGGAAGAACCGGGTCCGCTGGTTTCGCCGGGACAGGGGCCGCGGTCGGTTTCTGTGCGATCTTGGCCAAAGTCGCGGCATAGCTGTCCGCGCCGACCGCCACGTCATTGGCCGCCTCCAGCACTTCGCCCCCGACAGCATCAAATTCCGCCAATGCGGCGCGACAATCGTCACACATGCTGATGTGGGTTGCGACCACGAGGTTGAACGCCTCCGGGAGAGTCCCCGATGAGTAGCCCATCAAAAGCGCATCGTTCAGGTGATGTTTAATCTTTGCCATATCCATCTTCACTTCATCGCGTGACGCAGGCGGTCCAGCGCCAGCCGTATCCTTGATTTGATTGTGCCCAGCGGGAGCCCCGTCTGCGCGGCGATTTCGCTGTGCGATAATTCGCCAAAATAGGCTTTTTCGATCAGCGTTCTTTGTTTTTCAGGCAATTCGGCCAGTGCCGCGCCCAGTTTTTCTGTTTCCTGCTGCAAGGCCACAGCATCGGCCTGATCAGGCTCTGCTTCCGGACCCCAGGGCAGGTCTTCCGGTTCGGGTCTGCGCTCTTTGCGCAAAAGATCGATGCGCCGATTGCGCGCTATCGTGAAAATCCATGTGCTGACGCTGGCGCGCGCCGGATCGAATTGTGCAGCCTTGCGCCACAGGGTCGCCATCACATCCTGCACGCATTCCTCTGCCATCTCCGGGCTTGCACCCGACCGCATCAGAAATGACTTAATCCGCGGTGCGAAATGCGCGAACACAGCAGCAAAGGCGGCCTGATCCTGGCGATCACGGATCGCCACGACATGTTCCACCCACAACATCCGCTTATTCGTATCAGTCTCGTTCAACCGCCTCGTCCCAGTCGCCCTGACACCACCTTGGCCCTGACCGTTAATCTCGGCCAGAACAACAGCGGCTTCCGGGGCCGCGTTTTCATGTGTTGTCGTCAACATGCATCATTTACGCCACAAAGACTGCTTTGGATCAGAAATAAAACCAATGATTGCCGAAACTCATCCGACTGCGACATCGTGACGTAGTAAGTGTAAGAGAAGATTGGCGAGAAGGACTATCATGCCATTTGAGACAGCAACCACGGCCCCACGAAAGGTGGCCGTGATCGGCGCAGGCATCTCCGGCATGGGGGCTGCGCATCTCCTCGCCAAGGATCATCGGGTCGTCCTGTTTGAGGCCGAACAACGGCTTGGCGGACATGCACGGACCCGTCTTGCGGGGCCGAACCGCGATACGCCGGTGGACACCGGCTTTATCGTATTCAACTACGCCAATTACCCCAATCTGACCGCATTGTTTGATCATCTCGACGTGCCGGTCGTGAAAAGCAACATGAGCTTCGGGGCCAGTTTTGACGGCGGACGTCTGGAGTATGCGCTGACCTCTTTGAACGCGCTGTTTGCGCAGCGCCGCAATGCGACCAATCCGCGGTTTTTGCGGATGGTGCGTGACATCCTGCACTTTAACAAGCACGGGCTTGCCGCCAGCGCCGAACCGGGGCTGACCATTGGCGGCCTGATGCAGAAACTGCGGCTAAGCGACTATTTCCGCGATCACTACCTGCTGCCGTTTTCCGGTGCGATCTGGTCCACGCCAAAGGAAAAGATCATGGACTTCCCGGCCAACGCGCTGTTGCGGTTCTTTGATAATCACGCCCTGCTGGGCGCCTATGGCCAGCACCAGTGGTACACGGTGCAGGGCGGCAGCCGGACCTATGTCGACCGCCTTGGCGCGGACATGGACCGGCGCGGCGTTGACTTGCGTATTGGGACGCCAATTCAGACCGTTCGCCGTACCCCCTTGGGCGTTGAAGTGAAATCAAAGGGCAGCTGGGAACAATTTGACGAGGTCATCTTTGCGACCCATTCCGATGACACGCTGCGTCTGCTGTCCGACCCCACCCCGTCCGAACAGGCGACTCTGGGCGCGGTCCGCTACCAGCCCAATGATGTCGTGCTGCATTCGGACACCTCTATCATGCCAAAACGCAAACCGGTCTGGGCCTCTTGGGTCTATACCGAAGATCGCGGCAAAAGGACCGATCAGATTGACCTGTCCTACTGGATGAATTCGCTGCAGCCCTGGCTGACCGGCACGGACTATATGGTCACCCTGAACACCACCCGACCGATCCGCGAAGACCTGATCTGGGATCAGGTCACGCTGCGCCACCCTGTTTATGACACTGCCGCGCTTGCCGCGCAGCGTGCAGCCCAGGTGATGAACGGCTCCAATCGCACGTGGTTCTGCGGTGCATGGATGAAGAACGGCTTCCACGAAGACGGCCTGTCATCGGCCTATGACGTGGTCCACGCACTGAACGCGATGGAGCGGCTGGAAATGGCGGCTGAATGACCTCTGTCCAGCATATCGCGGGCGAGACATACCATGGTCGGCGCGGGGCGGTTCAGAATGCATTCCGCTATTCCATCGACTATGTGCTGCTGGACGCAGAACATACCGTCACCATGCCCCGGCTCTTTGGTCGTAATGCCGGAAACCTGATGTCTCTGCATGATCGTGACCACGGCGGCCCGCCCAAGCAGGGGCAGGGGGCCGCATGGGTTCGCGACGTGCTCAGACATCATCAGATCACGCTGCGGGGGCGGATTGATCTGCTCGCGCAGCCTCGCCTGCTGGGCCATGTGTTCAATCCGGTCAGCTTCTGGCTGATCCATGACGACGCCGGCACCCTGCGATGCGTCATTGCAGAGGTCACAAACACCTTTGGCGACCGCCACAGCTACCTCTGTGCCCATGCTGATCTGCGCGAAATCACCGGGGCCGAAACGCTTGCGGCGCGCAAACTGATGCATGTCTCTCCGTTCCAGCCGATCGAAGGTGGCTACACGTTCCGGTTTGATATCACTGCCGACCAGGTCAACATCGTTATCGACTATGCCCGCGGCAAAGGTGGGGTGATCGCAACACTCAAAGGACCGCGCAAACCGCTGACAAACCGCGGCATCATACACGCCGCCCTGCGCCGCCCCTTCGGATCGCGCCGGGTGCTGGCGCTGATCCATTGGCAGGCGATCAAACTCTGGTGGAAAGGCGCGACCTTTCGCAGCCAGCCGCCGCCGCCCAAGGAAGAGATTTCGCGGTGAGCGCCCTGTCAGAACGCCTGCCAGCCTATAGCCTGTTCGCCGCAATCATCAGCGCCGCCGGGCTTCCGATCTATATCTATGCACCAAAGTACTACGCCGACAGCTATGGCGTCAGCCTGACGGCGCTGGGCGCGGTGTTGTTCGGGCTGCGGTTGCTGGATGTGGTGCAGGACCCGCTGCTGGGGTGGATCAGCGAACGCCTGCGCCGGGGCAAGGCACTGGCCGTGACCTGCGGCGCAGCGCTGCTGGCGATCTCCATGATCGGGCTTTTTGCCGTCGCCCCGCCGATCCCGGCGGTCTGGTGGTTCGGGTTGACCATCACCGGGCTGTTCAGCGCGTTCAGCTTCCTGACCATCAATTTCTACGCCACCGGCGTTGCCAAGGCGGGACGCGAGAAATCCGGTCATGTGCGCTTGGCGGCATGGCGGGAAACCGGCGCATTGCTCGGGGTCTGTGTCGCGGCGATCATCCCGACACTGCTGATCGGGCTGACCGACAGCCCCTTTGCGATCTTCGCTTTTGGATTTGCCGCGCTGACCGCCGTCGCGGCCCTGTTCATGTGGCCGGAATGGCGCGGCCATATCGAAAGCGCCCCCATGGGTATCCGCGACATTTTGTCCGACCCCATCGCAAAGCGCCTGCTCATTCTTGCGCTTGTGAACGCCACACCCCTTGCCGTGTCATCGACATTGTTTCTGTTCTTTGTCGAAAGCCGCCTGGGCGCAAGTGGTTGGGAAGGCGGGCTTTTGGTGCTGTTTTTTCTGGCTGCCGCGGCCTCGGCACCGTTTTGGGGCAACATTGCAAACCGCCTGGGGGCCAGGAAGGCGCTGCTCATCGCGATGGTGCTTGCGATCCTGTCATTTGGCTACACCCTCACTTTGGGGCCGGGCGAAAACATCCAATTTGCCGTGGTGTGCGTATTATCAGGAGCAACAATCGGTGCAGACCTCACGCTTTTGCCCGCGCTCTTTGCGCGGCGCATGGGGCAGGTGTCACCAAACGGTGGCCAGGGCTTTGGGCTTTGGTCGCTTGTCAACAAACTGACGCTCGCTTTTGCGGCGGTGGTGCTTTTGCCGCTGCTGGAACTGGCAGGCTTTCGCGCCGGGTCCGACAATCCCGCATCGGCGCTCACGCTTCTCACGGTCCTCTACGCGGGGGTGCCGTGTGCCCTGAAACTGGTCGCCATCGCGCTTTTGGTGGCCACTAAACTGGAGGACAGCTGATGTCCCTCACCTCGCTTCTGATCGGTGCCGTGATCATCTTGGTCGCGCTCCTTGCCAAATCCCGCTTTGCATCATTTGGGGCGCAGCAACCTGCGGATTACACAGATGGTCCGCAGTTTGATATCCGCGAACGGTTTAACGGCCCCATCACCTGCGAAGGTGTCATCTATGGCCCCACCGGGCGCGTCACTTCGCGGTTCGTCGCGGATTTCGACGCGCAATGGGAAGGCAATGTCTGCAAGATGAAAGAGGTGTTCCACTATGACAGCGGCAACGTGCAAGAACGCGAATGGACTCTGACACTTGGCAACGACGGCCGGATCAGGGCAACCGCACCGGACGTCATCGGCACCGGCGAAGGGAAACAGGAAGGCAGTGCCGTGCTGTTGAACTACCGCATCAAGCTGGCAGAAGAGGCGGGCGGCCATGTGCTCGATACAACGGACTGGATGTACTTGATGCAGAATGGGTCAATCATGAACCGATCCCAGTTTCGCAAATTCGGAATCAAGGTGGCTGAACTGGTTGCGACCATGCGGCCAGCTACATCAGCGCAGATCGTGCCAGGAGAGTAATGTGAAGAACTGGCAGGGAAAACGCTACTGGCTTGTCGGCGCGAGCGAGGGTCTCGGGCGCGAAGTCGCCAAAACCATGTCGCGCGCCGGGGCAGAGGTTGTCGTCTCGGCGCGGTCAGAGGCACGACTTGCCGAACTGGTCGCCGAATTGCCCGGCAAGGCCTCTTATGTGGTGGTTGATGTTGCGGACATGGACAGCGTCAAAAAGGCCGCCGCAAGCGTGGGCGAAATTGACGGCATGGTCTATCTGGCCGGTGTCTACTGGCCGATGTCCGCGCGAAACTGGGACAATGAAAAAGCAACGCTCATGACCGAGGTCAACTACCTTGGTGCCTCGCGCGTCGTGGGCGAGGTTGTTGGCCCGATGGTGGCCCGTGACAGCGGCCATATTGTTCTGACCGGATCGCTGTCGGGCTTTCGCGGGTTGCCCAGTGCAATCGGCTATTCATCGTCCAAGGCCGGGCTCATGGCCTTGGCCGAATCAATGCACTACGACCTGCGCACGTCGGGCGTGCGGACCCAGATCGTAAACCCCGGATACATCAGGACCCGGCTGACTGACAAAAACGAATTTCGGATGCCCTTCATTATGGAACCGGAAGAGGCAGCGCGCGAAGTCTTTGAATTTATGAATGATGATGCCTTCAGAAAGTCTTTTCCGATGGTGTTTTCATGGCTTTTCCGCCTTTCGCGCTTTATGCCTGAATGGCTCTATTTCCGGCTGTTCCGCAGCGAATAGCGTCTTGCGCCAGATCAACGACCGCATCCCCATGACGCACTAGCCTCCTGCGCAAAAGGAGGATTCCAATGCTTGAAATCGCAACTGACAAAGTCGCCGAAGTCATCATCATGGCGCGCGAACTTGACCGGGCCGAGGGTGAGTTTGACAGCTTCATCGCCCGTCTGAACCAGGACGAACAGGCCAGCCTTGTTGCCTTGATGTGGATCGGACGCGGCACCTTTGAAGCCAGCGATCTGGATGAAGCGATGCAAACCGCACGGGACGAGGCAACAACCCCGACGCAGCAATACCTCAAGGGCAGCCCGCATCTGGCGGATCATCTTGAAAATGGGCTCGAATCGCTGGGCGTCAACGTGCGCGACGCCGAAGATGATCTTTATTGACCGATTGGCATCCATCCTATGATGGATGTTCTCACCCCGACCTGACCGTTACATTTTCCCCGAAATCAAGGGGATAACACATGCTACGCACCGTCTTGCTCTGGGGGCTGATCCTGCTCAGCATCGCCACCGGCGTCACCAAGCTTGCTCAATTGCCGCAGGAAATGGCGCTTTTTCAGGGCGCGGGCTGGTCGGTGCCGCTGATCCTGATTTTCGGTGCGATTCAGACGACAGGCGGGGTGCTGATCGCCATTGCCGCTACCCGCCGGATCGGGTGATACGTGATGATCGTCACCTTCGCCGTCGCCTCCTGGGTGGTCTGGCAAAGCGGCATGACCGCGTTTTTCGCAGTCTCGCTTCTGTTCATCTTGCTGGCCGCGCTGCCGCTGGTGGCCTCACGACCCGCCGCACGCTAACGGTCACAAAAAAGGCCCGCGCAGAACGCGGGCCTCTTCGGCTTGAATATTCCGTCAATGTCAGAGCTTTTCAGTCAGTTCCGGCACCGCCGTAAACAGATCTGCCACAAGGCCAAAATCGGCAACCTGGAAGATCGGTGCCTCTTCGTCCTTGTTGATGGCAACAATGATCTTGGAATCTTTCATCCCGGCAAGGTGCTGAATCGCACCCGAAATACCAACGGCGATATAAAGATCCGGTGCTACAACCTTGCCCGTTTGGCCAACCTGCCAATCGTTAGGGGCATAGCCGCTGTCAACTGCGGCACGCGATGCGCCAACGGCGGCACCCAGCTTGTCGGCCAGCTTTTCGATCA
Organism: uncultured Paracoccaceae bacterium; assembly: GCA_947502145.1. Classification (GTDB taxonomy): domain Bacteria; phylum Pseudomonadota; class Alphaproteobacteria; order Rhodobacterales; family Rhodobacteraceae; genus CANMYO01. The sequence goes on along the minus strand of CANMYO010000001.1, from coordinate 658,224 downwards.
GCGCAAAATCGTCCTCGGACCCGACACCGCGCCCGCCGGACACGACAACACCAGCCGATGTCAGCTCTGGGCGATCGCTTGCTGCGACCTTGTCTTCGATCCACTCAGACAGGCCCGGATTCCCGGCTGACGCAATCGTGTCGACAGCGGCAGAGCCGCCCAATTCAGCGGCATCGTACCCGGCGGTCCGAATGGTCAGAACCTTGGTCGCATCAGCAGATTTTACGGTCTGGATCGCGTTACCGGCGTAGATCGGACGCTCAAACGTGTCCGCGTCCACGATGGCCGTGACCTCGGATATGATCTGGGAATCCAGCAGCGCGGCGACACGTGGCATCACGTTCTTGGCGTCAGTCGTCCCCGGAGCTGCGATGTGGGAATAATCACCGGCCAACGATACGATCAGGTCGGCCGTTGGCTCGGCCAACCGATGCCCAAGCGCTGCATCCTCGGCGCAAAGCACCTTTGCCACGCCCGCGATTGTCGCAGCTTCGGCAGCTGCCGCGGATGCCGATGCGCCGGCGCACAAAACCGTAACATCGCCGAGTGCCTGTGCCGCGGTGACGGCCTTTGCGGTTGCATCAACGGCCAATGCGCCGTCGGTGACTTCACCAATCAGAAGAACAGCCATTACACAGCCCCCGCTTCTTTGAGTTTTTCGACAAGTTCATCAACAGAACCCACGATGATGCCGGCCTTGCGTGCCTCTGGCTCTGCGGTGTTCACAACGCTCAGACGTGGTGTAACGTCGACGCCGTAATCGGCAGGCGTCTTTTCATCCAACGGCTTTTTCTTGGCCTTCATGATGTTTGGCAGCGATGCGTAGCGTGGTTCGTTCAGGCGCAGATCAACCGTCACGATCGTTGGCATCTTGACCTTGATGGTCTGCAAGCCGCCGTCGACTTCACGGGTCACGGTGGCGCTGTCGCCGTCAATGTCCAACTCAGAGGCGAACGTCCCCTGCGACCATCCCAGCAAGGCAGCCAGCATCTGACCGGTTGCGTTCATGTCGTTGTCGATGGCCTGCTTGCCGCACAGGACCAGGCCGGGCTGTTCTTCGTCGACAATCGCTTTCAGCAGCTTGGCAACGGCCAGCGGCTCAATGTCGGTGTGCACATCGTCAGCCGCGTTCACAAGGATCGCGCGGTCTGCGCCCATCGCCAAAGCGGTGCGCAGAGTTTCCTGGCTCTGCTTCACGCCAATTGACACGGCGACAACTTCTTCGACCTTGCCAGCTTCACGCAGGCGGATCGCCTCTTCGACGGCGATTTCGTCGAACGGGTTCATCGACATCTTGACGTTAGCGAGATCAACACCGCTGCCGTCCGCTTTCACGCGCACTTTCACGTTGTAGTCAATCACGCGCTTGACCGGTACCAGGACCTTCATCGGGCGTTTCTCCTCGTGGTGGTGGTTGCGCATCGCGACGCGCAAGTTTATCGCTGGAATGTGTAGGGCAACCCTGTTGGCAGTGACAATCCAAAATCGACATTGTCATGAAAATTTACGCCGTTTTTTCACGGATCACGTGACGTTCGCGCTAACGGATGAAAACGCCGAAGTTTCCGCTACAATCTGGCAAGGTTTCCGCAAGGTCCCTGCAATCTTTCGAATCGCGTAAACGACCCTAGCGATTGGCACCCGGCACCCAAAGCACATCGTTTTCGCCGTTGTCATTGGCCAATCGGCTGGCCTGAAAGAACCAGTCAGACAGCCGGTTGAGGTATTTGACAGCGGCTGGATTGACGTGTTCGGCAGCGGCCAATTCAACGGCCAGACGCTCTGCCCGGCGGCTGACCGTGCGGCACAAATGCAGATGCGCCGCCAGAGGCGACCCACCCGGAAGGACAAAGCTCTTGAGCGGCGAAACACGCAGCGTCATCGCGTCCAGCTCTGATTCCAGCCGCGCCACCTGCGCGTCGCTGGTGCGCAGCACGGGATATTCCGCGGCCCCGTCCTGCGCCATGTCCGGGCGGCTCAGATCGGCGCCAAGGTCAAACAGGTCATTCTGGATCATCGCCAGCTGCGCATCCATCTCACCCGTTGCATGAAGCCGGGCAAGGCCAACAGTCGCATTTGTTTCATCCACCGTGCCATAGGCCGACACCCGCAACGCATGTTTCGCAACACGGTCGCCATTGCCCAGCGCGGTGGTGCCCTTGTCGCCACCCTTCGTATAGATCTTGTTCAACACAACCATGATCAGGCCCCCTGTCGCAAATAGACGAACAACAGGATCAGACAGATTGCCACGAACTGCGCATAGATCCGCCAGCGCATGTACTTGTTGGCATTCTTGCGATTTGCCTCGCCGCCTTTGCCAAACGTGCCAACACCCAACATCAGAATGCCCAGCACTACCAGGCATGCAATGATCACAATTATGAACAGCGGATCGTTCAGCATCTGTCGTCCCTCATTTCTACCCCCGATGTAGCAGGGCTGCGTCCAAAGAAAAGCCCACTATTCGCGCAACAGCATGGCATCAAACATCCGCGTGGGTAAAAGCCACTTGAGCAGGGCAAAAATATAGGCAGGCGTTGTCACCTTGTAGCGGGCCCTGGGCGAAGGCGCCTCAAGCGCTTTGCGCAAAACATCCGCCGCCGCGCTGGCCGGCAATTCAAAGCGGCTTTTCGGGCCAGGCAGATAAAGCCGGTCCAGCAGCCCGCGATAATCCTCCGCCCGCGCCGAATTTTCGACATCCACCCATTTTTCAAAATATGCGATGGATTTGCGCCGCAACTCCGACGTGATCGGCCCCGGTTGTATCAGCACGACCTTGATTGGTGTGTCGCGCATTTCCAGACGCAACACATCGGTCAGCCCCTCCAGCGCGTATTTGCTTGCCACATAGGTGCCGCGCCATTTTCCGGGCATGAACCCAAGGATCGAGGAACAATTCACGATCCGCCCATGTCCCTGCGCCCGCATGACCGGAATGACGCGGTTGGTCAGCTCATGAATGCCAAAGACATTGGCTTCGAACACCTCGCGCAACGCGGCGCGTGGGATATCCTCGCAAAAGCCGGGGCAGGCAATGGCCCCGTTATTGTAAAGCGCGTCCAGCGTGCCACCCGTGGCTTCAAGCACATCGGCCAGGCCCGCTTCGATGCTGGCACTGTCGCTGTAGTCGATTTGCGGGCTGTCGAACCCTTCGTTCCGCAATCGCGCGCAGTCCTCGGCCTGTTTGCAACTTGCAAACACACGCCAGCCCGCCGCACGCAGGGCGACTGCGGCGGCATGGCCGATGCCGGATGCGCAGCCGGTGATCAGAATTGTCTTATCAGTCATGAAACGAGTGGTGCCGCCAGTTGCGGCGCAGCGCAAGCCTTAACCGGGTGTCAAAAGCCGCTCTGCCATCCAGCCTTCTGCCCCGGTGCTGATCACCCGGATCTGGGCCCAGCCATCTGCGTTGACCAAGATCACTTCGGTCTCTGTGCCACCGTCCAGCGTGTCCAAAACCCGGTAATCGGTGCTTGGACCGGATCGCATGTTCACCCGACTGCCCGCGACCTGCCGGATATCAAGGACCGGGGCGGCGACGGGCGCAGGGGCGACGGGGGCTGCAGGGGCTGCAACCGTTTCGGTCAATGCAACCGGGGTGACCTCTGGCGCCGGTACGGGGATGGTGTCGGCGACGGCGACTGCCTCTGCAATCGCGCCCTCGTCAACGATATCCGCCGGTGCATCCGCGACAGGCGCTGTTGTGACTGGCAGGCTGATGCTGACCAACTGGGTCGTCGCGGCGCGTGTCACCTGCGGCGTGGGTGCGGTATCTGGCGCAGTGGTCTCTGCCTCTGCGATCACAGCTTCGCGTGTTTCGGGCACAAATGACGTGCCCCCCGACAACTCAAAAAAAACCCAACCCAGCAGCAGGAAGGTCGCAATCATAAATTTAGCCACGGGTTACCCCCAAAAAGAATCGTAGAATCAGTCTCTCGCAGAGCCAACACCATATCGCGAACCCCGGTTCCGATTTAGGGGAAAATCGTGTCTCGTGGCGTCATGTTGACTTTACGCCATTTCGCCCCTCGGTTATGCGAATGTGAATGAGCGAAGAAACAGGCGATACACCTCTGGAACTGGTAGAGCCGCTGCGTCGGGCCATCGGCGAGCGTTACCTGACCTATGCGCTGTCCACGATCATGAATCGTGCGCTGCCGGATGCGCGCGACGGGCTTAAACCTGTGCACCGCCGGATCCTTTATGCGATGTCGCGCCTGCGCCTGTCACCCACCGGCGGTTTTCTGAAATCCGCCAAGATCAGCGGCGATACCATGGGGGATTTTCACCCGCATGGGGATGGTGCGATTTATGATGCGATGGCCCGCCTCGCGCAGGACTTCAATGTGCGCTACCCGCTTGTCGACGGGCAGGGCAACTTTGGCAATATCGACGGGGATAACCCCGCCGCCAGCCGCTACACAGAGGCCCGCCTGACCGCCGCCGCCGAGGCGCTGCTGGAAGGGCTGTCCGAAAATGCCGTCGATTTTCGTGACAATTACGATGGCCGACTGACGGAACCCACCGTGCTGCCTGCAACCTTCCCGAACCTGCTGGCCAACGGCTCCAGCGGGATCGCGGTGGGCATGGCCACGAATATTCCGCCCCATAACCTGCACGAACTCATCGACGCCTGTCTGCATCTCATCAAGGCCCCCAATGCCCGCGAAGATACCCTGCTGGAAATTGTGCCGGGCCCCGATTTCCCCACTGGCGGCGTGATCGTCGAAACCAGGGAAAATATCGCCGAGGCTTACCGCACCGGGCGCGGCGCGATCCGGACCCGCGCACGTTACGAGATCGAAGATCTCGGGCGGGGCCAATGGCAGGTTGTCGTCACCGAAATTCCCTATCAGGTTCAGAAATCCAAGCTGATCGAAAAGCTGGCCGAGGTGATCCAGACCAAAAAGGTGCCATTGCTGGCTGACGTGCGCGACGAAAGCGCAGAAGACATTCGCATCGTACTGGAACCACGCGCCAAAACCGTTGACCCGGATATGATGATGGGACTGCTATTCAGGAATTCTGACCTTGAGACCAGGTTCAGCCTGAACATGAACGTGCTGATTGACGGGCTGGAACCCCGTGTCTGCGGCATCAAGGAACTGTTGCGGGCCTTCCTTGATCACCGCCGCGATGTGCTGATCCGCCGCTCCCGGCATCGGATGGACAAGATCGATCACCGGCTTGAGGTGCTTGAAGGCTTTATTGTCGCGTTCCTGAACCTTGATCGCGTGATCGACATCATCCGCTATGACGAAGACCCCAAACAGGCGCTCATGGTCGAAGACTGGGCAGACCCAAAGCCCCGCGCGACCGATGAAAAAGACTACGTCAGCCCGGTCATTGCCGGCGCCGACCCCGAGGTGTCCCTGTCCGAAACCCAGGCAGAGGCGATCCTCAACATGCGTCTGCGCTCCTTGCGCAAACTTGAGGAAATCGAACTGCTGGCCGAGCGTGACGCGCTGATGATGGAGCGGGCCGAGCTTGAGGACCTGCTGGAAAGCGAGGACCTGCAATGGTCTAAAATCGCGGAACAACTGCGCGAGACCCGCAAACTCTTTGGCAAGGACAGCCCCGGCGGCGCGCGCCGAACCACATTTGCCGATGCGACCGAGATTCCCGACGTGCCGCTTGAGGCGATGATCGACCGCGAACCGGTGACTGTCGTTCTGTCAAAAATGGGCTGGATTCGTGCGATGACTGGCCACATCGACCTGACCCGCGAACTCAAGTTCAAGGATGGCGATGGACCGGGGCATATCTTTCATGCCGAAACCACCGACCGGTTGTTGGTCTTTGGCTCGAACGGGCGGTTTTACACCGTGTCCGCGGCCAACCTGCCCGGTGGACGGGGCATGGGGGAACCGCTGCGCCTGATGGTTGATCTGCCCAATGATGCTGAAATCGTTGACGTTTTCAAACATCAGCCCGATGCGAAATTGCTGGTGGCCAGCGCCGAAGGTAACGGTTTTGTCGTTCCGGAAAACGATGTGATCGCGCAGACCCGCAGCGGGAAACAGGTGCTCAACGTCAAGGATACCACCGCCAAGGTCGTCCGCCGCGTCGCCGGTGATCACGTCGCTGTCGTCTCTGAGAATGGCAAGTTTCTCGTCTTTGCCCTGGATGAACTGCCAGAGCTGGGACGTGGCAAAGGCGTGCGCTTGCAGAAATACAAATCCGCGCGTGGTCGTCAGGGCACGCTTGAGCTTGATGGCGGCTTGTCCGACATGACCACCTTCAACTGGGTGGACGGGCTCAGCTGGCCGATGGGCGGTGGCAGGACCCGCACCGAAACCGACCTCAGCGACTGGAAAGCGGCGCGCGCCGGCATTGGGAAACGTCCGCCGCACGGTTTCCCGAAGAATAATCGTTTCGACTGACCGGTATCGCGCCGCATCGCGCATGTCCGGCCCCGATTGATCATTGCCCCCACTGATGGCCACAGGGCGCGCGGTCATGGTCGCAAAGGTGGCATACGGGGTGCGCTTGCCTGTAAGAAGGGTCAAGGCGGTCTGGCTGCGCACCCGCGACAAACCGATTCCCGATCCCTTCCTGATGCGCTAGACGCGCGCATCTTTGACCTGAAATGAGTGCCCGATCATGAAACTGAAACGCCCCGAGCTGATCATCTCTGACGCCTTCCTTGCTGGCCAATGGGTGACGCGCGATGACACGCTGACCGTCACCAACCCCGCAACCGGGGCCACGGTGACCAAGGTTGCCAATTGCACGCCCGCAGATGCGGCCGCCGCCATTGACGCGGCAGAGATCGCACAAAAGGACTGGGCCCGCCAAACCGGCAAGGACCGCGCCGCCGTGCTGCGCAAATGGTATGACCTCATGGTTGCAAATGCCGATGATCTGGCCGCCATCCTGACCGCTGAAATGGGCAAGCCCTTGGCCGAGGCACGGGGCGAAATTCTCTACGGGGCCAGCTTTATCGAATGGTTCGGAGAAGAGGCAAAGCGCGTCTATGGCGACACCATTCCCGGCCACCAGCCGGATAAACGCATCGTCGTGATCAAACAGCCCGTAGGCGTTGTTGGCGCGATTACGCCTTGGAATTTCCCCAATGCGATGATTGCGCGCAAGGTTGCGCCGGCCCTGGCGGCGGGCTGTGCGATGGTCATCAAACCGGCAGCCGAAACGCCGCTGTCCGCGCTCGCCATGGCGAAACTGGCCGAGGTTGCCGGGGTGCCTGCCGGTGTGCTCTCGGTCCTGCCGTCAGACGATTCCGAAGGGATTGGACGGGAATTCACCAGCAATCCCAAAATGCGCAAGATCAGCTTTACGGGGTCAACAAACGTCGGTCGTATCCTGATGCGGCAGGGCGCTGACCAGATCAAGAAACTCTCGCTCGAACTGGGGGGCAATGCGCCGTTCATCGTCTTTGATGACGCGGATCTGGATGCCGCCGTCGCCGGTGCGGTGATCTCGAAATTTCGCAATGCGGGGCAAACCTGCGTGTGCAGCAACCGTCTCTATGCACAGGCCGGAATCTATGACGCCTTTGTTGAAAAGCTGACCAAGGCGGTTGCCGATCTCAAGGTGGGGGACGGTTTCGCCGAAGGCTCTGTCATTGGGCCGCTGATCAGCCCGGCGGCCGTCAGCAAGGTCGAAACCCATATTGCCGATGCGACCAGCAAGGGCGCAAAGGTGATCATCGGTGGTGCGGCCCATGAAAACGGCGGCACCTTCTTTCAGCCCACGATCCTCGGTGACGCGACTGCCGACATGACCATCGCCCACGAAGAAACCTTTGGACCGGTTGCGCCGATTTTCAGGTTTGACACCGCGCAAGAGGTGATCGCCGCCGCCAATGATACCGAATTTGGCCTCGCCTCTTATGTCTACACGCAAAACCTGTCGCAGGTTTGGCAGATGATGGAAGAGCTGGATTACGGCATGGTCGGGGTGAACACCGGCCTGATCTCGACCGAGATCGCCCCCTTTGGTGGCATCAAGCAATCCGGCCTTGGCCGTGAAGGCTCCAAATATGGCATCGAGGAGTACCTCGAAATGAAATACTGCTGCCTCTCGGTCTGATATTCGCTGATTGCACAGCCGCCGCGCCACCACAGCGCGGCGGGGGTGGGCCTAACGGTGCTGGTCGATCAGGATCGCATTGCCATCTGGATCAATCAGGCTGATATGGGCGGGGCCCTCTGTCGCCGGATCGCAGGTGTCTTTCAGTGTGACATTGGCTTCTTGCAGGCGCGCCTGAATGGTGCGCACATCGTCCCAGTCGCCCTCGACGTTCTGGGCATTCTGATCCCAGCCGGGATTGAATGTTAGCGTATTGGCTTCGATGAAGCCGGCAAAAAGGCCAATGATCGCGTCGCCGTTCTTCAGAATCAGATAGCCGTGCTCCATGTTGCCACCCATGTCCTCGAACCCGAGCAGGCGATAGAAATCCCGGCTTTTGCTCAGGTCTTTCACGTTGAGGCTGATTGAGAATGCGCCAAGTTTCATCTGATGTCTCTCCTAAAGGTTAATTCTGTTAACATCTCGATCTGCACGGGATGTTGCCAGGTTGTTGCCGGAATGTGCATAGCACAAAACCACCGGACGGTCCTGCGCGCCAATCTGCTTGATTTCCGGTCCAATCCGCAATACATCGCCCGCGATGTTTTCCACGGGGCAAGGGATTGTCCCCCAAATTCAAAAGGCAGTGGCTATGGCTAAGGAAAAGTTTGAACGTAATAAACCGCACGTTAACATTGGCACGATTGGTCACGTTGACCACGGGAAGACGACGCTGACGGCGGCGATCACCAAGTATTTTGGTGACTTCCAGGCCTATGACCAGATTGACGGCGCGCCGGAAGAGAAGGCCCGTGGGATCACGATTTCGACGGCGCACGTGGAATATGAGACCGAGAACCGCCACTATGCGCACGTCGACTGCCCCGGCCACGCCGACTATGTGAAGAACATGATCACCGGTGCGGCGCAGATGGACGGCGCGATCCTGGTGGTGAACGCGGCTGACGGCCCGATGCCGCAAACCCGCGAGCACATCCTGTTGGGTCGCCAGGTCGGCATCCCCTACATGGTTGTTTACATGAACAAAGTTGACCAGGTTGACGACGAAGAGCTGCTTGAGCTGGTGGAAATGGAAATCCGCGAGCTGCTGTCTTCGTACGAATACCCCGGCGACGACATTCCGATCATCAAGGGCTCTGCCCTGGCCGCAATGGAAGGCCGCGACAACGCGATCGGCGAAGACAGCATCAAGGCGCTGATGGAAGCTGTTGACAGCTACATCCCGACCCCTGCGCGTGCGGTTGACCTGCCGTTCCTGATGCCGATCGAGGACGTGTTCTCGATCTCTGGCCGCGGCACGGTTGTGACCGGCCGGGTTGAGCGTGGCGTGATCAACGTGGGTGACGAGATTGAAATCGTCGGCATCCGCGACACCAAAAAGACCACCTGTACCGGTGTTGAAATGTTCCGCAAGCTGCTGGATTCCGGCGAAGCTGGCGACAACATCGGCGCACTGCTGCGTGGTGTTGACCGTGACGGTGTTGAGCGTGGCCAGATCCTGTGCAAGCCGGGTTCTGTGAAGCCGCACACCAAGTTCGAAGCCGAAGCCTATATCCTCACCAAAGAGGAAGGTGGCCGTCACACGCCGTTCTTCGCCAACTATCGTCCGCAGTTCTACTTCCGTACCACGGATGTGACCGGCACGGTTGAGCTGCCAGCAGGCACCGAAATGGTGATGCCGGGCGACAACCTGAAGTTCAACGTCGAACTGATCGCCCCCATCGCGATGGAAGACGGCCTGCGCTTTGCGATCCGCGAAGGCGGCCGCACCGTCGGCGCCGGCGTGGTCTCCAAGATCGTCGAATAAACCGGCCCTCCCGCCTCCGGGCGGGACCACCGACACGCCAAAGAAGGCCGCCCCGAGCAATCGCGGCGGCCTTTGCAACACAAAATCGCCCAAACCCGTACCGCGACAGCACCGATTGCGCCTGCGATTTGTCGTGCATAGGTTGTGAATTTCGGGTTTGACGTCGCGGTAATTGCAGCGTTGAATGGTGCATGCGCCTGTGCCGCTGGGCCTTCTATTGAACCGGCGCACAAACAGACAGTTCTGGCGGCTGGCCCGACGGCCCGACAAGTGGCAATGCCGCGCCGGAACGGGTTTGCCAACCGGACTGTCAATCTTTCATCAATTCGAAAATTGGACTGCCTTACGGTCAACTTTCAGGCCAAATGGCCTGAAATCTGCCCGATTTAAGTCACATCGCTCAGTGCACTTTCCTATAGTTAACCACAATCGCAACGCGATCTCAGGTGGGTCGAACCACCAGAACCGCCGCCGGTAAGAGCGGCATTTCCAGTCTTCTTAATGAGTTCGGGAATAACAAAGAAAAGAAAGAGGGACACATGACAATGAAACTAGTCATCGGTCTGGATGGTCATAGCTCGGGTGAAAAAGCCCTCGCTTTTGGTCAACAGATGGCCGAGAAAACCGACGGCTGCGCGCTGGTGGTTGTATACGTGATCGAATGGTCACCATTTACTTTCCAGACCGCAGAAGAAAACGCCCAGCGGCACAAACGGCGCGAAGAAGAGATCTCGGTTGCGACAAGCCGCGTGGTCGAGCCGGCAGTTGCCAAGCTGAAAGAGGCGGGCCTGAACGCCACCGGCATGGTGCGTCACGGGAATGTCGCGGACACCTTGGACAATATCGCCAAGGAAGAAGGCGCAAATCAAATCGTTGTTGCAAGGTCTAGCGATGGTGGCTTTTCCAGCCGCATCTTTGGCAGCGCAACCGCAAATCTGGTGATGAACGCCAGTGTGCCAGTCACAGTCGTGGCCTGAGGGGACAACAGATGAATACTCTTAACAAACTGCTTTTGGCAGCATTCGCCTTCTTTGCGACCGCTGTTCCGGCACTGGCCCAGGAAGAGGCCATGTCACTGGACGATAAGGTAAGCGAGGTCTTCGCAACGTTCACCGGACCATTTGTGTGGTTCGTTTTTGCCCCCATTCCCGGCACGTCCTTTCCCTGGATCGTGATGTGGCTGGTGATTGGTGCATCGGTCTTTACGCTGTACTTTGCCTTTGTGCAGTTCCGCTTCTTTGGGCATGCGATTTCGCTGGTCAAAGGCGATTATTCCGACCCAAATGACGCGGGCGAAGTCAGCCACTTCCAGGCGCTTGCCACGGCTTTGTCAGGCACCGTTGGTCTGGGTAACATCGCGGGTGTGGCCGTTGCTGTTGGCATCGGTGGCCCGGGTGCGACGTTCTGGATGATCCTTGCCGGTCTGTTGGGCATGGCGTCCAAATTCACCGAATGTACGCTTGGCGTGAAATACCGGAACGAATACGAAGACGGCACCGTGTCAGGTGGCCCGATGTATTACATCTCCAAAGGGTTTGACGAACTTGGTCTGCCGGGCGGCAAGATTCTTGCGGTCCTGTTCTCGATCTTCTGTATCCTTGGCGCCTTTGGTGGCGGCAACATGTTCCAGGCCAATCAGGCGCATGCGCAGATTGCCGGCATTGTTGGCGATTACCCGGGTTGGATCACGGGTCTTGTCTTTGCGGTCGTTGTGTTCCTTGTCATCGTTGGCGGGATCAAATCCATCGCGCGCGTGACTGAAAAGGTCGTGCCATTCATGGGCATCCTTTATGTCGGCGCTGCGCTGATCGTTCTGATCGTGAACTATGACCAGATCGGCTGGGCCTTTGGCCAGATCTTCGCAGGTGCCTTCACCGGTCTTGGCGTTGCTGGTGGTCTTGTTGGTGCACTGATCCAGGGCTTCAAGCGGGCCGCCTTCTCAAACGAAGCGGGCGTTGGGTCTGCGGCGATTGCCCACTCTGCGGTGAAAACCAAAGAGCCAATCACCGAAGGTTTTGTGTCCTTGCTTGAGCCGCTGATCGATACGGTTGTGATCTGCACCATGACGGCGCTTGTGATCACGATCTCCGGTCAGCTGTTGATCGACGAGGCCACAGGCAACTACGTGCTGAACGAAGCGGGCAGTGCCATTGCGACGGTTGGTGACACCTCTGGTGTTGCGCTGACATCCGCCGCCTTCGGATCTGCGATCAGCTGGTTCCCATTTGTACTGGCGATTGCCGTGATCCTCTTTGCCTTCTCGACCATGATCTCCTGGTCCTACTACGGGCTGAAGGCATGGACCTACCTGTTTGGTGAGGGCAAGACTGCGGAAATGGTCTTCAAGTGCCTGTTCTGTGTTTTCATTGTCATCGGCGCAGCGGCAAGACTTGGTCCGGTGATCGACTTCTCGGATGCGGCAATCTTTGCCATGGCCGTGGTGAACATCACCGCGCTCTACTTCCTCATGAAGGTGGTGCGCAAGGAACTTGCATCCTACTCAGAGCGTCTGCGCTCGGGCGAGATCAAGAAGTTCACGCACTAAGCTGCGTCAGATTATTGGGAAAGGCCGGCCATCTGGTCGGCCTTTTTCGTGCCCGCATTCAGCAGTTGTTCCAGGTCGCTGCGTAGGTCATCGCGCGCCGGGGCAGTGTGCGCAAGCCGGGCAAAGACCACTGCACCCTTTGAAAAGGGCAGGGGCAGGATCATACGGTCCCAAACGTTCAGACGCCGGTGCCGTTTGGTGGCAAAGGCATAGGTATAGACCGGCAATCCTGTCTTTTCCGCCCAGATCAGCGGCGCATCCTTTACCTCAAGCGCCGGGCCAAGCGGCCCATCCGCGGCAAGTCCGATGCTCACCCCTTCGCGGACCCGCCCCAGCAGCATTCGCGCGGCGCGGACATTGGACTGATCCTTTGACAACTGCATGGGAAGAAGCCCGCACAGCCGCTGCATGGCCCCCGATACCCGCGCAATGGGAGAGCTTGCGTGAATGCTGGACAGCTGACCGTCCGCCGCCGGCCAGTGAACCGGGGCCATCAAGGCGCATTGATGCCAGATCACCAGCAACACCGGCCCCTTGGATAGGTCGGCCTGAAGCTCTATTAGGCCCGCGTGGTCCCATCGCGTTGTCCGATTGCAAAACGCCAGATACCAATACGCCAGACGTGCGACCGCCCTTGTCAAAATGACGGAGTTTTCCAATCGGCGGCGAAACGGGGACACACATTGGCCTTTCATGGGCTTGGATCGCCACGTTCATGCGAATTTCTGCACCCGATGGCAAGCCGGGCCTTGATCCCGTGGCGGCTTCGGGCTAACCCGTGGCTCGGCCTTAGGGGTATAGCTCAGTTGGTAGAGCGACGGTCTCCAAAACCGTAGGTCGCGGGTTCAAGCCCTGCTGCCCCTGCCAGGCCACGTCTCCCACAGCAATTGGCGGGGAATGGGGTCGATCATGCCAGACAACCTTCATCCCCAAAGTGTTGCCCTGCATATCGGCGCGCACAAGACGGCGACCACGCATCTGCAGCGGTCGTTCTTGGACAGCGCTGCAGCGCTGGCGGCTGCGGGTGTGCAGTTTCACGGCCCGGCCAGCTTTCGCGGCGACAATCAGACCCTGACGCGGCGCTTTGGAATCACGCCAAGACCGTCAGAATCCGCGCAACCCATGGCCGCTGACGCGCTGTCCGGTCTGTCGCGCGGGGCGGCGCATCTGATCCTGTCGGAAGAAAACTTTCCCGCCACCCTTGGCAACCGCTGGGGCAATGTCGGGATGCCGCTTTATGCGGATGCCCCGCGCCGAGTGCGTATCCTCGCCAAGCGGATCGCCCCGGCCAGCCTTGATGTCTTTCTGGCGATCCGCCATCCAACGACCTTTCTCAACTCGGCCTATGGGCAGGTGTTGTTGGCGGGGCGCTATGTGAAACCCGAACGGTTTCACGAAAAGAACCCATTGGTTGGCGTGGACTGGGCCGATCTGGTTGAACGGCTGCGGGCCACACCCGGTCTGCGCCGCCTCACGGTCTGGCGTTACGAGGATTATCAGACCGTGTTCCCCCAGATTGCCGAGGCCATGGCTGGCCCGGCGGCAGGCCCGCGCGTTTCCCCCGTCGAAACCCGCGTGCACCAGCGCCTGTCTGCGCTGGCCGTGTCGAAACTGGCCGAAAGCGTGAAGTACAATCAGCCGCGCCCCAAGGTGGCGGTGTTGCAGGCGGCCTTTCCGACCGGGCCGGACTTCCCGGCCTTTGATGTGTTTGACCAGGCGTCCCATGACATTGGTACAGACGCCTACGCCGCGCAGATCGCGCGGATCGACGCAATGGCAGATGTCACGCGATTGCGTCCCTGAACCCGAATTGCAAGGCTTGAATTGCAGCGCACAAGGCCGTATGTGCCACTGAACCGCAGATAAGGCAGACCGATCATGGCCACGAACCCCGTCAAGTTCATTAACGAAACCCGCGCTGAAATTGCCAAGGTCATCTGGCCGACCCGGCGCGAAGTTGTTCTGACCACCGTGATGGTGTTCATTCTGGCGGCGCTGACGGCGATATTCTTTTCGCTGGTTGACTGGATCATCCGGTCCGGTCTGACCGGCGTTCTCGGCTATTTCGGCTCCTGATCGGACGCCGCGACACGGCTAAAAACCCAACCGCCCCCTTGAAATCAACGGGGCAGGGCGGTAATCACCCACAATTCCCGAAAACGGCGCGCTTCGAATCAAGTTGCGCGCCACTTTTTATTTTTCGGGCGGGCAGGTTAACTGCTTGATTAAAATGGAATTTGCGGCCCGCCTGGGTTGCCTGCGCAAGGTGTCAAAGAACATGGCGAAACGTTGGTATTCGGTAAGCGTCCTTTCGAACTTCGAGAAAAAGATTGCCGAACAGATCCGCCAGAAAGCTGAAGAGCAGGGCCTGAGCGAACAGATCGACGAAGTTCTGGTCCCAACCGAAGAAGTGATCGAGGTTCGTCGCAACAAGAAGGTCACAACCGAACGCCGCTTCATGCCCGGTTACGTGCTGGTGCACATGGAGCTGTCCGACGAGGGCTATCACCTGATCAACTCGATCAACCGCGTCACTGGTTTCCTTGGACCACAGGGTCGCCCGATGCCGATGCGCGACGCCGAAGTACAGGCCATCCTTGGCCGTGTCGAAGAAGGTCAGGACGCACCACGCACCATGATCCACTACGACATTGGCGAAAAGGTCAAGGTCAACGACGGTCCTTTCGAAGACTTCGACGGCATGGTCGAAGATGTCGACGAAGAAAACCAGCGTCTCAAGGTGACGGTCTCCATCTTTGGCCGTGCCACCCCGGTTGAGCTGGAATTCACGCAGGTGACAAAACAGGGCTGACCGCGCAGCGGTGCCGCAGGCCGCGGCACCGGATCTGCTGGCTGCACACCGGGATCGGGCGGTGGGTCTGCGCCCCCGTGCCCACCCTATTCATCCCAAATTGAGCCATATCGCGGCCCGCTACAATCTTTTGCCTAGCCCCGAATTCACGTTTCGGGCGGACCGTATCCGCCGCCACCGGGGGTCTTGAGGATAAAGACATCCCCGACGTCCATCGTGGTGGCGTCGTTTCCGGCCAGCATTTCAACAGTTCCATCAGCACGCAGAACGCTGTTCTCGCCCGTGGCCCCGGCCGCACCGCCCGCCGCGCCATGTGGCGCGGTTTTGCGATGTGACGTGAGCACAGTCACGGTCATCGCCTCGTCAAAGCGCAGCTTGCGCACGATGCCGTCACCGCCCCTGTTTCGCCCCGCCCCGCCAGAACCTCGCCGGATGGAAAATTCATCCACGCGTACCGGGAACCGCGTTTCCAGCACTTCGGGATCGGTCATCAGTGTATTTGTCATATGGCTGTGAACCGCGCTGGCGCCGTCAAACCCGTCACCAGCACCGGTGCCGCCACAGATCGTTTCGTAATTCTGATACGTGTCGTTGCCATAGACAAAGTTGTTCATCGTGCCCTGGCTCCCCGCGATAACGCCAAGCGCACCGTAGAGCGTATCCGCAATGGCCTGGCTGACCTCGGTATTGCCGGAAATGACCGCTGCAGGGGCCTTGGGATTGATCATGCTGCCCGCCGGCACCGTCAGATGCAGCGGCTTCATGCAGCCCTCGTTCATCGGGATGTTGGCCCCGACCAAAGTGCGGAACACGTACAGGACCACCGCACGGCAGATGGATAGCGGCGCGTTGTAATTCAGGTCATCCTGCGGCGATGTGCCGGTGAAATCGATATGTGCTTCGCGTTTGGTCTTGTCCACGGTGATGGCGACCTTGATCCGCGCACCGCTATCCAGCGGATAGGTAAAGGCGCAGTCGTGCAGCACGTCCAGCACGTGGCGCACGCTTTCTTCGGCATTGTCCTGCACATGGCCCATATAGGCATGCACGACATCAAGACCGAACTGCCGGGTGATCTTTCCCAGCTCGCGCGCGCCGGTGGCGTTGGCGGCGATCTGGGCCGCAAGATCAGCCATGTTCTGATCGACGTTGCGGCAGGGATACTTTGCAGCGGTCAGCAGCGCGCGGGTCTGTGCCTCTTGCAGCACCCCCTGATCCAGCAGAAGGAAGTTGTCGATCAAGACGCCTTCTTCCTCGATACGGCGGCTGTCCGGCGGGGCTGATCCCGGTGTTGTGCCGCCAATGTCGGCGTGGTGCCCGCGCGAGGCGACGGTGTAGATGATCCTTTCGCCGGCGGCGTCAAAAACAGGGGTGATGACGGTCACATCCGGCAGATGGGTGCCGCCGTTGAATGGGTTGTTCATCATGAACACATCGCCCGGCCTGATCCTGCCTGCATTCTGCTTCAGGATCGACCGCACACTGCCGGACATTGATCCCAGATGCACCGGCACGTGCGGCGCATTGGCCACCAGATCGCCATGCTGGTCAAAGATCGCACAGGAAAAGTCGAGCCGTTCCTTGATGTTCACCGAATAGGCCGTATTGGCCAGCGTGGCGCCCATCTGCTCTGCAATGGACATGAACAGGTTGTTGAAGACTTCCAGCATGACCGGGTCGACTGAGGTGCCAATCGCCTCGGTGCGCTCCAGTGGCACAACGCGCCGCAGCACAAGATTGCCGCCCGTGGTGCAACTGGCCTGCCAGCCGTCTTCGATGACATTGGTGCCGGTGGGCTCTGTCAGGACGGCAGGGCCATCAACGGTCGCCCCGATTGCCAGCGTGGTGCGGTCAACCAATGGCACAGACCGCCATTCACCCCGCGAATACATCTGTGCGCTCTGTTGTTCGCTGTGCGCGCCTGCGCCGGTTGGGTCTGGCAGGGTTACGGCCTCTCCGGTTGTTCCAATGGCCTCGGCGGTCAGCAGATCAATGATGAGATTGGCGTCATCGGGCACAAAGCCAAACCGCGTCTGATGGGCGGCTTCGAAACTCCGGGTCATTTCATCGGTGGTCCCAAATGGAACCGCAAGCGCCTGGTGCGCCCCATCGGTGCGGATATGCGCCATCGCAACCGTCTTGATATCCTGCGCTGCAATGCCCTGCGCGGCCACTTCGTCCCGTGCTTTGGTGATCAAATCCTCCAATGCGGTCTTGGCCTCGGCCTGGGCGTCAATGGGCTGTGCGAACTGAAATTCGTGGATCGCCCTGACATCGGCAAGACCCATGCCAAAGGCCGACAGGACCCCCGCAAACGGGTGGATAAAGATGCTTTCCATCCCCAGGGTGTCCGCCACAAGACAGGCGTGTTGCCCGCCAGCGCCGCCAAAGCAGTTCATCGTGTATTGCGTCACGTCATAGCCGCGCTGGACGCTGATCTGCTTGATCGCATTGGCCATGTTTTCAACCGCGATCCGCAGGAACCCCTCTGCGATGTCCTCAACCGTCTTGTCGCCGCCAATTTCTTGCGCGAGCTGCGCGAATTTCTCGCGGACGATGGCGTCATCCAGAGGCTGGTCGCCGTTTGCGCCGAAAACGGCGGGAAACTGCGAAGGCTGCAGCTTTCCCAGCAGGACGTTGCAATCGGTCACGGTCAGGGGGCCACCGCGGCGATAGGCCGCCGGACCGGGGTTGGCGCCCGCGCTTTCCGGTCCGACCTGCATACGTCCGTCGCGATAGGACAGGATCGACCCGCCGCCAGCGGCAACGGTGTGGATCGACATCATCGGCGCGCGCATGCGCACGCTGGCGACCTCGGTCTCAAAGGACCGTTCGTATTCACCGGCGTAGTGGCAGACATCCGTGGATGTGCCGCCCATGTCAAAACCGATCAGCCGGTCAAACCCCAGATCTGCGGCTGTACGCACCATGCCGACAACCCCGCCAGCAGGGCCTGACAGAATGGCGTCTTTGCCCTGAAACCGGCCCGCATCCGTCAGTCCACCGTTGGATTGCATGAACATCAGACTGTCACAGCCACCACTGCTTGCATTCAACGCCGTCGCGACCTGATCAATGTAACGCCGCAGGATTGGCGACAGGTAGGCGTCCACGACCGCGGTATCGCCCCGCGATACCAGCTTGATCAGGGGGCTTGCCGCGTGGCTCAGCGAGACCTGCGTAAAACCCGATTGCACCGCCATGTCGCCAAGGCGTTTTTCGTGGTCGGTGTACTTGTACCCGTGCATCAGCGCGATCGCGACCGAACGGTACCCCTTGCCATAGGCACGCGACAGCGCCGCGCGGGCCTCTTTGGTGTTCAGCGGGGTGATGATCGTGCCATCCGCAGCAACCCGTTCCTCGATTTCGATCACCTCTTCATAGAGAAGCTCCGGCAGCTTGATATCAAGGTCGAACAGGGCAGGGCGATTCTGGTATCCGATCCGCAGCAGGTCGCGCAGCCCCTTGGTGATCAGCAGGACAGTGCGCTCACCCTTGCGCTCAAGCAGCGCGTTGGTTGCAACCGTTGTGCCCATCTTGACGGCCGAGATCTGACCCCGCCGAATGTCCGACTGCGGATCCGTGCCCAGCATCGTCTTGATTCCGTGGACCGCCGCATCCGGGTAAGCCTCTGGATTCTCGGACAACAGCTTGTGGGTCTGCAATGTCCCGTCCGGCCTGCGCGCGACGATATCCGTGAACGTGCCACCCCGATCGACCCAGAACTGCCACTTGTTTTCGCCTGCGTGGTCCACGGGAACCTCCTCGAATCAATTTACTGTTGCTTTATGTGTATAACGCTGACAAAATGTCAACGTAATGGAATCGAAAAGACTCCAGTGCCAATGTAACCTGATAGGGAGTGATCGAATGAAACATCTTATTCTCGGTGCCGCTGCGCTTGCCTGCGCAAGTACAGCCCATGCGCAAAGCTGGGACATGCCAACACCATATGGCGACGCAACGTTCCACACCCAGAATATCGCGCAATTTGCTGATGACGTGCGCGCCGCGACGGACGGCAGCCTTGATATCACCTTGCACACGGCCGGGTCGCTGTTCCCACATGCGGAAATCAAAGGCGCCGTTCGCAACCGCTCTGTGCCGATTGGCGAATTTTTCCTCTCCCGCCTGTCAAACGAAGATCTGGCCTTTGGCGTCGACAGCCAGCCATTCGTGGCCACCAGCTATGACGACGCAGAACGGCTTTGGGCCGCGCAGAAACCCGTCATCACAGAACTGCTGGCCGAACAGGGCCTGATGCCGCTCTTTTCCGTGCCATGGCCAGCGCAGGGGCTTTATACCAACGGTGAGATTGCCGAGGTTGGTGATCTGAACGGCCTGCGTTTCCGCGCCTACAATGCCGCATTGGAAGAATTCGCAACGCTGGCAGGGGCCGCCCCGGTCCAGATCGAAGCCTCCAACATCCCGCAGGCCTTTGCGACAGGTCAGGTCGAGGCGATGATCACCTCACCCTCAACCGGCGTGAACTCGACCGCATGGGACTTTGTGACCCATTACACGCCCATCAATGCCTGGGTGCCCAAGAACATCGTGGTTGTGAACCAGCGTATCTTTGACGGCCTTGATGCAGACACACAGGCGGCCATTCTGGCTGCGGCCGAAGCTGCCGAGGCCCGCGGTTGGGCCATGTCCGCCGCCGAAGCGGAAAGCATGACCGCGGCGCTCGCTGAGAATGGTATCACCGTCTATGAACCAAGCGCCGAGCTGATTGCAGGCCTGCAGGACATCGGCGCGACCATGCTGGACACCTGGAACGCCGCCGCCTCTGACAAGGCCCGCGCAGTGCTGGACGCCTACAACAACTAAGCCTCCCTGAACGGGCCGGTCGCGGTTAAGCTGCCGGCCTGTTGCAACACGCGAAAGGGTCAAGCCAAGATGAGCCGATTTCTTCAGAAACTCTATGATATCTGTGGTGTGATCGCCGGCGTGTTGATCCTTTGTATCTGCCTGCTGATTTCGGCCCAGATCGTGCTGAACGCCCTGGGCCGGTTTGCGCCCGGCATCCTGCCTTCCACGATTCCCTCTTATGCCGACTTCTCCGGGTTCATGCTGGCCGGGGCGACCTTCCTTGCCTTGGCACATACGTTGCGGGCCGGCGGGCACATTCGCGTCAACCTCGTGGTGTCCCGCCTGTCGCGCCGCCGACAGTTCCTTGCCGAAGCGCTTGTGCTGGTGATTGCGGCTGCGATCGTCGGTTTTGCGACCGCCTACATGGGCGCGCTGGTGATGGAAAGCGTCCACTACGGCGACGTCTCCAATGGCATCATTCCGGTTCCGCTCTGGATTCCGCAAAGCGTCGCAACCTTTGGCATCGGGCTGCTGTTTGTGGCCGTCCTTCACACGCTGGTCGATCTGCTGCGCGCGGGTGAACCGGTGCTGTCCACCCCGGATGAGGTATAGACATGTCAGATCCTGTAACCGGTCTTGTCCTTCTGGGGTTGCTGATCACGCTGCTGGCCAGCGGTGTCTGGGTGGCCGTTTCACTCTCGCTCGTCGGGCTTGCGGGCCTTGTGTTTTTCTCCAATGCGCCAGAAGGGCAGATTCTGGCGTCAACCTTCTGGGGGCATTCGCACAACTGGGCCCTGACGGCCCTGCCATTGTTCATCCTGATGGGTGAGATTCTTTTGCGCTCGCGGATGAGCGACGACATGTTCACCGGGCTGGTTCCCTGGCTCAGCCGCGCGCCAGGACGGCTGTTGCATGTCAACGTCTTTGGCTGCGCCATCTTTGCCGCGGTCTCGGGGTCATCGGCCGCCACAGCTGCCACAATCGGGCGCATGTCCGTGCCAGAGCTGACAAAACGCGGCTATCCCGAAAGCCTGATCCTGGGCACCCTGGCCGGCTCTGCGACGCTGGGCCTGTTGATCCCGCCCTCGATCATCCTGATTGTCTATGGCGTCGCGACCGAACAATCCATCGCGCGCCTGTTTGTTGCGGCGATCATCCCCGGCATCATGCTGATGACCCTTTTCGCCGCATATGTGGCCGTGCGGGCCTGGCTCAATCCTGCGCTGATCCCCGCCATCAATGAAACCTTTACCCTGCGCGAAAAATTCCGGGCGTCGCGCCGCCTGATCCCGGTTGCGCTTTTGATCGGTGGCGTGATCGGCTCGATTTACGGCGGGCTTGCCTCTCCGACGGATGCGGCGGCGCTGGGCGTTGTGCTGGCCACAATTCTGGCCTGGACCTCGGGCAGTTTCAGCTGGCGGCTGTTTGGCGCGGCGGTCATGTCCGCAACCCGGACGTCCTGCATGATCGCGTTCATCCTGCTTGGCGCTGCGTTCCTGTCGGTCTCGATGGGGTTCACCGGATTGCCGCGCAATCTGGCGGCGTGGATTTCCGACATGAACCTGTCTGTCGCGGCGCTGCTATTTGCGCTGACGATCTTCTTTATCGTGCTGGGCTGCTTCCTTGACGGGATTTCCGTTATCGTGCTGACGACTTCGATCATCATGCCCATGGTCACTGCGGTCGGAATCGATCCGATCTGGTTTGGTGTCTACCTTGTCATTGTTGTCGAGATGAGCCAGATAACCCCGCCCGTCGGGTTTAACCTCTTTGTCATTCAGGGCCTGACCGGGATCGACATCCTGCGGATCGCCAAGGCGGCATTCCCATTCTTCATGCTGCTATTGCTTGGGGTGCTGCTGATCTGCCTGTTCCCGCAGATCGTCACCTTCCTGCCGCAGTTCATGGCGGGTTAAAGCGATGCTGCCGCCCTGCTGGCCAGATCATACTGGCCGGACAGGGCGCGCAGGCTTGCCGCGATCTCACGCATTTCCTCGCCCGTCATGTCCAGCCGCGACAAGCCGTCGATAAAACAGCGGTCCCGCACTTCACGATATCCGTCACACAGCAGCTCGCCAGCCGCTGATGCACGGTAAAAGACCTCCTTGCCGCGCTTCTCCGAGACGAGCAGCCCCATCTTCATCAGCTTGCGCAGGGCGTAATTGACCGTGTGGGTATCCTCGATGTTCAGCAGGAAACATATATCGGTCAGGCGCTTGTCTCGCCCGCGATGGTTCGTGTTGTGCAGCACAAGGATCTCAAGCGGTGTCAGATCGGTGTTGCCCGCCGCCGACATGCAGCGGGTCATCCAGCGCGAAAAAGCGTTATAGGCGATGATCATCCCATATTCGATTTCCGAGGCCTCCCAATTTTCACCTTCCGCCAGATGGCGCGACGACACGATGCGTCTCTTGGGGATATCCTGATCAGACATAATTGTAATTCCTCGGCGTTTTGCTTGCGTTTAATGTATAGAGTGTCACGAAGGAATTCAATTTCACCTGTTCTGCCCGGCTGATTGGCCTTGCACAACCGGGCCGCCAGCCGCAATGCGCTCATCTGGCGCTAGGGCCTTGGCGCGGCGTCAATGGTCTTGCAATGTTGCTGACACCGTTGTATCCGCCGCGACTGTTAGAGGATTCTGACACCCTGTGGGAGGCGCGTCGCACGCGTGCGGCAACCCCAACCACACAACACATAGCCCCGCGGTCGCGACCAAGGGGCGTTGCAAAAGGAGATGGCCAATGGCCAAGAAAGTTATGGGTACGCTCAAACTGCAGGTTCCTGCAGGCGCTGCCAACCCTTCCCCACCCGTGGGTCCTGCGCTGGGTCAGCGCGGCATCAACATCATGGAATTCTGTAAAGCGTTCAACGCCAAGACCGCTGACATGGAAAACGGCGCACCTTGCCCAACCGTGATCACCTACTATCAGGACAAATCCTTCACGATGGAAATCAAGACGCCACCAGCGTCTTATTACATCAAGAAAGCGGCGAAACTGAAATCCGGCTCCAAAGAGCCCGGCAAGTCGGTTGCAGGCTCAATCTCTGGCAAGCAGGTGCGTGAAATCGCCGAAGCCAAGATGAAAGACCTGAACGCCAACGATATCGAAGGCGCAATGCTGATCATCGCGGGCTCTGCCCGCTCCATGGGCATCGAGGTGAAGTAATGGCAAAATATGGTAAGCGTACAACCGCAGCCCGCGCAGCATTTGCCGGCAAGGAAAATGTCACGGTCGCCGAGGCGGTCAGCCTGGTGAAAGACAACGCCAAGGCGAAATTTGACGAAACCATCGAAATCAGCCTTGTGCTGGGTGTTGACCCGCGTCACGCCGACCAGATGGTACGCGGCACTGTGTCCCTGCCCAACGGCACCGGCAAAACCGTGCGCGTAGCTGTTTTCGCCCGCGGCGAAAAAGCGGACGAAGCCAAAGCGGCAGGCGCAGACATCGTTGGCGCAGAGGATCTGATGGAAACCGTCCAGGGCGGCACCATCGACTTTGATCGCTGCATCGCAACCCCTGACATGATGGGTGTTGTTGGTCGTCTGGGTAAGGTTCTTGGCCCACGTAACCTGATGCCAAACCCACGGGTTGGCACGGTGACGATGGACGTCAAGCAGGCTGTCGAAGACGCCAAGGGCGGTCAGGTGCAGTTCAAGGCTGAAAAAGCCGGTGTTGTACATGCCGGGATCGGCAAGGCGTCTTTCTCAGCCGAGCAGATCGAACAGAACGTATTGGCCTTTGTTGACGCCGTGCAGAAAGCACGTCCAACAGGCGCCAAGGGCACTTACATGAAAAAGATCGCACTGACCTCAACCATGGGTCCGGGCGTGTCTTTGGATATTGCAAACGCCACCGGCAACTAAGTCCGGCGTTTCGAACATCGCATGAACAGGGGCGGCACCGGCGACGGTGCCGCCCCTTTGCGTGTCAGGTTGCGGGCTGGCCGTACAATTTGGGCTTCAGCACATCCCAGGTCTCACCCGCTGTCAGGAAATGCTCATCCGCGGTTTCCTCTGCAAAGACCCAGACATGGGCCGGATCATAGCCCAGATTGCGCGCTACGATTTCATTGATCTCTTTCATCGTCTTCTTGATCGCCGCAGGCGATTTCCCCTGCATGGTCTTGAGCGTGACAAGTGGCATTTTGTGATTTCCTATCTAAGTTCGAATCATGAACTCAGCTAAACATGCTTGAGTTTGAAATGCAAACTCTGGTACGCAGGGCCACCATGGACCCAACACCAAATCGTAAAACCGCCCCCATCCCGCTGGATGAATGTGGCCTCTCTGCCGCCGCTGACATTGTCGGTGACCGCTGGATCCTGCTGATAATCAGAGAGGTGTTTTATGGCGTGACGCGGTTTGACGACATCCGCGCAGACCTTGGCATACCGCGGTCTGTTCTCAGCCAACGGCTGGCGCGGTTGATCGACGATGGCATGCTGGTACGGGTGGCTTATCAGCAAGAAGGGCAGCGCAAGCGGTTCGAATATCAGCTCACCCGCAAGTGCGCGGATTTTCTTTTGCCGATCGCAGCATTGTGGCAATGGGCGGAAGCGCACCTCGATCGCAAACCCTCTGGTCTGCAATTGCGCCAGCGCTCGACTGGGGCCGAACTGCGGGTCGGGCTGGCCCCGGTGTCCGCCCGCATTCCAGCCGATGATGTCGCGGTGTCGTTTGCGGCCCCTGACGCCCACCCACCAGCGGCGGACTAGCCGCACCGGCCGTCATTGGAAATGGGGGGGGAGGGGCTAGGACGCTCCGGCCTTGGCCTGCTTGAAGGACAGCAGCCGCTTGGATTTTTCGTCCCACAGATGCAGCCTGGCATTGCGGAAGCTCTCCCAGATCGTCAGGCGATTATCCCCGTTCAATACCGCATGATCGCGCAGCACTTCGGGCAGCCGATAAAACGGGATGCGGCTGTAAAGGTGGTGGACGTGGTGAATGCCGATATTCGCCGTCATCCACTGTAAAACGCGCGGCATGACATAATGCGAACTGCCGTGCAGCGCCGCATCATGAAGCTGCCAGTCTGCGCTTTGTTCCCAATGGGTGGTTTCAAACTGGTGCTGCACGTAAAACAGCCAGACCCCGGCCGTTGCGGCCAACAGGGTCGACGGCAGGAAAATCAGCAGGATGGGCATGATGCCGCCAAACTGCATGATCAGGATCAGGCCAATCAGAATGGCGGCATTTGTGCTCATCGCGCTGACCCAGTATTTGCGGATACCCATATGGCCCAGCGGCAGGCGGTTCTGCAAAAAGAACAAATAGCCCGGCCCAAGCCCGAACAGCACCACTGGGTGCCGATACATCCGGTAACGCAGACGCCCCGCCGGCGTCAGTGCCGCATATTCCGCAACCGTCAGTGTCTGGATGTCGCCGATGCCGCGCCGTCCCAGGTCGCCTGACGAACTGTGATGGATCGAATGCGACCGGCGCCAGACGTCATAAGGCGTCAGCGTCAGCACCCCGATGATCCGCCCCAGCCAGTCACTGACCGTGCGGTTCTCGAAAAACGCCCCATGCCCGCAGTCATGCTGGATTGCAAACAGCCGCAACAGAAAGCCCGCGTTGCACAGGGAAATCGCCAGTGTCAGCCAATAGCTGACTGACAGCGACCACCACGCCAGAACCCACAACAGAATGAAGGGGCCGACAGTCACAGCCAGCTCGAATGAGCTGCGCCACAAACTGGGGTCGCGGTATTGCGAAAGGACCTTGACCCAATCACGCGCGGTGGCTGGCTCTGCCTCGACGGGCGGCGTACTGATTTGTTCTGACATTTGCCTGCTTCGTTCTTGTCGCCTGACCTCTTAACCGAATAAAACAAATGCGCAAACACTCCTGTGCGATACGCATGTGATCAGCGCCCGCGCCAGCGGCCACATATGTGCAGACAGGGGCCCGTCGCCAGACCGGCGAATTGGCGGCGGTTCCCCCTTCACATCCCCGCGCGAAGGGCCTATAGAACCCCACACAGACCAGCGTGCGATTCGTCGCGCGCTGTTTTGTTTCGTCCAAGATGGTGGGTTGGTCCGCAAGACCGGTAATTCCTGCCTGAGACGGGAACGACCAGATTGGCTGAGGATCTCCTCGGATTCACCCTGGCTCCGCCCGTATCACGGACCGTGAATGTCGGGTGGTTCGCCACGCGGCAAAATTGAGCCGGAGGGGAAATCCCTCCAAACTTGGAGTGAAACTGTGGATAGAGCCCAGAAAGAGAAACTGGTCGACGAGCTCGGCCAAATCTTTGAAAGCTCTGGCGTCGTTGTGGTTGCCCACTACGAAGGCATGACAGTTGCCGAAATGCAGGACCTGCGCGCAAGCATGCGTGAAGCGGGTGGGTCTGTGCGTGTTGCCAAGAACAAGCTCGCCAAAATCGCCCTTGAGGGCAAGCCATGCGCAAGCATCGCTGAATACCTCGAAGGCATGACCGTTCTCGCCTATTCCGAAGATCCTGTCGCTGCTGCGAAGGTCGTGGATAAGTACGCCAAAGAAAACGACAAGCTCGTTGTTCTGGGTGGTGCGATGGGTGAAACGGCACTGGATCCTGCTGGTGTGAAATCGGTTGCCGGAATGCCAAGCCGCGAAGAGCTTATTGCCTCTATCGTGGGTTGCATTGGGGCACCTGCTTCGAACATCGCTGGGGCCATTGGCGCGCCTGCTTCGAACATCGCGAGCATTCTTTCGACCATCGAAGAGAAAGCTGCATAAAGCACCTGAATTGTCTTGGGGTTGAAACCCTGACGTTAGAACACACTTAATGGAAACGGAAAAAGCAAATGGCTGATCTGAAGAAACTGGCGGAAGAGATTGTTGGTCTGACCCTTCTCGAAGCACAAGAACTGAAAACTATCCTCAAGGATGAATACGGCATCGAGCCCGCAGCTGGCGGCGCAGTGATGATGGCTGGTCCTGGTGGCGACGCTGGCGAAGCTGCAGAAGAGAAAACTGAATTTGACGTCGTTCTCAAGAACGCCGGCGCTCAGAAAATCAACGTGATCAAAGAAGTTCGCGGCATCACTGGTCTTGGTCTGAAAGAAGCCAAGGATCTGGTCGAAGCTGGCGGCAAGATCAAAGAAGGTGTCGACAAAGCCGAAGCCGAAGAGATCAAAGGCAAGCTGGAAGCAGCTGGCGCAGAGGTCGAACTGGCCTAAGCCGAACATCTGGGAAAACCTGCGTTTTCCTGTCGAAAGAACATGGCTGAGTCCGCGAAATGCGGGCTCAGCCGCACCTGTCTTAGAAGGCAGCCCCGCGGGGCTTCCGTCTTGGGTAGGTCATTAGCGTCGGGAGGTCTTCGGTGGGACGAAGGCCACGAATTGATGCTTGGCAAACCCCGTCAACAGTGTGTCGGATCGCAATCCCGGGCGGTTTGATCACGCAGGACAAACATAAGGTGACATCGCACATGGGTTCTTCCTTCCTCGGTCAGAAACGCTTGCGCAAGTACTACGGCAAAATCCGCGAAGTTCTTGAAATGCCGAACCTCATTGAGGTTCAAAAATCTTCCTACGATCTATTCCTCCGCTCCGGCGACAGCCCCGAACCGCTTGACGGCGAAGGCATCAAAGGCGTCTTTCAGTCGGTCTTTCCGATCAAGGACTTCAATGAAACCGCCGTTCTTGAGTTCGTTAAATACGAGCTGGAAAAGCCGAAATACGACGTTGAGGAATGCCAGCAACGTGACATGACCTACAGCGCCCCGCTGAAGGTGACACTGCGTCTGATCGTGTTTGATGTGGACGAAGACACCGGTGCCAAGTCGGTCAAGGACATCAAGGAACAGGACGTTTTCATGGGCGATATGCCTTTGATGACGCCAAACGGTACGTTCATCGTGAACGGGACCGAGCGTGTGATCGTATCCCAGATGCACCGTTCGCCCGGCGTGTTCTTTGACCACGACAAGGGCAAGACCCACTCCTCCGGTAAATTGCTCTTTGCCTGCCGGATCATTCCTTACCGTGGCTCTTGGCTGGATTTCGAATTTGACGCCAAAGACCTCGTATTCGCCCGGATCGACCGTCGCCGTAAGCTGCCCGTCACCACACTGCTTTATGCGCTGGGTCTCGATCAGGAAGGCATCATGGATGCCTATTACGACACCGTCGACTTCAACCTCGACAAGAAATCTCAGGCCTGGACCACCAAGTTCTTCCCAGAACGTGTGCGCGGCACCCGTCCTGTCTATGACCTGGTAGACGCCGCAACCGGTGAAGTGATTGCCAAGGCCGGTGAAAAAGTCACGCCACGTTCGGTCAAGAAACTGATCGACGAAGGCAAGGTCACAGACCTGCTTGTGCCCTACCAGCACATTGTCGGCAAATTTGTTGCACGCGACATCATCAACGAGGAAACCGGCGCGATCTATGTCGAAGCCGGTGATGAACTGACGCTTGAGATGGACAAGGATGGCGAGGTGATCGGTGGGTCCCTCAAGGAACTCGTCGACGCGGGCATCAAGACCATTCCGGTTCTGGACATCGACAACATCAACGTCGGCGCCTACATGCGCAACACGATGGCCGCTGACAAGAACATGAACCGCGAAACCGCGCTCATGGATATTTACCGCGTCATGCGTCCGGGTGAGCCGCCAACCGTTGATGCGGCAAGCGCCTTGTTTGACACGCTGTTCTTTGATTCAGAGCGGTATGACCTGTCTGCCGTTGGTCGCGTGAAAATGAACATGCGCCTGGACCTGGATGCCGAAGACACCCAGCGCACGCTGCGCAAGGAAGACATCGTCGCCTGCATCAAGGCGCTGGTGGAACTGCGTGATGGCAAAGGCGACGTGGACGACATCGACCACCTCGGCAACCGTCGTGTCCGCTCTGTTGGCGAACTGATGGAAAACCAGTACCGCGTTGGCCTTCTGCGCATGGAACGCGCGATCAAGGAACGCATGTCATCCGTCGAAATCGACACGGTGATGCCGCAGGATCTGATCAACGCCAAACCGGCCGCCGCTGCGGTGCGTGAATTCTTCGGCTCTTCGCAGCTGTCGCAGTTCATGGACCAAACCAACCCGCTGTCGGAAGTGACGCACAAGCGTCGTCTGTCCGCGCTTGGGCCCGGTGGTCTGACCCGCGAACGTGCCGGGTTTGAAGTACGTGACGTGCACCCGACCCATTACGGTCGCATGTGTCCGATTGAAACGCCCGAAGGGCCAAACATTGGTCTGATCAACTCGCTGGCGACCTTTGCCCGTGTGAACAAATACGGCTTTATCGAAACACCCTATCGCAAGGTCGAAAACGGCAAGGTGACTGACGAAGTCAGCTATATGTCCGCGACCGAGGAAATGCGTCACACCGTGGCGCAGGCCAACGCGAATCTGGATGAAACCGGCACGTTCAAGAACGAACTGGTCTCAACCCGGATGAACGGTGACTACACGCTGGCATCGCGCGATAACGTCGACCTGATCGACGTCTCGCCCAAGCAGCTGGTCTCTGTCGCCGCCTCGCTGATCCCGTTCCTTGAGAATGACGATGCGAACCGCGCGCTGATGGGCTCCAACATGCAACGGCAGGCCGTGCCACTGCTGCAAGCAGAAGCACCGCTGGTCGGGACCGGCATCGAAGAGGTCGTCGCCCGCGATTCCGGCGCCGCCTATATGGCCAAACGTGCCGGCATCATCGACCAGGTCGATGCGTCGCGTATCGTTGTGCGCGCAACCGAAGATCTTGAGGTCGGCGACCCCGGCGTTGATATCTACCGGATGCGCAAATTCCAGCGCTCCAACCAGAACACCTGCATCAACCAGCGCCCGCTGGTGAAAGTGGGTGAGCGCGTTACCAAGGGTCAGGTGATTGCCGATGGTCCGTCTACCGACATGGGTGAACTGGCGCTGGGCAAGAACGTGGTCGTCGCGTTCATGCCGTGGAACGGTTACAACTACGAAGACTCGATCCTGATCTCAGAACGTATCGTGCGCGACGACGTGTTTACCTCAATCCACATCGAGGAATTTGAAGTCGCCGCCCGTGATACCAAGCTTGGGCCAGAGGAAATCACCCGCGATATCCCCAACGTCGGCGAGGAAGCCCTGCGCAACCTCGACGAAGCGGGCATCGTCTACATCGGTGCCGAAGTGGGGCCGGCGGACATCCTTGTCGGCAAGATCACACCAAAGGGCGAAAGCCCGATGACGCCGGAAGAAAAGCTTCTGCGCGCCATCTTTGGTGAAAAGGCCTCTGACGTGCGTGATACCTCCCTGCGCCTGCCGCCGGGTGACTTTGGTACAATCGTTGAAGTACGCGTGTTCAACCGCCACGGCGTAGAAAAGGACGAACGTGCCCTGCAGATCGAGCGGGAAGAGGTTGAACGCCTTGCCCGTGACCGTGACGACGAATTGGTGATCCTTGACCGGAACATCTATGCCCGTCTGAAAGGCATGATCCTTGGCAAAACCGCCGTGAAGGGCCCCAAGGGCTTCAAGGCGAACTCGGAAATCACCGAAGAGGTGCTGGA
This sequence comes from uncultured Paracoccaceae bacterium, assembly GCA_947502145.1. GTDB lineage: Bacteria > Pseudomonadota > Alphaproteobacteria > Rhodobacterales > Rhodobacteraceae > CANMYO01. The sequence goes on along the minus strand of CANMYO010000001.1, from coordinate 627,712 downwards.
AGATCTGTCCAAGGGTCTGTGGTGGCAGCTTGCGTTGAAAGACGAGGCTGACGCACAGATCGTCGAAGCCCTGAACGAGCAGTACGAGGCGCAAAAGCGCACGCTGGATGCCCGTTTTGAGGACAAGGTCGAGAAGGTGCGCCGTGGTGACGATCTGCCACCGGGTGTGATGAAGATGGTCAAGGTCTTCGTGGCTGTGAAGCGCAAGCTGCAGCCCGGTGACAAGATGGCCGGTCGTCACGGCAACAAGGGTGTGATTTCCAAGGTTGTCCCGATGGAGGACATGCCGTTCCTTGCCGATGGGACACCGGTTGATTTCTGTCTGAACCCGCTGGGTGTGCCATCGCGTATGAACGTCGGTCAGATTCTGGAAACCCACATGGGCTGGGCCGCACGTGGCCTGGGAATTCACATCGACGAAGCGCTTGGTGAATACCGCCGCTCCGGCGATCTGACCCCGGTGCGTGAAGCGATGAAAATCGCCTATGGCGACGACGTCTACGACGAAGGCCTGCAAGGCATGGACGAAGACCATCTGGTCGAGGCAGCGGGCAACGTGACCCGCGGTGTGCCAATCGCCACGCCGGTCTTTGACGGTGCCAAAGAGGCTGACGTGAACGACGCGCTGACACGGGCCGGGTTCGACACCTCTGGTCAATCGGTGCTGTTTGACGGCCGTACCGGTGAACAGTTCAGCCGCAAGGTCACGGTGGGTGTGAAATACCTGCTGAAACTGCACCACCTTGTGGACGACAAGATTCACGCGCGTTCAACCGGGCCTTACAGCCTTGTCACGCAGCAGCCTCTGGGTGGTAAAGCCCAGTTCGGCGGTCAGCGTTTCGGGGAAATGGAAGTCTGGGCACTGGAAGCATATGGCGCGGCCTACACGCTGCAAGAGATGCTGACGGTGAAGTCGGACGACGTCGCAGGCCGGACGAAAGTGTACGAGTCCATCGTAAAGGGCGAAGACAACTTCGAAGCCGGTGTGCCTGAATCGTTCAACGTGCTCGTGAAAGAAGTCCGGGGCCTCGGCCTCAACATGGAACTCCTGGATGCGGAGGATGAGGAGTAGGGCCGCGGCCCTGCTTCCACCACCTCTTAACGCGCCCTATTCAAGGAATTGAAAATGAACCAGGAACTGACAAACAACCCGTTTAACCCGCTCACCCCGGCGAAAACGTTTGACGAAATCAAGGTCTCACTGGCCTCTCCCGAACGGATCCTGTCGTGGTCCTTTGGTGAGATCAAAAAGCCCGAAACCATCAACTACCGCACGTTCAAGCCTGAACGCGACGGCCTGTTCTGCGCACGTATCTTTGGCCCGATCAAAGATTACGAATGCCTCTGCGGCAAATATAAGCGCATGAAGTATCGCGGCGTTGTCTGCGAGAAATGCGGTGTCGAAGTCACGTTGCAAAAGGTCCGCCGCGAACGCATGGGCCACATCGAACTGGCCGCACCTGTCGCACACATCTGGTTCCTGAAATCGCTGCCATCCCGCATCGGCCTGATGCTGGACATGACGCTGCGCGATCTGGAACGTATCCTCTATTTTGAAAACTACGTCGTGATCGAACCCGGTCTCACGGACCTGACCTACGGCCAGTTGATGTCTGAGGAAGAATTCCTCGACGCGCAGGACACCTATGGCATGGACGCCTTCACCGCCAACATCGGCGCCGAAGCGATCCGCGAAATGCTGTCCCAGATCGACCTTGAAAGCGAAGCCGAACAGCTGCGCGCCGATCTGAAAGAGGCAACAGGCGAACTGAAGCCCAAGAAGATCATCAAGCGCCTGAAAATCGTCGAGAATTTCATCGAATCCGGCAACCGCCCGGAATGGATGGTGCTGACCGTGATCCCGGTGATCCCGCCGGAACTGCGCCCGCTGGTGCCGCTGGATGGTGGCCGGTTTGCGACCTCTGATCTGAACGATCTTTATCGCCGCGTGATCAACCGGAACAACCGTCTGAAGCGTCTGATCGAACTGCGCGCGCCCGACATCATCGTCCGCAACGAAAAGCGGATGTTGCAGGAATCCGTGGATGCGCTGTTTGACAACGGCCGCCGCGGTCGCGTCATCACCGGTGCCAACAAACGCCCGCTGAAATCGCTGTCGGACATGCTGAAGGGTAAGCAGGGGCGCTTCCGCCAGAACCTTTTGGGGAAACGAGTCGACTTCTCGGGCCGTTCGGTCATCGTGACCGGCCCCGAACTGAAACTGCATCAGTGCGGCCTGCCCAAGAAAATGGCGCTCGAACTGTTCAAACCGTTCATCTACAGCCGCCTCGAAGCCAAGGGCCTGTCCTCGACCGTGAAACAGGCGAAAAAGCTGGTGGAAAAGGAACGTCCCGAAGTCTGGGATATTCTGGACGAGGTGATCCGCGAACATCCCGTGATGCTGAACCGTGCGCCAACGTTGCACCGTCTTGGCATCCAGGCGTTTGAACCGGTCCTGATCGAAGGCAAGGCGATCCAGCTGCACCCGCTGGTCTGTTCTGCGTTCAACGCCGACTTTGACGGCGACCAGATGGCCGTTCACGTGCCGCTGTCGCTGGAAGCACAGCTCGAAGCCCGTGTGCTGATGATGTCCACGAACAACGTGCTGTCGCCTGCAAACGGCGCACCGATCATCGTGCCGTCGCAGGATATGATCCTTGGTCTCTACTACACCACCATCATGCGCGAAGGCATGAAGGGTGAGGGGATGAGCTTCTCCAACATCGAAGAGGTTGAACATGCCCTGACCGCCGGTGAAGTGCACCTGCACGCCAAGATCACCGCGCGGATGATGCAGATCGACGACGAAGGCAACGAGGTGCTGACGCGCTTTGAAACCACGCCGGGCCGCCTGCGCCTTGGTGCGCTCTTGCCGCTTAATACCAAAGCGCCGTTCAGCCTTGTGAACCGTCTGCTGCGCAAGAAAGAAGTGCAACAGGTCATTGATACCGTCTACCGCTATTGCGGGCAGAAGGAATCGGTCATCTTCTGTGACCAGATCATGACCATGGGCTTCCGCGAGGCGTTCAAGGCCGGGATCTCCTTTGGTAAGGACGACATGGTTGTGCCTGACACCAAATGGGCGCTGGTTGATGAAACCCGCGAGCAGGTCAAGGATTTCGAACAGCAGTACATGGACGGCCTGATTACGCAGGGCGAAAAGTACAACAAGGTTGTCGATGCCTGGTCAAAGTCGAACGACAAGGTCACGGATGCGATGATGGCCACGATTTCGGAAACCGGTCGCAGCGACGACGGTGCCGAGAATGAGCCAAACTCGGTCTATATGATGGCCCACTCCGGTGCCCGTGGGTCCGTGACGCAGATGAAGCAGCTGGGCGGGATGCGCGGCCTGATGGCCAAGCCGAACGGCGAAATCATCGAAACGCCGATCATCTCGAACTTTAAGGAAGGTCTGACCGTTCTTGAATACTTCAACTCGACCCACGGTGCCCGTAAGGGTCTGTCGGATACGGCGTTGAAAACGGCCAACTCAGGTTATCTGACCCGGCGTCTTGTTGACGTCGCGCAGGATTGCATCGTGCGCGAAATCGACTGCGGCACCGAAAAGGCGATCACCGCAGAAGCGGCCGTCAACGACGGTGAAGTTGTCGCATCCCTGGCGGAACGTGTTCTGGGCCGCCTGTCTGCGGACGATGTGCTCAAGCCCGGCACCGACGAAGTGCTGGTCGAAGCAGGTGAACTGATCGACGAACGCAAGGCGGACATGATCGACATGGCCGGGATCGCAAAAATGCGGATCCGCAGCCCGCTGACTTGTGAGGCCGAAGACGGCGTCTGCGCCATGTGTTACGGGCGTGATCTTGCGCGCGGTACACGTGTCAACATCGGTGAGGCCGTTGGCATCATCGCGGCACAGTCCATCGGTGAACCCGGCACCCAGCTGACGATGCGGACATTCCACATCGGCGGCGTGGCGCAGGGTGGTCAGCAGTCCTTCCTTGAGGCCTCTCAGCCCGGCAAGGTGGAATTCCGCAACGCATCGTTGCTGAAGAACACAGCCGGCGAACAGGTTGTCATGGGTCGGAACATGGTCATCGCGATCATGGGCGAAAACGGTGAAGAGCGTGCCAACCACAAGGTTGGCTATGGCTCCAAGGTCTTCGTCAAGGAAGGTCAGGAAATCCACCGTGGTGACAAGCTGTTTGAATGGGATCCATTCACGCTGCCAATCATCGCCGAAAAGGCCGGTCGCGTGAAATACGTCGACCTCGTGAACGGCATCGCAGTGCGCGAGGAAACCGATGACGCAACGGGCATGACCCAGCGTATCGTGTCTGACTGGCGTGCCGCACCCAAAGGCAACGAACTTGCGCCAAAGATCATCATCGCAGGTAGCGATGGCGAACCAATGGTCAAGGATGACGGCAACCCCGTGTCCTATGCAATGTCCGTTGATGCGGTTCTTTCTGTCGAAGATGGCGAAGACATCGCCGCCGGTGACGTGGTTGCACGTATTCCGCGCGAAGGTGCCAAAACCAAGGACATCACCGGTGGTCTGCCGCGTGTGGCCGAACTCTTTGAGGCACGTCGTCCCAAGGATCACGCCATCATTGCGGAAATCGACGGGTATGTGCGCTTCGGCAAGGACTACAAGAACAAGCGTCGCATCGCGATTGAATCGGCAGAAGATTCAGACGTGAAGGTCGAATACATGGTGCCAAAGGGTAAGCACATTCCGGTTGCGGAAGGTGATTTTGTCCAAAAGGGTGACTACATCATGGACGGCAACCCGGCACCGCACGATATCCTTGCGGTTATGGGGGTCGAGGCGTTGGCCGATTACATGATCGACGAGGTGCAGGACGTCTATCGCCTGCAGGGTGTTAAGATCAACGACAAGCACATCGAAGTCATCGTGCGCCAGATGCTCCAGAAGTGGGAGATTCAGGACAGCGGTGACACGGTTCTGCTGAAAGGCGAGAATGTCGATAAGGCCGAGTTTGATGAAGCCAACGAAAAGGCCATCGCGCGCGGGGATCGTCCTGCCCAGGGTGAGCCGATCTTGTTGGGGATCACCAAAGCGTCGCTGCAAACCCGCAGCTTCATCTCTGCCGCGTCGTTCCAGGAAACCACGCGCGTGCTGACCGAAGCCTCGGTGCAGGGCAAGCGGGACAAGCTGGTCGGTCTGAAAGAGAACGTCATCGTGGGTCGCCTGATCCCCGCCGGGACCGGTGGCGCAACAAGCCGTGTGCAGCGCATCGCAAACGACCGCGACAATGTCGTGATCGAGGCGCGTCGGGAAGAGGCCGAACAGGCCGCGGCCCTTGCGGCACCAGCGCCCGAAGACATGGCCTCCGACGTTGTTGGCGGTGATGAATTCGACCAGATGATCGTTGACACACCCGAAAGCCGCGACGAATAAGCCTTCGCGCAGGCGACAAAAATCAAACCCCCCGGTTCGCGCCGGGGGGTTTTTCTTTGCCCGGTCCCTTTTCCCTGTGACATTGCGCCGCTATCTGTTGCGACAGTGCAATTCATTAGAAAGCCACCCCCTTGCGCGCCCTCCTCTTCAGTCTCGTCCTGTGTCTGGCCCCCGCATTTGCATTGGCAGAGCGGCGCGCCGATGGGCAGATCGCCCTTGGCGTCCTGACACAGGACGACACCGCAACCGGCTTTCTGTTTGGCGACTTCACCCTTTCACTGGCGGGGCAGTACTGGGGGGCGGAACTGGGGGCATTTGGTGTTGTCGGGCGCTTGCACGAAACCTACGCCAACGCGACCTACCGCCGCGGCCCGCACAAGGTCTCACTCGGGTTTCCACGCCCCGCATTTGACAGCGTCGCGCCCGCCGCGTTGACGCAGATCATGCCGCGATATGCGCTTGACCGGATCGGCGAAACCCGCAGCCGCGCGACCCACGGCACCATGTTCGAAAGCGACTTTTTGCCCTATGGCGTCAGCTACGATCACACCGCTGGCCACAGCACCTTGTCGCTCTCCCTGCACGGGGTTCCCGATCAGGATGTGGTGATTGCCGGTCTTGCGGCGCAGATGCAGAACGGCGCGACGCGCTATGCCGTCGCGGCAGAGGCGGTGGCCCAGAACGACACCACCGATTGGAACCTCAAAGGGCAGGTCAGCCACCAGTTCGAACAGGTCAGCCTCGGCCTCAGTGCCTATGATGCCGCCGCAAATGGTCAGCCGCAGGTGGTCGCGCTCTCTGCCTCTCATGACGTTGGACCCGGCAGCCGTGTCACAGCGCTGATCCGGAACACCCAAGGCGCAGACACGGGCCTTGGTATCGGGCTGGAACAGGCCATAACACCGCGCAGCCAGCTTTTGCTGGGTGCAATCACTGGCGGTGATCGCGACTGGGCCGCCTCGGCCGCGCTCACCATTTCATTCTAGCGATCAGCTGCGCCGCACCGTCGCGGTTTGACGCGGACAAGGTGCCGCGCAGCCCCTGACCCCGCGATCTTTCGTGCACCGCGCGGCGGGATCACATTGCCAAAGTTTCTGCCGCGCTGATCCATAAATGCGCCACAGTCGGCTGGCAGGATAAGGGGATGTCGTTCTACCGTTACATGCTGGCCCTTGCCGTGCTGCTGGTTGCAGGCGCAACCGTCTGGGAAAATCCCAGGGTCTGGTACGGGGCGGAAATGCACTGCCGCAGCCTCGGGTCCGACGCGGCGGAAGACCTGCGTATCAGCGCCTGCACTGCGCTGATCACCGTGGCCGAGGCTGACCCGCATGTTGATCACCCGCATCTTGCGCATCTTTACCGGGTGCGTGCCGCCGCCCATTACGCAGCCATGGATATTGCCGCCGCGCTGGCGGATTATGACAAATCCCTGCAGATCGATCCGCACAATACGCGGGCGCTGCGGGATCGCGCCCGCATTCAGCTCGCCAACCTGCGCAATTATGAAGCCGCCGCGGCAGACTTTTCCGCCCTGCTGGCCCTGTCTCCGCAGAATTTCGAGGCCCGGATCAGCCGCTCTTACGCCTTTCGTGCCATGGGTGATGCAGAGGCCGCGCGTGCCGATATCACAATCGCACTGGCGCAGAATGTCGACGACCCGCAGGCGGCCGGACAGATCCGCGCGTTTTACCGGCGGCTTGATCGGGCCGCACCCTAGCGCCCGGTGGGGTCAGGGCAACCTGACTTGCACGCGCATTTGCTTTCCCCTAGCGTCACTTTGCACTGTCGCGGTGTCTGTTGCGACGGCCATGGTGTTTGTGAATTGGGGACCAAATGAACATCCGGCAAATGACCCAGCGTTATGCGTCACCCGATGACCGTCTTGGTGCGTGGCACCTCGCGATATCGCTTGCGCTTTATCTTGCCGCGATCTGCGTTGGCACCTGGGGCTTCGGTGATCCGGCCCTGATGATCCCGGCGATTCTGATGTTCACCGGCGCTTCGATCCGCCTCTTTGGTATCCAGCACGACAACGGGCACTACAGCTACTTCACCAGCCAGCGCGCCAATACGGTCTGCGGCATCCTGTTGGGCGCCTTTACCAACAACGCCTTTCACGCGATGCGCTACAATCACAACCGGCACCACGCCTACATTGGCGATCTTGACCGGATGGAGTCGCATGAGGTGCTGACCTGGACGGTTGCGCAATATCAGGCGACGGGGTTCTGGGGGCGGCTTTATTACCGCTGCTACCGCTCCGCCCCGGTGATCTTTGTGATCGGGCCGCTCTTCATTATCTTCATCCGTTATCGGTTCCCCAAGAATGCGCTGAAATCCGGCCTTTGGGACGTAGCGCGCCAGAACCTGCTGATGGCGGCGCTATGGGGCAGCGTCTACCTGATCGGAGGCTGGGTTGCGTTCAAATTCTTCCTGATCGCCGCCTGTGTCACAGCCTGTCTTGGTGTTTTCATGGTCTATGTTGGCCATAATCACGAAGACACTTACTGGTCACGGGCCCCCGATTATGACTTTGAATCGGCATCGCTGAAGGGGGCCAGCGTGCTTGATCTTGGGCCGGTCTTTGACTTCATGACCTTCAACTTTGCCTATCACGATCTGCATCACCTGAACCACAAGGTTCCGGCCTATCGGCTGAAACAATGCCACGTTGACCTGTCCCCGCACATTGCCCCCACCCGGCTGGGCTGGTGGTCGGGCCTGCAATGCATCCGCTGGAAACTCTGGGACGAAGACCGCGGCCGCATGGTGACATTTGCAGCCGCGCGGCAATCAGAGCAATCCCTGCAACCGGCAGAATAGGCTCAGCCGGCTGCCGCCATCGCCGTCTGCCATCGCGGATCGTCAGCAGCGGCCAGACCCTGCGCACGGCACAGGCGGGCGATGCGATTGGCACAGCACAAATGGTGCAGCCGGGCGACGCCGGGCAGGGCCATCGCGCGGGCGTAGACCGTGTCAAAGGCGGGTGCAAACCGCAGCGCAGAGGTGTCGCTTTGATCGTTCTGGTCGCGCCGCGCAAAGAAGGTATCGTCATAGCGGTCGGCAAAACTGCTCGCACTTAATGTGCCGCGCTTGGCGTCGAATTCCTCGACCGAGCGTAACACGTAATGATTCATTTGTGCGGCCATGTGGTTGATCTGCTGGGTCTCAAGAAACCGGATCGGATGGGCCGCGGCATCAGCAAAGGCGGGCAGGGGGTCACCGCCGCCGTTGATCCATCCATTTTCCGGCGCAGCCCAGTCGCCAGCAAAATCAACCGGCGTGTGGGCGTCAAAACGGCCAAAGTCCAGCGGCCGCTGAAACATCGACTTGAAGGATTTATTGGCCGCCACCTTTGCCCGCCCGACACCAGTGAACTGACGATGCACCAGACCCGGGGCATAAAGCGCGCGCCCACCGGTGCCAAAGGTGCGCCAGCTGAACGCGATGCCAAGACTGTCCCAGGGCGGCGGTCCCAGATATTCCTGGATCGTGTCTGAGACATGGATCACCAGAAACTCGTCCACATCGCAGGTCAGCACCCAATCGGACTCTGCGACCTGCGGCTGGCGGCGCAGCACCCGATATGCCGCCTTTTGCGGCGGCACGCCCTTGGGCGGGTGATGCCGCACGTGGGTCAGCCACCCGGCGTCCGCCAGCGCATCCAGCAGCGCAGGCGACCGGTCGGTGCAATTGTTGGTCGCAACCAGAATGTCAAATCCCAGCATCCGATACCATGCCACCCATTCAACGATAAACGCGCCTTCATTGCGCATCGCGGTGACAACAAGACATCGGGGATCGGTTTCCATGACACCGGCAAACACCATTGGCCCGCTGGCGTCTACAGGCTGGCACTGATACGGCGGCGATATGCAGATTTCTGACAACATCAGGGGCGCGATGTTGATGGCGGGGTCGATGACCGCATTTACCGTCAACGATGCCTTCATGAAGGCGCTGGCCGATGAACTGCCGCTGATGCAGGCGCTGTTTCTGCGCGGCATCGGTGTGGCGCTTTGCCTCTTGGTGCTTTGCCGGATGATGGGTCAGCTGAAATTTGATCTGGGACGGCGCGACTGGGTTTTGATCCTGCTGCGCACACTGGCCGAAGTCGGGGGCGCGTTTTTCTTTCTGACCGCGCTGTTTCACATGCCGATTGCCAATCTGTCTGCGATCCTGCAGACGCTGCCGCTGACCGTGACCCTGGCCGGGGCGGTGTTCCTGGGCGAGACCTTGGGTTGGCGGCGCTTCAGCGCGATCCTGATCGGCTTCTGCGGCGTCCTGCTGATCGTGAAACCCGGTGGTGCAGGGTTTGACATCTATTCCATTTACGCCATCGCGGCGGTGGCCTGCGTGACGCTGCGCGATCTGGCCGCGCGCCGCATGTCGCACGCGGCCCCCTCCGTGCTTGTGGCGCTGATGGCGGCAATCGGGGTGACGCTTTTTGCCGGTCTCATGGCCCTGTTCGTGGATTGGGCACCGCTGTCGGGCAGGGCCGCGCTGCAACTTGGCGGGGCGATGGTCTTTATCATTGGCGGCTATGTCTTTTCGGTTGCGGCGATGCGGGTGGGCGACCTTAGCTTTGTCGCGCCATTTCGCTATACCAGCCTCTTGGTGGCGCTGATCCTCGGGCTTTTGATCTTTGGCGATTTTCCCGACCGGCTGACCCTGCTGGGGGCGGCCATCGTTGTGACCACCGGGCTGTTCACGCTATACCGCGAGGCCCGGCTGCGCCGCCGCCAGACACCGATCATCGGCCGGGCGCGCTAGCCGCCGGGGCGGCTGTTGACAGGCCCAACGACTCCCCCTATACGCCGCTCATCCGGGCCTTGGGCTATCCCCAGACGTCCGAAATCAAAGTTGAAGTGGCCAAGAACCGACCTAATGCTGGTTTGTTCCTCTGGATACCCAACCGCACCGAACCTCCGGTAAGGGTTCGACTGCGGAATTTTTGTGCTTTGCAGACGTGTAAGGCAATTTGGAAACCCCCGCGCCCGCAATGGCGCACACATGTGAAGAGATGGGAACATCAAACGATGCCAACGATTCAGCAGCTGATCCGCAAACCGCGCCAGCCAAAAGTCACACGATCCAAGTCACAGCACCTTGAAGGCTGCCCGCAAAAGCGCGGCGTCTGCACACGTGTTTATACAACCACACCCAAAAAGCCGAACTCGGCGATGCGTAAAGTTGCAAAGGTTCGCCTGACCAACGGTTACGAGGTGATCTCTTATATCCCCGGTGAAAGCCACAACCTTCAGGAACACTCTGTGGTTCTGATCCGTGGCGGCCGTGTAAAAGACCTTCCCGGTGTGCGTTACCACATCCTGCGCGGTGTTCTGGATACCCAGGGCGTCAAAGATCGTAAGCAACGCCGTTCGAAGTACGGCGCGAAGCGTCCTAAGTAAGGGAATAGATATATGTCACGCCGTCACGCCGCTGAAAAACGCGAAGTTCTGCCCGACGCCAAATTTGGCGACATCGTTCTGACCAAGTTCATGAACAACCTGATGATCGACGGAAAGAAATCCGTCGCTGAACGCATCGTCTACAACGCCTTTGATCGTGTTGAAGACAAACTCAAAAAGGCGCCCGTGGAAGTGTTCCACGAAGCGCTCGACAACATCAAACCATCGATGGAAGTCCGGTCCCGCCGTGTGGGTGGCGCGACCTACCAGGTGCCCGTTGAGGTCCGCCCGGAACGTCGCGAGGCGCTCGCGATCCGCTGGCTGATCAAAGCCGCCAAGTCGCGCAACGAAAACACCATGGAAGAACGCCTTGCAGGTGAGCTGCTGGACGCGGTCAACAACCGCGGTACAGCCGTCAAAAAGCGCGAAGACACCCACAAAATGGCCGATGCGAACAAAGCATTCGGTCACTATCGCTGGTAAGAGGACCTATCAGATATGGCACGCGAGTATCCACTCGAACTATACCGTAACTTCGGGATCATGGCGCATATTGATGCAGGTAAAACCACCTGCTCAGAGCGGATCCTGTATTACACCGGCAAAGAGCATAACATCGGCGAAGTGCACGATGGTGCGGCGACCATGGACCACATGGAGCAAGAGCAAGAGCGCGGGATCACCATTACTTCGGCTGCGACAACCACATTCTGGGAACGCACCGAGGACGGTGAGACTGCTGACAGCCCCAAGCACCGCCTGAACATCATCGACACCCCCGGCCACGTTGACTTCACCATTGAAGTTGAACGCTCGCTGGCCGTGCTTGACGGTGCGGTCTGTGTGCTTGATGCCAACGCCGGTGTTGAGCCGCAGACAGAAACCGTCTGGCGTCAGGCTGACCGCTACAAGGTGCCGCGCATGGTGTTCGTCAACAAGATGGACAAGATCGGTGCCGACTTCTTCAACTGTGTTGCGATGATCGAAGATCGCACCGGTGCCAAGGCCGTGCCTGTTGGCGTGCCAATTGGTGCCGAGACAGAGCTTGAAGGCCTGATCGACCTGGTCACCATGGAAGAATGGCTGTGGCAGGGCGAAGACCTTGGTGCATCCTGGGTCAAGGCGCCTGTGCGTGACAGCCTCAAGGACATGGCTGAAGAATGGCGTGGCAAGATGATCGAAGCGGCCGTCGAAATGGACGACGACGCGATGATGGAATATCTCGAAGGCAATGAGCCTGACGTGCCAACCCTGCGCGCACTGCTGCGCAAGGGCACGCTGGAAATGGCATTTGTGCCGGTTCTTGGTGGCTCTGCGTTCAAGAACAAGGGCGTTCAGCCCCTGCTCAACGCGGTTGTCGACTATCTGCCAAGCCCAATGGACGTAGTGGACTACATGGGCTTTAAGCCCGGCGACGAAGACGAAGTGCGTAACATCGCCCGCCGTGCGGATGATGACATGCCGTTCTCTGCGCTTGCGTTCAAAATCTGGAATGACCCCTTTGTGGGCTCCCTGACCTTTACCCGGATCTATTCCGGCAAGCTGGAAAAGGGTGATACATTCCTGAACTCGACCAAGGGCAAGAAAGAGCGCGTTGGCCGCATGATGATCATGCACTCCAACGACCGTGATGAAATCTCCGAAGCGTTTTCGGGTGACATCATCGCGCTGGGCGGTCTGAAAGACACCACAACCGGTGACACGCTCTGTTCTGTTGCTGATCCGGTGGTTCTGGAAACGATGACCTTCCCCGATCCCGTGATCGAGATCGCTGTTGAACCCAAGACCAAAGGCGACCAGGAAAAGATGGGCATCGCCCTGCAGCGCCTGTCAGCCGAGGATCCGTCCTTCCGTGTTGAGACTGACATCGAAAGCGGTCAGACCATCATGAAGGGCATGGGCGAATTGCATCTCGACATCCTCGTCGATCGCATGAGGCGCGAATTCAAGGTCGAAGCCAACATCGGTGCGCCGCAGGTGGCCTATCGTGAAACCATCGGTCACGCGGTTGAGCATACCTACACCCACAAGAAGCAGTCTGGTGGCTCTGGTCAGTTTGGTGAAGTCAAGATGAACATCATCCCGACTGAACCGGGCGAGGGTTTCTCGTTTGAATCCAAGATCGTTGGTGGTGCCGTTCCAAAGGAATACATTCCCGGTGTTGAAAAAGGCATCAAGTCCGTCATGGATAGCGGCCCGCTGGCCGGCTTCCCCGTGATCGACTTCAAGGTGGAACTGCTTGACGGTAAATTCCACGATGTTGACAGCTCGATCCTCGCGTTCGAAATCGCGGCCCGTATGTGTATGCGCGAAGGCATGCGCAAGGCTGGCGCGAAACTGCTTGAGCCGATCATGAAAGTCGAAGTGATCACGCCGGAAGAATATACCGGTGGGATCATTGGTGACCTGACCTCCCGTCGGGGACAGGTCCAGGGGCAGGATACGCGCGGCAATGCCATCGCGATTGACGCCTTCGTGCCGCTGGCAAACATGTTTGGCTACATCAACACGTTGCGGTCCATGTCTTCGGGCCGGGCCAACTTTACGATGCAGTTCGACCACTACGAACCTGTGCCACAGAACATCTCGGACGAGATCCAAAAGAAATACGCCTAAGCCCACGGGCTTGGGCGCCCCGGACCTGATCCGGGGCCTCATGAAATTGAATATCCAAGGAGGCCATCATGGCTAAGGAAAAGTTTGAACGTAATAAACCGCACGTTAACATTGGCACGATTGGTCACGTTGACCACGGGAAGACGACGCTGACGGCGGCGATCACCAAGTATTTTGGTGACTTCCAGGCCTATGACCAGATTGACGGCGCGCCGGAAGAGAAGGCCCGTGGGATCACGATTTCGACGGCGCACGTGGAATATGAGACCGAGAACCGCCACTATGCGCACGTCGACTGCCCCGGCCACGCCGACTATGTGAAGAACATGATCACCGGTGCGGCGCAGATGGACGGCGCGATCCTGGTGGTGAACGCGGCTGACGGCCCGATGCCGCAAACCCGCGAGCACATCCTGTTGGGTCGCCAGGTCGGCATCCCCTACATGGTTGTTTACATGAACAAAGTTGACCAGGTTGACGACGAAGAGCTGCTTGAGCTGGTGGAAATGGAAATCCGCGAGCTGCTGTCTTCGTACGAATACCCCGGCGACGACATTCCGATCATCAAGGGCTCTGCCCTGGCCGCAATGGAAGGCCGCGACAACGCGATCGGCGAAGACAGCATCAAGGCGCTGATGGAAGCTGTTGACAGCTACATCCCGACCCCTGCGCGTGCGGTTGACCTGCCGTTCCTGATGCCGATCGAGGACGTGTTCTCGATCTCTGGCCGCGGCACGGTTGTGACCGGCCGGGTTGAGCGTGGCGTGATCAACGTGGGTGACGAGATTGAAATCGTCGGCATCCGCGACACCAAAAAGACCACCTGTACCGGTGTTGAAATGTTCCGCAAGCTGCTGGATTCCGGCGAAGCTGGCGACAACATCGGCGCACTGCTGCGTGGTGTTGACCGTGACGGTGTTGAGCGTGGCCAGATCCTGTGCAAGCCGGGTTCTGTGAAGCCGCACACCAAGTTCGAAGCCGAAGCCTATATCCTCACCAAAGAGGAAGGTGGCCGTCACACGCCGTTCTTCGCCAACTATCGTCCGCAGTTCTACTTCCGTACCACGGATGTGACCGGCACGGTTGAGCTGCCAGCAGGCACCGAAATGGTGATGCCGGGCGACAACCTGAAGTTCAACGTCGAACTGATCGCCCCCATCGCGATGGAAGACGGCCTGCGCTTTGCGATCCGCGAAGGCGGCCGCACCGTCGGCGCCGGCGTGGTCTCCAAGATCGTCGAGTAACGGAGCGCCCTGCGGCGATCGCGCCGCAAACGCGCCGGGTGGGATGCGGCAGGTGATTGGTTGCAATCACTGAGAACGTCCCACTCAGTCGAGATAAAGAAAGGCCGTCGGGAAAACCCGGCGGCCTTTCTTCGTTTTACTGAAGGGACCTGCTAGCATTGACGAAACTTGCCGGTTCGCTAGCGAGGCGATTGAAATTGAAATGGCAGAAAGAGAAGGCAGTTGAGGTACGATAGCTACACCAATGCTCTAAGTTTGACGATTGATGGCGCATACGGCCCTCTTTGCTTCGACAGTAAGACAGCGCTCGACAAATATCTTGCCTCGCGAGACCCAGCGCGAACGGCGCCGAGTATCGCAGAGCGTTTCTTGCTCACTGATCGTCGGACAAGGATTGCCAACAGAACAAAACCGAAGGCATTGAAAGTCGTTTTCCCGAACAGCGTCGGCAGGCCGCGAATTATGAAAGTTCGGCAGGACAAAGATGCCCTTTTGCTCGCTCGATCTTACCTTCACCTGATTAGGGCAAGCGACCTATTGAAAAACGTTCTGACCGCATCCCTCGAGTATTCGGATGACGGTGTACTTGGTGACTATGATTTGCTTCTGCCGCGGTATGGGCAATTTGGCCCCATAGATTGTTTTTCAATGAAAGACTGTACCTTCAAACTGGTTAAATTTGTGACGCGCGAGATCTTGGACGATGGTTTAAGTTTTTCTACGAAAAGGGAATTGAAAGACTATCAGGACAATATTGGTACATCATTGCGCGGCCTGCTTCCCACGCGATTGGCGTTCAAGCGGGGTACCGCGCCACGCATCTTCTTCATTCACGGCATTTTATTTCTCGGCGAGGACCTAGCGAAAGTCATCGGTCTGAATGAGTCGAATCTTGCGGATTATGCTGGTTGGTCTTTTGAAGGTGTTTAGCGATGGCATCGTATTCCAGCAAGTTTCAGATTGTGAGGATAGAAATTCGACAAACTTCTAATATGTCACAACACAAGGGCCTGTCAGGAGCATCATTTCTTGAGAGCTGATGTCGGATTGCCACCTGACGTGTCTGCGAGAGCCTCGGCCCAAAGAATGGCGACTGCGTGTAATGGCGCGGAACACAGCTCTCGCTTGCCTTCCTAATCGGGACACCAATTTCTGACCTCTTCAGAGTATTTTGAGTGACGGCTCAACCACCTATCTTTGAATAACTGCGCAGAAATAGGAGTGTCGAATTGAATTCTATTCCTCTCATCATTTTTGTCGCATGCAATGACGTCAAACTCAAACCGTGAATCTAATTCGAGGTTTGATAAGTTCAGGGCTTGCCCCGTGCCAATCTAAATCGCCGATGGCATTCTTGAGTCGCGATTTGTAATCTGCGGACACTCTCGTCACCACGTCAACCGCCTGGTCAAAAGCGTGTGCTACGATGTCTTTTGCAAAACGTGTCTCTTGGTCCATACTTGTCTCTTCCTTCACCTAAGTGCTTGAGGGTGGACTAAACCGTCGTTCGAATGAAGCTGTATTCTTGGCCAGCGATGGGTCAACAGAGTTTCCAGCAAAACAGGCGTATTTCTACTTCCCCCATTTCAGCAACCAACTGCCATCGCCACCACTCGCTCCCTTGCCGCGCAACCGGCATTGCCTTACCTCAAGGGACATGTTGACCCGCGTTCTCACCGCCGTTGCCCTTGCACTGCTGCCCAGCACCACGGCGCTGGCGCATCCGCATCTGTTTGTGGCCGTCGACGTGACCGTGATCTACGAAGGCGACCGTCCAACAGGCGTGCAGGTTGCGTGGATTTACGACGATTATTTCTCGCTTTTGCTGACCACCGATCTGGGTATCGACCTGGATGGCGACATGGTTCTGACCCGCGCCGAAGAAACCATCCTGGCCGAGGCCGTCACCACCTGGCCGGCCGATTTTGGTGGCGACCTTGAGGTGGTGCAGAACGGCGCGCCCGTCACCCTTGGCCCGCCCCGGGACCACCGCATGTCATTTGACGCCGGCATCGTGCGCGAGGTTCACGTCCGTCCGCTGATGGATGCCGCTGATGCGCCGCTGCGGCTGCGGGTCTACGACCCGTTCTACTACATCGCCTATCATCTGAACGGTCCCGTCAGAATCACAGGCCGTGAAGATTGCACCGTGCAGATCACGGCACCCGATCTCAACACCGCCTATTCGAAGGTCGAAGAACTGCTCTATGGGCGTGCGGCTGCTGATGTCGGCCCGGACGAGGAATTTCCCGAAGTTGGCGCTGAGTTCGCCGAAATCATCGACGTGACATGCGCATCCTGAGCCTGACACTCCTGCTTGTTCTGTCGGCCATCGCCATCTGGCTCTGGGGCTTTGGCGGGGCGGGCGAGGTCAATCGCTGGGCGCTCACGACCCAGCGTGAGGTGCAAAATGGCATGGCCGCCACCTTGCGGGCCCTGCGCAGTGGTGAGCCGGGTGCACTTGCCGCGCTTTGGGGTCTTTGTGCCGCCTATGGCTTTGTTCATGCGGCGGGGCCGGGGCACGGGAAACTGGTGATCGGCGGCTATGGTCTTGGCACCCGGGTGCCGGTCCGACGGCTGGTAGGGCTGGCGGTGGCGTCCTCGCTGGCGCAGGCAGTCACCGCCATCGTGCTGGTCTACGTCGCCCTTTGGGGGCTGGGCTGGGGCCGGGCACAGATGACCGGCGTTGCGGATCAGGTGATGGCGCCGCTCAGCTATGCGCTGATTGCCGGGGTCGGGGCCTGGTTGCTGCTGCGGGGCGCGCGCAAGCTCTGGCGATATCTGCGCCCGGCACCGGACCCGCACCATCACCACCACCACCACGCCCATGATCACGACGGTGTCTGCGCAAGCTGCGGCCACGCCCATGGCCCGACCCCAGAACAGGCGGCCGCGGTACGCTCATGGCGTGACGCGCTGGCGGTGATCGCGGCGATTGCGATCCGGCCCTGCACCGGGGCGCTGTTCCTGCTGATCCTGACTCACGCCTTTGGACTGGACTGGGCCGGCATCATCGGCGCGATCGTCATGGGGCTGGGCACGGCGGCCTTTACCGGCATCGTCGCCTTTGCCGCCACCGGCCTGCGCGAAAGCGCACTGGCCCAGGCCGCCGGTAGCACCGGCACTGCCCGGTTGATGGCGCTGGCCGAAGTGCTGGTCGGTGCGCTTGTGGTCGCCCTGGCCCTGCAACTGATGCTGCGCACGCTCTGATCCACCGCAATCGTGCGAAAAAGCACTTGCGCGGACACGCCCCAACCCCTATACGCCCGCTATCCAACAAGGGTGCGCCTCGCGCGCCCTTTTCCGTTGGACCTACGTATCGAACGGTGTGCGCACCTTCGGTACAACAAGACGCGATGAGGGCCTGCGATGAGCGTATGTCTTCCTCTCCGATCTAGGCCCTAGTTAAAGGGTGATGAAATGGCGGCACAAAGCCAAAACATCCGCATTCGCCTCAAGGCGTTTGACTACCGCGTCCTCGACGCATCCACGCAGGAAATCGTATCAACCGCAAAGCGCACTGGCGCTTCTGTGCGTGGCCCGATCCCCCTGCCCAACAAGATTGAAAAGTTCACCGTTCTGCGCGGTCCGCACATCGACAAGAAGTCGCGCGACCAGTTCGAGATCCGCACCCACAAGCGCCTGCTTGATATCGTTGATCCGACACCGCAAACCGTGGATGCCCTGATGAAGCTCGACCTCGCCGCTGGCGTGGACGTGCAAATCAGCGTGTAAGGAGGGTCATAGATGCTCCGTACAGGACTTATCGCAAAAAAGGTGGGGATGACCCGCCTGTTCATGGAAGACGGCAAGCAGATCCCCGTGACTGTGCTCGCCCTTGAGAACCTGCAAGTGATCATGCAGCGGACCGCCGACAAAGACGGCTATACCGCGGTGCAGCTTGGCGCAGGTGCGGCCAAAGTGCGTCGCGTCTCCAAGGCGATGAAAGGCCACTTCGCGGCAGCCAAGGTTGAACCAAAGCGCAAGGTCGCTGAGTTCCGCGTTGCCGAAGAGAACCTGATCGCCGTCGGTGAAGAAATCACCGCCAACCACTACTTCGAAGGCCAGTATGTTGACGTCGCCGGGACATCAATCGGTAAAGGTTTTGCCGGTGCGATGAAACGTCACAACTTCGGCGGTTTGCGCGCGACACACGGTGTCTCGATCAGCCACCGTTCGCATGGTTCGACAGGTCAGTGTCAGGATCCGGGCCGTATCTTCAAAGGCAAGAAGATGGCCGGTCACATGGGTGCCGCCAAGGTCACCACGCAGAACCTGCAGGTTGTGCGCACCGATGCCGACCGTGGCCTGATCATGGTCAAGGGCGCGGTTCCGGGCTCCAAGGGTGGCTGGGTCACAGTCAAGGATGCGGTGAAAAAGCCGACACCCGAAAACGTGATCTACCCTGCTGGCCTGAAATCCATGAAGGAAGAGGCCGAGCGTCTGGCCGCAGAAGCTGCCGCCGCAGCCGCCGCTGAAGAGGAAGCCGCCGCAAAGGCCGCAGCCGAAGCAGAACAGGCCGCACTGGAAGCTGCCGAAGCCGAAGCCGCGACCGAAGCCCCGGCAGATGATGCCGCAAACGAGGGTGATAAAAATGAAGGCTGATGCAATCAATCTGGACGGCAAGAAAGCCGGGTCCGTCGAACTGAGCGACGCGATCTTTGGTCTTGAGCCACGCAAGGACATCCTGCACCGTGTTGTGCGCTGGCAGCGTAACAACGCCCAGCAGGGGACACATGACGTGTTGGGCCGCTCCGAAGTGTCCTACTCGACCAAGAAGATCTATCGCCAAAAGGGCACCGGTGGCGCACGTCACGGGTCTCGCGGCGCGCCGATCTTCCGGTCCGGTGGTGTTTACAAGGGGCCAACCCCGCGTAGCCACGGTCACGAGCTGACCAAGAAGTTCCGCAAACTGGGCCTGCGCCACGCGCTGTCAGCCAAGCAAGCGGCGGGTGAGCTCGTTGTCATCGACAGCATCGACGTCAAGGACGCCAAAACCACAGCGCTGGCCAAACAGGTCAACGAACGTGGCTGGAAGCGTGCGCTGATCATCGACGGTGCCGAAGTGAACGCCGAATTTGCGCGCGCTGCGCGTAACCTTGCAAACCTGGACGTGCTGCCCTCGCAGGGTGCCAACGTCTATGACATCCTCAAGTCGGACACGCTTGTGCTGACCAAAGCGGGTGTCGAAGCACTGGAGGCTCGCCTAGCATGAGCGCGAAACCAGAACATTACGACGTGATCCGCAAGCCGATCATCACTGAAAAAGCAACCATGGCCTCTGAGTCCAACGCCGTTGTTTTCGAAGTCGCGATCGATGCCAACAAACCCCAGATCAAACAGGCGATCGAAACCCTGTTTGGTGTCAAGGTCAAAGCGGTCAACACGACAATCACCAAAGGCAAAGTCAAACGCTTCCGCGGTAGCCTCGGCACCCGCAAAGACGTCAAGAAAGCCTACGTGACGCTTGAAGAAGGCAACACAATCGACGTGAACACCGGTCTGTAATCAGACCTGCGTTGTGAATTGAAAGCCCCGCCCCTCCGGCGGGGCTTTTTACATGGCGGCCCGTAGGGTGGACAATCTGCCCACCACACCGGTGCAGGCTTCTGCCAACTCGGTTGATCTGTTAGAGTAGGGGCCATGTCACACCCCGTGTTTAAGATGAGCTTTGCATCCGTCTACCCGCACTACGTCAGCAAGGCGGAAAAGAAGGACCGGACCAAGGCCCAGGTGGATGAGATCATCCACTGGCTCACCGGCTATGACGCCGATGGTTTATCAGCCGCCCTCGACGACAAACGCGATTTTGAGGCCTTCTTCGCGCAGGCTCCCGCGATGAACCCCAACCGGACCCTGATCAAAGGCGTCGTCTGCGGCCACCGGGTTGAGGACATCGCAGACCCCCTGATGCGCGAGATCAGGTATCTGGACAAGATGATTGATGAACTCGCGCGCGGGAAGAAGTACGAGAATATCTTTAGGATACCCTGATCTGTTTCAGCTAATTTCCAGATTTCTGAGCGCGCATTGCCTGTTGTCTTTTCTCGAACCGCACCCAGATATCCATGCGACCTTTTTGGCGTGCGTCGGCGAGAAACATTCTCTTGCGAGCGTCATGAACTTCGAACTTCGCATAGCGACCGCCCGAGAACTTTGGCCAGTCAATGGCCAGCCCTAGGCTGACCATCTCCTCTGACAGGTCACGCCCGTCATTCAAGAAACAGCGCGCAACGGTCCGTCCGTGATTGTCGGTATCCGTGATCTCCGCTCTTATCTGCTGACCCTTGCATAGCCTGTGCAGTGCCCACTTTGATTTCTTGCCGTAGGGGTGGTCGAGCTCTGGGGCGTCGATGCCAAATAGCCTGATTTGCAATTGCCCAATCTTGATCGTGTCACCATCAACGACGTAGGCTTTGCCAACGACACGCGGACGGGTCTTTGTAGGTTTGGAATGTGTTGAATCAAAGGGAGGCGTGCCACCAGCATTGGCTCTTGTCGCGCGGTCGGGCGTCCTGTCCTGTTGGGTATTGCTGTATGATTGCCCATTAATCAGGATGCCGATAGCGACGGCTGCAATGATTACGAGGAGGGCGAGTAGCGGGGTAAAACCGGGAGTCATCAGAAGGGGCTCAAATTTGAATTTACGTGTAATATGAATTGTTTGGTTGGAACGTACCCAAACCTCCCGACCAAGGCCAGCTCAAACGCCGCCTTGCCACCCCGACCAAAACCTTGCCAAATCTGCCCCAATCCAACCAGCCTCGGATTAGCCCGGCGCTGTATGTTTGTGGTGCAAGCCAACTCTATACCTACGCCCGCCCGGCCCCTTCGGCTTGTTCCGAATTTCTGTTCTGAGCCCATTTTGACCGATGCTGCGCGGCGCACGAAGGCCTGCTATGATGAACAAAATCGACAAACTGTCTGTCTTCGTATTTGGTAGCAAGAATTTCTATGAGGCCGAGGATGCACAAACCGAAGGGTCGCCTGACCGACATATTCAGCCTGCCTACCGATGGTTCTGGGCAACCTCAGTCCGTTCTGATGCTCGATCAACTTACGCACGTTCCTGAGATTGGGGATGTGCTTAGGGTGGCAAACCGTAATCTGCTGATTACACAAGTTGATAGACAGCGGATGCGAAGCTGTTTGACTGGCTGGCCACTGATTGGTCTTGGCAGTATCGGCGTACTCGTCAACGAGCCAACGGACGAACTGAAGACGTTAGCACGTCATCCAAACCGTCTTTGGGTCACTTGGACGCCAAAAAGCAATTTGCCATGGCATTTCAAGACTGACGACCTTCCCACGTTCACTCGACTGAATGAAGACTGGAACGCTCATCCGAACGATGTCGGTCTCAGGCTGAAGAAAAACGGAGATGAGCTGATTGCTCGCATGAAGCCAAATCCGTATGCCTATCGCCAATACGAGAAAGTTCCCGAAATCTCTGTTAGCTTCGTAAACTGCTCCAACTATCGCGTTACGTCAGTAAACGACGAAGGCTGGTATTCGGGTCAGTGCCGTTTCAGTGGGCTTGCACCAGAATGGGGTGAGTTCTACGAAATTTCAGGCGACACCCGAGACAACATGAACTCTACTCCTTGGATCAAGATGGAGGGCGTAGGGGGCAAGCATTTTCATTTTTACCTGAAAGATGAAACTCTCGAAATCAAAGCACAAGATTGGGTGCTCAAATCCAAAAGCTGACCTTCGAGCGACGTCTCCCAATGGCAGCAACGTCCCGCAAAGCGGACATTTGCCTGTCGTCACTGATCTGACAATGAACAGTTGCACCCCCTTGCCACGCACCCCCAACCCCCCTATACCCCGCCCATTCGCCCAGCCTCGGATTCGTCCGGGGCTGTGTGTTTGTGGCGGTTGCCGGTCTAAAGCCCGGCCTACCAACACACCGTAGGCCGGGCTTTAGACCGGCTTGCACAAAGAACCGGGCACCTACGGGGGCCTTAACCACATAGGGGTCATCTGACCCCGCCAAGCAAACGGAAGAAGCTAACATGGCACTCAAGTCGTATAAACCGACGACGCCGGGCCAGCGTGGGCTGGTGCTGATCGACCGTTCGGAGCTTTGGAAAGGACGTCCTGTCAAATCCCTCACCCAGGGTTTGACCAAATCGGGCGGCCGGAACAACACCGGACGGATCACCTCGCGTCGTATTGGTGGGGGCGCAAAGCGTCTTTACCGCATCGTCGATTTCAAACGGAACAAGACGGACATGTCCGCCGTTGTCGCACGGATCGAATATGACCCGAACCGCACTGCATTCATCGCGCTGATCCAGTACGAAGACGGAACCCAGAATTACATCCTCGCACCGCAGCGTCTGGCTGTGGGTGACAAGGTCATCTCGGCCGCCAAGGCCGATATCAAGCCGGGCAACGCGATGCCGTTCTCTGGCATGCCCATCGGGACGATCGTTCACAACATCGAACTCAAGCCCGGAAAAGGCGGCCAGATTGCCCGTGCTGCCGGGACTTATGCGCAGTTCGTTGGCCGTGACGGGGGCTACGCCCAGATCCGCCTGTCATCAGGCGAACTGCGCCTGGTGCGCCAGGAATGCCTCGCCACGATCGGCGCGGTGTCCAACCCCGACAACTCGAACCAGAACTACGGTAAAGCAGGCCGCATGCGTCACAAGGGCATTCGTCCTTCTGTCCGCGGTGTTGCGATGAACCCGATCGACCACCCGCATGGTGGTGGTGAAGGCCGGACCTCTGGTGGTCGTCACCCGGTCACCCCTTGGGGCAAGCCGACCAAAGGTGCACGCACCCGTAACACCAACAAAGCGTCGCAAAAGCTTATCATCCGCTCGCGTCACGCCAAGAAGAAGGGTCGCTAATTATGGCTCGTTCCGTCTGGAAAGGTCCGTTCGTCGACAGCTATGTCCTCAAGAAGGCAGAAGCATCGCGCGAAAGCGGCCGCAACGAAGTGATCAAGATCTGGTCGCGTCGTTCCACTATCCTGCCTCAGTTCGTTGGCCTCACCTTTGGTGTCTACAACGGCAAGAAGCATATCCCCGTCAACGTCACAGAAGACATGATCGGTCAGAAGTTCGGCGAATTCAGCCCAACCCGTACCTATTATGGCCATGCTGCTGACAAAAAAGCGAAGCGGAAGTAAGCCATGAGCAAGGATAAGAATCCCCGCCGCGTGGCCGAAAACGAAGCAATGGCAAAACTGCGCATGCTTCGCACGTCCCCGCAGAAACTGAACCTCGTTGCCGGTCTGATCCGTGGCAAGAAAGTCGAACAGGCGCTGAACGACCTGACTTTCTCCAAAAAGCGGATCGCTGAGGATGTGAAGAAGTGCCTTCAGTCCGCAATCGCCAACGCAGAAAACAACCACAACCTGGACGTCGATGAACTTGTCGTCGCCGAAGCTTACTGCGGTAAGAACCTGATCATGAAACGCGGTCGTCCGCGGGCACGTGGTCGTTTCGGCAAGATCATCAAGCCATTTTCGGAGATCACGATTGTGGTCCGCCAGGTCGAGGAGCAAGCATAATGGGTAACAAAGTCAATCCCGTCGGCATGCGTCTTCAGGTCAACCGCACCTGGGACAGCCGCTGGTATGCAGATACCAAAGACTACGGCGATCTCTTGCTGGAAGACCTTGCCATCAAGGACTTCATCAAGAAAGAGTGCAAGCAATCCGGCATCAGCCGCGTGATCATCGAACGTCCACACAAAAAGTGCCGCGTCACGATCCACGCCGCCCGTCCCGGTGTCATCATCGGCAAGAAAGGGGCAGACATCGAAGGTCTGCGTCGCAAACTTGCCGACCTGACCGACAGCGAATTGCACCTCAACATCGTTGAAGTGCGCAAGCCCGAGTTGGACGCAGCCCTGGTTGCCGAAAACATCGGTCAGCAGCTTGAGCGTCGTGTCTCATTCCGCCGTGCAATGAAGCGTGCGGTTCAGAACTCCATGCGTATGGGCGCACTCGGCATCCGGGTGAACCTTGCTGGGCGTCTGGGCGGTGCTGAAATCGCGCGGACCGAATGGTATCGCGAAGGCCGTGTGCCGCTGCACACGCTGCGTGCCGACATCGACTATGCGCTGTACGAAGCGATGACGCCTTATGGCATCATCGGGATCAAAGTCTGGATCTTCAAAGGTGAGATCATGGAACACGATCCGGCTGCACGTGACCGCAAACATGCTGAGCTGCAAGAGGGCGCTGTCCCTCGCGGCCCACGTCGCTAAGGAGACCTGAACAATGCTTCAGCCAAAGCGTACAAAACACCGCAAGCTGCACAAGGGCCGGATCAAAGGTCTGGCGAAGGGCGGGTCTGACCTGAACTTCGGCACCTATGGTCTGAAAGCGATCGAGCCTGAGCGTATTACCGCGCGCCAGATCGAAGCTGCCCGTCGTGCGATGACACGTCACATGAAACGTCAGGGTCGCGTCTGGATCCGTATCTTCCCGGACACCCCCGTGACCTCCAAGCCCGTCGAAGTGCGTATGGGTAAGGGTAAAGGTTCCATCGACTTCTGGGCCTGCAAGGTAAAGCCCGGTCGGGTGATGTTTGAAATCGACGGCGTCAACGAAGATGTCGCACGCGAGGCCCTGCGCCTTGCTGCGATGAAGCTGCCGATCAAGACCCGCACGGTCGTTCGCGAAGACTGGTAAGTCACGCGCGCGCCTCTGCGGCACAGAATGCTTGGCCGGGTCACTACGACCCGCCTTGCCAAAGACCCCCCGCTGATCTCTCTGCGGGGGGTCTTCTTTTGCGTATATCGCTGATCACTGCGCCCCCTTGTTGGGGTCAACCAGCACCACAACATTCCCCTTCTTATGTCCGCCATCGACATGTCGATGGGCGGCTTGCATGTCCTCAAAAGGGTAGACCTTGTCAATCACCGGGGTCAGATGGCCGGCTGCGGCCAGATCAACCACGGCCTGCAACAGCGCGCGGCTTTCCTTGGCAACGCCGCCAATCAGGCGTTTGCCCTTCATGCGGGCCTTGAGCGCGCCAAACAACATGTCAGAGGTCTCCCCCGCGATCAGTACCATCCGCCCGCCGGGGCGCAGCGCCGTGTTGACCCGTGCAAAAGGGGCGGTGCCCACCGCATCAACCACCATGTCATACTGGACGTCCCCGGCGGCAAAATCCTGCACCGTGTAGTCGATCACCCGGTCCGCCCCCAGCGCCGAAACCATCGCGGCGTTCTTGCCGCTGCACACGGCTGTCACCTCGGCCCCCAGATGCTTTGCGATTTGCACGCAGGCCGTTCCGACTGCGCCTGACGCGCCATTGATGAGCACCGTCTCGCCCGCTTGCAAGGGGGCCTTGTTCACCAGAAAGTCATAGGCCGTTGTCCCGCCAAACGGCAGCGCCGCCGCCATTTCAAAGCTCAGGTTGTCCGGTTTCAGGGCCAGTTTTCCATCAGCGGGCATCGCGATGTATTCCGCATGGCCGCCAAATGCCACGCCGGGAAAAGCGACAACAGCCTGCCCGGGTTTGAACATGGTCACACCCGCCCCGACGCTGTCGATCACGCCCGAAAGTTCGGTGCCCAGAACCGGCTTGCGCGGACCTGAAATGCCGAACACCAGCCGTCCCATCAGCCCCAGACCTTTTGGCATTGTCAGGCTGCGCGCCCGCCAATCCCCGGCGCTGACAGTGGTTGCGACAATCCTGATCAGCACCTCATTCGGGCCCGGAGCAGGGGTTGGCAGCGTGACCTTGGTCAGGACCTCCGGGCCACCGTACCGGGAATAGGAATATGCAAACATCATTCTCTCCTTTGGTCGCGTTGCCCGTAGCGACGTGACTGAAAACGGTGCGTCCGTCCCGGATCAGCCGCCAAGGGCCAAAGCTGACGTCTGAAATGGTCACGATGACAAGCAGCCCGATAACACTGATATCAAGCAGGGCAAGCTTGGTGAATGTCAGCTTCACAACACCTTGCACAAGATCGTCAAAGGCCCCGATGGACAAGCCCCAACCCAGCAGGCACGGCAATTGCGTGCCCGGAACACGCGCATGACAAACGCCGATGGCGGACGCATCAAAGTTGTCTCGGACAGGTCTCTGGTACAGGGCGGGGGCCGCGATGCCCGGGGTGTGGTCAGACAGGGCATTGCTCTTGGCATGACGGACACCCAAAACAGGAACCCTGCACCGGGCGTCATTTGCGTTCTGCCTGATCTGGACGCGTCGTCTCTCCCGATCAGGCTTGTGGCCCACCGCGCCGCCATGCCACGCCGCCGGATCGGGCGTAGCTATGATTTTCTGGCCGGGGAACGCAAACGCGGCTGGTACCGCGCCCTTATGATGCGCCACACCGTCAGCAGCGCCAGCGCGCAAACGACCGATACCGCCGCCTCGGTCAGACTTGCCGCGCTGAACAGCGCAGACCGCCTTGCGCGGTTCCACACATGGTATCCCGATATCGAAGGTCTCTTTGCCCATCGCGCAATTGCGTCGTTCCTCGGCATGACCCCGGTGACGTTCAGCCGGTTAAAGGCACGCGACCAACTGAACTGACTGACCGCAGCCTCTGCCGATTCACGACACCGGGTTCCCCGCCCATCCCGCGATCCGGCGGCTACAGACGATGCAACTTGATTAATCATCGGCCGCGCGGGACACTTTGCAATCAGGTGCCACATCCATTCGCTCAGGGGCCAAGAAGATGAACCAGGACTTTCAAAAACCGTTTGCCACCCCGCCGACGATATTCACCGTGGCCTTGCTTCTGGGCATCGGGCTGGGCCTGTTGTTTCCCTGGCCGGTCCTTGCATGGCCGATCCAGGCCACCCTTGGCCCGCCGCTGGTCCTAGCGGGCATTCTGGTGATCCGGCAGTCCATTCGCGACATTCAAGCGGCAGGAACAACCTATGACCCCTTTGACGTTTCAACCGCACTGGTGACATCCGGTATATATCGCCGCTCTCGAAATCCAGGGTATCTCGGACTGGCGCTTATCCAACTCGGCTTTGCGATCCTGCTCGATAACATCTGGATTGTCGCAACCGGCCTGATCGCAGTCATCGTCACAACGCGCTGCGTTATCCAACTGGAAGAACGCAAGCTGACCGATGCCTTCGGCGCATCCTATACCGCTTACATGAAACGTGTCCGCCGGTGGATATGAACCCGGTCCCATAGGCCCGAACCTGCGCGGGTCGTGCCGGTAATACCGGTGTGTCGGACGTGCTGCCATGCCAGATCTCCCAGACCACCGGCACAGGCTTTTCAGCCCCCCGCAGTACGGACTCCCATAAAACGCTTGACGTGATACCTTTTGGTATTACATACAGGAGATACCAAAAGGTATCACGAAAAAGAGGATCCGATGAATCACCCCGCCATCACTGCCCCCCGGCCAGTGACGTCATGACCGACGCCACCCAGCTCAGCTTTCGCGCGCTGGCGGACCCGACCCGCCGCGACATTCTTGGCCTTCTCGCGCAGGGCGACATGACCATCGCTGAAGTGGCAGAGAATTTTCAGATCACCCGCGCGGCGGTGAAAAAACATCTGACAATCCTGCACGAAGGCGACCTGATCACCACCCGGACCAGCGGTCGCGCCCGGGTCAACGCGATTAACGCCAGCGGCATGAAACGTGTCGTCGACTGGCTCCGCTACTTTGATGCCTTCTGGGATGACCGGTTGGCCACGCTCAAATCTGAAATCGAAAAGGACACCCAATGACTGACACGATCCTGCGCAAGACCATTTACCTGCGGGCCACCCCGGAACAGGTCTGGGCCTATCTCACCGACCCCGAAAAGCTGGCGATCTGGTTTCACAAGCCGCCTGCGCCGCTAACCGAAGGCAGCTATGAAATGTTCGGCGCGCAATCGGGTGACAAACTGATGTGGGGCGAAGTGCTTGTCGCGGACCCCTTCAAACGGCTTGAATATACCTTCACGATCGCGCCGATGGGCGAGGCGACCAGCACGGTGAAATGGGCCCTGACCGAGGTCGCGGGCGGCACCGAGCTTTCCCTGCGCCACGAAGGTCTGCCACAGGGGGCAGAGGCCTTTGGCCTCACGCTTGCGCTTGACAAGGGTTGGGATGACCACCTTGCCCGGATGCGCAACGACGCGCACAAGGACTGACGCGACAGCCCGTCAACACCGCCTGCCCGGGATCGGGCAGGCACAACAGGGCGCAGGCCGTTCCGGATCAGGCGTTGCGCCCTAATCGCGCCCGTGGGGCACGTCCCAGTTGATCGCCGGGCCAATCGGTATGATGCCCAGCGGATTGCGCTTTTCCGAAGCGCTGAAGTAGCCCTTCTTGTAAATGTCGAACCGCACGGTCTCGGCGACGCCCGGCATCTGGTAGATCTCGCGTGCATAGGCCCACAGACGCGGGTAATCCATCAGCCGCCGCAGGTTGCAGCGAAACGCGTAATGATAGGCCACATCAAACCGCGCCAGTGTCGGGAACAGGCGCAGATCGGCCTCGGTGAAATGGTCTCCGCACAACCAGCGATGCGTGGCCAGATGCGCTTCGATCTGATCCAGCGTGTCAAATACCTCAGTCGCAGCCGCGGCATAGGCGTTCTGCGTTGATGCAAACCCGGCGCGGTAGACCCCGTTGTTCACCCGGGCGTAAATCAGCGCGTTCCAGTCGTCGATCTTCTGCGCCAAATCCGTCGGGTAAAGGTCAGCGCCGCGCCCGAAGGCCGCCAGCATCCGCAGAATATCGGCACTTTCATTGCTGACCATCCGCGCTTGTGTCCTGTCCCACAGCACTGGCACGGTCAGCCGCCCAGTGTAACCGATGGGGTCGGCGGCATAGACCTCTGGCAGGTTTGCAACCCCCATCAGCGGGTCCGCGTAAGGCCCGTCATTGTCATAGACCCAGCCCATCTCGGTGCGGTTGGGCCGGGCATAGGCGACGCTGATCGCATCCTCCAACCCCAGCAGGGCGCGCGCCAGCAGAACCCGATGGGCCCAGGGGCAGTTCCAGGCGGCATAAAGGTGGTAACGCCCCGGTTCCGGGTCAAACCCATCCTGCCCCAGCCAGTTGCGCACGGTCGAACGTGAACGCTCCCATTCGCCCGAAGGCAGCGTCTGCGTCACATCATCCCCGATGTGGTAAACGCCATCCACCATATAGCCCATCAGGCCATCGCCGCATCAAATGTCGCCTTGGCGCGGCCCCAGACGCCCGCGTCAAGATCATCCAGCGTCAACAGGGACGGTAGCAACTGGTCAGCAAAATCCTTTGAACTTTCAACCGGCAGCATGGATGGCAGGTTGTCAATTGCCGTCACATCCAGCGGCGGGTGATCGTAGACCCGCAGCGCCGGGCTTTGCCAATCCGTTGCGCGGTCATAGACCTTGATCGGGGAAAAGTCGCTGTCGGGATCGCAAGCGATATCACCAATCACCCGCAACGCCCGGTCCATCTGGCCTGCGTTCTCCGGCACAAAGACCGGGGTGCCGGGCCGGGCCAGAATGCAGTTGAAGAACAGGACGTGTTGCAGCACCTCGGGGAAGGGGCCGCCATGCGCCGTCTCGTCCATGTCCCACAGCGTTGTCTCCAGCGCCAATTCGCGGCAAAGGTCGGCCACGCCGGTCCCGACGCGCCCCTTTGCGCCGATGATCAGGGCGCTGGGGCGTGCGCCGTCAAGACGCGACATGGCATGTTGCAGATCGGCCGTCATATGCCCCGCACTCAGGTAAGGATGCACCGGCCCGGCAATCCCGCCATGCTGCTGCGCAATCCAGCAGCGCAGCGCCACGGCGGCCCCGGCAAATCCCGCCCAATAGCCAAAGGCGGCGACCCGGCGGTCGTCGTCATCCAGCAGGTACTCCAGATCAAAAAGCGTGCCACCGCCCGCGCCAAACCGCGCCAGCAGCACCTGGCCACTTGGCTGGCCCTTGTAGGCATGGCCAAACATGATGTGCCGATGACGCAGCGGCGTGTCGTCATCCGGCAATTCCTTGAGACCAAAGATAATCGCCTGATCCGGCGCATCCACCCAGGTCCCCTCGGGTGCGGCCGTGCAGCCGACGTCCAGATAATCGGCCAGCGGCAGACAGCGCTGGCGGCTTTCTTCGACGGTGACCTGCATGCCCCTGGCGATCAGCGCCGCTGCGCCCTCCGGGGTCAGGCCAACCCGTTGTTCATTGTCGCGCGGCTCTGCGCGCAGCCAGACATGGGTCATAACATCCCCTTTTTGGTCACCGCCTTGATACTCTCGCGATCCTGCATCATCGCATAAAATTCTGCCAGCTTCGGATAGTTCTCCAACGCAACGCCATCCCCCGGCACCCAATGCAGCAGCATGAACAAATAGGGGTCCGCACAGGTCAGCGCCGCGCCCATCGCGAAGGGGGACAGCGCCAGCGTCTCTTCCAGATAGGCGCAGCTTGCGGCTATGGTTTCGGGCACCTTGCGCTTCATGTCCGCAAGCGAGGCTTCCGCATCCGCCCAGCGGGCGCCGCGCATCTTGTGGGCATGGGCGACATGCATGGTCGCCGCCAGATAATACATCAGTTCGCGCATCCGGGCCTGTTCCGCGGCACCCTCCGGCACCAGTCCGGGCGCGACATATTCCAGCAAGGCCCCGGTCTCGGTCATCAGCCCGTCCGGCGTTTCCAGCAACGGCACACGGCCCTTGGGATTCTTGGCCAGATAGTCCGCGCTTTGCTGATCGCCGGCTTTGAAATCAACCTTGACGGCCTCATAGGCGGCCCCGACTTCCTGCATGCCGATGGCCACCGCGATCGAGATCGTTCCGGGCGAATAGTGCAACGTAAACATGGGGTCCTCCTGTGGGGTCAATAGTTGGTGCGTGCCGCCAGCCGATCTGCGTGATCAAGATGCGGTGCGGCGTTGAAAGTGGCCAGTATCGGCCCATGCGGGGTGACATGAATGCGATGCACACTTGTATTCAGGATCGGCAGCGCGATCTGCGCCATACGCGGGATATCCAGCCCCAGCAGATGTGACACGGCGCGCGCGATAATCCCGCCAGAAGTGACACACAAGACCCGCCGCCCCGGTTGCGCCGCCATGTCCAGCACCGCCTGCACCCGCTCGGTGAACTGGACAAACGTCTCTGTGCCCTTGATCCGCCCGTCCTGCCACGCCTGAAGCGTGGCCGGGAAATGCACTGCGAAATCCTCGGGTCCGCCGCGCTGGACCTCGCCCAGTGCATCCATCTCTGCGGTCAGGTCGTAGTAGGTGATTTCGTTCAGCCGCTCATCCTGACGTGCTTCAGGATAGCCCAGCCCGGCAGCCGTCTCGCGTTGGCGGCGCAGGGTGCCGCATAACACGTCGTCAAACGGGCCGTCATGGGCGGCCATCCATTCGCCCAGCCACTTCGCCTGGGTATGGCCGAGCGTGGTCAGCCGGTCATAATCCGCCTCATTATCAGCCGCTGAATTGGCCTGCCCATGCCGGACCAATGTGATTTCACCCATCCTGTACTCCGTCGCTCAGACCAAATGCGTAGGACGCTATCCGGCCAAAGGCAACGCCCCGATCACCGTCCCGCCGAAAACACGCACCAGCGGGCGGGTTCAAACCTTGTTTACCCTTTCTTCATCTGCGATTGTGACCCTCAAAGAGCAGATAAAAACAACAGGACCACCATGCAAAGCGCTGCCACGCTGCTAAAGGATATCTTTGGCTTTGATGCTTTCCGTCCCGGCCAGGGCGAGATTGTGGATGCGGTAATCAAGGGTGAAAACACCCTTGCGATCATGCCCACGGGCGGCGGCAAATCCTTGTGTTTTCAATTGCCTGCACTGGTGCGCCCCGGTGTGACCGTGGTGATATCGCCGCTGATTGCGCTGATGCGCGATCAGGTGCGCGGCCTGCGCGCGGCCGGTGTTGCGGCGGGCGCGCTCACATCCGGCAATACCGAAGAGGAAACTGATGAGGTCTGGCGCGGGCTGACCGATGGCACGCTCAAGCTGCTGTATATGGCGCCCGAACGGCTGGCCTCGGGGGGCACCCAGCGCATGCTGCACGAGGCGGGCGTCACCCTCATCGCGGTAGACGAGGCGCATTGCGTCAGCCAATGGGGCCATGACTTTCGCCCCGATTATCTGCGCATTGGTGAATTGCGCCGCGCGCTGGATGTGCCCCTTGCCGCCTTTACCGCCACGGCGGACGCCGAAACCCGTGACGAGATCGTGGAAAAGCTGTTTGACGGCCAGCAGCCCAGCACCTTTTTACGCGGCTTTGACCGGCCCAACATCCACCTGGCCTTTGCCGCCAAGGACAGCCCGCGCCAGCAGATCCTCAGCTTTGCCGCGGCCCGCAAGGGCCAGTCGGGCATTGTCTATTGCGGCACCCGTGCCAAGACCGAAACGCTGGCAGCGGCGCTGCGCGACGGGGGCCACACGGCCTGTCACTATCATGGCGGGATGGAGGCCCAGGACCGCCGCGATGTCGAACGCCGCTTTCAGCAAGAGGACGGGCTGATCGTAACCGCCACCGTCGCCTTTGGCATGGGCGTCGATAAACCTGATATCCGCTGGGTTGCACATGCGGACCTGCCCAAATCCATCGAAAGCTATTATCAGGAAATCGGCCGCGCCGGGCGTGATGGGGCACCGGCTGAAACCCTGACATTGTTTGGCGCGCAGGACATTGCGTTCCGCCGCCAGCAAATCGACGAGGGTCTGGCCCCCGCTGACCGGCGCACTGCAGATCACGGACGGCTGAACGCCCTGCTTGGCCTGGCCGAGGCGCTCACCTGTCGCCGCCAGAACCTACTGTCCTACTTTGGCGAAGATCCCGCCCCCTGTGGCCACTGTGATCTTTGCGACAAACCGGCCGAGGTGTTTGACGGCACCACCCCCGTGCGCATGGCCCTGTCCGCGGCATTGCGCACCGATGAATGGTTCGGCGCGGGGCATCTGATAGACATCCTGCTGGGGGCGAAGACCGACAAGATCCGCCAGCGCGGTCACGACAGCCTGCCAACCTATGGCGTAGGCAAGGACTATACCAAACCGCAGTGGCAGGCGATCTTTCGGCAGATGATGGGTCACGACCTGCTGCGCCCTGATCCCGAACGCCACGGTGCATTGCGCATGACCGACCACGCCCTGCCGATCCTGCGGGGCGAGGCCACGATTGACCTGCGCCGCGACAGCATCCGCGCCGCCAGATCCGCAGGCCCCAAGGTGCGCCAGATGGTCAGCGAAGAGGATGCGCCGCTCTTGTCTGCGCTCAAGGCAAAGCGCCGTGCTTTGGCCGAGGCGGCGGGCGGGCCGGCGTATATTATCTTCAATGACAAAACCCTGATCGAGATGGCCGAAACCCGCCCCACCACGCTTGACGAAATGGCCCGCGTCGGGGGTGTTGGTGCCAAAAAGCTCGAAAGCTACGGCAACGCCTTTCTTGAGGTGATCGCGGGTGAGGCGCAACAGCTGCATCCGCAGCGTCGCAAACTTGCCGGACGGGCCGCGGGGGCGACCTATGACCGCCTGCTTGCCGCACAGGCCGAATTGCAGCGCGGTCAGGATGGCACTGGCAGGCCGATGACCTGCTCGGCCGCAATCCTCGCCAAGGTCGCGCAACTGCGCAACCCTGACGTTGATGCCCTGACCCGTCTGATCGGGGATCGGTACGCCGAACGGTTCGGGGATGCATTTCTGGATGTGTTGAACGACGCATGAGACGGCCCACCGGGCGGTGCGTTACTTACCTGCCGGTAACTTTCTGATGCATGCAGGATGTTGCCGGGTTGTGCATGGGATGTGCATGGCACATTTCACCGTACGGTCGCTGTTAACCATACCCGCTGGCCCTGCCGGTTCATCGTGATACATCTGCCCCACAACCGCCATTGCCGAGGGTCTCATGCTGATCACCATTTCACCTGCAAAATCGCTTGATCTTGATCCCGTTGCGGTCACGCCCAGCCAGCCTGCGTTTCAGGCCGACGCCGTGAGAATGGCAAAAACCATGCGTGGTCAGACACTTACCCAGTTACGCAAGCTGATGGACCTGTCACCCGATCTGGCGCGCCTCAACCGTGACCGGTTCAAGGTCTTTGCCGAAATGCCCGATGATACGGCAGTCAAACCCGCAGCGCTGGCGTTTAATGGTGATACATATCAAGGGCTTGAGGCGAAAACACTGTCAACGGATGACCTGCGCTGGGCGCAGGATCACCTGTGCATTCTGTCCGGTCTCTACGGCATCCTGCGCCCCTTGGATGCCATTCAGCCCTACCGCCTTGAAATGGGCAGCAGGTTGAAAACCCGGAGGGGCAAAACGCTCTATGATTACTGGGGTGATACGCTTGCCAAGGCATTGAATGCGCAAGCAAAATCGCAAGGGACAGACCTCTTGGTGAATTGCGCGAGTACCGAATATTTCACTGCCGCCAACCGCAAGTCGCTTAAGCTGCGGGTGGTGACACCGCAGTTTCTTGAGGTGAAAGATGCAAAGCCCCGCATCGTCAGTTTCTTTGCCAAACGCGCCCGTGGTGCGATGGCGCGCTACATAATCGAAAATAGACTGACGCAAGCGGATGATATCAAAGGGTTTTCTGCGGGTGGTTATGGGTACGACTCGGACCTGTCATCCCCCGATGCCCCGGTGTTTACGCGGGATTATCCGACCTGAGGTCAGGGATTCCTGACCTGCCAACCGTTGCACGAATCCCCGGACCCATGGCACCCTTCGCACATTGCAAACGAAGGGTATTCTCATGGTCCGTTTCATCCTCGCGATCTGTCTTGTGGTTTTCGGAAGTCAGGCCGTTGCGGACCTGCCAGAGCGGCGACCGGTGGTGTCACAAAATCTGGATTTTGTCGGGTTAGACATTGGCAGCATCTTTGACACAACGCTGAATGCCTGCGAGTCGGCCTGTATCGAAAACGCCCAATGCCGCGCATTCACATTCAACCAGCGCTCAAACTCTTGTTTTTTAAAGCAAACAGTCACCGATGTGACAGCCTACGAAGGCGCGATTTCTGCCCGGATCTATGACACGGACCCCGCCGTTCTGGAACAGGAACCGGCCCGCCGCGCTGATCTGGCGTTTCTGACGCCTGACGATCTGGAACGCGCAGACAACGCCGCCGCCCGCATGGGCCGCTGGCATGCGGCCAACGAGGTCAGCCTGCAAGAACTGCTCAACCGGGTGGCGCAGCGGCGCGCTGCTGACAAACTTGTCGGGGCGATGCGGCTGACGGGGGCGGCGCTCTCGATCAGCAATGGCGGCGATCTCTGGGTTGAATACGCCAATCTCTCGCGGACGCTGACGTCGACAAATGCCGATATCCAACGTCAGGCCCGCGGTCGCGCGGTGCCCGCCGCGATTGCCGGATATCTGCATGCGCAAAGCGATGGCACCCGCGTCGCGGCCTTGCTTGAACTGGCCCAGGGTCTTGTGCAACAGGACCGCGGCCGCACCGCCATTCCGGCACTGCGGTTGGCGCAAGCGATCCAGCCACGGCGGGATGTGGAAGAATTGCTCGACGATCTGGTTGGCAAGTTTGGGTTCCGCGTCACCAACACCGAGGTGGAAAGCGACAGCGCCACCCCGCGCATCTGTGCCACCTTTTCCGAAGACCTCGTTCAGGCAGGACTGGATTATGCGCCCTTTGTGCAATTGCCCGATCCGGCACTTGCGGTCAGCGTGAGTGACGGCAAGCTCTGCATTGACGGGGTTCAGCACGGGCAGCGCTACCAGATCACGCTGCGCGAAGGACTGCCGTCCAAACACGATGAAACCTTGGCGCGAAACGTTGATCTGACGCTTTATGTACGTGACCGCAGCGCCTCTGCCAGGTTCCCCGGACGCGCTTACGTCCTGCCACGTCTAGGGGATATCGCGATCCCGATCGAGACCGTCAATCTGGATGCTGTCGACCTGACCATCCGGCGTCTGTCTGATCGCAATATCATCCGCACCCTGCAGGAAGGGCTCTTGTCAAATCCCCTTTATGCTTATGAGGAAGACTATCTTGACGACAGTCTTGCCAGCCCGGTCTGGGAAGGTGTTGCAGAAGTTACGGGCGACCTGAATGCGGATTCGCTGACCCGCATCCCGCTGGGCGAGGCGCTGGCCGGTCAGCCCGCCGGGCTTTATGTCGTATCCGCCAAAATCCCCGGCGCCGACCCCTACGACAACCCACCGGCGACCCAGTGGTTTGTGCTTTCGGACCTTGGGCTGGCCACCTGGCTGGGCAATGACGGGCTGACCGTGATGGCGCGATCTTTGGCAGATGCATCCGCAACAGCAGAGGCAACGGTGACGCTGATATCCGAAGGCAACGACGTGCTGGGCACAACCCAGACCGGGGCCGATGGAATCGCCCGGTTCCCCGCTGGCCTGACCCGCGGCCTTGGCACAAACGCGCCCGCGCTGGTGACTGTTGCGCAGGGTGATGATCTGTCGTTCCTGTCGTTGCGTGATGCCGCGTTCGACCTGTCAGACCGTGGGGTCGAGGGGCGCGAACCAAGCCCGCCAATCGACGTTTTTCTGGCCACCGACCGGGGGGCCTATCGTGCAGGTGAAACCATCCACCTGACCGCGCTGATGCGCGATGCGACGTCTCATGCGCTGACAGGCGTGCCGCTGACGGCCATCCTGACCCGCCCCGATGGCGTTGAATACGCGCGTTTCACCTCGACCGATGATCAGGCCGGCGGGCATGTCTTTGCGATGCCTGTAGCGGGCAGCGCGCCGCGCGGGACATGGACGATATCTGTCCTTGCCGATGTTGATGCGCCCGCGCTGGCCCGTGAAAATGTGCTTGTCGAAGATTTCCTGCCCGAACGGATCGACTTTGACCTCAGCCTGCCCGAGACAATCCGCGCCGGGATCACCCCGCGCCTTGACGTCGCCGCCCGGTATCTCTTTGGTCCACCTGCCGCAGGACTGGCCGTCGAGGGCGAAGCCCTGGTGCGCCCGCTGAACCGGCTTGAGGATTTCCCGGGTTATGTCTTTGGCAACGTCAATGATCCGGTCGAGGCCGAAGTGCGCTATCTTTACGGTGGTCAAACGGGCGCGGATGGCAATGTGACGTTGAATGTCGACCTGCCCGATATTGTTGCGCCGCAACCGCTTGAGGTGCGCATCACGGCCCGTGTGAGCGAAGGCTCTGGCCGCCCGGTCGAAAGGCAGGCGACGACAACCTTGCTGCCGGACCAGCCCTTTATCGGGATCAAACCGTTGTTTGACGGCGTTGTGAAGGAAGGGAGCGCTGCCAGCTTTGACCTGATCGCGCTGGCCCCTGACATGACTGCCACCGAAATGCCCGTGCAGTACACCGTCAACCGCGTGACGCGCCGGTATCAGTGGTATTCGCTTTACGGCGACTGGAAATGGGAACCCGTGACAAGTCGCGAACAGGTTGCCGCTGGCACGGTGACGCTGGGCGCGGACCCGGTCATGGTCACGGCCCCGGTCGGTTGGGGGCGCTACGAAATTGTCGTTGAACGCACAGGGGCCCAATACGGCGTTGCGGCGACGACCTTCCGTGCAGGCTGGTACGCGCCAGCCAGCACAACGGATACGCCCGATCTGCTGCAAGCCTCTTTGGACGCTGACAAATACGCCATCGGCGATACCGCCAATTTCCGCATCGTGCCGCGTTATGCTGGAACTGCCGTTATTACGGTGATGGGCGATGAACTCATCTCGATGACGACCGTGCCGGTCACCGAGGGTGAAAATCTGATCCCGCTGGAGGTGACCGACGAATGGGGTGCCGGTGCCTACGTCAGCGCAGCTGTAATTCGGCCAATGGATGTGGCCGCCGGCCGCAATCCTGCGCGCGCGCTTGGTCTTGGTTATGCACCCGTTGACCCGGCGGACAAGGCATTGACTGTCTCGCTGAGTGCTGAAGACGTGATGCGGCCACGCGGACCACTTGACGTCGGCATAAAGGTGTCCGGGGTTGCAACCGGGGAAACGGCTTATGTGACGCTGGCGGCGGTGGATATGGGTATTCTGAACATCACCGCGTTTGAGGCACCCGACCCACAGGGCCATTATTTCGGCCAGCGCAAGCTTGGCGTTGAAATGCGCGACATTTACGGGCGGCTTATCGACGGGCTGAACGGAGACCTTGGCGCCATCCGCTCTGGCGGTGACGCGATGGCGCAGGTCGGTATGCAAAGCCCGCCGCCAACAGAAGATCTTGTGGTATTCTTTCAAGGTCCGGTTGTCGTCGGCCCGGACGGCAAGGCCAATGTCAGTCTGGATATCCCGGCATTCAACGGCACCATCCGGCTGATGGCCATGGCATGGTCAAATACCGGGGTCGGGCAGGCCAGCCGCGACGTGTTGGTGCGCGATCCGGTGGTGGTCACCGCATCCGTACCGCGGTTCTTGGCACCCGACGATCAAAGTCGTCTGCTGCTTGAGATTGTTCACAGCGATGGGCCCACCGGCGAAATGGCGTTGTCCGTGCAGGCAAACGGTCTTGCCCTCGCGGGGGGTGTCCCGGCTACTGTCACATTGGGAGAGGGCGAAAAGGCCGTGTTTGCAGTGGCATTTGCGGCTGCTGATCCGGGCACCCACAGCATCACGGTTTCGCTGACCACGCCCGCGGGCGACACGCTAACCAAATCGCTGACTGTACCGGTTGTGGTAAATGATCCAATTGTCAGTCGCGTATCACGCTTTGAACTGGCTGCCGGGGATACGTTTACCTTTGATGATAATGTCTTTGCCGGGCTCGCCAGCGGCACCGGATCTGCGACATTGTCCGTGGGGCCATTGGCGCGGTTTGACGCGCCGGGATTGCTGGCAGCACTGGACCGCTATCCCTACGGCTGCACCGAACAGATGACCTCGCGGGCCTTGCCGCTGCTTTATTTGTCAGGTGTGGCTGATGCGATGGGGCTGGCGTCAAGCGATACGATTGATGATCGCATTACACAGGCGATTGCCGGGATCACGGCCAATCAGGCGGCCAACGGTGCCTTTGGGCTATGGCGTCCACGCTCAGGTGATCTTTGGCTGGATGCCTATGTCACCGACTTCCTCAGCCGGGCGCGGCTGACCGGTCATGACGTGCCCGACATCGCGTTCCGCAATGCTGTTGATAACCTGCGCAACAGCGTGAATTACTATCCTGATTTTGATTCCGGCGGCGGCGATCTTGCTTATGCGCTGATGGTACTGGCCCGCGAAGGCGCTGCCGGAGTGGGTGACTTGCGCTATTATGCCGATCAGAAAGCATCTGCATTCACCTCGCCACTTGCGGCGGCCCAACTGGGTGCCGCGCTGGCGCTTTATGGTGATCAGACGCGCGCGGACCTGATGTTCACGCTGGCGGCAAACCAGATGACCACGCTTCCCACCGAGGCCGAGAATGCGGTCTGGCGCGCAGACTACGGGACCTATCGACGTGACGCGGCAGCGGTGCTGGCGCTGGCTGTTGAATCCGGCAGCAATGCCATCGACCGCGACGCACTGCTAACCCGCATGCGCCAAGGGGCCGGGGCCGCGTCAACGCAAGAGGCCGCATGGACCCTGCTTGCCGCAAATGCGCTCATTCAGGATCTGTCCACAGCAGGCGTCACCGTTGACGGCGTCTTGCCCCAAGGGCCGGTTGTGCAACTGCGCGAAGCCGGTCGTCAGGCGGCTGAGACCTTGATTACCAATACTGGCGACAGTCCCACCGACCTGACCGTGACGACCTTTGGTGTTCCGGCCGAACCTGAACCGGCAGGCGGTAATGGCTACGCGATCAGCCGCGCTTATTACACCACAGATGGCGCCGCGGCTGACCCGGAATCTGTCACGACCGGAGATCGTCTGGTTGCCGTGTTGACCGTCAAACCCTTTGGGCGGCAAGAGGCGCGGCTGATGGTCAACGATCCGCTGCCTGCGGGGTTTGAAATTGACAATCCTAACCTGCTGCAGGGCGGCGACATTCGGCAGTTGGATTGGCTCAAACCGGTCAGCGCTCGCAATGCAGAATTTCGCACAGACCGGTTCCTGGCCGCGGTTGACTGGCGCTCTGACGAACAGTTTCAACTGGCCTATATCGTGCGTGCGGTGTCGCCGGGGTCATTCCACCACCCGGCCGCATCTGTCGAGGACATGTATCGTCCGCAAATGCGGGCCCGCACCGATACCGGCAGGGTGTTCATTGCGGAATGACCCGGCTGACCATCACTCTGGCGCTGCTATTGTGGGGTCTTGCAGTCGGGCGGGATCAGTTCGATCATTGGATTGATGCCACGGTCCTGCCACCGCTGGAGGTGGAGGCCGGCGTTGAAGTCTTTGACCGGAACGGCGCATTGCTGCGGCCCTACACCGTCGCTGATGGACGGTGGCGATTGCCTGTTGAGCGAGATGGCGTTGACCCCACCTATGTAGAGATGCTGATCCGCTACGAGGACAAGCGGTTCCATGGTCACGCAGGGGTCGATTTTCTCGCACTGCTCCGTGGTGTTGGGCAGGCGCTTCGCCACGGTGAAGTCATCTCTGGCGGGTCAACATTGACCATGCAGGTCGCCCGTTTGATCGAGGATGGTCCAACCGGCGAATGGGGTGGCAAGCTGCGTCAGATGCGGGTTGCGCTGGCGCTGGAACGCAGGCTTGAAAAGGATGAAATCCTTGCGCTCTACTTCAACCGGGCCCCGTTTGGCGGCAACCTTGAAGGTGTGCGCGCAGCCTCATTCGCCTGGTTTGGCAAACCGCCCCGGCGATTGACGCCTGCGCAATCCGCCCTGCTGGTTGCGCTGCCGCAATCCCCGGAAATGCGGCGCCCCGACCGCCATCCTGACGTGGCGACATCGGCCCGAAACCGGGTTCTTGAAAGGCTGCACGGGGCTGGCATCCTAGCCGACGAAACGGTGATTGCGGCGACTGCCCGCCCAGTCACCAATCAGCGCTACGACTTTCCCGCTCGTGCCCCGCACCTGTCTGATCGTGTGCTCACCGATGATCCGCTGGCGATGCGGCATGATCTTACCATCGACCGCAGGCTGCAAACGGCATTGGAGGATCTGGCAGAAGCTGCGATTTCAGGCCGTTCGGATCGGCTGCAGGTGGCCATGGTTGTTGCGGATCATGGCTCTGGCGAAGTGCTGGCACATATCGGATCGGGGGCCTATCAGCAGGATCGCCGCGCCGGGTTTGTTGACTTGACGCAGGCGAAACGCTCACCCGGGTCTACGCTCAAGCCATTGGTTTACGGGTTGGGTTTTGATCGCGGCATGATCCACCCCGAAACGCTGATCGCTGATCGCCCGACAGATTTCGACGGCTACAGACCCCAGAACTTTGATGGCTTCTTTCGTGGAGAGTTGCGGGTGCGGGATGCCTTGCAGCAATCGCTGAACATTCCGGTTGTCAGCATAACCCAGGATATGGGGCCATGGCACCTGATGACCGGGATGCGCCGCGCGGGCATGGCACCGGAGGTGCCCGGCAATATTCCCGGTCTGGCTGTTGCGCTGGGCGGCGTGGGGGTCAGCCTGCATGAGCTGGTGCAGTTATACGCCGGCATCGCCCGCGGCGGAGAAGCGGTGAACCTGCATTGGGTCGACACCGAACAGCCGCAGGCCGGGCAACGTATCATGGGCCCGGTCGCGGCCTGGCAGATCGCCGACATTCTCTTGCAAGCCCCGCGTCCGATTGGCGTGCGTGGGGTCGGCATCGCCTATAAGACAGGGACATCATATGGACACAGAGACGCCTGGGCGATCGGATTTGACGGACGCCATGTGATTGGCGTCTGGATGGGGCGGGCAGACGGGACCGCCGTGCCCGGCGCCTTTGGCGGTGATCTGGCCGCGCCGATCATGTTTCAGGCCTTTGCGCGACTGAAATCAAAAATCGACCCGATTGCTGCGCCGCCGCCCGAAACGCTGTTGCTGCCGACCTCGCAACTGCCGCTGCCGCTGCAGCGTTTCCGTCCTGCGGATGCGCTTATCGCGCAGGATGGCCCGGTGATTGCCTTTCCGCCCGATGGGGCAGAGCTTGAAGGCATATCTGTGACCGCCAAGGTCACCGAGGGGCGCGGCCCGTTTACATGGCTGGCCAATGGGCGCCCCGTTCTGACAACCCACGCCAGAGAGGTTGACCTGGGACATCTTGGTGCCGGGTTTTCATCGCTGACCGTCATTGATGCCAATGGCCTGTCGGATCGGGCGCAGGTCGCGCTGCGTTAGGCCTGTGGCGTTGCTTGAAAATATCCCGGTGTTTGCAACTCTGACTGGTGTTCCGCGCCTGATTGCGATCTATCTTTGACGCAATCGAGGGACCAACACACGATGCTGTTAGACGCGACCGCCATCCACAAATCCTATACCACGGGCGACAATGTGGTCGCGGTTCTGCGCGGTGTGGACCTGTCGCTTGATACAGGCGAAACGCTGGCGCTGACCGGGGAAAGCGGCAGTGGCAAGAGCACGCTGTTGCACCTGATCGGTGGTCTTGATGTGCCTGACTCCGGACGGATCAGGCTTGATGGCAGGGACATCGCCGCACTTGATGATGCAGGGCGGGCCGCGGTGCGGCGCGGGACGGCGGGTGTCATTTTCCAGCAGTTCAACCTGATCCCCAGCCTGCGCGTTGCCGACAACATCAGTTTTCAGGCACGGCTCGCAGGACGATATGACGCGGATTGGTGCGATGAACTGACAGAACGTCTTGGTCTACGTGAACAGCGCGACAAGTTCCCCGAGCAGCTCTCTGGCGGGCAACAACAAAGGGTCGCAATTGCCCGCACACTGGCGTCGCGACCCAAACTGGTGCTGGCGGATGAGCCGACCGGCAACCTTGACGAGGCAACCGCAAGCGCGGTGCTGGATGTCATGCTGTCACTGGTGGCCGAAGCGCAGGCCGGTCTGCTGATCGTGACCCATTCTGAACATGTTGCCGGGCGCATGGCGCGCCGGTTGCATCTTGCGATGGGGCAGGTGGCGTGAACCGGGTCATACTGGCGGGGTTGCTATCGCATTGGCGGCGCAACCTTTTGCAATTGATCACCCTTTTGGCGGGGTTGGCACTGGCCACCGCCCTTTGGTCGGGGGTGCAGGCCGTCAACGTAGAGGCGCGCGCCTCTTACGACGCTGCAGCCGCAACGCTGGGTGAGGGGCGATATGACCAGCTGCTGCGACGTGACGGGCAGCCCATCGCCCTTGCAACTTACGTGAAATTGCGCCGGGCCGGGTGGCTTGTGTCGCCGGTTGTCCAGGGGCAAGAGGCGGGGATCCGGATTATCGGAATCGACCCGCTGACCGCACCCGGCGATCTTGGGCCGGTCCAGATCGGCGAGGATGCCGATTTGCAGGCCTTCCTGTCCTACACTGGCCAATTGTTTGCAAACGCGGATTCTGCCAAGGCGCTGCGCGATCTTGCGACCGAGATAATCATCGTTGCGGATATCGCACCAGGCACCGCGATAACCGATATTGGCGTCGCACAGCGGCTGCTGGGCAAGCCGGGTCAGATTGACCGCCTGATTGTCGCGCCCGCGCAACCATTGCGTCAGGCAGCGCTGGCAGAGATCGCCCCAGAGCTCAGCCGACAGGTCGCTCAGGGCGGATCAGATGTGGCGCGTCTTACCGACAGCTTTCATCTTAACCTGACCGCCTTCGGCCTGCTGTCCTTTTCGGTTGGCATCTTTATCGTCAATGGCGCGATCGGGCTGGCGTTTGAACAACGCCGGCCGGTGGTACGTACATTGCGGGCGCTGGGCGTGCCGCTGCGCAGACTGATCCTGATCATGGCCGCAGAGCTCGCGATGATGGCGCTTGTGGCCGGCCTGATTGGCGTTTCGTTGGGGTATATCCTAGCCTCTGTCCTGTTGCCGGACGTTGCCGCAACTTTGCGGGGCCTTTATGGCGCTGAGGTTGCTGGCACGCTGACATTGCGACCAATCTGGTGGCTGTCTGGCCTTGCGATTGCGCTCGGGGGAACTGCCATTGCCGCAAGTGGCGCATTTTGGCAGCTTGCGCAAATGCCGCTTTTGGCCGGGGCCCAGCCGCGTGCACAGGTCATGGCCGCAGGTCGGCGCGCGCGTTGGCAGGCCGTATTGGCAGTCGCCCTGCTGTTGATCGCCCTTGTCCTGGCGTTCACGGCACAGGGGTTGGTCGCCGGCTTTGCCTTGCTGGCCAGCATGCTGATTGGGGCCGCGCTGGCTCTGCCGATGGTGTTGGACCGCATCCTGGCGTTTGCGCAGGCCCGCGCCAGGGACGTGCGCAGCACATGGTTTTGGGCCGATACACGACAGCAGCTGCCGGGGCTGTCGCTCGCCTTGATGGCACTTTTGCTGGCGCTGGCTGCAAATGTCGGTGTGTCGACCATGGTCAGCAGCTTTCGGCTGACCTTTGTCGGATTCCTCGATCAGCGGCTGGCGTCAGAGCTCTATGTGC
Organism: uncultured Paracoccaceae bacterium; assembly: GCA_947502145.1. Taxonomy (GTDB): domain Bacteria; phylum Pseudomonadota; class Alphaproteobacteria; order Rhodobacterales; family Rhodobacteraceae; genus CANMYO01. The sequence continues at coordinate 582,744 of CANMYO010000001.1, read as the reverse complement.
GCGCGGACAGCGACGAAATGGCTGAAGGGATCGTATCCTACGTGTCGCCGCGCGTTGATACCATCCTGCCGATCCAATCCGTCGACGTTACAATGCGGGGTCAGCCTGTTGAGGTGTTTGGCAACCGTGATCATGCGACCTACCGGGACAACTGGACGCTGTTATCGTCCAGTCCGGCACCATGGGACAACGTCGCAAATGGAACTGCCATCCTGATCAACGAACAGTTCGCCCGCCGCGCGGATCTCGATATTGGCGACACGATAACCCTTGGAACGACGCCTTTGGATATTGCCGGGATCTACGGAGACTACGGCAACCCCATCGGACAGGCCGTGATCAACGAAGCGCTATTTGCCCAGTTATACCCCAATGTGCGACCAGCCCGGTTTGGCTTGCGCCTCGATGACGCGGACGTGCCAATCCTGGTGCGGGATATGGCGCGCGATCTGCAAATCCCTGAAACCCATCTTGTCAATCAGGCGCAGATCAAGGCCTTTTCGGTAGGTATCTTTGATCGAACGTTTACGGTGACCCAGGCGCTGAACGTGCTCACGCTGTCCGTCGCCGGGTTTGCCATGCTGATGAGCCTGCTCACGCTGGCGGCAATGCGGGTGCCACAATTGGCCCCAGCCTGGGCCATGGGCATGACCCGCCGCAGCCTTGGCCGCTATGAATTGCTGCGCGCCGTTCTGCTGGCGGTGCTGACTGCGATAGCAGCTTTACCCTTGGGCCTTTTGCTGTCCTGGGCACTGCTCGACATCGTGAATGTCGCAGCCTTTGGCTGGAAGCTGCCAATGTTTCTGTTCCCGGCTGAATACGCAAAACTCTTGATCCTTGCTTTGATTGCTGCTGCGCTCGCCGCGCTTTGGCCCGCCTGGCAGTTGTCACGCACCCCGCCGAGTGATCTGCTGAAGGTGTTTTCAAATGAACGGTAAAATTGCAGTCCTCGCGCTTTTGCCAACGGCCGTTTTCGCACAGGGATTTGCCGGACTTGGTACAGATGCGGAAGGCTTTGCCATCCCTCGGCCTGATCGCGTGTTCGATTTTCCGACTGATCACGGTGCCCATCCGAACTATCGCATCGAATGGTGGTATGTGACGGCGAACCTGAGCACAAAAGCGGGTGAGGACTATGGCCTGCAATGGACATTGTTCCGCTCCGCCCTCGCGCCGGACGAAGGTGATGGCTGGACATCGCCACAGGTCTGGTTTGCCCATGCGGCCGTGACCAGAGCGGATGCGCATTATGTCGCTGAACGGTTTTCCCGTGGAGGGATAGGACAGGCTGGCGTAACCGCTGAGCCCTTTTTGGCATGGATTGACGATTGGCAGCTGACCGGCGATTTCGACAGTCTGAACATGCGCGCCACGGGCCCCGATTTCGCCTATGACATGGATCTTGTGGCGAACGGACCTCTGATTTTCCATGGGGAGGACGGCTATTCCGTGAAATCAGCAAGCGGTCAGGCCTCTTATTATTATTCGCAGCCCTTCTATGACATCGCCGGGACACTTGACCTGCCCGGTGGCGAAATTGCGGTGACAGGGCAAGCCTGGCTGGATCGGGAGTGGTCGTCACAGCCATTGGCCGATGATCAAACCGGTTGGGATTGGTTTTCACTGTCATTTGACGACGGCGCAAAGTTGATGGGGTTTCGCCTGCGCCAGACAGATGGCACGTCCTACACATCCGCAACCTGGATCGCAGCAGACGGGACAAGCACGGCCTATGCCGATGGCGCATTTGCAGCCACCCCGCTGAATAGCGTGACCACAGCCGGGCGCGACATCCCGACGCGCTGGCGCGTCACCTTGCCGGCACGGAATGTCGACGTCACTGTTGCAGCCGTTTTTGATGATGCCTGGATGGATACGACGGTGCCCTATTGGGAAGGGCCCGTGCGGGTTGAGGGTTCACACGCAGGGCGCGGTTACCTGGAGATGACAGGCTATGAGTGAATGGTTCGCTTCGTTGCAGGGACTTTACGCCCGCGCCTGGGACACCCTGGCCGCTGGCGCGGCCGACGCAGATCATCCGGCGCGGTTGATCACGCTTGCCAGCACCTCCGTCACTGGCTGGCCAGAGGCCCGTACCGTCGCGCTGCGCCGCGCTGACCGGCAAACAGCCACCTGCGAGGTTCATACCGATCTCTATTCCGACAAGATCACAAGCCTGCGTAAGACACCCCGGGTCGCCTTGCTTTTGTGGGACGCAGGGCAGGATATGCAAATACGTCTGCAGGCAGAAACACGCATTCAATCCGGGGAATCCACCCGCGACCTATGGGACCGGATTCCTGATCACGGACGGCAGAGTTACGGGGTGGCGCCCCGACCCGGTGCGCCGATTGCACATGCCTTGGATTATGAAAAGCGACCCAATCCGGCCACGTTCGCCGTGCTGACCTGCCGGGTGATGAGCATGGATATCGTGCATCTTGGCCGCCAACACCGCCGCGCTGCATATTCACGGAGCGGTGACTGGGAAGGGCAATGGCTTTCCCCTTAGGGGGAAACCGCGCTAGACCGCTGGCATGACTCCTGATTTTCCCTATTCACGCGACCTAGTTCTTGTTGGCGGCGGACATAGTCATGCGCTTGTCCTGCGTCGATGGGGGATGCAGGCGCTGGCCGGGGTGCGGCTCACCCTCATAAATCCGGGGCCGACCGCGCCCTATTCCGGCATGCTGCCGGGCTTTGTCGCGGGGCATTACACCCGGGATGAACTGGATATTGATCTGGTGCGGTTGGCGCGATTTTCGGGGGCCCGCCTGATTAATGGGGCGGTGACGGCGATTGATGCGACACGTCGAACCATCACGGTTCCGGATCGCCCCGCCATTGAATATGACGTTGCCAGCATTGATGTGGGGATCACTTCTGCGATGCCCGATCTGCCCGGGTTTGACGATCATGGTGTGCCAGCCAAACCGCTTGGTGCGTTTGCAGCGCGCTGGGACGCATTCCGTCATGCGGCTGAGGACCCACATATTGCCATTATCGGTGGCGGCGTGGCGGGTGCAGAGCTTGCCCTTGCGATGACCCATGCCTTGCGCCAAATGGGGAATCAGCCTGTTGTGCATTTGGTCGACAGCGCCACCGTCCTCAGCCATCTTGGCCGCGCGGCGCAATCCAAGCTATTGGCCGAAATTGACAAATCCGGAATTACCCTACTTGAAAACACGATCGTTTCGCAGGTTCAGGCCGATGGTTTGGTGCTGGAAGATGGCGGATTCATCCGTTCTGATTTCACCACCGGCGCTGCCGGTGCTTTGCCGCATGACTGGGTCGCCAAGATCGGAGTGAAGACCCATGACGGTTACATTGCGGTTGATCGGATGCTGCAATCCTCAGACCCGGCTTTGTTCGCCGCCGGCGACTGCGCGCATATGATCCACGACCCCCGCCCCAAGGCCGGTGTCTTTGCCGTGCGCCAGGCACCGGTGCTATTTGACAACCTGCGCGCCACCCTGTCCGGCGGGGCTTTGCGCCCTTATCGGCCACAAAAAGACTACCTCAAACTAATCTCATTGGGACAGAAGTCGGCGCTTGCAGAGCGGTTCGGAACGGCCAAGAGCGGGCCGTTGCTATGGCGGCTCAAAGATCATATTGATCAAAAATTCATGCGCCAATTCAATGATTTGCCGGTCATGGCGCCGATATCCCTGCCGCGCACCCGGGCGTTGGGACTACAGCCGGAAATCGGGGCCAAGCCGATGTGTGGCGGATGCGGCGCCAAGGTTGGGCGTGCCGCGCTTTTTGATGTGATCGCAGGCGATGGTGACGACGCCGCAATCCTGCAGACCGGTGGTGTCAAACAGGTGATAAGCACGGATCACCTGCGCGCCTTTGTTGCTGATCCGGTGCTCATGACACGTATCGCTGCCGTTCACGCGCTCGGGGACATCTGGGCGATGGGCGCGACACCGCAGGCGGCAACGGTAAATGTCATTCTGCCGCACATGTCGCCTGACCTGCAACGGCGCACGGTTCAGGAAATCAGCAGCGCGGCCGCGCAGGTTCTCACAGCCAGCGGGGTGCAAGTCGCGGGCGGACATACATCCTTGGGTGCTGAAATGACGATCGGGTTCACATTGACCGGGCTGTGCGCAACGCCGCCCGTCACATTGTCCGGAGCAAAGCCCGGCGATGCGCTGATCCTGACCAAGCCGCTTGGGTCAGGCACAATTATGGCAGGCGACATGCAGGGCAAAGCCAGGGGCGATGATGTGATGACCGCGCTCACCGTCATGCAGGTGGGGCAGGGGATTGCCTCCAAACTGCTGCAAGGGGCGCATGCAATGACCGATGTGACGGGCTTTGGACTTGCGGGACATCTCTCGGGTATTTGCAACGCTTCCGGTGTCGGCGCAGAGCTGACGTTGGACGACATCCCCTATCTGGCGGGCGCGGTGGCGCTTGCCCGATCAGGTGTGCAATCATCCCTTTTTGCTGACAATCAGACAGGCGCAGGGGTGATCACTGGTCCTGATGACCCGCGGTTTGATTTGCTGTTTGATCCGCAAACTGCTGGCGGATTGCTTGCCTCAGTGCCGCAATCCGACGCCAAGCAATTGATAAGTCAGTTAAAAGATGCGGGCGTTCAAGCTGCGATCATTGGCCAAATCACGCCTGGATCACCGGCAATCAATGTCGTCTAGGATCGCTTCGATCTGATCGGCGGTCAACTGCTGGCCCGCCGTGTCAAGCGTTTCCGCATGAACTTCGCCCAGTATTTCGCGCGTATCAATCCTACGACTGCGGGCGTAGGCGGGGTCGTAGTGGTCTTTCATCAGGGCCGTGGCGAGACCGAGGTGGTCGGCACGTTCCAGCAGTGCGATCCAGTGATCGACAATGTCATGACCGCGCAGCTGGCGGAGAACGTTAAGGCGGTCGCGCACCTCAGCGGGATGCGCGATGATGTCGGCGTAGGTGTCGGTCAGGTAGGTTGCGCGGGCCGCGACCGGGGCGGTGATGACCACGCGGGGCGCAGCGATCATCTTGGCCCAAAGCTGTTTGGGCAGGTTGATCCGGCCAATCTTCGAACTTTCGGCCTCCACAACCGTAATGCGGCTGGGGTCAAGCGCCGAGACCGCTTGCGCAAGCGCAGATTCAAATGCTTTTTGCTGCGGCTGGCCCGCTGCCCTGCGCCCCAGCAATGACCCGCGATGTTGTGCCAGGCCTTCCAGATCCAGCGTCTGCACGCCGCGGTCTTCAAGGTGTTTCAGGATCGCCGTCTTGGCAGTGCCGGTATTCCCGTCAAGCAGGATTATCCTGTGATTCCAAGGTGTTTCATACATCATCTGGAAGACCAGCCGACGGTAACTCTGATAACCACCCTTGATGGTCTCGGCCCGCCAACCGATCTGCTGCAGGATTGCGGCAAACGATCCCGAGCGTTGACCACCCCGCCAGCAATAGACCAAAGGACGCCAGCGTCCGGTTTTGTCGGCCAGCCTGGTCTGCAGATGTTCGGCGACATTTTTCGCCACCAGTGCCGCACCAATCTTGCGGGCGTCAAAGGGGCTGACCTGCTTGTAGATCGTGCCAACCTTTGCGCGCTCTGCATTGGACAGTGCGGGAAGATTGATCGCTCCGGGGATGTGATCCTCTGCAAATTCGGCAGGGCTGCGGACATCAATGACAGTGTCATAGCCGTGGGCGAGAAGGTCAGAGAGCTGGTCAAATTGGCAGGGCATGGCGGTGCATTACCCGAAGCGCCGAACGCTTGAAAGGGGGGTGCAACATCCCATGCACAAACCGTGCACAACCAATACAGACGAGATTCTTAACAAAATTAATCTTTCAATTGTCAGTATTGTGACGCGCGACCCCATTTGCGAGGATGCCTCATGACCAGTTGCCCGATCCCTGATCTGCGAGATGATGTTGCCGCGGTCTTTGCCACCGTTCCCGCCGCGGAGCGGGTTGCGATGCTGGCCCTTCGGCAGCTTATCTTTGAAGTTGCTGCCGAAACCGATGGGGTTGGCCGGTTGGAGGAGACGCTTAAATGGGGGCAGCCGTCCTATCTGACGCCGGACACCAGATCGGGCACAACGATCCGTCTGGGCACGGCGGGGGCCGACCGGATCGCCGTGTTCACACATTGTCAGACTTCGGTTGTGTCTGATTTCAAAGAGCTGTTCCCCGACGATTTTTCATATGATGGCGGACGGGGCGTCTATCTGCCCACCGGGCCTGACATGCCGGTCGATAAACTCCGGGTCCTGATCCACCGCGCACTGACCTATCATCAGGCGTGATCAGGGGCGTAATGGCTGGCGACCGGTTGCAGTCAAAAGCCAGGCGTCGCGCCGGTCAAACACGGCGGGGATCAACGGGCGGCCAAAGCCTGCGCCGCCATCCAGGTTGACCCGGTTGCCATGATGCTGTGGCGCGTCCAGCGCGGTATGACCATGCACGACCAGATGCCCATGGTCGCGATCATCCTCGAGCCAGGGGCCGCGTATCCACAGCAGGTCTTCGACGTCCTGCTGGTCCAGCGGCACGCCAGGGCGCAGGCCCGCGTGCACGAAAAGAAAGTCATTGGTCACATGCGTCAATGGCAGGTCATTGAGAAAGTCGAGGTGATGTTGGGGCACGGCGCTGCGCGCCTGTTCCTGCACCGCGTCGGCGGGGATGCGTTTGCCGTCGATGTGGTAGGCGACAAGTGTTTCAAGCGTTTCACTGGTGCGGCGTTCAAGCTCTGGTTCGCCGATGACGCCGTAGGATGCCAGCGTCGCCATGCCGCCAAGGCGGGGATTGATCCAGGAGATGCCTGATTTGACCATCGGATCATGTTCGATGCCCTGGGTCACGTAGCGGTAAAATGACCGGTCGTGGTTGCCCTTGATAAAAGTCCAGTTGCGCCCTGCATCGCGGCCATAGATCAGCGTATCAAGCACGCCTTTGCTGTCGGGGCCACGATCTGTGTAGTCACCCAGAAAGACAATTTGCGCATCCTTGCCGCCATCCTGTTCGATCAGGTCGAGGGCTTGGTCGAGCATGGCTTTCTGGCCGTGGATGTCACCGATTGCATAGATCATCTTTGGCCCCTTGCCGTCGTGCGTCGCTGTTTCCCTGACGGGAAAGGCGCCCCGCCCGCCGTCCCGTAAGACAGCGCGCGGGGCAGTTGGTCAGACATCAAATGTCAGTGGTTTGACCTGCTGAAACAGGCCGGTGTCACAGAGCGCGTCAATCGCCGCAGCCGGCACAGGTTCATCGACATAAAGCAGGGCGATGGCCTCGCCCTTGATCCCGGCGCGCCCCAATGTGAAGTTGGCGATGTTCACACCATGGCTGCCCATGGTGTGACCAAGCGCGCCAATGATGCCCGGCACATCCTCGTTGGTCGTATAAAGCATATGCGCGCCAACCTCGGCGTCGATGTTGATGCCCTTGATCTGGATAAAGCGGGGGATTCCGTCGCTGAAGACGGTCCCTGCAATCGAACGTTCCCGTTTTGCCGTCACCACCGTAACCTTCACATAGCCTTCGAACGCACCGGATTGGTCCTGTTTGGTCGTTGAGACCTTGATGCCGCGTTCCTTGGCGATTACCGGCGCGCTGACCATGTTCGTATCGGGGTTTGACTTGGTCATGATGCCCGCAATCGTCGCTGCGGTCAGCGCCTTGAGGTTCATGTTAGAGGCTTCGCCGTCAAACAGGATGTTGATCGCCTTGATCGGTTCATCTGACATCTGGCCGATGAAATTCCCGAGATGGCCCGACAATTTGATCCATGGTCCCATGATCTTTGCCTCTTCGGCAGAGATTGAAGGCATGTTGATCGCGTTGGTGACGGCGCCTGTCAGCAGGTAATCGGACATCTGTTCCGCGACCTGCAGTGCGACGTTTTCCTGCGCTTCTGTTGTGGCTGCGCCAAGGTGGGGCGTAACAACAACATTGGGCAGATTGAACAGAGGGCTGTCGGTGGCCGGTTCGACCGCAAAGACGTCAAAGGCGGCCCCGGCCACATCACCTGATTTCAACGCCTCTGCCAGCGCCGCTTCGTCGACGAGGCCACCGCGGGCGCAGTTGATGATGCGCACGCCCTTTTTCAGCTTGGCGATATTGTCCCTGGACAGAATATTCTTGGTCTGCTCGGTCAGCGGCACGTGCATGGTGATGAAGTCGGAGCGGGCAAGCAGTTCGTCCAGCTCCAGCTTTTCCACGCCGATTTGCAGGGCGCGCTCTTCTGACAGGAACGGGTCATAGGCGACAACCTTCATTTTCAGTCCCTGCGCGCGGTCGATCACGATCGAACCGATGTTGCCTGCACCAATCACGCCAAGGGTTTTTGACGTCAGTTCGACACCCATGAAGCGCGACTTTTCCCACTTACCGGCATGGGTGGAGGTATTCGCCTCGGGGATTTGTCGGGCGACGGCCATCATCATGGCAACCGCATGTTCGGCCGTTGTGATCGAGTTGCCGAAGGGCGTGTTCATCACGATGATCCCCTTCTTTGAAGCGGCGGGGATGTCGACGTTGTCAACACCGATCCCGGCGCGGCCGATAACCTTGAGATTGGACGCCGCTTCGATCAGCTTTTCAGTCGCCTTTGTGGCAGAGCGGATTGCGAGGCCGTCAAACTGGTCGATCATCGACAAGAGCTTTGCCTTGTCCTTGCCAAGGTCGGGTTCAAAAGTCACGTCAATGCCGCGATCCTTGAAGATCTGCACAGCCGCAGGAGAGAGTTTGTCAGAGATGAGTACTTTGGGGGCCATGTGTTTGGTCCTTGATAGAATGAGGTATGCGCCGATCAGGCGTTGATTTCGGTCTCGAATGCCCAGGCAAGCCAGGGCAGCATTGCCTGGATGTCCGAGGTTTCGACCGTTGCGCCGCACCAGATCCGAAGACCTGCCGGGGCGTCGCGATAAGCGCCGATGTCAAGGGCGACACCCTGGTCGGCAAGCCGTTTTGCGACCGCCTTGGCGAAGGCCGCGCCATCGGTGATACGGGCGTCGGTGAATTTCAGGCAGACCGACGTGTTGGACCGGGTCGCCGGGTCAGCGGCGAGATTTTCGATCCAGTCATTGGCGGCACAGAAATGCCAGATTGCCTGTGCATTGGCATTGGCGCGGTGGATCAGCGCATCAAGCCCGCCAATCGCGCGGCCCCATTTAAGCGCTGTCAGGTAATCCTCGACCGCGAGCATGGAGGGCGTGTTGATTGTCTCACCACGGAAAATGCCCTCGATCAGTTTGCCGCCTTTGGTGAGGCGGAAAATCTTTGGCAGGGGCCAGGCCGGGGTGTAGTTTTCCAGCCGCTCAACCGCGCGGGGCGACAGCACCAGCATGCCATGCGCGGCCTCGCCACCCATGACTTTTTGCCAGCTGAATGTGGTCACATCGAGCTTGTCCCACGGCAGCTCCTGCGCAAAGGCGGCAGAGGTGGCATCGCAAAGGGTCAGACCGGCCCGGTTATCAGGGATCACGTCACCTGACGGCACTCGCACGCCCGATGTTGTGCCGTTCCAGGTAAAGCAAACGTCGTTGTCATAGTTCAGGGCCGCCATATCGACGATCTCGCCGTATTCGGCGGTGTGCACGGTGGCATCTATCTTGAGTTGTTTGACAACATCCGTGACCCAGCCGGCGCCAAAGCTTTCCCAGGCGACCATCTGCGCCGGACGTTCCCCCAGCAGCGACCACATTGCCATTTCAAAGGCACCGGTATCAGAGGCGGGAACAATGCCGATGCGATAATCGGCAGGGATGCCCAGAATTTCGCGGGTCAGGTCAATCGCCTCGGCCAATTTGGCTTTGCCAACAGCGGCGCGGTGCGACCGGCCAAGGGCGGCGTCCGAAAGCGCGTCGAGTGTCCATGTGGGGGGTTTGGCACAGGGGCCAGATGAAAAACGCGGATTTTCCGGCCGCGTTGCCGGTTTTGGTAATGCCATTGCTGGTATCCTCACAGATATGCGCCCTTCGTTGGGGAAGGGTGTCCCACCGCTGGGCATACGGGGCGGGTTGGGGTTTCACAACAGTAAAAATGGCGCTAAGCCGCCGCTTGATAGGCTTTTTGCGACCAAGGCGTTCCCGATCGGAAACCTGGTGGCAGGTCAGGCCGCAAAAATGTTGGGCAAGACGGGACCACAATGATGTATGTAGCAACCCTGCTGGTGAAACCGGGCACGCGCCTTGATGGGGCTTTGGTCGACAACCTGCGCAACGCCTGGGGCGGCGGCGATGTCCAGTGGCTGGCCATCGACGAGGCGGCGGAATTCGCCACGCCGACCAAGCCGGACAACCTGTGGGATGTCTGGCAAGATCTGCAGAAACAGGGTGTTGATCTGGTGCTGCAGCCACGGGCAGGACGTCGCAAGAAGATGCTGCTGGCTGACATGGACAGCACCATGATCCAACAGGAATGCATCGACGAACTTGCGGCAGAGGCAGGCGTTGGGGAACACGTCGCAGGGATCACTGCCCGGGCAATGAACGGAGAACTTGATTTTGAGGCGGCGCTGGATGAACGGGTTGCCTTGTTGGCGGGTCTAGACGCGGCGGTTATTGAACATGTGCTGAACACCCGGATCGACCTGATGCCCGGCGGCAAAACGCTTTTGGCCACGATGAAGGCAAACGGCGCTTATGCTGCACTGGTGTCGGGTGGGTTCACCGCCTTTACCGCAGCCGTTGCCGCCACGCTTGGGTTTGACGAAAACCGGGCCAATACGTTGCTGATCGAAGATGGCAAGCTGACCGGCAGGGCGGCCCGCCCGATTCTGGGGCGCGAGGCCAAGATTGAAGCGCTCAACGACATATCGGCCCGGATTGGGATCAGCGCCGCAGAGGTGATCGCCGTCGGGGACGGGGCCAATGACCTTGGTATGTTGGGGCTGGCTGGCACAGGTGTTGCGCTGCACGCGAAACCCAGTGTGCAGGCGCAATGCGATGTCCGCGTGAACTTTGGGGATCTGACGGCGCTGCTATTTTTGCAAGGCTATGGGCGGGACGCGTTCGTCTAGGGCGTCGGTATTGCCAGTAGCACCCACCACCCGCGCGCATGGTCTGCCCCGGTGTAGAATAACAACGGGTCACCGCTGTCCTGATCAAAGGTGATTTGCGGGGCGATCACCTCGTCCACCTCCCAAGGCGAACCCGCTTTGGCCAGGGCCGCGCCGGGTTCCATTGTGTAGGGGCCAAAGGGGTGATCGGCGCAACCAATGCGGATCCCTTCAACGCCCTGCGGCAATTCGGTTGTCGCTGCGGCGACATAGCCGCCATTTGGCATGGCGGTGATTTGACCTTCCATCCCGATTGGCGCAGTGATCTTGCGTATGGTGTTCCATGTGGCGCCGCCATCAACCGATGTCGCCCCGAGCGTCCAGACCTGCGTCACGTCGTGAAACCCGTTCCAGCCCAGAAACGCGATATGCAGCATCCCGTCGTGCGCTATGACGCTGGGAGATGTTATCACCCGCACCGTTTCGCCGGCCATTTCGCCCAAACCAACGACAGGGTCAGGCTGTGTCACATAAGGCCCGGTCAGCGCGTCAGAGGTCGCACGATAGATTTGTGACCGATAGCTGTCTTCGTCATCGTAGGCGATGAAATAGATTTGGTGTTCGCCGGCATCTGTTTGGTGGTAGAAAGGCGTTTCCTTGTTCAGCGGCACGCCCGGCGCGTCCGTGGCATCAATCAGGATTTGCGCGGGTGTCAGGTTGTGCCAATCCTTGCCGCGCGCGAGTTTGATTGCCGGCCCGCTTGTCCCCGCGCCAGTGTAGATCATCGCGACTTGACCATCTGATGTGCGAAATGCGTGGGCGTCGGAGGCCACCTCGTAGTTTTCCGCAACGATCCGATCACGCAGCACCGGCGCACCCGTCCGGGTCCAATCGGTGGGCATCGGACAATCGATGGCCAGCGCGGCCGAACCAAGAACTGACAGAACAGCGGCGATCAGGGTAGGGTGCATGATGGCTCCGGGCGGCTGGATGTGATGCCTGTTAACATCGGGCCACCCAAAGCCCGTTTCAAGGGGTCAGTCCTCGGTCGGACCGCCAGCAGCCTTCCAGTCGCTGAATCCACCGATATTGGTTACGCTGGAAAAGCCCATGTCTTTCAGCGTTTTGCCAGCGAGTGCGGCCTGACCGCCAGCGCCACAAACCAGGTAGATGTCAGCATCCTTCTGCAAAAAGTCCTTGTGGTGTGCGCTGGTGCTATCGGCGGCAAATTCCATGAACCCGCGGGCGACGCGGTGGGCCCCTTTGATCGTGCCGGATGCAGCAATGTCGCTGCTGTCGCGCACATCAATCCAGACGCCATCACCAGTTGCATGTTTGGCCACAGCTTCTTCTGCGCTGATACGTGGGACGCTGCTGTTGGCTTCTTCAAGGTAGTCTTTTGCGGTTTTCATCTGTGATCCTCATGTTGACAGGGCGACATTAAGCCGCCCCGCCAGGATCGCAATGAACAGTTTTGTCAGACGATCTCTAGATCGTTGCGCAGCTCACCGATGGTTGTGTCCTCGACGATCAGATAGTCGCCGCCACCAAAGTCAAAGTGGACATCGTCGCCAACCTTGCGGGCGCGGGCAAAGGCATCATAGTTCCGGCCAAAGCCGTCCAGCTCGATCGTGTCGACGTCGTTTTCGAAGTCCCGGATGCGATCCTTGTCTTCCCACCGGTCAAAGTGGAAGGTGTCTTCGCCCTGGCCACCGGTCAGCAGGTCATTGCCATGCCCGCCGTCCAGCCAGTCATCATCAGCGCCGCCAAACAGGCGGTCAGCATCCGAGCCACCAGACAGCCCGTCTTCGCCGCGTCCGCCTTCCAGAACGTCCACACCGGCCCGGCCCGTCAATTGATCGTCACCTTCATAGCCACGCAGGATGTTGTCCTTCTTGTCACCCCAGATCGTGTCGTCAAAATCGCTGCCGAAGATATGTTCGATGCTGCGAATGGTGTCGTTGTTGGCATAGCCGCCTGAAGCTGTCTTGGCCTCGAGGTTGATATTTACGGCGGCGTTGCTGTCCCGGTAGGACAGGATGTCAAAGCCCTTGCCGCCTTCGTAATGGTTGGCACCGCTGCCCGCATCGATACGGTCATTGCCGCCACCGGTCTTGACGGTGTCATTGCCGCCCCGTGCCGCAACGCGGTCGCTGGCATCGCCAGAGCGGATCAGGTTGTTGTCGTCATTGCCAAAGATGCGGTCGATGCCTCTGCTGCCGATCACGTTTTCGACCGAAACCAGGGTGTCGTTTTCCGCCCAACCGCCTTCAGAAGTGCCGGCTTGAAGGTCGATGGTGACACCTTGGGTCGACCGGTCATAGCTGACCGTGTCACTGCCGCTGCCGCCATAGAAGGTATGGGCGCCATTCAAAGTCGCTTCGAGCGTATCGCGACCATTGCCGCCATAGATCCGGCCCGCGCCATAGCCGTCGCGGAAATAGTCGTTGCCGCCATTTCCGACCAGATAGTCATTGCCGTTGCCGCCAAAGATGCTGTCATCACCACCGCCCTGGCCAGTATACTTGGCACTGCCGACATCGCCGTAGATGTAGTCATTTTTGGCCCCGCCGCGCAGAATGTCGTCGCCGCCAACAAAGTTGTGGATGGCGCTCACCGATTCAACGTCGCCGTAAATGTAGTTCGCAGATTTGGTCGCGCCGTAGATGACATCGTCGCCTCCGATCACTGTTGCGCTATCACGGGCAGAGCGCACGTCACCAGACAATGAGGTATGACGGGCGGTCACATAATCGCGCATGTCAATCATGTCGTCGCCGCCAATCACCGTTGATGTATACGCGGCGGAATTCGCATCGCCCGACCAGTAGGCCACCCAGTCTTCAAAATAGTTGTCCTGGGTTTTCATGTCCCAGACCAGCGTGTCATCACCACCCTTAAGCAGCCCGTTGTTATAGACGTAGCTGGCGTCGCCGTTGAGGTAGGCAATTTCGCCCTCGAATTCGAAATCCCCGGCAATGACCTTGGCGGTATCCCGAATGCTGTTGAAACTGCCAGAGATGTAGCTCTTGTCATGGAACGCGCCGGACATTTCGTTGTCGCCACCATATGCGATTGCGCTGCCGCTGATGCCGTATCCATCCAACGCCATGTTTAGCGCCTGTGTCCCGGTTGCTTCAAGGCTGACATCGCCTTCCAGGATCGCGGCCCAGCTATAATCATTTGTGGGGACGTTGGAGCCGCCCGAGCCCAACACTTCGCGGCCATCAAGGGACAGGTTGTTGATCTCGAACCCAACGTCATTTGTATTGCCGTTGTAGGGGCTGATTTCGATCTTGTTGAGCGTACCGGAAACGAACCTCCCGCTACCGTCCACGACAATGTCGGTGCCGGTCATCGTGACGCGGTTACCGTAGGCGTTGGTGTAGATGTATTCAGATGGTGAACTGGACACAAAGCTCGAATACTGGATCCTGCCGCTGTTGGTGTTGAAGTAGGTATTGCCTTCACTGTAATACACGATGTCGGTCATGTTTCGGTCCTCGTTAATGTAATTTCAACGATGACGTTAATGGATTGTCGCAGCGCGGGGTGGGTCTCGTATCAAATGCGAGGTTGGCAGAGTTTCTGAATTTATTGCTTGAAAACAGGAATTTACGCAGGTCTTTCTGTCATGGTGGGCGGACATGCAAAGGGGCAGCCAAAGCTGCCCCAAGCCGTTTTTCAGTCAGATTCTTGCGTCAGACGATGTCGAGATCGTTGCGCAAATCCCCGATCGTCGTGTTTTCGACGATCAGAAAATCCCCGCCGCCAAAATCAAAGATCACATCGCCGTCCACGCGGGTTGCACGGGCAAAGGCATTATAGCTTGCGTTAAACCCGTCCAGTTCGATGGTGTCGGTGTCGTTCTGGAAATCCTTGATCCGCGAGATGTCCTCGTGGCGGTCATAGTGGAAGGTATCTTCGCCGCCACCGCCATACAGCAGGTCGTTGCCGCGATCACCGTCAAGCAGGTCATCGTCAGCCCCACCAAAGAGCCGGTCACCGCCTTTGCCGCCGTTGATCCAGTCCTCACCAGCATGGCCTTCGAGTGAATCCGCACCACCGCGGCCAGAGACACGATCATCCCCATCGTAGCCGCGCAGGATATTGCCCTTGCTGTCGCCGAACAGACGGTCGTTACCGCCATTGCTGCCAAAGATGTGTTCGATCCCGCGGATGAAATCATCCTCAGCATACCCACCTGAATTCGTTTTGGCTTCCAGATCGACGGTGACGCCCGGACCGCTGTCACGATAGGACAGGATATCAAAGCCGTCGCCGCCGTAGTATGAATTGGCTCCAGATCCGGCGTCAATGCGGTCATTGGCGTTGCCGGTGCGGATTTCCTTGCTGCCACCGTTGACCCAAACCCGGTCAGTTGCATTGCCGGTGCGGATGTCATTGTAGTTGAATGCTGTTGTGACGCGATCAATGCCGCTGGTGCCGATGAGCTTCTCGACAGAGCTGACGACATCGTTGTTTGCCCAACCGGCCGACCCGGTGCCGGCAGAGAGATCAATAGTAATTCCGTTGCTTGAACGGGAATAGTCGATCGTATCTATGCCACTGCCACCATAGAAGGTATGGGCGCCGTTTTGTGTGGGATCAAAATAGTCTTCCCCATTGCCACCATAGATGGTGCCCGGTCCAAACCCATCGCGAAAATAGTCATCGCCAGCATTCCCGGCCAGCGTGTCACTGCCCGTGCCGCCGAAAATCGTATCATCGCCGCCATTTCCGCCTGCGGCGATATTGCCCCAGTCACCATATATCTCGTCGTCGCCGGCCCCGCCGATAAGGGTGTCGTCACCCCCGGACGCCTGGCCAGAAAAACTGGACCCGATATCACCATAGATCCTGTCGTTGGACTTGCCTCCGTAGATCAGATCGTCCCCGCCAACAAATCGAACAGTCGCCCCTTTGGTAACCAAGTCGCCGTAAAGGCGATTGTCATCGGTTTGCGATCCAAAGAGTGTGTCATCGCCACCGAAAAGGCTCGACGTGCCGCCAGCGGAATATGAGTCACCTAGAAGGCGGGTAAGTGATGCAGTGCTTTTGCGATAATCAATCAGGTCGTCGCCACCGATGACCACAGCGCTGTCATTCACGGATTCGTTATCGCCGTAAGACCAAATGGATGTGTCGTTGAGTTGGTCCGCCTCGGCCTTCCGAAAAATGATGCGATCATCGCCACCGAGCAGGATGGCATCGTCAGAAACATAGAGCGCATCGCCGGATGTGAGGTAGGCGGCCCCGACAAAGTCAAAGCGACCACCATAAAGAATTGACGTGCCCTCGACGAACTCAAAGTCGCCGGTGAGAATCGCGTTGTCCTGGAAAAGGCCGCGCACTTGCGTCAAGCTGCCATCAAATACTTCGTTATCGAGCCGGTATCCGTCAAACGATGCACGATATCCCGTGGAATCGTCGCTACGGACCATGACGCTACCTTCCAAAAGTGTGCGCCAAATGTCCTCGTTCG
The DNA here is from genome assembly GCA_947502145.1 of uncultured Paracoccaceae bacterium. Lineage (GTDB taxonomy): Bacteria > Pseudomonadota > Alphaproteobacteria > Rhodobacterales > Rhodobacteraceae > CANMYO01. Next base: position 566,302 of record CANMYO010000001.1, on the reverse strand, counting down.
CGGGAATAAAGAAACCGCCGGAGCCAAGCAGGTTGAACCCATTGATATTGATGTCTTCAATCGTCAGACTAATCGCGCCGGGTAAACCGGGTTCGCTGATCCGGACTTCCGTAATTGTGCCAGCGCTGAACCGCCCGGCACCATTGTCAAGAATGTCCGTGCCGATAACTGTGATGGTTCTGTTTGACGATGAAACATACGAATATGAGGTTGATGACGTGCTGACATGTGACGAAAAGTCAAAAACGTTGGATGCGCCTTGATTTGGGCCCGATGAGGAGCTGCTGGATGTTACTTTGGTCATGATCTAATCCCTGATAACGAAATATTAATTATCTTGACCATAGGGCAGGGATTCGGTTGCTCATAGTCTGGAATTTGTGACCCGCAAAAAAATGCCCGAGCAAACTGCCCGGGCAAGTCCAACAGGGAGGTGGTGGCAAACAACCCGCCACCGGGGTGCATCATGGCGCCAGAATCTGGGAGGAAATCAGCGCGCCATAAATCTTTATGCCACCAAACGATATCCGCCGGATTCGGTCACAAGAAGGCGGGCATTTGACGGATCTGGTTCAATTTTTTGACGCAAACGGTAGATATGCGTCTCAAGTGTGTGGGTTGTCACGCCGGCATTATACCCCCAAACCTCGTGTAGCAGCACGTCGCGCGCCACAACGCCTTCGGTCGCGCGGTAGAGGAATTTCAGGATGTTGGTTTCCTTTTCCGTCAGCCGGACCTTCTTGTCTTCTTCCGTGACAAGCATCTTCTGGGCAGGTTTGAACGTATAGGGCCCAAGCTGGAAGACAGCGTCTTCGGATTGTTCGTGGGTGCGCAATTGGCTGCGGATGCGGGCCAAAAGAACGGGGAATTTGAACGGCTTGGACACGTAATCGTTTGCGCCAGCGTCCAACCCGTAGATGGTATCAGCATCGCTGTCCTGTGCGGTCAGCATCACGATCGGGCATTTGACGCCCTGCTTGCGCATCAGGCGGCACAACTCGCGCCCGTCCGTGTCAGGCAGGCCAACATCAAGGATCATCAGGTCGTATAATTGCTCTTTGGCCTTGGTCATCGCACTTGCGCCGTCATCGGCTTCAAATACGTCAAAGTCCTCGGTCATCAGAAGCTGTTCACCCAGCGCCTCGCGCAGGTCGTCATCATCGTCGACGAGCAGTATCTTTTTGAGTTGTGCCATGGTGGCCTCCAGTGTTCTGTTGTGTAAAGAAATGTGGTGAAGACACGGATCGGACAAGCCACTGGGCACAAAATTCACACGGACGTGTGATCAGCAGGCGAAATGTTTCAGTTCTTCACGAAAATCACGAAATGACGGGGTGCAAACTCCGGGAAGCCGCATGTCACTGAAGCCAGATGTAACAGAGTTGATTGCCCGCGCCCGCGCGGATTTGCGTATGGGCGTGCCAGTTATGGTCAAAGGACCCGCCAGCGGCCTGGTTTTGGCGGTTGAAACACTGGACGCTGACCGGTTGGAGGCGCTGCGCGCGCTGGGGGGGGCTATTTCGCTTGTGGTGACGAGCCGGCGGGCCGAGACGCTCAAGGCGCGGGCCTATGACGGTGATCTGGCGCGGATCGCGCTGCCAGACGATGCGAACTTGCGGTGGGTCCAGGCGATCGCAGACCCGGCGGGCGATTTGAGCAATCCGATGAAAGGGCCGCTTGCGACAATGCGCGATGGTGATGCCAGTCTTGCACGCGCAGGGATTGGGCTGGCCAAATCGGCGCGGTTATTGCCCGCGGTGCTGGTTCTGCCCCTGCCGGATGCTGCGAAGGTCGCGACGGATGAAAACCTGACGGCGGTGTCAGCTGCGGCGGTGCTGGATGCAGCATTGAGTCCCTTGCAACCGGTGATCAGCGCGCGGGTGCCGCTGTCGGTGTCAGAGGCAGGCCGCTTGCATGTGTTTCGCCCCGACGACGGCGCTGAAGAGCATTACGCCGTCGAGATCGGACAGCCCGATCGAAACAAGCCTGTATTGGCCCGCCTGCATTCCGCCTGTTTCACGGGCGACCTTCTGGGATCGTTGAAATGCGACTGTGGTCCACAACTCAAGGCCGCATTGGCGCAGATGGGGCAGGAAGGGGCAGGGGTGCTGCTTTACCTTAATCAGGAAGGGCGCGGCATTGGACTTGCCAATAAGATGCGCGCCTATGCTTTGCAGGATCAGGGGTTTGATACTGTCGAGGCCAATCACCGGCTGGGATTTGAAGACGATGAGCGCGATTTCCGGATCGGCGCCGATATCCTGCGGCGCATGGGGTTTGGGTCTGTGCGTCTGTTGACCAATAATCCAGCCAAGATTGCCCGGATGCAGGGGTGCGGAGTTGCTGTCGCTGAACGGGTCCCCCTGATGGTTGGCGAGAATGCCCATAATCACGCCTATTTGGCCACAAAGGCCGCGAAATCGGGGCATCTGTTGTAGCACGTCGGGTGACGCTGTTGCCCGTGCCGGGCAAGGCGCCCCACCCGCCGTCCCGTGGTGCAAACGCCAATGTTCAGTCTGGCTTGAACACGATCTTGCCAGACACCTTGCCAGCGCCGATGTCGGCAAGGGCGGCGGGGATATCCGACAGGCCAATCACCTGCGCGACATGCGGCCGGAGCGCCCCCTCCTGCGCCAATTGTCCCAATTGATCGAGGATGTCCGGTGTGCAATCCGCGGCAAGCACGCCGACGCTTTTCCCGCTGGACGCGCCATGCATGGCCCCGCCAATCAGAACCGAAAGCAGTGTCGGCATTTTGCCGCCCACCAGCCAATAACGCCCCTCGGAGCGCAGGGCTGCAGCAACGGTGGCAGCCTCGCGGGTGCCGACAAGGTCAAGGATCAGGTCGTATTTTTGACTGGTGGCGGCGAAATCTTCGGCGCGGTAATCGACCGTGTGATCAGCCCCGTTTGCCGTCATGAACGCTGCCTTTTCGGCGCAGTCCACGCCGGTCACCCGCGCCCCGGCGGATTTGGCCAGTTGCAGTGCCAGCGGTCCGGTGCCCCCGCCTGCACCATTTATCAGCACCGATTGCCCCGCAAGAACCCCGCGCATGCCAATTAGCGCGATACTACCCGATTGCGGCAGCGTGGCGGCGATCACCGGGTCAAGTCCGGCTGGCAATCCTGCAATCCGGTCTGCGGGCAGGTTCGCCACATCTGCGAATCCGCCCCGGCGCGAAATGACCTCTGACCAGATCAGATCACCTATGTTCCAGCCTCGGACATCGCGGCCCAATGCCGTCACCTCGCCTACAATATCGGACCCCAGGATCGGCGTCGCGGGTTTGAACAGACCGCCGATACGGGCATAGAGCGGCGTGCCGGTCAGCGCCTCCCAATCAGACAGGTTCAAGCCGCAGGCAATGACGTGCACCTGCACCTCATGCGGGCGGGGCATCGGGGCGGGACGTGTTTCAAGGCGCAAGGCCGCTGGTCCGCCGTAACTGTCATAAACAAGGGCCCGCATGTGGTTCCTTTCTGCATTGCATTGGAGATAGGCTGTCCTGAGCGATGTGCAAAGAGGAAGAAGATGACCCCGCAAGATTTGGTTTTGACCCCGTTGGGTGTGCGGTTTCAGGGGCGGCGGTTCCCCTGCACGATCGGGCGCAGCGGTGTCACCGCACAAAAGGTTGAAGGCGATGGGGCCACACCACGTGGCGTGCACCGGATTGTTGGCATGATGTATCGACCGGACCGGATTCCGCCCCCCCGGCCTTGGGCGCAGCCGATCCGCCCCGGCGATCTATGGTCTGACGCGACAGGGGACAGGGCCTATAATTCGCTGGTGCGCGTGCCCTATACAAAATCCCACGAAGTCATGCGCCGGGCAGACCCGATGTATGATCTGGTGATTCTCACGGATTGGAATTTTCCCGATGCAACGCCGGGCAGAGGCTCGGCCATTTTCATACATGAATGGCGCAGGCCGGGGTGGCCAACGGCAGGCTGCGTTGCGTTTCGGCGCGATCATCTGCAGTGGATTGCGGCGCGGATAGTGCATAACACACAGCTTGTTATCGCATAGCGCTGGACCTTTGCCCCATGTTGCGGTCAAACGACAAGGAGCAGACCCATGCAACATCAAGGCGCGTTTATGACCCCGGACGATATCGCCCAGCTTCCCTACCGTCCCTGCGTCGGCATTATGTTGGCCAATCCGCGTGGCCACGTCTTTGTTGGTCAACGCAATGATCGTGACACTGACGCCTGGCAAATGCCACAGGGCGGTGTGGACCCCGGCGAAAAAACGCTTGATGCGGCCCTGCGCGAATTGTGGGAAGAAACCGGCGTGACCGAAAAACTGGTGACACTGGAGGCAGAGGCGCGGGAACTGATCCGCTATGACCTGCCGCACGAGATCGTTCCGAAAATCTGGAAAGGGCGTTATCGCGGACAGGAACAGAAGTGGTTTCTGTTTCGCTTTCACGGCACCGACGATCAGATAGACATCGCGACTGCGCATCCTGAATTTACCGCATGGAAGTGGCTGCCGAATGATCAGCTTGTCGACAATATCGTTCCATTCAAGCGCGAAGTTTATGCCAAGGTGCTGACTGAATTTGCGGGCAAGTTATGAGATCGCTGCTTGCCGGGCTCTTGCTGATTGCCAGCGATGCCGCCGCGTTGTCTTGTGTGCAACCAACAATTGCCGACAGTTTTGCCCGTGCTGAAAACATGCCTGAGGTTGTCTATCTGCTCAAGGGAACGCTGACTTTTGATGAACGCTTGCTGCCTGAGACGGATATGCTGAATGAGGGCTGGACTCCGTCACCGATTGCGGCGCGGTTCGAAGGCTTTGCGCTGAACACCAATGGGTTCACGACACCATATAATCGGGCGGTATCTCTCCAGACTTTGTGCGTCGGCCCGTGGTGCGGCGGAGCCGCGTCGGGCGAAGAGGCGATCATATTTGCTAAGGTCGTTGGACCAGATCTGGTGATCGAAGCCCCGGCTTGCGGTGGGACGATTTTCTACAACGTCACACGGGACATGGAGCAACAGGCCGTGGCTTGCATGAACGGCGATTGTTCGGCGGGCCAACCAAACATCATTTGTTACGAAGATGGCGCTTGCGTCGCGGAATAATTCGGTATCGCTTTGGCACTATTTTCGCCTGCGTTTGACCTTGCGCGCGGATTTGGCGGCCTTCTTGCGGGCTGATCCCAGTTTGCGTTTTCCGGGGCGCCCGCGCCCGCGTGTCGGCCCCTTGGGCAGGGTGGCCCCTTCGAGCGACAGCAGTTCCACGATCAGGCCGCCAGTCACCGGCGCGGCTTCGGCCAGTTTGACCTGCGCCTTCATGCCAAGGCCAATGACGCGGCCGGTGTCAGCCCCCATCAGGGTCTGAGTCTCTGAGTCATAGTGAAAATATTCCGCACCAAGGCTGCGGATCGGCACCATGGCATCTGCGCCGGTCTCGTCCAGTTTTACAAACACGCCGAATTTTGCGATGCCACTGATCCGGCCGGTCAGCTCTGTGCCGATTCTGTCCTGCATAAAGGCAGCCAGATAGCGGTCTGTGGTGTCCCGTTCTGCCAGCATCGAGCGACGTTCGGTGGCACTTATCTTTTCGCCGGTCTCACGCAGGTTTTCGATGTCCCAGGGGGATAGCCCGTCCGCGCCCCATCCATGCGCGGTGATCAATGCGCGGTGCACGATCAAATCGGCATAGCGGCGAATGGGCGAGGTGAAATGGGCGTAGGCGCGCAGGGCAAGGCCGAAATGTCCCATGTTCTCTGGCGCGTAATAGGCCTGCGTCATGGATCGCAGGGTGGCCATGTTGATCAGCTCCGCATGGTCCGTGCCCTCTGCCTGTCCCAGCAGCCGATTGAGGTGCGCGGTTTTCAGGACCTGCCCCTTGGCCAGTTGCAGGCCAGAGCCGTTGGCAACCTCGCGCAGCGCGTCGAGCTTCTCGGGGCTGGGTTCTTCGTGATCGCGGAACAGAAGCGGGGTCTTTTGGGCGATCAGGGTCTCGGCGGCGGCAACATTGGCAAGCACCATGAATTCTTCGATCAGGCGGTGCGCGTCCAGACGGTCCTTGAAATTCACGCCAATGACTTTGCCATCGTCTGACAATTCGATCTTGCGCTCGGGCAGATCAAGTTCCAGCGGCTGGCGCCGGGCGCGAGCAGTCTTGAGCGCGTCGTAGGCGGCGTAAAGTGGTTTGAGCACAGAGTTCAGCAGTGGCGCGGTGATTGGGTCAGCGGCGCCGTCAATCGCTGCTTGCACTTGCGCGTATTCCAAACTGCCCTGACTGCGGATCATCGCGCGGTGAAACCTGTGGCCGGTTTTGTTGCCCTGCGGGTCGATCTGCATTTCGGCGACCAGTACGGCGCGATCGACATGCTCATGCAGGCTGCAAAGATCGCCAGACAATGTGTCGGGCAACATCGGGACAACGCGGTCGGGAAAATAGCTGGAATTGCCACGCTTGCGGGCTTCGCGATCGAGCGCGCTGCCCGGTGTGACGTAATGGGCGACGTCAGCAATCGCGACCCAGATCGTAAAGCCGGATTCCGTTGTTTCTACAAGACAGGCATCATCGCGGTCACGGGCATCCGCAGGGTCGATGGTGACAAAAGGTTTGTCGCGTAAATCCACGCGGTTGCCCAGTGGGGCCGGTCTGGCAGCATCAGCCGCGGCCACGACCTCATCCGGGAAATGATCGGGAATCCCGTGTTGATGGATCGCGATCAGGCTGACGGCGCGGGGGGCCGTGGGATCACCAAGGCGGGCGATGATGCGGGCCTTGGGTAGCCCCATGCGGCCCTTTGGGCCGGCCTGTTCCGCCTCGACAAGTTCGCCGTCCTTTGCGCCGCCAGTGGCACCGGCGGCAACACTCCATTGCTTGTCGCTGCCCTTGTCGATGGGGATAACGCGGCCGCCTTCGGACCCGGCGCGAAACACCCCAAGGATGCGCAGTGCATTTGTCCCGATCCGGCGGATCATGCGAGCGCTGTGGCTGTAGTCTTCGCCGGGGATTTCGGTCAGGCGCCCAAGGATGCGGTCGCCGGGTCCAATCGCGGGGTCACTTGCGCGCAGAACCATCAGGATGCGTGGCTCTGGGCCTTCGCCCGACCATTCCAGAGGTTTGGCATAAAGGTCGCCGTCACTGTCGGTATGGGTGATTTCGATCACCGAAACCGGCGGGAGCTGGCCCGGATCGCGGTAACTGCTGCGGCGCTTTTGCAGACGACCCTCGGATTCGAGGTCTTTCAGAACCGCCTTGAGGTCGATCCGTGCGGCCCCTTTGATGCCAAATGCCTTGGCGATTTCACGTTTGCTGGATTTGGTGGGATTGTCGGCGATCCATTGCAGGATTTCGACCTTGGAGGGGATGCGTGTCATATCTTGCGCCTAACATGGCGGCGTCTGCGCGTCATCGGAATTGTTGGGTGGGTGGGCCCGCCCACCCACCCCATGCGGGGGCGGTGCCCCCGGACCCCCGGGGCATTGCAGTCTATTGTCACGTTCTAAGTGGCGAAATAATCCGCCAGAATCCGCCGGTAGATGGATTTCAGCGTCGTGATATCGGCGGTTGGCACTTTCTCGTCGACCTGATGCATGGTTTTGCCAACAAGACCAAATTCCACAACCGGGCAGTGGTTCTTGACAAAACGCGCATCAGAGGTGCCGCCGGATGTCGAAAGCTCTGGTGTATGCCCGGTTTCTGCCTGCACTGCCCTGCCAATCAGATCAGACAGCTCGCCCGGCGGCGTTATGAAGCTTTCTCCGCTGATCTTGATCCTGGTGTCGATTTTGATCCCCGCCGCCTGCGCGACGGCCCCCGCCGTGTCCGTCAGCCATTGGGACAGGTCCGCACCGGTGTGGGAGTCGTTGAACCTGATGTTGACGGTGGCCTTGCATTGCGCCGGGATCACATTGGTCGCCCCGTTGCCGGTGTCCATCGTGACAATCGCCAGTGTCGAGGGATCAAAATGATCCGTCCCGTCGTCAAGCGGCCTGCTGGCCAGCGTATGCATCAACTGTGCCATGGCCGTGCAGGGGTTTCGGGCCCGGTCGGGATAGGCCGAATGGCCCTGCACACCGGTAAAGGTAAAAAAAGCGGTCATCGAGCCACGTCGCCCGATTTTCATCGCCTCACCCATGTGGTTGGGACTGGTCGGCTCACCCACAAGGCAATGGGTCATCGATTCACCATTGGCGTCCATCCAGTCAAGCAGGGCTGTTGTGCCATCCAGCGCGTCGGCCTCTTCATCGCCGGTGATCGCAATCAGGATTGCCCCGTCGGGGGGCGTATCTGCAACAAAGTCGCAGGCAGCTGCGACAAAGGCCGCTACCCCCGACTTCATGTCCGTTGCCCCGCGTCCCCAGAGAAAGCCGTCCCTGATTTCTGCACCAAAGGGGTCAACCGTCCAGGCATTTTCGTCACCGACCGGCACCACATCAGTGTGACCATTAAAGCCAAATCTGCGGTTTGCCCCCTTGCGCCCCCAGCGCGCGAAGAGGTTGGCGATCCCGTTGCGGTCAACGCGGGTGCAGTCAAACCCGGCCTCTGACAGCACCGATTCCAGAAGTTGCAATGCCCCGCCTTCTGCCGGGGTTACGGACTTGCAGCGCACCAGATCAGCTGTCAGCGCGATGGGATCAACGGGGTTCGGCATCGGGTTCTCCTTTGGTCATTGGCTAGCGCGGGCAGCGCTGGGATGCAATTGCGCCTGTTGCCAAGGAGTCACGGGTGAGCGGGCTGACCCAGCGGTTGCAATATATCCCTGTGGTACAAGGATTTTCCCAATTAACCTTGTGTTAACAAAACGACCCGAGGCAGGGCAAACCCAAGAATGGGTGAGGGTGAGCATTTCACCCACAACATATAGTTCAAATCGGGGCAGGCACCCCATTTGAACAGGCGTTTGCACTGACCCGGACAGGCAAAACGGGGCAGGCGGTGAAAATTTCTTCACCCTTTATGGTTGATCTGACGTGTTGCACGACGCAGCGCAGCGATGGCGTGGCGGAGGCTGCGGCATGAATTGGATCGGGCTGCGGGACGTGCAGGGAGGGCAGCTCAACCCCTATGGACTGGACAAACCCGCGCCCGAAAAGAAGGTCAGCGGCGATCTGGTCATGGCAACCGGAAGCCTGATGATGGAATGCGCGCTGATGCCCAACCTGGGGCAGCAGACCCTGCTGCGCTATGTCACCCAATCGCCGCGCTCTGCCGGACTTTGCCTGACGCTGGATCCAGATGGCACATTCACACTGTCGCAGTGGTTGGGCAATCGAAAGCGCGACTTTCGTCTGCGCACCGGGCTGGAGGCAAGCGCCGAGGCCATCACGGTGATATTCACCTGGGACGCGAAAGCGCAACAGGCGGTGCTGAGCGTTGAGGACGCCGACAACGCGGTGCATGCCTTTGCCCGCTATCCACAACCGCTGCCGTTGACGATGCGCGATGCCGCGCGGCTGATGGGGGATCGCGCCCGTACATCTGTCACGCCCGGCGCACGCTTTCTGGCGATCAGCGATGACATCATGCCAATTGGGCCGCTGCCTTCGCTGGATCCGCTGACCCCGATCGCGACACCCGGCGGGATGCAGTCCGTGTCCGCGCTGCAGGCCGGTAATCTGGTCACGCTTGAGGATGGCAGCACGGCGCAGGTGCGCTGGTCGGGCGGGATCATGCTGCCTGCGCGGGGCCGCTTTACCCCCCTGACCCTGCGGGCACCTTTCTACGGCGCAACGCGGGATCTGAAATGTGCTGCGGATCAGCGCCTGCAAATTCGCAGTTCCGAGGTCGAATACCTCTTTGCGACCGATGCCGTGGCGGTGCGGATCGGTGATCTGACCGAAGGGGTGAGCATCAGCAAATCGCAAGCGCCCCTTGTTGGCTACTGGCAGATCCTGCTGGACCACCCCGTGCCACTGCGGGTCGGCGGCCTTGATCTTGAGGCGCTGGACCCCTCACCGATGATCGAAAATCTCGTGCTGCGGCGACATGGGGTGTTTCGTGACATGCCACCTGAAATGATGCCGCTTGCCGGGAAGGCCCCGGCGCAGATGCTACGCCCGTTTGAGACCCGCACCCTGTGCCACTTGCGCGCCGCCTAGGATTTGTCGAAGAACGGCGTCATCTGCGCCACGATCACCGAGTTTTCGTCAAGCGCCCGCTGCATCAGCCCCTTTTCGTCATCGCTGATGTCATGACCTTCGGCGAGCCGTTCATCAAGCGTGCCATAGCCTGACACATCCAGCGGGGCGAGGTCGGCCTGTTTCAGAATTGCGACGGTTTCGCGCACTGCTTCGGCTTCGTCCACGCCCGAAGCAAAGCACATCAGCGCCGCGCCGGTGGCGTCCTTTGGCAGACCGTCACCGGCGTTGCGCCCCACTTCGACCAGCAGGGTATAGACCTGCTGGCGGGACTTTTTCTTGGGCTTGTTCGACATCGGCACGGTCCTTCATTGCGCGCCTGTGGTGCGGGCAAGGCGCACCCATGTCAAGCGCGCCTAGCTGCCAAATTTGCGGTAGGCGGCGATCAGACCTGCCGCCCCGGCGGCACCGACAATCAATTGCGGCAGCCAGCTGCGTTCAGCGTAGATCCCGACAAATCCCAAAACCGCGTTCAGAACCACGGCCCCGAGGATCCCCAGAATAATGTTTAACACCAATCCGGTGTCGGCATTCATGAACCGGCTTGCGATCCAACCGGCCAAGCCACCCACGATAATACTTGCGATAATTCCAAGGCCCATTTCCACGCTCCCGTGCTTATTGCGTTGTGACGTGAATATAGGACAATTATTCTGGTTTTCCAACGCCATCACCCTGCCACCGCGACTTTGCCGCCCAGAGAGACGAGATGATCAGCACGCCCTGAATTGGAATGAAGCCCAAAGCCAGCAGTGCCGCAATCGTCGCCCATCGCGGAAAGTTCAGGGTGACCGTCAGGTCGCGAAAGGGGGACCAAAGCAATCCAAGGACCAGCGCCAGCACCGCCGCATCTGCCAGCACCGGCAGCCATGCGGCAAACCAGCCGGGCCGAGTCGCCGCCGCGATCCGGCGGCGCGCCAGGGTCCGGCTGATGATCATCAGTCGCGCAGCAACTCGTTGATACCGGTTTTTGACCGGGTCTTTTCGTCAACGCGCTTCACGATGACGGCACAGTAAAGGTTGATGTTGTTCTTTGACGGCATGGAGCCTGCGACAACCACCGAATAGGGCGGCACTTCGCCGTAAAAGACTTCTCCGGTTTCGCGGTCCACGATTTTGGTCGACTGGCCGATAAAAACACCCATGCCAAGAACAGAGCCTTCGCGCACGATACAGCCTTCGACCACTTCAGACCGGGCACCGATAAAGCAATTGTCCTCAATGATGGTTGGGCCGGCCTGCATGGGCTCCAGCACACCGCCAATGCCGACGCCGCCGGACAAATGCACATTCTTACCAATCTGCGCGCAAGATCCGACCGTCGCCCAACCGTCAACCATTGATCCCTCGTCGACGTAGGCGCCGATGTTCACAAACGAAGGCATCAGCACCACGCCCGGCGCGATATAGGCCGAGCGGCGCACGATCGAACCCGGGACGGCGCGGAAACCAGCGGATTTCCACTGGTTTTCACCCCAGCCCTGAAACTTTGACGGCACCTTGTCCCACCAGTCGCTGCCGCCATTGCCGCCTGAAATCGGTTCCATGTCGTTCAGGCGGAACGACAGCAGAACAGCCTTTTTGGCCCATTGGTTGACGTGCCAGTCGCCATTTTCACGCGGTTCGGCCACGCGCAACGCGCCCGAATCCAGCGCGTTGAGCGTCTCCTGGATCGCCTCACGCGTTTCACCGGTGGTGGCGGGTGTGATCTGGTCGCGGGTGTCCCACGCGGCTTCGATTGCAGTCTCAAGGGCGGCGTTTGACATGGGGTTCTCCGGATCAAAGGTGACGTTGCGGCCTAATAGCGATTGGGGATGCGGGTTTCAACGCCACTTGATCGAACATCCCATCGCGGCGGTCTGCTCTGCCGGGGCCTGCCCGGTTTGCGCGATCTGGCGCATTGCATTGACCAGTTCCGGCGTGCGGTTGCTGGCATCCCCAAGGCGGGCATCATCCAGCCGCCCACGGTAAGCCAGCATTCCATCGCGATCCAGACCAAAGAAATCAGGCGTGCAGACGGCATCAAACCCCCGCGCGACACTTTGATCCGCATCAACAAGATATGGCACGGTCAGACCATGCCGGGCGGCAAACTCTGTCATTTTTTCGGGGCTGTCAGCGGGGTAGCTGGCCCAGTCATTTGACATGATGCAAACGGCGCCAATGTCATCTTTGGCCAGCTGCGCAATATCGGCGACCAACCGGTCAATGACGGCCACCACATAAGGGCAGTGGTTACAGATGAACGCCACCAGCAACCCGTTGCTGCCCATCACCTCAGTGCGGCTGATTAAGGTGCCGTCGGGGGTCGGCAATGTGAAGTCGGGGGCGGGCTGGCCAAGATTGACCGTGGCACTTTTCAACAGCATGTGGCGGGCTCCCTGCATTGGCGGCATTGAATTCTGCTCCCCCAGAGGTGAGGGTGCGTTAACGCTATAGATAGTGAGAAAATTATGAAAGACGACCGCCGCCATCCGTTTCGCGACAGCCATCAGGACCGCGAAGAGGCACGTCATGTGCCAGACACGCCGCAAACCCGTGCGCCAACCTACCGGTTGGCTTTTGCCGACGATGACTTTCTGTGCCGCGAGGAACTGCGCCCTGTGCGGCTGCAACTTGAGCTGCTCAAACCGGAACTGATGATGGATGAGGCTGGTGTCAACTCCACCGTTGTTCTGTTTGGGGGTGCCCGCATTCCGCCACCCGAGGCAAAGAATACGGCGCGCACGCAAACCCTGTCTGACCTGTCAAAATACTATGCCGAAGCACAGGAATTCGCCAAGATCATGACAACCCGATCGCTGGCAAGCGGCGGCACGGATGACATCATTGTCACTGGCGGTGGTCCCGGCGTGATGGAGGCAGGAAACCGCGGTGCCGAAGAGGCAGGCGGTCGCTCGATCGGGCTGAATATCGTGCTGCCGCACGAACAGGCACCCAATCCCTATGTGACACCAGAGCTGTGTTTCAATTTCCACTATTTCGCCATTCGCAAAATGCACTTCCTGATGCGGGCCAGTGCGATCTGCGTTTTCCCCGGCGGGTTTGGCACGCTGGATGAAATGTTCGAGGCGCTGACGCTGATTCAGACCGGACGCATGGCACGGGTGCCATTCCTGCTGTTTGGGCAGGCCTTCTGGGAAAAGATCATCAACTGGGATGCGCTGTCAGACGCGGGCACAATTTCAGCCGAAGATCTGAAATTGTTCCGCTTTGTCGAAACCGCCCAAGAGGCTGTGACCGCAATTGATGCCTGGGAAGGCAAAGGCGAAAAACGCAGCGAAATACCCAATCGCTGACCCCTCCGCCGGGCGTGTTTACAGCCCCGCGCCCCTTCGCGATGGGGCGCGGGATGCAGTATGGTTCCGCTCACCCCACACCAGAGAACCCGCGACCTTTCCGGTCAGGAATTGCCACGTTGTGTTGCAAATCCAACCGCAAATGCCTGTTCTGAACCGCGCCTGACGGGGGACTGGGGGCCGTCGGCGCCAGCAAATTAACATTTGTTTCATCAATATCGAAAAAAGTGAGCGGAATTGCGCTGAATTTGCCACTAATTTTTCAAAGCCATCTCATTTCCCTATTTCGACCACTCTTCACGGGTTTTAATCCCGGCATCCATTGGCCTGTCAGGATCACATTATGCCCATAACAGTGAACGACTACACGGCGTTGCTTGCCTACACGGACTCTTCCCCATCCCGCTGGAACGCGCTGACCACGCCCGGGTCCAGCGTCGTCGTCACGTATAATTTCACCACCGGCGCGGATTTGCCTGACGATCCGACCGCGCCTGCCACCGGGCCCTACGGCACCACATCCTATCAGGCGTTCAACGCAGAACAGCAAAGCATTATGCGCGGTGTGATCGACAAGGCGCAGGCGGTCTCGGGCGTGATCTTTGTTGAGGTCGATGGCCCCGCAATGTTGAACATGTATTCAGCGCTTGGTGCCGCCGGTATTTCGGGCTTTGCCAATTATGGGCAGGGTCTGGACAATTATACCAACAGCGCTGATCTGCGCATGGTCTACCAGAACTTCAACAACGCGTTCACCTACCAGATCCTGTTGCACGAACTGGGCCACACCCTTGGCCTGAAACACCCACACTCTGGCAGCGTGCAGCTGGAAGAGGCTGCCGATTTCGCGGCCAATACGGTGATGACCTACAACATTGCAGCCCCCTATGAGGATGATTTCGGTGTGCTGGATATTGCCGCCTTTGAACATCTCTACGGCGGCGCGGGTGCGACCGCCGGATTCCAGATCCTATCAGCATTTGGTGACCCAATCGTGTTACGTGCCAGTAACCGCGATGACCGTGTCGTTAGCACCGACGAGGGTGCCGAAATTCAGGGGCGCGGCGGCAACGATGAACTGACCGGCCGCCAGGGCGCTGACCTGCTGTTGGGGCAGGCGGGCAATGACCTGCTCAAAGGTGGTTATGGTATGGACATCCTTCGGGGTGGCAATGGCGCGGATACGATCATCGGCGACATCGGGAGCGCCTTTACCGGTGCCGGGGACACGATTGCCGGCCATGCTGGTGATGACACCATCAATGGCAATGCCGGGAACGACCGCATCCTGGGCGGAAGCGGCAATGACCTGATTTTTGGCGAGAATGACGATGACTTTATCATCGGCGGCGCTGGTAACGACACGATAGACGGCGGCAACGGGTCTGACCGGTTGATTGGTGGCGCAGGCCGCGACACGATCATCGGCGGGGATGGCAACGACCGTTCCACCGGCGGCGCAGATGCGGACACTTTTGTAATGACCGATGCCGATCGTTTCGACACAGAGGATATCTTCGACTTCGAAGTCGGGATCGACACCATTGATCTTTCTGCCCTGTCAGTCACGGCCGACGATCTGGTGATCACCGGCTATGGCAATCGGACTGAAATCTACGTCACCGGCCATTGGCTGACGATCAACCTGCGCAGGGTCGACGCTGATGATCTTGACCTTAACGATTTTGTCTTTGACGTGCCGCTGATCGGTTAAAGGCCCGTGTCCTGTGCGATCTGTGCGCGCGACTTGCGCGCCCGCTCTGTCTCTGACTTCAGCTGACCGCAGGCGGCCATGATATCCTCGCCACGCGGCTTGCGCACCGGCGAGGCATAACCAGCGTCATAAACAATGTCAGCAAAAGCGCGAATTCGGTTGTTGGAGGATCGTTTATAAGGCGCGCCGGGCCATTCGTTGAACGGGATCAGATTGATCTTGGCCGGAATCCCCTTGATGAGCCTGATCAGGCGACGGGCGTCTTCATCACTGTCATTCACACCATCAAGCATCACGTATTCAAACGTGATCCGTTCGGAATTGCTGACCTTGGGATAGCTGCGCAAAGCGTCCAACAGCTCTGCGATAGGCCAGCGCTTGTTGATCGGCACCAGCTTGTTGCGCACGTCATCCGTTGTGGCGTGGAATGAAACGGCCAATTGGCAGCCAATTTCCTGGGCTGTGCGGGCAATTTCCGGCACCACACCAGAGGTTGAAAGCGTAATGCGGCGGCGCGACAGGCTGATGCCTTCGGGGTCCATCGCGATCAACATTGCATCGCGCACGTTTTCAAAGTTGTAGAGCGGCTCTCCCATGCCCATCAGCACCACATTTGACAGCAGGCGTGGGGCTTCGCTGCGGGTGCCGGGCTGCGGCCATTCTTCCAGATCATCGCGGGCCAGCATGATCTGCCCCACAATTTCCGATGTGGTCAGATTGCGGACGAGTTTCTGCGTGCCGGTGTGGCAAAAGGAACAGGTCAGCGTGCAGCCGACCTGGCTGGAAATACACAGCGTTCCGCGATCCGTTTCGGGGATATAGACAACCTCAACCTCGTGGCCGCCAGCGATACGGACCAGATATTTGCGAGTCCCATCATCGCTGACCTGCTTGGTCACAAGTTCGGGGCGCGCGATTACGAATGTCTCTGCCAGCCGGGCGCGATAATCCTTGGACAGGTTTGTCATCGCGTCAAAGTCGGCAATGCCCCAATGATACAACCACTGCCATATTTGCCCTGTACGCATCTTGGCCTGCTTTTCGGGCGTGCCAATCTCAGTCAACGCGACTTTCATCTGGTCGCGGGTCATCCCGATCAGGTTCGGCTTGCCCTCTGCGGGCTTGCGCGGGATCGTATGCACGTCTTGGGTAATCGGGGCAGATGCCGACATGGAATGGACCTTTGATAGCAGAATAGAGGCCCCATATAGGACTTCTGCGCGGTTTCCAAAAGAAAATCGCGGGGGACGGCCCTGAAGTGGCGCATCGAGAACTGCCCAACCTCTGCGCCACGCGCGGCAAAGGCCCGCGCATTTCCCGCGTGGCCCAATCACGTGGATCAGGCCATCACCACCAGCAACGGCAAGATCTCAGGCTGGTCGATTAACTTGGGCAGCGTTTGGCGGCCTCTTCAACGGCAGCGGTAAAGCCAAGCAGGCTGAACGTGTCCTTCGTGACCGTGCCGCGCCCGGATTGCGCGGTGATCACTGCGCCCGATCCACGTTTCATCGCGGCGACAATACGTGCGTCATCCTCTGGCGTTGCGGGCCAGGCCCATTCGCCTTCGGTGAAAAGCTGAAATTGCGTCCCGCCAATATCCAGTGTCGCGGTTGACCCGCTTGCAAACGGGTAGCCACCGGTAAATGCCACCTGACCGGAAACCGAGGCATTGGGTCGATAGAAGACAAACAGCAGGATCTCGCCCCGGCGGGCCTGAACAACCTGACCATCACGGGTGTTTACCGTTTCCTTTGGTGCGGACACGCCCCAGCATTCGGTGGGATTGTCTTCGACAAACACCGACCAGTCAGTATTGGCCGCTACACGGTTGTCGGTGGTTTCCTGCGCATGGGCGAAGCTGCCAGTCATAAGGGCTGCCACCACGCCAAACACGCGCGAATATTTAGAAATCATCTTTACAGCCTCCAAGCTGTGCTTGCCTCTGGGTGCACCTGTCAGGGCGAGGTGCGTCTTGGTTGGCACCTTTTCGACTGGCAGGTTGTCTTTCAACTCGATAGCCATGACCGTAGCAAAAAATCGCCCAATGGGGAAAGCCCAAATTGGGCACGAAACCATGTGGCATTTCGCCCGAAGGGGGGCAAGATATGGCAAATCCTGTCGATCTCGTTGAAGTTTGGCGCGGGTCTCTGTTGGAATCAGTGCACCAGGGACATGCGGTTGTCTGCGATGGTGATGGGCAGATAACCGCGGCCTGGGGTGACCCTGCGACCGTGATTTACCCCCGTTCATCTTGCAAGATGATTCAGGCGTTGCCGCTGATCGAAAGTGGCGCAGCGGCGGCCCATGGGCTTGGCCCCGCGCAGCTGGCACTGGCCTGCGCTTCGCATAACGGTGCGGCGATTCACACCGATCCAGTGACGCAGTGGCTGGCTGACCTGGGGCTTGGCGATGAAGATTTTCGCTGCGGTCCGCAGATCCCGGATGACCGTGACGCCCGCTATGCGCTAATCCGGGCCGATGAAAAACCCTGCCAGGTTCACAATAACTGCTCTGGAAAACATGCGGGATTCCTGACACTTAACAAACATTTAGGTGCGGGTGCGGACTATGACCAGATAGATCATCCGGTCCAGGTGGCCTGCAAATCCGCGTTTGAGGATGTCACGCAGGAAACCAGCCCCGGCTATGGGATTGATGGGTGCTCTGCGCCCAATCACGCCTGCACAATCCACGGTCTTGCCCGTGCCATGGCGTTTTTTGCAACGGCGAGTGACCGTGCAGACAGCCGCGCCAGGGCCGCCCAATCGCTCTTTCAGGCGATGGTGACATTCCCGGAACTGGTGGCGGGCGAGCGGCGGGCCTGTACGGACCTGATGCGCGCAACCGCGGGGCGTGTCGCAATCAAGACCGGGGCCGAAGGTGTCTTCACCGCGATCATCCCGGAAAGGAAACTGGGTGTCGCCGTCAAGATTTCGGACGGATCGACCCGTGCCAGCGAGGCGGTAATCGCCGCGATTCTTGTGCGTCTGGGTGTGTTGGATCGCGACCATCCGGCAGCAAAGGCCCGCATGTGCCCCGACATCAAAAGCCGCCGGGGCATCTTGGCCGGGCGTATCCAACCCAGCGCTACACTACAATAGGAGACTTCGATGGCCTTTACTCTTGCCACATGGAACATCAATTCAGTTCGGTTGCGCGAAAACCTTGTTGCGCGATTGATGCAAGAAGAGGGGCCAGACGTCCTGTGCCTGCAAGAATGCAAAAGCCCTGTGGACAAGATCCCGATGGAGCAATTTGCATCCCTTGGGTACAGCCATTTCGTGGGTCGGGGGCAAAAGGGCTACAACGGCGTTGCGATCTTTTCCAAACTGCCGATCACAGAGGCCGGGGCCGCTGATCATGCCGCGCTTGGCCATGCGCGCCACATCGCGGGCCGTTTGGAAAATGGCGTCACGATCCACAACTTCTATGTGCCGGCGGGAGGCGACAAGCCTGACCGCGAAATCAACGAAAAGTTTGGCCAAAAGCTCGACTACCTGACCGAGATGCGCGACGCGTATCACGCCAACAAACCGCAAAAATCCATTCTGGTGGGGGATTTGAACATCGCCCCGCGCGAAGATGACGTCTGGGACCACAAGAAGCTGCTGAAAGTTGTCAGCCACACACCGATTGAGGTCGAACACCTGGCAGAGGTGCAGGACGCGGGCGGATGGGCTGACGTGACACGCAACGATATTCCCCAAGGCCAGCTCTATAGCTGGTGGTCCTATCGTTCGCCTGACTGGGACGGCGCGGACAAGGGGCGGCGGCTGGACCATATCTGGGCGACAGGTGACATTGCCGCGGCGGGGCATTCCAGCCGTGTGCTGCGTCACGTGCGCGGATGGGATCAACCCAGCGATCACGCGCCGGTCTTTGCGACATTTGATCTTTAGGCCACGGCCAATCAGGTCAGCTGATGCAGGTGCGCGGCAACGGCGCGGCCAAGGGTCTCATGGGCGGCGGCATCAAAATGCACACCGTCTTTGGGGCTGGGGCTGATGTGCTCGCCAGCGTCGATAAAGTCGATCTTCCACTGTGCGGCGAGGTCGCGCAGCAGTGGTGCCAGGGCCTGTGACGCGGCGGCCGCCCCATAAAACTCCGGCACGAAACTGCCCACTTCCAGAATCGGCGGCGGGCAGATCAGCGTTACGGCAAAGCCGCCGTGCTGGGCCTGCATGGCTGGCTCATGCGCCATCCTTAGCAGGCCCGCGATACCCGCCATTATCGCCCAGGGCGTCTTGCCAAATCGCAGCTGCAAGTCATTGGTGCCCAGCATGATGATCAGCCGGTCAATCGGACCATTTGCGTTCAGCGCGATCCGCAGCCCCAACAGCCCATCAAGATGATTGTCTTCGGCGGTGGCGACAATCTGACAGGCGGTACGTCCCGGCAGGCCCTCTTCCAGCAATGTGCAGGGGAAATCGGCCTGCATGGCCAGTGGCCAGCGCATCGCCATCCTGGGGTGAAAGTCGTGGTTCTCCATTGGCGGGGTGCCAAAGGTATTACTGTCGCCAAATGTCATCAGTGTCTGGGTCATGGCCGCACCCTAGTCGTGGGTTTGCAGGGGGTAAAGCGATCACCCCCCTTGGCCTTTGCGCCACTTGCGCACATATAGGGCGCAACACGCATTTGGAGGCAACCATGTTGGAACTTGGTCAGACCGCCGCCCCGACGGGCGAACACATCATTGATGGCAGTGACGCGACCTTTATGCAGGACGTGATCGAAGCCTCGCAGACGACTCCGGTGATCGTTGATTTCTGGGCGACCTGGTGTGGCCCCTGCAAGACCCTTGGCCCGGATATCGAGGCCGCCGTGAATGCGGCAGGCGGGCGTGTGAAGCTGGTCAAGATCGACGTTGACGCCAATCCCGGATACGCTGGGCAGTTGCGGGTACAGTCGATTCCAACCGTCTATGCCTTTTATCAAGGCCAACCTGTGGATGGGTTTCAGGGCGCGCTGCCCCCGTCCGAAATCAAGACCTTTGTCGAAAAGGTCGCAAACCTCGCGGGTGAGCCGGACAATGGGCTGGCTGACGCCATCGAAGCCGCAGAAGGGATGCTGGCCGAAGGCGCGGCAACAGATGCCGCCGAAACCTTTGCAGCCATCCTGCAGGAAGACACCAACAACGTGGCAGCTTATGCCGGATTGGTGCGGTCCTACCTCGCGCTGGACGATGTGGACCAGGCCGAGGCGATCCTGAACGGTGCCCCAGCTGAAATTTCGACCGATCCCGCGCTCGAGGCTGTTGCCGCGAAAATCGCGCTGGCCAGCGAAGCCGCAAATGCCGGTCCCGTGGCCGACCTGCTGGCGCAGGTAGAGGCCGACCCCGATGACCATCAGGCGCGGTTTGATCTGGCGATCGCATTGCACGCGGATGGCCAAACGCAGGATGCTGTTGATACCCTGCTTGAATTGTTTCGCCGCGATCGCGACTGGCAGGACGGGGCCGCCAAGGCCCAGCTATTCAAGGTTTTCGACGCGCTGGACGCAAAAGACCCAATCGCGTTGAACGGGCGTCGGAAATTGTCGTCGATGATATTTGCCTGAACCGGCAAGCGGGCTATCTTACGCGCATGAGAGTCACCGAACTGCCTGAGACGATTCCGGTGTTTCCCTTACCGGGCGCACTGCTGTTGCCGCGCGCGCGCCTGCCGCTCCACATTTTTGAGCCACGCTATCTTGCGATGATGGAAGACGTGATGAAAACGCCTGCGCGGTTGATCGGCATGGTGCAGCCATACGACGCGCCTGAAAAACCGGGGCAACTGCATAGTATCGGTTGCGCCGGACGCCTGACCGGATTTTCAGAAACCGAAGATGGCCGTTATATGGTGACCCTGTCCGGCGTGTCGCGGTTTCGCATTGCTGAACAGCGTGAAGGGTTTACGCCCTATCTGCGCTGCGATGTGGCTTGGGATGATTTCACCCGCGATCAGGGGCCCGCTGAACACGATCCCGGCTTCGAACGCGCGCCGTTTCTGGCGCTTTTATCGCGGTTCTTTGAAGATCAGGGCCTTAAGACCGACTGGGAATCACTGGGTGAGGCCGAAGACGAATTGCTGATAAACTCGCTGTCGATGCTTTGCCCGTTCGAACCCGAAGACAAGCAAGCCCTGCTTGAGGCGCCATCGTTACAGACCCGGCGTGAGACGCTGGTGACGCTGATCGAATATGCCTTGCGCGGCGGCGCATATGATGAGGTGATGCAATAATGGACGCCGGATTTGACCGCAAAATGCTTGAGGCGCTGGTTTGTCCGCGCACCCAGGGCGTTTTACAATACGACGCCGAAGCGCAGGAACTGGTGTCGAAATCCGCCAATCTGGCGTTCCCGATCCGGGACGGCATCCCGGTGATGCTGGTCGACGAAGCGCGGGTGCTGGACTAGGGACTAGCCCTGCATCAGTTTGGGCAACTCGCCCGAAAGCCCGGCCGCCTCGCGGATGAAACCGCGTCTGAGCCCCGGCAGCGCGTTTACCACACCCATGCCAAGATCACGGGCCGTCCGCAGGAGCGGATTGTCATTTGAAAACAGCTTATTGAACGCATCAGTCGCAATCGCCATGCGGGTCGCATCGGGCCGCCGCCAGGTTTGATAACGAGCCAATACAGCCGGATTCCCAATGTCTTCACCACGTTGGCGGGCATCTTGCAGAACCTGTGCGATTGCTGCGACATCGCGCAGACCGGCATTCAAGCCCTGACCGGCAATCGGATGGATGCCATGGGCTGCATCTCCGACCAATGCGACACGCGGCGCGATGAACTTATCCGCCAGCGTCAGGCCCAAAGGATAGGCAAATCGCGCACCGGCAAGGCTGATCTCACCCAGAAAGCTGCCAAACGCGGGCTTGAGCGCCGCAAGAAATGCGGCATCATCCAAGGCCCCGAGTGTCTGCGCCCGCGCGGTGCTTTCGGACCAGACAATCGCGCTGCGCTGACCCTTGAGCGGCAAGATCGCCAGCGGTCCATTTGGCATGAAGAACTGGTGTGCCACCCCGCCATGAGGCTTGTCATGGGCGACGCAGCAGACAACGGCAGTCTGGTCATAGCCCCAGCCCGTACGGGTAATCCCGGCGCGTTTTGCAGTGCCGCTGCCGCGACCGTCACAGCCGATCAGAACCCGTCCGGTGCAGCGTTTGCCACTGGCGAGGGTCACAGTTGCGACATTGTCAACGGATTGTTCTATAACGGTTTCCTGCGACAAATGGGTGATACGCGTTTCTGCGTCCATCGCATCCAGAAAGGCACGGCGCAGGTGTCGATCCTCAACCATGTAGCCCATCGGACCTTCTTCGATCTCGGCGTGGTCAAAATGCATGACCCAGGGGCTGGGTCCTTCGCCTGCCCGGCCATCGGTCACTTTGATTTCCAACATCGGTTGCGCTTGATCGGCGACCGCGGGCCAGATGCCGATTGCCTTCAGCAGTCGTTGTGAACTGAGCGCCAGCGCGTAGCTGCGGCCATCAAATGCCGGGTTCTTACGGCGGTCTGCGGGCAATGCATCAATAATCGTGACCGAAAATCCGGCCTGTGCGGTTGCCAGTGCCAAGGCCGGGCCATTCAGCCCACCGCCGACGATGATGATGTCGCTGTCCATGCCCTGCAATATCGCGGGTCGCGCGGGATTGTCCATGCGCCGCGTCGTCGCTACCGTCACGCCAAAGGCGGAGGATGTGATGGATCAATGGCGGTGGATGACGGCTGCGGCGCTAGGGCAGGGCATCGGTGATGGCAGCATTGACGCGCTTGCCCTGACCGAGGTCTTCCTTGCGGCAATTGACGGCCATGTGCACCGCGAACGCATCTATGCCCGCGTCACCCATGACCGCGCCCGGTCAGAAGCCACCGCCGCCAGCGCGCGCGCCGCTGCCGGATTGCGGCGCGGGCCGCTAGACGGTGTGCCGATCTCTTGGAAAGACCTGTTTGACACCGCCGGCGTCGCGACCGAGGCGGGCACGCAATTGCTGGCCGGGCGGGTGCCTCAGGCCGATTGCGCGGTCCTGCGGGCCGCGACCGCCGCCGGATTGGTCTGTCTGGGCAAGACCCATATGTCGGAAATTGCCTTTTCCGGGCTGGGGCTGAATCCGATGACGGCGACCTCGCCCAATGTGCACGATGCTGATGCAGTGGCCGGGGGATCGTCCTCTGGCGCGGCGGCCTCTGTTGCCTTTGGGCTGGCTGCGGCGGCGATCGGGTCGGACACCGGCGGCTCGGTGCGGATCCCGGCCGCCTGGAATGATCTTGTCGGCCTGAAAACAACGCATGGGCGCCTGTCGCTGGATGGCGTTGTGCCGCTTTGCCTGACATTTGATACGGTGGGGCCGCTCTGTCGCACCGTCGCTGACGCGGCCTTGCTTTTGGCCGCGCTTGATGGTGGGAAAATGGCCGATCTTTCAGACGTCTCCCTCGACGGTGCGCGCCTTGGCGTGTTGCAAACGGTGGTCATGGACGATGTTGCGGATGCACCGCGCGCGGCCTTCAACTCTGCTCGAGACCGATTGCAGAACGCCGGGGCGACCATCATACCCTTTGAATATCCTGCCTTGTCAGATGCTTATGCAATTGGGGGCGATCTGTTCACCGCAGATGCCTATGCCTGGTGGGGCGACCGGGTCGAGGCCGCGCCCGACAAGATGCTTCCGCAAATCCTGGAACGGGTGCGGCTGGGCAGGGATGTCGCAGCCGCGACATATATCGCCGACTGGACGCGTCTGCGGGCGATCCGGGCAGAATATGCGGCACGGACAGCGGGTTTCGACGCCGTCATCCTGCCAGCGGCGCCCATCCTGCCACCCGATATTCAGCGACTGATGACTGATGACGACTATTACCGGACCGCCAACCTTCTTGCCCTGCGCAATACACGTCTGGCCAACCTGATGGGGCTATGCGCAACCACACTTCCCACCGGTGTGCCTTCCTGCGGGATTCTGCTGAACGCCGCCCCTGAGGAGGAGGCGCGCCTGTTGCGCCTGAGTGCGGCCGCCGAAACGGCGCTGGCCTAAAAGACACAATTCAGTCGCAATGCCGCTGATTGACCCCCGCTGATTCTGGACAGCACAGGGACCAGAGCGCTAGTCTGTGTTCAAAGCGGGACGCAAATGATCCCGCATGTTGAGGCAGTTATGGATTTATCCAAGCGGTTTGCGGACCTTCCGGTTGCGACGTGGCCACGTTTGCGTGGACTGCTGGATCCTGTCCAACCGGGCGGTGAGCCGATCAACATGACCATTGGTGAACCGCAGCACGCCTTTCCCGATTTCGTGCCCGAGGTGCTGAATGCCGAAATGGCACGCTTTGCGAAATACCCTGACAATAATGGCGAACCGGCGCTGCTGGATGCGATTGGCGGCTGGTTGCACCGTCGCTACGGGGTGATCGTCGCCAAGGATCAGATCATGGCGCTGAATGGCACGCGCGAAGGGCTCTATAACGCGGCAATGGCGCTTTGCCCGGCGACCAAGGCAGGACAGCGGCCCGTCGTCCTGTCACCCAATCCGTTTTATCCGGTTTATGGGGTTGCTGCCCTGTCAGTCGGGGCCGATGCGGTATTTGTGAATGCGACGGCGGAAACGGGCCATCTGCCTGATTTCGCATCCGTGCCGGTGGATGTGCTGGATCGCACCGCAATTGCCTATATCTGCAGCCCCGCAAATCCGCAGGGTGCAGTGGCCGACAAGGCCTATTGGCGCGACCTGTTTGCACTCGCCGAACGCCACGATTTCATCATCTTCGCGGATGAATGCTATTCCGAGATCTACCGCGACGCGCCGCCGCCCGGCGCATTGGAAATGGCCGCCGAAGTGGGTGCCAGCCCCGAGCGGGTCATTGTGTTCCATTCCCTGTCGAAACGGTCGAACCTTGCGGGGTTGCGGTCCGGGTTCTGTGCCGGCGGTCCCAAAAGCATCGCTCGTATCCGCCAGTTGCGCGCCTATGCCGGCGCACCATTGCCCGGCCCGATCCAGACGCTTTCCGCGCAGGTTTGGGCGGATGAGGATCACGTCGCCATCAGCCGCAAGCTCTATCAAGACAAGTTTGACGCAGCGGATCGCATTCTGGGCAATCTGCCCGGTTATCATTCCCCCGAAGCGGGGTTCTTCTTGTGGCTGCCCGTTGGCAACGGAGAGGAAACAGCCCTGCGGCTGTGGCGCGAAAGTGGCGTACGCACGCTGCCGGGGGCCTACATCAGTCGCGACACACCGGATGGCAATCCGGGTGAAAATTACATCCGGGTGGCACTGGTCGCCCCAATAGAAGACGTGCAGCGCGGGCTTACCCTGCTTCGCGACTGCATCACAGGTTAAGGGAAACGTATCATGGCAACTTATCAGTCTCGGCAACGCGATCCGCTTTTGGATAGCACGACGCAGGCGGCGTTGGAAAAGCGTAGCAAGGAACTGCTGGGCTTTGCCCTGATCATGCTGGGGCTGATGGTTGCGGCAATGTTTGGCAGTTACACGCCCGATGACCCGTCATGGATTTCCGCCACCGATGCGCCGGTGCAGAACTGGCTCGGCCGGTTTGGTGCGGCAACGGCTGCGCCTTTGATGATGATTGTCGGCAAGGGCATTTGGGTGCTGCCCTTGGTGCTGCTGGCCTGGGGCGCGCGTTTTGTGATGCACCGCGGCGAAGACCGCGCGATCAGCCGGGTGATCTTTGCACCGATCGCGATTGCTGCCGCATCGCTTTACACCGCGACCCTGACACCGGGCGCCACATGGCCGCCAAACTTTGGATTGGGCGGCCTGTTTGGCGATACCGTTCTGGGCGTGGTCCTGACGATTGTTCCGTTTGGTGCGGCACTGGGGGTCAAGCTGATGTCGCTGATCACCGGCATTGTGACGCTCGCGCTGGTCGCTTTTGCGCTTGGCTTTACCAAACCTGAACTGCGTACCGCAGGTCGGTTTGTTCTGGTCGGGACGGTGATGCTTTATGCCCTGATACTCAAGCTGTTGGGGCGTGGAGCAAGCGCCTCTGCGCGCGCGGCCAACGGTGCGCGTGCCACGATCGCCGCACGGATCGAAGACCGACAGGTGACCCGAGCAGCCCGCGCGCAGGAAGCGGCAGAGGATGCCGCAGCAATGCGCGATATCAAGATGCCCGACGTCAAGGCCCGCGCCGCAGCTGTCGTGCGCGCAAATCCGGTGATGCCGACGCGGGATCCGGACCCGCAGGTCCGAAAGATGCCGCCGGTGATCCGTGCGTCTGGTGAACCTGAAACACCATCGCTGGCTGCGCCTGTCCGCGCGCCGCAGCCGCAATCCAAGGGGATACTGTCCGGCCTCCTGCGCCGCACGGATGCGATGCCTGCGGATGAACTTGTGGTTGAAGATCCGCTGGACCAGGACACACCCGCCCCCGATCAGGCGCGCGTCTCTGCCCGGATCAGTGACGCGATCCGCAACCGCGTCGCGCCGGTCGTTCCGCCAACGGTGACCGGTGTGCGGATTGAACCGTCGTTGACGGCCGGCAAGGGGCCACGCCCGATGATCCTTGACCGTGAAACGCCGCCCACGATCCCGCCGCTGGAAATGGCAGAGCCACCAATGGACGAAGCAACGGTGCTTGAGGATGTCCTCACCGAAGAACCGCAAGCAACTGCCCCGGCGGCCCCTGCGGTCTATCAACGCTCTTCCCTGCCGCGTGCTGAGGCGAAACCGCTTGTTGCCGAACCGCTTTTTGATGCGGCCGCCCCCAAGAAGGTTGTGCATGCAACGCCCAAGGCTGCCCAATCAAAGCAAGCCAAGGCCGAAGCCCAGCCGACCTTGCAGTTTGAGGACAAATACGCGGACTACGAACACCCACCGCTGAACCTGTTGACCAATCCGGTTGAAATACAGCGGCATGTGCTGTCGGACGAGGCGTTGGAAGAAAACGCGCGCATGTTGGAAAGCGTGCTTGATGACTATGGCGTCAAAGGCGAAATTGTCAGCGTGCGCCCCGGTCCCGTGGTCACGATGTATGAACTTGAACCCGCACCGGGTTTGAAGGCCAGCCGGGTGATCGGGTTGGCCGATGATATCGCGCGCAGCATGTCGGCCCTGTCGGCGCGTGTCTCAACAGTGCCGGGGCGGTCGGTCATCGGGATCGAACTGCCCAATGAAAACCGCGAAAAAGTGGTGCTGCGCGAAATTCTCAGCCACCGCGATTTTGGCGATGGCAACCAGAAACTGCCGCTTGCGCTGGGCAAGGACATCGGCGGTGAGCCGATCATCGCCAACCTTGCCAAAATGCCGCACCTGCTGATTGCCGGAACAACCGGCTCGGGTAAATCCGTGGCGATCAACACGATGATCCTGTCACTGCTTTACAAGCTCACGCCGGAAGAATGCCGGATGATCATGATTGACCCCAAGATGCTGGAACTGTCGGTCTATGACGGAATCCCGCATCTTCTGTCGCCTGTCGTAACGGACCCGAAAAAGGCCGTTGTGGCCTTGAAGTGGGTCGTGGGCGAGATGGAAGAGCGCTATCGCAAGATGTCCAAAATGGGCGTGCGCAACATCGATGGTTACAACGGCCGGGTGAAGGACGCGCTAGGCAAGAACGAGATGTTCAGCCGCACCGTGCAGACCGGATTTGACGACGAAACCGGTGATCCGGTGTTTGAGACCGAAGAATTCCAGCCCGAAGTCCTGCCATACATCGTTGTGATCGTAGATGAGATGGCCGATCTGATGATGGTCGCCGGCAAAGAGATTGAAGCCTGCATTCAGCGATTGGCGCAAATGGCGCGGGCCTCGGGGATTCACCTGATCATGGCCACGCAGCGCCCCTCGGTGGACGTCATCACCGGCACGATCAAGGCGAACTTTCCCACGCGGATTTCGTTCCAGGTGACCTCGAAGATCGACAGCCGCACGATCCTGGGCGAAATGGGCGCAGAACAGCTGCTCGGCATGGGTGACATGCTTTACATGGCGGGCGGTTCAAAGATTACCCGCGTGCATGGCCCGTTCTGCAGCGACGAAGAGGTTGAGGAAATCGTCAACTTCCTCAAGGGCTTTGGTCCGCCTGAATATATGTCCGGCGTCGTTGAGGGTCCGTCAGAGGATGCCGAAAGCAGCATTGATCTGGTGCTGGGGCTGGGCGATGGCTCTGACAGCGAAAACGCGCTTTATGACACGGCGGTCGCCATCGTGATCAAGGATCGCAAATGTTCGACCAGTTATATTCAGCGCAAACTGGCGATCGGCTATAATAAGGCGGCGCGTCTGGTCGAACAAATGGAAGACGAAGGCGTCGTGTCCTCGGCCAACCATGTTGGCAAGCGCGAAATCCTTGTGCCGGAACAACATTAAGCCTGTGGCGCTAACCGGGACATCCGGTCTGCGCCGCAATTGCCGTCCGCGCCCCCTTTCCACACCCGCAATTCTGGTCCAGATATGGGTTGAAGGAGCGCGCCGATGAGTACCTATGCCACACCCCCCGCAGGTCTGCCGCCGCAGGGCAAAACGCTGGATGAACGTGCCGTGTTCACGCCAGCCTATGCCTATGTCCCGGCCGATACGATGCGCGACATCACCACCAGTTTTCTGCCGGGCTGGACTGGTATGCGGATGTGGATCATCGCGCGCCCGCTGTCCGGATTTGCGGAAACCTTCAGTCATTACATCGTTGAGCTTGCCCATCTGGGTGGCGCGGACCGGCCCGAGACCAACCCCCGGGCCGAAGGCGTGATCTTTGTCGTTGCCGGTCACGGAGAGCTGACAATCGCCGGGCAAACCCATTTGCTGCGTCCGGGGTCTTATGCCTATCTGCCGCCCGGCAGCGACTGGACGGTTAAGAATGATCACGCCGATGCCTTTACCTTTCATTGGCTGCGCAAGGCCTATGTCCCGGCCGACGGGATCGGCGTGCCTGCCGCCTTTGTAAGCCATGACGATGATGCGCCACGCATCGAAATGCCTGAAACGGGCGGGAAATGGTCAACCACCCGCTTTGTCAGCCCCACCGATCTGGCCCATGACATGCACGTCAATATCGTGAACTTTCTGCCCGGCGGGGTCATCCCTTTTATGGAGACGCATGTGATGGAGCACGGATTATACGTGCTTGAGGGCACCGCCGAATATCGTCTGAACGACGATTGGGTCACTGTCGGGCCGGGCGATTACATGTGGCTGCGCGCCTTCTGTCCCCAAGCCTGCCGTGCCACGGGTGACGGTCCCTTCCGCTATTTGCTCTATAAGGACGTGAACCGCCACGTGGCGCTGACGATATGACCCTGCGGATCGCGATCAACGGGTTCGGGCGCATCGGGCGCACGATCCTGCGGCAATTGCTGACCAGCCGCACCGATGCGGGGATCGAGGTGGCGCTGATCAACGATATCGCCCCGCTGGATATGTGTGCTTATCTCTTTGGCTACGATTCCATCTTTGGGCCCTTCCCGGATGCCGTGTGCGCCGATGACGGACACCTTGTTGTGGGCGCGCACCGTATCCCCGTCACGCAGACCACGGATATCTCGACCCTCGATCTTGCTGACATAGATGTTGTGCTGGAATGCGCCGGCCACGCCAAGACCCGCGACATCGCCGCGCGCAGCCTCATGGCCGGTGCGCGCAATGTGCTGATCTCTGGCCCGTCGGATGCGGCGGATAAGACAATCGTCATCGGGGCAAATGATGACATGCTTGGGGATCATCGCATCGTCTCAAACGGATCCTGCACCACCAACGCAGAGGCGCCGCTTGTGCGGTGTCTGCAAGATCAGCTGGGGCTGGTCTCGGCGCATCTGACCACAATCCACTGTTATACATCATCACAGCCGATGGTGGATGCGCCCCGCGGTGACATGGCCCGCAGCCGTGGCGGTGCGCTTTCAATGGTGCCAACGACCACCAGCGCGACGCGGTTGATCCGACAGGTATTGCCGGACCTGAAATCTCAGCTAAGCGGTGCCGCGGTGCGGGTGCCCGTGGCCAGCGTCTCTGCCGTGGACATGACCGCAACGCTGGAAACGGACGTCACCGTGGACGGGCTGAACGCAATGCTGCGCAAAGTTTGCCCCGGTATCATCGGGGCGATTGATCTGCCCCTTGTGTCGTCCGACCTGCGCGGCCGCCCGGAATCGCTGGTCATTGCGACACCGGAAACGATGGTCACAGCCGCCCGACAGGTGCGGATTTTCGGCTGGTACGATAACGAATGGGGCTTTTCGGCGCGGATGATCGACATGGCATTGCGGATGGCGGCGCGCTAGCCCGCGACAACCTGAAACGGCGTGTCCAGGTGGTGTTCCTCAAGGTTCGCGCCCGCTCCGATTCGGTCAATGACGGCGAAAAGACCATGTTCATAAAGCGGCGTCAGCACGCCGTGCCACGTGTTGCGGTGGAAATTGATGCCTTGGCCGACGTTGGTTAGGAAAGCGATTGGATTGTCCGGCACGCCCTTGTTGTCCGGCGCGACGATCACGAGGAACGGGTGCATGTGCATCGGAATGAATGCCTGACTACCGTCCGGATGGCGTTCAAGCAGATCACACGTGTAGGGAAAGCTTCGAGGCTTGGCTTCAAATAGGCTGATACCGGCGCGGCCGTCGCCGAAATCAAGAATTGCGCGGTCGTGGTACCGGTCGCATAGCCCGGCATTGATGACCGTGTCGGGTTCGCCTGCACAATCAAGCACGTCGCCAAACGGTGCAAATGCGGTAGCGGTCATACGCTGCGCGGTAATCTTCATAACATGTCCCGCAAGCGCAATTCTGCGATCCGTTCGACCTGCCCGCAGGCAGTGGCGAACTCGGTTTCCCGGTCGTTTTGCAGCCGTGCTTCAAAAGCGCGCAGAATGTCATCCTTGGTGTTGTCGCGCACCGCGATGATGAAGGGAAACCCGAATTTTTCCACATAAGCCGCATTCGCCTGCTCAAACGTCTCGCGTTCGGCATCGGTCAGGGCGTCAAGCCCGACAGAGGCTTGCTCCGTGGTGGAATGGGTGGTCAGCCGCTTTGCCGCGGCAAGTTTGCCCGCAAGGTCGGGGTGGGCGTTCAATACAGCGATCCGCTCATCCTGCGACGCCGACCGAAAGGCGCGGCACAATGCGTTGTGAACTCCCGCCGCGCTGTCATGGGACGGGCCAAGTTCAAATCCATGTGCACGCTCAGCGATCCAGGGTGAATGTTCAAATATGCCGCCAAACGCCGCGACAAACTGTGCGCGATCCATGGCTGAGGGGCGGTGCTGCGTGGGCGCGGTGTGGGTCTTGCGCCAATGATCCGCAATCTCGCTACGGGTGGCAAACCAGACTCCACCGTGATCGCGGGCATAGGCCAGGAACCTGCGCAAGGCTTCGGTGCGACCGGGTCGCCCGGCCAGACGGCAATGCAGACCGATGGACATCATGCGCCCGCCGTCGATGTAAAGCTCATTGAAACTGGACCTGAGGTATTCAAAGAACTGCTCGCCAGAATTAAAGCCCTGCGGTGTGGCAAACCGCATGTCGTTACAATCAAGCGTATAGGGCACTACCAAATGGTCTTCCCGCCCGATCCGCTGCCAGTAGGGCAGGTCATCAGCATAGCTGTCCGCCAGCCATTCAAACCCAGCCTCAGCACCCAGCCGCACTGAATTCATGCTTGCCCGGCCTTGATAGAACCCGCGCGGTGCCGTGCCGACCACTTCGGTGTGCAGGCGGATGGCCTCGGCGATATGGGCGCGCTCCTCATCTTCCGCCATGTCCTTGTAATCGATCCATTTCAGGCCGTGGCTGGCGATATCCCATTTTGCGTCTTTCATCGCGGCGACCTGTTCGGGGGACCGGGCCAGCGCCGTCGCGACGCCAAAAACGGTGACGGGCACGTCTCGCAGCAGGCGGTACAGCCGCCAGAACCCGGCCCGCGCGCCATATTCATAGATCGTTTCCATGTTCCAGTGTCGCTGCCCCGGCCAGGCCGTCGCCCCGACAATTTCCGACAGGAACGCCTCAGAGGCAGGATCACCATGCAGCAGGCAGTTTTCGCCGCCCTCTTCGTAGTTCACCACGATTTGCACGGCGATCCGCGCGCCATTTGGCCAGGCTGCATCAGGAACATCCGGGCCATGCCCTGACATGTCGCGGGGGTAACGGGTCATATCAACTCTTCCATCTTGGCAAAGTCCTTAATAGCGTCAGGGCGATGACCGCTAGGGAATAGTAAAATGTATGATGTCGCAATCCTTTGGGACTGGCTCGCCTTTGCTGTGCGATGGCTGCATGTCATAACTGCGATTGCCTGGATCGGGTCGAGCTTCTATTTCATCGCGTTGGATCTAGGGCTGAACCGGGATCTTCCGGGGCCTGCTGACGGCGAAGAATGGCAGGTGCATGGTGGCGGATTCTACCACATCCAGAAATATCTGGTTGCCCCGGCTGAAATGCCCGCGCACCTGACGTGGTTTAAATGGGAAAGCTATGCGACCTGGCTGTCGGGCTTCGCGATGCTGGCTGTCGTCTATTGGGTCGGAGCCGAGCTTTACCTGATTGATCCCAACAAGGCGGACCTGTCCGTTTTCCAAGGCATATTGCTGTCCGCAGCATCGCTGACAATTGGCTGGCTGGTGTATGACTTCCTTTGCAAGTCGCCCTTGGGCAATCAGCCAACCGCCCTGATGCTGCTGTTGTTTGTTCTTTTGGTGGTGATGTCGTGGGGCTACAATCAGGTCTTTACCGGCCGTGCGGCTTTGCTGCACCTGGGGGCTTTTACTGCCACGATCATGACCGCCAACGTGTTCCTGATCATCATGCCCAACCAACGCGTTGTGGTGGACGACCTTAAGGCCGGACGCACCCCGGACCCCATATATGGCAAGATCGCAAAACTGCGCTCCACCCATAACAACTACCTCACACTGCCGGTGATTTTCCTGATGCTCAGCAATCACTATCCGCTGTCGTTTGGGACCGAATACGCCTGGATCATTGCCGCGCTGGTGTTCCTGATGGGCGTGACGATCCGACATTATTTCAACTCCATGCACGCGCGGCAGGGGCAGCCGAACTGGACATGGGCCGCGACGGCCCTGCTGTTCATCCTGATCGCCTGGCTGTCGACCTTTCCCGGCCATGATACTTATGAGGATTCAATGGCGCGTGACCTCACCCCCTATGAGGCCCGATTTGCCGCTGCCGACGGTTTTGACGCGGCGCATCAGATCGTCTCAGGGCGCTGTGCGATGTGTCATGCGCGCCAGCCCGTCTGGGGCAATCTGCAATGGGCTCCCAAGGGGGTCTTTCTGGAAACGCCAGCCGATGTGGCCCGCCACGCGCGCGAGATTTATCTGCAGGCTGCCGTCAGCCATGCGATGCCGCCTGCAAATATCACCAATCTGCCAGATGATGACAGGAATGCGCTGGCAAACTGGTATCGTGCCGCGCGATAGGCATTTGCACAGGCATGTTATCGCTTAACGCCTGTGATTGCGGTGTTGTGCCCCTATCTGAAAAGGGTGAAACAAGCCCGGAACGATCCAAAGGTGACACGATGACTACACGACGACATTTCCTTGCAGGCACGGCTGCCATTGCGCTTGGCGCTGTGGCGGGACCGGCACAGGCCCAGCAATTGTCACTGGGCGAGGTGTCCAACTACCTGAACGGGTTGCTGACGGCGCAGGGTGGTTTTACCCAGATCAACGGGGACGGCACATTGTCCACCGGGCAAATCTACATCAAACGACCCGGCAAGATCCGGTTTGAATACAACCCGCCCGACAATTCGTTGGTCATGGCAGGCGGTGGGTCGGTCGCGATCTTCGATCCGCGCTCCAACACCGGACCCGAGCGTTACCCGCTCAATCAAACGCCGCTTAGCATCATTCTGGCCCGCAACGTCGATCTGGGCCGGGCGCAGATGGTGACCGGCCATACCAGTGATGGCACGACAACCACGATTACCGCGCAAGACCCTGAGAACCCGCAGTACGGCAATATTCAACTGGTATTTACCGCCAATCCGGTTGAGCTGCGCCAATGGATCGTTACGGATGATGTCGGCGAAACCACCACGGTTATCCTGAACGATCTTGTCGCGGGCGGATCGATCAGCGATGCCAAATTCAACATCATCGCCGAAACCAACGCGCGCGGCGGCTAGGGCGATTCTTGGGGCAAGGGGCGGCATGTGCTATACATGGCGTCGCTTGACCATTGGGGGATCACCAGATGAACAGCACCGCCAGCACCGCAGAAATCAGTGCCGCGCGCGGATATGAGGCGCTTTTTGTGCCCTGCCTGTGCGGGCCCTGGACCGGCCATGTGCTGCGCGAACTTGACCTCGGCGCAGGCGTTTCCTTTCTGGATGTCGCTTGCGGCACGGGTATTCTGGCGCGCGATGCGCAGGCCCGCATCGGTCCGGCAGGCGACATTGCTGGTCTGGACGCAGGCGCCGGCATGATCGCTGTGGCCGCGGAAATGGCACCAGACATCGCCTGGGTGCAGGGCAACGCGGAAAGCCTGCCCTTTGATGCCGGCCGTTTTGACTGCGTGGCCAGCCAGTTCGGACTGATGTTCTTTGCCGACCCAGCTGCAGCCCTGGCCGATATGTTGCGCGTGCTAAGGCCGGGCGGGCAATGCGCCATTGCGGTTTGGAATGATCTGTCTGAAAACCCCGTCTATCGCGATGTCGCGGCCTTGCTGGATACCGAAATCAGCGCAGAGGCGGGCAATGCGGTGCGCATACCCTTCAGCCTTGGCGCAGCTGCGGCAGTCGTGGACATGATGTCTCGGGCTGGCTTTGACGATGTTGTGGTCAAAACCCAAACCGCACAGGCGCGGTTTCCTGGTCTTGGTACCTTGGTCGAGGCAGAGCTGCGCGGTTGGTTGCCGCTGTTCGGCATCGCATTGCCCGAAGACAGGATCACCGCAATTCTGAATATCGCGGCTGACAGGCTGGCCCATCATGCAGGCACCCCGGAAGAGGTGACTTTCGACACCTCGGCCCATGTGATCACGGCAAAAAAGCCGGCAGGCTAGCGTTTCCCGCAGGACCGAAGCTGTTGATCATACATCAATGCACGCGCTTCGACCTCGCCCGCGATCCGGATCAGCCAACTTTTTGATTTCCAGGTGCCCCGCAGATATCCCGTGCGCCCATCATGATAGGCCAGATACTGGTTGCGGATGTCATAGATCGGCACGCCGGTTTCTGCGACGGTCTGCACCATGTACCAGCCCATGAAATCGGTGGCGGCGTCAATATCATCCCGCTTGGCCCCGCGTCCGCCGCCCGCTTGCTGATACTCTGCCCAGGTGCCGTCAAGCGCCTGACTGTACCCAACGGCAGAGCTTTGCCGCCCGATCGGGATCACACCCAGTGCGTAGCGGTGTGGCGGGCGATTGTTCGAGATGAATTTGCTTTCCTGATAGATCATCGCCATCAGGCCGGGCACCGGCACGCCGTATTTGCGTTCGACCCGCTTGAACGCCCGTAAATATGACGGCCGCTCTGACACGATCGAACAGGCATTGTCCAAATTGCGCGGCGCCGAGTTATATCCGCTGGAACAGCTTCCCAGCAGTAGAATAACAATTGCGGCGCGAAAGAAACTGCTCATGTGCCTCTCGCTTATCTTTGTTTTTTGTAAGTATAGCGCGGGAATGTCGTTCTGAAAACGGCTAAGGCCGCCTGATCAGATCACAAATGCCAGGATAAGCGGCAAAGTGACCAGAGACAGCAGGGTCGACACAACGACGAGTCCCGCAACAGACTGCGCGTCAGCACCATATTTTTCAGCCAGCATGTAAGATGTGACCGCAACCGGCGTGGAAATTTGCAGAATAAGAACACCCGCCGCAATCGGAGGCAGGTCAAACCATATTGATACGAAAACGCCCGCGGCCACACAGACCGCTGCCTTGATCAGTGACAGGACAATTGCTGGTCTCAGCGCCTTGATTTGCAGCAGCGCCAGAGCGACGCCAAGGGTAATCAGCATCAGCGGAATGGCCATTTGCCCGATCAGCGACAACATATTGGTCAACGGGACTGGCGTTTCCCAGCCCTGCCACAGGAACAGGCCGCCAAGCAGCGTTGCGCCGACCATCGGTTCCTTCAGCACGCGCCAAGGCGATCCGCCACCCGCGACAAGCCAGACGCCAATCGTGAAGGAAAAGACGGCCATCACCGCAAAAACAACAACCGCATACCCAAGACCAACATCGCCATAGGCAAATAATGCCAAGGGTAGACCCAAATTGCCGGTATTGCCGAAAACCAAAGGCGCCAGATAGGTCTGTTGATTGAACCGAGCTAGCCTTACAATTGCGAAAAATATAACGCTTACAATAGCATAACCTAAGAAACTGGCCATTGAGATATCGGCCAATGCCGCAGGGTCAATCTCTGTCTGCATCAGAGAAACAAAGATCAGGCAAGGCACGGCAAGTGTCATTGCAAGCCGCGTTACGAACTGCAATCGGAACTCGAATCCAAGCCGGACCCAAGCATATCCGATCGCCGCCAGACCAAAAACTGGGGCGGTGATCCCCATGACTGTAAGGACAAGGTTCACAGACTGTTTCCTTAAT
This sequence comes from uncultured Paracoccaceae bacterium, assembly GCA_947502145.1. Lineage (GTDB taxonomy): Bacteria > Pseudomonadota > Alphaproteobacteria > Rhodobacterales > Rhodobacteraceae > CANMYO01. The sequence continues at coordinate 529,661 of CANMYO010000001.1, read as the reverse complement.
TAACGCCCTGTTGACATAGACTCAGCGGTTTAGCGGGTCTAGAACGACTACGGGGGACGCTTAATATGTTCAAGACGCGTGCAAAATACCATTTGGGACAAGTTGTCCGACACCGCAAACATCCGTTTCGTGGCGTGGTGTTTGATGTGGATGCGATGTTTTCAAATACCGAAGCCTGGTATGAGGCGATTCCAGAGGACTCCCGTCCCTCCAAGGATCAGCCGTTCTATCATTTGCTCGCGGAAAATGACCAAAGCTATTACGTCGCTTATGTGTCAGAGCAAAACCTCGTTGCCGACTATTCCGGTGAACCTGTGGAACACCCCGATCTAGACGACCTGTTTGGCCCGTTTGAGGACGGCCATTATCCGCTGCAGGTGCAGTTGAACTGATCCACGCACTGTGCGGCGTCATGTCGGACGCGCCCCGCCAGTCAGTATCCAAGCGCGCAACCATCCTTGCGCGGGTCTGATCCACCGATCAACACACCATCCTCCCCGATCAGGATCGCCTGCGCACCGCCAATGGCGCTGGGCGGGGCTACGACAGTGTGGCCCAGATCGCTCAGCGCTTGTTTCACCGCGTCGCCATAGCCGTTTTCGACCCGCAGCGCGCCTTGGTAGGCAAATGCGCGCGGGCCATCGATCGCGGCCTGCGGGTCCATGCCAAAATCGGTGACATTGCTGACAAATCGCGCATGGCCTGCGGATTGGTATTGCCCTCCCATTACCCCAAACGGCATCAAAAGCTTGCCTCGCCTGCGCAGGATGGCGGGGATGATTGTGTGCATCGGGCGTTTGCCGGGGGCCGCCTCGTTCGGGTGGCCGGGGATTAGGTTGAACCCGGCGCCGCGGTTGTGGAACAGGATCCCGAACTTGTCAGAGCTGATGCCGGATCCAAAACCATTGAAAATCGAATAGATCAGCGACACCGCCATGCGGTCCTTGTCAACGACAGTGATATAGATCGTGTCCTTGTGGACGGCTCCCGCTCCGGGCAGTGCCGCGGGCAGGGCGCGCGCCGGGTCGATCAGGGCTGCGAGCTTTGCGGCAGTATCAGATGACAGCAGATGATCCAGCCGTGCCATGTGATCCGGGTCAGCAAGGAAACGGTCACGTGCATCATAGGCCAGTTTGGTGGCCTCGGCCTCAATATGGGCCCGCTCCGCGCCAAAGGGGGCCATCCCCGCGATGTCAAAATGGCTGAGAATATTTAGCAGCAGGATTGCGGTGGCACCCTGGCCATTGGGGGGATGTTCCAGCAGCTCAAGCCCGCCATACCCGCCCGCAACCGGGTCAACATAGTCGCTTTGCGTCGCCGCGAAATCGGCAAGCGTATGGGTGCCGCCACAGGCGCGCAGGCTGTCCACCATGTCTTCGGCCACCTCGCCTTCATAAAAGCCGGCACGCCCGTCCATCGCGATGTGGCGCAGGGCCGCGGCCATCTTGGGGGCGCGATAAATCTGTCCGGGGCGGGGGACCTTGCCTGCGATCAGATAGTCGGCCTTTGCCTGCCCTGTCAAAACAGAAGAATCGCCTACCCAATCCGCAGCGACCCGTGGTGCAACGGGAATGCCTGCCTCTGCGTAGTGGATCGCGGGGGCACAGGCGGCACGCATCCCCAGCTTGCCCCAATCCCGCGACAGGCGGCAAAAGGCATCAACCGCGCCGGGCACCGTGACCGCATCAACCGCAGTCTTTGGAAAAATCTTGTGCTCATCTGCGCGCAGCCGGTCTGCAGACAGGCCCGCCGGCGCACGCCCTGAGCCATTCAGCGCAATCACGCGATCTTCGCCCGGCGGTGTGAACAGTGCAAAACAATCGCCGCCAATCCCGGTCATCTGTGGTTCGGCAATACCCAGAAGAATCGCACCGGCAATGGCGGCGTCCATCGCATTGCCGCCGGCCTCCAGCATCTGCACCGCAACCTTCGCAGCCAGCGGGTGCGACGTGGCGCACATGCCATTGCAGGCGTAGGTCGCAGATCGGCCCGGCAGGTGAAAGTCGCGCATGATGCATCCCCCATTGATCGCGGCAAAACTAGGTGAAACATCAGCGGATGCAATCGCTTGCGTGCATAGTCGAACGGAAAAAAGGGGGGTAAGATCCCGACGTCGCCCAACTGGGTGGGGGCAATGACTGAGCGACGCCGGGTGAGCCTATGCAGCTACAAGCCCACTTGTGCGCAACGACTGGGGCAGGCCAATGACCTGATTGTGGTCCTTTGTGGGCTTTCGCTGATTTGCATCCCGCATCGCTCGGGCATATAGAATAAAACGACCGTTCAATTCTTGTGGAGGATGCAATGCGCGACGTTGTTATCAAAGGGGCTGCCCGCACACCGATGGGTGGATTTCAGGGCGTTTTCGCCGAAGTTGACGCACCAACATTGGGCGGCGCGGCGATCAAATCGGCACTTGAACAGGCAGGCGTAACAACCGCGGACGAGGTCCTGATGGGCTGTGTTCTGCCCGGCGGTCAGGGTCAGGCACCGGCGCGTCAGGCCGGGTTTATCGCGGGCCTTGGCGACGAAGTCCCGGCAACCACCCTGAACAAGATGTGTGGTTCCGGCATGAAAACGACGATGCTGGCTTATGACCAGATTGCCCTTGGCGGCGCGGATGTGATTGTTGCAGGTGGCATGGAAAGCATGACAAATGCACCCTACCTGATGCCAAAATTGCGCGGCGGCGCGCGGATCGGTCATCAGCAGGTGCAGGATTCGATGTTTCTGGATGGTCTGGAAGATGCCTATGACAAGGGGCGCCTGATGGGCACCTTTGCCGAAGATTGCGCCGAAAAGTTTCAATTCACCCGGGATGCGCAGGACGAATATGCGCTGAAGTCGCTGTCAAACGCGCTTGCGGCGGCTGAATCGGGTGCGTTCGAGGATGAAATTACGCCGGTGACACTGACAACCCGAAAGGGCGAGGCCGTGATCGCGGCGGATGAACAGCCCGCAAAGGCCCGCCCCGACAAAATCCCGACACTGAAACCGGCTTTTCGCAAGGATGGCACTGTTACGGCGGCCAATGCGTCAAGCATTTCAGACGGCGCAGCGGCGCTTGTTCTTGCAGCAGGGACGGACGAACCCTATCGCGCACGCATCGTTGGTCATGCCAGCCATGCCCAGGCCCCCGGCTGGTTCACGACTGCGCCGGTTCCGGCGGCGCAAAAGTTGCTCAAGTCGATCGGCTGGTCCGTTGACGACGTCGACCTGTGGGAGGTCAACGAAGCCTTTGCCGTGGTGCCGATGGCCTTCATGCATGAACTGAACATCTCGCGCGACAAGATGAACGTGAATGGTGGTGCCTGCGCGCTTGGTCATCCCATCGGCGCATCTGGCACACGCATTATCGTGACGCTGTTGAACGCGCTCGAAAAGCGGGGGCTCAAGCGCGGCGTTGCGGCGATCTGCATTGGCGGCGGCGAAGGCACTGCGATAGCGATCGAACGGCCATGACACGGGTCAACTATGATGACCTTGCGAAATCCATCGCGGCCTTGACGGCGGACGAGGACGACCTTGTCGCCTTGATGGCGACGGTCACCTGCGAGGTGCATCACAGTGACGACCGGTTCGATTGGACAGGGTTTTACCGCGTTGTCGCGCCAGAGTTGATGAAAATTGGCCCTTACCAGGGCGGCCACGGCTGCCTTGTGATCCCGTTTTCACGGGGGGTATGCGGCGCGGCAGCGCGCACCGGCACGGTCCAGCGCGTCGCGGATGTTGACTCTTTTCCGGGCCATATCGCCTGCGCGACGTCAACCCGCTCAGAACTTGTTCTGCCGGTTTTTGACTGCACCGGAACGGTTATCGCCGTCTTTGATATCGACAGCGATCAGCCTGATGCATTTGACGACGGCGACGTTGCCGGCCTGACAGCGATCCTTGGGGCTGTATTTACCAAGTAAACGTGCTAGGAATCCGAGTTAAGAATTGCTGCGCTGCGGCTAACTTTTCGTTTGCGATTCCGTTACTTTCAGGCAAAATGAAAAAACGGACGATTTTTTCACCACCTGAGTCGCAATGCTGCATGACCTGCCCCCTGATACGCGCACGTTAGGCGCGGACTTGCGCGCCCTGCGCAAGGCGCGGCAGATGACGTTGCATGATCTGTCATCTGCGCTTGGCCGGTCGGTCGGTTGGCTTAGCCAGGTGGAACGCGACATATCTGAACCCACCATTGATGACCTGCGCGAAATGGCCAAGGTTCTCGACGTCTCGGTCTCCAGCCTGTTCCGCACCGCTGCCGCCGCGGGCGAGGCGGGGCTTATCGTACGTGCGGGCGCACGCCGCCCGATTGGCAATCGCACGGACGGTCTGGTGGAAGAATTGTTGTCGCCGGACCTGACGGACGACTTTGAAATGGTGCATTCAACCTTTGCGCCGCACTCTGATCTTGCCGCACCGGTGCAACGCCCCACACAAGAGGTCGGGTTTATCGTCTCTGGCGAATTGAACCTCATCATCGACGACAAGGAATTTCACCTCAAGGCGGGTGACAGTTTTCGCATTCGTGGCGAAACCTACAGATGGTCGAACCCCTATGATGTGCCCTGCGTGGTCATCTGGGCCATTGCACCGCCGGTGTATTAGATGAGCATTCAGGCGTGGACTGTCTTTGCGCTGTTCTGGGTCGTCTTCGTGACAACGCCGGGCCCGAACGCCGTCAATTGCATCAGCAACGGCATGATCATCGGATTCCGCCGCAGCCTGCCTGGCGTCGCCGCGATCCTGTGTCAGGCCGCGATTTTTCTTACCCTGTCCGCACTTGGCGTGACCGCGCTGATTGCCGCCTCTCCAACGGCGTTCTGGTGGATGAAACTGGCCGGGGCCGTTTGGCTTGTCTGGCTGGGCCTGCGCGGCTGGATGACCGCCCATCTGCCGCCCAAGCCCGTGGCATCAGACGGCCGCTCGATTTTCTGGCGTGCGTTCCTGATCGCGACGATTAACCCCAAGTCAGTTGCCGGATACCTCGCCGCATTTTCGCAATTTGTGCAGCCTGATGTCGCGATGGCGCAGCAGATGTGGGTGATCGTGCCAACCGCCCTGTCGCTCACCACGCTCAGCTACCTGACCTATACCGCGCTGGGCGCGGGGCTGGGCCGTGTGGCGCTGGGCGCGGTCTTTAACGTCTGGCTACGTCGCGTTTTGGCAAGTTGCTTTGTCATTTACGGCCTATTGCTTGGCAGCGCGTCCGCACCGGGGAGGGCATGATGATCCACGTCATCCCGTCGTCCCTTCGCGCCATGACAATCTGTTTCAGCCCCAACACTGGGGCCGACCCAAGGGCGGTTGACGGCCTGGATAGCCTGACGCGAACCCACAACATCTTTCTCGCCAGTTCTGGCGATGACCACAGCATTCCGGGCGCAGACCCGCAAAAGGAGCAAAAGAATGGCTGATTTTCCCACAACGGCCCGTGTTGTCATCATTGGTGGTGGCGTCGTTGGTACGTCGACGCTTTATCACCTGGCTAAAGCCGGGTGGAAGGACTGCGTCCTGCTGGAAAAAAACGAACTGACCGCCGGGTCAACATGGCACGCGGCCGGAAACGTTCCGAACTTTGCCGGGTCATGGGCGGTGATGAACATGCAGCGCTACTCAGCCGCGATGTATCGCACGCTGGCCGAAGACGTCGGTTACCCGATGAACTACCACGTCACCGGCGCAATCCGACTGGCCCACAACAAGGAACGGATGCAGGAATTTGAACGCGTCGCGGGCATGGGGCGCTATCAGGGCCTGCAAATGGACATCTGCACCCCGGCAGAGCTGCGCGAGCACAACCCGTTCATGGAAACCCATGATCTGATGGGCGGCCTCTGGGACCCGCTGGATGGTGACATCGACCCCGCCCAGCTGACCCAGGCGCTTGCAAAGGGCGCGCGCGAAGCCGGTGGCCGGATCGAACGGTTCTGCCCGGTGATCGGACTTGACCGCGATGGCGACGAATGGATCGTGAAAACCGAAAAAGGCGAAATTCGCGCCCAATACGTGGCCAACTGCGCGGGTTATTACGCACAGCGCGTGGGTGAGATGTTCAAACCCTTTGGCGGTCGCACGGTGCCGATGGTGGTGATGTCCCACCAGTATTTCCTGACCGATGAAATCCCCGAACTGGCGCGATGGACCAAGGAAAAGGGCCGCAAGATGCCAATGATCCGCGACGTGGACATCAGCTACTACCTGCGTCAGGACAAAAACGGGCTGAACCTTGGCCCTTATGAGCGGAACTGCAAGGCCCACTGGGTCACGCCACAGGATCCAATGCCGGAAGACTTCAGTTTCCAACTGTTCCCGGATGATCTGGAACGGCTGGAATTCTACATCGAGGATGCGATGGAACGTGTGCCCGCGCTGGGCACCGCAGGCGTTGGCCGCAATATCAACGGCCCGATCCCCTATGCACCTGATGGCCTGCCGATGATCGGACCGATGCCGGGCGTCAAGAACGCCTTTGAAGCGCACAGCTTCACCTTTGGGATCGCGCAGGGCGGCGGGGCAGGCAAGGCCCTGTCTGAATGGATCATGCACGGCGAGACTGAGCTCGACATGTGGGCCGTCGACCCGCGGCGCTACACCGATTACGCCGATCACGATTATTGCCTATCCAAGGCGCTGGAAACTTACGGCCACGAATACGCGATGCACTTCCCGCATCATGAATGGCCCGCCGGACGTGACAAGAAACTGTCGTCCAACCATGCGGCATTGCTGGCCTCAGGCGCGCAGATGGGCGCCTATAACGGCTGGGAACGTGCCAACTGGTTCGCCAAGGATGGCGACGACACAAGCGAAGAAGGCACAGAAACCTGGGATCGGAACGGACCTTGGTTCGACCGCGTCGCCGAAGAGGTGGAGGCCGCAACCAATGCGACCGCCGTGCTCGATATGCCCGGGTTCTCGCGCTACACGCTAACCGGTGACGGCGCGGCGGAATGGCTGCGCACCCAGATCGCTGGCGCACTTCCCAAGCCGGGCCGGATGAACCTGGGCTACTTTGCCGACAGCCGGGGCCGTATCGTGACCGAGGTGACGATTATCCGCTGGGGCGAAGATGACTTTTGGTTGATGACCGCAGCCGTTGCGCAATGGCATGACTTTGAATTCCTGCGGGATCGTCTGCCAGCGGACGGGTCGTTGACGATGACCGACATCACCCGCGAATGGTCCACACTTCTCGTGTCGGGTGCCGGGTCACGGGACCTGATCGCCGGGCTGTCGGATGACGCTGATCTGTCAACCGGTTGGCTGACAATTCAGGATGCCACCGTGGCCGGCAAGGCGGCCAAACTGTTCCGCATCAACTTTGGCGGTGAACTGGGGTGGGAAATTCACACCAGCTTTGACGACAGTGCTGCGGTCTATGACGCGGTGCGGGCCGCCGGCGCAAAGCCATTTGGCATGTTTGCGCTCAATGCGATGCGGATCGAAAAGGGCTACCGGACGTGGAAGGGTGACCTGTCAAGTGATTACAGCCTGCTCGAAGGTGGGTTGGAACGGTTCATCCGGTTCAACAAGGATCAGGATTTCCCCGGCAAAGCGCCCTTGCTCGCTGAAAAACAGAAGGGCAGCACAAAGGGCTTTGTCACGCTGACGCTGGACAATCCGCCATCCGCGGATGCGCCCTATATGTCGACACTTTGGCATGACGGCGAGGTCGTGGGCGAGGTCACATCCGGCGCATGGGGTTACCGGATCGGGAAATCGGTTTGCCTTGGCATGCTGAAGTCCGAACTCCTGGAACCCGGCACCAAGGTTCAGGTCGAAATCTATGGTGAACGGGTCGACGCGACAGTGCACCCCGACGCACCGCTTTGGGATGCAGACAACGCTCGTATCCGCGCCTAACGGCAACATCTTTGCCCTGTCCGCCAGTCGCGGGCAGGGCCTCAAAATTAGCGCAATCCATGGCCCGGCGGCAAGGCTGGCCATCAGATAGTTTAAGGTTGAACAAAATGGCTCTCCCTCCCTCCAAGGCCCGCGTGGTCATCATCGGCGGCGGCGTTATTGGCTGCTCAGTTGCGTATCATTTGTCGAAACTGGGCTGGAAAGATGTGGTCCTGCTTGAACGCAAGCAGCTCACCTCTGGCACCACATGGCACGCCGCCGGATTGATTGCGCAACTGCGCGCAACAAAGAACATGACCAAGCTCGCCAAATACAGTCAGGAACTCTACGGCAACCTCGAAGACGAAACCGGCGTCGCGACCGGCTTCAAGCGCTGCGGATCGATCACTGTTGCCCTCACGGATGAGCGCCGAGAAGAGATTTTCCGCCAGGCAGGCATGGCCCGTTCCTTTGGTGTCGAGGTCGAGGAAATCAGCCCCGAAGAGGTCAAGAACCGCTACGAGCACCTCAATATCGATGGCGTAAAGGCTGGCGTTTACCTGCCGCTTGATGGTCAGGGCGATCCTGCAAATATCGCGCTGGCCCTTGCCAAGGGTGCCCGTCAGAACGGTGCCAAAGTCATTGAACGCACTTTGGTCACCGGTGTTCAAAAAGAGGGTCGCCGGATCACAAGCGTCCAGTGGGAACAGGACGGCGAAAGTGGTACGACCGACTGTGACATGGTGGTGAACTGCGGCGGCATGTGGGGTCACGAGGTCGGCAAGATGCTGGGCAGCAACGTGCCGCTGCACGCCTGCGAGCACTTCTACATCGTTACCGAATCGGTCCCGAACCTGCAGCAACTGCCGGTGCTGCGGGTGCCGGATGAATGCGCCTATTACAAGGAAGATGCGGGCAAGATCCTGCTTGGTGCCTTTGAACCCAATGCCAAACCCTGGGCGATGGATGGTATCCCCAAAGACTTTGAATTTGATCAGCTGCCAGAAGATTTCGACCATTTTGAACCGATCCTCGCGCAGGCTGTCGAACGGCTGCCGATGCTGGCAGAGGCTGGCATCCATACATTCTTCAATGGCCCCGAAAGCTTTACCCCCGATGACGCCTATCATCTTGGTCTTGCGCCAGAGATGGACAACGTCTGGGTCGCGGCGGGCTTCAACTCGATTGGTATCCAATCCGCCGGCGGCGCGGGCATGGCGTTATCGCAATGGATGGACACGGGTGAAAAGCCGTTTGACCTGGGCGATGTTGACATCAGCCGGATGCGCCCGTTTCAGGGCAACAAGACCTATCTGTTCGAACGCGCCAAGGAATCGCTGGGCCTGCTTTATGCCGACCACTTCCCCTTCCGCCAAAAGGAAACAGCGCGTGGCATTGGCCGGTCTCCGTTCCATGAACACCTGCTCGAACGCGGCGCGGTGATGGGCGAACTGGCTGGTTGGGAACGTGCCAACTGGTTCGCGCGCGAGGCGCAAAAGGCCGAATACGAATACAGCTGGTCGCGCCAGAACTTCTTTGACAACGTGCGCGAAGAGCACATGGCCGTGCGTCAGAACGTTGGCATGTATGACATGTCATCCTTCGGGAAATTTCGCGTGCAAGGCCGCGATGCCATGGCCTTCATGAACTACGTTGGCGGCGGCAATTACGACGTCCCGGTCGGCAAGATCGTCTATACCCAGTTCCTCAACAACAGCGCCGGGATCGAAGCTGACGTCACCGTCACCCGCATCGAAGAGGACTGTTACCTCGTCGTCGTTCCTGCTGCGTCACGGATTGCGGACTTCACCTGGATGCGCCGCAATGTGGGTGACTTCAATGTCGTCATCACCGACGTCACCACCGGCGAAGGCATTCTGGCCATCATGGGCCCACGGTCCCGAGAGCTGCTGCAAGCTGTGTCACCAAACGATTTCAGCAATGACGTGAACCCCTTTGGCACTGCGCAGGACATTGAAATCGGCATGGGTCTGGCGCGCGTTCACCGTGTCACCTACGTGGGCGAACTCGGGTGGGAGGTCTACGTGCCGACAGATATGTGTGGCCATGTCTTTGAAACCATTGCCGAAGCTGGCCATGACTTTGGCCTGCGGCTGTGCGGGATGCACATGATGGACACCTGCCGGATGGAAAAGGGCTTCCGCCACTTTGGCCACGACATCACGTCAGAGGATCACGTGCTCGAAGCGGGCCTCGGCTTTGCGGTCAAGACGGACAAGCCCGACTTTATTGGCCGGGACGCGGTGTTGCGCAAAAAGGAAACCGGGCTTGAAAACCGCATGGTGCAGTTCAAGCTGACCGACCCGGAGCCGCTGCTGTATCACAATGAACCGATCCTGCGGGATGGCGAGGTCGTTGGCTACTTGTCCTCTGGCGGTTATGGCCACCATCTGGGCGCCGCGATCGGCATGGGTTACGTGCCCTGCGCGCAACCGGGTGAAAAGCTCGCTGATATGCTGGCCAGCACCTATGAAATTGACGTCATGGGCACGCGGGTCAAGGCAGTGGCACAGACCAAGCCGTTCTATGACCCAACCGGCGAACGCACCAAAGCGTAATACGAAAAGGCCGGGACAAAATCCCGGCCTTCATCCTTTCGGCACTGCCCGGTCGCGCGCTACCGCGCGACACGCCCCACGGTCTTGCATATCTGGTTTTGGCCGTTTCACCGTCAGGCGGCGGGCGCTGCGATACCCCTCAGAGTTGAAATTTGCATAAAGAGTGCACGGCAGCAGCGCATCCGCGTGCAAACTCCCTATATATCTGGGGAAAGGCAATAATCTTGGCCGTTCCGGCAAAATGTCGCCCATCAATCACAGGCCGCAGTTAGCACTTAACTCTTTGTTAATAGGTTGCTACGCATCCTGTAGTTGTACCATTTATTAAGGCTATTTTCGATGCCATTCCGTTTCACAGCACTCTTATTCCTCTTGGCATTTGTCATGCCAACAGTCGTTTTCCTGATCCCTTGACGGTGGTTTTCCGGACGGTGATCTATTCCTCATTGACGGGGCCAAGGGCGTTCAACCCTTTGAGAATATCAATCGCATAGGCCAGCTGGTAGTCGTCTTCGCGCAATTGCGCTGCGGCTTCTGCACGGTCCCGATCTTCTTCGATCTGGCGAATTTCATCTTCGGTCAGGCTGTCATTATTCAGCGCGCCACGCAGATCCGCTTCAGACCGGAAGATACCGCCGGACTGTTCCTCCTCCGCGGCCTCATCCTCGGGGGTGCGGCGGGGCTGTTCAACGATGATGTCGGGCGAAATGCCAAGCGCCTGAATGGATCTGCCAGACGGTGTGTAATACCGCGCGGTTGTCAGGCGCATCGCACCGTTCCCCTGCAGCGGCACCACCGTCTGTACGGATCCCTTGCCAAAGGATTTTGTCCCTACGACAATCGCGCGACGGTGATCCTGCAAGGCACCCGCCACGATTTCCGACGCCGAGGCAGAGCCGCCGTTGATCAGCACGACAATGGGCTTGCCCTGCGCCAGATCACCGGGCGTTGCATTGTACCTGTCGCCATCCTGCGGATCGCGGCCGCGCGTCGAAACGATTTCGCCAGCCTCAAGGAATGCATCCGACACGTAAACGGCCTGATTAAGCAGCCCACCGGGGTTGTTGCGCAGGTCAATGATCACGCCATCAATATTGTCGATGCCGCCCGCTGCTTCGACCTGCTCTTTCAGGCCCTCTTCCAGATTCGGGAATGTCTGGGCATTAAAGGTGGTCACGCGCAAAACCACCGCATTGCCCTCGGTCCGGTGCCGCACGGCGGTCAGTTTGATCGTGTCGCGGATGATTGATACCTCAAAGGGCTCAATCTCACCTTCCCGCACAACCGTGATAATGACCTCGGATCCGACCGGCCCGCGCAGATACTCAAGCGCCTCGTCCAAGGTCAGGCCCAGCAGGCTTTCGCCGTCCACAGCGGTGATAAAATCGCCGGCTTCCATGCCGGCCGCGGCGGCTGGTGTGCCATCAATCGGCGAAACGACTTTGACAAAGCCTTCTTCCTGTGTGACCTCAAGACCCAGCCCGCCAAATTCGCCACGGGTCTGGACCCGCATATCCGCAGCATCATCTTCCGACAGGTAGCTTGAATGGGGGTCAAGTGACGTCAACATGCCGTTGATCGCCGCCTGTATCAGGTCCTTTTCGTCAACATCTTCGACATAGCCCTGACGGATCCGTTCAAAGATGTCGCCAAACAGATCCAGTTGCTCATAGACATTCGCATCCTGCGTTGCCTCTTGCGCCACAAGCGGCCCTGCAATCTGGGTTGTCGCCATGAGGCCCAGAACGGTGCCGCTGGCAGCGGCCATCATCAGTTTCTTCATCTGTCGGTCCTATCTCATTCCAGCGCAAACCAAGAGGCCGGGTCCACGGGACTTTGCCCGTCTCTGACCTCAAGATAAAGGGTCTGCGTCGCGTTACCGCCCCCTGCGCCATCGCTTTGGGTCAAAATCGCGTCAACGTTTGGCTGTTCTCCGCCCAATAATCCAATTGCGCTCCCGGCTGGCAGCACTTGTCCGGGTTCGCCAAATACCTCCGCCAGGCCAGCGATGATGAATAAAACATCGGCTGCGGGCTCGAGGATGACAACATTGCCGTAATCCAGCAGCGGGCCGCGAAATAGAATCGTTGCCGGAAGCGGGGTTGTGACCATGGCCCGCGGCCGGGCGGCGATGATAATGCCGGGGCGGGCGATCCCGGCGGCATCCGCGGCGTTATAGCTGCGCAGAATCGTGCCTTGGACGGGCAGGGGCAGGTTGCCCTCTGCGCTGGCAGATATCGGGGTGGCGTCCGTCAGGAAGGTATCCGTCAGGCTTGATGCGAATGCATCCAGCGTTTCGGCACTGGCAAGCAACAGTGAGGTCTGGACCGGATCATCGACAAACCTTTGCGGCAGATCGGTGCGGTCCGAAATTGCGGCGCTTAACAGCGCGCGGGCCTCTTGTGCCCCGTCCAGCCCGGCGGCAATCGTGTCCACGGCGCTTTCCTGCAAGGTGCGCAGCGTGGCGAGCTCTTCCAACTGCGCCCGGAGCTGTTCAACTTCTGCCTGTAGCGCGGGCGTGACATCTGCGGCCATCATGCCAGAGCGCGCCGTGCCCAGCGGGCCGCTGGGATGCAACAGCAAAAGCGGGGCGGGTGCGCGTCCAATGGATTGCAGCGCGCCAAGCAGGCGCCCGACCTCGACCCGCTTGGATTGCAGCTGCGCCTCGATCCGGGCTTGCCGCACCGCGGCTTTGCGCAATCCATCACGCATTGCGACCAGACCGGCCTCATAGGCGTGGACGGTTTCCGTCAGCGCCGCGACCCGGTCGCGCTTGCTGTCAGCGGCCTGCAGCAATGCGCCGGCGATATCCAGCCGCGCGGCTGCGGCCTGCGCGGATTGCGCCGGTGACTCCTGTGCCCAAAGTGGTGTTGCAATGCACCAGAACAGCGCCGCCCAAATCCGCATCACTCAGTCAATCAGGCTCTTCCCGGTCATTTCCGGGGGCTGTTCCAAGTGCATCAATTGCAGAACTGTGGGGGCAAGATCGGCCAACCGCCCGTTGTGCAGCGTCGTGCCCTGCGGGCCGCCCACCAGCACCACGGGCACCGGGTTCAGGGTATGCGCGGTATGTGCGCCGCCGGTGTCCGGGTCGATCATGGTTTCGCAATTGCCGTGATCAGCGGTCACGATCATCGCGCCACCTGCGTCTTCCAGCGCGGCAAGAACTGCGCCCAGACCGGCATCTACTGCCTCACAGGCGCTGATCGCGGCCTGCAGATCACCGGTGTGGCCCACCATATCGGGGTTGGCAAAATTGGTGACGATCAGGTCATAGCCATCCTTGATGGCACCGACAAAAGCCGCGGTCACCTCAGCTGCGGACATTTCAGGCTGCAGATCATAGGTCGCGACATTGGGCGATTTTGGCATGTGGCGATCCTCGCCCGGAGCGGGCGTTTCGACGCCCCCATTCAGAAAGAATGTCACATGCGGATACTTTTCTGTCTCTGCCAGCCGGAATTGCCGCAACCCGGCCCTGGCCACCCAGGCGCCCAAAGTATTCTTAATCTCGCGCTTGGGGAACACGGTCGGATACCAGTCATTGTGCCTGTCGGAATACTCCACCATCCCAAGCCGCGCGGCCAATATCGGCTGTTGCCGTTCAAACCCGTCAAACTCCGGGTTGCCAATGGCCTCCAGGATCTCGCGCGCCCGGTCAGACCGGAAATTGAGGCAGAACAGCCCGTCTTCGTCCCGCACACCGTCATAATTGCCGATGACCGTCGCCGGAATGAATTCGTCCGTCTTGCCTGCCGCATAGGCCTGATCAATCGCGGCCCTGGGATCATCGGCGGCCGCGCCTTCGCCATCCATGATGCATGCAAATGCCGATTGCACACGATCCCAGCGGTTATCCCGATCCATCGCATAATAGCGCCCGGTGACCGTGGCGACCTTGACCCCTTCGGGCAGCCATTTGATCAGCTTGGCCATAAAGTCATGCGCCGATTTCGGGGCCACGTCGCGCCCGTCTGTGATCGCATGCACCACCACGGTGATCCCATGCGCCCGCAAAACCTGCGCTGCGGCCACAATATGGTGGATATGCCCATGCACCCCACCATCCGAAACGACGCCCATCAGATGGGCCCAGCCGCCGGTTTCCTTGAGTGTGCCGATAAACGCCAGCAAGGCCGGCATCTGTGCAAATGATCCGTCCTCGATCGCAAGATCAATCTGCCCCAGATCCATCGCCACCACCCGGCCTGCGCCGATATTCGTGTGGCCCACTTCGGAATTGCCCATCTGCCCTGATGGCAGACCCGCATCAGGACCATGGGTCACCAGTTGCGCATGGGGGCACTCTGACCAGATGCGGTCAAAATTGGGCGTCTTGGCCAGGGCAGGGGCATTTGCTGTCGTATCCTCACGCAGCCCCCATCCATCCAGAATACACAGGACTACAGGCTTGGGTGCTGACATCAAATCTCTCCTTTGGCCCTGACCTAGCGCAAAGCCCGCAAAGACAAAACCGCTTCGCATCGGTTCCGGTCAATTTTTCGCCGTTGATCAGGCGCGGTGATAGGGGCTGCCTGCCAATATGCTGGCCGCGCGGTAAAGCTGCTCTGCCAGCATGACCCGTACAAGCATATGGGGCCAGACCATTTGCCCGAATGACAGCGCAAAGTCGGCCTGCGCACGCAGTCCTGGGTCAATGCCATCCGCCCCGCCGATCACAAAGGCCAGATCGCTGACCCCCTGATCGCGCCATTGCCCCATTTTCCGGGCGAACTTGGGTGATGTCATCAGCGTGCCACGTTCATCCAGAACGCAAAGGGTCGCACCCTGTGGCAAAGTCCGTTCAAGCAACGCCGCTTCGCCCGCCATGCCGCCGCCCTTCTTGTCCTCGACCTCTGTCAACGACAAAGGGCCAAGCGCCAGCGCCCGGCCCGTGCGGTCAAACCGCGTCTGGTAATCGTCAAACAAGTCCCGCTCGGGCCCGCTGCGCAAGCGACCCACAGCCGTCAGATGGACGCGCATCAGGTGGCCTTGGCTGCCTCTGCGGTGCCGGGCAGCCACATTTTTTCCAACTGATAGAATTCCCGCACTTCGGGGCGGAAAATGTGCACGATGACATCTCCGGTATCAATCAGAACCCAGTCGCCGGTGTCCTTGCCTTCGACCTTGGAAATGACGCCAAAGGTTTGTTTCATCCGGTCGACCAGCTTTTCCGCCATGGCAGAAACCTGTCGGGTCGAACGGCCCGAGGCGATGACCATGTAGTCACCCATCTCGGATTTGCCACGCAGGTCAACCTGCACAACATCTTCGGCCTTGTCGTCATTCAGAGAGTTCATGATGGCAGCGAGCAGTTTTTCGCTGTCAGGCGTTTGCAGACCACTCATTGCTGCGGTCTCGCGGGCGGCAGTTGTTCCTGCCGAAGTGGATAAAGACAGTGCATTGTCCTCCAAAGGTGACGCCGGATGGATGCCCCGGCGCGAAGCATGATTAAACTTAGCAAGGCATTCGTGTCATTTCAATGAACAGCATATCAAGTGACCTCGCGTCGCTGCTCTGCCGTGCACGTGCGGTGCGTGACAGCGGCCGTGTTTACGGGGTCGGTTTTCGGGCGTCAATCCGTGGGGTTCACGCGCAATTGCGACCCGTCCAGCATTTTGACCTCGCGCTGCGGGAACGGGATGGAAATGCCATGTTCCTCAAACGCGTCCCAAAGCGCCAGATAGACGTTGCCGCGGATATTGGTCAGCCCGCCGGTGGGATCGCTGATCCAGAACCGCAGCACGTAATCGACCGAACTGTCCCCAAATCCCACGATATGACAAACGGTGGGGCGCAGGCTCAGCACCCTGTCAACGCTTTGCGCTGCCTCAATCGCGATCCTGCGGACGTCATGCGGGTTGTCGTGATAGGCGGTGCCAAAATGGATATCCAGCCGCACGAAATCGTTGGAATGCGACCAGTTCACCACCTGCCCGGTAATCAGGTCTTCGTTGGGGATCAGGTATTCGCGCCCATCGCGCGTTGTGATCGACACGTAGCGCGCGCCAAGACTGTTGATCCAGCCAAAGGTTTCACCCGTCGTGATGACGTCACCGGGTTTGATCGACTTATCAAGCAGGATGATCACCCCGGACACGAGGTTTGACACGACCTTTTGCAGACCAAAACCAAGGCCGACACCAATGGCACCGGACAATACCGCAAGGCCGGTCAGGTCAATGCCGATGGCCTTGAGGCCGATAAAAAACGCGGCCCCATATAGGGTGATTTGCAGCGCCTTGACCGCCAACACCTGCATCGAAGGGCTGATCTCGGTCGCTTCTCGGATACGGCCGGAAACGACGCGCGACATAAATCGGGCAGTCAGGAACAGGACACTGACAATCAAAGTGGCCTGCAAGATCAGCCAGACCGAAATGCGCATCTGCCCAATTTCCAACGCGAAGCTGTCCAGCAGGGCCTCAAATTCTTCGGTCAGGCCAACAACACGCAGGGTGATCCAGATCCAGGCGCCATAGCGCACAACCGACCGCAGGAACGGGTTGCCGATCAATCGTGTTGCAAAGGCGACAATCAGCCAGGCAAGTGCGAGATTGGCAACAACACCGATAAGGTAACTGCGCGACGGCCAGGTGACTTCGCGCATGATGATCAGCGTGGTCCAGATCAGCGCGACAAAGAATATGGCTCGGATGCGTTTGTGAATGACCACCATCCAGCGCATGCGCCATTTTGGCCAGCCTTCGCGCGTCCGCATCCAATTGTGCAATTTCGGTGCGAAGAACCAGCGCAGGACATGGGCGATGACAAAAAGACCGACAACGATGCCGACTTGATAAGCATTCCAGGGCCTGAACAGGGAATTGAAGAAAGTCTCGCCTTGCTGGAACAAGGATTGTCCAACGGTCAGAATTTCGTCCAACGGCGCTGTTTCTGCTGTTTCGGCTGCCCTGCCAGGCCCGTCGTTGGATTGCGCGTCGCTATGTCCGCTCATGCGTTATCTTTCCCTGCGTTTTTATAGCGTTGCACGCAGCGCAGGTTCGATCAAGCATGGCCAGGTGTTTTGCCAGTGACAATCGCCCCGTCGGGCCTATGTGACGCTCAGCAATGTGCGCACCAGCGCGGTCATGGTTGTGGTGCCGGTCTTGCTGTAGACACGCTGCAGATGCGTCTTTGCCGTGGCCGGGCTGATGTGCAGATCCGCGGCAATGTCGGGCAGGCTCTGGCCGGCGACGATGCCCTGCGCAATTCGCTGCTGGCTGTCCGACAGGCCAAAGACCATGGCGGCCACATCCACCCGCGACGCGGTTTCTTCGCTCTTGCCGAAATCCAGATAGGTCAGCCGGTCTTCGACCGTTATCAAGATCACCTCACGGCCGCCCGTGTCCGGGCGCTCCAGCACGATGGGATAGGCAAACCGCTGCCCCTCGCTGAGCGCAAACGACACCTGCTCAAAATACCCATGCAGCGCGCCGGCCCGGCCGATGGCGACCTGAAGCTCCCGGTCGATGTCCGGGTCAATCGCGCGCAGATGCCCCGCACGGATCGTGAACGCCGGGTGTTTGTCGAATTGCGCTCGGGTCCGCGCATCCAGCCCCACAAGCCGCCCCTCTGCGTCAACGGCCAACCGCCTGTCGCGGTTGCGTGACGACCGGCTGGACAACACATCGCAGCACACAACCTTCCACTGACCGTCATGACGCTCAAGCACCCAGGTCTCATAGGTTTCATCCATCAGACACATGCTCGACTCGGCATAGGCCCGGCAGGCCAGCCAGGCGCAATCCCCGATAATCTCGATCTGTTCGATGTCCTTGCGGTAGCTGGAGGTATGCGGCACCGTCGATTCAAAATGCATGCGGGTGCCTTCGCATAGCGCATCCCAGCCGACCCGCACATCCAGCCCCAGATCATGGCTCATCATCACCGAGCGGACCCTGTCGCTTTGCAGGTAACAGGCCGCCCAGCCTGCCGCATCACGCGCGAAAAAGGCCGCAACCTCGCGCGCCATCAGATCCCGGATTGCCTGTTCATCAGGTGACCGGGGGCCGGCATCAGGGGCCAGTTCATTCAGGCTTTCAGCTGTCATACAGTGGTCTTGCGCAATTGGGGCAGCAGGGGCGGTTTGGTCCGGGTGCGTCGCGCCGCGGGCCGAAACGTCAACCTGTTCCACAGGCTGGCGACCAACGCCGTGCGTGCACCAAAACTCTGATAAAAGGCCTCTTCTTCGTGACGGGCCGACTGGGTCCGCGTGCCGGGGCCAAATCGTTGTTCCAGTTTCAGATCAATATATTCCATTTTCGGTCTCCTTGTCGCCTGTTACGATCCTGCCAGCTGAAACCGCAGCGGTCTGTCCCACCGTCAGGGGACAACGCAATCCCACCCACCAGTGCCGTTCCTGCCTTGCGCGCAAGGTGCCAAGCGATTAGATCAGCCCCATGAAACAGATTTTCGACATGGATGACCGCGCCCGCCTGCCGTGGCGCTTTTTCGGGGCGACCCGCGCGATCCTCGCACATCTATGATGGCGCGGCCCTGCGCCGCTGCCGCCACCTGATACATTCATTCAAATAACGGGAGAGGACGATGTCCCCCAAAACGCTCTATGATAAAATCTGGGATGCCCATGTCGCCCACGAGGCCGAAGATGGCACCTGCCTGCTTTATATCGACCGCCACCTTGTCCACGAGGTGACCAGCCCGCAGGCCTTCGAAGGTCTGCGCATGACCGGTCGCACGGTGCGCCGTCCCGAACAGACCATTGCGGTGCCGGATCATAACGTGCCAACCACGCTGGATCGCGCCAACGCCGAAACCATGACCGAAGACAGCCGCATTCAGGTGGCCGCCCTCGACAAGAACGCCAAGGATTTTGGCCTGCACTATTACCCGGTGTCGGATGTGCGTCAGGGCATTGTGCATATTGTCGGGCCAGAGCAGGGCTGGACCCTGCCCGGCATGACCGTTGTCTGCGGTGACAGCCATACCGCGACCCACGGCGCATTTGGTGCATTGGCGCATGGGATCGGCACCTCCGAAGTGGAACACGTGCTGGCCACGCAGACGCTGATCCAGAAGAAATCCAAGAACATGAAAGTCGAAATCACCGGCAAACTGCGCCCCGGTGTGACCGCAAAGGACATTACCCTGTCTGTCATCGGTGCCACGGGCACTGCGGGCGGCACCGGCTATGTCATCGAATATTGTGGTGAGGCGATCCGCGATCTGTCGATGGAAGGCCGCATGACCGTCTGCAACATGGCCATCGAAGGCGGCGCGCGCGCCGGGCTGATTGCGCCTGACGAAAAGACCTTTGAATACTGCAAGGGCCGCCCCCATGCCCCCAAAGGCGCCCAGTGGGAAGCCGCGCTGGAATGGTGGAAAACGCTTTATTCCGATGATGACGCGCAGTGGGATGCGGTGATCACGCTAAAGGGCGAAGATATCGCCCCGGTCGTGACCTGGGGCACCTCGCCCGAAGACGTTCTGCCGATCACCGCTGTGGTGCCTGCGGCTGACAGCTTTGAAGGTGGCAAGGTGGGCGCTGCGCAGCGGTCGCTTGACTATATGGACCTGACCCCCGGCACGCCGCTGTCGGACATCAACATCGACACCGTCTTTATCGGATCCTGCACCAACGGGCGGATCGAAGATCTGCGCGCCGCTGCCGAAATCCTCAAGGGCAAAAAGAAAAAGGACGGGTTGCGGGCGATGGTTGTGCCTGGCTCCGGTCTTGTGCGGGCACAGGCCGAAGAAGAAGGGCTGGCGCAGATCTTTATCGACGCCGGGTTTGAATGGCGGCTTGCAGGCTGTTCCATGTGTCTGGCGATGAACCCTGATCAGCTTGCCCCCGGTGAACGCTGTGCGGCAACATCCAACCGCAATTTCGAAGGGCGTCAGGGCCGTGGCGGTCGCACCCATCTGATGTCGCCCGCAATGGCGGCAGCCGCCGCGATTACCGGCAAACTGACGGATGTGCGCGACCTGATGTGATGAGGCGGCGAAAGGTTAACAAAGTTAACACTTTCGTCTGCATATGTTGTTGGCAGGATGTGCATGGGTTGTGCATCCCCCAGTTCGTTAAGAACGCTGACACCAAAAATTAACGGATAGGCGGTCGCTGTTAACCGACGCGACCGGAAAGGACGAATGAGATGGATAAATTCACAACCCTCAGCGGCATTGCCGCGCCGCTGCCCCTGGTCAATATCGACACCGATATGATCATCCCCAAGCAGTTCCTGAAGACGATCAAACGCTCTGGTCTTGGGGTGAACCTGTTTGACGAAATGCGCTATGATGATGATCGCAACGAAATTGCCGATTTCGTTTTGAACCAGACCAAATACCGCGATGCGCAGATCCTTGTCGCGGGTGACAATTTTGGTTGCGGCTCATCGCGTGAACATGCGCCTTGGGCGATCAAGGATTTTGGCATCACCTGCGTGATCGCGCCGTCCTTTGCTGACATCTTCTACAACAACTGTTTCAAGAACGGCATTCTGCCCATCGCGCTGCCGCAGGATCAGGTTGATGTGTTGATGAAAGACGCTGAGAATGGCTCAAACGCACGGATCGAAGTGGACCTCGAAGCGCAGACAATCACCTCGTCTGACGGTGACACATTCAGCTTTGAAGTGGACAGCTTCAAAAAGCATTGTCTGATAAATGGTCTTGATGACATCGGTTTGACGATGGAAAAAGCGGCCAGCATCGACACATTTGAGGCCGAAGCCGCGCAATCGCGCCCCTGGGTCTAGGTCAAAACAGCCGGGTTTCGCGACGATTTACGGTGCGGAACCCGAAACAATCGACGCGCATTAACCCTGTTTCATTGTAGGGCTGCGTCACCCCCCCTCTATATTTAGTGCCTCCATCAACGCTGCCACAAGTCTGGCGTAAAATGGTTGCCTTTGCGCACCACCCGTGTCGCAAAACAGCCCTATAGATTTCGTCAATGTTAACTGGAGCTTGCAGGGCTTTCTGAATGTAGGCAGAAATATGACAAGAATGAGGCAAACTGCGCCACAAACGCAGGATCAGAACGGAACAAGGGCGCGGCATCGTATCGCGTCTGGCCGGTATGAGGGTAACGACGCAGTGTTTACACGACTGCCAGGCGCATTGGCGCGCGCAATGCTTGTGGTGTTGTTGATCGCAATACCGTCGATCTTTTTGCCTATGGGCGGATCGGACGGACAGCAGATTGTTGCGCTTGTGGCGATCTTTGCGGCGTTGTTCACCTTTGTCGAATACAGTGCCTCGGCCCCCAGCATTATCGAATTTCGGGACGCGCCGCCGTTCAACCGTTTGCGTTTTGGTGCCTTGTTTGTGACGGTGCTGACGCTCTCGTTGATCCTGCAGGGCGAAAATGGTGCCGGATCATTGTCGCGTTTGATTCATGTGATTGGTGACCGGGTCGGTGAATCGGCCGATTTTCCTTATTCGCCGGTGCGTCTGGTAATCCTGATGATGTCGCCGGCAACCAGCCCCGAAGTGTTGCATCATGTGCGGACCGCGGCGGGGATCAGCTATCTGCTTTCGCTGATGTCGATTGCGATCTTTATCGTGATGTTGCGGATGAAGCGGTGGCCCAAGCGCAATGGCGCATTTAATGTCTGGGTCAACCTGCCAACCTTTGACCCCACCGTCGGTGGTGACGTGGTCGCCCGCCTGAATCGGGATAGCCAGGTTAACCTTATATTAGGGTTCCTGCTGCCATTCATTATCCCGGCTGTCATTAAGCTGATTTCAATCTTCGTGACACCCGTAACGCTCGACGACCCACAAACCCTGATTTGGATGATGACCGCATGGGCCTTCCTCCCCGCCAGTTTGTTGATGCGAGGTGTGGCGTTGTCTCGGGTGGCGCAGATGATCCACAAGCAGCGCAAACGCGCCTACGCAAAAGCGGTCGCAGAAGGCATGTTGCCAGTCTGATTCTGGCGCTTTGCGCCACGGAATCCCATGCTGAAAGTCTTCGTATTGCAACCTATGCTGCACCGCTAAGCCGCGATGGACCGGGGTTGTTGCTGCGGGATTTGAACCGCGATGATCCGCAAATTGACTCCGTTCTTGGCGTTGTGGACGCGGTCGGCCCGGACATCCTGCTCCTCACGGATTTTGACTACGATGTCGACCTGATGGCGCTTGATGTTTTCGCGCAGCGTGCCGGTTATGACCATTATTTTGCGGCCCCTCCCAACACCGGCATGATGACGGCCCATGACCTTGACCAAAACGGACGAATGGGCGAGCCGCGCGATGCGCAGGGCTATGGTCGGTTCAGTGGCGATGGCGGCATGGCTATCCTGTCGCATTGGCCGATTGGCGCTGAAATGCGGGACTTTTCGGACCTGTTATGGCGGGATTTGCCAGGTGCGACTTTGCCAGTGGGATGGCCAGATGAAGTGATCAGCATTCAACGGTTGTCGCATGGCGGACATTGGATTGTGCCAGTTAACGCACCGGGCGGTCCAGTCAGCGTGATGGCTTTCTCATCGTCGCCACCCGTTTTTGACGGTCCGGAAGATCGGAATGGGTTGCGAAACCGAGATGAACTAAGGCTATGGTCTGCTGTATTGGACGGGACTTTCGGCGACCCGCCCGACGCCTTCGTTGTCCTCGGCAATGCCAACCTTGATCCCGTTGATGGCGAGGGCTTTTCAGCAACCATGTCGGGTTTCCTTGCGGATCCGCGCCTTCAGGATCCGCAGCCCAAAAGCAGAGGCGGTCTTGAGGCTGCAGATGCGGGGCAATCTGGCGACCCTGCGACGGATACCGCTGACTGGCCTGACGATCGCCCCGGAAATCTGCGCGTCAGCTATGTATTACCTTCTGCAGATTGGAAAGTTATTGATGCGGGCGTCTATTGGCCCGCATCAGATGAGCCAGACGCGGGTCTACTTGGCGAGGACGGGTTGCTGGCCGGACCGCATCGCTTGGTTTGGGTTGAGATCAGCAGGTAGGCAGTTTGCCGCGACAGTTTCCATCGGTGTAGCGACGAAGCCTGGCAGCAATTGTGCGAGCCTTTCGCCGCTAATCTGGTGCGGCATATCGGAAAGATAGCGCATTTCGCGCATTTCGCTCGCCAGTGTCCAGAACGGTGCAGCAAGTGTCATGAACCACCACGGGAACCGCACGATCTTGAGGCTCCGCCCCAAGATCGCAGACAGGGATTCCCGAAGGTCCAAGGTCGAAAAGCTGTGTCCGGGAAATGGGATATCGGCGAATGCGGGAAGATCCTTGCGCATCTCGGCCAACTCTACTGCTGCGCGGGCCCAGTCAGGGACATAAGCATATGCCTGCATCGCCTTCGGATCGCCCAAGGATGTGACTTTATCACGTTTGATGTCGCGCAGCATGACCAGCGACATGAAGTCGCCGTTTCCATTTGGATCAATGAAATTCCCGGCGCGCAATATGATCGTTGGAATGCCGGCATCTCGGTAGCGTTGCTCCATCGCGATGCGGACCTTACCCTTGATTGTATGCGCAACCTGGGGTGTGTTTTCGTCCAGAATGCCGGGGCAATTACCATAGTTGTAGATATTCCCCGGGACGATGACTGTTGCGCCACTCGCCTTGGCAGCAGCGATCACTTGCGACGTGATCTTGGGAATATTCTTTTGCCAGTTGTCATATGCAGGTGGATTGAGACCATTGACGATGACGTCTACACCCGCAGCAGCCTTGGTCATGTCATTGCTTGCGCGGTCGTAATGTCGGACGTCCCACCCGGCGTTCCAGAATGCGTCCGCGGAATGAGATCCAATTTTCCCGTTTCCACCCAGTATCAATACAGTCTTTGTCATATCTGTTTCCCTTTCTGTTGAGGGATTATTGTCTATGCAGTTAATGAATGGAATTGCACAGAATGGTGCATCATGTATTCATTATTGAATGGATAATGTTGATTGGTCATTGGTTCGCGCCTTTCTTGCCGTTGTTGAAAACGGAAGTCTTTCAGGTGCGGCCCGCAGTCTTAAAGCAAGTCAGCCGACGCTGGGCCGACAGATCAAGGCGTTGGAAAAGCAGCTGTCGGCAGAGTTGTTTCAACGCCAGCCGCGCGGTCTGATCCTGACCGAGACGGGCGCGGCGCTGGTCGCCCCGGCTCGGGCGATGCAAGCGGCGATGCGGCAGATTTCAATCTCGGCTGCCGGGCAGCAGATGAAATTGCAAGGCACGGTGCGTGTAACGGCTAGCGTCGTGACCTCGGCTTATCTGTTACCTGCAATCATCGCTGACATCCGCCGCAAGGAACCTGACATTCAGATTGAACTGGTTCCATCAGATGACAGTCGCAATCTCAGCTATCGAGAGGCCGACATTGCGGTGCGGATGTATCGCCCGACGCAGCTTGATCTGGTGACCCGCCACGTCGGAGACCTGTCATTGGGGCTGTATGCTGCGCCCGATTACCTTGGCCAGCGCGGCATGCCGACATTGGAATCCATGATGGAACATGACTTTGTCGGGTATGATGCGGATACCCGTATCATTGATGGATTTGCCCAAGCCGGGTTTCCTGTCGCGCGCGACTTTTTCTCGGTGCGATGCGATGATCCGATTGCCTATCTGGAGCTGATCCGTGCCGGATGTGGTATCGGCTTTCATCAGGCGGGTATCGGGGACGCGGACGACAAGCTACGCAAAATCGACATCGGATTGCCTTTGCCCATGCTGCCAGTCTGGTTGACCGCCCACGAGGCGCTGCGGCACACGCCCAGGATCAGGCGGGTTTGGGATCTGCTGCATGACGGCTTACGGCCTCTGGTCTCTTGAACGTTCCGCGCTGTCAGGCTAGGCCACGTCAACTTTAGTCAGACAAGGACACAGCACATGTCTAATCCCTCTCTTTTGATCCTCGCGGGTGACGGCATCGGTGCCGAAGTCATGGTCGAAGTGAAGCGCATTATCGATTGGTATGGGGACAAACGCAGCCTGTCATTTGATGTGTCCGAAGACCTTGTCGGCGGGGCGGCATATGATGTGCATGGTGTGCCTTTGCACGACGACACGATGGCAAAGGCGCAAGCGGTTGACGCGGTACTTTTGGGCGCTGTTGGCGGCCCGAAGTACGACGATCTTGATTTCAGCGTAAAGCCAGAGCGTGGCCTGCTGCGCCTGCGCAAGGAAATGGATTTGTTCGCGAATCTTCGCCCGGCGCAGTGTTTTGACGCGCTGGCTGATTTTTCCTCGCTGAAAAAGGATGTAGTCGCGGGTCTTGATATCATGATCGTGCGCGAGCTGACGTCAGGTGTGTACTTTGGAGAACCTCGTGGCATTCATGTCGAGGACAATATGCGCGTTGGCGTGAACACGCAGCGCTATACCGAGGCAGAGATTGAACGCGCGGCCCGTGCGGCCTTTGATCTGGCGATGAAACGCGACAAGCGGGTCTGCTCAATGGAGAAAGCCAATGTGATGGAAAGCGGTATCCTGTGGCGCGACGTTGTGACCGAGGTGCACGCAGATTACCCCGAAGTCACGTTGAGCCACATGTATGCCGACAATGGCGCGATGCAGTTGGTTCGTGCGCCCAAGCAATTTGATGTGATCCTGACCGACAATCTGTTTGGCGACATTTTGTCTGACTGTGCTGCGATGCTGACCGGGTCGCTTGGCATGTTGCCATCCGCCTCTTTGGGATTGCCGATGGCAAATGGCCGCCCCAAGGCGATGTATGAACCGGTTCACGGGTCGGCGCCCGACATTGCAGGACAAGGCAAGGCAAATCCGATCGCCTGCATCCTGAGCTTTGCAATGGCGCTGCGCTATTCGTTTGACGAAGGTGCCGAGGCGGACCGCCTTGAGGCCGCCATCGAAAAGGTGCTTTCTGACGGCGCGCGCACAGGTGATCTGATGGGACCGGAGGGTGGCACGCCCCTGTCCACATCCGAGATGGGCGACGTTATCCTCGCAGCACTTGACGCCAGCCTTTAGCCTTTCGGTACAGACCGATTGCTGCGGGCGTATGGGCAACCATGCGCCCGTTTCGCATCAACGCAACGCTTGACGTGACGGGGCCACTTTGTCAGGCAAAGCAACAACGTCAGCGCCCTGATGAAAGTAATCCGATGTCCGCAAACGCACGCGGCGCGCTATTTGCGCTTCTCGCCTTTGGCATTTTCGCGTCCCATGATGTCCTGATCAAATTTCTTGGCGGGATGTATTCACCCGTTCAGATCGTGTTCTTTAGCGTCTTGTTCAGTTTTCCGCTTGCGACGCTTACACTGATGCGTGACGCCACGCCGGGCACGTTGCTGCCCCAACATCCGTGGTGGATGGCTTTGCGGACAGCCGCAGCCGTGATTACCGGCGTTTCGGCGTTTTACGCCTTCACCGTTCTGCCGCTGGCCCAGACATATGCAATCCTGTTTGCGGCGCCATTGCTGATCACCATACTTGCCATCCCGGTTCTGGGTGAGAAAGTACGCATCCGCAGGTGGCTCGCCGTCCTGGTCGGGCTGGCCGGGGTCATGGTTGTCCTGCAACCGGGCAGCACCGAATTTTCGCTGGGTCATTTTGCGGCGATGGCTGCCGCGATTGCCAGTGCCGTGGCATCGATTGTTGTCCGCAAGATTGGCGGCGAAGAGCGCCCCGTAGTGCTTTTGCTTTATCCCATGGTCGCGAACTTCTTTCTGATGGGGTTTGCGCTGTCGCTGGTCTATGAGCCCATGCCGTTCAGTCATCTGGGTATTCTGGCGATTATCGCGACGATGGCCTTCGTTGCCGGACGCTTTGTCATTTCAGCCTACAGGTCAGGTGAAGCGGCAATTGTTGCTCCGATGCAGTACAGCCAGATCATCTGGGCCTCTGCATTCGGCTATTTCATATTCGACGAAGCACCGACAAACTCCACGCTGTTGGGTGCTGCGATCATCATCTTAAGTGGCCTCTACATCGTCTTACGCGAAAGCCGGCCTGACGCGTCAGAAAACACCCCCGTCCTGCGCACCAGAACGCGTTTCGAGACGGGGACTTTTCTGCGCACACCGCGCATGGGACGCCCGGCCCGGCGGGGCGACCCGCGCAAGGTTCCGGCGGAAACCGCGCCCTCTGCAACCTCCCGCCCGCATCTGCGCGGCCTGCCCGGGCGGGTTCCGCCCGTTGCGGCCCCGCGGTCGAAAGACGTTGATTAGGCATAGGCGGACAACAGGCACTACGTGACGTGCAGGTAAACAACGGTTATTCATGATTTCGGAACGCCAACAGTCGCCGCGCGCGTATGCGGAACATGCTCAGCGCATGAAACGGCGCAGCGCGATGGCGTCGGCGCAACCCGGGAAAAGGAATATCACCATGAATTCAACACAGAGCAAAAATGGACAGCGCTTTGGAAGTGTTCTTGAGACCATTGGAAACACCCCTGTCATCAAGGTGAATAACCTTGCCCCCAAGGGCGTGAATCTGTTTGTGAAATTCGAAGCGTTCAATCCAGCAGGGTCGGTGAAGGATCGGCTTGCCATGAGCATCATTGAGGCTGCGGAAAAAAGTGGGGCCCTGAAACCGGGGCAAACAGTTGTCGAAGCGACAAGTGGCAATACCGGGATCGGCCTGGCAATGGTCTGCGCCCAAAAGGGCTATCCGCTTGTTGTGACGATGGCAGATAGTTTTTCAGTCGAACGGCGCAAGCTGATGCGCATGTATGGTGCAAAAGTTGTGCTGACACCGCGCGCGGAAAAGGGCTTTGGCATGTATCGTAAGGCCGTCGAACTGGCTGAGGAACATGGCTGGTTCCTGGCCCGTCAGTTCGAGACAGAAGCAAATGCCGATATCCACGCAGCAACCACCGCACAGGAGATCTTGCGGGATTTTGATGATGTGCCGCTTACGGCTTTCGTGACGGGCTATGGCACCGGGGGGACCGTCACGGGCGTCGCCCGCGTCTTGCGCAAAGAGCGACCGGACACGAAGATCGTGCTTTCCGAACCAGCAAATGCGCAATTGCTTGGCAGTGGCAAGGCGCAATCCCGTGATGATACAAATGCGCCAGCAGCCAGCCACCCTGCCTTTGAGCCGCATCCGATACAAGGATGGACGCCGGACTTTGTCCCGTATGTGCTGCAGGAGGCCGTTGATGGGGCTTATTATGACGAGTTGCGTCCCATTGCTGGCCCCGATGGCATCAAATGGGCGCAAAGGCTTGCCGCCAAAGAGGGGATCTTGACCGGCATATCAGGCGGGGCAAGCTTTGCTGTTGCCATGCAGGTGGCTGAGGCCGCAGAGCCAGGCGCAAACATCCTGTGTATGTTGCCAGACACGGGCGAGCGCTACTTATCCACGCCGCTGTTTGACGAAATCGAGGAAGACATGTCTCCGGAAGAGATTTCCATTTCCCAATCCACTGATGGATATCAAATGGGCTGATTTACCGAGTTCGGCCAATATTTGTCTTGGTCAGAACAAAACACAATTGTCCCGTGGCGTGAGTCATTCCGCTCCATGGGTGTAGCCGGGGCGGGTAATCTGCGTGCGCTCTCTTCATTTGCCCAATGAGGGCATGACCTCCTCGCCCCCATTCGGCAGCGCGTGACCGGCAAGGTCGAAGCGGCGATTTGGATCGGAACGCTTGTTGGATGTGCGGGCCCATGACGTGTGATCGCGCGTGGAATCGCGGCGCCGCAGGAGTACCTGAATGATGCTGACACAACGCTGTCAGTAGGGGTATGTCAGATAGTGTCTGTCACGAAACATGGAGAAGAGACATGACAGACCGCACAATTGTTGCCTGGACCGAAATCCCGGTCACGGACATGGAAAAATCAGTTGCATTCTACAATGAAGTATTTGGGTATCAAATGACCATCGACAATTCGGGCCCCAATCCGATGGCGGTATTGGGCGGGCAAATGAGCACGGCTGGTGGGCATCTTTACCCTGGAAAGCCCGCAAGCGAAGCTGGAAATACTGTTCATTTGGCGGTTGAGACCGATTTGGAATCAGCAATGGCGCGGTGTGACAAAGCGGGCGGCAAGGTGCTGAGCCCTATTGTCGAAATCCCCGCGGGCCGGTTCGCTTATGCCAAAGATCTCGATGGAAACTCCATCGGGTTGTTCGAGTCCGCCTGATGCGTCGAGCCGATCGCCTGTTTCAGATATTGCAGTATTTGCGTGGCGGTCGGCTGATGACTGCCGGGAAACTGGCTGAGCGACTGGAGGTAACGCCACGCACGATCTATCGTGACATCGCCCACCTGGTCGGCTCTGGCGTCCCCATCGAGGGTGAAGCGGGCGTCGGCTATCTGATGCGCGACGGTTATGATCTGCCACCGCTGATGTTTACCCATGACGAAATTGTTGCACTGATCGCGGGTGCGCGCATTTTGCAGACGTGGGGAGGTGCCAAGATGGCCGCTGCAGCGGAGGAAGCGCTCGTTAAGATTGACACGGTGCTGCCTGAAGATGCCCGGCTGCGCGCTGGGCAGGTGCAGATTCATGCCGTGCAAATGCCCTGGGCCGAGCGGGCGTGGCGGGAATTTCTCGATCAATTTGAGGAGGCGGCTGAAAACTGCATGCGGCTTGAAATGGCCTATGAAGACCAGGACGGCAATCCGACCGCGCGTGTCGTGCGGCCATTGGGTGTCTGGTTCTGGGGAAAGGTTTGGACTGCGGTCTGCTGGTGCGAATTGCGCGCAGATTTTCGGATGTTCCGACTGGACCGTGTGGTATCCGCAAAGAGCGCCGGACGTTTCCGTCCGGAACGGGGACAGACGTTGCGCGATTTCTATGAAATGGAAGCGTATCTGCGGCACTAGGGGCGCCCCGAAGAGCGCCCCTGACGAATACGTTACTGCGACAGGCTTTCAGCAAGACGCATAAGCTGTACCGCCTCGCTACGGTAACCAAATGCGTCTTCGCCGCGGTTGGCATTTGCGAGCGCGATCGCATCATCAAACGACCAATCGCCTAGATAGGTATCGTCCCGCAAAAGCTGACCAAAGCCGGCAATTGCGGCCGCGAACCGGGCATCTGATCCTGCCTCTGATCCATGGCGGATTGGCGTTTCGATCAGTTCGCTGACATTTTCACCCGGCGCTTTGTAGCGCAGCTTGAGGAAACCAAGTTCGCCGGTCGTCGCGACAGTGTTTTCAGCGGCATATCTGAGCGGTTCGCTAAGTTGGGCGGGGCTGCCGACCGGGGTGATTTCATAGACAGCCGTCACTGAGTGACCTGCGCCGAGTTCACCGGCATCGACTTTGTCGTTGTTGAAATCTTCGCGGTTCAGCGCCCGCGTTTCATAGCCGATCAGGCGATATTCGGCGACTTCTGCCGGGTTCCACTCAACCTGGATTTTCACGTCGCCCGCAATCGTGAAAAGCGCACCGGTGAGTTGATCAACAAGAACCTTCTGAGCTTCGGACAATGTGTCAATATAGGCGGCTGTCCCGTTTCCGTTCTGTGCCAGGGCCTGCATGGTCGCATCATCAAGGTTGCCGCGGCCAAAACCAAGGACAGAGAGGTAGGTGCCGGTGTCCCGTTTGTCGCTGATAAAGTCTTTCAGCGCGTCAGGCTCGTGGATTCCGATGTTGAAATCACCATCGGTGGCAAGCAGCACGCGTGAAACTTCGCCATCTTCGGCCATCTGATCAGCGATCGCATAGGCCTGCTCCAACCCGCTTTGCCCATTTGTGCCACCGCCCGCGCCTAGACGTGCAAGTGCGGCAAGGATCATGCCTTTTTCAGAGGCGGGCGTTGGGGCAAGAACTTCGCCTGCTGATCCGGCGTAGGCGACAATGGCGACTTCATCTTCGGGGCGAAGCTGATCCAGCATCAACATCAAAGATTGCTTCAGCAGCGGCAGTTTGTTCGGTTGGTCCATGCTGCCGGACGTGTCGATCAAGAACACGAGGTTCAGGGGCGGGCGAGTCTCAATCGCAGGCAACTGTCCCTGAAGCGCGATGTGAACAAGCTGGGTGTCAGGATTCCAAGGGGTAGTCATGCTACTGACGGTTGGACGAAAGGGACCGTCATCCGCGTCAGGTGCGGGGTAATCGTAGGGGAAATAGTTAATCATCTCTTCGATGCGAACCGCCTCTTTTGGCGGTACTTGCCCAGCCATCAACGAGGATCGCACAACAGAGTAGGCCGCTGTGTCAACGTCGATGGAAAATGTCGAAACCGGAGAATCCTGCGTGATCTTCAAGGGGTTCGGCGCGGCGTCCGGGAACGCCTCTGTGTTCGTCTCTTGTTGCAGGATGGGATAGTCCGCGGCGGGTGCAGGGGCGACCAGCGTGCTCGGCGCAAATTGGGATCGGCTGTGTGCTTCCGCGGCAAGGTCAAGCGGGGCGGATTCCAGCGACAATATTGCGGTCGCATTTGCGTTGCCCAAATCATGAAAGCCGCCTTCAGTCTGTTCATTAAGCGTGATGGCGGGAGGAGGAGGCGAATTTGGGTTCGCCACAATGTTGTCAACCGGGGCCTCCATGACCTCAGGGGCCAGACCTCCGGCTTCCTCGCTGTCACGCGCCTCGACACTTGTATCGTCTGCGGCGGTTTCTGTTCGGGTCTGGGCGACTGTACTGTCCGGGCCGATCTCGGTGGATTTCGCCGCCGGAGCCTGTTGCCAAAGGTCCTGGCCGGTCGGGGTCATGAATAGGAACCCGCACGCGACGAGGGCTGTTGTGGCGGTCAAACCGCCTTTGGTGGTCAATGAATCAAGCATATGTCTAACTCCTGAAAGCAGGCCCTTTTGGCCAGTTGCAGGGGTTAGACGCGGCCCACCGCGTGATCCTTGGAGCATATCGAAGTTTTTTTCCGCCAGAGTCAGGTTTTCTGCCCGGCGTCCCGGATCGGGACGTGGTGTCGCTTCTGCCATCATCGCCTTGATGTCGTCGAGGTCGTCGGTCATCCTGCGTCCTCCATTTCCTTGATTGCGCGCAGCATTCTCTTGGCTTCCGATATGCGCCAACTCACTGTGCCTTCGGAAACCCCCAGAATGTCTCCGGCTTGGGCATGGGTCATATCGTCAAGGACAAGTGCGAGCGTGTCGCGCAGATCCTCGGGTAGTGTTCTCATCGCCATGGTCAGCCAATCGACGGCGCGATTTGTGTCGGCGATCGCCGCTGTGCGGTTCATTTCCCAATCACCCCAGCCTTCGGTCGCTTTGGTATAACTTGCCCGCCTGCGCCGTCTGTCGTGCGCCGCGTTGACAGCAACCTTGTAGAGCCAGGTTGTGACCTTTGCGCGGCGTTGGTAGCTGCCAAGCTTTGCTGGCAACGCCGCACAGATATCCTGTGTAAGATCCTCGGCTTCGGCCCGTGCACCGGTCAGACGAAAGCAAAATGCGAACAGCCGATCATAATGGCGGTCCAGCAGACTTGAGAACGCCTGCCGGTCGCCATTCGCAGCTGCGAATGCAAGATCTTCGTCGCTTGTTGTCATGAGCATCACGGTGGTTTGACGCGCGTCAGAGGTCAATCCTTGGCGGAATGACAAATTTTTTATTCAAGCGCCATCTTAATGTCTTTGAGATAGGTGGCGCTTACCGGGATTTGGCGTTCATCTGACAGGATCGCATGGACCCTGTTCCCTTGCTTGGTGAGACGGGTGACATGGGGCAGGGCGACCCAGTGCGAGCGGTGAATGCGCTGACCGGGCAAGTTTGCAATTTCGTCGAGTGCGTCACTGAACCGCATCAGAATGACGGTCGTCCCAAGTGTTGTTGTGACCTCAACGTAATGATCTTGCATTGAAAGCGAAACAATGTCGGTTCCAAGTTCCGGGTCGAGGCGCTTGTGAAACGGTGACATAGGGATCGCCGGCGCTTCTTCGGTCTTTGGCCGCCAGTCGATGTATTCTACGGCACCAACAACGATGCCGACAATCGACACTTGAAACCAGGTCGTGATGAGCTGGTCCAATGCAACCGCTGAGGAGCCATAGATCTGGTTCACAAATTCCACGATTCCAGCCCCCGGAATTGCGGCGGCAGAGGCCCCCATCACAACGCGCAGAAGTGCTGACCAATTGGCAAGCGCCGGAGCGCGGAGGGCCATGGAAATGAAGATGTGCATGAAAAACCCGACGCCCACCATGATCGCCGTCCAATAGCTAAAACGCTGCGCAAAGCTGTAGCGCTCGTAACTTCCAAACGGACCGACAACGGTGAAAACAATGATCAGGCCAATGAATACGACGGCCTTAACTTCCCAGCGAACATCTCCAAAAATTTGACGCATCGTGAACTGATTATCCCGGCAATTTCGCGAACAAGCTATACAATTCGCGAAATGGGCTTTGAAAACAATCAAAAAATACCCCAATGCGATGACTGGGTCGTGAGTGGCCTGTAGTTTGTGAATGGCACTACTTTTGAGTAGCAAAGCGTTATTTGGACCTCGGGGATGGGATACATCGCCGGGGTCTTTTGCCGTCTTGCAGCAAGTCAAGCTCCATCACTTCGTGCGCGCATATCTCAGAACGCCGCGATGGATTGGCGGTCGTCTAACCGAAAGCGCGGGCATAACAGGGGGGGTCTTCTTGCGGGGTTGAGCGGGCATGGAATATGCCTCGGGCGATTGCGCGCGCCATGCAGGTTGCCGCCGCATGCCCAAGATAATTGAGATCATCACATTCAGCGTCGCCGTGACTAAGCGCAAATATCAGATCTCCGTCAATGGATGTATGCGACGGCACAAGCGCGCGGGCGATCCCATCGTGAGCGCTCGTCGCGAGCCGTGTGCATTGTGCCTGTGTGATCTTGGCATTTGTGGCGACGATGCCAATTGTGGTGTTCTGCGCCACACCTTTCATCGCGGGGCGACCCATCGGATAGGTCGCCGAAGGGCCAAGCCCGCCAAATTCACGGTTTTCCTCGAATGGCGCGGCCCAGAAATGGTGGCCATCACCAACAGTCGCGGATCCAACGGAATTCACGGCCACCAATGCGCCGACAACCACACCATTTGCCAAGGTTGTTGAGGCTGATCCCAACCCGCCTTTTAACGTTGCGGTAGTCGCCCCGTATCCCGCGCCCTCTGTCCCAATCGCAAAATCCACGCTTCTATTGGCCAAGGCAGTTTCGCCCAATGCTGCATAGGGGTTTTCATTCCATGCCTTGTCGCCGCCGTTCAAGAGATCAAACAGGATAGCGGCTGGAACAATCGGGACCAATTGACCTGCGACATCAAATCCACGGCCCATTTTTCGCAACGCATTGGCGATCCCCGATGCAGCATCCAGACCAAGTGCTGAGCCACCCGACAGGACCAGCGCATCAACCTGTTCTACCAGCTTATCTGGTGCCAAGAGGTCCGTTTCCCGTGTCCCCGGTGCCCCGCCCATGACGTGGACACCGGCGGTGAAGGGAGAATCTGCAGTCAGGACAGTTGTTCCGGTTTTGACCTGCGGATCATGCGCGTTGCCCACATAAAGGCCAGGGATATCGGTAATCAGGTTGCGCATGAGGTAACTTTCGCGTTCAGACGTCCACCAACTGCGAACCCAGGTAGGTCAGCTGGTCAGTGTCATCGAGTTCATATGGCAAGCCGCCAAAAGCGTGTTCGGTGATAATGATCAACGTATTGTCACCAGCCAATCGCAACAGAACATCGTCGGCGTCCTGCGCGCTCAAGAATTCCATGAGTCTGGATTTGATATCTCCCCAAATGACCTCCACTTCATTGGGGTCGATAAAGGCGCCCTTGAGCTCTCGGTTCAGGGCTGTTGGCAAGTCTGGTGCCGGGATATCATAGCAAAACGTTTCGGCGCCTGCGGAATCGTCAAAGTGACTGCCAAACAGATGAAGTCGCAGTTGGCTTGAGACGGTCGGCAGCGGCGGATCGGGTGGTTTCCTGCGGATGGGTTCGGATGGGATCAATCGATGTGCATTGCGAAACGCGATACGCACAAGGCGCATGATCAATCCGTTGACATTCATTCGATAAAGCCCGCTTTCACGTATTCTCAGCACCATTGGTCAAGGATCATCGCCCGTAAATCAAGATGTCCGTGCACGACTGCCAACAAACATGCCGGCGGAACGAAAACGCGATCTACTCTGTGGTGCTGTTCTGACAGGGCGGGGGCAGTGACCGCTCCAGATTTATGATCTGGCGTATCTGACGGAGTGACAGAGTTCCCAATACAACGGTGCGTCCAATCACGCTGGCCGGTGTGCCAATCAACGCTAACGACCGCTTCAACGCCAGTGACTGTGCAATCCGGTCCTTGACACGCTGGCTTTCCATATCGGCCAACAGTCTTTGGTCGTCGAGCCCCGCATCCATCGCATACCGGGATATCAGAGACGGTGTCACAATGCTGCGGGTGCGTAACAACCGGGCGTGCATTGCCGCGTAGCCGCCTTGCAGGTCAGCCGCCAAGACCGCCTTGCTTGCCAGGACAGAACTGTCGCCAAGCAGGGGCAACTCGTGCCTGACAACACGCATATCACCCCCCTGGACCGCCGTTTGAACGTTGGCATCCATTTGCGGACAATTAGGGCAGTTGAAGTCGGAAAAGAGCGCGATGGCCAGCCCCGCATCGTCGCCGAATAGCGCTGAGCAGATGTCCTCTGGCTGAAGTTTGGGCGAGCTTGTGGCGCCGATCC
Source organism: uncultured Paracoccaceae bacterium (assembly GCA_947502145.1). Taxonomy (GTDB): domain Bacteria; phylum Pseudomonadota; class Alphaproteobacteria; order Rhodobacterales; family Rhodobacteraceae; genus CANMYO01. The sequence continues at coordinate 493,728 of CANMYO010000001.1, read as the reverse complement.
CGACTAGCGCACCTGCACTGCCGGAATATTCACCGCGACGTTCCAGATTGCGAAATGGGGGAAAGTCCGGAACTGGAGAGAACGTCAAGTCAAGTTCCCGAAGTGCAGACAGGCGTGGCGCGGCCCAGACCCATGCACCCACCGCAACCAACCCGGTCGCCTGAAGGACACGTCGGCGATGTATGCGGGTTGCCTTTGCCATGCCCCGAACCTGCAGGTTGCGGAGCTATCTGTCACGGCAAATCACACTGTTGCGGCATGACCTCGCGATCGCGTGATAATGCGGGGCGAAGTTTGCACTTTCTTTGCAGCCTGATATGCAGGGAATCGTTATATTAATCAGGTTGCTGCCATGCTTTCTGCTACAATGATGTCCCGCCGAACATTCGGCGGCCTATTGCTATCGTCTGTTGCCGCTTGTGGTCCAAGGGTTCCGGCGTCAAATGACGCGACACCGGTCGCGCAGAACTTCCTGCCCGAATACCAACCGATCTTTGATGCGGGTTATAACCTGCCGGGCATTCCGGTCGAGTATACGCAGGGCGTAAATCGCCGCATGACCGGGCGGTATCTTGGTGAACAAGGTGCGGGCACGCTGGATGTCGATCCCTATGCGAAGTTTCTCTATTTTATCAATGAAGACGGGACAGCCATACGCTATCCAGTTGGTGTTGGTCGCGCAGGGCGCAGTTTTCGCGGCAATGGCATTATCCAGCTAAAACGGAAGTGGCCGGGATGGACCCCGACAGCAAATATGTTGCGTCGCGAACCCGATGTTTATGGCCCTTTCCGCCGCGGCGTTCCCGGTGGTCTGCGCAGTCCCCTGGGCGCGCGCGCGCTGTATCTCTACCGCAATGGACGTGACACATTCTATCGCATCCACGGGACCAATGATTTGGATTCAATCGGAAATTCCGGTTCGGCTGGATGCATTCGCATGTTCAATCAGGACATTATTGATTTGTTTGAGCGCGTTCCGACGGGAACCCGCATGCACGTGCGCTCACCCGCAGAATCTCAGCGTGTTGATCCCGAGAACTTTGACCGTGGCATTGAATTGCCGCCGAAAATCATCGACCCGGATGATATCTACGGTGAAGAGGCCCTGGCGAACGATCGGCCCCCAGATTTTGACGCAGTTGATCCCAGCACGCTGCCCGACGCACCCGAGGTTCAGGGCTAGAAACGCTGCCCTGTTCTAACCTAAGATCGGTCTGAATTTGGTCGCCATCTGTGGCCAAAAGCGCTTAACGTGCATTTGTAAACTGTTATCACATTGCCTAAATATAATGTGACGACTGACACTTCAGGGGATTTTCATATGGCCGATTTCGACGCGCAGATTGCTCAGAGCCAGGAGCAAGTTCAGCAAGCACAAAGCAAAATTTCAGAGCTGACAAGCCGAATTGAAATGGCGCGCCAGAAGATGGCGCAAGGGACTGATATTTCAGTTGATATCGAGAACGCCTCGCTTGAGGACGTGCACGCGCATACCGAGTTGATGAACGCCAATATTGCCGAGCTCATCATGGGGCTGGACGATGTGACTGCGGCCTTTTCAAAAGACTTTGACGAAATGCGCTCCAAGACCGCGATGGAGAGCTTTGTCGGTTGGTTCTCGGATGCCAAATCGGATTCGATGCGCGAAGAGCGCATGCGCTCTGCCTCGGTCGATGACAAGTTGCAGGACCTGATATCGAAATCTGACGTGATTACGAAGCTGCTGGAAGGCCAGTTGGCAACGCTGAACGAACAGAAGGAAAAGGTGGAAACCAACCTGCAGGGGACATTGACCGAACGGGAAACCACGGTTTCTGAGTTGGAGCAGGTGCGCGCAGATGTGCTTGCCATGGACCCGAAGATTATTGAGCTTGAAAACAAGATCTCGGTTGAGCAGGACGCAGCAGCGCGGACGGCCCTCGAAACCCAACTGGCCGACCTGAACACGAAGTACAACGAGCTGGTGCAGGAAGAGCAGGTCAAACTGGCCAAATCGCAAACCCTCGAACGCTACATCGAGAAGGGCAAGACCTGGATCGACAGTCTGCAGAATCAAGCGGCAACGCAGATGGTGCTGATCAACAAGTTGCAGACAGATACCAAGCAACGGGTGGTCTTGTACGATGCATTGTCAAAATCCTTGAAAACCGCGCAACAGCAGGACGTAGCGCACAAGATCAACGAGATCGGTGTGCAAACTGACCAAGAGGCACAGACGGCAATGGCGGCGATTGGCTCGGCCACGAATGCCAGGATGGCCGATATGCTGGAAGCGCACGAAGACCATATGGTCTTTGCCCGCGAAGTGCTGGAGCAGAAGGCAAAAGCAGACGAACGCTTTATCCGCCGGTTCCAGAAGATCGTCGAGAAGCACGACAGCAATCAGTATGGGGACGGCGCTTGAGGCGTTGTTCCACGTCGACCGCAAGACGGCGTGTTGCAATCGCGAACCATTGCGGCGGCACCGAGTTGGATAGATGACCGGAACCAAGCCATATCATCAACGCTTCGGTCTGCGGGTGGCGCAGCGGGGCAAAATAACGGGTGATGGGGCGCAATACGGCCCTTTCAGCCATTACGCGAGGCGCATTCGCCCTTGTTTTGCCCGATCCCATTGGGGAATGGTCTGATGACCAAAACTGACCTGTCACTCGATCACTTTAAGCTCGAAGATACCCGCGTTACGCGGCGGTATTTTGGTAAGTTTGAGAAGATCACCAACCATCTGACCAAGGTGGCCGCCACGATGGAAGCCGAGGGGCGTCTGTCTCGCGTCGATATTGAAGCGCTGACTGGATATCTTGCCGGGCTCAATTACACCTTTCGGGCGCTGGCCCATAAATATCATTTCAGCGGGCGCTGGGATCACGCCGGACAGCTGACATTTGATCGGCTGGACAGCGGATTTCCGGTTTATCAAGAACTGCTGGAGATGGCGAATGACGCCTTGCAAGCGGAACGCCATTTGCGGACGATGCCTGCTGTCGACGACCTGAAGGACCAGATGGTGCGTGTCATCGTCGGCGAGCAGGCAATTCCGACGAAATTGCAGTATGCGCTGAGTCAACGGCTCTACTACGAAGAACTGATGAAAGGGGCGCTGTTCTGGGCGCGAAACGATCCGCAGTCTGTGTGGCTTGGCAATGAGGGTGATCGTCGTGAATTTCAGGTTCACTGGGCGGTTTACGATAGCCAAGTAAATCTGCCGACCGTTTATATCATGAATGTTGAGGACACAGGGCGAACCGGGTTGCCAAAGGACGAACGTCGTTGGCCCGAGGTGCAAGCCCATCTCATGGCGCAATCAGTCGCGCATTTGAAGTTGCTCACGATTGCCAAGGGCTTTGACGAGGATTTTGACGATCTGCACCCAACGCGCCTACGTCGGTTTCACATCGGCCCTATGTACAGTCACGCTTTTACCCGCCAATCCGGCCCACTGCGCGAAGTACTGGAGCAGGCAAAGTCGCCGGTCGGGGAAGATTGGGCGCTGGTCTGGACCGAGGAGGAACTTGTCTCTGAACGTGTGGAACATGTGAAGTCGGGATGGTTTGGTTCGGTTGAGCGGCAGATATTCGCGCTAGATCCATTTGCGGGGCAGGGTGCTGAGACCGGCGCGACGCGCATGGAACGGTCGCTGATCATGCCTGAGCGGCCCTACCAGTCGCTTGCCGAAAAGAACCCACCCGGTTTTCGTGATGTACGCAAGTTCGTCGTCAGTGAACAGGGGCGCGTTCTCAGTTACCGATAGATGCCTCTGAGCAAATTTGAGTTTGAGTAAGAAAACGAAGGGTTTGACATGAGCCAGACAAGCGATCAGATGGAACTCCGCGAGGAAGATATTCGCGCGCATTACGCCGCTGCCCTGGACCTGCTAGATGGGTTTGATCATTCACCCCGCATTGCGTCGGGTTCAATCGCATCGACACCAGACCGCTCGCCAGGGATTAGCGGGCGGCGGGCGTTCCGCTCGACAACTCCGGGTCTTTCGACGCGCCGTGTCACGCGCAAGGAAGGTGTACAACTGACCACACGGATCGAGTCTGTTGAAGGCGACGGACTCATGTCGCCACTGCAAGCGCATGTTCTGCATGGGTTGCGCCGCGCGGTCGCAATTGCTTTGGCTGTCGGGGATCAGTTTGCAGAGCGGACGCCGCTGAAGGATCTGAAGCGCGCAAATCTTGATGGTGCGTTGCCGTCCGGGCAAAAGACCGCGTTTTCGGAGCTTTTGGCCGCTGAGGCGCTGGTTACTCTTTATGTTTTTGGCTCTGCGACTGCGTTTCTTTTGGCGTCTCATGCGTCTGAAGAAACCGTCGAAGTTGGTGACATCGAAGAGTTCCTTACGGAGAACGCCCAACTCGCCCTGCATGGCGTACTCTGGGAGTTGGATCAGGATATTGCAGGACTTGCCGGAACGGAGGCCAAGCTGGTTGCGACAGTCACCGGGTTTGCCGAAGCGTTGATGGAAAAGGTCGCAGCGCGTGCATCCACGGCGTCAGGGTTGGAGCCGTTCCTTGCTGCTTCGTGGCGGGTTGAGGCGGATGACTTTGTTGTCGACGGGTTCGTCCCCGCGCGCGCCAAGAAGGGCAGCACGCTGACCATGACCTTTAAGAAGCCCAATGAGGTCGTGGGCAATCATATCGCAAAGTATCAGGCGATGAAGCTGGCCAAGATGGTCATGGCCTATGATTTTGACCGCAAATTGAATCCTTTTGCGGAACTGGGTGGGTTCATTTTTACGTTCATGGGTGACGGGAAGCCCGGGACAGGCAAGACGACGCTGATTCAAATGATGGCTGGTCTGATCAATGACTATTGTCAGGTTGCCGGATATCCATTCCGCTACCAGAACCTGTCGACTGACAATATCGACAGCTATCAGGGGAAGTCGGGGCAGAACGCAAAAGCGTTTATTAACAACGTGTTGGATCCCGGGGTGATCGGCTTTGGCACGATTGATGATATTGACCAATTGGCAGGCAAACGTGGCGACAGGCAATCATCTGCGGGGCAGCTTGAGATCACCGCCGTCCTGATGGAGAGCTTTGCGGGGGCAAATACCGTGGTCCGCGGCAATTGCACATTTGGGATGTTCTCGAATTATCCGGAAAATGTAGACGACGCGCTGCGCCAGCGGGCAGGTGCACGGTTTCTGGTCGATGGACCACAAACGCAGGATGACTACATCGACATTCTGTATTTGTTGATGGGCAAGAACCACAACATTCCTGTCGGCAATCATGAAGTCTTCAGCGCGCAGGAGATCAAGAAGGCCGTCGCCGCTTCGTTTGAAGGCCATGCGCGTCCACATGAAGACGGACTTATCAAGGTCTTTGATCGCGTATCTTCTGAGATCGGCGAGCTGGACACGATTGCCAAGATGGGCATCTACCTGAAGGGTATCCAAGAGGCGGATGAAAGGTTCACAGGCCGCGCTATCAAGAACATCACAGATGCTGTGAAAGTGCGGGCAATGGACTTTGAATTGCCAGATGAATGGATGGAGAACCCTGATCTGTTCCTGTTCAAGGACTATGACACCAAACGGGACATGATTGCCGAGTTGCGCCAGCCGATCACGACAGAGATGGTGATTCAGGAAATCAATCGCTACGCGGACAGTGAATTCCGTTATGCCGACAAATCGGATGAAGTCGCCATTGAAAACATGGTGCGCGAATATATGCGCCAGGAAGAAGCCAAGCGTCGTTACCTCGAAAACAAGGGGCAGGCATAGATGGCAGAGAGCAGCGGCACCTCCGGGACGCAACGTCGCCCAATAAGCGCAAGGACGACGATCTTACGGCGAAATTTCAGTGCCTAGCGCATTCTCCGATAGCCTGTTCATACCAGCGCTCGTGCTGGCCCTGATGGCATGGGTTGTTCCAAAGCTCTTGTCGATGGTTGTCGCAGAAGGAGTTTGGCCACTTATGTTCATCGCATTCTGCTCAGCTTTGTTCCTGTTCGGGCTTAGCTCTGCGTTCTTTGTTGTCCTCTACCTGCAGCAGGGGCTCAGTCTGAAAGAACTGCTGGAACCGGGGTTGATTTACAACGTGGTTTTCTTTGGCCGATTGGGCCTAAGCTCTACCCTGATCTGGGCCCCGATCATGATTTTGTCTGTTGCCGGTTTGCCCCGGAACTGGACGCAGGAGACGTGGTGACATGCATCGATTGATTGAAAAAGGACTCATGTTCGGGAATTTGATCCGGGTCGACAGCCCGGTGTTGGTTGATCGCTATAACCGGGCGTTGAGATCCCTCACCGGCAAGGAAACATCGCTCGGTGCGTTTCATATTGATATATCCGGATTCAGCCCCGAAATCGGCGACGAATTTGATGATCCGCTCTACCTCAACCACGCTGGGGTCAACAGGCAGTTCATCCTGCTGACAACTGAACAGAAGGCTGCACCGCTGCTGAACGCAAAATTTTCGACCTCGCGCGGAATCTTGCGGCAATTCATAACCGAAAACGCGCCACAGCTTTTTGCGTTAACCGCCCGCGATGCGGTGGCAGGTGAACTGGTCAATACAGTTTACGCCCTTGATGATCCAAAACACCTATTTGAAATTCGGCGAGTCCGGATCGAAGCGGACACGACAAGCGGTACCGTTGCGACAGCCAAAAAACTTGGCGCGATGATTGATCAATTCAAATCGGAAAAGGACGCCTGGTTTGACGATGTGCTGATTGGCCAAATGATAGGACTGGCAAAAGACACGGGCGACGTCGCGCGAAATCCAGTGACGTTGAAGGAAATGTCATTTGATCAGGACAATTTCTGGACAGCACATTTTGGCGGGCTCTACATTTTCCGCGGAGTAGAGCACCCTGCAGCGATATCAGTGGCAAACAAGGCGCGATTGGGTGAACTGCCAATCCCCTTCCAGATGGATTTCCAGGATCGCGCGGCGATCGCAAAATTTCTGCAACTCAATGACCTCGTCGAACCGGTTGCAAAGGCGCGCGGGATAGATGCGGGGGCCATCCTGCACCAAAAGATGGATTTTGTTGTTGCCGAAGTTGCGGCCGCCTTGGGTGAATCGCTTAACGGGGCATCGCGGCGGGATTTGCGCAATATGGGGCGTCGATTTGCGAAATTGTTGCCTGATGAATGGCAGGGGCTTGCGGCACTTGCCCGATGGGCCGAGGAGGACGCTCCCTGGCCGCGGATTACAAGCAGTCACCCGGCGTATTTCTACACGCTACGGGCAAAGGACCATCCTGACGCCGATCTTGTGAACATGCTGCTTTCAGAGCTGGCACCGCTGGATATTCGCCAATTGTTCATTTGCCACAAGGAAGCATTCTACAAAGCCTATGTGACATGGCCCGATGAAAAGAAGGCCTATGTAGCAGATTTTCTGGCAAACGAGTATCAAGTAGATAAGGCGGGAACCCGCGCGGCCCTTTTCGGGCATGAGGCCCCGATGGAAGAGCCGCATGTTGTGTCACCGCCGATGTCCGATCTCATTGATCGGGTTGGGCCTTGGGGCGCAGTGAAACGGAGGTCACCATGGGACTAGTACGACTTGTTATTTTTGGCTTTATCGGGCTCAGCGTGATCTACCTATGCCTGTCGATCTATTCGCGATCTGTGCGGCGCGAAAAACTGGAAAAAGCCTACGACGCCGATCCGGTTGCAGGCATGACGCGCAAGCAATACGTGGAAAAGGGGGTTGCTGAATACAACGGCAGCCTGCGACCAAAACTATTGATGCTGGTCTACGTCATTCCGGCGGTCATTGTGGCCGTGACTGTCTACATAACCAATGCGAATTGAGGTCTGAAATGCGTGCGTTCTTCTTTATCCTGCGGGCCTTGCCGATCCTGTTCCTTGGGTTGCTTTTGCATTACGTTCTGCCACAGCATGACATCGTGCGGATCACTTCGACCGAGGTGATCAGGACTGATTTCTCAAGTTTCAACCGCATCTTCTATGCGCAGGCCGACAGCGGTGCGAATGAGCTGGCCACGCGCGATTTGCGGCTGATCAACACCAGCAAGAAGAAGACGTTCCTGCTTGGCTTTATCCAACGGGACGCGGAAGGTGTGATGGTGTATCGAAACGAAGATACCGGCTGGATCTGGCCGCCGTATTTCAAGTTTGACAGCTCAGACCTGCAAGCAGAGGCATCCAACGCAGCCCGCACGGACGGGTGGTCGGTGATCACCCATTACGGCTGGCGTATCCGCTGGGCATCTATTTATCCCAATGCGATAGGGATTCGCCCGATTGAGGGGCCGGACGTGCGGGTGATCCCCTGGTTCAACATTTTTTTCTTTGTTTTCCTGATTTTTGCCATCGGCATGGTTAGGGCGATGTGGTTTCAGTTCAGGGAACGCGCCCTTGATCCGGCACTGGACTCGGCCGGCGACAAAATGGACCAGGTTTCAGCCGGCGTGGCAGAGCGTCGCTCATGGGTGCGCAGGTGGTTGAATTCCTGGCGCAAGAAAGAAAACCGGCGTTGACCTGAAGGCGCGGCTGCGCCGCACATGATTGATTTGCAGGATGGGGGCCTTGCCCCCGGCCTGCGGCCCACCCCCGCTGGCGCCTTATGCGCCGTAGGGAATCCAGATATTTTTGATTTCTGTTGCGGCGCGCAGCATGTCCTTGGCAGTTGGCTGCGGCGGGTTGACCCACGTCCGTTTCAGGTTTCCTGCTGAACCAAGTTCGATTGCTTTTGCGAGGTCGGTGCCAGAGAAAGACCAGACCGCATCAATATCATAATGGCCCGCCGCATGCGGCGCGAGTTCTGCGTGCTCACCAGTCAGGATATTGACCACTCCACCGGGAACATCCGAGGTTTCGAGAATTTGATAAAGATCGGTCGCAGCAAGCGGGAAAGGCTGGCTTGCAACTAGCGTGATGCGATTGCCCATCGCAAGCGCAGCCGCCATCGGGCTGACCACACCAAGCAGCGGCCAGTCATCGGCGCAAAACGCGGCGATCTTTCCGACAGGTTCTTTCATTGCCAGTGCGACACCGCGTATGGGGACACCGTGGGCCTGGCCATCATATTTGTCAGCCCAGGCTGCGAACGTGAAAAGCGTATCTATGCAATGCGCCACCTCTGTCGTGCCAGACTTGCCGGTGAGGTCCTTGATCCGCTTAGCCAGCTCGTCTTCGCGGGCAGATAGATTTTCTGCGATGTAATAAAGTATTTGCGCCCGCAGGTGGCCCGTGGACTTGGCCCATTTGCTGGCCGCGTTCATTGCCTCAACCGCGTTACGCAGGTCTTTGCGGTTCGCAACGGAGACATCCCCAAGAAGCGCACCTTTGGGCCCAAAGACCTGACGGGAGTAACCGCCGTCGGGGCGCGCCTGTTTCCCGCCAATGTAAAGCTTTGCTGTGCGGTCCAGTTGACCGGATGGGCCACCTGCACCGGTGTGGGCAGAGATGTGGGCTGGCTTTGTAATTTTGATCTTGGGTTTTGTATAACCGGCTAGACCCTCCCAGCCACCTTCACGGCCAAAGCCACTTTCGCGCACGCCGCCAAATCCTGCGGCGGCGTCCATCATGTTGGTACCGTTGATCCAGACGATCCCCGCCGCCAGCTGGGGGGCGATATCAAGCGCGAGGTTGATGTTTTCGGACCAGACGCTCGCGGCCAATCCGTAACGGGTGTTGTTTGCAATCTCGATAGCCTCAACAGGTGTCCGGAACGTTGTGGCGGCGAGAACGGGGCCGAAAATCTCTTCCTGCATCAAGGTTGATGCGGGCGAAAGTCCGGTGATCAAAGTTGGCGGGAAGAAACAGCCATCGGGCGCTGACGTCTGATATGTTTCGCCCTCAGTGTTGCTTTCGACCATCTTGGTTATTTGCGCATGTTGTACCGGATCGACGATTGCACCGATATCAATGGCCTTGTCCAAGGGGTCACCAATGCGCAACCCGTCCATCCGTGACTTCAGCTTTGCATAGAAGGCGTCAGCGATGCCTTCCTGTACCAAGAGGCGAGAGCCCGCGCAGCAGACCTGTCCCTGATTGAACCAGATCGCATCCACAAGCCCCTCAACCGCGGAATCGATGTCTGCATCTTCGAAAACGATATAAGGAGATTTCCCGCCCAGTTCGAGCGAGAGCGCCTTGCCACTGCCTGCTGTTGCCTCGCGGATTTTGCGCCCCACGTCAGTCGACCCGGTAAATGCGATCTTATCAACATCAGAAGCAACGATAGCCGCCCCTGTTTCGCCGTCCCCTGTAACGATGTTTATCACACCGGGTGGGACGCCCGCGGCCTCTGCGATTTCGCAAAATATCATAGCAGTGAGGGATGTATATTCGGCTGGTTTCAGCACGACGGTATTGCCCATCGCCAATGCCGGTGCAATCTTCCAAGCCAGCATGAGAAGTGGAAAGTTCCACGGGATGATTTGTCCGCAGACGCCAAGCGGTTCACGGTCGGGCAGTTCATCCGGCATCAATTGCGCCATGCCAGCGTGATAGTAAAAGTGCCGCGTGGCCAATGGTACATCAATGTCACGGCTTTCGCGGATCGGTTTGCCGTTATCCATGCTTTCCATGACCGCCAAAAGGCGGGAATGTTTCTGCAATCCGCGCGCAATTGCATAGAGGACCTTCGCTCGCGCGTGATGGTCCTTAGCCCAGGCCGGTTGCGCCTTGCGGGCCGCCTTCACGGCAGCGGCGACCTCTTCGGCAGTGCCCTTGGTCACACCGGCAAGCTTTTCGCCGGTTGCAGGATTATTGGACGGGAAGTCGTCTCTGATTGGGCCCCATTTTCCACCAATGTAGTGGCCTGCGACACCGCCGCGATCCGCCAACCATTGCAACGCTTCTGCTGCGCTCTCAGGTGCGGGGCCATAATCCATGGTGTCGAATATCTCTTTTACATTCATGGTTTTATCCAATCGCATGGCGCCATTGCGCTGAGTAGTTGCCCGTGACGTGGTGTTCGAGTTGGCGTTCAATGTCACCCAAAAGGCTTGATGCGCCAAAGCGAAACAGATCCGGTTGAAGCCACCGGTCGCCTAACTCATCCTTGATCAGCGCAAGGTAAAGCAGGGCATCCTTTGCCTTGGATATCCCGCCAGCGGGCTTGTAGCCCACCTTGATCCCGGTGCGGTCCTGATAGTCCCTGATAGCCCGGATCATTGTCAGCGTGACCGGAAGAGTGGCATTCACGCTTTCCTTGCCGGTTGATGTTTTGATAAAGTCCGCCCCTGCCATCATGCAGACGAGTGAGGCTTTTGCCACATTGCGCAATGTGCCCAACTCGCCGGTTGCCAGAATGGCCTTGACGTGGGCATCGCCACAGGCCGCGCGCATTTCTTTCATCTCATCAAAAAGTGCCTGCCAGTTCCCGGTCAGCACATGGCGACGGCTGATGACGATATCAATCTCCTCAGCGCCTGATGCAACGCTTTCTCCGATTTCGGCAATGCGCAAGTGAAACGGAGAGAGCCCGGCCGGAAACCCGGTGGAAACGGCGGCAACAGGAATGCCGGTTCCAGCAAGCGCATCCACAGCAGTTGGGATCATGTCGTGATAAACACAGACGGCACCGGTCGTCAGCCCGGTCATCCCAAGTTTACCCAGAATTGTCGCATCAACAGGCTGCCGCGCTTTTGCGCAAAGTCTCCGAACGCGCGCAGCCGTGTCGTCACCGGAAAGGGTCGTCAGGTCCATCAGGCTCACGGCTTTGCACAGCCATGCTGCCTGATACTCCTTCTTGATGCTGCGCCGCCCACCCAAAGTTGCCGCACGGCGTTCGATTGCTGAGGTATTGGCCTGTGCCGCCTTGACCCAAGAAAGATCAAGCGCGATCCCGTCGTTGCGCGGTTCGTGTACCTGCGGAAGTTGCGCTGTCTGAAGCGTTTCTTTGGTTTGCAAAACTCTGTCTCCCAAGTCGGGTGAAGCGTGGCACTTCAGCGCGTCTTTGGCAAGGTTTGACCGTTTGGTCAAATATTATCTGGGTTGCACGACATCACGTTGAAACCGCTGTCGGTACTTCAGGGGCGTTAAGCCATGCGCGGCGCGGAACAACCGGTGGAAATGGGACAAGTTGGGAATGCCACAATCTGCCGCAACTTTCGCCAGCGGTTCATTGTCTGTCGTCAGCTGCCTCGCAGCATGCTGCATCCGGATGCGGTTGATGTAGTCAGATGGCGTTTCATTCAGATAGCGGCGCATCGTGCGGCTGACGTGGGCATGCGCCTTGCCCGAACGTTGTACTAACCCGGCGGCCCCTTCGCGAAACACATTTGGATCTTGTGCCGATGCGCATGCCGCGCGCAGCCACTCTGGTGTCTCTGCGGGCAGACCAAGATGGGATTGCGCAAGATCCGACATCAATGGCAGCAAAAAAGCTTCGGTTGCCAAGGCATCGCGAGAGCTGTGTTCGAGCGTCAGGGCTGACTGGTTGAGCAAAGCGAGTGCGCGCATGTCGCGATGATACTGCCGCGGGGTATCGTCTGGAATCACTTGTGTCGGTAGGTGGGGAAAACGATTGAAAAGCCCGCGAACCACATCAGGATGCAAACTGATGGACACCAAGAGTGCCGCCTCTCCCTTGCCTTGCAGGCCATGGGCTGCGTCGGGTGGCATGCAAACAAGATCGCCCTCGCGCAGGGTTACCGTCTTGCTGGGAAGGTGATGCCGTACAGTGCCGTTCTGAACCCAAAACACTTCAAAATAATCATGTGCATGAAGCCGGCGCGGACGCTGTCCAGTTAAAGTCGCCCGCGCGAGATGGGACTTGACCCCGTTGGTCAGGATATCAGCGTGAAAAAGTGTACGTGGAGTCATGTCATCAAATTAACATGCCAATGTAACATCTGCCTTAGCCAAATTCGGTTCCTGCGTGACGCGGGCGCATTTTCGCGTTAATCGGGCGCAAAACTTGGGGGAATGCCATGACTTTTGACCGATCGCTGAAAATTGCGCCATCCATACTTGCCGCCGACTTTGCCAATTTCGGAGCAGAATGCGCCGCCGTCGAGGCCCAGGGTGCCGATTGGATACATGTTGATGTCATGGACGGCCATTTTGTGCCTAACATATCTTTTGGACCTGCAACCTGCGCAGCCATTCGTCCGCACATCAAAGGTGTGATGGATGTGCATTTGATGATCGCCCCGGTTGACCCCTACATTGATGCCTTTGCCAATGCCGGTGCCGATGTCATCACTGCGCATGTTGAGGCAGGACCACATATTCACCGCACTTTACAGGCCATCCGTGGCGCTGGCGCAAAAGCAGGTATTGCCTTGAACCCCGGCACACCAGTGACCGCGGTTGAAGAGCTTCTCGATGTCGCTGATCTGATATGTGTCATGACCGTGAACCCGGGATTTGGCGGGCAGAAGTTTATTGATATGACGGCCAAGGTGCGTGCATTGCGCGACATGATAGGTGATCGGCCAATCCACATTGAAATTGATGGTGGCGTTGATCCGACAACTGCGCCTCTCGTTCGGGCTGCTGGCGCTGATGTATTGGTGGCGGGCTCGGCTGTGTTCAAAGGTGGAACTGCAACCAACCCGGCCCCTTATGGCGAAAACATTCGCGAGATCCGCGCAGCGGCAGAGTAACTGCGCAAAAACTGCACGGATGTCTGCCCCATTCTGCTCAGCCAGCGGATAGTCAGAATAAAAATCTGACAAAGGACAGTTCCATGAACGCAGTTGCAACGATTCCCCGGCGGGTCCCGATGGGCCGCCTGATTACACTTGGGCTGATCATGTTTCTTGCTGATGTCCTGCTTTGGCAGGTCATGCCCGGTATTTCTGTCGCGGTGTTTTTCATAGCGGTTGCGGTCGGGATACAAATATTCCTTGATCGTCCTGCAGATTGGTCGACTTGGGGTCTATTCCTAATCTGCCTATTGCCGGTCGTTGACCTTGTCCAGTTCCTCTCGCTGCTCTTCGCTCTTGCCGGGATTGCCTTGTTTTGCGCATTGCAGGTTACCAACACCTCAGGTGGGGCAGGCCCCGTGATCAAAGCGGCCTTGCGGCTCCCGGTCTACGGGATCGCACAGAATGTGCAGGACACCAATGTTGTCCTGAAGAACCGCAATTCAATTCACGTCGGAGGGCTTGCGGCGGCCAAAGACTGGATCGTCCCATTGGCATTGGGCGGCACCTTTGTCTTGCTGTTCGCAGCTGCAAACCCTGTTCTCGAAGGGATCATTGTTGATCTGGTCCCGGAAAATGGATTGGTCCTCCCTGAAATCGAACGTCTTTTGTTCTGGGCGTTAATTGCCTTCATGGCCTGGCCGTTGCTGCGGTTGTCGGTTTTCGCGGTGCGGCTCACGGCTGAGCGACGCGAACGCGCAGAACGGAAACCGTTGATCCTGAATGCGGCCTCGGTGCTAAGGTCGCTGATCATATTCAACGCGCTTTTTGCAATGCAGACGTCATTTGACCTTGCCTACCTCAGTGGCGGCGTATCTTTGCCAGAGGGTATCTCTTACGCTGAATATGCCCATCGCGGGGCATACCCGCTGTTGTTCACCGCGTTGCTGGCGGGCGGGTTTGCAGTCTTGGCGCAGCCGTTCCTGGCAGGGCAAAAGGTTCTGCGATTGTTGTTGCTGGCGTGGGTTGTGCAGACCGTTTTGCTTGTGATCTCATCCATTTTGCGCCTTGATCTATACGTTGATGTCTATGGGCTGACGCGGCTGCGGTTTGCTGCTTTCATCTGGATGGGGCTTGTCGCCTGCGGCTTGTCCCTGATGGTCTGGCAGATTGCCAAAGGGTTTCCAGTCAGGTGGTTATTTGGGTGGTCCGGGCTGATGGGTGCTACGGTGCTTTTTGCCTGTAGCCTGATCAGCGTTGATGACCGGATTGCGCGCCACAACCTCACTGGCGACAGGGCGCGGTTGGACACATATTATCTGTGTGGTTTGGGTGAAGGCGCGTCATTTGCGATCCGTACATATGAAATTCGCCATGGGCATCTGTTATGCCATGCTTCTCGGACAGGGGTCACCACACCATCTGACTGGCGTGAATGGGGCTACCGCAATTGGCGAACGCGACGTAGTTTGGCGACATTGGAAGGAATTGTACAATGAACGGCCATATCCTAATCGCGGATGATGACGCGGCGATACGCGACGTCGTGCGGATTGCGTGTCAGCAAGCCGGGTATCAGACGTCCGAAGCCGCTGACGGTGCAGAAGCGCTTGCGGCCGCGTCCGCGGCTGATCTGATTGTGTTGGACATCGGAATGCCAGAGATGGACGGATTGGATGTCTGTCGCGCGGTTCGTAGGGAGAGCAATGTTCCGATCCTATTTCTGACGGCACAATCGGACGAGATCGACCGGATCGTGGGGCTGGAACTTGGCGCCGATGACTACGTATCAAAGCCATTTTCCCCGCGCGAAGTCGTTGCCCGGATCAAGGCAATCCTGAAGCGCGGTCAGGTCAAGAAAACGACGCCGACCTTACAACGCGGGCAACTGAGCGTCGACCCGGAACGCCATATTTGTAAGGTCAACGACATTCAGGTCCCCCTGACAGCCCGTGAAATGGAGTTGATCGTTAAATTGCTGGAACGGCCAGACCATGTGTTGTCGCGACCGCAGCTGGTTGATGCGGTCTATGGCACCAACATCCACGTCAGTGACCGGACGATGGACAGTCATTTGCGTAATCTGCGCAGCAAATTGGCTGACGCAGGGATCTCTGATGCGATTGATACCGTTCATGGGGTCGGTGTCAGGATGGGGCCATGCGCAGGCGCATAACTGCAAAATGGCGGCCGCCACTTGCGCTCGTTTTGGGAGGCACGCTGGCAGCTGTGTTTTGTCTGCCG
This sequence comes from uncultured Paracoccaceae bacterium, assembly GCA_947502145.1. Classification (GTDB taxonomy): domain Bacteria; phylum Pseudomonadota; class Alphaproteobacteria; order Rhodobacterales; family Rhodobacteraceae; genus CANMYO01. The sequence continues at coordinate 477,947 of CANMYO010000001.1, read as the reverse complement.
CTGTTGGGCATCGGCTACTTTCGTCTTGCGGGCGGCGTTCTGGGATGGGCGGAAACAACATGGCTTATCGGCTGGATCGCGTTTCTCTGTGCGTCGTTACTCGGTTATCTTCTTTGGCGGCTTGTTTTACGCCCGATCCGCGCGCTGACAGATTATGCCAAAGGTGCTGACGCCCCTGTTCCGGACCATTTTGGCACGCCTGAATTTTCCGATCTTGGCCAATCGGTGCTGGACATGACTGCAAAACTGCAGGCCAGGGAAGCCGTGTTGCGGTCTTATGCGGATCACGTCACGCATGAGCTGAAGTCACCACTGACCAGCGTGCGGGGCGCGGCAGAGTTGCTGGAAGAGGCTGGTCTTACGGACGCGGATCACAGAAAACTGCTGGGCAATATCCGCGATGCGACTGCACGGATGGAAGCGTTGCTGGACGGTCAGCGTGCGCTTGCCCGCGCGCAAGAGCCGATGCCCGCAGGTGAATGCAGGTTGTCTGATCTTCTTGCCAATATCGAGCATACCGCCATGCCGCGTGACGGCGTTATTCCACTCCCGCGTGCCGCCATGAAAATGTCGGCGGAACATCTGGTCAGCAATGCACTGGCGCATGGGGCCAAGCTCGTAACTTTTGATCTGACCCCCAATTGCCTGAAAGTCAGTGATGACGGCGTCGGAATTTCTGACGGGAACCGAGATCGTATCTTCGACCCATTTTTCACCACCCGACGATCCTCTGGTGGTACCGGAATGGGGCTTCCAATTGTGCAGCGAATGCTGGCTGCTCAGGGTGCAGAAATCACGCTAAGTGGCGAAAGCGGAGCGGTTTTTGAAATTCGCTGGTAGCAGTCAGCCCTTGACCGCCCCATCACTTAGCCCTGAGACTAAGTAACGCTGTGCGAACAGGAAAACGACCGTGATCGGCAGGCCCGAAAGAACTGCGGCCGCAGCAAAGTCGCCCCACAAATACCGAAATTCATTCAGGTAGAGTCGTGAACCAACCGCCAGGGTCATCTGGCTTTCCGACCGGATGAGAACGGATGCAATGGGATAATCATTGATGAATCCAATGAACGACAAGACAAAAACAACAGACATGATTGGCACCGCCAATGGCAGGAATATATGCCGGAACGTTTGCCAGGGTGTTGCGCCGTCAATCGCAGCGGCCTTGTCCAACGCGGTATCGATGCTGTCAAAATACCCTTTGATCGTCCAGATATGCAGCGTCACACCGCTGAGGTAAATCAGAACGAGCGCCACGTGAGAGTTCAATCCAAGGATTGGGTTCACCTCACCCAATGCATCAAAGATCGCGTAGATCGCGACAAGGGCAAGCGTTGTGGGAAACATCTGGATCAGAAATAGACCGTCCAGCATCGCGGCCTTGCCCCTTATCCGGATTCGGCTGAAGGCATAGGCCGAGATCGTTGACAGAGCGAGCACACCGAGCCCGGCAATCAACCCGATCTTGATTGAGTTCCACATCCACAGAAGCACAGGGTAGGGGGGCTCAACGACAGTGCCATCGGCTCGGTTATAGTCGAAACCAAGCGCAAGCACCCAATGTTCAAGGGTGGGATTCTCTGGGATGATCGAACCGACAGAGAAATTGCCTTCCCTGAAACTGATCGAAAGTACCATGAAGAATGGAAACAGGATCAAGGCAAGAAATACGATCATGAATCCATGCGCCATGCATTTTTTGATCAACAGGTCGCGCGGTCTTTCTACGATCATCGGGACGCTCCTATGACTGGCCGCCACGTCGTGCAGCAGCACGGCGCATTGCAACAAAGTTGGCGTATGAAATGGCTGCGACCACAACGAAGATGAGCAAAGTAATCGCCCCCGCAAGGCCAAACTGTTGGCCTGCATTGTCAAACGCGAGCCGGTAAGTGAAGCTTGCGAGAATATCGGTTTCGCCGGCCGGAATGACTGTGCCCGGAATGTCCGGCAACCCGCGGGTCAAAAGGAACACCAGCACCAGATTGTTGAAGTTGAAAGCGAAGCTGGCAATCAACAATGGCAGAAATGGCGGGAGGATTTGCGGCAGCGTGATCGTGAAGAACACGCGAAGCGCGCCTGCGCCTTCCAAGGCGGCGGCTTTCTTGTGATCCTCTGGCACAGCCTGCAAGAACCCCATCGCCAACAGCATCATGTATGGGTAGCCAAGCCATGTATTGACGATGACCAGCATCGTTCGGGCCAGCGCACCATTTGAGAACCAATTCGGTTCCACCCCAAACAAGGCGTTCAGGATCAGATTGATCTCGCCAAAGTTCTGATTGAACAGACCCCGAAAGACGAGGATCGAGATAAATGCTGGGACCGCATAGGGCAGGATCAAAAGGATTCGGTAAAGCGGCTTGAACCGCAGATGTGGCCATTGGAGGATCACCGCAAGTGTCAGCCCAACCGCGAATGTCAGGACGACTGACAGCGTCGCAAAGGCAAACGTCCAGACAAAGACTGACACCATCGGTTCCCGGATGCCGGCCGACTGGAAAACCCGTTCAAAGTTGTCGGTGCCAATGTTGACGCGCCAACCGGGGGGAACCTGATCGCCGTTTTCATCTTCAAAAAAACCAGTCTGATGATTGGCGGTCAGGATCGTGCCATCAGAGCGGGTCAGTTCATCATCTCCCGTCTGAACAAAATCTGGCGTGACGGTTGCGAACGTGCGCAAACCTGCATTCTTGATCAGTCCCCCATCAGGCGTTTCAAGCGTGAGCAGGCCCAGGCCCTCACGAAGTTTGATAGCGTCGCGTCGCGCCAATAATGTCTCAGGCTGTTCGCCGGGTTCCACCAAAACGGTTTGTTCCGATGCAAGGTCAACAGGTGCGGACAGCAAGCCACTGTCGGGTAACCAGATCCGATAGCTGTTGCCATCTTGGGCGACGGCAAAGGGTTGCTCGGTACTTGGGTCGATCGCGCCGCGCGCCGTCAGAACTTCCAGCGTGCGATCATAGGTTAGCAGATTGAAGGATGAGTAATTCGTGAAGCCGATATAAATCGTATATGCAACGGGAAAGGCGATGAATGTCAGGACTGCTGCAACGCCCGGGAAAATGAACCGCGCACCGTAAAACCGGTTGGCGCCAAAGATCACCGCAAACCCTGTGGCAATCGCAAGCAAGATCGCCCCGAAGAGCGGCTGGTTCAGTTGATAAAGGTAAAATGAAACATAGAAGAGTGCGACTGTAGTCAGACCGACAATCAGCAACCGCGGCAATGATGAGCCTGCTTCGACTTGAACTGTCGTATCTGCCATTTGACTCATCCCCTGGTTGGGCGGCGGCGATGCCGCCGCCCAAATTTACTTACTCACCCAAAATCCGGGCTGCGGCGTCGTTCAGCGCATCCGACGGGCTTGCCGCACCGGTAGTGATGTTTGTCAGGGCAGGACCCATCGCCGCCCAGAACGCGCCCATTTCCGGGTTTGATGGCATCGGCACGCCATTTGCAGCCACGGCCAACATGTCAGTTACAAGGGGATTGTCCTGCGCCACCGCTGCAGAGGCATCAGCAAGAGCACCAAGGCCATTGCCGGCATTCCAGATCGCAAGACCCTCGTCAGTTGCCAGATAATTTTCAATTAGTTCAACCGCCAAATCGGCATTTGGAGATGCGGCATTGATCCCGAGCGCCTGCACCCCAAGAAACGGCGGGCTTACTTCACCATTTACGGTAGGGATGGGTGCCACCCCGAAATTGATTCCCGACCCTTCGAACCCGGCCCATGACCATGGGCCGTTCAGCACCATCGCAACCTCGCCGTTGTTCATGGCACCGTCCATGACCCCATAGTCAACACCTTGCGGCATTACGCCGTCGTCAAAGAGCGATTTCAGGACTTCAGCGCCCGCGATTGCCCCGTCATTGTTAACACCGGTTGCCGATCCGTCATATGAACCGTCCACCTTTTCAAAGGCGTAACCGCCGCCCGCCATCAACATGGGCATTGTGAAGTAGGTATTGTTGTAGTCCCAAAGAATTTTTTGGCCTGCGATATCCAGATCGCCGATTTCTTCAAACGATGTTGGCGGCGTGTCGATAATATCCTTGTTGTAGATCAATGTGACGGCCTCAACAGCCAGGGGATAGCCCCATGTCGCGCCATCAAACTGCACCGCATCCATTGCGGACGGCAAGATATCCTCGGACCAACTCGCCGAAGGTTGCACCGGTGAGATCAGCCCGCCCGAGGCCCATTCGCCAAAGCGATCATGCGCCCAAAGCACGATGTCCGGACCATCGCCTGTTGCAGCGGCCTGCTGAAACTTCTGTGGAAGATCCGGGTCTACGACCTCAACAACAACTTCGATCCCCAAATCATCGGTAAAGCCTTTGGTCGCCTCTAGCAGGGCGTCCTGGTCGCGGTTGGCCCCGGTCCAAATGACAAGTTTGCCATCTTCAAAAGCAAATGCAGGTGCAGCTGTCGCCAGCAGTATCGCTGTGATTGAAAGCGTCTTTTTCATTGTCTCCTCCAAGAGATATCAGGTGAATTGTATCGGTTCGTCGTGCGTGATGTAGGCATATCCGTTGCCCGGAAGTTGCAGGTTCTGACCCTCAAGTTTCGCTGCGCGGGGTCCTGTCAGCATGCCGGTGTTTAGCGGAACGGTCTGAGACTCCTTGGACAGATTGAACACACAGGTCAGCGATTGAGCATCCGTGCTGCGGGTAAAGGCGAGAATGGGATCGGCAACATCGTGAAAAGACGTCGCGCCATTGCAAAGTGCGGCGTTGTTCCTACGAAACGCAATGACTTCGCGGTAGTGATGCAGCACGCTGTCGTTTGCTGCTTCCTGATGGGTCACGGCCCTTTCCAGCTGCGGTGCCTTGATGGGAAGCCAAGGCATTTCCCTTGAAAACCCACCGTTGTCAGTGTTGTCCCAAACCATGGGTGTGCGGCAGCCATCTCGACCCTTGACGGCAGGCCAGTAGCGGATCGCAGGCGGATCGGTCAGTTCGTGGAACTCGAGTTCTGCCTCAGACTGGCCAAGCTCTTCGCCCTGATAGATCCCGATCGTGCCTTCAAAAGCCATCAGCATGGCGCAGGATTGCTTGGCGATGGCGTCATGACTGACCGCATGTTCAGCCCAACGTGACGGGTGGCGCGGGACATCATGATTGGAAAACGACCATTTCGGATGTCCATCAGGTGCGCCTTTCTGGAACCCCTCGATACAACGCCGAAAATGGCCAGGTGTAAAATCAGGCCCAAGCATCGCAAACGAATAAGCTAAGTGGAGCCGCGCAGACCCGGCAGTGTATTCTGCCATGATCTCAATCGAGCGATCACCCATTTCGCCCACTTCGCCAACCATCATGATGTCATCATACTGATCAGTCAGCGCGCGAAGCCGTTCCAGAAAACCGAGGTTTTCTGGCCGGGTCTTGTTATAGATATTCTTCTGCATGCCATAAAGGTCGGTCGCCATGACCTGCGGCTTCGCATGCGTGGGCGGATTTGAGCGAAGTTCCTGATCGTGAAAGTAGTAATTGACCGTGTCTAGCCGGAAACCGTCCAGGCCCCGGTCGAGCCAGTACTTGCAGGTCTCCAGAATGGCATCGACCACATCGGGGTTGTGGAAGTTCAAATCAGGTTGGCTCGCCAAGAAGTTGTGCAGATAGTACTGACCACGGCCTGGGTCAAACTCCCAGGCAGGTCCACCAAAGTGGCTGTGCCAGTTGTTGGGCGGGCTACCATCAGGCATGGGATCAACCCACACATACCAATCCGTCTTCTCACTGGTGCGGCTGCTGCGACTTTCTTTGAACCACCGGTGCTGGTCTGATGTATGTGACAGCACCTGGTCAGTGATAACCTTCAAGCCCAGAGCGTGCGCCTTTTCGATAAGTCGGTCGAAATCTTCCAGCGTCCCGAAGAGAGGATCGATGTTTGTATGGTCGCTGACGTCATATCCCATGTCTTTTTGTGGAGACATGAATATTGGGGACAGCCAAATGCAGTCGACGCCAAGGGATGCAACATGCTCCAGTCGATTGGTGATGCCTTTCAGATCGCCGACACCATTGCCGGACGTATCCTGAAATGAGCGCGGATATATCTGATAGATCACCGCATCCCGCCACCACTCGCGCATTCGCAATCCTCCCCTTTTGCAAGTCGATTCGGGGTGACCATACACATAGTTTCAAAATTTTCAAAACGATTTAAATTGTGAAAACCTTTGCAAAATAGCTAATTTTGGAGCAGAGTGTCGCAAAAGAATGGTGTTTGAGGTAGGAAATTTTAAACGCTTTGAGGATTATGTAGTTGGCAACACTTAAGGATATCAGCGAGGAATTGGGACTTTCGCCCGCCACGGTGAGTCGGGCGCTGAATGGCTTTCCCGAGGTGAATGCAAAGACGCGTGACAAGGTGCAGGCGGCGGCGCAGCGGCTTGGCTACCGTCCCAATCGCACGGCGCAGCGGCTCGTGACCGGGCGAAGCGGAATGGTTGGAATGATCGTTAAGATCCGACCAGATTTGTCCGCTGACCAGACATTTGTGGAAATTCTGACCGGGCTGACCGCTGCCTTGGCCGCCCGTGATACCGATCTTGTATTGGCAGTAGATCAGGATCCGGACCCTGTTGCGGCATATCGCAAGATGCTGGAGCGGGACATTTTGGACGGTTTTATCCTTAACGCGCCAGTGCCCCAAGACCCGCGAGTCGATTTCCTGACGCAGCAGGGCGTGCCCTTTGTGATGCACGGGCAATGCCGAAAGGATGCGGATTACCCCTTTTATAGCATCGACAACCAGAGCGTGACTGCCGAAGCAGTTGGTCTGCTGACTGCATTGGGACATAAAAGGATCGCACTCTTGAATGGCGACTTAGACCATGCCTACTCCGCGGACCGCTTGGCCGGATTCGCCGCAGCCATGCGGCAAGCCAACTTGCGGGTGCCCGGGGCCTTCATGGTCGCCGAAGCGCCGTCCGAAAACTATGGGTACAGTCATGCGCTGGCGATGTTGGCTGGTCAACATGGCCCCGCGCCAACGGCCTTTATCTGTGCGTCAACCCTGATCGCTGCGGGCGTAATGCAAGCAGCCGCGGATCGCGGGATGAGTATCCCGGGGGACGTTTCTGTTGTGGCCCACGATGATGCGCTTCCGTTGACGCGCGCCATAAATTTTTCACCTGCATTGACGGTCACGCGGGCACCATTGCGGGATGCTTGCACACCTTTGGCCAACATGTTGATTGATCACATTAACGGAGCAGAGGCACGCGATCTTCAGACCCTCTTGCGGGCCGAAATGATTGTCCGCGGATCGACAGGGCCAGCGCCAAAAGACGGAGAACAACCATGGCTTTAGATACAGCGATTCAACCTGCCCTGGCAGCAAACGGCCTGCAGAAGTCCTATGGTGAATTGCAGGTTCTTCATGACATTGAAATTGCAATGGCGCAGGGTGAGTTCCTTGTGCTTGTAGGTCCATCCGGCTGCGGAAAATCAACGCTGTTGAATTGCATTGCAGGGCTGGAGGAGATTACAGGCGGTCAGCTGATGATTGGCGGGCGGGACGTGACGCAAGAGCCGCCAAAGGACCGCGACATCGCCATGGTGTTCCAAAGTTACGCGCTTTACCCGACAATGTCGGTTGGCGAGAATATTGGCTTTGGGATGAAAATCCGCAAAGTCCCCAAAGATCAGATGGATGCCAAAATCAAAGAGGTAGCGACACTTCTGCAGATTGACCACCTTTTGGACAGGCAGCCCTCTCAATTGTCGGGCGGGCAGCGGCAGCGCGTTGCAATGGGGCGGGCGCTTGTGCGTGATCCGAAGTTGTTCCTGTTCGATGAACCCTTGTCGAATCTGGATGCGAAACTTCGTGTTGAGATGCGGGCAGAAATCAAGCGGTTGCATAAAACCACGGGCGCGAGCATTGTTTATGTCACGCACGACCAGATCGAGGCGATGACCCTGGCCAGCCGTATCGTGGTTTTGAAAGACGGGTACGTGCAGCAGATCGCAACGCCTGCCGAAATATATGATCGGCCTGCCAATACCTTTGTTGCCGACTTCATGGGGTCGCCACCGATGAACCTGATACCGGCAACGAAGACGGAGACCGGGTTGGATTTGGGCGGATACCAGATTGGGATCAGCACAGATGGATTGCCCGAAAATGTCACCCTTGGAATTCGGCCGGAACATCTGACGCTCTCGGACTCTCCGGACATTGTTGTGCATCCGACCATGATCGAAAACACCGGCGCAGAAAGCTATGTCCAGTTCACACTTGGGGGCGAAACGGTGACCGCAAAATTGCCGGGTCGCATGGATGAAGACAGCACCGCAGAAGTGCCGCTGGCGATTGACCGAGGTCGGGTCAGCTTCTTTGATGCGAAAACAGGATTACGCATTGACCGGTCGTAATACCAATATTGTCCACTGACGATTGAAGGTCTTCCCGCGCTCGCCTAAAACAGCATCAAAAGGGGATAAAGATGCGCGTATTGGTGACTGGTGGCGCTGGCTATATCGGCTCTCATACGTTGGTGGAACTATTGGCGCTAGGGCATGACGTCTGCGTCCTCGATGATTTCTCAAATTCCTCACCCGTGGTCATTGATCGCGTACATGACCTGTCGAACGGCCGTGTCATACTTGTTGAAGGCGATGTCCGGAACGACGACACACTCAAAGCGCTGATGCAGGATTTCCGCCCCGAGGCTGTCATTCATTTTGCGGGCCTGAAAGCCGTTGGAGAAAGCATGGCGCGCCCCATTTCGTATTACGATGTAAACGTAAACGGCACACTCCGACTTTTACGTGCAATGGATAAGGTCGGCTGCAAGAAGATCATTTTTTCCTCCTCGGCCACCGTCTACGGTGAACCGCAGTACTTGCCATATGATGAGGCGCACCCGCTCAATCCCACATCGGTTTATGGCCGCACAAAGATGATGTCGGAACAGATATTGGCAGATTGGGCCGGATCTGATGGTCGTGCAGCAATCCTACTGCGTTATTTTAACCCAGTGGGTGCACATGCTTCTGCCAGACTTGGGGAACATCCAGACGGCCCTCCAAATAATCTCATGCCATTCATTGCGCAGGTTGCCATCGGCAAACGCGCGAGGCTTGCGGTCTTTGGTGACGACTACGACACGCCAGATGGAACTGGAAAACGCGACTATATCCATGTTGTCGATCTTGCCCGCGCGCATGTCTCGGCATTGGATTATGCGGTTGAAAACAATGGATCCCAGGCATTCAACATTGGGACAGGGGCATCCTTGTCGGTGCGGGAAATGGTCGCCGCGTTTGAGGCGGCAAGTGGCAAGACAATCCCTTGCGAAGTGACAAAGCGCCGTGAAGGGGATATTGCGTCAATGCAGGCGGATCCGTCGCTGGCCAACGAAAAGCTGGGGTGGACTGCAACCCACGATCTGAACGATATGGCGCAAAGCGCATGGGCCTGGCAGTCCGCAAATCCCGACGGGTATAGCAAGAGCTAAAGCTGCAATTCGCTGACAGAGCTTTCAATGCAGATTGTGAATGCCTCAACTGCTGCCGGTAGTTTTTGATAGGGCGGAAAATAGGCCGTGAGCCAAATTTCAGGCGGTGACCACGTGGGCAGTACCCGGACCAATTGTCCAGAGTCGATCGCCTGCGCGACAATGAAATCCGGTAGCAGTGCGATGCCCTGTCCCGCGATGGCCATCTGCGCCAATAGATCACCATTGTCACTCGCGAATGCAAACCGCACATGTGCTGGGATCGTGACGCCGCTATTGTTGTTTGTCAGCTGCCATGTGTCAGTGTCAGCAAGGTTGGTGGTGTAGCTAAGGCAGTCATGATCACGCAGGTCGCGGGGTGACGTGGCCGGACGCTGTGCGGAAAGGTAATCCGGTGACGCGACAAGCGACCGCCGCACAAGGCGCATCTTGCGCCAGATTGTGGACAGGTCACTTGGCGCAGCGGAAATGCGCAGCGCCATGTCAAAGTCTTCCTGCATGATGTCGACGAATTGATCGGTCAGGCTGATGGACAGGCGGACCCCTGGATGGATCTTTCGGAAATCGGCAATGGGACCGGCCAAGAAGTGTGTGCCAAATGACAATGGTGCGCTGACGGACAGATGTCCCTGTAATGCCGTCTGAAACGCACGTGTGCTGTCGTCGATCTGGTCAAGCTCTGCCAGAATTGCCCGTGTTCGGTCCGCGTAGTTCTGGCCAGCTTGCGTCAACGAAACGCGCCGTGTTGTGCGTTTCAACAGTTGGACGCCAAGGCGCTTTTCAAGTTCAGCGACTGCGCGGGTGATCGACGACGGCGAAGTCCCTAGCACGACCGCGGCCTTTGCAAACCCGCTTTGATCGGCGACTGCAAGAAACGTGCGAATTTGTTCTAGGTGGCCATTCATTATTGCAATTCCCGCAATAGATAATCGCGGATAGGATGGATTATCGCAATGGCTCTGTTGCGATATCTAAGATTCATGCGAATTCTTGCCAGGGGGATACCCGATGCTGAATCAGATCAAAGGCCTGCATCATATGACGTCGATTGCGTCGGATGCGTCTGAAAACAATTATTTTTTCACCCAGGTGCTCGGAATGCGACGGGTCAAGAAGACCGTAAATTTCGACGTGCCGGAGGTCTATCACCTTTACTATGGCAATGAACACGGCACGCCTGGCTCGGTCATGACCTATTTTCCGTTTCAGAACGCTAAACGCGGTGCAAAGGGGACGGGCGAAGTCAGCGAAACGGTTTTTTCTGTGCCGGTCGATTCATTATCCTATTGGCAGGAGCGACTGTCTACATTTGCGGTGCAAGAGATGTCGATGACTGAGCAATTTGGTGAAACGCGGCTGCGCTTTGCAAACCCTGATGGCGAACACTTCGCCCTGACAGAAGTTCACAACGATACGCGCGAGGCCTGGACCGGAAATGGGGTTTCGCAGGAGTGTGCGATCCGGGGGTTCCACGCTGCCCAGATGCGACTGCAGGATGCTGGGGCCATGTCTGAACTGCTTGGGTTCATGGGGTACGAAAAGGTTGAGACCCTCGGCAATGTCACCCGGTTCTCCGTTGCCGATGGGATAGGTGCAAATACGATCGATCTTGAAACGCTGCCAATTGTTGCCCCGTCGGAACAGGGGGCCGGATCTGTGCATCACATTGCCTTTTCGGTGCAGGATCGTTCTGCCCAGCAGGAGGTGCGAAAGGCGCTGCTCGATACCGGTTATCAAGTGACACCGGTGATTGACCGGGATTACTTCTGGGCAATCTACTTTCGTACGCCCGGCGGCGTGCTATTTGAGGTTGCCACAAATGAGCCTGGGTTCGACAGGGATGAGGACAGCGCGCATTTGGGAGAATCCTTGAAGTTGCCCACACGCCACGAAAAACTGCGCCCGTTCCTGGAAAAACATTTGCAGCCCCTCAATGATTGATTGTGACCATCCAGACCACAATGGCGCAGCACTGCTGAAATCCAGGGTGAAAGGGCGTCGCAGACTGTCATAGGGCTGGGGACTAAGCGATTGCAAATTGCCGCATCCTGGCCCTAGTGTCGCGAAACACCAGGAGGCGAACATGCGCAAAATTCTTCCCGTGATTGCAATGCTGATTGGGTTGCCCGTTGCAGCACCGGCGCAAGAAGTGGCGAACAACGCCCAATTTGGTGACTGGATCGTTGCCTGCGAAGCGGTGAGCACGCAACGCACAAGCTGTCGCATTGTTCAATCCCAGTCGATTGCAGAAACAGGCGCGTTGGTCGCGAAATTTGTGGCTTATCCCCTTGCAGAAGGTGAGGCCCTGCTTGTCGCGCAGGTGCCAATGGGTGTTTACCTACCCGGAGGCGCAGTTTTTCGCCCAGCCGACGACGAAACGGCGGAGCAGCAGTCTATGATTTGGCAACGGTGTGCCGGGGCGATCTGCGAAGCCGCGTTGCAATTGACCGCGGACAATGTGGAGAATCTAGCCGCCGCAGAATCGATCATCTTTGGTTATCAGGCCAACCCCGGTCAGGATCCCATCGTGACGCGGGTGAGCACCAGTGCATTTGCCGATGCGCTAAACGCGATCCGACAGGAATAACATTGTTGTAGACAGGGCGAGCGATGACAGATTTTTTCAAAGCGCCGGGCAAATTTTATCGCGGGAACCTGCATACGCACTCTACACGGTCAGATGGTGTCATTTCGCCAGAAGAGGTGTGCCGCCGATACGCCGCTGAAGGGTATGATTTCATCGCTTTGACGGACCATTTTGTTGGGCTGTTTGACTATCCGATCTCTGATACGACCCTGTATCGCACTGATCGGTTCACAACCATTCTGGGTGCAGAGCTTCATAGCGGGGCCATGGAAAACGGCGAGCTGTGGCACATCCTTGCTGTTGGGCTGCCGCCGGATTTTGCGCCCTCCGATTCACCTGTCCTGACGCCCGTGCCCGGTCAGGAAACCGGCGCCGAGATTGCTCAGCGGGCGCGCGATGCGGGCGCCTATGTGGCAATCGCCCACCCGGAATGGTCCAATCTGACTACCGCAGACGCCCGTACAATTACTGCCGCACATGCCGTTGAGATTTATAATCACGGGTGTGCAATTGCTGCGGATCGGCCCCACGGTTTTTATACGCTGGATGCTCTGTTGACGGAGGGGAGACGCCTGAACCTTTGCGCCACAGATGATGCGCATTTCTATGAGCCTGACCATTTCGGCGGATGGGTCATGGTCAAAGCCAGCGCAAATACACCTGACGCCCTGCTCGAAGCCCTCAAGGCGGGGCATTCCTACGCATCTACTGGTCCCGAACTGCACGATATCCATTGGGAGGACGATCAGGTCACGGTCGAAAGCAGCGCCGTCGTGACGGTTATCGTGCAGGCGCAGGGAACTGCGGCGATTGCGGTTCACGGCGAAAGCATGACCCGAACGGCTGTCCCGCTTTCCAAATTTGAGGGGAAACCGTGGTTGCGGGCCACTGTGATTGACAGGGCCGGCAAACGGGCTTGGTCAAACCCGCATTGGCGGGTCTAGCCGGTCGTCATACCCTGCCAAAACGAAAACGGGGACCCAAATGGGACCCCGTAAATAGCAAAGAAAGCGAAATGATTACTCTTCGGCTTCTTCGTCAGAAGTTGTTGGCACTTCATCCGCTGCCACATCTTCCGCTTCGTCTTCGTCGTCAGCAACGACAGCGCGTGGCGCTGCAATGTTGGCGATGACAAAGTCACGGTCGATGGTCGCATTCGCACCCTCGGGAAGGGTTACGCTGCTGATCGAAATGGTGTCGCCCATTTCAACTTCGCCAAGATCAACAGTGATGCTGTCAGGAATGTCGCCGGCCAGAACTTCAAGCTCAACTTCGTTCCGGACAACAGTCAGAACGCCGCCCTTTTTGATGCCGGGGCAAGTTTCTTCGTTCAGGAACTCAACCGGAATAAATATCTTTACGCGGCTGGTCCGCTTCAACCGCATCAGGTCGATGTGAGTAGGGAGGTCTTTAACCACGTCACGCTGAACGCCGCGGCAGATGACCCGCACATCGTCCTCGCCTTCAACCTTAAGGTTGAAAAGGGTCGACATGAAGCGGCCTTTGCGCAGGCGCGTTAGGAGTGTGTTGAAAGGGATCGAAATTGGTTGCGGATCGATTCCGCCACCGTAAACAATGCCAGGTACGTCGCCATCACGGCGAGCTTGGCGGGCGGCCCCCTTGCCTGTCCCCGCGCGTACCGTGGCGTGCAGATCAGGGATCTTGTCAGCCATGTGTATTCTCCAAAATTATGGGCCGCCCTCCAAGGGTGTGCGGCCCGGTAAGCGGCTCCTATATGATGAGAATCACTGTTTGGGAAGGGGGCAAAAGCCAATCCATCGACAAACGGCACGCAGGATCACCTTCACAATCACGATCTCTGCAGCGTTGGCCGATTCTTAGCGCCACTCTCCGGCAAAATTCTTAGGGACAAGCAGGATGTCCCGATCCACCTGCTGTATGTCACGATGGCCACAAAACGCCATTGTCAGGTCGAGTTCCCTGTGAATAACCTCGAGCGCCTTGGTCACGCCCGCTTCGCCCATCGCGCCAAGCCCGTTGACAAAAGCCCGGCCTATGTACGTGCCCTTTGCGCCAAGCGCCACGGCCTTCAGCACGTCCTGACCAGATCGAATGCCGCTGTCAAAGTGGACCTCGACCCGATCACCCACGGCGTCCACAATATCGGACAAAACCCGGATGGACGACAGGGCCCCGTCCAACTGGCGACCACCGTGGTTGGATACGATTATTGCACTTGCGCCTAAATCGGCCGCCTTCCTGGCATCTTCAACATCCAATATTCCCTTCAGGATGACCGGCCCGTCCCACATCTTGATCAGCTCGGCCACGCGGACCCAGTCCAGACCATGGTCAAACGCTTCGTTCGACCAGGCACTCAATGAGGATGGATCGCTGACGCCCTTTGCATGGCCGACAATGTTGCCAAAGAATCTGCGCTTTGTCTGGAGCATGCCAAGCCCCCAGGACCATTTTGTCGCAAGATTGGCGATTGTGGCCGGGGTAAAATTCGGCGGGGCGGTCAATCCGTTCTTGAGGTCTTTGTGCCGCTGCCCAAGGATCTGAAGATCAAGCGTAATCATGATGGCAGAGCATCCGGCATCTCTTGCGCGGGCAAAGAGCCGTTGCATGAACGCGGTGTCCTTGAGCGTGTAAACTTGAAACCAAAATGGTTTGGTCGTATGGGCGGCGACGTCTTCGATTGAGCATATCGACATGGTCGAAAGCGTAAACGGGACGCCAAACGCTTCTGCTGCGCGCGCCGCCTTGATTTCGCCGTCAGCCGTTTGCATCCCGGTCAATCCAACAGGCGCCAGACCCACCGGCATGGCAACGCCCTGACCGATCATGGTTGATGCGGTCGTTCGGTTTGTCATGTCGACGGCGACACGCTGGCGAAATCGGATCTGGTCAAAATCAGATGTATTCTCCCGAAAAGTCTGTTCTGTCCAGCTGCCGCTTTCAGCGTAGTCGTAAAACATCTTTGGTGTGCGGCGCTTGTGTAGCCGTTTCAGGTCAGCAATTGTGGTAATTACGGGCATTTTCACTCCAAATTGGTTATAATTGCTTACCAATTCACGGTTTTGTGCGCAAGTTCATTCAATTCAGATCGGAGTGGTTCACGAAGTCTTGGCAATTGGAGGCTACTGAGGATGTGAAGACAAAATACTGAAGTGGACGATACGATGGCCCGCGACCGAATTATGCTGCTGATCGTTGCAAGTTGCTTTGCAAACATCATCGTGATGCAACTAACCCATTATCCCCACACCGCCGGCATTGTCGATTACAGCAGTTTGAGCGTTGGGTCAGCGATGGCCCACCTCATCTTTGCCCTGATCCCAACTGTCCCGCTGCTCATGATCCGCGCCAGACACCTCGCGATGAAAGCGTATTCAGAAAAGATGGAAGCGGAACGACGCAAGCCGACTGGTTCAACCGCGGAGGTTGCCGCAGAATTTGACGCCTATCGGGGCAATATGACAGGCCGAAATGTCGCCTGATTAGTCATTCTCGGGCATTAGCCCTTATGGGTCCCATCAGCGAGTGATTTGACAAAAGCCAATACTTCCTGCGTGCTCTCAGCGTTTCCGATTTTCTCGACGATGGCTGACCCGACAACGGCCCCATCCGCGATCTCAGCAATGGCCTGAGCTGCTTCGGGTGTTCTGATGCCAAACCCCACGATGACCGGGAGATCGGTCTGGGTCTTGATACGTGCGACCTCGGGGGCAACTTCAGCAGTCTGTGCCGCGGCTGTGCCCGTGATACCGGTCACTGAAACGTAATACACAAATCCCGATGTATTCTGCAGCACTTTTGGAAGCCGTTTGTCATCCGTTGTTGGAGTTGCAAGGCGAATAAAGTTGATCCCAGCCTTGTTGGCCGGAATGCAAAGCTCCGCATCCTCTTCCGGGGGCAGGTCGACGATGATGAGACCGTCAATGCCTGCGTCCACCGCTTCTGCCAAAAACCTGTCCACGCCGCGCGAGTAAATTGGATTGTAATACCCCATCAGCACAATCGGCGTCGTCTGATCAGTTTCCCGGAAAGCCCGTGCGTAGGCCAGCGTCTTTTGCAGATCTTGACCCGCCTCAAGCGCCCGCTGGCCAGCAAGCTGAATTGTAGTTCCGTCAGCCATAGGATCGGTGAACGGCAGGCCAAGCTCGATTATATCAACGCCGGCTTCGGGCAAGCCCTTCATCACGGCCAACCCCTTGTCGTAATCGGTATCGCCAGCCATGACATAGGCCACAAAGGCCTTCTTTCCAGCCGCGCGCAGCTCGGCAAATTTGGCGTCGATTCTGCTCATCATGTTCCCCATCGTACTTGGTGTCGGGTGTGCGCGATGCTGATCGGAAAATCAATGGGCATGCAGAACCACACAGGCACTTGCGCTTGCGAAAATGCGCTTTGCTGCCTAGAAGCGCCCAGAGTTTCCAAAGGAGAGCGTCATGGGTTTCAAAATGGGCATCGTTGGATTGCCAAACGTGGGCAAGTCGACGCTCTTTAATGCATTGACAAAGACCGCTGCCGCACAGGCGGCGAACTTTCCATTTTGCACGATTGAACCAAACGTCGGTGAGGTCGCTGTCCCCGATGCGCGCCTAGATCGTTTGGCCGAAATTGCGGGCTCCAAACAGATCATACCCACGCGCATGACCTTTGTTGACATCGCTGGCCTGGTCAAAGGCGCAAGCAAAGGCGAGGGCCTGGGAAACCAATTCCTGGCCAATATTCGCGAATGTGACGCCATTGCCCATGTACTGCGCTGCTTTGAAGATGACGATATCACCCATGTTGAGGGGCGTGTGGATCCAGTAGAGGACGCACAGGTTATTGAAACCGAGCTGATGCTTGCTGATCTGGAAAGCATCGAAAAACGCTTGCAGAATGTTGTGCGCAAAGTGCGGGGCGGTGACAAAGAGGCAGTTCAGGAGGAACGACTCTTGAACATGGCTCAAGCCGTGCTGGAAGATGGCAAGCCCGCCCGCGTCGTCGAGGTCGATGCGGATGACGCGAAGGCCTGGTCGATGCTGCAGCTACTGACAACCAAACCTGTTCTTTACGTCTGCAATGTCGAAGAGGCCTCAGCCGGTACGGGCAACAGCCAATCCACGCGCGTTGCGGACATGGCAGCGGCACAGGGCAATAGCCATGTGGTCATTTCGGCGCGGATTGAGGAAGAGATCAGTCAACTCGATTCCGACGAAGCCGTAATGTTCCTTGACGAAATGGGCCTTGAAGAGGCCGGTTTGGACCGGCTGATCCGCGCGGGCTATGACCTATTGCACCTGCAGACATACTTCACGGTCGGTCCAAAAGAAGCCCGGGCCTGGACGATCAAGGTGGGCACCTCTGCCCCTAAGGCGGCTGGCGTGATCCACGGCGATTTTGAAAAGGGTTTCATTCGCGCTGAAACCATTGCTTACCAAGATTTTGTTGATCTTGGTGGAGAAGGTCCCGCAAAAGAAGCGGGCAAGATGCGTGCCGAAGGCAAGAGCTATGTCGTCAAAGACGGTGACGTGATGCATTTCCTTTTCAACACCTAGCGTATACCGCCACGAGCGTCCTTTCGCCGCCATGCGCAACAGGCATGTCATAACATCAATCACATGCAGGCCCCCAGCCGGCTCAACCTGAAAGCCCAATGCTTAAAGAGCACTGGGCTGCCGCCAAGTCATCCATATGTGAGTTGATCTGAGCCGCCCATGACACTCAAAGTGTTGGTTTGGCGGGGCGAAACCCGCAAGTTCACTGTCGGCTGCACTGCAACGCTATGATCGCGGCGCGTCATCGAAAGTGGTGTCCCACGTTCGACGTAATTCGCCCTTGTCCTTGCCTTGCCCCATCGCTAAACGGGTCAGCGGAGACGTGGCCGAGTGGTCGAAGGCGCTCCCCTGCTAAGGGAGTAGGCGGGAAACCGTCTCGAGGGTTCGAATCCCTTCGTCTCCGCCATTTTTCCGCCTAAGTAATTGCTTTTGTTGATTTATTTTTACACTCCCTCCTTGACTGCATGTCGCTTTGCATGTCGGGGGTAGGGCTTGAAAGCAATGCACTTCAAACTTCATCGCTCACTCATTCTTGAACGGTTCGCTTGCTCCAAACAGCAATCGAGTTGCATAATTCGTTGAAAACGCGAGGTAGAGCATGGCAAAAGTTTCGACGACGACTGACTACATTGACGTAGATGGCGACTACGGCGGTTCGGTTGAAGGGGTCGAAGTGACCTGCGACCGATGCGGGCACGCCGAACAAAGCGCAGGAACTCACGATGGTTCGATAAAGCGGTGCGCCTACCTACTTCGAGAAAACTGCCCAAATCGAGAGAACAATTTCTATGTAGTGTCGGAATAGGTGATGCCGCTTGTCCCTGAGTTCGTTTCGCGATAGAACTAAAGGTGAACATTTCGGGGAAAGAGCGATGTCTATGACGGTTGGCGAACTTAGAAGCCATTTGGCGGTATTTGACGACCATGATGAACTATCAATCGCGGGCGGTTTGACGGTCTATCGCGTCAAATCCACAGGTGACAATTCGGCTTTCCTTGAGTTTAACGAAATCGAAGTGCCGCTTTCGGAAAAATTCAAGGAGAAGCATCCAGAAGTTCAAGTTGCATTTTGTTCTTTCGATAGTGACGGTTCGCTTGTTCAAGAAGTGTCTGTTCCCGTGCTATGACTTTGCCTCCAAACTTGAACGAAGATCGGCCCGGCTACTTCTATGTTGTCCCGAAACGCGGCGATGTTTGGGAATTCTGGATGTGGACCGGCCACAAGTGGTATGAGCCGGGCGAAGCCGACGCTAGAGACGCGCCGTATTGGTCTTGCCGGGTTCCGCAGGCACCGCATCCCGACGACGTGTAGGAAAAGCGATGGGATACGTTTCGACAACGACCGAATACATTGACCTAGACGGCGACTATGGCACGGTCGAAGGCGTCGAAGTCACTTGCACCAGATTCGACCATTCCGAAAAAAGCCTTGGCACCGAAGATCCATCGCTTAAGCGTTGCGCACACCTATTGCGGGAAAATTGCCCGCGCGGTGAAAGCAACTACTACGACGTCAATCCGTAGGACGGCCGCGCCTCTATGAGACGCGGCCCCGGCGCGGTCTATGACGCGCCTGAGCATCGGGGAATAGGCCGCAGGCTATTCCGCGGCGATGCTCTCCGAAAACCCGCTAGGGTTTCTGGCAAAGGGCCGTTACGACCTGACGATCCGTTCCAAGCCCCGGATTTGGAATGTATGACTGGTAGGGGGCAATCTGGCGTGACTCTCCTTCATTGCACATGTCGAGGCGCAAGTGATCCTGGCAACCACGTTGGTGTCGGTAGTTCTGCAGGCCTTCATCTATAGCCGCATCGAGAATCGCATTCCCTGATGTTCGCTTGATTGTAGGTCGGTATTCCTTTGCCACGGCCTGTGCTCAAATTCCCTCGTATCTGCTGCAACCGCGCCGTCGATCATCATTTGATGCGCCGTTTTTCGATGGCGCCAGTGTTGGACCGCGATGGCTAGAGAATCCGTGGCCCGGCGCGTTTTGATCACGGCCCAAGCGATGCATGTTGCCATCTGCGCTTTGGCCCGACATCATCATGCAATCCTTGCTTGGCGCGCGACCTACATGAGGGACATGTGGCTGGCAGGTTGTCGCAAAGGATCTAAACCCCCGCAACGAAGGATATCCCATGAAAAAGACTTCGATTTTCAAACTCAGTGACTTGGCGGATCGACAACCGGAATACGCTATCATTGGTGAAGTTGACCTTGTTGTGGTGCGATTTGATGATGAAGTCTCGGTGTTTTATGGGCGTTGCCTGCATCGTGGTGCATTGATGTCCGATGGACATGTGCGCGGAAAGGATTTGATCTGCGGAGTTCACAATTGGGACTATCGTCTGGACAGCGGCGTGTCCGCTTACGCCAACGATGAAAAGCTTCCAAAGTTTCAGGCGTGGATTGAAGACGGTGAGGTCTATGTCGATGCGGACGAAATCAATGGTTGGGGCCACGCCAATCCGCAACCATATAATCGAGACGCGTACTTGGGGCTTTATGCAGACCCGAGCCACGGTACGGACGCAGAGCCCTATAATGGCCTGATTCAGGGCTATGCGAGATCGGGGCTCAAGCGGACGGGGCATCATGGTGTCGTTGAATCAATGGGCGTGCCGCGCAATGAACTGCCTGACTGGGATGATATCCAGCTTTTGACAGCTCAGCTACACAAGCCCCCGCTATTGGACGATGACTCAGTTGGAACCGATGTTGTTATCGGTCCAAATGCGCAGAAGCCGCTCATTCTGAAAATCCCGCTTTTTGTTTCGGATATGAGTTTTGGCGCATTATCAGAGCCCGCGAAAGTTGCTCTCGCGCGAGGGGCAGAGTTGGCTGGAACCGGAATTTGTTCGGGCGAAGGTGGTATGCTGCCGGAAGAGCAATCCGAAAATAACAGATACTTTTACGAGCTTGCGTCTGGCCGATTTGGATTTAGCTGGGAAAAATTGGATAAGGTGCAGGCGTTCCATTTTAAGGGTGGGCAAGGCGCAAAGACTGGCACAGGCGGGCATCTTCCAGGCGACAAGGTGCAGGGGAAGATTGCGCAGGTGCGTGAACTTGAGCCGGGCACAGCAGCCATATCTCCTCCGCGGTTTCCTGACTGGACAGAGGTTAGTCAAATAAGGGCCTTTTCTGATGAGGTGCGCGACCGGACCGGTGGAATTCCAATCGGTTACAAGCTGTCCGCACAGCATATCGAAAAAGACATTGATGCGGCCCTTGCTGTGGGCGTTGACTATGTAATCCTCGACGGCCGGGGCGGCGGAACAGGGGCGGCGCCCATCATCTTCCGTGACAATATCTCGGTGCCAACAATTCCGGCGCTCGCGAGGGCCCGACGCCATTTGGATGTGCTGGGGCGTGGGGATGTGACGCTGGTCATCACGGGCGGACTGCGCAAACCGGCGGATTTTATTAAGGCAATGGCAATGGGGGCCGATGCCATCGCTGTTTCCAACTCTGCGATGCAGGCGATTGGCTGTCTTGCCATGCGGGCCTGTCACACCAACAATTGCCCTGTGGGCATAGCGACGCAAAAACCACATCTGATCAATCGGCTGCAGGTTGAGAAATCCGCCCGCAGATTGGCGAACTTCTTTGAGGCGAGCGTAGAGTTGATGCAGGTTATGGCGCGGGCTTGTGGGCATGATCATTTGTCGAAATTTAATGCGGACGATCTGACGACCTGGAAAAGGGACATGGCCGACCTATCGGGTGTTGCATTTGGTGGCATTCGCTAGGCCGAAAATGCTGCGGAATGACTCATTTGGGAACTGCTTGCGTTGTATCCCTGATCGACCAATGATGGATTAACAAACGACATTTCTTGCAATGCGGTGGCACATTTGAAAATTGATCTGAACTCGGATTTGGGTGAGGCATTTGGCCCCTGGCCGATGGGCGACGACACCGCAATGTTGAAAATTGTGACATCAGCCAATGTGGCTTGTGGTGGCCATGCCGGTGATCCTGAAACGATGTTCAAGACGCTTTCCCGCGCCAAGGAAAACGGAGTCAGTGTCGGGGCCCATCCCGGCTTTAGCGATCTCGCAGGCTTTGGTCGCCGGGTCATTCCAATGTCGCCGTCAGAAATAGGTCGTATGTGTGCATCACAAATTGGCGCACTGATGGCGATCGGGAAAATGGTTGGTATTTCAGTCGATTACGTAAAACCACATGGGGCATTGGGCAACCTTGCGGCGCGCGATCACGGCGTCGCAATGGCCATTGCCACTGCCGTACGACAAGTGGATCCGAACCTCGCGATACTGGCGATATCGGGGACGCAATCCGAGCGGGCGGCGGGTGCTTTGGGGGTTCCTGTGGTGTCTGAGATATTCGCGGATCGTGGATATCAGGCCAACGGACAATTGGTGCCACGGGGACAGGATGGTGCGATGATCGAGGATGCGGAAGAGGCGGCCGCACGGCTGGTTGCATTCCTGAGATCGGGAAAAATGCCGGTGATTGACGGTGATCCTATCCCATTGAAAGCACAGTCGATTTGCGTGCATGGCGATAGTCCGGGCGCGGTTGGAATGGCGCGCGCGGTGCGCGAAAGGCTGGAGGCAGAGGGCATTGTCATCGCGCCATTCATTGGATCGGCCGGATGATCACTGATGCAAGCTTTCGGGCCATTGCGGACCATGCACTAATGGTGAACTTCGCGGCAACAATGGATACAGACGCGAGTCGCGCAGTTGCAGCGCTGGACAAGGCGATCATGGCAGGGCCGCCGCATGGCGTCATTGAAACAGTTCCGGCCCTCGTGAACCTGCTGGTATCCTTCGATCCGCTCCTAACCGATCACGATCTGCTTGCGGCCGATATCCGCAAGAAGCTGCGCCACCCTGAGCCCGCACCAAGCCAGGGTCAGGTTCGTCCTGTGCAGGTCTGCTTTGATGATGACCTTGGTCCTGACATGAACGCGGTTGCTGATGCCTGCAACATGTCCAGCGAGGCGGTCATCAGCGCCTTTCTTGCAGGTGACTATCGGGTTCTAATGTACGGGTTTGCACCTGGATATGCCTATCTTGGCGGTGTCGCGCCAGATATTCAGGTGCCCCGGAAACCAACACCGCTGCGCGACGTTCCAACAGGCAGCGTGGTTATCGCCAATGGGCAGTGCCTGGTGACCACGCTGACGATGCCAACCGGCTGGTCGATCATCGGGCGTTCACCGACGCGGATTTTGACCGGAGAAACGGACCGCCCATTCCTGTTTGAGATCGGCGATGCGGTCCGCTTCGAACGCATCGATCGTGCCACCTTTGAACAGGCCAGGTCAGAGGTTGTGGATGCCTAGCGCCCGCTTCGTCGTTCGGGCGGCGGGTCCGCTCGTCACGTTTCAGGATAGCGGCCGAACCGGGCAGTTGCGGTTCGGGGTTTCTCCTTCGGGCCCGATGGATCGGCTTGCCTTTGATGCCGCCCACACCGCGCTGGGAAACCCGAACGGTGGCACCGCGATAGAGGTGTCACTCGGCGGTTTGACGCTTTGCTGTAGATCTGGTGATGTTACCGTCGCAGTTACTGGTGGCGGATGTTTACTGGAGCACAACGATCAACAGGTTCAAGGCTGGACCATCCTGACACTGCGCGGGGGTGACACGCTACGCATCCGGCCGGGCAAAAGCGGAAGCTGGGCATATGTCGCGTTCGCCGGACATATCGAATCCAAGCGCTGGCTTGGCAGTGCGGCAACACATGCGGGGTCGGATTTTGGCGGCGGTGCGTTGGTTCAAGGGCAGGATATTTGCATCACAGCAGCCGCTGTGCGTGATGACAGGGTAGGGGAAATCGCAAAGCCGGCGCACGCCCCCCTAGCGCCGCTGCGCGTTGTCATGGGCCCACAAGAGCAATACTTTGAGGCGGATGCGGCCCGGCGATTGACTGGTGGGACCTTTCGCGTCTCTGACGCCTATGACCGCATGGGCATGCGGATTGAGGGTCCACGCCTGCCGCTTCTTGGCGCGCTTTCAATTCCGTCAGAACCTGTCGTGAAGGGGGCTATCCAGGTCTCTGGCGATGGCGTGCCGTCCATCTTGCTTGCCGATCATCAGACTACGGGAGGATATCCCAAAATTGCCACCGTCATTTCAGCTGACATTGACCGTTTGGTGCAACTGCGGTCGGGGCAGACGCTTCGCTTTGCGGCGATTTCGCCAGAAGAGTCGATTGCGGCGGTCCGCGCTGAGGCCAAACAGCGGAGCCAATACCTTGATCGGCTTAGGGAGCCGCGCGGAACGCTGGCGCAGCGCCTGATGCGCGAAAACCTGAATCATGGTGCCTATTTTGACTAGCCGTACTTGATCGCCTGCATCGGTCAGGACGGGATCGCGTCATATTCTGCGACGGTTGCAGGCGGGTTTGGGATCGCAAGGTAGTCGGCCTTGCTGATCGCGACGATGCCACGAAGATGCAGCGCCTCACGATGATGCGGCTCCAGGGTGCGAATTGCTGAGGCAACAGCAGTGCGGATTGCGGCGTGATCCTGGCCTTTTGCGCTGATCAAGGGCAAACCCGGCGTCGGTTCGGTCCAGTCCAGCACACGCAATTCAGCGGTGAAGGTGTCGTAACGCTCCATCATCAGCCAGGATACCGCATCCAGCGCCGCGATATCCGCTTGCCCGGATGCAACCGATATGGCCGATTGCCGGTGTGCAAACGTCTGGATGGTGCTGCTGAACCACTCGCCGGCTGTGGTGAAATGCGCATAGGGCGCGGCATATCCCGATTGCGAGAATGTCTGGTTGTAGGCAAATGTCGCGCTTTGAAAGTCGGCGAGCGATTGGCGCGGATCATCTGCGCGAACAACTATCGCGCTACGGTAATATCCGGGCGGGCAATCGCCAAGGTCATAGTCCGGTGTGCCAACCAATGACACCTGGTTATGCAACCACAGTCGGTAGGGCATACCGCAGGTTTGGCTAAGGACCAGTGACGGGTCTTGCCACACCGAAAATTCTTCAGTTGTCGTATCAAGGTATGAGGGACTGTTCAGCCCGTGGTCCGCCAGCGCCTCTCGGATGTTTGCCCACAGGGCGGTGTGCGCTGGCTCAAGTTCTGGGCGCAGGTACATCATGAGGCTTGCGATCATCGGGGCCCTAACTGTCGCTGTCTTGCCCGTCAGATGTATAGTCAATCGTTGCAAACCGCCAAGCTGCAATCACTCCGACGCCGACAAAGACGCTGCCCCAGAGTGGTGCGCCAAGGGCAAATTCATTCAGCCCCCAGCCAACCATTATCAGGACCAGAATGACCCGAATCCAAAGTGGTTTGTAGAACGGGTCACTGAAGTCAAAAAGCTTCACGCGGCGCCTTCGAATTCGGCACCGGTTTTTGCGCCTGTGATATAGGCCACCACATCTTCACCGTCCGTCTCTTCTTTGCGCAGGTTGGCGCAGATCCGGCCCCGGCGGAACACGATGATGCGATCGACCAGATCGAACACCTGCCGCATGTTGTGGCTGACAAGGATCAGACTTTCGCCTTGCTCTTTGAGCGTGCGGATAATGTTTTCAACCTGCGCCGTTTCCTGCACCCCAAGCGCCGCGGTGGGTTCGTCCATGATCGTCAGCTTAGAGGCAAACGTCGCCGTACGGGCAATAGCAACGCATTGTCGCTGGCCACCCGACATGTTTGCAATTGTGTTCTTGATGTTGGGAATCTTTACTCCGGTCTTGACCAGACCCGCCATCGTGTCTTCGCGCATGGCTTTGTAATTCAACCTGCGGAATGGACCAAGAAAGTTCCACATCGTCTTTTCCCGGCCCAGGAACAGGTTGTCAGGCACGTTAAGGTCGTCGGCCAGCGCAAGCGTTTGGAACACCGTTTCGATACCCGCCTCGCGGGCATCCAGCGGGCCGGCAAAGTTTACCTCTTCGCCATCAAAGATCACGGTGCCGCGCGTGCGTTGTTCAACGCCCGTAATCTGACGCACGAAAGTGGATTTGCCTGCGCCATTGTCGCCCATGATTGCGACATGCTCGCCCCGATTGAGGATGAAATCAGCATCCTCAAGCGCGTGAACGCCGCCGTAATGCTTCGTCAGGCCTTTGGTTTCCAGAATGATATCAGACATGTCGTGGCCCCCTTATGCCCGCGCCGCGGCACGTTTTTGTTGCCATTGATCAAGCGCAACCGCGCCCACGATGATCGCGCCCAGGACCATTTCCTGATAGAACGCACCCAGGCGCAGGAAGGTAAAGCCCGACGTGATGACGCCTATGATCAATGCGCCGATGACAGTGCCGATGATTGATCCACGCCCGCCAAACAATGACACACCGCCGATGACGGCCATGGCAATCGCCTCAAGCTCATAGCTGAGCCCCATGCCCGATTGCGCAGTCAGGTTTTTGGACGTCAGGATAACCGCCGCAAGACCGGCGAGCATCCCGGCGATGATGTAAACCAGCAGCAAATGGCGCGGCACGTTGATGCCGGACATCCGCGCGGCGGCCTCATTTGAGCCGATCGCGTAGGTATGTTTGCCGTAGACGGTGTAGTTCATCACAAGGTGAAAAATCACGGCAAGTGCGAGGAAGATGATCACCGGGTTCATGCCAGCGCCGATGACCGCATAAGCCTCTGTCGGGAAGGACACAGGGTTGCCAAGTGACCACCACTGCGCAACGCCGCGCGCAAAAAGCATCATGCCCAGGGTCGCGATGAAGGGTGGAATCCGTGAGTAGGCGACAAGAATGCCGTTGATCGTACCCGCAATCATGCCCACGCCAAGCCCCACAAGGACTGGGACGATGACCGGAAGATCAAGAAAAGCTGGGCCGAATATAGCCTTTGGATTTTCGGCACCATTCACAATGCTGACCTGCGCAAAACTCATCGCGATCATCGCTGTTGCGCCTACAACCGACCCTGATGACAGGTCGATTCCGGCAGTGATGATCACCTGCGTTACGCCGATCGCGATAATGCCGATAATGGCGACCTGAATGATGATGATCCGGAGGCGTGCCTCATTAAAGATGCTGTCAAATCGGTCTCGGGTGTCAAACAGCAGGCTTTGCTGCATAAAAATCGCCCCGAGAATTTCAAAAATTATGATGATCAGGATGAGCGCGCCAAAGACGTTAAGCTCGTTTGGCCATTGGCGTTTGGACTTGTCGAAAGTCAGGCCGCCGGTGCCTTCACTCGTGTCTGACATCGTTTCAGCTCCCCTGATGCGTCAGTCTTCTCTGTGTTCGGGGCGCATCCCGCCCCGAACCTTAGCATGGATCGAACCTTACTGAAGGAAGTCGCCGATGTTTTCCGGTGTCACCAGCTTGAACGGGATGAAGACCGTCTTGTCGACCTCTTCGCCGTTGATCAGCGCAATTGCCGTGTCGATCGAACCGGCACCCTGACCTGCAAGATCCTGGAACACCGTGACGTCCATTTCGCCGGCCTGCATTGCAACCAGTGCGTCGGATGTCGCGTCAACGCCGCCAACAACCACATCGTCCATTGAGATGCCTGCCGTCTTCATGGCCTGGATCGCACCAATCGCCATTTCGTCATTGTTGGCAAAAACCGCGTCGAATGGTTCGCCGGACGAAATCCAGTTGGTCATCAGATCCTGCGCTTCGTCACGTGACCAGTTCGCGGTCTGCTCGTCGATCAGCTCAATGAAATTGCACATGTCCATGCCAATGACGTCATGGAAATCTTTTGAGCGTTGCACAGCGGCCTGGTTGCTAAGCTGGCCCATAAGCATATAGGCCTTTGCGCCGCCCGACTTACCCTGCGCGCGCAGGTCCTGACACATGCGGAATGCGGCCAGGGTGCCTGACTCGATTTCATTGGAGGCAACAAATGCCTGTCCGTCCGGCAACGTGTCCATGTTGATTGGCTGGCGGTTGACATACACCAATGGGACGCCTGCGGCCGCGGCAGCGTTTGACATCGCTTCGGTTGCGTTTGTATCGACCGCATTCACGATGATCGCATCAACGCCAGATGCGATGAAGTTATTGATCTGGTCAAGCTGCTTGGCCACGTCATCCGTTGCGTCTTCGATTTGCAGACTAACACCGTCCAGCATTTCTTCGTGGGCGGTCATGCCGTTGCGCATCACGGTCAAACCGTTGTCGTCAAAGCGGGCGACCGACACACCGATTTGCTGTGCAAAAGCCGATGACGCCAGCAGGGTGGTTAGGCCCGCAGTCAAAAGTAGTTTCTTCATGGTTTCCTCCCAAGGATCGTGCCCGGCGCACGATTGATTGATACCGGGACCTCTTTTGAGGCGATGATTCCATTGCTGATGATCAAGCGGGAACTCCGTCCAGCTTGTCAGCAATGAAGGCGATGGATCCAGCCAAAGCTGCGGCGGGATCAGTCATTTTGTGAACGTCGGGTGCAAAGGCTTCGATCGACATCGGACCGGTATAACCTGCATTAAGTAACGTATTGAGTTGGTTGATATTATCCAGACGATCATCGGCACCAACCAACCCGCGATCCGCGTCAACCAGGGCCGTGGCTTGTCTGGCGGATGCCGCGACCCCCGACACATGCACCATTGCTGTTTCTGCGCCAAAAACTGCGGATTCGCCAGCAAGGTGATGGCGAAACGTGTCGTGGATCAGTGCAAAGTTTTCTATCGCATCAAGATCGCGAAGCGCATCAACAACGTCAGATTTGAATCGCAGGGTGCTGTTTCCAAACCCCAATGGTTCAATAAAGCCGCGCACTCCGGACCCGGCAAAAAGCGGTGTGAGACGTTTAATCGCAGACCTAAGCATGGCGCGTTGCCGGGCGCGATCAATTGGCGCGGTGCCGATCATCGGGATCAGCGCCACGCCCTCAGCGCCGGCACTCTGTGCTGTCTGGATAAGCTGCGCCGCCTTATCCAGGATTTCCGAATGCGGCGCATTGAAGCCGTAAACCTCGGCCAATCCAAACAGGCGCAAACCCTGCTTTCGCGTCATTGCGCGCATGTCTTGCGGGGGCATTCCATCAAACAATGCGGCTTCAAGATCATCCCGGCATTCGACGCCGTCACAGCCAAGAGATTTGGCAAGCCGCAAGAATGCACCGACCGACATCGTCGGCACTGTCATTTGATTGAGGCCAATCTGCAGCATCGGAAATATCGCCTCCCACGTTCTCCCTGCCATTACTCTAGCTGCTCATACCATTTTTGCAACCGGTTGCAGTTTTGTTTTCAACCTGTGCATTTGACCAGCCGTCAACGCATAAAAAGGCCAGTAAAACATGGTTGTAAGGGGTGCGTAGGTCGCGTTGTGATTCTAAAACCGGATGGTGTCGCCAAGCACGCCAATCGTGATGCGTGTGCGAATCTGGTGTGCAAACCATTCAATCCAGATTGGAGACGGCGAATCCCCAACTGGTACAAAATGATGCCATCTAATGCGTTAATTGGGGCGCCATCTACTGCATGTGTGGCCACATGATCGGCTTTAATTCAGACCGGATTGCTGCGGGCCGATGCAATTTCCTCGTCGCCAAGCGCCTGCGCAATCAGACGGCGCTGCATCAGCAGAGACATTTTGTACGTATCCTCAAGGAAGCCTGTTGACGCGATCAGGACCCGCTTTTGATCAGCGGCAATTCGATCATCGACGCGCCGCGCCAATAGTTTCCCAAATCGCAAATCCTCAATCAACTTTTCGGTCGTTTTGGGTGACATGTCGTCGATCAGTAAATGTCCAAATTCGTAAATCGCAAAGACCGGAGCGCCAAGCGCCCTGATACTGTCGAGTATCTTTGTTTTGCGCTCTGGCTTGAAGATGGCCTTGCGAAATTCGTTGGGGCTTTTGCCGAAGTTCGGATCGGCCAGCTGGTTTTCGATTTTTGCGTTATGGCTGTCAATGAAGACGGAAATCTGCTCTGCATCCGTGCAATCGAGCGCGCGCAGGAAGAACATGAACTGTGTGAAATGGAGCAGGTAATCGTGCCCGTTTGACCCCATGATGGTTGGGTAATCAGACAGCGGCGCGGTTTTCTCCAGCTCAGCGCGGACGGTTTCAAAGAACCAGTTTTCTGTCCGTAGTGACGACTCGACCGTCTCGAATGCCCGGATCAGGCTGTCGTGCTCCTTGTCGGCTGACTGCGTATCCTGTCGGGCTGCTTCCACCAAATCCTTACCTCCATTGAGGAGGTTGAGCCGTCCCCGCCTTGACGTCAAGCCTGAACCGTAGGGGGGATGGGGGTTGCGGATCAGGCGCAAGGCGGGGCGCTGGGGAGGTGGCACAAGGGATGTCCTTTTGAAAAGACACCCACTGTATAACGGTTGTCAGGGTCAGGTTGCGCTTGTCGTTTGTGGTACGACGCCTCTTTGATTATCGGGTCGTATGAAACGGGAACAGCGCGATCCGGGGCTTTGTGGGCAACCGAAGTACGGCCGTTCGCAAGACTTCCCACAGCTTGTCGCTGCGTGCGCCTTGGCGATCCAGTGTTTCCATAACCGCACGCAGGTCATCGGGCGGTTCGCTGGTTTCAATGGCGATCACATGGTCTGCGCCGTAAGGCGGGGTGATCTGCAATGTCAGTTCAAGTGGCTCTGTCGGGGCGATTGTCGCCGGATCTTCGACTCCCTCGCCGCGGTAGGGATAAAGCAATGCGACAGTACCGTCCGGCGCCACCGCCATAAGAGTGATATAGGGGGTGCTGCGGCCTGTTATCTTGACAGTGATCCGTTCGCCGGTGCGGTAGGTACGGTCGCCCTCTGCAAAGCGGACATCCAGCAGATCGGCAGGCGCCGCAGCATCAATCGCCTTGGTCACCCGGATTTTGTCCAATGCGCGGATTAACCCTGGAACGGGGTCGCTTGCATCCATTTCCAACAGGGTATCGCCAATGGTCGTGCGCAGCTGATTGGCGTCAAAATCGGCGAAGGCATCCGCTAGCCGCACATCCTCGGCGACTGCGACCCCTTCAATCTGGCGCAACACGGTATCCCCAAAGGTTCCGCCATTATGCGCAACGTTCAGTGGAGGAAGCCCCGCCAGCGTCTTTTCAAAAGGCGATGTTTCTATAATGACCGGCTCTGAAGTCGCAGCGGCATTCAGTGCGAATAGCACGCGGGCATTATCGCCGCGTGGCGAAATCTGCGGAGCCTGGAGACCTTGGCTGATCCCCCGCACACTGCGCCTGACATATGTGGCCAGCTCCTCCTTGGTCATTTCGCCGTTGCCATCAGTATCTGCCGGGCCGCGCAGTCCAGCCGCAAACGAATAGCTGAGGGCACCGCGCGGTTTTCCGTCAATTAAGAATTCAGGCACCTTCTCGCTTTCATCAACCGCTGCAAGAAAAAGTGCGACGTCTTCGCGTCCCTCACTGGCAGAGGTGCGCGGCGGTGGCGGTGGTAACGGATCGTCGGAAAGTGTGCCGCCTATGACATAGCGATATCCCAATACCGGCGTCACGTTGCGCGACACCGTGCCGGAATGGCAGCTGTCGGCCAGAAACACGACCTCGGCTTCCGGGGTCAGGGCGATCAACTGGGCAATCTCATCGTCGCGAATGCGCTCTGCTGCGTCCTCTCCCCGGAATGCAAACCCTGCGAGCAGGAAATTTTCATCACGCCCGTCGGCTTCTGATCCGATCACGTATTCGGGTTCGTATGATCCGTGGCCTGCGTAGCTGATCACGAACCTGTCGCCTGGCTCAACCCGGGCGGCAATATCGCCCCATGCTTCGTAGATCGCGGATCGCGTGGCCTGTTCGTTCAACAAGACTGTGACGTCCGCCCCAATCCCGGCGAGCGCATCTGCGATGTCACGTGCATCGTTAACTGCACCCTGAAGATCGGGGACGTGGTCATATTCATCAATGCCGATGACCAGGCCGAACGTTCTTTCTGCGAGTGCTGGCGTAGTTGCGAGGCCAAGCGAGAGGGCGGTGGCAAGAATTTTCATTGTGCTGCAAACGACACGCGCCGCGCGATGCGGTGGTGCTCCTCTGAACCTTCACGAATTCCCATTGGCGGCGCAGGCAGCCGGCTTTCGCCATATGCTGTTGTGATGATCTCGCCTTGATAGCCCGCTGCGCGAATATAATCGGCAAGTGCTTCGGCGCGTGCCTCAGACAGCGCAATGTTGAACTCTTCACCGCCAACGGGGTCGGTGTGCCCGCCAAGGTTAACCGACTTTGGGTTGATCGTCAGCAGGTGGTTGACCAACGCGTTGGCATAATCAAGTCCCGCCGCGTCAAACTTGACTGAGTTGTATTCAAACGTGATCGGCAGCGGAATTTCTTCGACTTCAAAACCGCGTACTTTGCCAGTCAGGACTCCGCCGGGTGTTCCGGATCGTGTAACAGGCATTTCCACCACAGTGTCCGACAGGGCAAGTGCCGCGCTGGCCAGTTGGTAGATTTCAGCGATTTCGCCAGTTTCCGCGGCATGGGTTTGATCGCCTTCAGCCAGCTCATTCAACGCAAGCTGAAAGTTCCGCGCAGCTGTGGCGTAGTCCTTTGCATCCCAATCCAATCGGCCCAGGCCGGCATAGCTGCGCCAGTGCTTTTCATAGCCCAGTGCCTCTTCCAGCGCGGCGCGCTTAGTTGCGGGATCCGCATTGGTCAAGGATACTGCAAATGCTTCGCGTGCGAGGTAATCGCCAACCCATTCGATAAAGTCGGCGGTGCAATCTGCATCCGTCGCGATGGTTTCAAACAGCGATGCAGCGGCGTCACGATCGCCGCCTTGTACGGCGGTTACGGCTGCATCGTAGCTTCCACAGGCATATGCCGGGCCGGTCAAGACAAGGGCTGTAACAGTCAGAGCGGTCAAGTTTTTCATTGGAATGCTCCTTTCAATGATCAATTGGAAATTGTGTAGGGCAGGGTGGTTGCAGACCACCCGCCGGGGCGTGTGCGCTCCAAATCAAGCGCAATATCAATGAGGTATTGGGTGGCATCATTCACCGAGCCACCTGACAGGTTCTGCGGCAACACGGCGGTCAGGTCTGGCAGATTGTCCTCGATCAGCAGACCAAGCAGCAAACCGGAGCCTGCCGGTCCGGTTACCCGCACGCGCAGTGGCGCGCCGTTGGAAGATTGCCCTGCCGGGATTGAAAGTTCCTGTCCGGCGACAATTTTGGTTCCGCTTGCGGGCGCAAGGGCGGATGGAAAGACTTGCGCCAGTTCTCCGGTTGGACCGATGTCAAGAATGACAAGCGTCCCAGATGCGTTGGCCCGCGCCCTGAACGTCACGCTTTGCCCAATGGTCAGTTGCGTTCCACCATCAACGGCAAGTTGCAATCCTGCCGCATTGCTGGATGTAAAGAGATTATCGACCAGCCCTGCAGCGCTCTGATCTCCGGTTGGGGTCGGCGTCGGGGCCGGGGTCGGAATGGGGGCGGGCTGTGCTGCAATCGCTGTTGTCGCGGGGCTGCCACTTATCGGGCCCGCGAAATCGGGATTCAGGCCCATCTGCGCACAATCGGGGTTACTTTCGCACCAGCGATTGCTGTCGCGCCGCAGCAAAGTGATCAGATCGCCATGGGTCATCCCTGCTTCGAATGAATCGACAAGCGCGCGGGTAAAGACGCCACCAGCTGCCGTTTCCCAGGCAGTCTGGCTAATGGCCGAGGCGGCGTAAACGGCACGTAACTCTCCATTGGCGGCGAAGGGCGTCGCCTCAAACCCGGGCGCGCCCACGCCGCGTTGGCCGGGTGTGTTGATATCGCCCCGAAAGCCTGCATCAATGATGACGGTCACTTGTCGGTCGGCAATCAGATCAAGAATGTCTGAGATCGCATCCTCAGGAATGCGGCCCAGCAGGCTTTCACTATCGTTGGCGAGCAACACCCGCTTTCCGGCAGAATTCCGGCTGCCGACCCCTGCAAAATACAGCAGGGCGCGGTCACCGGGGCCTGTTAGGCCCACCAGTTCGTCAATCAATGCGTTCAGAATCGCATCCGAGCTTGCCGCCTCATTGATCAGGACAGACACTTGCGTCTGCGCGTATCCCCATTGGGTAACAGAGAGTTCCGCCATCGCGATGGCGTCCTCTGCCGCGGATTGCGGTGCCAATCGCAGATCAAGGTTGGGATATGATTCAATGCCAATAATCAACGCGCGATCCTCGGCCATAACGGAGTGACCGAGGAAAAGTAGCGCTATCAGAATGTGGCGAAGTTGTACTGTCATGGGTGAATGTTAGCAGCAATTTCGCATTGGGGGAGTAACGTCGTAAGGAATTCGACAGCTCACTGCTGCCCCGCTCTGGTTTCTGCGGGCTTCGCAAAGCGCAATAAGCAAGAGCGTGAGATGACCGACAGCGGTGAACAGGGTTATGACTTCGTTCGGTGTTGGCATGATCACATTCCTTTCGTCCTCAGGATAAGCGTTTGGTGAAACTGAATATCTTGCTGTAGTATTAACGCGTCAGTTGGCCAGTCGCGGGACTGTCGTTCTGGATACGACACCGCCAAATTTCCGGTTTTGCCGGTTAAGTTGACCAGCAATTCGCAACCGCACCAATCGGGTTTGTGGTTCAAGCAACTGACAAAGTGCCCAAAACCGGCGCTGAATTGAAAGGACAAGACATGCGACGCAACCTTCGTCTGATGACAGCCGCAACACTGGTGTTGGCTTGCCATGCGACACTGGCGTCGGCACAGGACTGTCCAGAGCTCGGTTTGGAGAACGAATTTCTGACAGATCATTTTTGCGCACAGCTGCAAGCTATTGCGCCGGGGACTGGCACCACACGGTCGATCACACAGGAGGGAAATCCTGACTTGCCAGATGGCCAGGACTGGGCAGAATTTCCACTGATCCAGGATGCATTCCGTGCCGATCCGCGCAAAACGCTCGAACTCATCGCAAGGATCAAGGGCGCAGGCGGTTTGCCGATAACCGAGAACTAAGATTTGCCGCACATGCGGACCAACGTTTCAACGAGGAGCAAGTTAATGTTCAATGACGTATTCAGGAAAAGCGGCAGGCGCGCGCGTATCGTCGCGCTATGCAGCGTGACGGCTCTTACGTCCGGCTGTTTGGTCGTGCCCGTGCCAATGACGGTGCCTGTTGGCCAAACCACAACACCGGTGCAAACCACACAATCCGATATGACGCAGGCAGAGCAGGCCGCCGCTGCTTCGGCAGAACGCCGTCGCCAGCGCAACCGTGACCGCAATAGAGGGACATCCAGCCCATCGCCGTCACCTTCACCTTCGCCTTCTCCATCACCCTCGCCCTCTCCATCCCCTTCACCGTCGCCGTCCCCATCACCGACGCCGCCACCTCCTCCTCCGCCACCACCTTGCTGGTCATGCTAAAATGAAACGGTCATTGTCAGTATTTGCGGCAGGACTGCTGAGTGTCAGCGTCCTGGCCACAACAAGTGCGCAAGCACAGTCCAGCCTGATCGTTGATCGCTTGGTCAGCGGCTCTACAGAGATTGTGCCCCTGCGTGGGATCAACCCTGAAACGCGCGCGTCAAAGCGCTACGCGATCGTGATCGGAAACTCTGATTACAACGGCATCCCCGATTTACCCAACGCCCACGCAGATGCAGGCGCCGTGGCCGCCTTCCTGCGTGAACAGGGTTACCTGGTGCATTACCACGAAGACATCACAAAGCGCGGGTTTGAGGATGTCATGCGTCGGGTGCTGTTTGATGTCGATCGCGACACAGAGGTTGTGGTCTTCTTTGCAGGCCACGGCTTTCAGATCGGCGCTGAAAACTACCTGGTGCCAACCGACGCAGATCTCGACAGCATCTATGATGTCCCATTTGAGGCCGTCTCGCTTGGCTCACTGGTTGGTATCATCGGTGCCCGCGCCCGGATGCAGGTCGTCATCCTTGACAGCTGCCGCGATAACCCGTTTGCAGGGAAAGAGGCGCTCACCGAACTTGGCACGACCTTGCGCGAGGCCCGGACAGGGTTTTCAAGTCAGGCGGCGCCGCTGAACTCCATGATCGTCTATTCGACCTCGCCGGGCGCTTTGGCCTTCGACGGTGAAGGCAGCAACAGCCCCTTTACCGCGTCGTTAATCGAAGAAGCGTCCGCACGACCGGACGCGCTGGTCAAAGATGTGTTTGAAACTGTGCGCCGGCTGACCTTTGATCGAACAAACGGGCGTCAGGTGCCATGGGATAGCTCGACGCTTATTGAACCTGCCAGTTTCGGACTGGGCACACAGCTCAGCCGTCCGATCGAGGTCAACAGCACCGGAAATGGCGAAACACGCGGAGTTGCCCGTGTGGCCGATATCGAGACGGTCCCGGAAGAGGTTGTGATTCAGGCGGCGGCAACAGATGCGGTCATCACTGCCGATTTCGTACCAGAAGTTGACATCGGGCCAGCGCTGACTGCTGCACTGAATATCGGCGTGACGGATGCTATCGTATTTCCGGCGCGCCCGCGCACCGGCATCTTGATGCGTCGCGATGCAACCGGGTTGAACAAGGACATCACCGGGCGCAGCCTGACGGGTGTTGATGTGGACAACCTTGTGCTGGTCAACGAGAGTGTGCAAATCCCTGCGCCAACCCTGACCTCGACGACGTTGACGGACGAGATCGACATCATCGTGAATGGCGTTGCCCAGAGTGTGACGTTGAACATGATTGCCAATACTTGCGACTTCGAAGCAGGCGATCACCTTGATCCGGATGGTATGGGGCTAACCCGGTATCCCAACGAGATCCGCCCTGAACTTGCGCTCGCTGCCTGTGAAGCCGCCGTGGCTGACAATCCGGATACCGGGCGTTTCCACTACCAGCTTGGACGTGCGCAGCAGGCGTTGCGCAATGTCGACGGGGCCAAAGCATCGTTCGAACGGGCCCGTGATCTGGGGCACACCCGTGCATGGTACGCGCTAGGTCTTTTGGCGCGCTACGCGGAAAGCGGTGTGTCCAGTGCACGTCAGCCCGACAGCGAGGCGGTCCTGCAATTGTTTGCCCGTGGCGTATCTGAAGGCGACCCATATGCCATGCATACCCTTGGCAGTGAACTGTTAAAGAACAGTGGCAAGGCCGATGTCGAAGTTGAAGGCTATGATCTTCTGGTACGGGCCATGGAAGTGGGTCACACCTTTGCAATGAACGCTCTGACCGGCATCTATCAAGACACCGAAAGCGAATATCACGACCCGGAGCGCGCTTTGCGTTACATGCAGGAAAGCACCGCGCGCGGTGATATCTATGGCATGCTGAACCTTGGCCTTGCCTACCAATCTGGTGCTGTGGGTCTGGACGTAGACACCGCAAGGGCGTTTGAGCTGATCAAGAGGGCCCATGATAATGGACACCCGAATGCAGCCTACACCCTCGCGACAATGTTAAATGATGGCTCCGCCCCCGGTGGACGCAATGTTCAGGCAGCGGTGCAAGTCTATGCCGAAGGGCTGGAGCGCGGTGATCCGGTGTCTGCAGCGACGGCTGCGTATATCTTGGCCACGGAAAACGTGCCGGGTTACG
The DNA here is from genome assembly GCA_947502145.1 of uncultured Paracoccaceae bacterium. GTDB lineage: Bacteria > Pseudomonadota > Alphaproteobacteria > Rhodobacterales > Rhodobacteraceae > CANMYO01. The sequence continues at coordinate 440,969 of CANMYO010000001.1, read as the reverse complement.
ATGCCTTTGATGGCGCTGTCATGGCGGCAAAAGGATCTGCGCTTAGCAATAACCCCTATGCGGATTATGCCACCCAGCAACTGGAATCGATGTCCAACCAGACCCTCAATGGTGCGACGCAAAAGTTGATCAATGCGCTGGGCGGGAACGTCACGGTGGACGGCGACTTTGGCAGCGGTAGCGAACAGGCGTTGAACGAAGTTCTGGCGCAACTGGGCGCCGGACCTGCGGACAGTGACCCGCAAGCACGTGTCGTTCAGCTGGCGGAACTTTACTGGAAAACGTCACCGTTCCGTGTCGACCTGTATTGAGGCATTGATGGATCCGGCATGTGGCAGCGATGCCGCTTGCCGGATTTCATGACCGGATCGCAATTCTCACTACGGGCGGGTCAGATCTGGTTCCTCCCAAAACCAATGTGATCTGTCCCGCCCGCAGGGGCCGCGCGGCTTGTTCAGCCAGCGACGGCCTTCATGAATCTGTCGCGAATTACAACTGGATCCATGGTAATCACCGGCACCTTGATATTGCCGCTTTCACATTTCGACACGATGACTGTCATCTTGCCGCTGTCAATCGCTTCGCGCAAGATTTTGCCGGTTTCCGCCGCCTGACATTCGATCACGTTTTCACAACCGCATGCTTTTGCCACGGCTGCGAGTGACGTCCTTTTGCCGGCATAGGTAGGCTGGTCCCCTGTTGACCCGTAACTGCCGTTGTCGATGATCAGCAGGATGAAGTTGTCGGCCACGTTATTTGCAATCGTAGGGAGCGTACCGAAGTTTGTCAGGACTGAGCCATCGCCATCAATTGCGATGACGGTTTTCGGTTGCGCTAGCGCAAGGCCCAACCCGATCGAAGACGAAAGCCCCATCGTGCCAAGCATGTAGAAATTTGCGGCATTGTCATCAATCATGTGCAACTCTTGGCTGGGCAGGCCGATGTTACAGACGACCAACTGATCTCTCAGAATGGGCGCAATCTCGCGCAGGATGTCAGAGCGGATCATCAGTAGCCTCCCCAGAATGTCGCATCCGTCAGGATCGCAACCGGTTTGTTGCACATGAAAGTGTATTTCAGGATCGCGTCGAGTTCCTGGGCATCCTCTTTCTTGTGAAAGTGATAGGTCGGGATACTGAGCTGCGCCAGCAGCGCCTTTGTATGAACTGCCATTTCAGCCTGGCAGGCGACCGGCTCTTTCAACTCACCGCGATAGGAAATCAGCATCGGCAGCGGCATGCGATAGAACTGAGTCAACGTAACAAGCGTGTTGATGGTGACGCCGATTGCTGTGTTCTGCATGATGATGGCCGGACGTTTGCCGCCCATGAATGCCCCGGCACAGAGCCCCATGCCTTCGTCCTCTTTGTTGGACGGGATATGGTAAATCTCGGGCCGCGCTTCCACTTCTTCGATCACCCCGCCCAGCTGCTTGCAGGGCACCGTTGTGACAAAGCTGATGTCATTGGCAACGAAGTCGTCAACGATTTGCTTGCTGATGTTCAATGTCTGGCCTCCTCTGGGGCGGGGATAAGAATGATCTTTGGGGCGTCGACATTGCCCGATTTGATATCCGAGAACGCTTGTGGTCCAGCGGACAGCGGTCTCGTTTCAAACCAATCGAGCGTGCCAAGTTGCCCTTGGAATATGGCGCGACAGGTGTCGCGAAAATCCTGGGGTGTGTAGGTGTATGTCCCGACAAAGGTAATTTCCTGTAGGGTCATACGACGAATGTCCAATCCCCCCTCGGGGCTGCCCAGACCAATATGTGAGATCACACCTCCGGGTGTCGCCAACGCGCTGGCATCGGCGCGCGTCGCTGCGATCCCGACTGCGTCAATAATGAGCGGGGCAGGCGCGACTTGTGTGGCACTTTCGGCGGCATTGATCCCTTCCATCCGCGCGATGCTGGCGCGGCGCCCCGGGTGGGGTTCGATAATCGTAACGTCACCGATGCCCTGTGCACGCAGGCTTAGCGCGGCGCCAACGCCAATCGCGCCACCCCCTAACACAACAGCAGATTCACCATTGCACACCGCCAGTGCCAGCCGAACTGCGTGCCATCCGCAAGCCAGAGGTTCCGCCAATGCAGCCGTGGTCAACGAAATATTGTCTGGCACTGTCACCAGATTGGCCTCAGGCATGGTGACGAACTGTGCAAAAGTGCCCTGCCTGGGTGGCATAGATTGAATTTGCCGTTCAGGGCAAATGTTGTTTTTGCCAAATCGGCAGGCAGGGCATCTTCCGCATCCCGTGAGTGGGTTGATTGTCACACGTTCACCGTCGCGCAGGCCGCCAACAATATGGCCAGCGCTTTCGTGTCCCAGAATGATCGGAACCGGCCGCCGCGCGTCATGCCCCAAATAGGCATGCATGTCCGACCCGCAGATTCCGGAGGCCGCCAGTTTGATCAGGACCTCGCCTTCCCCGGCGATAGGAGGTGCTACATCCTGCAGCTCCAGCTCAGCGATACCTGTGCAAATCAGGGCTTGCATCTAGTCCTCGGCACTGAGGTCAAAGTTGGCGTCGGGAAAGTACTTTGCCAATCGCACGTCAGCGCTTCTTGCATGACCTTCCATGCCCTCAAGCCGCGAAATCCGCGCTGTGGCTTCGGCCACGGGGCGTGCACCGTCGCGCGTCGCCTGTTGCCAGGTCACGATTTTCAGAAACTTGTGGACAGAAAGACCACCGGTGTATTTTGCCGAACCAGACGTCGGCAATACATGGTTGGTTCCGCTCGCCTTGTCGCCAAAGGCCACTGTGGTTTCTTCACCAAGAAAAAGTGAGCCAAAGCAGGACAAGCGGTTCAGCCACCAATCCAGGTCATCGGCCTGAACGGTGAGGTGCTCCGGGGCGTATTCATCCGATGTTGCGGCCATTTCTTCGCGATCATCACACAGAATAACCTCAGCGTAGTCCTGCCACGCAGCTGCGGCGTTCACGCGGTTCAACTCCGGCAGCGCGGCGATTAGTTCCGGGACCCGCGCCATCACGTTTTCAGCAAGGGTCTGGTCATCGGTGACCAGCCAAACCGGTGAATTATAGCCATGCTCGGCCTGGCTCACCAAATCAACGGCGACGATTTCAGCGTCCGCCGTTGCATCGGCGAGGATCAGGCTGTCCGTGGGACCGGCAAACATGTCAATGCCGACGCGGCCGAATAGAATACGTTTGGCCTCTGCGACGAATTGGTTGCCCGGACCGACGAGAATGTCCGCTTTTGGTAAATCGAATAGACCGTAAGTCATTGCGGCGACGCCTTGAACGCCACCCATGCAAAGTATGCGGTCTGCGCCGCAAAGATCGGCGGCATAGATAATTGCCGGGTGAATCCCGCCATTTCCCTGCGGTGGAGAGCAGGCCGTGATGTGCTTAACGCCGGCCACTTTGGCCGTGGTGACCGTCATGATAGCACTGGCAATATGACTATAGCGCCCGCCGGGCACATAGCAGCCCGCTGCGTGACAGGGGATCACTTTCTGGCCAGCGATCAGGCCCGGAACAACTTCAACCTGCATATCTTGCATCGTTTCACGCTGTGCCATTGCAAATCGTTTTACGTTGGCGTGCGCAAAGGCGATATCGGCCTTCAGTTTGTCTGACACCGCCGCACTCGCCGCCGCGATTTCTGTTGCGGTCAAGACGACGGGACCATCGTAATTGTCAAACTTGGCTGCATATTTCAGGGCAGCCGATTCGCCATCGGTTTCGATCTCGGCAAGGATACTTTCGACAATCTTACGCGTTTCGCCAGAATCAGTCTCTGCCGTTTTGGTGGACTTTTTCAGATAGTTACGAGCCATTGAAGATTTCCTTCGCTTGCGCGGTGCCCCTTCTTCTAACACGGCTTTCCGATTATGCAAGCGCTTACATAGCGAGGCATGGCCGGCTATGCTAAACCCGCAAGAGGGGGAAGAAATGACCAAAAAAGCGCCACCGACGATTGATGATGTCGCACGTGCGGCGGGTGTAAGCACGGCCACCATCAGCCGTGCGATAAACGATCCCGACAAGGTCGCAAAACAGACCCGCGACCGGATCACTGCAGCAATCGACAGTTTGGGATACACGCCGCATTTTGGCGCGCGCGCGATGGCGACCAGCCGGTTCAAGACCGTTGGCGCGATCATCCCTACAATGGCGAATGCGATGTTTGCCAGCGGCATGCAGGCCTTTCAGGAGGTATTGTCAGAAGCAGGCGTGACACTCCTTGTTGCCACAACGGGATATGACCCAGACGCCGAACTACGTCAGATCAAGGCGCTGATGATGCAGGGTGCATCCGGGCTGATGCTGATCGGGACCGATCGCCCGCCTGAAACAACGCGCTTCCTGCAGTTGCGAAACATCCCCCATGTCCTGACATGGGCCTGGGGCGAAGACGGATTGTTTGCGGGCTTTGATAACAAGCGTGCCGCACAACGCATGACTGAACATGTGATTGCACAGGGTCACCGCAGGATTGCGATGATTTCGGGGATCAGCGCGGGCAATGATCGCGTAAAGGAACGGGTTGCCGGTGTGCAGACCGCCATTGCCGAAAGCGATGACGCAACGTTGCTTACGATCGCGGAAAGCCCCTATCTTCTGGACCCGGCGGGTGATGCATTTGATCAAGTTTGGCAGCAACAGCCGACTGCCATCATCGGCGGGAGTGATGTCCTTGCCGCTGGTGCCGTGGTGCGCGCCCGCGAGCGCGGGGTGGTGGTCCCCGATGACGTATCAATCACCGGATTTGACGATATCGGACTTTCGCTCGTGTCGGTCCCGCCGCTGACAACAATGCGCGTTCCGCAGGTCGAAATGGGGCGCGCAGCGGCTATGTTATTGCTGGAACGTCTCTCGGGCCGCACAGCAAACAGTATTGAATTTGATGCGACCCTGATCGAAAGAGGATCGCTTGCGCCGCCTAGGTCATGACGTCGGGGCGTTCGCGGCCCGTGTGGGTCTTGATCTGCGCAATTTCATGGGCGCTTGCGATGATGTCGGCCAGTGCGTCCTGCGGGTCCTGGTCAAAACGGGCCGGATCGGTTTCGAGCGCTTCCAGATAAAGCCGCATTGTTGCGCCGGATGTACCTGTCCCTGACAGGCGGATCACGAACCGGGCGCCATCATCAAAAATGACCCGGATTCCCTGATGATTGGACAATGACCCATCTACCGGGTCGGTATAGGCATAATCATCTGCAGCGCTGACTTTTCGATCGCCAAAGGTTTCCCCCGGTAGGGTTTCCACCCGCTTGCGAAGGGCGTTCATCAGCGCGTCTGCCTTGTCGGTTTCAATCGCCTCGAAATCATGACGTGAATAGTAATTTCGGCCATAGGTCGCCCAGTGATCCTGCAACATCTCTGCGACGCTCAACTTGCGGACGGCAAGGATGTTGAGCCACAACAGCACAGCCCAAAGTCCGTCTTTTTCGCGCACATGGTCCGACCCTGTGCCAAAGCTTTCTTCGCCGCACAGCGTCACCCGACCGTCATCCATCAGATTGCCAAAGAACTTCCATCCGGTTGGGGTTTCATAATGCGCCATGCCCATCTTTTCGGCGACCCTGTCGGCAGCGGTTGATGTGGGCATGGATCGCGCAACACCGGCAAGGCCAGCGCGATATCCCGGCGCCAGATGCCCGTTTGCCGCAAGCACGGCCAGTGAATCAGACGGGCTGACGTAGATGTTGCGGCCAACGATCATGTTGCGATCCCCGTCACCGTCGGATGCCGCACCAAAATCGGGCGCATTGGGACCATTCATGCGATCCATCAGTTCATGCGCCCAGGTCGGATTCGGATCAGGATGCATGCCGCCAAAGTCAGGCAGCGGCGTGCCATGCACAACCGTGCCATCCGGGGCACCCAGGCGCTTTTCTAGGATCTCTTTCGCATAAGGGCCGGTTATGGCGCACATCGCATCAAAGCTGATTGAGAAACCACCCGCGATCAGCTGCCGTATAGCGTCAAAGTCGAACAATGTTTCCATCAGGTCAGCGTAATCAGCGACCGGGTCAACAACAGTTACGCGCAAATCGCCAAGCGATTTTTCCCCCACTTTGCTGATGTCAACGTCCTGGGCTTCAAGCATCTTGTATGCGGTGATTGACTTTGTCCGGTCAAACATCGCGTTCGTCACGTTTTCGGGGGCAGGGCCGCCATTGGCCATGTTGAATTTGACCCCGAAATCCTCGTCTTCGCCGCCCGGATTGTGGCTTGCGGACATGATGATGCCGCCATCGGTCCTGTTCAGCCGGATCAAATGCGAGGCAGCGGGCGTTGACAGTAATGCGTTTTGTCCGACGATCACTCTGGATGCACCATTCGCAGCCGCCATGCGCATGATGACCTGCGCGGCCCGCTTGTTGAAAAAACGGCCATCACCACCCAGCACAAATGTCTTTCCTGCTGCGCCGCCAATGCCATCAAAGATGCTCTGAACAAAGTTTTCAAGATAATGTCGCCCCATGAAGACACGGGTCTTTTTGCGCAGCCCGGAGGTCCCGGGTTTCTGACCTTCGATCGGGGTAGTCTGCACGGTTGTGACTTGCATCTGTCTCGTCCCTCGTCAGGTTGCGGCAGTTCTGGCGAATACACAGACTGCATTTGCGTTGACTGGTGTTGATGTCCCGGTGACGCAGGTTGGCCCATCCTCTGGTCGTGTAGTATCGAGGATAAGTTCCCACATTTCGCCAGCATCACAGGGCGGCAAAGCCACGTCGGTTTGCGGCCCGCAGTTGAAAGTCAGAAACAGTACGTCGTCAGACGCGTCATACTCCGGCGTTCCCGAAGATGTCCTGACCTCGACACATAGAGTGCGCCAGTTGGGGTCCTGCCAATCTGCATGGCCGGGTGGTTGGCCATTCGGCAAGCGCCAGAACAGGTCAGGGATACCGTCCCTGTCGCGCGGTCGCGAATGCAGAAACCGGGTCTGACGTAGCACCGAATGTTTCCGGCGAACTGCAGTAAGACGGCAGACAAAGTCGAGAAGCGCCTGGTCTGGATTGCTCCAGTCGACCCAACCGATTTCATTGTCCTGCCCATAGGTGTTGTTGTTCCCGTCTTGCGAGTTGCCGAACTCATCGCCGTTTAAAATCAAGGGGGTTCCCTGCGACAGGAAGACGGTTGCAAGCATGTTGCGCTTGCGCAGGTCGCGGGCAGCGCGAATGTCGGGGTCATCCGTCGGACCCTCAAGCCCCAGATTGTCCGAGTAATTGTCGTCCTTTCCGTCACGCCCATTTTCGCCATTGGCAGCGTTCCGTTTGACATTGTAGCTGACCAGATCCTCAAGGCAGAACCCATCGTGGACGCTCACGAAATTGAGCGATGTTGTTGCGGCACGACCCGAATGGTCGAATTGCTCGGCACTGCCGAGGATTCGTTTGGCAAAGTCGGGCATCTGGCCCGCATCGCCGCGCCAGAATTTGCGAATCCCGTCGCGAAATTTGTCGTTGAACTCAAGGAAGGGATGCGGCCAATTGCCAAGCTGATAGCCCCCCGGACCAAGGTCCCAAGGTTCTGCGATCAATTTGACTTTGCCAAGTACGGGGTCCTGGCGCAGCGCATCAAGGAACCCGCCCTGTCTGTCAAATCCATTGTTCTCGCGCGCAAGCGACGTCGCCAAGTCAAAGCGAAAGCCGTCAACATGCATGACTTCAACCCAGTACCGCATGCTGTCCATGACCATCCGCAGCACCATTGGGTGTTGCGTGTTCAAGACATTCCCCACACCGGTATCATTGATATAAAACCGCTTGTCGTCCGCCAGGCGATAGTAGGCAAGATTGTCAAAGCCGCGATGGCAGAGTGTTGGGCCGAGATGGTTGCCTTCGGCTGTGTGGTTATAGACGACGTCAAGCACCACTTCGATCCCGGCCGCGTGGAACCGTCGCACCATCGTCTGGAATTCCCATATGCCCTGATCGGTCATGTAGCGCGGCTCTGGCGCGAAGAACCCGATCGTGTTGTAGCCCCAGTAGTTGCTGAGCCCCTGGTCGACAAGAAACCGGTCATCCATGAAGGCCTGCGCCGGCATCAGTTGCACCGTCGTGATCCCCAGTTTCGTAAGATGGTCAAGCACGGGTTCACTGCACAGCCCCAGAAACGTGCCCCGCTGCGCGTATGGAACACCCGGCATCTGTGCGGTCATACCTTTGACGTGTGTCTCGTAAAGAACCGTGTCAGAGCGTGACACGGCAGGCGGTGCATCGCTGCCCCAGTTGAATGACGGGTCGACAACCATTGATCGGGGCACGCAAAAGGCGGAATCGCGCGGATCAAAACTGAGGTCCTCGCGTGGGCTGCCGACCCTGTAGCCCATCATCGCATCAGACCAGCGATATTTGCCGAAAATACGTTTGGCATAAGGGTCAAGAAGCAATTTGTTGGGATTGAACCGATGACCGTTTTCCGGGTCATAGGGACCATGGACACGGAACCCGTACTTTGCACCGGGGTGCAGCCCGGCAATAAAGATGTGCCAAACGTCTCCGTCACGCTCCGTGAGCGGTATCCGGGCGCGCTCTTTGCGTCCGTCATCGCTGAACAGGCAGAGTTCGACCCGCTCTGCATGATGCGAGAAGACCGCGAAATTTACACCTTCGCCATTAAACGTCGCGCCAAGTGGATGGGGTTTGCCAGATGACAACGGGTGTCCCTGAAGCGCCGTGGGGATGTCAGATGTGAGGTGTGCGTTCACGCAATAAGACTTTCATACAAGGCCGCATATTTGGCAGATGATGTAGCCCAGCCAAGATGCTGGGTCATCCCCCGTTTCTGCATTCTGCGCCAAACCGGCCTTTGAGCGAAAAGCGTGGACAACTGTCGCAGCGCACGTCCGAATGACATTGCATCAACCGGATGGAACTGAATACCGGTCGCGACTCCATCTGCAAGGGCCATCGGGTTTGCGTCAATAACCGTATCAGCAAGGCCGCCTGTCGCGGCAACAACGGGAATCGCGCCATAGCGCAGCCCATACATTTGGGTCAAACCGCACGGTTCAAAACGGGATGGAACAAGGACTGCATCCCCACCTGCAAACATGCGGTGAGAAAGTGAATCATCATATCCGATCCGCAGACCAACCTTCCCGGGATGCGCCTTGGCCAACACCTTGAGCTGTTCTTCCAGATCTGGATCACCAGAGCCCAGAACAGCAAGCCCCCCTCCTGAGGCGACAAAGTCGGGAATGGCCTGCGAGAGCAGGTCAATGCCCTTTTGCGTTGTGAGCCTGCTCACAATGACCGCAAGCGGACCAGAGATGTCGGACAGGCCAAACTCAGCCAGCAGCGCGGTTCGGTTAAGTCCCTTTCCTTTCATGTCACCGATGCGAAAGGGCTTGATCTCCGGATCGGTGGCCGGGTTCCAAAGGTCCAGGTCGATGCCGTTGAGGATGCCGTGCAGGTCGGCGCTGCGGCTCGCGATTACACCATCAAGGCCCATTCCGAATTCCGGTCGCATCAGCTCTGCCGCATAGGTGGGGCTGACCGTCGTTACGGCATCTGCAGTCACCAGCCCCGCTTTCAGCGTGCTGAGATGCCCCCAGTATTCCAGACAATCCGGCGTGAACGCAGAAATCGGCAACTTCAGAGCGCCTAGCAACGCAGCCGACGCATTTCCCTGAAACGCAATATTATGGACGGTCGTTACGGATTTCACAGATGACCCGGCGAACTGCAAATAGGCGGGGGCGAGACCTGCCTGCCAATCGTGGGCGTGCAGGACCGCAGGCGTCCAGCCATCCTGCAAACCATTTTGCGCAATGTCCGCGGCTGCCCAACTGAGAGCAGCAAAGCGGATAGCATTGTCCTTGAAATCCTTTGGGTCGCCATATGGGCCACCGTCACGATCAAAGAGGTGTGGCGCATCGAGCATCAGGACGGCCGCGCCGCCTTGCGTGCATGATCTGACCGAAGCGGGCCCCCCAAAGAGATCGTCAACGGACCAAAGGACCTTTGAGGCGTTCGGACCTTTCTGCAGGCCGCGGTAGCCCGGCATCAGGGTCCGCATGTCCCAACCGTGATCGGCCAAAGCGCTGGGCAATGCACCGGCAACATCGGCAAGGCCACCTGTCTTGATGAACGGCACAACCTCGGACGCCACAGAAAGAACCTTGCCCGGCATGGTCAGTCCAGATTCTGTGCGCGTCGGTCAAGCATTGGCTGCGTGATCAGGACCACGCCGCTATCTGTGCGCCGGAACCACTTGGCGTCCTCATCGGGGTCTTCGCCGATGACAAGTCCCTCCGGGATAATCACGCCACGATCAATAACGCAGTCCTTCAATTGCGCGTTTCGGTGAACCTGCACATTGGGCAGGGCCACAACGCGGTCCATCGCACTGAATGAATGGGTGCGCACGCCGGTGAACAAGAGAGATTCTTTGATCTCGGACCCGGAGATAATGCAGTTCCCCGACACCATGGAGGACACGGCGTTGCCGCGCCGACCCTCTTCGTTATGGATGAACTTCGCGGGCGGCACGCTTTCGGCATAGGTCCAGATCGGCCAGCTTGTGTCGTAAAGATCAAGCGGCGGCGTAAAACTGGTGAGATCAATGTTCGCCCGCCAAAAAGCGTCAACCGTTCCGACGTCTCGCCAATATGGTTCCGTTTCCAGACCAGACGTTACGCAGCTTTCTTCAAACCGATGCGCCATCGCCTTTCCGCCCTTGACGATCTGCGGAATGATGTCATTGCCAAAATCATGTGCCGAATTGCTGTCCGCGGCATCCTTCAACAAGAGTTCGCGCAACAGCTCCCAGCGAAAAACGTAGATCCCCATCGACGCAAGCGCGTGATCTGGATCACCGGGAATACACGGTGGATCGTCCGGTTTTTCCAAGAACGCCGTGACCCGATCCTTTTCGTCGCAATGCATGACCCCAAAGGCGGTCGCCTCCATCCGGGGCACGGTCAAGCAGCCGATGGTCACATCGGCGCCCGCATGCAGGTGTTGTTGCAGCATCACCTCATAATCCATCTTGTAGATGTGATCACCCGCAAGAACGACAATGAAATCAACATCATAACTGTCGATGATGTCAATATTCTGGGTTACCGCATCTGCGGTCCCAAGATACCACTTGTTTTCTGCCACGCGCTGAGAGGCAGGAAGGATGTCCAGGTATTCATTTCGTTCCGCCCGTAAAAAGTTCCACCCGCGCTGGCAATGTCGGATCAGGCTGTGGGCCTTGTATTGCGTCGCAACGGCCATCTTGCGGATGCCGGAATTGAGCGCATTTGACAGGGCGAAATCAATAATCCGGGTTTTGCCACCAAAATAAACCGCCGGTTTGGCGCGCACGTCCGTCAATTCCTTCAGCCGGCTGCCGCGACCGCCGGCCAGAACAAATGCCATCGCTCGATTGGATAGCCTGTGGTTGGGTACTGGTTTCATGATGGCTCCTCCCTTTGCGCTTCTCCCGATGACGCATGTGTTAGTATAATCGTCGACAATGGCGGCAGCGTCAGTTGTGCAGACTGTTCCTGTCCCATCCAATGCCGGTCTTCTGTTGCGACCTGTCCAAGGTTCCCACGACCGCCGCCGCCATATTCCTGCGCGTCAGAGTTCAATGTTTCCCGCCAAACGCCAGCCAATGGTAATCCAATGCGATAGCTGTGGCGCTCAACCGGGGTCAGGTTGATCACGACCACGACACGCGCGTCCCCCTCATTGCCATTCCGCATAAAGGCAAAGACGCTGTTGGCGGCGTCATTCGCTTCAAGCCACTGAAAACCACTGGGCCGGGTGTCGTTGACGTGCAATGCAGGATGGGCGCGATATACCCGGTTCAGATCGCGCACCCATGCCTGCATGCCCCTGTGATCGGGTATGTCGCATTCGTGCCAGTCGAGGCTTTGGTTATGGTTCCATTCGGCACTTTGGGCGAACTCCTGTCCCATGAACAAAAGTTTCTTGCCCGGATGGGTCCACATGAACCCGTAATAGGCGCGCAGATTGGCAAACCTTTCCCAACGAGGTCCGGGCATCTTGTTCAGCATTGACCCCTTGCCATGCACAACTTCGTCGTGGCTGATCGGCAGGATGTAGTTTTCGGAAAATGCGTAATGCAGGCTGAAAGTGAACTGGTGATGGTGGTGTTGCCGATGGATTGGGTCCAACTGCATGAAATGCAGGCTGTCATTCATCCAGCCCATGTTCCACTTGTAGCCAAAGCCAAGTCCGCCGTGATCAACAGCGCGCGACACGCCCGGAAAGGCGGTGCTTTCCTCGGCAACAGTCATGATGCCATCACATTCCCCATAGGTGAGCGTATTCACCGCCTGCAGCAAGGCGATCGCTTCATAGTTCTCCCGGCCGCCATCCTTATTTGGGATCCATGCGCCATCGTCGCGGGAATAGTCGCGATACAGCATCGAGGCGACAGCATCCACGCGCAGCCCATCAAGGTGATATTCCTCCAGCCAGAAAAGCGCATTAGAGGTGAGGTAGTTTGCAACCTCCAACCGTCCATAGTTGAAGATCAACGTATTCCAATCCTGATGAAAACCTTCTTTTGGGTCGGCATGTTCATAAAGGTGCGTGCCGTCAAAATTGCCCAGGCCATGTGCATCCGTTGGGAAATGCCCCGGCACCCAGTCCAATAAAACGCCCAGCCCCTTTGCGTGCGCGGCATCTACAAAAAATCGAAATTTATCAGGGGTTCCATGGCGGATCGTTGGCGCATAAAGGCCAACTGGTTGGTAACCCCAGGATCCGTCAAACGGGTGTTCTGAAATGGGCATCAGCTCAATATGGGTAAAACCCATCCAGTCGGCGTAAGCGACCAGTTCCTCTGCCAGCTCCACGTAGGACAGCGGTCGATTGCCTTCTGCGCGCTTCCAGCTGGAAAGGTTGACCTCGTAGATGCTGACCGGCGCATCAATCCGCTGTTTTTCGCCACGTTCGCCCAACCATGTGTCGTCGGTCCATTTGGGACTGGAGATATCACGCACAACAGAGGCGGTTTTCGGTGGATGTTCGGCGCCAAATCCATAGGGGTCTGCGCGCAAGGGCAGCACAGTGCCATCATGCCCGATGATTTCGTATTTGTAGGCGGCCCCTTCGGCCACATCGGGCAGGAAGATTTCCCAGATTCCGCTGTCGCTGGCCTGTCGCATCGGTGCACGCCGCCCGTCCCACATATTGAAATCCCCGACCACCGAAACCCGTCGGGCATTTGGGGCCCAAACGGCAAAATGTGTTCCGGTGACCCCGCCATGTTGCATCCTGTGGGAGCCAAGCGCATGCCAACTTCGCTGATAGCTACCCTCACCCAAATAATAGAGGTCAGATTCAGTCAGGACGGGGCCAAACCTGTAGGGGTCTTCAAACGACCATGTTGTCCCGTCACGCTCAGCCTCCAGCGTGTAATCCGGCGCCTTGGCAAAAACCCGGGCAAAAAGCCCCGGATGGTCCTCGACAGGGGGCAATCCAGTTTTCGTGCCATCACCGTCAACAGCATGCAAGGCGTCGGCACCAGGGACAAACACCGTCAGCAACCAATGTTTATCGCGCTTCTGTGGACCAAGATGGGCAAAGGGATCAGCGCAGCGCCCCTCAAGAATTGCGCGGGCAGCGTTATAGTCAATCAAGGATGAGACCTGTGGCAATGTCTTCGGGCTGACCTTTGGCATCCGGCTCCTCTTGACCATAATTGGCCCTTCAGTGGACAGGGATTCCGATTTTATTGCAAGCCACCCGTGGATTTGGCGATTTTGGGACCGGATTCCAACCGAGGATTAGGACAAAATCAACCAACCAGGCATTAGTGTCGCCTCATATACCAACAATTTTTCCCAGCCCCGATCTCCTCACTGTTGCCATCCTGACATAGCAGTTTGCGATCTGGGCGTGAGCGCTGGTGCGACTCGCTTTGACTATCTAGGCTCGTGATTGGCTGGGGGCCGGTGAAGGATCGAAGATGCGTATTTTTGCTGCCCTCGGATTGGCCTGTCTCGTCATGTCTGCACCTGCTGTCGCGCAAGAGCGCGGCACATTGGGCAATGGCCGCCTGTTCACAAATGACCAACTTGGTGACACCCATGACCGGTGGCGGACGGGGTCTTATGTGTTCAGTCACGTGCGCGGCCCGATTGGCGTTGACCCGACCGCGCAACCATTTGGTGAGATTTTGGAGTTTCGACTGCGTGCGGAAATACTTGCGCCCCAACGTGGCGAAGATGGCCGCCCTTACGTGGGCGCATTGTCGGCTGGACTTCATACGCATTTCGCACATGGCTCCGCGATGTTTTCGCTCGGGGTTGATGTTACCGCCGTCGGTGAACAAACCGGGCTGTCCCAGTTTCAAGAGGCCTTCCATCGCGCGCTAAGCATGCCGCGTCCACCGACCGCGAGCGAGGTCCCAAACGAAGTCTACTTGAGCGGGACTGCCGCTGTGACCCGCGATTACCGGATCAGTGACGTGGTAAGCGTGCGTCCCTTCGTATCTGCGCAAACGGGTGTCGAAGACTTGTTGCGCGCCGGGGTGGATGTTCTGATCGGCCCCGTGGGGCAAGGCGATTTGTGGCTGCGCGATGTTGTAACTGGGCAACTCTATCGCGGCGTGAGTAGTGGTGCGACTGGCGTGTCCTATCTGATTGGCGCTGATGTTGCCGCTGTCGAGAGCAGTGCGTTCTTGCCGGCGGATCAAGGCTATGTTGTTGCCGAAACACGCACACGGGCAAGGGCTGGTGTGCATTGGCAACCTGCCCCTGACATATCGCTGTTCTACGGCGTGACCTATCTATCCGAAGAATTTGAGGGCCAGCCAGAGGGTCAGGTTCTTGGATCGCTGAAACTGAATTTCAATTTCTGAGTAAATGGTTAATGGGGACTCTTGATCCGGAAACCGCTGCTCGGCTAAGCTATTGCCATAAAGCCGCGCGACAAATGACGCGGCATTGAGGCAGAGAACAGAGCAATGAAAACGGGCTTTAAGGGCACGTTTGTCATCTCATGGTCGCAGACGGAACTTGACGGATACAAATCCGCGCCCGTCGCAGATTGTCGGCCCGGTGCCACATGGATGTGGACCGGAGAAGCTGTGCGAGTGGACGGCCCCCGCGGGGTCTTGCCATTGGGACAGTCCGACGGAGAGGCAGACATTCGCAGACGCGCCGCGCTCACGGTACGGCGTTTGATGGCGTCTTCGCAGGTTGATACCGCAAGATTTGAGGCACCTATTCTGCGTGAGCCGCTGTTCAGTAAGGGATTCGTCGTAACAGATGGCTTTGTCACATGGGACGTGGCCGTTGTTTCGAACGGGGCCGGACGGAAACCGCTGTTGATGTTCCATGGTGAAATTCCACCGCGGGCCACTGAACTTTGGGTCGTGTGCCACTCCATCGACCGGGCGCTGCGGGACGAGGCATTGCGGACCCCGCGCGGGGTCATCTGTTTTACACCCGGCACGATGATCAGCACGCCCTATGGGCCGCGCGATGTGGCATCTCTTGCCGAGGGTGACTTGGTGCAAACCCAGGACAACGGCTGTGCCGAAATCCTGTGGATTGGGCAGCGGCGCGTGACCGGGGCGCGCCTGATGGTGATGCCGGAACTCACACCAATCAGGCTGCGCAAAGGTGCGCTCGACAAAGATGTGCCCGACGCCGGGCTATTGGTATCGCCGGATCATCGTATGGTCCTGCGTGGATCAAGGGCCAAGACACTCTTTGGCGCGGATGAAGTGCTTGTCAAAGCGCGTGACCTTGTCAACGATTATACCGTGATCCGCGACCGGGCGATCCGACAGGTGACTTATATCCACATGATGTTGCCACAGCATGAGATCGTATTCGCCAATGGCGTAGCAACGGAAAGCTTCCATCCTGCCAGTGCGGCGCTTGCCGCGATGGAACCTGTCGATCAGGATCGCCTTTTTGATCGCGTGCCTGATCTGCGAGGCGACATAACAGCATATGGTGGCTTCGCACGGCGGGTACTGACGCCAAGCGAAGCCGCCATTCTCGGCCATGATGCAGGGTCACGCGCATATCATTGATCATCTGCAGGCAACCGACCGATCACTGAAACCGGGCCGCTACTCCGCGGCCTCGGCATAGTCCTCCATCGGTGGGCAGATACAAACTAGGTTGCGGTCGCCAAAAACGTTGTCCACGCGATTGACCGGTGGCCAATACTTGTCCACGCGGAATGCGCCGGGGGGAAAGCACCCCTGTTCGCGGGTGTAGGGGCGGTCCCAGTCGCTGACCAGGTCCTCGACAGTGTGCGGCGCGTTGTGAAGTGGGGATTGCGCAACAGACACTTTGCCATCGGCGATCTCTGCGATTTCCTTGCGAATTGCGAGCATCGCATCACAAAAACGGTCAAGCTCAGCCTTGTTCTCCGATTCCGTCGGCTCGATCATCAGGGTACCGGCCACGGGCCAGGACATGGTTGGTGCGTGAAACCCGCAGTCGACAAGACGCTTGGCAATGTCATCCACGGTGACGCCATGCTCTGCAAAGGGGCGCGTATCCAAAATGCATTCATGCGCAACGCGGCCACTTGGCCCTTTGTAAAGGACGTCGTAAGCCCCCCCAAGCCGGGCTGCGATGTAATTGGCATTCAAAATTGCAACACGCGTGGCCTGGGTCAGCCCATCGCCGCCCATCATCAGGCAGTAGGCCCAGGAAATCGGCAACAAAGAGGGCGACCCATACGCCGCCGATGACACCGGCCCTTCACCTCCATTGGGATCACCGGGCAAATGTGCAACCAGATGCGCTTTCACCCCAATTGGCCCCATGCCGGGCCCACCACCGCCGTGCGGAATGCAGAATGTCTTGTGCAGGTTCAAATGGCTGACGTCGCCGCCCAGATCACCGGGGCGCGACAATCCGACCATCGCGTTCATGTTGGCCCCATCAATGTAAACCTGCCCACCGTGATCATGGGTGATCTTGCACACCTCGATCACGGTTTCTTCGAATACCCCATGTGTGGAAGGATAGGTGATCATGCAGGCGGCGAGATTGTCTGCGTGCTGCAAGGCTTTGGCCCGGAAATCGTCCAGATCAATGTCGCCATTCTCTGCCGACTTAACCGCGACAACCTGCCAGCCGACCATCTGCGCCGAAGCTGGATTGGTGCCATGGGCAGACATCGGGATCAGGCAGACATTGCGATGACCCTGATCCCGTTCGCGGTGGTATCGGGCAATCGTCAGTAAGCCGGCGTATTCCCCCTGCGCACCAGAATTCGGTTGCATTGAAATGGCCGCATATCCCGTGATGTCACATAGTTTGTCAGACAGATCCGCAATCATCTCTGCATAGCCCGCAGCCTGATCCGGCGGGCAATAAGGGTGCAGCGTCGAAAACTCCGGCCATGTGATGGGCATCATTTCAGCGGCTGAGTTCAGCTTCATTGTGCATGACCCAAGCGGGATCATTGCGCGATCAAGCGCAAGATCACGATCCGCCAGCCGTCGCATGTAGCGCATCATCTCAGTTTCGGCGCGGTTCATGTGGAACACCGGGTGGGTCAAATAATCTGACTTGCGCTGCAGGTGATCGGGGATGCGGTATTCGGCCGTCAGTCCAGTGTCGCGCTCATGTATCCCGAAGGCCCGCCAAACCTGTTTCAGCGTCGCCGGACGGCAGCTTTCGTCAAGCGTGATACCCACTTTGGTTTTTCCGACCTGACGCAGGTTCACACCTTCGTTCACCGCGGCCTGCATGACACCGCGCTGCAGCAGGCCAACGTCAACGGTGATGGTGTCAAAAAAGTCGCCTGGCTCAACAACAAAACCGGCTTCTTCCAGACCGCGCGCCAGGCGCACTGTCTTGCGATGGATGCGTTGGGCGATCGCCTTTAGCCCCTCTGGCCCGTGAAAAACCGCGTAGAACCCCGCCATGACAGCCAACAGCGCCTGTGCGGTGCAAACGTTTGACGTGGCCTTCTCGCGCCGGATGTGCTGTTCGCGCGTCTGCAGCGAAAGCCGATACGCCCGGTTCCCGTGGCTGTCCACCGACACACCAACAATTCGCCCCGGCATGTTGCGCGCATATTTTTGCTTTGTGGCCATATAGGCGGCATGTGGTCCACCATAACCAACAGGCACTCCAAATCGTTGTGTTGTCCCAACGGCGATATCGGCCCCCATCGCGCCCGGTTCTTTCAGCAATGTCAGCGACAATGGATCAGCAGAGATGATCCCGATCGCCTTGGCCGCGTGCAGCGCGGCAATCTGGTCGGTAAAGTCGCGCAGCGTGCCAAAGGTGCCGGGGTATTGGAACAAGGCCCCGAAAACCGACTCTGCATCAAGCGCGTCCGGGCTACCGACGATGACCTCAATGCCAAGCGGTGCCGCCCGGGTCTGAATCACCCCGATGTTCTGGGGGTGGCAATTTTCGTCGACGAAAAAAGCCTTCGTTTTTGAGTTGGAGATCCGTTGTGCCATGGTCATTGCCTCGGCGCAGGCAGTGGATTCATCCAGCAGGGAGGCGTTGGCGATCTCCAAACCCGTCAGGTCCGAAACCATCGTTTGAAAGTTCAATAGCGCCTCCAGGCGACCCTGAGATATTTCTGGCTGATAGGGCGTGTAGGCGGTGTACCACGCGGGGTTTTCCAGGATGTTGCGCTGAATTGCCGGCGGCGTCACCGTTCCATGATAACCCTGCCCAATCAGCGAAGTCAGAACCGTATTCTTGTTGGCCACTTGTCGCATATGCCACAGCAATTCGCGTTCTGACTTTGGTTTGCCGAAATCCAACGGGTCCGCTTGCCGGATCGCAGGGGGCAAGGTGTCATTCATCAACGCCTCCAGACTATCTGCGCCCACCGTATCCAGCATCTCATCCATTTCGGCGGGCGAGGGGCCGATATGGCGGCGATTGGCAAAATCGTAGGGGAGGTAGTCTGTTGGCGTAAACGTCATCGGGTCACTCCACCAATGCTTTATATGCGGCCTCGTCGAGGTATTCGTCCAACTTTGAAAGGTCGGTGCTCTTGATCTTGAAGAACCAGCCGTTACCCACCGGATCCTCGTTCACCAGTCCGGGGTTGTCGGCAAGCGCCTCATTGATTTCGACGATCTCACCATCCAGTGGCGCAAGAATGTCAGATGCGGCTTTGACGCTTTCGATGACAACAGCCTCGTCATCGACGACGACTTCGGTGCCAACGTCCGGCAGTTCGACAAATACAATGTCACCCAGCTGTGTTGCCGCGTGTTCGGTAATGCCTACAACAACAAGGTCATCTTCGATGCGCAGCCATTCGTGTTCTTCGGTGAATTTCATTTTCGTGGTCCTTCTTTAGCGTTTGAAATTGGCGGGAGTGAAGGGCATGGCGCTGACGGTCAGTGGCAACCGCTTGCCGCGCAGCTCGCCATAGACGACGTTGCCCTTTGCCGACTGTGCGGCAGCGACATATCCCATTGCGACGGGGTGTCCGACCGTTGGCCCGAATCCGCCAGAGGTGATATGTCCGATCGGGTCGGTTGCAGTCTCATCTGCGAACAGCTGAACACCTTCCCGCATGGGCGCGCGGCCTTCGGGGATCAGTCCAACCCGCTTGCGCGCTGCCCCTTCTGACATCTGTTTCTTGATGACATCGGCCCCCGGATAACCACCCGCACGCGCGCCGCCAGCGCGGCGCACTTTTTGAATGGCCCATGTCAGGGCGGCTTCAACCGGGGTGGTTCCAGTATCTATGTCGTGACCGTAAAGGCAAAGCCCTCCCTCCAGTCGCAACGAATCTCTTGCGCCCAGACCAATAGCCTCAACATCATCATGGGCCAGCAATGCACGGGCCAGATCGGGTGCCATAGCTTCGGGGACCGAAATTTCAAATCCATCTTCGCCGGTATAACCAGAGCGGGAGACCCAACATTCTGCGCCATTCAGATCAACGGTTGCCACGTCCATAAAGGCCATATCCCGCACGCTTGGATTCAATGTGGCAAGAACCGCCTCAGCGGAGGGGCCCTGCAACGCCAGCAGCGCGCGACCGGTGATTTCTATTACCTCAATCTCTGCCTGCAATGCGCTGCGCATATAGGCGATGTCGTCCGCCTTGCAGGCCGCGTTGACAACAACGCTGACGTGGTCGCCGCGGTTCGAAAGCATCAGGTCATCGCCGATGCCGCCGGCATCGTTTGTGAAAAACCCATACCGTTGCCGGTCTTCACCTAGCCCAATGATATCAACCGGGACAAGCGTTTCCAAAGCCGCCGCCGCCTGCGCATAGCTTTTGCCCGCGACGCGAACCTGTCCCATGTGGCTGACATCGAACAAACCTGCTTTGCCGCGGCAATGCTGATGTTCCTTCATCACGCCCAAGCCATATTGCACCGGCATTTCGTATCCGGCAAAGGGCACCATCTTGGCGCCCAATTCCAGATGTAGCGCGTATAGCGGTGTGCGCAGCAGATCGCTCATTCTTCCCTCCAAGGGCCGCGCTGATCAGGGGATCGCGGGCACCACAAGGCGACGCATTTGCGCCGCGTGATGCCCCCTCTGTCCTTTCGCCTGAGATCGTTATCCCTTCGGCGGGCCAATTGGCCACTCTCCAGAGTTTTCCGTGACACGGCGGTTCGTGGGCCTGAGAGTTTCCGGGGCGGTTGCTCCTTCGGCACCGGTTTCCCGGTTCTCCCGTCGTGTGGCGCGGACGTTATGATAGCTTTCGGATTCGGGCAAGATGAATTGTGCACGACGGCATGCCGTGACCTTTGGCCAAGGCTGCGCTACATCCGGTGCAAGCATTTTGAAAGGATCGACGATGGCCAAACTAGCGTTCTTGGGACTCGGCGTGATGGGATATCCGATGGCAGGTCACCTGGCCGCTACCGGGCATGACGTTACAGTCTTTAACCGCACAACTGCGAAGGCAGAAAAATGGGTGGGCACGCACAAGGGCGCATTTGCGGAAACACCTGCGATGGCAGCTGCGGGCGCTGACATGGTTCTGGCTTGTGTCGGCAATGACGATGATCTGCGCATGGTTTGCACCGGCGAAAACGGCGCCTTTGATGCGATGTCGGATGGTGCGTTGTTCATTGACCACACCACTGTTTCGGCGGCCGTCACGAAAGAGCTTTACGCTGCCGCGAAATCCAGAGGGTTGGATTTTGTTGATGCGCCGATCTCAGGCGGTCAGGCCGGTGCCGAAAATGGACAGCTTTCAATCATGTGCGGCGGCGATCCTGCAGCCTATGCCAAGGCAGAACCGGTAATCCAGACCTACGCAAAACTCGCCCGCCGGATTGGTGATAGCGGGGCAGGGCAAATGACCAAGATGTGCAATCAGATTGCGATAGCGGGCCTTGTGCAGGGCTTGTCAGAGGCGTTGCATTTCGCACAACGCGCAGGTCTGGACGGACGGGCAGTGGTTGAGGTGATCAGCCAGGGCGCCGCCGGAAGCTGGCAGATGGTCAATCGGTATGAAACGATGCTGGACGACCACTTTGACCATGGTTTTGCAGTTGACTGGATGCGCAAGGACCTTGGCATCTGCCTTGATACCGCGGACGAAAATGGCGCATCTCTTCCCGTGACAGCGCTGGTGGACCAGTTTTACAAAGATGTGCAGAAACTTGGCGGTGGCCGCTGGGATACATCTTCGTTGCTCAAACGGCTGCAGGCCATGGGCTAGTTTTCGGAGGTCTGTGGAACCTCAAGAAACTGCATTGGCGGTTCTCTTGGGGTCAAAACCGCACTCATGGCGGCCTGTGCAAGGAACAGGCCAGCATTCGCGACGTTTTCGCGCACCGTGATAATCGGCGAACGAATGCGTTGCAGAATCGGCATCGCTTCCTTCGCACAGATATCGACCGTGTCACCGATGACGTGACCTGCCGTTTCCAAGGCCGTAATGGCCGCAAGGCAGGATCCGTTTGAAACGCAAATGACGCCATCGACGGGGTGGCCTGCATCCAGATGCTGCGACAGGGCAAGCCCCATGTCGTCAATCGCAACGTCGCTATGCACATCAGACAGGACGGTCAAACCCAGCCCCAAACGCGATGCTGCCTCGGTCGCACCATTGATCATCGCCACGCTATAGGTTTGGTCGCGCGGCGGAGCGACCAGAACGATATTCTTGCGCTGGCGCGCTGCAAATTCCTGCACTGCAATCTGCGCAAATGCGTGGTTGTCAAAGTCGTAAAAGGGGTGATCCTTTTCCCAGATCGTCCGGCCATGGGTCACAAACGGGAAATTCTTCTCCATCAGATAGGCGACGCGGGGGTCTTCGGGCTTGATCTGGTTCAAGATCAGCGCATCAGCAGAGCGGGTCTCAACGATGTAGCGCACCGGCTTCATCGGATCCTCGTCTCCGAAATAGGGCGTGATGATCACATGAAACGGTGTCGCACGCAGTCCCGCGGCGACCGAAGATATCAGCTTTGCCGTGTGGTTCATCATTTCGTGTTCTGTCGAAAGGACGAGTGAAATGACATTTGTCCGTCCTGTACGCAGGCGCACGCCGGCACGATTGGGGACATATCCGATCTCGTCGGCGACGGCGCGCACACGGGCGCGCGTCGCGATGCTGATATCGCTCGCACCACCCAACGCGCGGCTCACCGTGGGGACGGCGAGCCCGGTCAATCCGGCAATGGTTTTGAGGGTCGGTTGCTTGGGTTGCGCAGCAGGCCGGGCCGAATCACTCGCACCGGTTTTGGAGGGTTTTCCTGTCTTTGTCATGATCCTTGCCCTCCCCTCGATGCATTTCAGAAACCCATGAAAACAGGGGATTAGAGTAAATGCGGTAAGTGTCAAATAATTCCGTTGTCAGACCAATCTAAATCGTTATAGGATTTTCTACAACGATTTAGTCAGGGAGGTTATAATCGTGAAACTCACAACAAAACTGTTGTCCGCAACCGCAATCTGTGCGGCTTCGTCCGCTGCTGCGGTCGATCTGGAAGTCACCCATTGGTGGACTTCAGGTGGTGAAGCTGCCGCCGTTTCAAAGTTCGCCGAAGCCTTCAACGCCACCGAACATACTTGGGTTGACGGTGCGATTGCCGGGTCCGGCGGGACCGCGCGCCCGATCATCATATCACGAATTCTTGGCGGCGACCCGATGGGTGCCACACAGTTGAACCACGGTCGTCAGGCCGAGGAACTGATCGAGGCAGGTCTGCTTCTTGATCTCACTGACGTTGCAGAAGCGGAGGGTTGGAAAGACATCGTTAACCCGCCGTCACTGTTGGACGCCTGCACCGTAGATGGTCGCATCTACTGTGCCCCGGTGAACATTCATTCATGGCAGTGGATATGGCTGAGCCATCAGGCCTATGCTGATGCTGGTATAGACGTGCCATCCAACTGGGACGAGTTTGTCGCCTCTGCCCCAGCACTCGAAGCTGCTGGCAAGATTCCTCTCGCGATGGGTCAGCAGCCTTGGCAATCATCCGGCGCATTTGGCGTGATGGCAGTTGCCATTGCCGGTCCTGACGCCTGGGCCGCGGTGAATAACGACAAGAATGCAGAAGTTGCAGCCGGTCCTGAATATGCAGCCGTGTTTGAAGCAGCCGCAAATGCCCGTGCCTTTGCAGCCAATTCCAACGTACAAGACTGGAACCAAGCCACGAACCTTGTGATTACCGGCCAAGCCGGCGGACAGATCATGGGTGACTGGGCGCAGGGCGAATTCCAGGTCGCCGGTCAGGTCGCTGGCGAGGATTACACATGCCTGCCAGGTCTGGGTGTGAACGAAATCATCTCGACCGGTGGCGATGCGTTCTATTTCCCTGTTCAGGACGATGCTGACGTCGAAGCTGCACAGAAAGAGCTGGCAGCATTGTTGCTAAGCCCGCAGGTGCAGGTTGACTTCAACCTTGCAAAAGGCTCGCTGCCAATCCGTGGTGACGTCGACCTGATGGCTGCCAACGACTGCATGAAGAAGGGTCTTGAGATACTTGCAGCTGGCAACATCCTGAAAGACGGTTCACAGTCGCTGACACCGGACACAACGTCTCAGATCGAAGACCTGATGGTCGAATTCTGGAACGATCCTTCGATCACGGCAGAAGATGCACAGTCACGCTACGCTGCGATCATCGCCGAAGCCGACTAGGCCTTCCTCCGGTCGGGTCCGGGAGGCGTCTCCCGGGCCCGCACCACACGAATTTCTCAAGACCATCATTATGTTCAAGCACCTTTGCCAAGCGCATGGGGGTGCTTTGACATGATGTGTGAAACAACACGCGAGGGGCAAAATGTCGGTGACAGACACAGAAACGATATCGGCGCGCACGCCAACACCGCGACCGTCGCGCTTGTTTCGCAATAAGTCGGCCAAGATTGCATCCATTCCAATGGTGTTCACGGCATTGGTCGTGTTTATCGGATGCACGATCTGGACCATCTACCACTCATTTACGCGTTCACGCCTCTTACCCGCACCAGAAAAGTGGGTTGGCCTGGAAAACTATGAACGGCTTTGGAGCGAAAACCGCTGGCTGATCTCGATTGAAAATCTTGCGATCTATGGCGCGTGTTCTTTGGTGCTATCGCTGTGTATCGGTTTCGTGCTTGCAGCACTTCTGGACCGCAAGATCAGGTTCGAAAACACCATCCGAACGATCATTCTCTACCCATTTGCCCTGTCCTTTGTTGTGACCGGACTTGCGTGGCAATGGATACTGAACCCCTCGCTTGGTCTGCAGAATGTCGTGCGGAACTGGGGCTGGGAAAGTTTTACGTTCGACCCGCTGAACAATCCTGAAATTGTCATCTTTGGCATCTTGATCGCGGGCATCTGGCAAGGCTCCGGCTTTGTGATGGTGCTGCTGCTTGCGGGTATGCGCGGCATTGACGAAGACATCTGGAAGGCCAGCCGAGTTGAGGGCATTCCAGCTTGGAAAACGTACATCTTCATCGTCATTCCGATGATGCGGCCTGTCTTCATTACCGCGCTGGTCATCATCTCGGCAGGTATCATCAAGGTCTATGACCTGGTTGTTGCCCAGACGTCCGGCGGGCCGGGCATCGCGTCCGAAGTGCCGGCCAAATACGTGATCGAAAAGATGTTTCAGGCACAGAACCTCGGGCTTGGGTTTGCGGCCTCTACCATGATGCTGCTCAGCGTTTTGGTTGTTCTGATCCCTTGGGCGTATCTCGAATTTGGAGGCAAGAAGAATGGCTGATATATCCGCCGCGGTGGGCGGTGCCCAGGCATCTGCTGACACCCTGTCCGGCCCAAGGGGACCACGTCCCAAGCGTGCATTCTCTAGCACAAATATCATTATCTACGGCACTCTCCTTGTTGTCTGCCTCTACTACATCCTGCCGCTTTACGTGATGATTGTAACGTCGCTGAAAGGCATGCCAGAGGTGCGAATGGGCAATATCTTTGCCCCCCCGGTCGAGGTGACATTTGAACCTTGGGTCAAGGCATGGTCAGAGGCCTGCACGGGGATCAATTGCGAAGGTCTCAGCCGCGGTTTCAGCAACTCTGTCTGGATCCTCGTACCTTCGGTGATCATTTCGATCGCGATTGCTTCGGTCAACGGTTACGCATTGGCCAACTGGCGTTTCAAAGGGTCAGAAGTGTTCTTTACTATCCTGATTTTCGGGGCCTTTATCCCCTATCAGGTGATGATCTACCCAATCGTGATCCTGCTGCGCGAAAGCGGCGACGGCATCACCAATGTGCTGCGGTTCTTTTACGAAGATGCGCCGCGCGTCCGATTGATGGGCAGTCTCTCGGGCCTTGTCATCGTGCACACGATCTTTGGGATGCCAATCCTGACCCTGCTGTTCCGCAACTATTTTACCTCGGTGCCAGAAGAATTGTTCAAGGCAGCGCGTGTTGACGGTGCCGGGTTCTGGGGCATTTACCTCAAGATCATGCTGCCCATGTCGCTCCCGATCTTTGTGGTTGCGATGATCCTGCAGGTGACGGGCATCTGGAACGACTTCCTGTTCGGCGTGATCTACACCAAACCGGAAACCTACCCGATGACCGTGCAGCTCAATAACATCGTGAACTCGGTGCAGGGCATCAAGGAATACAACGTCAATATGGCTGCAACATTGCTGACCGGCCTTGTTCCACTTGTCATCTATTTTGCCTCCGGCAAACTTTTCGTCCGGGGCATCGCTGCCGGCGCAGTTAAGGGCTGAACCATGTCATATTCCGTTGAAATCAAAAATCTTGACCTCAGCTTTGGCGCAGTCAAGGTTCTGCGTAACCTGAACCTGAATATCCACGAGGGCGAATTTCTCGTCCTGCTGGGCTCGTCCGGCTGTGGTAAGTCCACGTTGCTCAATTGCATCGCCGGACTTCTCGAAGTCACCGATGGGCAAATCCATATCAAGGGCAAGAACGTCACTTGGGCAGAACCTTCAGAGCGCGGGATTGGCATGGTGTTCCAATCCTACGCGCTTTATCCGCAGATGAGCGTGAAGGGGAACCTCAGTTTTGGCCTGAAAAACGCAAAGTTTCCCAAGGCCGAAATCGAAGAGCGTGTCGCGCGCGCCGCCGGCATCCTGCAGATTGAACCGCTTCTTGATCGGAAACCCGCAGCACTGTCAGGGGGGCAGCGTCAGCGTGTCGCGATCGGTCGCGCACTTGTGCGGGACGTTGATGTCTTCCTGTTTGACGAACCGCTGTCCAACCTGGATGCAAAATTGCGCGCGGACCTGCGGGTCGAATTGAAGCGCCTGCACCAGCAACTTGAAAACACTATGATTTACGTCACGCACGATCAGGTCGAAGCGATGACCCTCGCTGACCGGATCGCCATCATGAAGGGGGGGCTGATCATGCAGCTGGGCAGCCCAGACGAAATCTATAACCGGCCCCAAAACATCTATGTGGCTGACTTCATCGGTTCGCCCTCCATGAACTTCTTGGAAGGCACCTTGAAAAATGGCTCTTTCGCAGTTGATGACATGGTGATGTCGTTGAACGGTTATGAATGGGTCGACGGCCCCGCCGCAGATACTGAAGCAGTAATTGGTATTCGTCCGGAGCATATTATCACAGGTGAACTGGTTGCCAGCGCGCCGCGTCAATACGAGGTCACGGTCGATCTGGTTGAACCGATGGGGTCGGACACGCTGGTCTATGGCAAGCTGGGCAAACATTCGCTGCGCATCCGCATGGACGGTCAGGCCAGTGTTCAGGTCGGTGAACGGTTGCCGATTGGGGTTGATCCGTCGCGGGCCTCTCTCTTTGATAAAAACTCAGAAGCACGTCTCTAATGAAGCTCTCTGGCGAATGGTCCCTGACGGACGTGAATGGCGATTACACCTGCAGCTTTGCGTTGCCTGGTGATGGGATAAATGCGCTCTTTTCTGCTGGACTGATCCCTGATCCCTATTGGGGTAAAAACGAATATGAACTGCGATGGATCTGCGAACGCGACTGGGTCGCGCGACGGAAATTCACACTGACCGACAAGAACGTCGACCTGATCCTGTCCGAGATCGACACGGTTGCGACCGTGCGGGTAAACGGCACCACCGTCTTGCAGACTGAAAACGCATTCCGGACCTATCGGGCGCTCCTCTCTGGGGTCGCCGAGGTTGGCGAGAACGAAATCTCGGTCACGTTCCACTCTCCGGTCATGGCCGGGAAAGCCAAGCATGACGCTCATCCATTTCCGATCCCTTGGTCGGAAAACTGCCCAATTCCCTATGGCAATTTCCTGCGAAAACCGGCTTGCGATTTCGGCTGGGACTGGAACATCGCGCTTGCGCCATTTGGTATCTATGGCGACCTCGCCATCGCACCTTCGGACGCCACACGGATCGACAAGGTCATGGTTTCGCAGGTCCATGGCGACAACAAGGTTGATCTGACCTTTGCCGCCACGCTGGTGAACGACGGTGGTGAGGCGACATTCTCTTTTGCCGGACAGGAACTGACAACGTTTGTGATTGACGGAGTGGCAACTGTTCAGATGACCGTAGAAAATCCTGATCTGTGGTGGCCAGCGGGGCAAGGAGATCAGCCCCTTTATGATCTTGTCGTGACCGCAGGTCAGGCGAAAACACGCCGCCGTATCGGTCTGCGAGAGGTGGCACTGATCACAGAACCGGACGATGCCGGGCAGGGTTTCAAGTTCCGCATCAATAGGCGGGACGTGTTCTGCAAAGGCGCCAACTGGATTCCGACAGATGCGTTGCCCGGTCGTATCACGGTTGAAAAAACCCGCGCACTGCTGCAATCGGCCAAAGACGCCCACATGAACATGATCCGGGTCTGGGGGGGTGGTCGTTACGAACCGACCAGCTTTTATGAAACCTGCGATGAGCTTGGCCTGATGGTCTGGCAAGACTTCATGTTTGCCTGCAACCTCTATCCGTCTGACCTTGAATTCCTTGAAAATGTTCGCGCCGAAATCCGTGACAACGTCGCCCGGATGCATCACCACGCCTGCCTGGCGCTGTGGTGCGGCGACAACGAACTTGTCGGGGCATTGGGATGGTATGATGTCAGCAAAGCTGATCGCGACCGCTACTTGGTCAATTATGATCGGTTGAACTACGCGATTGAGACAGAACTCAAATCCGTCGACCCAACGGCAAACTGGTGGCCTTCAAGTCCCTCGCCGGGCCTGTTGTCATTTGGTGACGCCTGGCATGACGACAGCAGCGGTGACATGCATTTCTGGAGCGTCTGGCACGAGGGACGCGACTTTGATCATTATCGTGATGTCGCGCCCCGGTTCTGCTCGGAATTCGGATTTCAAAGCTACCCCTCGCTGTCCGAGATCACGCGTTTTGCAGAGGTCGCGGATTTCAACATCGCCGCCCCGGTCATGGAAAGCCACCAAAAGAACCCTGGCGGCAATGCCCGCATCGCTGAGACGATGTTCCGGTACTTCCGGTTTCCAAACAGCTTTGAAAATTTCGTTTACCTCAGTCAGGTGCAGCAGGCCCTTGCCATCAAGACAGCTGTGAGCCATTGGCGCAGCCGCAAACCGCATTGCATGGGTACGCTGGTTTGGCAGCTTAACGACACCTGGCCCGTGGCCAGCTGGGCGTCCCTGAATTACAGTGGCGAATGGAAGCTGCTGCATTACTTTGCGACCCACTTCAATGCGCCCATCAGCGTTGTTGCAGTGCCCGAGGGTGACACCGTGACGCTGCGCGGGATCAACGACACATCACACCCGATTGATCTAAACGTCACCGCCTATGCAACGGATATGGCTGGCAACACCCGCACGCTACAATCCGCGCAGGCTCAACTGGGGTTGGCAGCCGAAGACCTGATCACCGGTTTGCAAGTCGCTGCAAATGAGATGCTGACGTTTGATTGGACAACGCCGGACGGCCTGAAAGGCGGTGATATTTTTGCACCCATGCCGTTCAAGCATTACGACCTCCTGCCGTCGGGCTTGGCCCATGAGGTGACACAAGATGGCGACGATTATGTCCTGACGCTATCGGCACAGAACCTCGCGCTTTTTGTGACGGCTGAGGCTGACCAGCCGGGCCGATTTGACAAAAACGCCATACACCTGACACCGGATCACACAGCAAACCTGCGGTTCACGCCGCAATCCAACACCAGATCCCCGACCTTTACGCTGCGCGATCTGCACAGCGCGACATACTAAGGATACATCATGACAGACTTTTCATATCAGCTTTACAGTTCTCGCAACTTTGGCCCGATGTCCAAAACGCTGCGAATGCTTGCCGATCTTGGTTATGTCGCGGCAGAGGGCTATGGTGCGCTTTACGATGACGATGACAAGATCGATGCGCTCAAGGCGGCGCTGGATGATACCGGCCTTGCCCTGCGCTCAAGCCACGTTGGCCTTGATCTGCTTGAGGGCGACGTAGATCGCGCATTGCGGATTGCAGAAAAACTGGGCCTGCGCGAAGTTTACGGGCCCCATATCGGCCCTGACGAACGTCCCACAGACAAGGCAGGCTGGGTGGCCTTCGGTGATCGACTCGCCGAGGCTGCACGCCCATATCTGGCAGAGGGCATGATTTTTGGGTGGCACAACCATGACTTTGAATTCGCGGCCCTGCCGGACGGAACATTGCCCATTGATGCAATGTTGGGTGCAGATGAAAGCCTGTCATTCGAATTTGACGTGGCTTGGGCTGTGGTCGCCAATGTGGATCCCCAGGACAGCATTGCAAAGTACGGCAAGCGGGTGACCGCAGCCCATGTCAAAGACCGTGCCGCACCGGGCAAAACGGATGAAGACGGCTGGGCTGATGTTGGGGACGGGGTCATTGACTGGGGCAATCTGATAACCCAGCTGAAGGCCAACGGAACCCCTAACCTTATCATGGAACATGACAACCCCTCAGACGACGTGCGGTTTGCAACGGCCTCGATCGCCCACGCCAAGTCTCTATAAGGAAAAGAAAAAATGAATATTGGAATCATTGGCTGCGGCAATATCTCGGCGGCCTATCTGCGACTTGGACCGATGTTCAAAGGCGTCGACATCGTCGCCGTTGCCGATCTGAATACACAGGCTGCAGAAGACCGCGCCGCTGAATTCGGAATCGAGGCACGCACCGTTGATGCCCTGCTGGCAAGCGATGACATTGAGGTCATCATTAACCTGACGATCCCTGCGGCCCATTATGAGGTCACGACAAAGATTCTTGAGGCTGGCAAGCACGCCTATTCGGAAAAGCCGCTTGTGCTGACACTGGAACAAGGCAAGGCGATGCAAAAGCTGGCCGATGAAAAAGGGCTGCGGGTTGGCTCTGCGCCGGACACATTCCTTGGCGGCGCGCATCAACAGGCCCGCAAGATCATCGACGACGGCGGGATCGGCAATGTGGTAGCCGGCACCGCCCATGTGATGAGCCGGGGCATGGAAATGTGGCACCCCAATCCGGATTTCTTCTTTCTGCCGGGCGCTGGCCCGGTTCTTGATATCGGTCCGTATTACGTCACCAACCTGATCCAGTTGCTTGGCCCGGTCAAACGTGTCGCAGCCCTGACAAGCTCAGCTTGGTCAGAGCGCAAGATCACCTCGGAACCGCGCAATGGAGAGATGATCCCGGTAAAGACGCCCACAAATATTCACGCGCTGATCGAATTTGCGCAGGGCGCGACGGTGACTTTGTCGACCAGTTGGGACATCACGGCGCATGGTCACCAGAACATGGAGATTTATGGCACGGACGGCACGATCTATGTGCCCGATCCAAACTTCTTTGGCGGTGATCTGGAACAATCCGATGAAAACGGTGACATGCAACCGGTTACGGCTTGGGACCATCCCTTTGGTGTCAACAACGACGATGGTCGCGCGAACTACCGCTGTGCCGGTCTTGCGGACATGGTGGCCGCTGCACAAGACGGACGCCCACACCGATGTGATGTGGCGCTTGCTGTGCACGCAACAGATGTCATGACTTCGATCCTGAAATCAGGCGAAACCGGCACCTTTGTCGAAATGAGCACGACCTGCGCGCAGCCTGCGCCATTGTCGCCCGAAGACGCGAAGGCCCTGCTGAAATGATCGAAAATCCGATCCTGCCCGGGTTCAATCCCGATCCGTCGATTTGCCGGGTTGGGTCGGATTACTACATCGCAACGTCAACATTCGAATGGTTTCCGGGAGTTCAGATTCACCATTCGACCGACCTTGTGAATTGGCGGTTGGTCAGCCGTCCCTTGACCCGCACCAGCCAATTGGACATGCGCGGTAATCCTGACAGCTGCGGTGTCTGGGCCCCGTGCCTGTCTTATGCCGATGGTAAATTCTGGCTGGTCTACACCGACGTCAAACGGCTCGACGGGTCCTTCAAGGACGCCCATAATTACATCGTTACCTGCGACACGATTGATGGCAGTTGGAGCGATCCGACCTACGTCAACTCGCATGGATTTGATCCAACGCTGTTTCACGATGACGATGGCCGCAAGTGGTTCGCCAACCTACGGTGGAACCACCGCGGACTTGGTAAACTCGGCTCTGGCGCGCATCAGCGATTTGATGGAATCCTGTTGCAGGAATGGTCGCCAGAACGTGGACTTTTTGGGCCGATCCGGCAAATCTACACCGGCACGGACCGCGGCCTGACAGAGGGGCCCCATCTCTTCAAACGGAATGGCTGGTATTATCTGACCACTGCCGAGGGCGGCACGGGGTATCAACATGCCGTCACCATGTCGCGGTCTCGCGACATCTGGGGGCCATATGAAAATCATCCTGACTTGCATCTGATCTGCACCGCGGATGCCCCTGACAGTCCAATCCAGCGCACCGGCCACGGACAATATGTAGAGGCTCCTGATGGCACGGCATGGCATACCTTCCTGTTGGGGCGTCCGATCCCAGATGCCAGCGGTGACGGGCGCTATTGTCCCTTGGGTCGCGAAACTGGCATCGCACGGTGTATCTGGCGCGACGATTGGCTGTATCTTGAGGATGGGGGCATGGTTCCGCCCGTAGATATTGATGCCGCCGCAAATCATATGGGTTGTGCATCAGTTGTGCATGAGCGTTTCAGTGACCTCCCTGATGAATTTCAATGGCTACGTACCCCCGATCCTTCGCGCATTTTTCACGTTGAAAACGGTCAATTGGTGCTGACGGGGCGGGAAAGCCTCGGAAGTTGGTTTGAACAATCCCTCGTCGCGCGCCGGCAGGAACATTTCAGCTACGAAGCCGCCACGTCGCTGGCTTTTGAACCAACAACGTATCAACAGGCAGCTGGTCTCACAACATATTATAATCGTTGGAAATTTCATGCAGCTATGGTCACTCATGACGATGATCTGGGGCGTATCCTAACGCTTATGTCCTGTCTGGGCGACTATCCCGAAGGGCCGCTGGCCTTCCCGATGGATACCCCCATCGCGCTACAAGATGGGTCGGTTCATCTTTCGGTTGAGGTCGCAGGGCCATTGCAGCAGTTTTATTATCATCAGGGTGATAATGCCCCGCAGAAACTGGGTCCGGCACTGCCAGCCTACATCATCAGCGACGAAGGCGGTCGCGGAGAGCACGCCTCATTCACTGGTGCATTTGTGGGCATGGTCGCCTTTGACACAACCGGGCAGGGGCAGCAGGCGAAATTCTCGCGGTTCGCCTACCACCCAAAGCCATTCCAGAGGAGCTAGCATGAGCAGGAACATCAAGGGGCCGGGGATATTCCTTGCCCAATTCGCAGGTGATAGTGCGCCATTCAACTCGTTGGAAAACATCACGAAATGGGCGGCTAGCCTTGGCTACAAGGGTGTTCAGATTCCGACTTTCGACAACCGCCTGTTTGATCTGACCAAGGCCGCCGAAAGCCAGACTTATTGTGACGAGGTGCAAGGGATCTGCGCCGATGCCGGCGTGGAGATTACCGAACTCTCAACCCATTTACAGGGCCAACTTGTTGCCGTGCATCCGGCATATGACCTGGCTTTTGACGCTTTTGCACCGGTATCGGTGCACGGTAATCCCAAGGCCCGTCAGGCATGGGCTGTTGGCGAGATGATGAAGGCCGCAAATGCCTCACGAAATCTTGGGCTTGATGTTTCTGTCAGTTTCACCGGCAGTCTCGCATTTCCCTATCTCTACCCTTGGCCGCAGCGCCCGCAAGGTCTGGTCGAGGATGCATTTGACGAACTGGCACGGCGCTGGCGACCGATCCTGGATGCATACGAAGATCAAGGCGTCGATGTGGCTTATGAAATTCATCCCGGTGAGGACGTCTTTGACGGCACCACGTTTGAACGATTTGTCGACGCGCTGGATGGACATGAACGGGCGACCATCAATTATGATCCAAGCCATTTTTTGCTGCAACAAATGGATTATTTGGGGTTCATCGATCTGTACCATGATCGGATCAAGGCATTTCACGTCAAGGACGCGGAATTCAATCCAACGGCGTCACAGGGCGTCTATTCCGGTTACGCCGGCTGGACAGAACGGGCCGCGCGGTTTCGGTCATTAGGCGACGGGCAGGTTGATTTCAAAGGGATTTTTTCGCGCTTGGCCCAATACGGCTATGGAAGTTGGGCTGTGCTGGAGTGGGAATGCTGTCTGAAATCGCCAGAACAGGGCGCCGCAGAAGGCGCGCCGTTCATCCAAGATCACATCATTGCGTTGACGGAACGGGCGTTTGACGATTTTGCTGGGTCCGAACCGGATACTGCCAAGAACAGAAAGATGCTTGGGCTATGACACAGTTGAAATTGGGGATGGTTGGCGGTGGCCAGGGCGCGTTTATCGGCGCGGTTCATCGCATGGCGGCCCGGTTGGACGGGCACTGGAACATTGTCGCAGGCGCTTTTTCATCTGATCCGGACCGGGCGCATGCCTCAGCAGCAGAGCTCGGGGTCGCTGCGGATCGCTCCTATGCAGACTATGCCACTATGGCGAAGGCAGAGGCCACCCATGAGAATGGTATTGATGCGGTCAGCATTGTGACGCCAAACCACCTGCATGCCCGCATTTCGAAAGCCTTTCTTGAAGCCGGGATTCCTGTGATTTGCGACAAACCGATTACCGCAACGCTGGACGAGGCCGAAGATCTGGCGGCCACGATCCGGGAATCCAAGACTCCGTTTATCTTGACGCACAATTACACAGGCTACCCGATGATCCGACAGGCCCGTGCGATGATCGCGTCCGGCGAATTGGGTGATCTGCGGGTTGTTCAGGCGGAATATGTCCAGGATTGGTTGGCCGAAGATATTGAATCTGAAGGGCAGAAGCAGGCCGCATGGCGCACTGACCCGGCCAAATCAGGCGCCGGCGGCGCGATTGGCGATATCGGCACACATGCCTATAATCTGGCCCAATTTGTCACCGGCATGACGCCGACAAAGCTATCGGCAGACTTGACAAGCTTTGTCCCCGGGCGACGACTGGATGACAACGCACATATCATGCTGCGCTATGATACGGGTGCAAAGGGTATGCTTTGGGCCTCGCAAGTCTCGGTCGGCAATGAAAACGGGCTCCGGTTGCGGGTGTTCGGCGATAAGGGTGGGTTGGAATGGTCGCAGATGGACCCCAACTATTTGTATTTCACGACCCTTGGCGGAGTGCGGCAGACGTTAACGCGCGGCGGGGCCGGGGCAAATGATGCGGCTGCTGCCGTGACCCGCATTCCAGGCGGGCATCCCGAAGGATACCTGGAGGCATTTGCAACGCTCTATTCCGAGACCGCCGAGGTCATTCGCACCAAGGGTGATCCAGCCGATACCCTGCTGCCGGGTGTTCAGGCAGGGCTCGACGGCATGCGGTTTGTCGATGCCTGCGTGAGGTCAAGCGAGGCAGATGCAAGTTGGGTCAGCCTCGGTTAAGGTCTGAGCGATCCCGACAGAACGGGTAAATGTGAAAGACCGTTATGACCGCAGGACCGATCCTACACCTTTCTGATTCCGATCTTGACGCCCTGGCGATCACCTATGCCGAAGTCATCGGTATGTTGGAAACGGTGTTGCAGGGGGCGTCGCAGGGGCGGGTTTGGTCCGCGCCAAAATCGGTGATCCAAACCCACGATGGACGCTATATGATGGCCACATTGGCAGCGATGGATGATCCCCCGCTGCTTGCGACAAAATCGCTCGTGCTCAACGCAGCCAACAGCGATGTGGGACTGCCACAGATAAACGGTACAGTCACTTTGCTAAGTAGTGTTACCGGATTGCCAGTGGCTACAATTGACGGAAACTGGATCACCGGTTTGCGCACCGCCGGGCTAAGCGCCCTTGCGGCAAAGCATATGGCTCGCCCGGATTCGGAAACTTTGGGGTTCGTTGGCACCGGCTTACAAGCGCGGCAACATCTGCGGGCCTTTGCGGAAATGTTCCCGCTTAAACGGATCAAGATTGCGGGGCGCGGCCAGCCCAATATTGACGCGCTGGTAGATATGGCTCGGCAGCTACACATCAAGTCTGAGGTCTGCACTGCGCCAAAAGAGGCCATCGTCGATGCCGATATCGTGGTCACTTCGCTCACCCATACCAGCGTCGCCGCCCCGTTTCTTGATGCCGCGACCCTTAAACAAGGTGCCTTTTTGACAAGCGTCGATCTGGGTGCGCCCTGGTTCCCTGATGGCTTTGGCCAGCTTGATCGCGTGATCATTGACGATGTTGCGCAAGAAAGCACCCTTCCGAACAAGTTGGTTCCGGCGGGGGCCGTCACCGGGGATCTGTCGGATCTCGTGGCCGGGACACAGGCGGGGCGATTATCGCAGCAAGACCGCGGCGCATTCGTGTTCCGTGGTCACGCATTGGGTGATCTGGCAGGCGCAGCCCTGGCCTACCTGAAGTTCAATGCCCAGG
This sequence comes from uncultured Paracoccaceae bacterium, assembly GCA_947502145.1. Taxonomy (GTDB): domain Bacteria; phylum Pseudomonadota; class Alphaproteobacteria; order Rhodobacterales; family Rhodobacteraceae; genus CANMYO01. The sequence goes on along the minus strand of CANMYO010000001.1, from coordinate 404,790 downwards.
ACTAACCGACAACGCCCGCGCGCTGCCCGCCATCGCCCATCATCAAAAGATTTGCACGATCGTCTTGCATTGCCTTGAATGATGCCTTGTCATCCGCCCCCTGCCAATTGCAACCGGTCAGCGCCTGTGCCGTGGCCCCGCCCAGTGTCGTCCCCGGCCCCAGGACGATAAACACGTCCGGGCAAAACTCTCTCGCGGCAACTTTGATGGCTGTGCGAAAATCGTAGGGTTCAACGACCTGCTGGTTCAGAGTGTAGGACCAGAGCGCGGCGAGATCGGTGGCTTTTGGTCGCCAAATCACGCCCCGCCCGTCAATCAACGGACAGTTGGGCTGGGCAAACAGTGATGCGGGCAGCAACGCCTGACCCTCTGCGGCGATGGGGCGTTGCAACGGCGTGTGAAATGCGGCGTGATTGGTCAATCGCATCGGATAGCGGTCTTGCAGGCGTGGCATTCCACGCTCAAACGCGGTGAGCCCCGGTTCATTTCCTGCCAGCACGAGCATACCACCAAGATCGATGGATAAGGACAAATGGTGGCCGGCCCTGCTGCAGATATCAGCCATTTTGTCGGTTATGCCGGATCGCGCGCCGGGCAGCGGTCGCCAGCTGTCGTCAACGACTGGATAAACCAGCTGCCCGCCGATCATTGCCTTTTGCATCAGCGTGCCCATCGTGTTCACCACCTGCAGGCCGCCCATGCCAGTTAAGGCGCCCGCGCAGGCCAAGGCGATATACCAACCCATGGAATTTCCCGTAATTCCAATGATATCGAATTGATCCTGGCTGATGGCCAGAAAGTCAAAATAGGCGCTGGCGTAAATCAGCGGTGACGCATTGTCGCCGCGGGTGTGCGTTTGTGGTGAAAAGCGCGGCGCCGAATCCAGGGTCGACAGCGCCGTTTGCCCCTGCTGCGCGCGAAACTCATCAAATTGGAACAAGTGCGCGGTTTGTCCAGCATGATATCGTTTCAGATATCCCAATTCGGCCTTGTTGTAGGTCCCGCGTCCGGGGGCGATGACAACTGCGGTTTTCTTCATCGACCATCCCCCCATAATGCTGCCGCCGCATCATGAATGCTTTGTGCTGAAGGCATGGTGGCAGCATAGGCTGGACCAGTCGCGATAAAGCTGTCGGCAGCGGCCAATCGGGCAAATGGCACGTCGCATTGTTCCGCCATCAGCGCCATCAAGGCTTCCGATTGGCTGCCTGTTTCCCGACATTCATCCACAATCAGGACAGCCTTTGCGCCATCAAGCGCGCGCAGAATGCCTTCAACGGGAAGGGGCGCAAGCCATCGCATATCGATAACGCGCGTTTCAATCCCCATTGCGGACAGCGTCGCTTTCGCCTGGGTGCTGAGAAAGCGGCCATTGCCATACGTCAAGATGGCCAGCGGTCCATCCCCTTCAACGCCAACTTCCCCCAGTGGAATGCGGCGATCGGGCGCGGGATATTGGCAAAGCCAGCCACCATCCTTTTCCACATGCTGATCACGCATTGGATATAGCGCAATTGGCTCGACAAAAACGACGACACGCTGTTCCTCGCGGGCCAGCCGGACGGCTTCTCGCAGCATTAACGCGGCATCGTCACCGCGCGATGGGCAGGCGATGATCAATCCGGGAATGTCGCGCAAAACTGCCAGCGAATTGTCGTTGTGAAAATGACCGCCAAATCCCTTTTGGTATCCAAGTCCGGCGATGCGCAACACCATCGGGTTGGTGAATTGACCGTTTGAAAAGAACGGCAATGTCGCTGCTTCGCCCCGAAGCTGATCCTCTGCATTGTGCAGATAGGCAAGGAATTGGATTTCCGGTATCGGAACAAAGCCGTTGTGGCCCATGCCAATGGCCAGCCCAAGTATGGATTGTTCGTCAAGCAGGGTGTCAATCATCCTGTCGGGGCCAAAACGATCAACCAGTTTTTGGGTGACGCCATAAACCCCGCCTTTACGGCCCACGTCCTCGCCCATCATGATGATTTCGGGGTGCGCCAGCATTAGATCTGTGAGCGCCCAGTTCAGCAAGCGCGCCATGGGTTGCGGATTCTCCATCAGCTGTGCGTCGCGACCAAAAGCTTTTGCCCGCGCAGCCGGGGCCGGTCCGTTTGTGAGGGCGCAGCTACGTTTGGGCGGAATAATTGATGCCATGACCTCATTGGCTGACTTCAATCGGGGCCGCGTAATGACCTGCCTGGCGACACGCTCGCATTGCGCCTCGGTCTCTTGGTAAATCGCCAACACGTCATCAGCCGTCAGCACACCTTTGTTGATCAGCAAGCCAGCAGAATGGGCAAGCGGATCATTGGCCTCCCATCCTTCAAAAGTTTCCTTTGATAAATAGCTTTGCTGCACGTCTGATCCGGCATGACCGTAAAGCCGCACGAGCGACAGGTGCAGGAACGCAGGTTTCCGGCGCCTCCGCACGTAATTGGCCGCATCTGTCGCGGCGCGGAATGTATCGTAAAGATCCAGGCCATTGGCATGAAAGTACTTCAGCCCCGGCCTTTCTGAAAAGTTGGCGGCAATCCATCCCGATGGGGTACGGGTCGAAATGCCGATGCCATTGTCTTCACAAACGAACAACAGTGGCAATGGGACAGATTGAAATGACGTCCAGCAAGCCGTGTTGATCGCGCCCTGCGCCGTTGAGTGATTGGCAGAGGCATCACCGAAGGAGCACATGACCAAGCTATCATCGGGCAGCGCTTTGTGTTCCGGCCCATAGCGTTTGGCCAATCCAATCGAATAGGCAGCGCCGACGGCTTTGGGAAGGTGGCTTGCAATTGTTGACGTTTGCGGCGGAATGTTGAGCAGTTTTGAACCAAGAACCTTGTGCCGCCCGCCAGAAATCGGATCCTCTGTCGCGGTCGCAAAGCTTAGCAACATGTCCCAGGTCGGCGTTGTGCCCGGCACCTGCGCCGCGCGGCGGGTCTGAAAGGCACCATCGCGATAATGCAAAAAGGCCATGTCATCGGGCCGCAAGGCACTTGCAACGGCGGCCATGCCTTCATGGCCAGATGATCCGATTGTATAATACCCTTCTCCTGCGGCCTGCATCTTGCGCGAACGGCGATCAAGATTTCGGCTCAGGCATTGTGCGTGGAAAATTGCCACGGCCTCGGCATTTGTAAGCGGGCCGGAGGCTGTCGCCCCCCGCGGTAACGTGCCGTCCTCAAGCCGTTTGCGAAACGCCTGATCAACGATATCGGCCCGATCCATTCGCGTCCCCTTGCCCGAAACTTTCACCACTTTGGTAATGCGGGTCAGTCAGCGGGTGCAACCCATTGCGCGCTTGGGCGCCGGTCCGCACCCCGGCTGACGCAAGCCATCAGTCAAACACAATCACGTTGCGTTTCGCAGAGCCGGTTTTTGTGTCCGCGATGGCGGCGTTGATATCCTCCAGCGCCCAGGTGTCTGAAACGAGATCATCAAGCTTCAGCCGACCTTGCTGATAAAGATCAACCATCCAGGGAATATCACGCGCGATGACGACATCGCCCATTTTTGACCCCACCAGCCTTTGTCCAACGGCCGCGAAATTGGCCGGTTCGTAACTTGACAGGGCACCAGTCGCTGGCATTCCGACCATGATGACCTGGCCGCCATAGGCCAGATAGCGCGGCGCGGTATCATAGACCGCAGCAATGCCAACCGTGACAAGGACCACGTCCGCGCCGCGACCAATCGCTGCCTTGGCCACGCGCCAAGGTGTTTCGGCCGTTGCCAAAACAGTGTCCGTTGCCCCAAACGTCCGCGCGATTGCAAGCTTCTCTTCGGACATGTCTACAGCGACAATGCGCCGGGCACCGGCAATCCGCGCACCCTGAATCGCGTTAAGCCCGACACCACCCGCACCAATGACAACAACATCCTGTCCGGCCCGCAGCTTGGCCGCATTTACAACCGCGCCGACACCCGTGATGACCCCGCAAGCCAGCAGCGAAGCAGCTTTCATGTCCATATCTTTGGGAATTCTGACAACCTGTGATTGGTCAACGACAACGCGTTCTGCAAATGCACCGCTGTTCATGGCCGCGACAACTGGCTTCCCACTCCGGTCTGTCAGCGGTTGTGTCGAACCCGGTGTTTCGCAAATGGTTGGGGCACCCCCCCCGCAGGAAGGGCAATTGCCACAGGCACGTATAAGCGTCACCACAACCGCGTCCCCCACAGCAAGGCCACCCACGCCGGACCCAAGGCCACTGATGTGGCCGGCGGCCTCGTGCCCATAAACGGCGGGCAGCTGCCCACCCCATGCACCCTCAGCATAAGAAATATCAGAATGGCAAATGGCGCAGGCGCGTAATGTGACCTCGATTTCGCCCATTTCCGGTGCGCGCAGGTTCAGGGTTTCTACCGATAGGGGTTGTCCATGGGCATGGCATACGGCGGCCTTGATCTGGGGCAATGGTCTGTCCTCGCGCTGCTTTGCATCACCATGTCCTGCGCGATTGATGCAGACTAGCCCCCCAGCGACTTTTGCAGGTTCTCCCGCGCCGACCCAAAGATCAAGATGCAGACAACGACGAGCCCGGCCGACAATAGGAATGGCGCGCCCGGCATGTAAATGCCGGTTTCGGGGGCGGTGAAATACCAGAACGTCTGTGTGACAATGAGTGGGGCAACAATTGTGGCCAGCGCATTGATTGAGGCAACAAGTCCCTGCAATTCACCCTGCTGATTGTCATCCGCGGCGCGGCTCATGATGCCTTGCAACGCGGGGCCCGCGACCGACCCAAGAGCTGTCAGCGGGGTCAGCGCCAAGGCAAGCCAACCGTTTGTCACAAACCCCAGTGAGACAAAGGCCAGTACGTCTACAGACAAACCAAAGACGACGGTTTTGCGTTCGCCAAGCCGCGCGATAATCGGACGGATCAGCACCCCTTGCACAATGGCGATCCCGATCCCGAAAATTGCCAGTGACACCCCGATCATCCGCGGGCTCCAGTCAAATCGTTCAGCGCCATAGTAGGACCAGACAGCCGGATAAACGGTGAAGGCAACCGCATAGATGAACAGCAAGACGATCAACCGCGTCAGGCCGGGCAAGGCCGAAAGGTGTTTGAAGGCCCCCAGCGGATTTGCGCGCCGAATGTCAAAAGGACGGCGGATTTTGTCCGTTACCGTTTCTGGCAAGACAAAGTATCCAAAAATCAGGTTTGCCCCTGCCAGAACCGCAGCCGCGTAAAACGGGGCCCGTGTCCCATATTCGCCCAGCAGCCCACCCAAAAGCGGGCCAAGCACAAATCCGACCCCAAAGGCCGCACCGATCAGGCCAAAGTTGGCGGCCTTTTCTTCCGGTTTGGACACATCAGCCATATAGGCCGCCGCCGTCGCCTGCGTTGCCGCTGTGATGCCGCCAATGATCCGGCCGATGATCAAGAGCGTCATCGTATGGGCAATTGCCATCAGCAGATAATCCAGCACCATCACAAACAGGCTGATCAACAGCACCGGGCGTCGCCCAAACCGGTCGGACAGGCTGCCAATTGTGGGGCCGAACAGGAATTGCATTGCCGCAAAGATCGTGGCCAGAATACCGCCCCAGACTGCGGCGGCACCAAGACCCTCACCTTCGATTTCCTGAATCAGGTCAGGCATGACCGGCATGATCAACCCAACGCCCATCGCATCAATGACAACGGTGATCAGGATGAAAGTAATCGGCAACTTGTTGTTCATGGTGCATTCCGTGATGGCGTGGCAACACAGATAAACCGATCAGTTCATAATGCAAGAAAAGTTATAAAAAACTAATGTTTGAAGTGTCCGGTCCGCGTTGCAAAATCGGTAAGCAACTTGGCGTAACTGCCGGGGTCTTCAACACAAGGCAAATGTCCCAACCGCCGCATGATGTGAAATTCAGAGCCCGGAATCAGTGCAACAGTTTCGCCGACCAGATCCGGCGGCGTTGCGCCATCTTCACTGCCGGCGATCCCCAGAGAGGGGAGCCGCAGGCCGCTTGTCGGGGTGAAAAAATCACTGCCGGCGATGGCCGCACATACACCTGTGTACCCCTCGGGCGGTGTCGCTTCGAACATTGCGCGGGTCTGGTTGGCGATCTGGCCTGTCTGAGAATGCCGGCCAAACCAACGTTGCATCATCACCTCAGACAACGCCGCAAGACCTTGCGCACGCACAAGGTCGATACGATCTTGCCATAGGCCCGGCGTGCCGATCTTGGCTGCGGTGTTGGACAGAACCAGGGCGCGGATCAGGTCCAACCGTTTCACCGCCAGCCCCTGACCAACCATACCGCCAACCGAAAGACCAACGAACATCGCGTCCTTGACGTCCAATGCATCGCAGATAGCTTCGACGTCTCCAATCAAAGCGCCCATGCTGTAGGGACCCGGCGGCACATCAGATTGCCCATGGCCGCGCATGTCATAGCGGACCAAGCGCAGCCCGGCAGGCAAGTGTTGCAAAACGCCGTCCCAAATGCGCAAATCCGTTCCAAGCGCGTTGGAGAAGATGATAGGCGGCCCGGATTCGGGGCCAGAAACCTCTACATGTAAAGCGACGCCGCGATGATTGATCCTGTAGGTGGACATCTATTCTCGGGGCCTATTCCGCCACATCATGCAGGGCTAAAGCACGCGCAAAGGTTGCCCGATCAATATTGCCACCTGTTGCAACGGCCACGACTGTATCGCTGGAAATCTGATCTTTGCGGAAAAGTGCGGCAGCAAGCGCTGCGGCACCGCCGGGTTCAATCACGATCCGCAAACGCTCAAACGCCAGACCAATGGCTTGCAGGCACTCTTCATCCGTGACGACAAGGCCCGCTGCGCAATGGTCCTGCATGATCGGCAAGGTCAAATCCCCCGGCGAGGGCGTCACGATCGCATCGCAAATGGACCCGGTCAGGGCTCGATTGCTTTGTTTCACGCCCGATTGCAGGGATCGGGCCACATCGTCAAAGCCGTCCGGCTCACAAGGGCGGACACGCATACCCGGCGCATCCGCAGCAAGGGCAAGCGCAATGCCAGCAGTCAGGCCACCGCCGCCACAACACACCAGAACTTCCGCCTCAGTTGCGTCAAGTTCGGCGGCCTGTTGCGCGATCTCAAGCCCGCAGGTGCCTTGCCCTGCAATAACCTGTGGCTCATCAAAGGGCCGGATCAGGGTCAACCCGCGATCCGCAGCAAGCGTTGCGCCGATGTCCTCGCGACTTTCGTTTGCCCGATCGTAAAGAATGACCTCAGCGCCAAACGCGCGCGTATTGGCGATCTTAACTGCCGGTGCATCGTGCGGCATGACAATGACGCTGGGGACGCCGTGCAGCTTGGCAGCTAGTGCAACGCCCTGCGCATGATTGCCGGAAGAAAAAGCGATCACCCCGTTCTTGCGTTTCTTGGGCGCGAGCGCTGACAGAGCCGACCAACCACCCCGAAACTTAAAACTTCCGGTGTGTTGCAGGCATTCCGCCTTAACAAAAAGCCGGCGCCCCGCAATGTCGTCAAGGAACGGTGAGCTCAGCAAAGGGGTAACACGTGTGTGCCCGGCCAGCCGCGTTGCTGCAGCCCGGATAAGGTCAATATTCATAGCTTTGCGATCCAATCCTGCAGGACGGCCAGCGCCGCAGGCTCATCCAGAAATGGCACATGGCCGCGGTCGGGGACGTCGGCAAACGCCATGTCCGGCTGCCGCCGCAACATTTCAGCCGCAGTTTCCGATGCCAGCAGATCAGAATTTGCGCCGCGGATCAGCGCCAGCGGCAAACCCGACAAAGCATCAAACAAGGGCCAAAGGTCGGGGGCCGGTTGTGCACCAGCTTCAAGCACCGCATCACGCAACTTCGGGTCATAGCGAAGCTGCAGCCCATCGGGCGTTTGCAGGTAGTGTTGTTCCACCTCTGCGCGCCAACGCGACATCGGGACATTTTTGAAATGGACCCAAGTTCGGTCCCGAAATGCGGCGGCTTCGGCGTAAGTCGATTGTGCCGGAGGCAGGCCAATGTAATTTTTGATCACGGACAGGCCGCTTTCGGCGATGACCGGGCCAATGTCATTCAATGCCACTGCTGACACACGGTTCTTGGCTGTTGCGGCCAGTACCATCGCGATAAGGCCGCCGCGCGATGTGCCAAGGATCGCAGCCCTTTCAAGTCCCAGATGATCCATCAGGTCAAGCGTGTCCCGTGCCTCTTGCGGGATCGTATAAGTGCTGTGCGCTGCCCAGTCAGACTGCCCACGTCCGCGATAATCCAAACGGATCAGGCGCGCATTCAGATGCGGCGCGACGTGATCAAAATCGCGTCCATTGCGGGTTAATCCCGCCAGGGCAATGACCGGCGGACCATCGCCCTCATCGGTGAAATGCAGTTGCGTGCCGTCGGAAACTTTGAATTTCATATGAGATCCGGAATTGTGCTGAGATCTTTCAGAATGTGGTGTGGTTCGGCATAAAGCCGGTCAAGCGGTGCACCTGTCCGGTTGACCCAGACCGTTGTAAACCCATACCCGGCCGCGCCACAGGCGTCCCAACCGTTGGATGACCCAAACAGGACATCCTCGTGCGCGACGGAAAAATGTTCCTGGACAAGGTCATAGACGCGATCATGCGGCTTGAATACGCCGACATCTTCGACCGACAGACACGCGGAAAGGAGTTCCCCGATACCCGCAGCCTCAACCGCGCCTGCCAGCATCTCCGGAGAGCCATTGGACAGGATCGCTGATTTAATGCCCCGCTGGGCAAGCGCTGCCAGCATTGATGGCACTTCTGGATATGCAGGCAATTCCCAATATAGCGCCAGTAAGCTTTCGCGCAGTTTCGGGTCATCCAGCCGCGCAGAATCCAGGGCCCAGTCAAGCCCATCTTGCGTGACCTGCCAGAAATCACAATGGCGGCCAGCGACAGCGCGCAGCCATGTGTATTCCAGCTGTTTGCTCCGCCAATCGGCTGCCAGTTGCGGCCAGATTTTAGCAAGTCGTGGGTCATCTTCAGCCACAAGGCGGGCTGCGGCATTGACGTCAAATAGCGTTCCGTAGGCATCAAAAACGCAGGTTGTAATTGGCATGGCGTCCCCTTTTTCGCACAGTGCCATGCGTGCAGATGAAGGGAAACCCGTTTGCGGCTGGAAATGGCAGCCGATAAGGTCGCGTAAATCATGACAAAGGATATCCTTGATGACCACGGCGAAAAGCGGCGACACGGTCCGTATTCATTATACCGGAACACTGGCTGGCGGCGAAGTGTTCGACAGCTCCGAAGGGCGCGACCCGCTTGAGTTTGCTGTGGGGTCCGGGATGATAATTCCTGGCCTTGATTCTGCTATTCCTGGGATGGCTGTCGGGGATAAGAAAGTGGTGGAAGTGGCCGCCGACAATGCCTATGGCCCGGTAAACGATCAGGCCCGTCAGGCGATCCCGCGCGGTGATATTCCGGCAGACATTCCACTTGAGGTGGGAACCCAATTGCAAATGCAGTCTCCTGAAGGGCAGGTCATTCCCGTGACAGTTGCAGAGGTCAGCGAAACTGAGGTCACGCTGGACGCCAATCACCCTTTGGCTGGCAAGGATTTGACATTTGCAATTGAAATGATCGCAATCGACGCGGCCTAGCGCATCACGCCAGGCTTCATGCTATGATACCCTCACAATGCAATTGGGAGAGTGAATTCATGTCTGAAACACATGGTGAGGTCTGGTGGACCGAATTAATGACGCGGGATGTCAATGCCGCGAAAGAATATTACAGCGCAATGTGCGGCTGGACTTTCGATGTGATGCCAATGGACGGCGGTGGTGAATATCATATCGCCAAGAAGGTTGAACGCATGGTTGCAGGGATCATGGACATGACCGGTCTTCCCGGGATGGACGATACGCCCCCACATTGGAATTCATATTTTGCGGTGGATGACATCGACGCAACCTGCAAGGCAACAGTCGCTGCGGGTGGCAAGGTCCTGCAAGAGCCGTGGGACATGCCCGGCACCGGTCGCATTGCCATGTTGCAGGATCCAACTGGCGCCGTCATGGGCATGATGACGCCAGACGTACAAGGTTAAAGGTGATCAGGCTGCGGCATCCCCAGGATGTGGTAGCCGCCATCGACCCGAATGACTTCGCCGGATGTATGGCTGCCAGCGTCCGAGGCGAGATAGACCGCCGTACCGCCCACAGCCTCAAGCGTGGCATTGCCAAGCGGTGCATTTTCGCCCGTGTGTTTGTACGTCTTGCGTGCGCCCCCGATTGCGGCGCCAGCCAATGTTTTCATCGGGCCGGGTGAAATCGCATTCACACGAATACCCTGCGGACCAAGATCATTGGCAAGATACCGCGTCGCGCTTTCCAGCGCTGCCTTGGCAACACCCATGACATTGTAGAAGGGCGTCACCCGGTTGCTGCCCTGATATGTCAGTGTCAGCAACGTGCCGCCATTTGGCATAATTTCAGACGCGCGGCGGGCCACATCAATGAAGCTGTAACAACTGATCGTCAGTGAATTGCGAAAGTTTGCGCCGGTGGTGTTGATGAAACGGCCGGTCAACTCGTTCTTGTCAGAATAGGCAATGGCGTGGACGACAAAATCAATGGAACCCCAACGGTCCTTGAGCGTCTGAAAGGCCTGATCCATGCTTTCATCATTGGTGACGTCAACATCAATCATAATGTCCGACCCGACGCTTTCGGCCAGCGGCTTCAGGCGCGATCCAAATGCTTCCCCCTGGTAAGTAAAGGCGAGCTCTGCACCCGCCGCGGCCATCGCGCGGGCAATGCCCCAAGCAATTGACCGTTCATTGGCTACACCCATGACCAGACCGCGTTTACCCTGCATTGAAATGGTCATTTCTGCCCCCTTATTCCTTTGTTCTTCAGTGCAGCTTTTACCCTTTAAGGTCAAGATTTGGGACGCTTACGTTTTCTTTTGGTTTCGATCGCGCCGGCGCTGCTGTCCTGTGCTAATGTCAAAATCGAATGATCATTTTGCCCAGGAAACACCACATGACACCACGATTCTGCGCATCCGCCGCCCTTTTGGTGATGGCGTCATCCGGCGCGAACGCTCAGGAGCGGCTTGAGATCAACAATATCTACCCGCTGAACCAGGAACTTTTTCAGCTCTCGACGAAAGCATATCTGTTTCAGGATAACGTCGGTTTTTACGAAGTGATCGAGGGGCCGCTGGAAGAGGGTCCAGCCCGGTGCATCGGCGGCGGATTTTCCGAACGCGATGGTGTCAATTCTATCGAGGGAATCTGCATTTTCGGAGACGGCGAACACACGTTCACGATCTCCTGGAAGGCTGGCGAACAGGGGGCCGCCAACACATGGAACGTCGTCGCCGGTACAGGGCGCTTCGCAGGTATGACCGGTGAGGGCATCGCCACCACCGGCGTCTCGATCCTTTACGAGGCAATGCCGCGACGAAAGTCACACATCGTGGGCACCGTCACGCTGAAAACGGACTAGCCCTGAAACTTGCTTAGCAGCATGGATCCATTGGTTCCGCCGAAACCAAAGCTGTTGGTCATCACCGTGTCGAGCCCGGCGTTTTCAACCAGTTTGGTTGCAATTTCTGCCGGGTTCAGCGCCGGATCAAGGGTTTCAACGTTGATGGATGGCACAATGAAATCATGCTCAAGCATCAACAGGCAATACACGGCCTCCTGCGCACCGGTCGCGCCCTGACTGTGCCCGGTCATTGACTTCGTTGAACTGACTGGCGGCGTTGCGCCTTCACCGAACACGCGGCGGACGGCCTCAATCTCACCAACGTCACCAACCGGCGTTGATGTCCCATGGGCGTTGATATAGCTGACCGCGCGCCCCTCAGGCAGCGATGCCAATGCGCCGCGCATCGCGCGTTCGCCGCCCTCGCCAGATGGGGCAACCATGTCTGCGCCATCAGACGTCGCCGAGAACCCGGTCACCTCCGCGTAGATTTTTGCGCCGCGGGCCTGCGCGCTATCGAGGCTTTCCAGCACCACCATTGCGCCGCCCCCGGCGATGACAAACCCGTCGCGGTCCGCATCAAAGGCGCGCGATGCACGTTCTGGTGTGTCGTTGTACTTGCTGCTCATGGCGCCCATTGCGTCAAACAGGCAGGAGAGGGTCCAATCCAATTCCTCACCGCCGCCAGCGAACATTGTATCCTGCAAACCAAGTGCGATCTGCTGCGCGGCCATGCCAATGCAATGCAATGACGTCGAACAGGCCGATGTGATCGAAAAGTTCATACCCTTGATCTTGTAGGCCGTCGCAAGGTTCGCGCTGACTGTGGATGACATGGTTTTTGGCACCGCGAATGGCCCGATACGCTTTGTCGCGCCGGTGTTTTCCACAACCTTGTGTGCGGCAAACATCGCACTTGTTGATGGCCCACCAGACCCTGCAATCAGCCCGGTCATCGGGTTAACAACCTGATCTTCGTCCAATCCCGCATCGGCAATCGCCTGACCCATGGCAATATGGGCATAGGCCGCACCCGGCCCCATGAACCGCAACGTGCGCTTGTCGACATGTTCCGTCACATCAATTTTCAACGTTCCGGCGACCTGACTGCGAAAACCATGTTCCGCCATTTCCGGCGAGGCTTCGATACCGGAGCGACCAGCCTTCAATGCGGCGGTAACCTCTTCGGCATTATTTCCGATGGGTGAGACGATGCCCAACCCGGTAACGACAACACGACGCATAGGCGCTCCTTTTTCTGCGGTTCCTGCCTGTTTAGGCTAGCCGGTTGCAGCCCTGCAAGCGCAAAGAAATTGGGCGCTTGCAGGGCTGCCATGCTAAGCTGACCAAAAGCAGGAGGGCAGCGATGTATATCGTGGGTTTGGTTATCCCCGTGCCGGAAGATCGCGAAAAAGACTATCATTGCTGGGCCGCGTCATCTGCACAGCGGTTGCGGGCGCTTGGCTGCTTGTCCGTGACTGAGGCATGGGAGGACTTTGTACCTGATGGCAAGATCACAGACTTTCGTCAGGCAGTTGCGGCGCAGCCGGGCGAAAAGATTGTTTTCGCCTGGCAAGTGTGGCCGGACAGGGCATGCATGCAAAAAGCAGAACAGATCATGGCCAACGATCCAAGCTACAACCCGCCAACCGATCTGCCATTTGATCAATCCCGCCTGATCATGGGCTGCTTTGACCCGATCAGCGGGCCTGACTTGCCCTAGCTTTCGCTCAACGCGACCTTCATGTCCTTGACCTGATAGATCACTTCACCGTCCGCTTCGACGATCCCATCCGCGACGCCCATTGTTAGACGACGGGTCTGTAGGGCTTTGGTGAAATCAATTTTGTAGGTCAGCATCTTGCGATCAGGGCGGACCATACCGGTCAGCTTGACCTCGCCCACACCCAGCGCATAACCGCGTCCCTGCCAGCCGCGCCAGCCAAGGTTGAAGCCGGTCAATTGCCAAAGGCCATCAAGGCCAAGACATCCCGGCATGATCGGGTTGCCGGGGAAATGGCAGTCAAAGAACCAAAGGTCGGGCGTGATATCAAATTCGGCAATCACATGTCCCTTACCATGTGCGCCGCCATCGCCAGAAATGTCCGTAATCCGATCCATCATCAGCATCGGCGGGGCTGGAAGCTGCGCGTTGCCGGGGCCGAAAAGTTCACCGCGGGCGCATTGCAACAGGCCCTCTTTGTCAAAGCTGCTAGGAAAATCGGCCATATCTGGGCTTTCTCTTGGGGATGTCCGTTGCCTGACCACTATCACTAGGCCGTTTGCGGGGGCAAGCCTCTGCTCTTGGGGCTCAAGCGATCCAAGCGCAACAAGACGATTGTCCCAAATGGCAGTTGCATGGCAGGCTGGACGGGAATTGATCCGGGTTTCAGGCCAGCAGAGGACAATATGGAAGCTTCATTCTCACGCCGCAAGTTGCTGACTCCGCCAGAATTGCGGGCGCTCACAGAACGATCAGATGCGCGCGGCTGGATACAGATGATCAGCCATATTGGCGCAATATTGCTTGCCGGGTGGTTGCACGGGGTCGCGTTGGGGTCATTCTGGGTCTTGCTGACGGGCCTTGTGTTGGGGGTATTGCTCAACTTTACCTATGCAGCGCAGCACGAGTTGTCTCATGCGACCGTGTTCAAGACCCGCCGGTTGAATGAATGGTTCGGGCGCGGCATCGGGTTTTTGCAGATATTTCCGCGCGACTACGACCAGATCATGCATTTCGCCCACCACCAATACACGCAGGACTGGGAACGGGACGGTGAATTGATACGCGAACCCTATACGCTGACGACCTATCTACTTTGGCTTTCGGGCGTGACCTATTGGCGCAACCGGGTTTTGGGACTCATTCGCCGGGCGCGCGGCATCATACTGGAACCCTACATCCGCCCCGAGGAGGAGGCGAAAGTGATCCGCGAAAGTCGCCTGCATCTGTTGGGATATGCGCTGATCTTGCTGTCGGCCATCGCTGTCGGCAGTTGGGCGCCGTTGACATTCTGGGTGCTGCCAATGGTTCTGACCAAGCCCGTCCATCAGCTACAGAACACAATTGAACATCTGGGCCTGTCACACGAACCCGACATTCTTGAAAACACCCGTTCGACCCGCGCTGGCCCGTTAATCCGTTGGCTGTGCTGGCAAATGCCCTATCATACCGCACATCACACCTTCCCGGCCGTTCCCTTCTGGAAACTTCGGCAGCTCAACGACAAGATTGAAGTGCAGGCCGGCAAAGTTCATCGCATGGGCTGGATCGAGTTTCAGATCGAGGTGATCAGAAAGCTGCACGCAAAGGATGAAAGCCAATATCCGATGGACGAAGTCTGGATCGTGCCGCTTGGCGGTGGCCGCACCGCCCGCGTCCCCGCTGAATGAGACGCTTGCAGGTCTATACGTCGCTTTGGGCAATGCAACCACATGACCAAAGCGGGATCAAACTGCCTTACGATCAGGTGTGTGAGATGGTTGCAGGTGCCGGATTTGACGGGATGGCCATTGATCTTGGTGCTGCAGATGTAGCGGTCGCTCGCAAAGTGCATCCCAATATGGTCGCACAGGGGCTGACTCCGCTTATCGTGGCATTTCCAAAAACAATTGAATCCCTGGACGAAACCCTGCGCATGGCCAAAGATTTTGGTGCGCCCTTTGTGGACGTCATCGGGCAGGTCATGCCAATCGCATTGGATGACATGGTGCGGGTTATCGAGACCTGGATGGATATGTCAGAGCGCATCGGGCAGCCAATTCAGTTCGAAACCCATCGCAATTGCATCACCAATGATCTTTACACAACGCTGCAACTAATCGCGCGATTGCCGCAGATGCGGCTTTGTGCCGACCTGTCCCATTATGTCGTGGATCGTGAATTCTGGTTTCCCTTGTCAGAACATGACCTTGGATTGATCTCGCAAATCCTGGCGCGATCCGACAGCTTTCAGGGGCGCGTGGCATCCCGCCAGCAAATCCAGTTGCAACTTGATTTCCCGCAGCATCAAAAATGGGTCGCATTGTTCAAAGACTGGTGGCGCGAGGGCCTTGCCAGTTGGCGTTCACGGAACACCACAGGGGACTGCATCTTTGTCTGCGAGTTAGGCCCGCCCGAATACGCGATGACCGGGCCGGACGGGCGCGAAATGTCAGACCGCTGGGCCGAGGCGCAGATCATCCAAGGCTGGATCAAAGAGATCTGGCAGGATCTCGAAGCCGATGATGCGCGCGCGAACAAGGCGTAGAATGGAACGAAGCCTTGTGGCTTTGCGATTGATTCTTGAACGGTTTTCCCCATATTGGGTGCGATATGGGACAAAATGAACTCACAGATCATCACACGCAGCGCGGGACGGCATGGCTGGCCACAGCTGATTTGCGGCCAACGCGCCAGCGCGTAACGCTTGCGACATTGCTTGTCGGTGATGGTCGGGATCGCCACGTCACAGCAGAAAGCCTATACGAAGCAGCCTCTGCGACCGATGAAAAGGTCTCGCTCGCGACGGTTTACAATACGCTGCGCGCGTTTTGTGAGGCGGGGCTTGTGCGGGAAATCACGGTTGATGGATCCAAAAGTTATTTTGACACCAATATGTCAGATCACCCGCATTTCTTTTGGGAAGATACCGCCCAATTGACTGACGCACCCGCTGATCAACTCGAAATCAGCCGCCTTCCGGAATCGCCCGCTGGTGCGGAAATTGCCAGCGTTGATGTCGTGATCCGACTGCGGCGCACGTAAGACACCGGAAACCCGGCGCGTGGTCTGGTTCAGCCTGAAAACGCCACTCGTTTCCCCATCGCGTTAACCATTTTTTTACCACATCCGTTCAGGCTGGCGCGATGACGAGTGTCCAGCGCCTTACACCATCCGGAAGCACATATTTCTTTACCGTGCGGTTGCAGGATTCACGCTCTGATCTGCTGGTTTCCCATATCAATCTTCTGCGCCACGCGTTCCTCGTCGCACGGCAGAAACATCCGTTTGAAATTGGCCCCTGCGTGATCTTGCCCAATCGCATGCACTTGATCTGGACGCTGCCGCCGGGTGATCGTGATTATTCCCGCCGATGGCGGCTGATCAAATCGACCTTTGCCCGTCACTTGCCCAACGTGCGTCATCGCAGCCGCGAGGCCATCGCGCGCCGCAAGAATGGCGTCTGGCAGCGGCGGTTTTGGGAACATGCCATCTCCAACAGTGACGAATACGAAATGTATGAACGCCTGATCCGGGATGCACCGGTGGACGAAGGGTTGGTCAAACGCGCCGAGGATTGGCAGCATTCTTCCTTTGCACGCAAGTCACAGGAAATGCCCCCGCCAATCATTGCGCGGGCCAGTTAAGGCATCAGAACCATTGCCCGGGTTCAATCAGACCCAGATCAAGCAATTGCTGACTGTGCCATTTGAATGCCGTCGAGTTATGCCACCGGAAACTGTCAATCTTGTAGCCGCTGCCCGGGTTGCGTTTCAGGGCCTTTGCGGTCCGGAACGAACACAGCGCTGCGGTCAGACTGTGATGCCAAGGGCAGGCGTAGGTGTTGTATTCCGGATCATTGAACGTGTGGTCCGCGTTAAGGACAAGGCCCGGCTTTGCCCGAAACATCGACACCCGATCAATCCGGCGGCGGGACAGCGGAATGTGTTCTTCAAACCGCCAGCGCAGCCCGCCAAAGAAATCAAGTTGGCGTTCGCGAAACTCGCCAGCATCGTCCTTACGTGCCAGGGCGTAATAGCCTGATTTGTCCAGCTGCGCGTCATCCAGCGACACGGCGTTAGGGTGCGCGTCCAGATCGCCCGTATAAAGATCAACGACATAGGTCAGAACGGAATCGCGCCGTTCCTCTGTGTTGAAGGCCAGCATTTCGCCCACCGTGCGGTGCTCGCAGAACGGGAAAAACAGGTATTCGGTATTGTAACAGTAATACAGCCATTGCCCCGCCGTATGCGCGATGACGCGATTGACGATCGTTTCAAGCGCGCCGTCAGCGGACAAATCAAAGACAACGCGGTGAACCTTGTCCGCAACATCTTCGGCAAGCGAAATATCTGCCACACCGAAAACGACCAGCGATTTGAAACCGGCATCAAGGTGATGGCGCACAGTGCTGTTGGCTTCGACTTCATCCTCCAGCAGAATCAACCCGATGGGCCCCGTTTTCAGCGCAGGGCTGCCGGATTTCAAGAACGCATCGAGGCTGTCGTAGGTCATCGTTGTGTCACTGCCCATGTTTTTGTCAGAATCGCCCGGATCGCTTTGCATTGCAAGCATCCGCCGCTGCCGCTAGAAGCCGTCCAATTGACCTTTTGCGTAATGGAAAAAACCATGTCCGCCCCTAAGAAACTCTTTATCAAAACCTATGGCTGTCAAATGAATGTCTATGACAGCGAACGCATGGCCGAAGCGCTGGGCGGGCAGGGCTATGTTGAAACCGCGACGGCAGACGATGCCGACATGATCCTGCTTAACACCTGTCACATCCGCGAAAAAGCTGCGGAAAAGGTGTATTCAGAACTGGGGCGCTTCAAAGGATTGAAGGCCGAAAAGCCGGACCTGAAAATTGGCGTCGCCGGCTGTGTGGCGCAAGCTGAAGGTGAAGAAATCATGCGCCGTCAGCCACTTGTTGATCTTGTGGTTGGACCGCAAAGCTACCATCGCCTGCCCGCGATGGACAAAGCGGTGCGCCGCGGCGAAAAGGCCCTGGACACGGATTTTCCCGAGGACGACAAGTTCGACACGCTGAAAAAGCGGACCAGGGGCAAGCGCGGACCAACGGCGTTCCTGACGGTACAGGAAGGCTGCGACAAATTTTGTGCCTTCTGTGTCGTGCCTTACACGCGCGGTTCAGAGGTCAGCAGAGATGCCGCACAGGTCATCCGCGAAGCACAAGAGCTGGTAGAGGCAGGCGTGCGCGAAATCACGCTGCTGGGTCAGAACGTGAACGCATACCATGGACATGACGGTGGCCTTGCCGGGCTGATCTGGGAATTGGACAAGGTTGATGGGTTGGAGCGTATTCGCTTTACCACCAGCCACCCCAACGACATGGACGACGCCCTGATCGATGCGCATGGAACCTGCACTAAGCTGATGCCTTACCTGCATCTGCCGGTGCAGTCGGGGTCTGACAAGATCCTCAAGGCGATGAATCGCAAGCACACCAGCGAAAGCTATATTCGTCTGATCGCGCGGATCCGCGCTGCCCGCCCCGACATCTTGCTCTCGGGTGATTTTATCGTGGGGTTCCCGGGTGAAACCGAAGAAGACTTCTTGCAGACCATGTCCCTGATCGAAACCGTGGGCTATGGGCAAGCCTACTCGTTCAAATACTCCACCCGCCCCGGTACGCCAGCCGCAGAAAAGCCGCAATTGCCCGAAGATGTGATGCATGATCGGCTTCAGCGGCTGCAGGCGCTTTTGACCCGGCAACAACGCGACGTGCAGCAAAGCATGGTCGGAAGAGTGGTCAAGGTCCTGTTTGAAAAACCAGGGCGGATTGACGGGCAACTGATTGGAAAGTCAGAGTATCTTCACGCGGTTTATGCCTTTGCGCCAGCCGATTTGCTGGGGCAGGTCGTGCCGGTCAGAATCACCGAAGCATCGCCAAATTCCCTTGCGGGCGAAATTATGGCGTAAGGTCACGGGATTGCCGCATTGTGGTTTGGTGCCACCGAAATCCCGACGTGGCGTAAGATAATCAGCAAAAGATTCGCCAACTGTTGCCGGTATGGACACAATATATGGTAATTATGTCTTTTCTCAGGCATATACCTTGCTAAGATCGCCGCAATATCATCTGTGGGGATAAACGCCTGCTTATTTTCGGCGGGCACGAACGTACAAGGGGTAAATGCCGTGGCATTTGATGGATTTTACAAAGTGAAGACAGCGCTTGTCGCTGCCGTTGCGCTGGGCCTTGCTGCTGCCCCGGCTGCAGCACAAGAACAGCGCGTCATTCAGGGCGAAGAATATACACCAACGATCTGGATTGATCCTGATGGCTGTGAACATTGGGTGATGGATGACGGTTTCGAAGGCTTCATGTCGCCACACCGAAAACGTGATGGCAGCCCGGTATGCCACCGCACCGAAGTGTGCGGCGTGATCCCGACCGACACATTGTTCGCAAATGATGAACCCTGGATTCCAAACCATGCCAAGGCACAGCTGATGGAATTTTTCCAGAATGCGCAGGCATATGGCTTCCTGATTTACGGCCACACCGACGCCAACGCCTCTGATGAATACAACATGCGCTTGTCCGAACGCCGCGCCAACATGGTCGCCGGTGTCGCACAGGCCGCTGGCGTTCGCGTCGTGGATGTGCGCGGGTTCGGCGAACGTCGCCCACGTGCCTCGGGTAACTCTGCTGCGGCTTACGCGCAGAATCGTCGTGTTGAAATTTATTGCCTCAAGTAAGGAGCGGAAGAATGAACGTTTTGAAAATCTCTGCTCTGATCGCGATGGGCCTGTCGGCCAGCGCTTGTGCAGTCATCGAAGGTGGTAACCGGACCGGAGCGGAGCGTTTTGTTGACGCCGGCACCGACGCCAAGAACCTGTCAACACTGGTTGCCGGTATCTGGGTTGATCCAAACGGCTGTGACCACTGGATCATTGACGACGGGATCGAGGGCTATCTGTCAGAGCGTCTGACACCCGATGGTCGCCCGGTATGTTCAGGCATTGCACCGCCAAATACCGCCACGGGCCCGTTCCGTCAGGGTACGACAATTCCCGATCCGCTGTAAGCGGGACAGTTGACGAACAGGACAAGGCCGTGGCACTCGCTGCGGCCTTTTTCGTTACGATTTTGTGACATTCTCGATAAGCGGTCTTGCGACTCTCTCGCCCAGTTGTCACGATGATCTTAGCCACTTTGTTTTGGGAGAATTGATTGGCCACAAGCGCCCTGACCCCCGCCGACGATGTTTCGGAAACCTTTTTGGAATTTCCCGACAATTTCTTGCTGATTGACCTATGCGGTGAATATGACCGCAATCTTGCGACAATTGAGACTGCGACGGATGTGCAGATTCTGCGCCGCGGCAATCAACTCGCGATCATGGGCGAAGACTCTGCCCGCAAGGAAGCCGAATCCGTGCTGAATGCGCTTTACCAACGTCTTGAGGCGGGGCGTTCGCTGGAACCCGGTGATATCGACCGCGAATTGCGCATGGGAAACCCCGGCCCCGAAAATCCGGCAGAGCCGGGCGATCAGGAAGAATTGTTCACCAACGGCGCCGCCGACAGGGTAGAAATCAAGACCCGCAAGAAACTGGTCGAGCCGCGCACAGATGCGCAAAAGGCATTTGTTCAGTCGCTGTTTGAAAACGAACTGGCCTTTGGCATTGGTCCGGCAGGCACCGGCAAAACTTACCTCGCGGTGGCGGTTGGTGTGAATCTGTTCATCTCTGGCAAGGTCGACAAGATCATCCTGTCGCGCCCCGCCGTGGAAGCAGGCGAGAAGCTTGGCTATCTGCCCGGCGACATGAAAGACAAGGTCGATCCTTACATGCAGCCGCTTTACGACGCGCTGAACGACTTTCTGCCGGGCAAACAATCAGCAAAATTGATCGAAGAAAAGGTCATCGAGATCGCCCCGCTTGCCTTCATGCGGGGACGCACGTTGTCGCGCGCATTTGTGGTGCTGGACGAGGCGCAGAACGCGACGACAATGCAAATGAAAATGTTTCTGACCCGGCTGGGCGAAGGGTCTCGCATGGTGATCACTGGCGACCGCACCCAGATTGACCTGCCGCGCGGTGTGAATTCTGGCCTGTGGGATGCGGAGCGTTTGCTAAAGTCCATCCCCAAGATCAGCTTCAACTATTTCACCTCCAAAGACGTGGTGCGCCATCCGTTGGTCGCCGCAATCATTGAGGCATATGAGGCGGAAGAGGCAAAGTGACGCTAGGTGGTGACGCGCCTCAGGCCATTGTTGACGTGATTGTTGAAGATGACCGCTGGCACGCGGTTGGTATTGAAAGAATCGCTGCAAAGGCATTTCACGCGACACTGCGTCAGCTTGGCCTGGATGGGGCATTCTGGGAAATCAGCCTGTTGGCCTGCGATGACGCAAAGATTTCAACGCTCAATGCTGATTTCCGGGGCAAACCGCAGCCGACAAAT
This sequence comes from uncultured Paracoccaceae bacterium, assembly GCA_947502145.1. Classification (GTDB taxonomy): domain Bacteria; phylum Pseudomonadota; class Alphaproteobacteria; order Rhodobacterales; family Rhodobacteraceae; genus CANMYO01. Next base: position 383,247 of record CANMYO010000001.1, on the reverse strand, counting down.
GTCCTGAGTTGGCCCAACGCGGAACGCGCTGCAAGAGTCGCGGGTGCGACCCCGATACTTCCAAATGCAGAAGATCAAATGATTGACGATGAGCTTGGCGATATCGCGATTGCATATGAAACATGCGCCAGGGAGGCCAAGGAGGCCGGCAAAACCATGCAGGACCATGTCACACACCTGATTGTACACGGGATACTGCACGTTTTGGGTTACGATCACGTGCGTGACGCAGATGCCACCCTGATGGAGGGGTTGGAATCACGCATACTTGGCAATATGGGCATTGCAGACCCATATTAGGGTCAGGCCGATTGGGCCATCACGCGGAAGGAGAAAATGGGCGACACCGACGAAGGGTCCTCTAGCGCAGCGCAACGCGCGCCGGACACCCAAATAAGCGCAGAGAATCGTGGCTTTTTCAGCCGGATGATGGATGCGCTGAACCCCAGTTCAGATGAACCCGAGGCCGCGGACGTGACTGCCCCGCACCCCCAGGCGCAGACCACGCTTGGCCTTTTGAACCTGCGCCGGATGCGGGTCGAAGACGTGATGATCCCGAAGGCCGACGTCAAGGCGACGGCGGTCAGTGCCACCAAGGATGAATTGGTGGCGCTGTTTCGTGACTGTGGCCTGACGCGCCTGCCCGTGTTTGACGGGACGTTGGACACGCCGATTGGATTTGTAAACCTCAAGGATTTCGCGTTGCGCTTTGGCTTTAACGGTCACGCAGATGCTTATGACCTGCGCGATCTCGTGCGCCCGCTATTGTTTGTGCCGCCGTCGATGCCGTTGGGTGTCCTGCTGCAAAAGATGCAGGCGGAACGGACCCATATGGCGCTTGTCATTGACGAATACGGTGGCACCGACGGATTGGTCACCATTGAAGATCTGATCGAACAGGTGGTTGGCGCGATCGAGGATGAACACGATCTTGATGAGGCCAAATCCTGGGTCCTTGAAGCACCGGGGGTCTATCTGGCACAGGCCAAGACCGATCTTGAAGAATTCGAAGCCGAAATCGGCATGACGCTGACAGCGCACAAGGAAATTGACGAGGAAGAGATCGAAACGCTTGGCGGGCTGGTTTTCATGCTGTCCGGGCATGTCCCGGTTCGGGGCGAGGTCATTCCCCATCCCGATGGCCCCGAATTTGAAGTGCTGGATGCCGACCCGCGGCGGATCAAACGCATGCGCGTGCGTGTTCCAAAGCTTGCGAATGGCTGACCTGCCCGGCCGGTTATGGGCCATGCGCGGGCGGCAACGCGCCGCCATCCTGCTGCTGATCGGTGTTGTCATTGCCCTTGGGCAAGCCCCGCTGGATCTGTGGTGGGCGGCGATCTTGGGCCTGTCAGCCTTTGTTTTTCTGATGCAATCGACCCCGCGCCCCTTTGCAACAGGGTGGTGGATCGGGGTGGGTTATTTCACCTTTGCGCTGCGCTGGATCATTGAACCGTTTCTGGTTGATGTTGCCAACACAGGATGGATGGCACCCTTTGCGATCGTGCTGATGGCGAGCGGTGCGGCCTTGTTCTGGGGCACGGCAGCATGGCTGGCGGCCCGCCTGAAAACCGGCGGTCTGGGCCTTGTCCTGACCCTGACATTACTCGAAGCGACGAGGTCTCTGATCCTGACCGGGTTCCCCTGGGCGCTGGTGGGTCATGTCTGGGTCCCAACCCCTGTTGCGCAGGCCGCCGCCTATGTCGGGCCGCATGGGCTCACGCTTCTTGCACTTGTGCTGGCGGCAGCCCTGACCTTTCTGGCGCAGCGCAGATGGTTTGCAGCACTGGTGCCCGCTGCCTTCGCCGTTGGCTGGGTCGCCCTTGTCCCGACGGATGTCGCGGCACCTGACGGGCCGTTGATCCGGCTTGTCCAGCCCAACGTGCCACAGCATGAAAAATGGGACCCCGAAAGGCGGGAATTCTATTTCAGCCGGATGTTGGACTATACCGCAGCGACGCCGAGCCCGCAGCTGATCGTCTGGCCGGAAACCGCGATCCCGACACTGCTGGATTTTGCGCAACCACAGCTTGACCTGATGTCGGACGCCGCGCGTGGTGTGCCGGTCATCACCGGCATCAACCGAAGCAACGCACGGCGCTATCATAATTCCTTTGTTGTTGTGGGGCAGGGTGGTCAGCCTGGGCGGGTCTATGACAAGGCCCATCTGGCACCTTTTGGCGAGTTCATTCCATTTGGTGAGACCCTGGCGCGGTTTGGCATTCGTGGCCTCGCCGCGTCTGAAGGCAACGCCTTCAGCCCGGGCGGGGTTCAACCGCTTGTTGAATTGCCCGGAATCGGGGCCGCGCGGGCTCTCATTTGTTACGAAGGGATTTTTGCCGAAGAAGTTGGGCACAGTGACCGGCCACGCCTGATGATCCTGATCACCAATGATGCGTGGTTTGGGCAGGACGCGGGCCCATTTCAACATCTGGCACAGGCCAGGTTGCGGGCCATTGAACAGGGATTGCCAATGGTGCGCGTCGCCAACACCGGAATCAGCGCAATGATTGACGCAAAAGGCCGCATCACCGGACAGATCCCGCTGGGCGAGGCCGGATCCCTGGATTTGCCGCTACCCGCTGCGCTGGCCCCGACAGTTTATGCCAGAGGGGGCGACAATCCAGTGCTTTTGTTGGTGATTTTGTCACTCGTGGGCATGACGTGGCACCGCCGCCGCGCTTTGCAATTGACCTGAGTCCTTGCCCCGCGTAACCAGCGGCTTGGTTCTGTCACAACGGCTTCCTGACGTGGCAGGTATTTTTTATCGGAGCGATTCATGGCACGTAAGAACTATATTTTCACCTCTGAATCCGTTTCAGAAGGTCACCCGGATAAGGTTTGCGACCGGATTTCGGACGCCGTTCTGGATGCTTTCCTGGCCGAAGAACCCGAGGCCCGCGTGGCATGTGAGACATTTGCAACGACTGACCGGGTTGTGATCGGTGGCGAGGTCGGCCTGTCTGATCAGGCCAAACTCAAGGACTATATGGGCCGGATCGAGGATATCGCGCGCGTCTGTATCAAGGATATCGGCTACGAGCAGGACAAGTTCCACCACGCAACCTGCGAAATCACCAACCTGCTGCACGAGCAATCCGCGCATATTGCCCAAGGGGTTGATGCCGCCGCAAACAAGGCCGAAGGGGCAGGCGATCAGGGGATCATGTTTGGCTATGCCACAACAGAGACCGCAGCGCTCATGCCGGCGCCGATCCAGTATTCTCATGCGATCCTGCGCCGTCTGGCCGAAGTGCGCAAAAACGGCACCGAACCCGCACTTGGCCCCGATGCCAAAAGCCAGCTGTCGGTCATTTACGAGGACGGCAAACCGGTAGGTATCTCCTCTGTCGTGCTCAGCACGCAGCACCTTGATCCGGACCTGACCAGCGCCGATATCCGCGCCATCGTCGAACCCTATATCACAGAAGTCCTGCCCGATGGCTGGCTGGATGGCGCAACCGAATGGCATGTGAACCCAACGGGCAAGTTCGTGATCGGCGGCCCTGATGGTGATGCAGGTCTGACCGGGCGCAAGATCATCGTGGATACCTATGGCGGTGCGGCCCCGCACGGGGGTGGCGCGTTCTCGGGCAAGGATCCGACCAAGGTGGATCGCTCGGCGGCCTATGCCGCGCGATATCTGGCCAAGAACGTCGTGGCCGCGGGCATGGCAGATCGCTGCACGATCCAGCTGTCCTATGCCATCGGTGTAGCGCATCCCTTGTCCATTTACGCTGACCTGCATGGCACTGGCGAAGTTGATCCGGCGGCTGTTGAACGGGCCATTGATCAGGTCATGGACCTGACACCGCGCGGCATTCGGGAACACCTGGGCCTGAACCGGCCAATCTACCAGCGCACGGCGGCCTATGGCCACTTTGGCCGCGCACCGGAAGATGACGGCGGATTCAGCTGGGAACGCACTGATCTGGCCGCGGCGCTCAAGGCCGCTGTCTAGCAGCCATTTACATGGAAATCTCGGCAAAGGCGGGTCATCTGGCCCGCCTTTGTTGCGTCCGGGGCGCGGCATTGGTAAGGCCCGCGGATGAGCACTGATCGTCACCCCTCTGGCGCCCCATGGCGCAATTTCTATGGCCGCTTCAAGGGCAAGACCCTGCGCGAAAGCCAGAAGGAATATCTTGATAAGGATCTGGTTGCGCTGTCACCCGGCGCAGTCAGCTGGGAAGAAAACCCCGACCGCAGCCCGATTGATCTGGCGGCGGTCTTTGGCGACAAGCCGATCTGGCTTGAGATCGGTTTTGGCGGCGGTGAACATCTTGTGCAGATGGCGGCACAGAACCCGGATGTCGGGATCGTCGGCTGTGAACCCTACATCAATGGCGTGGCGATGCTTCTGGGGAAAATCCGAAATGCAGCCGTAAGTAATTTAGCCGTGCATCCCGGGGACGTGCGGGACCTGTTCGACGTCCTGCCTGACGGGATCATCCAAAAGGCGTTTCTGAACTATCCTGATCCCTGGCCCAAGAAACGGCACCATCGCCGCCGCTTTGTTACACCCGAACATCTGAACCCGCTGCATCGCGTGATGGCCCCGGGGGCCGAGCTGCGTGTCGCCACGGATATCCCCGACTATGTGCGCCAGACCCTTGAAGAAGTGCCAAGAGCCGGATTTTCCTGGACGGCCGAACATCCCGGAGACTGGCGCAATCCCTGGGGTGACTGGATATCGACCCGGTATGAACAGAAGGCCCTGCGCGAAGGGCGGACCCCGCATTACCTGACGTTCCGCCGGATCTGAGCCGCTGCCCGCGGGCAAGTATTTTGCCAAGATCGCTTGCCGGTGATGGACGCCTTTGGGGGCGTGCGCTATGACGCGGACAAAGCGAAAAGGAATGTCCATGTCTGCCCACGGCACCCCCGTCCCGATGACCTCCCGGCCCTGTGGCCCTCTCAAGGGCCGTGCCGATGTGCCCGGCGACAAATCAATCTCGCATCGGTCATTGATCCTGGGTGCCTTGTCCGTGGGTGAGACCCGTGTCACCGGCCTGCTTGAGGGTGACGATGTGCTCGACACTGCCAAGGCGATGCGCGCATTCGGGGCCGAGGTCACGCAGCACGGGAATGGCGAATGGACGATTAATGGCGTGGGTGTTGGCGGCTTTGCCGAACCCGATCAGGTCATTGACTGCGGCAATTCCGGGACCGGTGTGCGGTTGATTATGGGGGCGATGGCAACATCGCCAATCACGGCGACCTTCACGGGTGACGCATCGTTGAACTCGCGCCCCATGGGGCGCGTGACAGATCCGCTTGCACTGTTTGGCTGTCAGGCTGTTGGCCGCGAAGGCGGTCGCCTGCCGATGACACTGGTTGGCGCGGCAGATCCGATCCCTGTGCGCTACGTTGTGCCAGTGCCATCTGCGCAGGTGAAATCGGCGGTTCTGTTGGCCGGGCTGAACGCGCCGGGCGAAACTGTCGTGATCGAAAAAGAGGCCACGCGCGATCACACCGAACGCATGTTGGCCGGCTTTGGTGCGGATATTTCCGTGGTGGAAACCGACGAAGGCCGGGTCATCACGTTGCAGGGGCAACCCGAACTGCAGCCGCAGGACATCAACGTCCCGCGCGATCCGTCGTCGGCCGCGTTCCCGGTTTGCGCTGCAATTCTGGTTCCGGGGTCGGATGTGCTTGTCCCCAATATCGGGCTTAATCCAACCCGTGCAGGGCTGTTCACGACCCTGCAAGAGATGGGGGCCGACCTCGTCTTTGAAAACCCGCGTGAGATCGGTGGAGAGCCCGTCGCCGATCTGCGGGCCCGGTATTCGCCTGACCTCAAGGGAATTGCCGTCCCGCCTGCGCGCGCGGCCAGCATGATTGACGAATATCCCGTCCTGTCTGTCGTCGCCGCCTTTGCGGATGGCGTGACCGATATGCAGGGCGTCAAGGAACTGCGGGTCAAGGAATGTGACCGGATCGACGCAATGGCCAAGGGGTTGCGCGCTGCCGGTGTCATCGTTGACGAGGGCGAAGATTGGTGGAAAGTCCATGGGCTGCAGGGTCAGGTTGCTGGTGGTGCAACGGTGGAAAGCCGTCTTGATCACCGCATCGCGATGGCCTTCATGGTCATGGGCATGGCGACACAAAACCCAATGAGCGTTGACGATGGAAGCCCGATCACCACGTCCTTTCCGATCTTTGAACCTTTGATGACAGAGCTTGGCGCGCAGCTTGTGCGTAACAACGCATGAAGTTTACCGTCGCGATTGATGGGCCTGCAGCGGCGGGCAAGGGCACGATCAGTAAGGCCGTCGCGGCGCATTTTGGTTTTGCCCATCTTGATACAGGACTATTGTATCGTGCTGTTGGTGCGGGGATGCTGGCGGGGGGGGATCCGCTTTTTGTGGCCCGGAACCTCGACTCCGCGAACCTTGACGGCAATGCGCTGCGCACCCAGGCCGTCGCCGAAGCGGCAAGTCTTGTCGCCGCGATGCCTGACGTGCGCGCTGCGCTGGTCAAATTCCAGCAGGATTTCGCCCGTCGCGAGGGTGGTGCAGTGTTGGATGGGCGCGACATCGGCACCGTGATTTGCCCTGACGCAGAGGCCAAATTATTCGTCACGGCCAGCGCCGAACGACGGGCACAGAGACGCCATAAAGAGCTGACGCAAAAGGGGTTTTCCCAAACCCTGGACGATGTTCTGGCGGCGGTCATCGCCCGAGACAGGCGCGACAGTGAGCGCGCGACCGCGCCGATGATGACCGCGCGGGATGCCGTTGTGATCGACACATCGGACCTGACGATCGAGGATGCCATCGCCGCCGCGGTCGCCGCCATCACCCTGAAACGATAGGTCACGGACTGTTGCCTCGCTTGTGTTTGGACTTCGCGATAGCCTGATCCCGACAGGAGGCAAACCGATGTTCAAACCGCTAATTCTGATGGCCCTGCTGGCAGCGTCCCCAACCCTTGCCCAAGAGGCAGAGGCCCCGATGACCGCGCAGCGTTTGGCGCAGATTGTCACCGTGCTTGACCCCGATGCCCGCCCCGCCGGGTCTGCAATTTCCATGACTATTCAAGACGTTCCGGTTCTTGTTGTCGTCGACGTCGGGGCCAACCGGATGCGGGCAATGGTGCCGATCCGCCGTGTCGAAGGCATGACGCAGGAAGAGATGGCCCGCGTGATGCAAGCCAATTTCGACACCGCCCTTGATGCACGTTATGCGATTGCCAACGGCCAGCTTTGGGCGGTTTTCATTCATCCCCTGCGCCAATTGGAACGGGATCAGCTGATCTCGGGTTTGGGGCAAACGGTGAATATCGCGCTGACTTATGGGTCGCTTTATCACGGTGGCGAAATGCAGTTTGGCGGCGGTGACAGTGGTGATCTGCAGCGCAAATTGCTGGATGAGCTGCTGGAAAAAGGGCAAGAGATCTAACGCCGCCTTTACACAGGTTAACCTGCGCGACATGGCAGGTTAACGCATGCACAGCCCATGCACATCCTGCCAACATCCCATGCATACGATTTTTCAAACAGGGGTGGTAACGGACCGCGCGTTCAGACAAGTTTCAAAAGTCTGAATTTTTGAGGTTATCCAATGCAGATTGTCGTGCGATCCGTTGCCCCGCAGGACCGGGCAGGCTGGGATCTGCTTTATGCGGCCTATGCGAGATTTTATGAAACCGAACAGACGCCGGACATGCGCGACCGGGTCTGGGGCTGGTTGATGGACCCCGCGCACGCGGTTTGCGGACAGGTGGCAGAGACGCCAGCCGGGCTGATCGGGCTGACGCATTACCGTCCCTTCGCGCGCCCGCTTGCCGCCTCGACCGGGATCTATCTTGACGACCTGTTTGTCGATCCGGCCGCGCGGGGCAGCGGTGCTGCCGACCTGCTGATCGAAGCCGTCCGCGTCGCGGCTGGCGCACAGGGGTGTGGCGTGGTGCGCTGGATTACGGCGGCTGACAATGTCCGTGCCCAGAAGGTCTATGACAGGATGGCCAGCCGCACGGCATGGGTGACATACGACCTGGGGGTTTGACAGCATGGCAGAGCATCCGATTGACCTTGATCTCTGGCCGCGCGCGGGGCAATTCCACTTTTTCCGCACCTACGAAAAGCCGCATTATGCGGTGACATCACGGCTGGACGTGACCCATTTGATAGCCCGCAAGGCCGCAGGGCTTTCGGCCTATCGCGGCGCACTTTATGCGATTGGGGCCGGGCTGCATGCGGTCCCGGAATTGCTGATGCGGTTTCGCGGTGATCTGGTGGTGCGCCATGATCAGGTTGCGATCTCGATGACGGTGCCAACTGACGCGGGCAGCTTTGCCTATGCCTATGTGCCCTGGCAGCGCGACTACCCAGCCTTTGATGCAGAGTGCAAGGCGCTGATCGCGACCGCCGCAAAGGGCGCGTTGAATCCGAACACCGGCGAACGCGATGACGTTGCTTATGCATCTTGCATGCCCTGGCTGGATTATACTTCGTTGAACAATGCCTTGCCCGGGGCAGATGATTGCATCCCGCGCGTGTCATGGGGCAAATTCTGCGACCTTGGCGACCGCTGGGATATGTCGATGACGCTGGAGGTGCATCACGCGCTGGTGGATGGCGAACAGGTTGGCGCGTATTTCACCGCCGTGCAGTCTGCCTTGAACCGGATATGATCCGACGGGGCTCGGCAATCAGCCCCGCCAGGAAGTCAGGGCTGATCGCCCTTCAGGAATCCGACAATGATCGCCGAAAGCGCAACCATGATCGTCGCGACGCCCAGCATCACCGGCAGGCCGCCAATCTGGTAGGTGACGCCAGACAACAGCGTCCCCGTCAGACGCCCCGCCGCATTTGCCATGTAATAAAACCCGACATCCATGGTGACACGCTCTGCCTTGGTGAAGGCCAGTATCAGGTATGAATGCAGCGCGGAATTGACCGCAAAGATGGCACCAAACACCAGCAATCCAACGACAAGCGTGACGGTCAGCCATCCCTGTGGCGCAGTGGCAAACAAGGCGGCGATGGTCAGGATCGCCGGCACGCAGGCAAGCGCCCATGCCCAGCCGCGAGCGGCCGCGATCAATTCCTGCTGTGGCCGGGATCTGGCCTGCAGGATGCGCGGCGCATTGGCCTGCACCAGCCCATAGAGGATCACCCATCCGGCCATGAAAGTGCCGATCAGGAAAAAGGCGGCGCGATGACCCGCAGGCGTTCCATCTGACAGAACCGCATAAAAATAGATCGGGATCCCCACGACAAACCAGACGTCGCGCGCGCCAAACAGGAACACCCGTGCCGCGCTGAGCCAGTTCACATTGGCGGATTTCGAAAACACCTCAGAGAACCTTGCCCCCTTGCGGCCCCGCGGCAGGCCGGGGGGCATGGCAAGCAGGACCGCAAGCAGAATCGCAGCAAGGATCGCGGCCATGGCCAGAACAGCCCAGACAAATCCCAGCGTCGCCAAAAGTGCGGCACCCAGCAGAAACCCCAGGCCCTTGACCATGTTCTTGGACCCCGTGAGCAGTGCCACCCAGCGGAACAGCCCGCCGTCCTGTGTTGGCGCGAGCAGTTTCACGGCGGATTTCGATGACATCTTGGCAAGGTCCTTTGCCACACCGCTAGCCCCCTGCACCAGCATCACAAAAAGGACCGAACTGGCCACCGCCCAGGTCGGATCAAGCTGCGCCAGCGCCAGCAGCGCCAGCACCTGCAGGCCAAGACCGGCATAAAGCGTTGAGGTCAGGCCAAACCGCGCCGCGATCCAGCCGGCGCAAAGATTGGTGACGATGCCCGCGATCTCGTAAAGGACAAACAGATAGGCCAGCTGAACCGGCGAGAACCCAAGCGTGTGAAAATGCAGCAGCACCAGCATGCGCAGCGCGCCGTCCGTCAGCATGAAGGCCCAATAAGAGGCCGTCACGGCAATATAGGCAGACAGGCCTTCGGGCCGCGCGGGCGTATCGTTCACAGGCTGCCCCCAACCATAAGCGCGACGTCCACCAGTCGGTGCGCATAGCCCATTTCATTGTCGTACCAGGCATAGATCTTCACCTGTGTGCCATTGACGACCATTGTCGAGGGCGCATCCACGATGCTGGAGCGTTCGTCATTTGTGTAATCGGTTGAAACCAGCGGGCGTTCTTCATAGCCCAGAATGCCACGCAGGGGACCAGCGGCCGCGGCTTTGAACAGGGCGTTGACTTCTGCTGCGGTGGTTTCGCGCGCGACCTCAAACACGCAATCCGTCAGCGATGCATTCAGCAGGGGCACACGTACCGCATGGCCGTTCAGGCGGCCGGCCAGCTCTGGGTAGATCAGGGTGATGGCCGTTGCGCTGCCGGTGGTTGTTGGGATCAGCGCATTCAGGGCAGAGCGTGCGCGGCGCAGATCCTTGGCGGGCCGGTCCACGATCGTCTGCGTGTTTGTCACATTATGGATCGTGGTGATCGACCCGTGTTTGATCCCCAGATTGTCGTGAATGACCTTGACCACCGGGGCGAGGCAATTGGTGGTGCAACTGGCGGCGGTGACAATGTCATGATTGTCGGGCGCATAGGTGTCATGATTGACACCATAGACGATGTTGGCGACCTCCCCGTCCTTGACTGGCGCAGAGACAACGACCTTTTTGACGCCCGCCTCAAAATAGGGCGCAATCGCCGCTGCGGTCTTGAACACCCCGGTGCAGTCAATCACCACGTCAACACCATCAAGCGGCAGGGCCGCGATGTCGCGCGTGCCAATGAACGGCAGGCGGGTGCCATCAATGGTGACGCTGTCAGCGTCATGGGCGAAATCGGCGCGCCAGTGGCCGTGAACCGTGTCATGTTCCAACAGGTGCGCGTGCATTTCGGTGTCGCCCACAGCGTCGTTGATCCACGCAATGCTGGCACCCCGTGCCAACAATGGTTTCAGGGCCAGCTTGCCGATGCGGCCAAGGCCATTGAGGGCATATACAGTCATGATGGGTGTCCTTCCGGGTGTGATTGGCCGATGTCGTCAAGGGCCCTTTGCAGCGATAACCGATCCAGCCCGCTCAGCGGCAGGTCCGCGAAACGGCTGAGGCGTCGGCGCAGAATGTCATAGGTCTGGTGCAGGGCGTGGCTATTTTCCGCATCGGTGCGGTCATCGCGGATCGGGTTTGCGAGGCTCCAATGGATGCTGACCGGGTGGCCGCGCCAAGCGGGGCAATCTTCGTTGGCGGCCCGGTTGCAGACCGTGACAACAAAGTCAAAGTCTGGCGCTTCGCCCGCTTGAAATTCAGAGATGTTCTTGGACCGAAGGGGCGACGTCGTGTGCCCGCGCTGGCGCAGCACCTCAACCGCCAGGGGGTGTGGCCCGGACCGGGGTTTGGTGCCGGCGGAATGGGCGTCGAAGCGTTGCGGCGCAATGTCGTTCAGAATTGATTCCGCCAGGATTGATCGTGCGGAATTGCCAGTACAGATGAACAGGACCCTTGCGGGCCGGTCAGCGATTGGGCGGTCTGCAATTGTGCCGGACATGGCATCAGGCGCGCAGATCTCCGGTCGCCCCCGGCAGCAATCATGCAGCAGATAGCTGATGGTTTCGCGGGCCGCATCCATGTCGATCCGGTAGCGCAACGAGGTGCCGCTGCGTTCCTGACTGACAAGGCCAGCCTGCATCAGCGCGTTGACATAGGTTGATAGCGTGCTTGGTTTCAGGCCAAGCGCCTGCGCCAGTTCGGTTGCTGGTACGCGATCCGGGTAGCGCCGCATTAACAGGCGGAACAGGTCCAGCCGGCGCGGGTGGCCGAGCGTAAAAAGTCGATTTGGAATCATTGTTTCCATAATTCATGAATAAATAAATTAGAGCTGGATGAAAAATGAAGATTTTGTAACACACCGGTTTGGACCAGCTGAGGGTTGGAGCCCGGCCAGGGCGTGCAACGGCGCGCTGGTGCGCCGTATTTGGCCCCCGGACAGCGGCCATGGACTGACCGCGCTGGCCATCCCCACCCGCAGATCCGCGATGGGGATCGCGCGCACCGGCGCGGCGCGGTGCAGATGATGGGTCAGGTCAGCGCAAATTTGCCCCGGAAGCCTTGCCACACAGGCAAAAACCCCCTATAGCCCGCCTTGTCGAAGTGCCGAGACAGGCGCGGATGTGAGACTTGAGCAGGGTCTAGCGAAAGCTGGCCCTGTTGTTTTGTTATCCGCCTTGGCACAAACGGCCAATTGAAACCCAAAGACCGGCGGAGACAACCGCACGGCCCGTATAAAAGCTAGATTAGGAAAAAACTGCCACATGGCTGATAACACAATGGAGGAATTCGAAGCCCTCCTGAACGAAAGCTTCGAAATCGACACACCATCCGAAGGATCGGTTGTCAAAGGCAAGGTCATCGCGATTGAAGCAGGCCAAGCCATCATCGACGTAGGCTACAAGATGGAAGGCCGCGTCGATATCAAAGAATTTGCAAACCCCGGTGAAGAGGCTGAACTTTCAGTTGGTGACGAGGTCGAAGTCTTCCTCCGCCAGGTTGAAAACGCCCGCGGCGAAGCTGTCATCTCGCGCGAGATGGCCCGTCGTGAAGAAGCCTGGGATCGTCTGGAAAAGGCCTACGCCGACGAAGAACGTGTCGATGGCGCGATCTTTGGCCGCGTCAAAGGTGGCTTTACAGTGGACCTTGGTGGCGCTGTTGCCTTCCTGCCCGGTTCGCAGGTTGATGTCCGCCCGGTGCGTGACGCGGGCCCTCTGATGGGTCTCAAGCAGCCGTTCCAGATCCTGAAAATGGACCGTCGCCGTGGCAACATCGTTGTGTCGCGCCGTGCGATCCTTGAAGAATCCCGTGCCGAGCAGCGCGCCGAAGTGATCGGCAACCTGACCGAAGGCCAGGAAGTTGACGGGGTCGTCAAGAACATCACCGAATATGGTGCCTTTGTTGACCTTGGCGGTGTTGACGGTCTGCTGCACGTGACCGACATGGCATGGCGCCGTGTGAACCACCCGTCCGAGATCCTGTCGATCGGCGAGACGGTCAAGGTTCAGGTCATCAAGATCAACAAGGAAACCCACCGTATCAGCCTTGGCATGAAACAGCTGCAGGACGATCCCTGGGATGCCGTTGAAGCCAAGTACACCATGGAAAGCGTGCACACGGGCCGCGTGACCAATATCACCGACTACGGCGCATTTGTTGAGCTGGAGCCAGGTGTCGAAGGTCTGGTTCACGTGTCTGAAATGTCATGGACAAAGAAGAACGTGCACCCCGGCAAGATCGTGTCTACGTCACAAGAAGTCGAAGTCATGGTTCTGGAAATCGACAGCGCCAAGCGCCGCGTTTCCCTTGGTCTCAAGCAGACCATGCGCAACCCATGGGAAGTCTTTGCAGAACAATTCCCTGAGGGCACCGAAGTCGAAGGCGAAGTCAAGAACATCACCGAATTTGGTCTGTTCATTGGCCTTGAAGGCGACATCGACGGCATGGTTCACCTGTCTGATCTGACCTGGGAAGGTCGCGGCGAAGATGTCATCGGCGATTTCCGCAAGGGTGACATGGTCAAAGCCAAGGTCGCTGAAGTTGACGTCGAAAAAGAGCGTATCTCACTGTCGATCAAGGCGCTTGATGGCGATCCGTTTGCCGACGCCATTGGCGGCGTGAAGCGCGGTTCGATCATCACTGTTGAAGTGACCAAGATCGAAGACGGCGGTGTTGAGGTCGAATACGAAGGCATGAAATCCTTCATTCGCCGCAGCGATCTGTCCCGTGACCGTGCCGAACAGCGCCCAGAGCGTTTTGGCGTTGGTGACAAGATCGACGTGCGTGTGACCAACATCGACAGCAAGACCCGCAAGTTGGGTCTGTCGATCAAGGCGCGCGAAATCGCAGAAGAAAAAGAAGCCGTGGAGCAATACGGATCTTCGGATTCCGGTGCCTCTTTGGGCGACATTCTGGGTGCGGCGCTGAAAGGCGACGAATAAACCAGGATCTTCTGGCAAATATTGCCCCGTCGCAGGGAACTGCGGCGGGGTTTCTTGTTGATATGTAAGAGCGATGCAAACGGGACGGGCCGCTATGCCTGTGGCTGGAAGCCGTCGTTGCGCAACCGATCCATCACATCATCAAACTCGTCAATCGAGACGGGCGGAGAGAACAGATATCCTTGTACCTGTTCGCAATCATGCGCGGTGAGCCATTCCAGTTGCTCTTCGGTCTCAACCCCTTCGGCCACGGCGGTCGCGCCAAACTGACGGGTCAACGTCAGGATCAGGCTGATGATCGGGCCGGATTCAGGAAGTTGCTTAACAAAGGACTGGTCGATCTTGAGGCAGTTCAGCGGAAAGCGCGAAATGTAGGACAGGTTCGAATAACCGGTCCCGAAATCATCAATCGCAACCCGGTAGCCCATTTTTGTAATGGTCTTGAGCTTTTCAGCGATCTCTTCGTGGTCGCCGATCAGGACGCTTTCTGTGATCTCAAGCTCCACCTTGCCGGATGGGAAGCCGGGCGTTTGCGACAGATCCAACAGCGTGGTCAGCAGCTGATCGTCGTTGAATTGCCGCGGCGAGACATTCAAGGACACATCAATGTCGCGCCCGCTGTCCTGCCAGGCGATCGCCTGCGCGACGCCCATTTCAAGCACAAGACGGCCCAGTTCTTCGATCATGCCGGTTTCTTCGCAGATCGGGATGAAGGTGTTTGGCGGGATCAGCCCCTTTTGCGGGTGCTGCCATCGCACAAGCCCCTCGACTGAGACAACCTGCCCTGTCTTTAGATTGCGACGGGGTTGATAATGCAGGATAAATTCCTGATTTTCCAATGCGGTGATCAGCTCGTCCTCGATCACGGCGCGTTCCTGGGCGGCGTCGCCCATCGCCTCGTTAAAGAGGGTCCAGCAATCGCGGCCCGATTGCTTGGACGTATAAAGGGCAATGTCGGCCTGGCGCATCACCTCGGCAAAATCGGTGGTGCCGGGGTTGAAAACCGCAACCCCCATGCTGACCGAAACCTCAATCCGGGTGACGTCATGGAAAATGGGCTGTGTAATCGCATCCTTGATCCGCGCCACCTCGGCATCAATGGCATCGGGGTGTTTGAGGTTCTCAAGCAGAATGACAAATTCATCCCCGCCCAATCGCGAGACCACATCCTCTTCGCGCAGTACGGCGCGCGCGCGCGCGGCGATCTGGGTCAGGACGGTATCGCCCGCCTCGTGCCCATGTCTGTCATTGATCGTCTTGAAGCGGTCGACATCAAAAAAGATGATCGCCGCATCGTCGGCAATGTCGCGGAGAGACAGCACCGACAGGTGATTCTGCAAATAGGCGCGGTTGTAGCAGCCGGTCAGCTGGTCCCGATCAGCAAGATAACGCGCCTTGTCACGCGCGACCTTCAGTTCGCTGACGTCAATCGCAGTCACAAGGATCGCCGGTTCTCCGGTCGCCGCATCCAGGCAGGACTTGGCCGAAAGATCAAACCAGCGTTTGCCGGATACGGTCAGAATTTCGGCGACAAGCCGATGTTCGCCGGTCACGCTGAGCTCGATCATCAGATCGGCATAGTCGGCCGGAAAGGCAAAGATGTCCGAGAACGACTTCATCGGCATCACCAGCGCGTTGCGCGCGGCCGGGTTCAGATAAAGGGTCGGCCCCTTCTTGCTGAACAAGGTGATCATCACATCGGTGTGCAACAGCGCCTCTGCGCTGCGCAGGTTTTCCGGTTCATCCTCTGTCCCGCCCAGCACTTCGCATTGCATGGCCATGCGGCCATCGGGCAGCACAAAGCCGGAATAGACGACCATCACGCTTTTGGGTTCGCCATTGGGATAGAGCGTCCACATTTCATTGAATGTGGCATCGCTTTCGATGAAATCCGCCTGATACTGCTTCAGCCGCTTGGCCACGGTTGCTGACATGTCCGATGCCATCACGCGCGAGGTTAGTTCCTCTTCCGTTTCGGCCTGCCAAAGATGGCAAGCCGGCGCATTTGCATAGGCAATCGAAGAATTGTCGATGTCAAATATCCAGATCGGCACCTGCAGGCGCCGCGCCAATGCAATAGGATCGTCGCCCGACTCGTGAGGGTCGGGGACGACGGTTTTCAAAGGCTGGATGGATGCATTTCCCACGATTTTCCTTTTATGCGCTGTCACGCAATTGACCTATGCGGCCCGACTTCTGTGTTGTCCAAGCTCTGACAGTGGGCGGAACCCTTCTGTTTGTGTCACTTTGTTGATCCAGGTCGCGATGGCGGGATAGTCAGCCAGCAGCAGCCCGGCTTCTTCCAGCACATGCACATAGCCAAACATGGCGATGTCGGTGATAGAATAGCCGGAATCCAGCATGAAATCGCGGTTGGCCAGATGCGAATCCAGCCGCGCCAGACCCGGTGCCGCGCTTTCCTGCCAGGCCGCGATATCAGCGGCACGGCTTGTGCGTTCCTGCGGCAGAATTGTGGTGAAGAACCGCGCCGGCGAAATGAAGGGCTCCAGCTTGGATTGTTCAAAGAACATCCATTGCAGCGCCGCGGCCCGTTCTGACGGATCACTGGGCATCAGTTTGGACCCTTCGGCCAGATACCACAGCATCGCATTGCTTTCGCCAATGCCCATACCCGTATCGGTCACCAGATAGGGCACCACGCCAAGCGGATTGACCGCCAGGTATTCCGGCGATTTCTGCTCTCCCTTCAGGACATCAACAAGGGTCAGTTCAAAGGTGTGTCCAAGCTGCTGCATAGCCAGCCATGGCTTCATGCAGTTTCCCGAACCAAGGCAGGCGTATAGTTTCGTCATCGGAGCATCCTATGTTTGTCACGTCGGATGTTTCGATAAACAGCCACCATTAAGACACTCCTAAGCGCCCAGAGTTTCCTGCACCCATTGTGGCGCGGGTCAGGTGATTCTGGTCCATCATTGGTTAAGGCAACTCGCCAATTGCACCGTGGTTATCCTTAATTTGCCCAAAATTTAGGCATTCATCTGCTAGCATCGTTAACAACTTAAAGGTTTGTACACGTTTCGTTGAATTACGCAAAATTCGCAGCATTTTCGTAACGGTATTAACAGTTGCTTAACATTATTAGTTAACAATTCGTTAATGTTTATTAACAAATTGGGTGGGATTACGCTAATGCACGACCAGAGAAAGGCCACATACGACAGCCAAATCTTTTCGCAACCTATAGCAGAACAAATCTGGCGCGCGAAATATCAATACCGGACTGCCGCTGGAACTATTGATTATTCGGTACATGCAACATGGGAACGCGTGGCGGAAGGATTGGCGCAGGCCGAGGTGACGCGAAACCGAAAACAGACCGCGCAAACCTTTTACAGTGCATTAAAGAATTTCAAACTTTTGCCAGCCGGGCGTATCCTGTCCGGCTGCGGGACCGCGCGAAATGTGACGCTGTCCAACACCTTTGTCATG
The DNA here is from genome assembly GCA_947502145.1 of uncultured Paracoccaceae bacterium. Classification (GTDB taxonomy): domain Bacteria; phylum Pseudomonadota; class Alphaproteobacteria; order Rhodobacterales; family Rhodobacteraceae; genus CANMYO01. The sequence continues at coordinate 365,894 of CANMYO010000001.1, read as the reverse complement.
CGCACCATTCCCGATTCGGTTAACGGAATCATGGAAACCGTTAAGGACGCGGCATTAACCATGCAAATGGGTGGCGGCATCGGATTCGATTTCTCGACTTTACGCCCGCGCGGCACTGTTGTGCGCGGTCTGGACTGCCCGGCGGCCGGGCCACTGGGTGCCATGGACATCTGCGATTCGGTCTGCAAGATGCTGGTGACCGGCATGGGGCGGGGCGCGATGATGGCCACGCTGCGCTGTGATCACCCTGATATCGAGGCATTTGTCGCAGTGAAATCCGACCGCCAGCGGATGCGCAATTTCAACGTTTCGGTCATGGTCACGGATGCCTTCATGGGCGCGGTGCGCGCACGGGCAGACTGGGATCTGATGTGGCAGGGCAAGGTCGTGCGCACGGTCAGCGCCGCCGACCTTTGGGACAGGATCATGCAGCAGACCTACGCCGCCGCAGAGCCCGGCGTTCTGTTCATTGATCGCATCAACGCGGCCAACCCGTTGAACTACCTGGAAACGATCAGCGCGACCAATTCCTGCGCGGAACAGCCGCTGCCGCCCAATGGCACCTGCCCGCTGGCCTCGGTCAACCTTGCGCAGCTGGTGCAGGCCCCATTCAGCCCGGAGGCGCGGCTGAACCTAAGTGAACTGCGCCGCCTGGTCACGGTTGCTGTGCGCATGCTGGACAACGCACTGGATGTCTCGCGTTATGCGCTGGACGCGCAGCGCGACGAGGCGCAGTCAAAGCGGCGGATCGGCATTGGTGCCACCGGGGTGGCGGATGCGATGATCATGCTGTCGGCCCGTTACGGATCGCCTAAGGCGGAATTCCTGCTGGGCACCTGGATGCAAACGATCCAGAATGCGGCCTATCGGGCCTCGGCCCAATTGGCCAAGGAACGCGGCAGCTTCCCCTTGTATGACGCCAGGAAACACCTGCAACAGCCAGCGATCCAGGCGCTTGACCAGGACGTGCAGGACGAGATCGCAAAACACGGGCTGCGCAATGGCACCCTGACCACGATCGCCCCCACCGGCACGGTGTCGATGTTTGCCGGTAACGTTTCATCGGGGATCGAGCCGATCTTTGCCAAGTCCTACAGCCGGATGATCATCCGGCCTGACGGGAACTCCGGCCGCGAAGATGTCAAAGACTATGCGGTTTGGTTGTACGAACAGATGTTCGGACCAGAGGCCGCCTTGCCCGATACCTTTGTCACCGCGGCGGATTTGCAGCCCTTTGATCACGTCAGGATGCAGGCCGCCGCGCAAAAATGGGTTGATAGCGGGATCTCGAAAACCGTGAACTGCCCTGAAGACATCCCGTTTGAGGCTTTTGAGGACGTCTATCTTGAGGCCTATGCCTCTGGCTGCAAGGGTTGCACCACCTATCGGCCCAACGCGATTACCGGATCGGTCCTGCTGGCATGACGGCAGGTATTCTGACACGGCTGCGGCGCGCGGTGTCGCGTGGCGTCGCTTACCCGGACGCAACCGGCTGGCGCGCCACCCATCGGCACCGGAAAGGCGGGCTATACCGGCGGATGTGCGATGGGATCCTTGAGGCGGACCGCAGCGATGTGGTGATCTATGACGACGCTGATGGCACGGTCTGGGTGCGGGCGCGGGCAGAGTTCGAAGACGGGCGTTTCACCCCGCTTTAGCGGCGGTTGCCCTTTGGATTTGGCGAAGCCCTTGCCGCGATGCTAGGTTGATACCTGCCATCCGGGGAGAGCCGCCAATGCCAAGACATCTGTTGTTCACCGCCCTTGCATCCTGCCTTGCGGCCGCCCCCTTGGCCGCCGCCCCAGCCGGTGATGCGGTTGACCTGTTGCAATCCGCCGATCTGCTGGGGCCCGTCGCGCTGACGCTTTCTGCCGCAGAGGTCCGCGCGCTGCGGGACGACGACCCCGCGACAAGCGTCACGATCCCGGCCCGTGGCGGCGCGCCGGTGGATCTGGTCTTTCAACTGGACGCGGACATCGCCGCGCCGCAACACCTGAACGTGGTCCTGGCCACAGGGCAGGACCAATCGGTGCCCGCGCAGATTGACCTGTTGGTATCGACCGTTTCAGAGGTGGTCGGTTTCAGTTCAGTCCGCAACACGTCGGTCGATGCGTTTGACCCCGAGATCGCCTTTGGCTTTGAACCGGTGGCGGCGCGCTGGGTGATGTTGCGGATTTTCCCCGCGCCCGAAGCCACCCATGTGACGCTGGCCGACATCGCCTTGCATGGCCATTTCGGACCGCCTGAATCGGCCTATGCGTTCAACCATTCTCCGGCAGAGGCGATTGCACTAATCGCAGAGCTTCAGACGCTGGACGCCGATGCCTTTGAACTGACGCCACAGGAACAGGCCCTGTTTGCCGATGCCGCAGCCGGCGCGGTAGATGTGCGGGCCTTTGAAACGCTGGCGCTGCATGCCTCCGGTGTGACCCGCGACAGTGACAGGGGCAGCTTTATCGCGCGTATCGACGCGCTGGAAGCCGCCGCGCGCGACCGGCTGGACCTGACGGCATCACGCGCGGATGTCGGGGGCGAATTACTGGCGTGGTTGCACGACGAACACCTGACCGGCGGCTATGAAGAAGGGCAGACCGACCTGCACACGCTGCTGGACAGTGGCGTTTACAACTGTGTGTCGTCAGCGGTGATCTATGTCGCGCTGGGCCAGCGGCTGGGGCTGGATGTGCGGGCGATCGAGGTGCCCGACCATGCCTTTGCCATCCTTTACGACGGGGCCAACCACATGGATGTGGAAACCACAACGCAGCAGGGGTTCAACCCGCGTCGTGACCGGGTTGCGGAGTTCGAGGAACTGACCGGCTACACCTATATTCCGCAGGCCAACAAATCAAAGCGCCGCGAAATTGACATGTCCGGGCTGGCGGCGTTGATCTATTACAATCACGGGGTCACTGCGCTGCAGGATGGCCGCTACGACGATGCGCTGGTTGCCAATTTTCGGGCGCTGAACCTGGACCCGGAGTTCGACTCGGCCGTCAAGAACGCGCTGGCGGCATTGGGCCGGTGGAGCAGTGATCTGTCCGATGCGCAGGCGTGGGACCGGGCGCTGGCGGTGGCGCAGGTTGGCGTCGCGCTTGCGCCTGCGGACCGGGCGTTGGCATCCCGCCACATTGGCATATGGCAGCGCCAGGCCACCAGTCTGGCCAGTGCCGGTGATCTCAACGGGGCGCTGGCGGTCCTGCAGGAGGCCGCCGCTGCGATCCCGGATGAGGATTTCGCCCCGCTTGAGGCGCATCTGTTCACCCAGCAGGCCGAAGAGCTGATCAGTGCGGGGCAATGGCAGGCCGCATTGGACGCCACGGAAACCGGAGCGCCGCTGTTGTCTGAAGGGGCGAAGGCCGAACTGGAAAACTGGCGACGCGGGCTGTTTTTACGCTGGTCGAATGCGCTGATGGACAGTGGCGATTTTGAGACCGCCAAAACGGTGATGCGCGCCGGGCTTGATACCTTTCCCGACGATCACCGGATTGCGGGCAACCTGCGCTATCTTGCGCAGGAAGGCGCGCGGGGCGCGGGTGATTACGCGCAAGGACTGCAATTCCTGCAAGGCATGTTCACCGCCTTTCCGGAAGAAGACCGCCTTTCCCGCGTCGCACGGTCCTACGTCAGCAGCGTCATTACCGATCCGGCACAGACCCCCGATATCGCCACAGGGCTGATCCGCGTCGACGCCGCGCGGGCCCTGTTCAAGGACCCCGGCGACATCACCACATTGGGGGCTGCGATTTATGAACGCTTTGGCCATCCGCTGATTGACGCGGGCGATTGGGCCGGTGCGGCAGAGATCTATGCCGCGGGGCGCGCCGCTTTTCCGGACGCCCGCATCCTGACCACCAACGCGCGATACCTCGCCCATGAATGGCAACGGCAGGCGTTTGAAAGCGGTGGGCCAGAGGCGCTTGCGGCGGTGAATGCCAGTCTGCGCGGGTTCTTTCCCGATTTTGCCGCTGACAGCGGCTTTGAAGAGGTGCAGGTCAAAAATCAGGTGATCACACTTGCCAACGGGGGTGAGTTTGACGCGGCAAACGAGGCTTTGGATGTGGCGCAACTGCTTTTGTCGGCTGAGACCTATGAGGAGTTGTCGACCTATGTGATCGACCGCAGCGCGGCGGCGGCGATGGATGCGGGCGACTGGGCCACAGCGGCGGACATCTACGCCGCCGGCCTGTCGCGCTTTCCGGAGGCGCGGCAATTGTCGCGCAATGCCGTCTATGTGGCGCAAGAGTGGACCCGCGCTGCGGAACAGGATGCCAGCGCCGTCGGCGTGGTCGCAGTCATGCGCCAGTTGAACAGCCTGTTCCCCGGTCATGACAAGATCGCGGAGATGGGTGTCACAACGCTGCGCCGCGCTGCGTTCCGCGACGTTGACGCCGGGCGGATTGCCGATGCCCGCGCCCTTGTTGCCGCAGCGGTGCCCGAACTGTCGGAGGCTGACGCCGAAGAGCTGACGGTGTCCCTGTTCAGTGCCATCGGCCAGCACTGGATAACGGCGCGCGACTGGCCCGCCGCCTTGCAGGCCTACCGGGCCGGGCAGGCGCGTTACCCCAATGCGCGCGACCTCAACCGCAACACCGATTACATTATTCAGGAATGGCTGGCAGACGCCCTGCGCGACGGCGGCGCAGAGGGGTTGATCGCGGCAGCGCGCAGCATGCGGGGCCAGCTGCGCGACATCCGCGATGCCGACAAGGTGATGGAATCGCTGGTGGGTCGCCGGGCCTCTGCCCTGCTTGACGAAAGCCCAGATGCGGCGCTGAATTTCGTCGACGCGGTGTCAGAGGTGATGCCCGAAGACGCTGTGACCGACGTGAAGGTCTATATCTACGACACCTGGGCGCGGCGGCTGGGAGAGGGTGGCGATTGGCCTGCCGCCATCGCGGTTTATGATGCGGGCATCGCGGAACTGGGCGAGGTGCGCCACCTGACCAACAACCGCGAATGGGCCGCGCAACAATAACGCGGCCCGGCTGCGGTCTTAGTGATCCGGGTGGCTTTTGGAAAAGGCGGCCTTTGCGGTGGCGCTGGCCTCGGTCTGGTACTTGGCCTTCCATGCGTCAAACGGCATGCCATAAAACGCAGCACGTCCTTCGTCCTTTGTCATTTCGATGCCGCGTTCGTTTGCCGCTTCCTGATACCAGCGCGACAGGCAGTTGCGGCAGAACCCGGCCAGATTCATCATGTCGATGTTCTGCACATCCGTGCGGTCCTCTTGCAGGTGCTTTTGCAGGCGACGAAAGGCGGCGGCCTCTAGCTCGATACGGGTTTGATCGTCCATTGTGTTCTCCTTCAAAGACCGGTTTTGGCCAGCACATCCGACAAGATCGGAGCAAGGCGCTGTGCCCAGAGCGTTTGACCGGCAGCGTCGGCAATCAGGTCATTGCGCAGCTCAATCAGCACATTGGGGCGATTGTGCTGCAGCGCATGGCGGTCGATCGCATCACCGGGCAGATGCCCAGAATATGGTTCATTTTCGCCTGTACACCAGTCCTCTTGTCGCAGCGCGGCAATCAGCGGTTTGGCCAGCCGATCATCGGTGTGGGAATAAAGGATGCCGATGTCCCAGGGGCGGGGCCTGCGGCCGCGCAATTTCGGGGAAAAACTGTGAACCGCGCAGATCACCGTGTCATCTTGCCGGGCGGCCAGCCGGGCCAATGCGTCATGATAGGGCTCATAAAGGCGGGTCAGGCGGTCGGCCTTGTCCGCGCGGGCATTGGCGGGAATGACTGTCCCGTCATAAAGCCGCATCAGCAGCGTCGGATCATCAACACCCCTGTTGGGGTCGATGACCAGACGCGAAAACCGCGACAGAATCGCCGGCGCGTTAAGCGCCTTGGCCAGCGCCAGCGACACCCCGGCGGCACCGGGATCATAAGCGATGTGGCGGGCCATATCCGCGCAGGGTAACCCAAGGTCACCGCCGTTGACCCAGTCGGGGACGCGGTTGGTTGCGTGATCACATGTGATAAGCCAACGGCTTACCCGGTCCGCACCGCTTATTTCATAGGCATCGTGTTGCATGGGCACCGTCATTATCCTGTTACCGCCTTTAGGCCAGTTGTGACCGGAATGGAATTGCGCAATAAGGGCGCAACTTTTCGTTACCGCTAACGATGCCTACGATCCGAAGGAACCTCCCCATGAGACGCCACCGCAATGTGAAGATTGTCGCTACCCTTGGCCCTGCTTCAAATGACTACGAGATGATCCGCGCACTGCACGAGGCCGGCGCGGACGTCTTTCGCCTGAACATGAGCCACGGGGATCACGACGAAATCCGCGTGCGGCACGAAATCATTCGTAAGGTCGAGAAGGATCTTGATAGCCCGATCGGTATTCTGGCCGATCTGCAGGGCCCGAAATTGCGCGTCGGCGTTTTTGCCAAGGGCGAGGAAGAACTGATCGAGGGGGCGGCCTTTCGGCTGGACCTGGACAGCGCCGAGGGGGACGTGAACCGCGTCTGCCTGCCGCACAAGGAAATCTTTGACGCGCTTGAGCCGGGATCGCACCTTTTGGTCAACGACGGCAAGATCAAGCTGCGGGTCAAGGACTGCGGTGCGGATTTTGCCGACTGCGAAGTCATCGTCGGCGGCGTCATTTCCAACCGCAAGGGCGTGAACGTGCCTGATGTTGTGCTGCCGCTGGCCGCATTGTCGGAAAAGGACCGCAAGGATCTGGAATTTGTCTGCGAGCTGGGCGTTGATTGGCTGGCCCTGTCCTTTGTGCAGCGCCCCTCTGACGTGGCCGAGGCCCGCGCCCTGTGCAATGGTCGCGCGGCGATCCTGTCCAAGATCGAAAAGCCCGCAGCGGTCAAGAACTTTGACGATATTCTGGCGGTCAGCGACGGCATCATGGTGGCCCGCGGCGATCTGGGCGTCGAATTGCCGGTGCAGAACGTGCCGCCGATCCAGAAACAGCTGGTGCGCAAATGCCGCACCGCTGCCAAGCCCGTGATCGTGGCCACACAGATGCTGGAATCAATGATTGAATCGCCGATGCCGACACGGGCCGAAGTGTCGGACGTGGCAACGGCGATTTACGAAGGGTCCGACGCAATCATGCTGTCCGCGGAATCCGCGGCAGGCAGCTATCCCATCGAAGCGGTCGCAACCATGAACAACGTCGCGCAAGAGGTCGAAAGCGATCCGACCTATACCGAGATCATCGAAGCGTCGCGCGTCGCCAAACGCACGACAGTTGCCGACGGCATCGTTGCCGCCGCCCGCGAAATCGCGGAAACGACGGACATCAAGGCGATTTGCTGCTTTTCGCAGTCCGGCGCGACCGCGCTTTTGGTGGCGCGTGAACGTCCGCGGGTGCCGATTGTGGCCTTGACCAACTACATCACCACCGCGCGTCGCCTGTGCCTGTCCTGGGGGAACAATTGTGTCGTGACTGGCCCGGTTGACCGATTCAAGGATGCGGTTATCGCCGCCGTGCGCGCCGCAAAATCCCAGGAGATGGCCACCGAAGACGACATGGTTGTTGTCACCGCCGGGGTGCCGTTCAATACGCCCGGGTCGACCAATATTCTGCGCGTCGCACCTGTAGCAGAGCGATTGATTTTCGCGGCTGATCCAGAGTAATACACTGGTAACCATTATTGCGTAGAGGGTGGGTCATGGACCCGGATCTGTTTTTTGTCGTCGGTTTTGTCATCGCCGTACTGGCGATTCCCGCAATCGTCAGCGCGCTGCTGGATGGGCGGGCCCCACGGTTGCCTGCCTATTTGATCCTGATTGGCGGTCTGATGATCGGTTATGCGGTGCAGCAACGCCCCACCAGCTACGGATTTGACACCTTGCCGGACGTCTTTGTCCGCGTGGTTGCCCGCTACACGCAATAACCCCGATTTTGTCCCCCTATGGGGGCTGAACGGGCTTGTGCGATCCGTGATCCTGTCCTATATCGCCACCTTCACCCGCGCGGCCGGCCAGAATGGCATGCCGAGTCGTGCGTAAACCGACCCAAAGATGGAGACGGAAATGCCGAAGATGAAGACGAAATCGAGCTGCAAAAAGCGGTTCAAAGTGACGGCCTCTGGCCGCGTGGTCGCTGCCCAGGCTGGCAAGCGCCACGGCATGATCAAGCGCAGCAACAAATTCCTCCGCAATGCACGTGGCACCACCACGCTTTGCAAAGCTGACGAAGGTATCATCAAACCGATGATGCCCTACGCACGTTAATTAGAAGGAATTTGAGATATGCGCGTTAAAGGCGGAACAGTCACTCATCGTCGTCACAAGAAAGTTCTCGACGCTGCCAAAGGTTATTACGACCGTCGCTCCAAGACCTTCAAGGTCGCCAAGCAGGCCGTCGACAAAGCCAACCAATATGCCACCCGTGACCGGCATAACCGCAAGCGGAACTTCCGCTCGCTCTGGATCCAGCGGATCAACGCCGGTGTGCGTTCAATTGATGAGTCGCTGACATACTCCAAGTTCATCAACGGCCTGACCCTTGCGGGGATCGAAGTGGACCGCAAGGTACTTGCCGATCTGGCCGTCAACGAACCAGAGGCATTTGCGGCCATCGTTGGCAAAGCAAAGGCAGCCATGGCCTAAGCCATCTGCCGCAAGACATTCCAAAAGGCCGCGCAGTTCGCTGTGTGGCCTTTTTTGTTGGGCCGCATGGGCGCGGGGGGGCGCCGTCAGGCCGGCAACAGCTGATCGTCGCGGGCCACGATGATGCGATCGCGCCCGGTTTCCTTGGCCCGGTAGAGGGCGACGTCACTGCGTTTGACCACATCTTCAAAGGTCTGATCTGCCTGTGATGCTGCGGCAATCCCGAAGCTGACCGTGATTGGCAATCGCAGGTCGCAAATTGCAAAGGGCTGGGACACGACGGTTTCGCGTAGGCGGCTTGCCATGGGGATCGCGTCATCAAGGCCGACGCGGGCCATCAGCAGGCCAAATTCCTCACCGCCGGTGCGGATCAGCGTATCCTGCCCGCGCACGTTCCCCTGCAAGCGGTCAACAAGCATCCGCAGAACCGCATCGCCCACATCATGGCCGTGGGAATCGTTGATCGCCTTGAAATGGTCGATGTCCAGCGACAGGAAACTGAAGGCGACATCATCCTGGCGCCATGCCTGCCAGACGTGGTCGGATTGTTCGGACAGGAAGTGCCGGTTCTTGGCGCCGGTCAGCGCATCCGTGCGTGCCATCAGCCGCAGGCTTTTCATTTGTTCGATCACCAGCAGCTGCGTGGCGAGGCAGCGCGCCATCGCCTGCAACAGCGCCAAGGGTTTTCCCGGGTTATCAAGCGGATTTTTGTAAGTGACGCAGAGCGCGCCAAAGCAACGATCGCTGGTGATGATCGGCGCGAAAACCGCCGCGGCATAACCCAGCGCCTGCACCCGGCGCGCGTCAATCTGATCAACCCGCGCCACATCGGGCAGAAACAGCATTTCGCGCCGTGCATAGACCTGCCCCACAACGGTATTTTCCGTCCTGTGCACAGTGCCTTTGGCAATTCCGAATGCGCCATTAAGCGCATGGATCATCAGCTGCCCCGGCCCGTCGCGCAGCGCGACCGAACAGCGGTCAGCCCGGGTGATCTGGCGTCCCCAGACGGAATAGACGCCTAGCACCTCATCCAGCGTGGTGGCACGGTAAAGATCATCCAGAAACCCGATGGGCACCGAGATTTCCCTGTCAGCGCCGCGCGCCATCGCGCCCTGCGTTGCAGCAAAAAATTCACATAGCGGGATCATCCGGTCCATGCCACCTGATAGTCAGACATATCATAACATCTCATAAATTGCGGAACGTGTGCAACTTGCAAGGCGGGGTCAGGCGGGGTAGCAGGTCTTTGGACAAAAAAGGGCCGCGCAATGGACGATCTCAAAGCCAAATACCTTGACCTGATTGGCAATGCCGCAGACGAAAACAGCCTTGAAGACCTGCGGGTTCAGGCGCTGGGCAAAAAGGGCGAGATCAGCCTGCAGATGCGCGAACTGGGCAAGATGACGCCGGAAGAACGCCAAACCGCCGGCCCGGCACTGAACGCCCTGAAAGGCGAAATTAACGCCGCACTGGTGGCCAAGAAGGCGGCGCTTGCCGATGCGGCGCTTGACGCGCGCCTGCGCGATGAATGGCTTGATGTGACGTTGCCCGCACGCCCGACGCGGCAAGGGTCGATCCACCCGATCAGCCAGGTCACCGAAGAGGTGTCCGCGATCTTTGCCGATATGGGTTTTTCGGTTGCCGAAGGGCCGCAGATCGAAAGCGACTGGTACAACTTTGATGCGCTGAATATCCCCGGCCACCACCCGGCGCGGGCTGAGATGGACACATTTTACACGCACCGGAGAGAGGGCGACGACCGCCCGCCGCATGTGCTGCGCACGCACACCAGCCCGGTGCAGATCCGCGCGCTTGAGGCGCAGGGCGCACCGATCCGCATCATCTGCCCCGGTCGCGTCTATCGCGCTGATTACGACCAGACCCATACGCCGATGTTCCACCAGATCGAAGGGCTGGCCATTGATCGCGATATTTCGATGGCCCATCTGAAATGGTGCCTTGAGGAATTTGCCGCCGCCTTTTTTGAAGTCGACAAGATCGAGGTCCGCTTTCGTGCCTCGCATTTCCCCTTTACCGAACCCTCTGCCGAGATCGACTTTCGCTGTTCCTGGGTGGATGGCCAGCTGAAACTGGGCGAAGGGGACGACTGGCTGGAAGCAGGCGGCTCTGGCATGGTGCATCCCAATGTGCTGAAAAATGCCGGGATTGACCCTGCTGAATGGCAGGGCTTTGCCTTTGGCCTTGGGATCGACCGGCTGGCGATGCTGAAATACGGCATCCCCGATTTGCGCGCCTTCTTTGAAAGCGACCTGCGGTGGATGCATCACTACGGGTTCAACCCGCTGGACGTGCCAACCCTGCACGGCGGGCTAAGCCGTTAAGGCAAAGCGCCGCGGCTAGCTGCCCGGCAACGGTGCATCGCCGGCACCGCGTCGCACCTTGGGGCGCGCGCCGGTCTCAGCACGGATCAGGTCGGGGTGACAGCCAAACCGCAAGGACACCGCGCCGACCCCGACCTTTTCGCAGATCGACATCTTGAGCGCGCGCAGGCGGTACTGACCCTGAGGCGTATCGGCGTAGTCGTCATAGACCTTAAGCGCCGCTGCAAGGATCAGCAGCGTTGCGGCGGCAAAGATATAGGTGCGTCCGGTCAGTTCCATGTCGGTGGCCATAATCTGCTTCGGTCGCCGCGACTTCACCAGAGCAACGTAAAAACGCCGTTAACCCTGTACATGCGGCCACCGCTTTCACCTGCCCGCCACATGCGCTAAGAGGTTGCGACACTTGATTTACCGGATACCGCACCCATGAAATTCACGCTCTCCTGGCTGAAATCGCACCTCGACACCGATGCTTCGGTTGAAGAGATAACCGATGTGCTGACCGACCTTGGACTCGAAGTCGAAGGCGTTGAAAACCCTATCGAATCCTTGGGTGCGTTTACGATCGGCCAGGTTGAAAGCGCTGAAAAGCATCCCGAGGCGGACCGGTTGAAAGTCTGTCAGGTCAACACCAAGGACGGGATGACGCAGATCATTTGCGGCGCCCCCAATGCCCGCGCCGGGATCACCGTGGTGATTGCCGCGCCGGGGACCTATGTGCCCGGCATCGACACCACCATCGGTGTGGGCAAGATCCGTGGTATCGAAAGCTATGGCATGATGTGTTCCGAGCGCGAGATGGAACTGAGCGACGAACACGACGGCATCATTGAGCTGCCCTCGGGCGAAGTGGGGCAATCCTTTGTGGATTGGCTGGCGCAGAACGACCCGGCAAAAGTCGACCCGGTGATCGAGATCGCGATCACGCCAAATCGCCCTGATGCGCTGGGTGTCCGTGGCATTGCCCGTGATCTTGCCGCGCGGGGTCTTGGCACGCTCAAGCCGCTGGCGACGCCCAGCATCGAAAGCCAGTTTCAGGCGGATATCACGGTCAGTATCGACGACGACACCCGCGACGGCTGTCCGGTGTTTTGCGGCCGGGTAATCCGCGGCGTCAACAATGGCCCAAGCCCGCAATGGCTGCAGGACCGCCTGCGGGCGATTGGCCTGCGTCCGATCAGCTTTCTGGTCGATGTCACCAACTTCTTTACCTATGATCTGAACCGCCCGCTGCACGTTTTTGACGTCGACAAGGTTAATGGCAACCTGCGGGTGCACCGGGCCAAGGGCGGCGAAGAGATTGTTGCGCTCGACGACAAGACCTACGCGCTGCAGGCCGGGCAGATGGCGATTTCGGATGACACCGGCGTGGAAAGCATTGCCGGGATCATGGGCGGTGTTGCGACGGGCTGCACCGATGAGACGGTAAACGTCTTTGTCGAAAGCGCCTATTGGGATCCGGTGCAGATCGCCTATGCGGGACGCGCGCTCAAGATTAACTCTGACGCCCGCTATCGATTTGAACGTGGGGTTGACCCGTCCTTTACCCCGGACGGCGTGGAATTTGCCACAGCGATGATCCTTGAATATGCCGGTGGCGAGGTGTCCAATCTTATCCAGGCGGGCAAGGTGCCGGACACGGCACGCAGCTACAAGCTGGACGCCAAGCGGGTGATCAGCCTGGTCGGCATGGACATTCCCGAAAGCCAGCAGCGCCAGACGCTGACCGCGCTGGGGTTCCGCCTGAAAGGCGACATGGCCCATGTGCCGCCCTGGCGCCCCGACGTCACCGGTGAGGCTGACCTGGTCGAAGAAGTTGCGCGCATCGCATCCCTGACCAAGCTTGAGGGCAAGCCGCTGCCACGGATGAATGCCGGCGTTGCGCGTCCGATCCTGACCCCGTCGCAGATCCGGCAGCGGGCGGCCCGGCGGACCTGTGCCGCACTGGGGTACAATGAATGCGTGTCCTACAGCTTTATCGACCAAGCCTCTGCGGCGCTGTTCAGCGGCGGGACCGATGACACGATGCTTGAAAACCCGATCAGCTCAGAAATGTCGCATATGCGTCCGGCATTGCTGCCCGGCCTGTTGCAGGCTGCGGCACGCAATCAGGCGCGCGGATTTGCGGATATGGCACTGTTTGAGGTCGGCGATGCCTTTCATGGCGGTGAACCGGGCGAACAGCATACGTTGATCACCGGCATCCTGATTGGCAGAACCGGCCCCAAGGACGTGCATGGCACATCCCGCGACGTTGATGTCTATGACGCCAAGGCAGACGCAGAGGCCGTTCTGGCCGCCATCGGGGCCCCTGCAAAGGTGCAGATCATGCGCGGGGCTGACGAATGGTGGCATCCCGGACGGCACGGCAAGATCTGCCTTGGCCCCAAGAAGGTGCTGGCCGTCTTTGGCGAAATCCATCCGCGCATTCTGCGACAGATGGACGTGAAGGGCCCCGCCGTGGGCTTTACCATCTGGCCTGCGGAAATCCCGCAACCCAAGAACCGCACCACCAACAAGGGCGCCGCGGTGATCAAGGATCTGCAAGCTGTCGAGCGCGACTTTGCCTTTATCGTGGATACCGACGTCGAGGCGCTGACGCTTGTCAACGCAGCGGCAGGTGCAGACAAGGCGCTGATCAGCGACGTGCGCGTCTTTGATGAGTTCATCGGCGGCTCGCTGGGCGAGGGCAAGAAATCGCTCGCCATCACGGTGCGGTTGCAACCCACTGAAAAGACACTGAAAGACGACGACATCGCTGATATCGGCGCAAAGATCATCGCCAAGGTCTCAAAGGCCACCGGCGGCGTGCTGCGGGGATGATCCGGCCCGCGACCCTTGCAGATCTGCCGGGGTTGGCGGCGGCGATCCGCAGCGCCTATGCGCCGTTTGTGGCGGCGGGCATTGACCTGCCAGCGGTTGATCAGGGGCTGGCGGATGACCTGCGTGACAATCACGTCTGGGTTGCCACTGGCAGAGACAGGGTGTTGGGCGGCGTGGTGCTGAGCCTTGGCGATCACGCCCATCTGGTGAACCTTGCGGTGCATCCTGACGGCGCGGGGCAGGGGCTGGGCCGCAAGCTGATCGACGTGGCGATGGCGGCTGCGCGGGACGCGGGATATGCCCGGATATTGCTGGCCACACACAAGGACATGACCGCAACGCAACGGTTTTATGCCCGGCGCGGCTGGGTTGAAACCGGTCGCGAGGCCGCCAAAATCTATTTTGAACACCCCCTCTAGGAGGCCAAGCATGACTTTGAAAATCTATCTGTCCGGCGAGATTCACACCGATTGGCGCGACCAGATCACCACCGGCGCAGCAGGGCTGGAAGTTTCGTTTGACGGTCCCGTCACCGATCACGCCGCATCCGATGATTGCGGCGTTGCGATCATGGGGGCCGAACCCGACAAATTCTGGCACGACCACAAGGGCGCAAAGCTGAACGCCATCCGCACCCGTCACGGGATCGAAAACGCGGATATCGTGGTGGTGCGGTTTGGCGAAAAGTACAAACAGTGGAACGCCGCGTTTGATGCGGGGTATGCCGCCGCCCTGGGTAAATCGCTGATTGTCATGCATGGCGATGATCACCAGCACGCGCTGAAAGAGGTTGATGCCGCGGCGCTGGCGGTTGTGCAAACGCCGCGGCAGGTCGTGCAAATTCTGGACTATGTGCTGTCAGGCAAGCGCCCTTAACCGTCCGGGTTGGGGATACGCCGGGCCTTTTGCACCGCGGGACGGGCGAAAAAGCGGTCGACATAGGCTGGCACGTTTTTCAGGGACTCGTAACCGACCAGCGGCTTTGTGCCGTAAAACTCCAGCGCATCGATCCAGGGGGCAAGCGCGATATCGGCAATGGAATAGCCCCCGGCAATCCAGTCGCGGCCTTCCAATTGCCCGTCAATGACCGCCAAAAGCCGCTTTGCTTCGTCAACGTAGCGCTGCTTGGGGCGGGGGTCTGCGATGTCCTTCCCCGCGAGTTTGTGGAAAAAGCCCATCTGCCCGAACATCGGGCCAACGCCGCCCATCTGGAACATCAACCATTGGATGATATGGGCCCGTTCCGCCCCATTGGAGCCGAGGAGTTTTCCCGACTTTTCAGCAAGATAGATCAGGATCGCGCCGCTTTCGAATATGCCGATGGGCCCTTCGGGGCCATTGGGGTCAATGATTGCGGGGATTTTGTTGTTGGGGTTCAGGGACAGGAATTCGGGGCTGCGCACGTCGCTGTCCGACAGCGTGACAAGGTGTGGTTCATAGGCGAGGCCCATTTCTTCCAGCGCGATGGACACCTTGATCCCGTTGGGCGTCGGATAGGCGTAAAGCTGGATGACATCGGGGTCCTTGGCGGGCCACCGTTTGGTTATCGGGAATGCAGAAAGATCGGCCATTTTCTATCCTTTTGGCAGGGTGACACTGTACGTGGGGGGAAAGACCGGAAAGAAAACCCCTTGGCATGTGGATGAATTGAGCTATCCCTGTGTGCATCTGCGCAGACTTGGACAGCCTGTGCAGGGCAACAAGATCTACTGGGGACAAAAATGATCAACGAATTCAAAGATTTCATCGCCAAGGGCAATGTCATGGACATGGCTGTTGGTATCATTATCGGTGCCGCATTCACGGCGATTGTGACATCACTGGTTGGTGATCTGATCAACCCGATTATCGGGCTTGTATCGGGCGGTGTCGATTTCACCAACAACTATGCCGTGCTGTCAGGTGACGTGCCCGAGGGTGCATCGCTTGAGGCCGCACGCGAGGCCGGAGCCTCGATCTTTGCCTATGGTGCCTTCATCATGGCGATCATCAACTTTCTGATCATCGCATTTGTCGTGTTCATGCTGGTGCGCTACGTCAACAAGGTCAAAGCCGCGGCAGAAGGTCCCCAAGAGGCGGCCCCCGAAGAAGACGCCGGCCCAACCGAGCTGGATCTGCTGAAGGAAATTCGCGACGCGCTTGCGAAGTAACACCGCGAAAATCTGACAAAGGCGCGCCGTCCGGTGCGCCTTTGTTCTGTCTGGTGTCTAAAAGTCAGCGGGTCCGGGCGTCGCCCTGGCCACATTGAATGCAACGTCGACGCAGTAGCTGCGTTCGGTGATCACCACCACCGGTTCGGCGTCAAGCTGGGCGGAAAACGCCTGCACCAGTTTACGGCCAAACCCGACATCCTGTTGCATCGCGGCAATGTCATCCGGGCTGTCAATCGTGTTCTTGCAGCGCAGTCGGGCCTGCCCGTCTTTCTGAACCTTGAATTCAAGGTTGATCCGGTTTTCGCGGTCGGGCTGGGCAATTGCGTAGTTCAGGGCATTGGTCAAAAGTTCGCCCGTCAGCAGCGCCAGCGGCACGGCCTGATCAGGCAGCATGTGCAGGTCGTCAAAATCCTGCTGCATCTTCAGGCCGGCCGGTGCCGTGGTCGATTCGAACATTTTGGCGCAAAGATCATCAAGCAGGCTGCGCGCATTGGTGCGCCCGATATCATCATTGCCATAAAGTGCGTGATGCACCGTGGCGAGGCCCAGCACACGGTCGCGGACGCGACCCAGCACACGGCGGGTCTCACGCTCTTTCGCGTTGCGGATCTGCATGTTCATGATCGACGAAATCAGCTGCAGGTTATTCTTGATGCGGTGGTGCACATCCTTGAGCAGGATATTGCGGTCGCGCATCGCCCGCGCTGCGGCCGTGGCTGCGGACCCGGCAGCGTGATCTGCGCGCTGATCGGGGTCGGTTCCAGTGATCGCGGCGCGCAGGGTCAGCGCCGCTGCCGCCATGCTTAGCCCGGCCACGGCAATCAGCGCGGTTGGCGCAGCACCACTGGCAAGGGCGATCAACGCCACCGGCACCACGGCTACAAAAAGCGCGATCAGCACGATCATCCGCTGACTGAGGTGGCCGCGCAGTCTGCGCGCCTGTCGGATTGGGCCAACCTGCATCACATCGCGTTCCAGCCGTTGGTCGATATTATGGCAGCGGTTGCCTTGTCGGTCAGTTCCACGGGTCCCTCTTCGTCCAGGTGCATCAATTCGGCCAAGCGCAGCCGCCCGCGGTTGGCGCGGCTTTTGATCGTGCCAACGGCCACGCCACACATTTCGGCGGCTTCTTCGTAGGAAAACCCCGAAGCGCCGACCAACATCAGCGTTTCGCGTTGTTCCACGGGCAATTGCGCAAACGCCGCCTTGAAGTCGGCAAATTGCAGACGCCCGTCGTGGGCTGGCTTTTCGGCCATGCGCTGGGCATGGATTCCATCCACGTCGGCCACCTCTCGGGCGACCTTTCGGCGGCTGGAGTAGAACGTATTGCGCAGGATCGTGAACAACCAGGCGCGCAGATTGGTCCCGGTCTTGAACTTGTCAAAGTTGCTCCAGGCTTTGACGATCGTGTCCTGCACGATGTCATCCGCCGAGGCGGTGTTACGGGTCAGGCTGACGGCAAAGGCACGCAGCGCCGGAAGATGTTCGATGATCGCGTCGCGCGGGTCGGGCTTGGTCATGATGAAGCCTCGTCTGATCCGCTGTCCTCAGCGTTCTTGAGCTGTTCAAGCAGCTGTTTAAAGCGGTCTGGCAGCTCTTCTTCCGTGTGTTCCTGGAACACCCGTCGGAGGTTGGCGTCGATCAATGCACGCGCCTTTTGGCTTGGTCCGTCTGTCGACATTATGTTTTACCGATCTATGAGCTAGATACACACTTTCATGGAACCAAAACGCCCCGCGCCGCGTTTGGTTCCAGACAACAATAAAATATGTCAGGAAATACGACCATGGCCACATCTTCGAGCACGGTTGATATTGCGGCCTCCATAGCGACATTCCTGCCTTATCTGCGCCGATATGCGCGCGCCCTGACCGGGTCGCAGGCCCGCGGGGATGCTTATGCGGCGGCAACGCTCGAGGCGATCTTAAAGGATCGCACGCGGTTTGATTCACAGCTTCCCGCCAAGATCGCGCTTTACAAGGCGCTGCAGGCGATCTGGAAGGGAACCGATCTGGACGTTATGCAGGTCCTGCCGGAAGGTCTTGAAAAGACGGCGCAAAAGCATCTTGCGCGTCTGACACCCGACAGCCGCGAGGCGCTGCTGCTGAGCACAATTGAGGGGTTTCGCGCAGAGGAGGTGGCGCAGATCATGTCCCTGTCGCAGGACCAGATCGTCACCCTTCTGGATGTGGCGCATCGGGAAATGGACGCGGCCACCGCCGGGCGTATTCTGATCATCGAGGATGAGGCGATCATTGCGATGGATATTGAATCGCTGGTCACCGAAATGGGCCATGCGGTGATCGGTGTGGCGCGCACCCATGAAGGGGCCACCAAGATGGGCCATGCCGACCGCCCTGATCTGATCCTTGCTGATATCCAACTCGCGGATAATTCATCGGGCATAGATGCGGTCAACGAACTTCTTGCCGAATTTGGCAGAATCCCAACGGTGTTTATCACCGCCTTTCCGGAAAGGTTGCTGACCGGTGAACGGCCAGAGCCGGCATTCCTGATCACCAAACCCTATGGTGAGGATCAGGTGCGCTCGGCCGTGGCACAGGCGATGTTCTTTGCGTCAACGGAAACGCTTAAATCGTGATCCGCACCGGGGGGTGACCGGGGCACGCGGGACGGTCCGGGGGGGGCGTTCCGAAATCGGGCGGGGTGATTGACCGGCGAGGGGTGGCCTCGGGGAACGCGCCACCCCTCGCCGGTCATGCAAGGCACGGGGACAGGCGCCTTTGTGCTGTGATAACGTCGCCGATGCGGATCGGTTCCCACCGTACGGTGGGAGAGAGATCACGCAACGGCTTGCCCGGATTATGCCTTGCCCTTGGCAGGCCCCCTGGCAACCGGCGGCCCGCCTAGCCGGCTCGTTTCAGCGCCAGCGACGGGGCAAGCACATCAATCCCCAGCGCCTTGCCCACCGCGTAATAGGTCAGCGCGCCGGCGTGCACGTTCAGACCGTTCAGCAGATGCGGATCATCTTCGCAGGCCTGCCGCCACCCCTTGTCAGCCAGTGACAGCATGAACGGCATCGTGGCATTGCCAAGCGCGATGGTTGACGTGCGCGCCACTGCGCCGGGCATATTGGCGACGCAGTAATGCATGATCCCATCGACGTCATAGATCGGGTCCTGATGGGTTGTCGCCTTTGAGGTTTCAAAGCAGCCCCCTTGATCAATCGCCACATCCACCAGCGCTGCCCCCGGTTTCAGCGCGGACAATTGCGCCCGGCTGATCAGCTTGGGCGCGGCGGCGCCGGGGATCAGCACCGCGCCAATGATCAGGTCCGCCGCCTGCGCCAGTTCAAAGGTATTTCCCGCGCTGGCGTAAGAGGTCTTGAACGTCGCACCGAAGACGTCGTCGAGATAGCGCAAGCGTGGCAAAGACCGGTCCAGAACGGTCACATCCGCGCCCATGCCCGCGGCGATCTTGGCGGCATGGGTGCCGACGACGCCGCCGCCGATCACAACGACCCGGGCCGGGCCAACACCGGGCACACCACCCATGAGCACACCCCGGCCGCCATTGGCCTTTTGCAACGTCCAGGCCCCGACCTGCGGCGCAAGCCGGCCTGCGACCTCTGACATGGGGGCCAGCAGGGGCAGGCCGCCCCGGTCATCGGTGACCGTTTCATAGGCGATGCAGGTTGCGCCCGAAGCGATCAGATCCCGGGTCTGTTCCGGATCGGGTGCCAGGTGCAGATAGGTGAACAGGATCTGCCCTTCACGCAGCATCTTGCGTTCGACGGCTTGCGGCTCCTTGACCTTCACAATCATGTCCGCGCGGGCAAAGATGTCTGCTGCCGACCCTGCAATCTCTGCCCCGGCGTCCAGATAGTCCTCATCGGGAAAACCCGCGCCAGCACCGGCGCCGCATTCAACCGTGACCTGATGGCCGTGTTGCACCGCCTCGCGGGCGGCATTGGGCGTCATGCCAACCCGAAACTCCTGCGGCTTGATCTCTTTTGGACAACCGATGTGCATGGTGCGATTCCTCCCTTTAATGCTGCGATCATCTGCCCTTGCTTGTGCAAAGTCATGATGCGAAATACGGTCAAACACGACATTTGACGGTGAAATGTGTGCAAAATGGCCAATCCGCGAAAGGAACGTGCAGAATATGGAGATTGACGAGATAGATCGCAGAATCCTGATCGTGCTGCAGAAATCCGGCCGTACCTCAAACGCGGACCTGTCTGAAATTGTCAATCTGTCGCCCTCGGCCTGTTACCGGCGGGTGCAGCGGCTTGAGAAAGAGGGGTACATTCGCGACTACGTTGCGCTGTTGGACCTGCGCAAGATGGGGCGGCCGACCACGGTTTTTGTCGAAATCACCCTGTCAGGGCAGGCCGATGAGGTGTTGGATGCCTTTGAAAAGGCCGTCGCGCGGGTGCCCGATGTGCTGGAATGTCATCTGATGGCGGGCACGGCGGATTACCTGCTGAAGGTTGTTGCCGGGGATACCGAGGATTTTGCCCGCATACACCGCCGCTATCTGGCCAGACTGCCAGGGGTGGCACAGATGCAATCCTCTTTTGCTTTGCGTACTGTCCGCCAGACCACCGCCCTGCCGGTCTGATGCGCGCCGCTCTCTGCTGCGCAGAAACGCCCCGCCCACCAACCCGGCGGTGAACGCATGCCGGGGCGAGTGATGGCGGTGGCACGCGGGGGATGTTTGTGCCTTCACCCTGCTGGTTCCTAACCATACGGGATATTGCGCACGATGATCGACTGGTAGTCAATTTCCATTGGACGGTGAGTCCCGTTGACGTTCTTGACCTGCGAGACCGGGACAAGCGCCTGCCAGGATTGGTGAAAATCCTGCGTGCGTGCGCGGATGGCACGTTCCAGCGTTTCAAACGCCAGATTGTTTTCAAACAAGAGTTTGACCGCCGCGGTTCCGGGCCCATGCAGGCCTGCGAAATTCAGGAATGTGTTGTCGGAGTTCTGATCAAATCGCATGCGCGTGATCACCAGATAATCGCTGGCCAGTTCACCCTGGTCGGATTTTGCAAAGAATATGCCTTCGCCCGCAACCTCTACGCCCCAGCGTGGTTCGTGATAGACTGCCCCCATCGAGCGACGGATCAGACGATCCTTGGTTGCTTCCAGCATGAAATTGATCGGAAAGTTGATCGCCTGTTGGCTGTCTGGCATGCGTCGCAACGTCAGGGGATCATCAGGATCGCGGTGATGACCCATCAGCTGTGCGACGCATTGATTTGATGCCGGACTGCCAAATGTCACCAGGTTGCTGGTCATCTCAAGCCGGTCAAGGCATGGCCCGATCTGCGCATTGGGCAACAGATCGAGCTGCGCAAAGTGGAACGGCTCCACCGCCATTTGGAACGAAGGACTTTTCTTGCGGGCATATTCCGGATGGGCCTGACCCAGCCGCAGCGAGATCTCTTTATCAAATCGGACCCAGCGGTTTGGCGCCAGATTTTGGATCCGCTCAGTCAGCTCGTTCTTGGTGAGCTTGGGGATCACCAGTGTTTCGACGACGTCTTCGCCATCAATCAATTTGTTGACGACCAAAGCCCCCAGCGATGTCGCAATCACGCCGGTCGCAATATCCCGCAGAAACTTGCGTTTGCTGTCGTCTGGCCGTTCCGTCATGCGTCCCCCCAAATTTGCGGCAGGATGATGGTCTTCGTCACAAAAGCCAAACAAAAACCCCGCCTTGTGCACAAGACGGGGTTCTTTGTCGTTTCGTCGAACGGCGTGCTTTTACAGCAAACCTTCGCGCTGGGCTTTCTTCCGTGCCAGCTTGCGCTGACGACGGATTGCTTCGGCCTTTTCGCGCGCCTTGCGCACGGAGGGTTTCTCAAAATGCTGCTTGAGCTTCATTTCACGAAACACACCTTCGCGCTGAAGTTTCTTCTTCAGAGCACGCAACGCCTGATCGACGTTGTTATCACGAACACTAACCTGCATGTGGCTTACACCACCTTTCTAATCTGGATTTGCAATAAGTTGCAGGAAGGGCGCGTATAGCAAGGCCGCCCGATGTTGTCTAGTATGGCTGCGAAAGCAGAGGAATCCCATGCAGATTGACCCAATGAAACAGACACTTCTGGATGCGGCGCTGGTCCATGTCGCCTTTGATGGCTGGTCGCAGGCGACCTTTGACGCCGCAGTCGCAGAGTCCGGGCTGAGCGCAGATCAGGCACGCGCCCTGTGCCCGCGCGGGGCGCTGGATCTGGCAATTGCATTTCATCAGCACGGCGATGCGGCGATGGTTGCCGCGATGCAGGCGGCGGACTTTTCCGGTATGCGGTTTCGCGACAAGGTCGCGACGGCAATCCGGCTGCGCCTTGACGCCGTGACCGACAAAGAGGTGGTGCGCCGTGGCACCGCGCTGTTTGCGCTGCCGCATCTGGCACCGGAGGGGGCAAAGCTGATCTGGGGCACGGCTGATCTGATCTGGACCACGCTGGGCGACACCTCTGAGGACATCAACTGGTATTCCAAGCGCAGCATCCTGTCGGCTGTCTACGGATCGGTTGTGCTGTTCTGGCTGGGCGATAGCTCTGCTGACGGGCAGGCGACGGATGATTTCATCGACCGGCGCATCGACAATGTGATGCAGTTTGAAAAGCTGAAGGCCGAGGTCAACAAGAACCCGTTGCTTAAGCCGTTGACCGGGCCGTTGTCGCGATTGGCCGGTCTGGTCAAGGCGCCAAAGCCGCGCCCGGATCAGAACGATTTGCCCGGCATGTGGCGCGATCCCACCTGACAAGTCTGACACGCGCTGCTAGGTCAGGGACAAACGAAAGGATGCCCGATGACCCAGATGATGCAGGCCGTTGAAATCAGCCAAAGCGGGGGCCCGGACGTGCTGCAGATGACGCAGCGCCCGATGCCCGCACCCGGCCACGGTGAGGTTGTCATCAAGATCGCCTTTGCCGGTGTCAATCGTCCCGACGCCCTGCAGCGCGCAGGCCTGTATAACCCGCCAAAAGGGGCCAGCGATCTACCGGGGCTTGAGGCGGCGGGGACCATCGCGGCGATCGGGGACGGTGTAACCGGATATGCGGTGGGCGACGCGGTCTGCGCCTTGCTGCCCGGCGGTGGTTATGCCGAATTTGCCGCCACACCGGCTGCGCATTGCCTGCCGGTTCCTGCGGGGCTGAGCCTGCAGCAGGCGGCCTGCCTGCCAGAGACATTCTTTACGGTTTGGTCAAACGTCTTCATGCGCGGCGGCCTGCAGGGCGGCGAACGGTTTCTGGTGCATGGCGGCAGTTCCGGCATTGGGACAACGGCGATCCAATTGGGCCGGGCCTTTGGCGCCCGGGTATTCGCCACCGCCGGGTCGGCAGAGAAATGCGCCGCCTGCCTTGCGCTGGGGGCCGCGCGGGCCATCAATTACCGGGACGAGGATTTTGTCGCGGTGATGAAGGATGCGGGGCGGGCGAACCTGATCCTCGACATGGTGGGCGGATCTTACATGCAGCGCAACATTTCGGCGCTTGCCGATGATGGGCGGCTGGTGCAGATCGCATTCCTTGACGGCCCCAAGGCAGAGCTGAACATGGTGCAGATGATGACGCGGCGACTGACCCTGACCGGGTCGACGCTGCGCCCGCAAAGCGATCTGGCCAAGGCGCGGATTGCCGATGAACTGCTTGCGAAAGTCTGGCCGCTTTTGGAAGCGGGCAGCGTCGCACCGGTGATGGATCAGGAATTTGCGCTAGCGGAGGCCGCCGCGGCCCATGCCCGAATGGAAAGCTCTGCCCATATTGGCAAGATCGTCCTGCGGGTCGGCTAGGCTATTGCCGGGGCGGGAAGCTTTTGTAGACCGGCAAACGCCAGCCAAAGGCGATGCTGCCCGCGCGCAGGGCAAAGGTCACGCCGCCACAGACCAGCAGGGCCAGCGGCACCTCTTGCCCGGCTGAGATCACCGCAAGGCCCGCCCCCGCGCCGACAAAGGCGCAGGTCACGTAAAGTTCGCCCTGCTTCAGAACCAACGGCACTTCGTTGCAGACCACGTCGCGCAACAGACCGCCAAAACAGCCTGTGGTGATCCCCATGATCAGCACAATCGGCCAGCCCATCCCCATGCTGAGCGCCACGCCTGCCCCCGCAGGCACGGCCACGGCAAGGGCAAGGGCATCGCACCAGACGATGCTGCGATACCGGCTTTCCAGCAGGTGGGCGGTGAAGAAGACAAGGATCGCGGCCCCGGTCGCAACCGCAATGAACCACGGGTTTTGCACCCAGAACACGACATCCCGGTTCAGGATGATGTCGCGCAATGTACCGCCCCCGACTGCGGTGAGGCTGGCCACAAAGACAAAGCCAACGATGTCCAGCTGCGCACGGCTGGCGACCAGCGCCCCGGTCAGCGCAAAGACAAACACGCTGGCATAGTCAAGAAAGGCCAGCAGGGTCATGGCTTGAACGGCGCCATGCCAGCGCGGGCAAGTTCATCGGCGCGTTCATTCTCAGGATGCCCGGCATGGCCCTTGACCCATTCCCACGCCACGTCATGGCGCTGGGTTGCCGCATCAAGGCGCTTCCAGAGCTCTTCGTTTTTCACCGGCTTCTTAGCGGCAGTCTTCCATCCCTTGGCCTTCCAGCCATAGATCCATTTGGTGATGCCGTCTTTGACATAGGAACTATCGGTCACGATGGTGATCTTGGAGGCGCTTGCCAGCGTTTCAAGGGCGTTGATCGCGGCCAGAAGCTCCATCCGGTTGTTGGTTGTCTCGGGTTCTCCGCCGTTGAGCTCGCGTTCTTTCACAACCCGATCTCCGTCGCGCGCAATCAGCAAAGCGCCCCAGCCGCCGGGGCCGGGATTGCCCGAACAGGCGCCATCCGTATAGGCAAAAAGATCAGGCATTCTTGCGGGCTCTCATAATCACAAAGGCGGCCATGACACCATCAAGGCCGACCTCTTCGCCGCTTTCTGTCGCGATCACATCCAATCCGCAAGCGGCAAGTAACCCCTGCAACTCATCAGCGGTCACATAGGTGTAAAGCCGGTCGATCGGGTCGCGTTTTGCGCCTGTGCCGGTCTTCATGCCGATGTGGAACGCCCCCCCCGGCTTCAACGCGGTGGCCAGCGCTTGCAGATGCCGGGGCAGATCGGCGCGGTCCGCGTGCAGCAGCGAAAAATTTGCCCAGATCCCGTCATAGGCGGCGACCTGATCCACGTCGTCAAATGTCGCCACCCGCGCGCCCAGATCATATTGCGCATTGGCGTGGGCGACCATGCCGGCCGCGGCGTCAATCGCATCCGGCACCAGCCCCGCGTCGCGCATATGGGCCGCGGCGGTGCCCGGCCCGCAGCCAAGGTCAAGCACCCGCCCGCCCGGCGGCACCAGCGCCATGAACGCCAACAGTTGTGCATCTGGTGCGCTGACCGTCAGCTTTGCGTATTCGCTCGCCTTTGCGTCATAGACCGCCAATGTCCGCTTGTCCGCCATCAGATCACCACCACCGGCAGCAGTGTCAGGATCACGACGCCCGTCAGGACAAGCCGCAATTTCATCCACCACGGCGGCGTCAGACCCTGTTGCCAGAATTGCAAATCAAGCAGCAGCACCCCGATGAAGCCAGCCATCAGGTTGATCGCCGCTGATACCGGCCCGCCACCGACCATCAGAAAGGCCCAGAGGGCAGGGATGACCGACAGGGCATAGCCGATCCAACCTGTCGCGCGGGTCGCAAAACCCCACAGTACCCCGGACATGAAAGCAAGGATCACCAAGCCATAGGACAGTTGAATATAGGGTCCGGCAAAACGCCCGCCCAATGTCATCAGCGTCCAGTTGCCAAGTGCTGGCACTAGCACCGTCACCGCGCCCCAGACAAATGGCACCAGCCCCGCAAGGCCAAGGATCAACGGCCCGCGTGGCACAGCTGCCAGCATCAGGCCCGCTCCAACGCCAGCCGTCCGGCCAGTGCCGCAAAGATCGCTGCAAAACTGCGGTTCAGCCAGCGCATGACAGTGGCGCTTTGCAACAGGCGCTGCCGCGCGAAGGCGGCAAAACAGCCGTAAAGGACAAAGATCGCAAAGGTGATGAGCATGAAAACCAGCCCCAGAAAAATCATCTCGGCGGTGACGTTGGCCGGATTTCCGGACAGAAACGGCGGCAGCAGCGCCAGAAAGAAGATCGACAGCTTGGGGTTCAGGATGTTGATCAGTGCGCCACGGCGCATGATCACCAGCAGTCTCTCTGCCGGGCGCGGATCACTGTTGACCGATAGCGCGCCATCCGCGCGCAGCATTTGCCAAGCCAGATACAGGAGGTAGGCGACACCTGCGAATTTCACCAGCGTGAACAGCAGCGCAGAGGTATGCAGCACAGCCGCCAGCCCGAGCGTTGCCGCCAACAGATGCGGCACAATCCCAAAGGTGCAGCCAAGGGCGGCGGCAATGGCCGCGCGGCGACCGTGACCCAGCCCGGTGGCCAGTGTGTAGATGACGCCGGTTCCGGGGGCGAGGCAGATAACCAGCGCCGTCAGCAGAAATTGCATGGACAGCATCAGGCGGGTTCCCTCAGGACGCGCGGGACTTTGAATTCGACGTTTTCAACTGCGGTTTCAACCAGCGCCACGGTCACGTCATAACGCGCCTTGAAGGCGTCGATGACCTCATTGATCAGAACTTCTGGGGCAGAGGCCCCGGCGGTGATGCCGATGCTCTTGATCCCCGCAAGGCTGCGCCAGTCAATTTCGGTGGCCCGCTGGACCAGTTGCGCGTATTTACACCCGGCCTTGGCGCCGACTTCGACAAGGCGTCGGGAGTTTGACGAGTTGGGCGCGCCGACAACCAGCATGGCGTCGCATTTTGGTGCCATCGCCTTGACCGCTTCCTGCCGGTTGGTGGTGGCATAGCAGATATCTTCTTTGTGCGGCCCGACGATGGCCGGAAACCGGGCCTGCAGCGCCTTCACAATGTCGATGGTGTCATCCACGGACAGCGTTGTCTGCGTCACAAAGGCCAGCTTTTGCGGATCGCGTGGCACCACATTGGCCACATCCGCGACCGTTTCCACCAGCAGCACCTCTCCTTCCGGCAATTGGCCCATTGTGCCGATGGTTTCGGGGTGTCCGGCGTGACCGATCATGACCATCTGCAGGCCGTTGTCGGCATGGCGCTGCGCCTCGATATGGACTTTGCTGACCAGCGGGCAGGTCGCATCGACAAAGACCATGTCCCGTTTTGCCGCGGCGGCGGGCACCGCCTTGGGAACCCCATGGGCGGAAAAGATCACCGGACGGTCATCGGGGCATTCATCCAGCGTTTCCACGAACACCGCGCCCTTGTCCTTGAGCCCGTCGACGACAAATTTGTTGTGCACAATCTCGTGGCGCACATAGACCGGTGCGCCCCATTTTTCCAAAGCCATCTCGACAATCTTGATGGCGCGATCCACACCCGCGCAGAACCCGCGCGGGGCGGCAAGATAAAGGGTCAGCGGCTGCGCCATCGTCATTCTCCGTCCGGTGTCGGACCAGAGGTAAGGCGTAGAGGCCAGCAGGTCCAGCCTTAGGCGGTAGGCGCTGGGCGGTTTTGCCGCAGCAGGCTGACCAGCACCAAGGCACAGACCGGCAGGAACAAGACCCATTGCGCGGCGGTCCAGACCTCGCCCAGGCGGACTGCGCCGTAGCCGAAGAAAAGCAGCGCAATGGCCAGCGACAGCAAGCCCGCAAAGGCGGCGACGGCTGCACGGTTTCGCAGATCAAGCGCAGCCCAGATCAGGCCGCCCGCCATCAACGCCAACGCAGCGGTGACAAAATGCCAGAAGACGCTGACATAAAGGCCGATCTCTGCCGTATCCGCTTCGTTCAACATCCGCACATGCACATCCGGGCCGCCGCCAATGACATGCAGTGCCGTGATCGCGGCCATGATGACGCCCGCTGTCAGGCAAGTTTTGTTCATCTCGAATCTCCTATTCCATACGGTAGCGTATGGATGCGACACGGACTTGCCGGAGTCAATACGCTACCGTATGGTGCATTATGGTCAGCAAAGAAAAACTAAGTGCAGAAAGCTGGATCAGGGCCGCGTTTCGCGCCCTTGCTTCAGATGGGGTGCAGGGCATCAAAGCCGAACGGATTGCCCGCTCGCTTGCTGTGTCGAAGGGGTCGTTTTATTGGCATTTCAAGGACATCCACGATCTGAGCCGCGCGATGATCACCCATTGGCAAGAGGCCGCAACGACAGGTGTCATCACCGCGGTTGAGGCCGAAGGCGGCGATGGTCCGACGCGGCTACGCCGTTTGACGACGATCATGACCGCCGATCTCGATCAACCCTATGGGGGCCCGGGCGTGGAACCGGCCATTCGTGAATGGGCGCGCGCAACGCCCTTTGTTGGCAAGGCTGTCGCGCAGACTGATGGAACGCGGCTTGATTATGTAACGGGTCTGTTCCGTGACGCCGGTCATAAGGACTCGGCACAGGCCGCCCGGATCCTCTATGCCACAAGCATGGGACTGAACCTGCTGGCGCAGGCCGGGCGCGACAGCCGTGCGGCTGATCTGTCAGCGATCCTGGATGTGCTGTTGCGGAATGATCGCCAGGGGTGAGTGGCCCGGACGATCACGCCAAACTGCTATTCCGTTGTCACCAATTCTTCGTCTACTTCCGGGCGCGGTTCACGGGGCGGGCGGCCCACAACATCACGCAGTTCGTCAAGCTCGATGAAGTTGTCGCATTGGCGGCGCAACTCGTCCGCAATCATTGGCGGCTGGCTTCGGATCGTTGATACGACCGAAACGCGCACGCCCTTGCGCTGCAGGCTTTCCACCAGCGGGCGGAAATCACCATCACCAGAGAACAGGACAACATGGTCGACATGGGGGGCCAGTTCCATGGCATCAACCGTCAGTTCGATGTCCATGTTGCCCTTAACCTTTCGGCGGCCCATGCTGTCTGTGTATTCTTTGGCAGGTTTGGTGACCATGCTAAAGCCGTTGTAGTGAAGCCAGTCGACCAGAGGTCGAATGGGCGAGTACTCGTCATTTTCAAGCAATGCCGTATAGTAGAATGCCCGCAGCATTTTGCCGCGACGCATGAACTCTGAACGGAGTAGCTTGTAGTCGATGTCGAAACCGAGGGACTTAGCCGCTGCATATAGGTTCGATCCATCAATGAAGAGCGCAAGACGCTCGTCACGATAAAACATAAATCGTCCTTCCAATAATATGCTTTGCGCGTGGTGGGTATTGTGTGAGTGGTCTAGTTTCGCAAAACATGTCGATAATAGATGCATTTTCCGATGAAACAATCCTGACAAAAGGCCAATATGAGTTTGAATGCGCTAATTTCTGCAGGAAGTAACGTCAGCGATGACGTAAATGACGCAGCAGAAGCTGTACTAAAGTCTAGGTTAGCGCTGTCAGCGGCACTGTCTAAGCCTGTGATCTCCAGTCGAATTTATAAAACGCCTGCCTTTCCCAAGGGATTCGGTCCGGATTTTGCGAACGCCGTCTTTGCGGTTCAGTGTGACCTAGATGCGTCAGAATTGGTGAAGCAATTGCATCAGATTGAGGCCGATGCGGGGCGGGAACGTGCCGTGCGCTGGGGCCAGCGCAGTCTTGATCTTGATCTTATCGCCTTCGGAGAAGTGGTTTTGCCCGATCTGGCTGCCTACCAATACTGGCGAAATCTGCCGATTGACCGGCAGATGAAAGAGGCGCCAACAGAGCTGATCCTGCCGCATCCGCGCCTGCAGGACCGGCCGTTTGTTCTGGTGCCGATGCTGGATGTCGCCCCCGACTGGGTGCACCCGGTCAGCAAGTTGACCGTGCACGCGATGTTGAAGAGATGTTCCGCCGCAGAAATCGCCAGCGTGGTGCCTTTGAATTAAGGCGCGAATCGACTTGTCAATCCATAAGCGGCGGCTTAAATGAGAGGCTTGCGATACCGCTTGAATAAATTTGGAGTACGCCGATGGCCCGCGTTACTGTAGAAGATTGCGTCGATAAGGTTCCCAACCGGTTTGAACTTGTCATGCTTGCGGCCCATCGCGCCCGCGAAATTTCTGCCGGTGCCCCGATCACCGTGAACCGCGACAACGACAAGAACCCTGTCGTGTCATTGCGCGAAATCGCGGACGAGACACAGCAGGCCGATGACCTGCGCGAACGGATGATCGAAGCCAACCAGACCCAGATCGAAGTTGATGAACCCGAAGAAGACAGCATGTCGCTGTTGATGGGTGCCGAAGCTGACAAGCCAGCCGAGGATGATCTGAGCGAAGAAAAACTTCTGCGTGCGCTGATGGAAGCGCAAGGACAACGCTAAGGCCGCGACCCCGGCCTCAGACAACGTAAAGGCGCCGGACCAGCATGACGACTGACAGTGATCTGATCGCGCTGGTCCGCACCTATAACCCCCGCACAAATGAAAAACTGCTGCTGGATGCATTTGCCTTTGGGCAGGACATGCATGACGGCCAGTTCCGCCATTCGGGCGAGGCTTATTTCACCCACCCGGTTGCTGTCGCGCTGATCCTTGCCGAAATGCAGATGGATGACGCCACCATCGTCACGGCGCTGTTGCACGACACGATCGAGGATACGGATGCCTCGTTCAACGAGGTCGAAACCCGCTTTGGCCGCGATATTGCCGAACTGGTTGATGGCGTCACCAAACTGACCAACCTGCAGCTCAACTCTGCGCAGACAAGAGAGGCCGAAAACTTCCGCAAGTTGTTTATGGCGACCTCAAGGGATTTGCGTGTCACCCTGGTGAAGCTGGCCGACCGTCTGCACAATATGCGCACGATCAAGTCGATGCGGGTGGAAAAGCAGGCGCAGAAAGCCCGCGAAACCATGGATATCTATGCGCCGCTGGCCGGGCGCATGGGGATGCAGTGGATGCGCGAAGAGTTGGAGGACCTCGCGTTTCGTGTCCTCAACCCCGAGGGACGCAATTCAATCATTCGCCGCTTTATCACCTTGCAGCGGGAAACCGGCGATGTGATCCAGCGGATTACCGCGGATATGCGGGTTGAACTGGAAAAGACCGGGCTGCAGGCCGAGGTCATGGGTCGTGCCAAGAAACCCTATAGTATCTGGCGCAAGATGCAGGAGAAAGATCAAGGCTTTAGCCGGCTTTCCGACATCTACGGGTTCCGCGTCATTACCGCAACCGAAGGCGATTGCTACCGCGTCCTTGGGGCCATCCACCAGCGCTGGCGCGCGGTGCCGGGGCGGTTCAAGGATTACATCAGCCAGCCCAAGACCAATGGTTACCGGTCGATCCACACCACCGTGTCGGGGCGCGATGGCAAACGGGTCGAAGTGCAAATCCGCACCCGCGAAATGCACGAGGTTGCCGAAACCGGCGTGGCCGCACATTGGTCCTATCGCAACGGGGAACGGGTCGAAAACCGCTTTGCCGTGGACCCGGTCAAATGGATATCGGCGCTTACTGAACGTTTCGACGAAGATCACGATCACGACGAGTTTCTCGAAGCGGTCAAGCTTGAAATGTATACCGACCAGGTCTTCTGTTTCACCCCCAAGGGCGACGTGATCAAGCTGCCGCGCGGGGCCACGCCGATTGACTTTGCCTTTGCGATTCACACCCGGATCGGCATGTCCTGTGTCGGGGCCAAGGTCGACTCCCTGCGCGTGCCGCTTTGGACCCGGCTCAAGAACGGGCAATCGGTCGAAATTGTCACCGCCGAGGGGCAAACGCCGCAGGCGACATGGATCGACATCGCCGTGACGGGCCGCGCCAAAACCGCGATCCGGCGCAGCCTGCGCGAAGAGGATCGCACCCGGTACATCCGGTTGGGGCGAGAACTGGCGCGGGTGGCGTTTGAAAACGTCGGCAAGAAACTGACCGAAAAGGCGCTGCGTACGGCGGCCAAGGGCATGGCGATGGATGGGGTCGACGATATGTTGGCCAATCTGGGCAGCGCAGAGTTTTCAGCCCGTGACATCGTCCGTGCGATCTATCCCGAGCTTGCCGAGAAAACCGGCGACGAAATCGATTCCGGCCGCGCGGTTGTTGGTCTGTCGTCTGATCAAAAGCACAAGCGCGCGCTGTGCTGCCAGCCCGTCCCGGGCGAACGGATTGTTGGCATAACCTTCCGCGGGCAAGGCGTGCTCGTCCATGCGATTGATTGTCAGGTGCTGGCTGAATATGAAGAACACGCAGAGCGATGGGTCGACCTGCGCTGGCAGGAAGGCAACCACCCGGCGGTGAACACCGTGTCGCTGGATTTGTCGATCAGCAACAACACAGGTGTTCTGGGGCGCATCTGCACATTGATTGGCGACCAGGACGCGAATATCTCGGACCTGAAATTCATTGACCGCAAACCGGACTATTTCCGCCTTCTGATCGACACAGACCTGCGCGACGTTTCCCATCTGCACCGGATCATGACCGCGTTGGAGGCTGACAGCGATGTGTCGTCCATCGCGCGGCATCGCGACCCGGCGCTTGTCAATGTTGATCAATCGGATTGATCACCTAAGTGTCAGAAGAGAAAGGGCAAAGGCTTGGTTTTTAAACGCAGGGACAGGCGACCGATCTGGCAGATCGTGCTCGATTTCGTCTATCCCCGTGGCGGTTGGGGCCGCGCGTTTGAATACGTCAAGCATCGCGTCCGCCGCCTGCCTGACACGCCTGAACGGATCAGCCGTGGCATCTGGGCCGGGGTTTTCACCGCATTCACGCCGTTTTACGGGCTTCATTTCCTGGTTGCGGCGATGATTGCCAGGGTCATGCGTGGCAATATCCTTGCCGCCCTGATGGGCACATTTTTTGGCAATCCGCTGACCTATATTCCGATCGCGGTCGCAGCACTGCAGTCGGGCTACTTCCTGACCGGTATCCGCACCGACGTCGAAGGGATCGGGAAGAACTTCTCGCGGGCTTTTGATGATCTCTGGCACAATGCAAAGGCGATCTTTACCTCAGACGTCGCGCATTGGGACTACCTCATCTCATTTTATAATGAGCTGTTTTACCCCTATATGGTCGGGGGTGTTATTCCGGGCGTAATCTGTGCAACGGTCTGTTATTACCTGTCGGTTCCGCTGATTGCGGCCTACCAGAACCGCCGACGCAAACGGCTGCGCGCAAAGCTGGAACAATTGCGTAACCCGATCCCGCCAGAGCATGACGGGTCCGACTAAGAAGGCTGCGACAATGACCGAACCGCTTCGACTGGGTGTGAATATCGACCACGTGGCGACTGTGCGAAATGCGCGCGGAGGGGACAATCCGGATCCGGTGCGCGCGGCGCAAGTGGCAGAAGCGGCGGGCGCGGACGGGATCACCGCCCACCTGCGCGAAGACCGCCGCCATATCAGCGACGCTGATATTGCAGGCCTGATGTCCGCCCTGACCAAGCCGCTGAATTTTGAAATGGCGGCCACCGATGAAATGCAGGCGATCGCCCTGCGGCACCGCCCCCATGCGGTGTGCCTGGTGCCGGAAAAGCGTGAAGAACGCACTACCGAGGGTGGCCTTGACGTTGCCGGCAACGATAACGCGCTGGGGGCCTTCATTGCGCCGCTGCGCGATGCCGGCTGTCGGGTGTCGATGTTCATCGCCGCCGACAAGGCGCAGCTTGATGCTTCGGCCCGGATCGGCGCGCCGGTGGTCGAATTGCATGCAGGTGCCTATGCTGATGCCTGGGCAGAGGCCCGCTGGGACGACCGCGATGCGGAACTCGCCAAGATCACCGACATGGCGGCCTATGGTGCCGCGATCGGACTTGAGGTGCACGTCGGCCATGGGCTGACATACGACAGCGTGGGCCCTATCGCCGCATTGCCGCAGGTGCGCGAACTGAACATCGGCCACTTTATCATTGGCGAGGCGATCTTTGTTGGCCTTGATGCCGCGATCAAGAAGATGCGCCACTGCATGGATCAGGCCCGGGCGGACAGCGCATGATCCGCCATATCGTCATGTGTAATATCGCCTGGGACGCGGACGAGGCAGAGCTGAACGCGGTGATGGCCGGTCTTGGTGACCTGGTCGGGCAGATCGACGGCTACACCGGTTTTGAACACGGCCCCAACCGTGACTTTGAGGCAAAATCGCCCGATCACGACTACGGATTTGTGGGGACATTTGCCTCTGCTGACAGCCTGGCCGCCTATGCCACGGACCCGCGTCATCAGGCCCTTGGCGCGCGGCTTGTGACGCTGTGTGTTGGTGGCGGGGATGGCATCATTGTCTATGATGTTGAGGTTCAAGACTAAGATGTGGCGATATGCAGCAGCGCTTATGTTCGCCGCGGGTGCCGGTCATGCGCAGGCGGTCCTGCCCTGTGACTGGCAGGCCAGCGCGCAGGCCATCGTCGAACCCTGGGAAGAGAACACCCGCACATTTGCCAATGGCAACGTGCGGCTGGCGGCAATTGATACGGTCGAACCTGCGGTGGCGTTTGCCTATTTGCTGGTCCTGTCACCCCCGTTCAATACTCTGGGCGAACGCCAGTGTCGGCTGATCGGGTCTGCCGAGAATCTGGGTTTTGCCGGAATGGACTTTTCC
Source organism: uncultured Paracoccaceae bacterium (assembly GCA_947502145.1). Taxonomy (GTDB): domain Bacteria; phylum Pseudomonadota; class Alphaproteobacteria; order Rhodobacterales; family Rhodobacteraceae; genus CANMYO01. Next base: position 331,496 of record CANMYO010000001.1, on the reverse strand, counting down.
ACCCTGACTGCGGGCTATGATCCTGCCAGTGGCCTGACGTTCGAGATACAGGTCAATCAACATGATCCTGCCACCGGAGATCATCCGCGGCGTTTTTTGTTCGTGACGCTGAACCAGTCCACCGGGGCGGTCACGGCGCAGATTGGGGCAGACGCGCGATGATCCTTGGTGTTGGCACCGATCTGGCAAATATCGACCGTATCGCCGGCACACTGGACCGGTTTGGCGACCGGTTCCGCAACCGCGTCTTTACCGAGGTCGAACAACGCAAGGCAGAACGGCGCAAGGACGTCGCCGGCACCTATGCAAAACGCTGGGCCGCGAAAGAGGCATGCTCAAAGGCGCTGGGCACCGGGTTGCGAATGGGGATTTCGTGGAAGGACATGGCCGTCAGCAACTTGCGCACTGGTCAGCCGGTGATGGCCGTAACGGGCTGGGCCAAGGAACGGCTTGACCAGATGACCCCGCCGGGGCACACCGCAATCATCCATGTCACGCTGACAGATGATCACCCCTGGGCGCAGGCCTTTGTGGTGATCGAAGCGCGGCCAATCGCGCCATAATTCCATTCATCAGGGCCAGATATGGCCCAGCATCTGCCATGACCGCGCCGCGTGTTCACGCTTGATTAACCAGATCTGCTGTTGCCGTTACATGGATTTTCGCGATGAAAGTTGCCAGCTTTGGTTTGCTCACCACCTTTGGTCTGCTGATGTTGTGGGCCGCCCTGATCATGCAGCGTTTCAGGCGGCGCAGACCGGCACAGGTGACCCCAGGTCGCACCAACGGGGAAACCCGCGCGACAGGCGGCGGCACACCTTGACTTAAAGGGGTGTTCCCCGCATGTAGCGGCGATTGAATACCGGTAAGGACAGGCAGGATGGCAGAACGCGCGGGGCTTTTGGGCAGCGTCATAGAAGCGGCAAAAACGATTGTCTATGCGTTGCTGATTGCAGGCGCATTCCGCACGATCCTGTTTCAGCCGTTCTGGATTCCGTCAGGCTCGATGAAGGATACGCTGCTGATCGGTGATTTCCTGTTCGTGAACAAATTCGCCTACGGCTATTCCTATGCGTCCTGCCCGTCGATCCGCGTGCCGCGGCTGGGCATTGATATCGGCGCCGACGACTTTTGCGGCGCCTTCAAAGGCACGAACGAGCGGCTGTTCGGATCAGATCCCGAGCGCGGCGATGTCGTGGTCTTTCGCCACCCGGAGACGGGGCGCGACTTTATCAAGCGCGTTGTGGGGCTGCCGGGTGACAAGATTCAGGTCACCGACGGCGTGCTGCATATCAATGGCGAAGCTGTTACGGTTGAGGCCAATGGAATCTTCGAAGAAGTATATGAACCGCAAGGCCCGCAACGAATCCAGCCGCGCTGTTCAAACGGCACTGTTGGCACGGGTGCGATTTGCGAAAAGGAAAAGTTCATCGAAACGCTGCCGAACGGTGTTCAGCACAGTATCCTGAACATTCGGAGCGGTCCGCTGGATCGGACAGGCATCTACACCGTTCCGGCCGAGCATTTCTTTTTCATGGGTGACAACCGCGACAATTCCACCGACAGCCGGGTGGTTCAGGCCGCGCAGGGTGTTGGCTTTGTGCCGCGCGCCGACATCGTGGGCCGGGCTGACCGGGTGATGTTCTCATCCGCTGGCCGTTCCATGTTTGCCTTCTGGACATGGCGCAGCGACAGGTATTTCAAGGCGATCGAGTGAAGCTATCTGGCGACCTTCTGGCGTTTCAAGACCGGCTTGGCCATGTATTCACAACGCCAGAGCTGTTGGTCCGTGCGGTCACACATTCCTCGATCATGTCGGTGCACCGCGATGATAATCAGCGGCTCGAATTTCTGGGCGACCGCGTGTTGGGCCTTGCCATGGCCGAGGCCCTGCTGAAAGCTGATCCCAACGCGCCCGAAGGCCTGCTTGCTCCGCGATATAACGCGCTGGTGCGCCGTGAGACCTGCGCCGATGTGGCCCGTCAGGTTGATCTGGGCGCGGTGCTGAAACTGGGCCGGTCGGAAATGAAGTCGGGTGGCCGCCGGAAAGAGGCGCTGCTGGCCGATGCTATGGAGGCGGTGATTGCCGCCGTCTACAACGATGCCGGGTTCGACGTGGCCCGCGACCTTGTGCTGCGCCTTTGGGGGCAGCGAATTACCACGGTTGCTGCAGACGCGCGGGATGCCAAGACAGCCCTGCAGGAATGGGCACAGGCGCGTGGCGAACAGCCGCCCGCTTACGTCGAACTGGCACGCAGCGGGCCGGATCATCAACCGATCTTCACGATCGAGGTGCGCTTGCAGTCAGGCCAGTCTGAACAGGCACAGGCCGGATCAAAGCGGCAGGCCGAACAGGCCGCCGCACAGGCGCTTATGGAAAGGGTCAGCAATGACTGACGAAACACGCGCAGGCTTTGTCGCCCTGATCGGCGAACCCAATGCGGGCAAGTCCACACTGCTGAACCGGATGGTGGGGGCCAAGGTCAGCATCGTGACGCATAAGGTGCAGACCACGCGCGCGCGCATCCGCGGCGTCGCGATGGAGGGGCAATCGCAGCTGGTTTTTGTCGACACGCCCGGCCTGTTCAAACCGCGGCGCCGGTTGGACCGTGCCATGGTTGCGGCGGCTTGGGGCGGGGCGGCGGATGCCGATATCGTGGTCCTTCTGATCGAGGCGCACCGCGGCATCACCGACGGCGTGCGCGCCATTCTTGAGGCACTGAACGAACGCAGTGGTGCAGCCAAAGTCGCGCTTGCGATCAACAAGATCGACCGGGTGAAATCGGAAGTGTTGCTCAAGCTGACGGCAGATATGAATGCCGCCTATGACTTTGCCCAGACCTTCATGATTTCGGCAGAGCGGGGCCACGGTTGCGACGCCCTGCGCGCCTGGCTGGCCGCAGAGCTGCCCACCGGGCCTTGGCTCTACCCCGAGGATCAGATCGCGGATCTGCCGTTGCGGATGATCGCCGCTGAAATGACCCGCGAAAAACTGACCCTGCGTCTGCATCAGGAACTGCCCTATCAGCTGACCGTTGAGACGGAAAAGTGGGAAGAACGCAAGGACGGCTCTGCCAGAATTGACCAACTGGTCTATGTCATGCGTGACGGACACAAGGGCATCGTGCTGGGCAACAAGGGCGAAACCATCAAAGCCGTCGGTCAGGCCGCCCGTGCGGAGTTGGAAGAGTTTCTGGGTCGCAAGGTCCACCTGTTCCTTCAGGTCAAGGTGCGGCCAAATTGGCTTGAGGAATCAGAGCGTTACGACGAAATGGGCCTGAACTTCAAGGATGGCAATCAGTGAGACTGACAGCCGAGGTCTGGGTCTCTGCCTACCTCGCCCGGTTGCGCCAGATTGCGGTCCCGGCCTTTGTGGTCAAGCGCGGCGATGCCACGGCCGGGGCGGTGCTGGTCAAGATGAATACGCTCGACGGGCAGGCCTGTTGCTACCAGCGCAGTTTTGATCTGATGACAGGCGAACGTCGCTGGGTCGTTCTGATCGAAGGGGACGAGGCCACGGTCGATCAATCGGTGGACAAGCAGTGCAGTTTTGATGCCGATCTTTGGGTGATCGAGGTTGAGGATCGCGCCGGGCGGCACCTGCTGGACGAACCGGGGTTGGCTGACTAGGCTTTGCCCCGCGGCGGTTTGCACGCCGACAAAGGGGGGGCGTAGCGTGATCGAGTGGCAGGACGAAGGTGTATTGCTTGCCGCGCGACCTCACGGTGAAACCAGCGTTATCATTGACCTTTTCAGCCCCACCAAGGGGCGGCACGCGGGCGTTGTGCGGGGCGGGATCAGCCGCAAGATGACACCGCATCTGCAACCGGGGGCGCAGTTGTCCGTCACCTGGAAGGCGCGGTTGGACAGCCACCTGGGCGCATTCACCATCGAACCGATCCGCAGCCGCGCGGCAGTGGTCATGGCGGACCGGCTTGCGCTGGCCGGGTTGAACGCGGTCTGCGCCCTGCTGGCGCATGTGCTGCCCGAACGGGAACCACATTTGCCGCTTTATCATCGCACCACCGGCTTGCTGGATCTGCTGGATCAGCCTGACCTGTGGCCGCTGGCCTATCTGCGCTGGGAACAGGCCCTGCTGGAGGAGATGGGATTTGGCCTTGATCTCTCGGCCTGCGCGGTGCGCGGCGTGAACGAAGATCTTGCCTTTGTCTCGCCAAAGTCCGGGCGCGCCGTCAGCCGCGAGGCGGCGGGCGAATGGGCTGACCGGCTTTTGCCCCTGCCGCCGGTGCTGGCCGGCAAAGGCGAGGCGACACCGGACACGATCCTGCGCGCCTTGGGCACAACCGGCTGGTTTATCGAACACCGCCTGATCAGATCACTGGGAGAGCGCCCCATGCCCGCGGCGCGGCAACGGTTGCTCGAAGCGATTGGCCGTCAGGGCAACGCCTGAAAAACCATCTCGCGGCCCGTGCTGTTGGACAGGATCAGCGTATCCCCACTGGATTCCGCGAATGCCATCTCGCCAAGGGCGCGCAGGAACGCGGTTTCCGCATCCAGATCGGCACAGGCCCTGCGGGTGGCGCGGATCACCCCGGTTTCAAACCAGGGATAGGGCGCGGTTTGTTCACCCGAATAGCTATTGCAGGGCGCGCGCCCGTGGATCACCCCGGGTTCGCCCACGAACAATGTGGCCTCTGCCGGAAAGTCCTGCCCGTCAAGGCTGATCAGGCGATACCCATCGCCCGCATAGGCGCTGATCGTCTCATCGCTCTGACAACCAAATAGCGCGACAAACGCAAACAGGATCAATGACTTGAGCGTCATGCCTTGGCCCCGATCGCAAGAATGGCCTGCCCGGTTTCGCGCAGCGACGTTTCCGCGTCGATATAGGTCAGATCAAGCAAATCCCGCGCTTTTGAACCGTCCGCCGTTTCGTTGCGGCCAAGCCGGGACAGGGCCGTGCGTGCGACCGGGTCAAACAACGCTGCTATGCGGACAGCGAAATTGGGCGCGACAAAGCGTGCAACCCTGCTTTTGGGAAACGCCTTGCGCAGATGTGTGGCGATTTCGGCCATCCAGAGGCAGCTTTCGGCAAGGATCAGACGCTCGCCCGCGGTTTCGGGGCGTTCCATGGCGCGAATATGTGCCTCTGCCACGTCGCGCACATCGACAAGGTTGAAAGCCAGGTTCGCCAACATCGGATCGTTGCCGCGCAACATCCGTGCGATGACTTCAAGCGAGGTGCCGTAGTGGGCATCCAGCGGCGGCCCCATGACCAGACCGGGGTTCAACGTGGTCAGCGCGATTTCAGGGGCCTTTGTGGCGACGAAATCCCAGGCCGCCCGCTCTGCCAGCGTCTTGGCCGTGTCATAGGGCAGGTTGCCGGGGGCTTTGGTATCGGTCCAGTCCGCTTCGGTATAGCTGTGACCGTTGCCCGGCGGCACACCGGCAGACACCGCATATAGCGACGAAGTCAGGATAACCCGCGTGATGCCCGCCGCCTTGGCCGATTGCATTGCGATCTTTGTACCCGACACGGTGGGGCGGATGATGTCCTGCGGATCTTTTGGTTGCTGGATCGGCACGGGCGAGGCAGTGTGCATCAGCACATCAACCCCCGACAGCGCCGGGACCCAGCCGGTATCGCTTTCCAGATCAAGCGAAACAAACCGCAGCCGCGCGTCAAGATTTTCGGGATCGCGCAGATGCGGGCGCACCGCATCGCGCACCTCATCCCCGCGCGCCATAGAGCGGAGCGAGCCAACAACCGTGTGACCACGATCCAGCAGCCCCAGAATGATATGCTTGGCAATAAAGCCGGTCGCGCCGGTGACCAAAACCGTTTGCGTCATCGCACTGCCCTTTCTTGCATTTCGACAAGAACCTTAGGCAGCGCCGCGCCAAACGGAAAGGGCTAGTCCAGCAGACGGCGCGCGATGACCTGGGCCTGAATCTCGGCAGCACCTTCAAAAATATTGAGAATCCGCGCGTCACAGAGGATCCGGCTGATCTTGTATTCCAGCGCAAAACCGTTGCCGCCGTGAATTTGCAGCGCATTGTCGGCACAGGCCCATGCCACCCGCGCGCCCAGCAGTTTGGCCATGCCCGCCTCAAGATCGCAGCGGCGATCCTCGTCCTTTTCGCGGGCGCTGAAATAGGTCATCTGCCGCGCAATCATGATCTCAACCGCCATCATCGCCAGCTTTCCGGCGACCCGCGGAAAGGCGATCAGCGCCTTGCCGAACTGGTTGCGGGTCTGGGCATAGGCCATGCCTTCGTCCAGCGCCGATTGTGCCACACCAACGGCGCGTGCGGCGGTCTGGATGCGGGCACTTTCAAAGGTCTGCATCAGCTGCTTGAAACCCTGACCCTCGACACCGCCCAGCAGATTGTCACCAGCAACCGGAAAATCGTCAAAATTCAGCGTGTATTCCTTCATGCCGCGATAGCCGAGCACTTCGATCTCGCCCCCTGAAAGCCCGGCATCCGGAAAAGGTGCGGCATCCGTGCCCGGTGTCTTTTCAGCCAGAAACATCGACAATCCCTTGTAATTGTCGGTGTCCGGCACGGTGCGGGCCAGCACCGTCATCACATGGGTGCGCGCGGCATGGGTAATCCAGGTCTTGTTGCCCGAAATGATCCAGTCATCGCCGGATTTGCGCCCCTTGGTGCGCAGCGATCCCAGATCCGAACCGGTGTTGGGTTCGGTAAAGACAGCCGTTGGCAGCGTCTCGCCCGCGGCCAGACCGGGCAGCCATTTCTGTTTCTGTTCTTCGGTGCCGCCACACAGGATCAGCTCTGCTGCGATCTCTGATCTGGTGCCCAGTGAGCCGACACCAATGTAGCCGCGCGACAGTTCTTCGCTGACCACACACATAGAGGCCTTCGACAGCCCGAAGCCACCGTATTCTTCCGGAATCGTCAGGCCAAAGACGCCCATCTCGGCCATCTCGTTGATGATCTCCAGCGGGATCAACGTGTCGTTGAGGTGCCAGTCATGGGCATTTGGTTCGACCTTGTCGACACTGAAGCGGCGGAACTGCGTGCGGATCATCTCAAGCTCATCATCCAGCCCGGTCCGCCCGACGGTAATGTCAGCGGAATGGTCCTGCATCAGTGCAACCAGACGCCCGCGCGCCGCCTGCGTATTGCCGCCATCGCACAGGGTCATCACTGCGGGCAGCATCAGCGCGCGCATATCGTCCTGGCATAGCCCCATGTCCTGAAGGCGCACCATTTCGCCCTGGTTCATCTGGATGCCGCCATAGATCTGCCAAAGGTATTCGCCAAAGGCGATCTGGTGGATCAGCTGTTCGACCTCGCCGAACTTGCCGTCGTCCTGCAGCCGGTCAGCCCAGCCCTGCATCTGGCGCAGCGCCGCGGCATAGGTCGCAAGCCACGCCAGCCCGTGTGCGGCGGTCTGGTGTTCTTCGATCAGCCGCGCCGAAGGGCGGCCATCCCGCGTGACCAATGTCGCAACGGCGGCCTTGGCCCGGTTCAGCACATCATCCACCGCCGGCAGGGCCGCAGCAGTCAGCGCCAAAAGGTCCGGCAAGATCACGGGGTTATCCAAAGCGTCACGGGGCATGGCGAATCTTTCCTGTTTTGCATGTGCAGAATTAACCTCTTCGCAGTCGCAGCGCAATATTCATGCGCAATAAATATCTAAAAAGACCGAAAATGTCGCGACCGTTTCGCCGTGGCGCTTGACCCGACAATCGCGCAAAGTGCCGCCATGATCGACCTGCTTCCCTACACCCTACTGCTTTATGCCCTCGCCGTGACATTTGTCGCCGGCTTCGTCAAAGGTGCGGTTGGTTTTGCAATGCCACTGATCATGATCTCGGGGCTGAGCATCCTGATCGACCTGCCACTGGTTGCGGCGGGCATTGTGATCCCGGTGATGATCAGCAACGGGATGCAGGTCTGGCGGGCCGGTCTGGGCAAGGCCCGCGAGGCGCTGCGCGAACATGTGCTTTATATCGTTCTGGTCTGTATCTTCATTCTGATCGCCACGCAGTTTGTGCGTCGGATCGAACCCAACACCCTCTATATCATCCTGGGTGTGCCGGTGCTGACCCTGTGCCTGATTCAGCTGGCCGGATGGCAACCACAAATCCCTCATCGCAGCCGCCGTCTGTTCGAATGGGTCGCGGGAATCTTTTCGGGCATCCTTGGCGGACTTGCCGGGACATGGGGGCCGCCGACGGTGCTTTACCTCATTGCGCTGCGCACGCCACGGGCGCAACAAATGTCGATACAGGGCGTCATCTATGGGCTTGGGTCGATCATGCTTTTCCTTGGTCACCTGCAATCCGGCGTACTGAACAGCACGACCTGGCGCTTTTCGGCGCTGTTGGCGCTGCCGGCCCTGCTTGGCATGTGGTTTGGCGGACGATTGGGGGACAGGTTCGATCAGGAACGGTTCAGAAAGGTCACGCTGGTGGTGCTGGCGATTGCCGGCGCGAACCTGATCCGGCGCGGCATCATGGGTTAAGAACCACAGGTTTGCCGCAGCGCAGCAGTGGGCGAATCGGTGAGCGGGCACAGGGGCCGAAATCGCCGTCTGGGAATTTCTTGGCCCTGATCAACGGCTTGCCACCCGCGCATTTATGAATGAATCGCACTTTTTCGGCCATTTCCGCCCAACACCACTATTTCGTGATCAGGGATTAGCCCCTATAGTCCTGCGCAGGGCAGGGGCCAACCTGCTGACATTGTTCAATACCTTTGGGGGGTCGCGACGAATGATACGCTCGGAACTGATTCAGAAAATCGCGGACGAAAATCCTCATTTATACCAACGCGATGTCGAACGTATCGTAAACACAATTTTCGAAGAGATTACCGGCGCAATGGCTGACGGTGATCGGGTCGAATTGCGCGGTTTCGGCGCGTTTTCCGTCAAAAAGCGTGATGGTCGTACAGGGCGCAACCCGCGCACCGGTGCTGCCGTTGAAGTTGAGGAAAAGCATGTCCCTTTCTTCAAGACCGGCAAACTGCTACGAGATCGTCTGAACGGGTCGTAAGACCGCCAACGACGGAACAGGATCACTATGAAAACGCTTCGCTATGGATTTTGGGCGATTGTCGGTTTGTGTCTGATCATTGTCGGACTGGCCAATCATGGCACCGTTGTGGTGCGCGCGATGCCGCAGCCGCTTGCTGATCTGCTGAACATCTCTCCCGATATTTCGCTGCCGCTGTTTATCGTCATTTTTGCCGGTGTCGGCGCGGGTCTGTTGATCGGGTTCCTGTGGGAATGGGTGCGCGAACACCGTGTCCGTGTTGAGGCCCGCGCCCGCGCGCGCGAGGTTGAAAACCTGCGCCGCGAAGTGGCCGATTTGCGTGCCAAATCAGGTAGCCCGGAAAGCGGCGACGATGTGCTTGCCCTGTTGGACGCCCCCGCCAAGTGAGCCACGACACACAGGTGAAGATTTGCGGCCTGCGCAGTGTCGCGGTCGTTGAGGCCGCCGTTGCAGCCGGGGCGCGCTATGTCGGATTTAACTTCGTTGCCAAGTCACCCCGCTCCGTAACCTTTGAAGAGGCCGCGCCGCTGGCCCATGCGACGCCCATCGGCGTGTGCAAGGTTGCGCTGGTGGTGAATGCGGATGATGCGTTTCTGACGGCGCTGACCGATACGGTGCCGTTGGACATGCTGCAATTGCATGGCGCAGAAACGCCGGCACGGGTCGCCGAAGTGCGCAAGACATTTGGCCTGCCCGTGATGAAGGCCGTCGGCGTCGCCGGGCCAGAAGACCTGTCTGCGCTTGATGATTATGCTCGCGTAGCGGATCAGCTGCTTGTCGATACCAAGCCGCCGAAGGGTGCGAAACTCGAAGGCGGCAACGGGCTGACCTTTGACTGGTCGCTGATCGCCGGGCGGCGCTGGGCGGTGCCATGGATGCTGGCCGGGGGGCTGACCCGCGACAACGTCGCAGAGGCGCTGCGGGTGACAGGCGCGCGGCAGGTGGATCTGTCATCAGGGGTCGAATCCGCGCCGGGCGTCAAGGATCCCGCCCTGATGGCCGCATTTTGCAAGGCGGTTCACGACGCGGCGTAGGTCTGGCGCCTTATGGCCGCTTTACCTCAACCGTTTGGAACGCTAGTGCTTTGCGGTGATTAGCCCAGAGGTGTCTTATGCCCAACGATCTCTTTAACAGCTTCATGACCGGCCCTGATGAAAATGGCCGCTTTGGTGACTTTGGCGGACGTTTTGTGTCCGAAACCCTGATGCCACTGATCCTTGAGCTCGAGGCGCAGTATGAAAACGCCAAGACCGACGACAGTTTTTGGGCCGAAATGCATGATCTGTGGACCCACTATGTTGGCCGCCCCAGCCCGCTTTATCATGCCGAACGCCTGACGGAGCATCTGGGCGGCGCAAAAATCTACCTCAAGCGGGATGAGCTGAATCACACGGGCGCGCATAAGATCAACAACGTGCTGGGCCAGATCATTCTGGCCCGCCGCATGGGCAAGACCCGCATCATCGCTGAAACCGGTGCGGGTCAGCATGGTGTGGCCACGGCAACGGTCTGCGCCAAGTTCGGGCTGAAATGTGTGGTCTACATGGGCGCGCATGATGTTGAACGGCAATCGCCCAACGTCTTCCGGATGCGCCTTTTGGGGGCAGAGGTGGTGCCTGTGACCTCGGGTCGGGGCACGCTGAAGGATGCGATGAATGACGCGCTGCGCGATTGGGTGACCAATGTCCGCGATACCTTCTATTGCATTGGCACGGTGGCCGGGCCGCACCCCTATCCCGCAATGGTCCGCGACTTTCAGGCGATCATCGGCAAGGAAACCAAGGAACAGATGCAGGCCGCCGAAGGGCGTCTGCCAGATACGGTCATCGCCGCGATTGGTGGCGGGTCAAACGCCATGGGGCTGTTCTTTCCGTTTCTGGACGACAAAGAGGTCAACATCATCGGGGTTGAAGCCGGCGGCAAGGGCGTTGACATGAAGATGGAACATTGCGCCTCATTGACCGGCGGACGCCCCGGTGTCCTGCACGGCAACCGCACCTATCTGCTGCAGGATGACGATGGGCAAATCCTCGAAGGGTTCTCGATTTCTGCCGGGCTCGACTATCCGGGGATCGGGCCAGAGCACGCATGGCTACATGAAATCGGCCGCGCGCAATATGTCGCCATCACCGACGTTGAGGCGCTGGAAGCGTTCCAGCTCAGCTGCGCGCTGGAAGGGATCATCCCGGCGCTGGAACCCTCGCACGCGCTGGCCCACGTGATGAAGATCGCACCGACACTGCCCAAGGATCACCTGCTGGTGATGAACATGTGCGGGCGCGGCGACAAAGACATCTTTACCGTCGCCAAACATCTGGGCTTCGACATGGGCGAATTCGTCTAAGGCAGAGCCCGTCCGCGCGCCGGGCAACCCTGCGCGCCTGCGCCTAGCGCGTGAGATACAGAATATCGAAATCGCTTTCCAAGATCGGGGCGGGGAACAGGATCCGCACGCGGTCCGGGTCGGGTTGTTCGACCAACCCAACCTCTGGCTGGAACGCGCCATTGCCGGTCACGGCGGGGGTCAACGCGGCATATGCGGGCGGTTCGGTTTCGGCAACATAGCCGACACCCAGATAGATCATCTGCCCGTCCCGCAAGGCAATACGCCCTTTTGTCAGTTGGCTACCGCTTTGTTTTTGCAGTGTAAAACCGTCACCATCGGGGGCGATTTCGCATTTGAAATTGGCATAAGCGACAAGCGGCACTGCCCCGCCAAGTTTCAACACCCGGCAATTCCATGTGCCCGGCAGCGTGGTTTGCAACGGGTCAAGCGGTGCGCCGGCCAGCACCTCTTGCAGCAGGTCAACATCACCGCGCCGCCCGCCGGCCATCGCCTGCAGGATCGCCGCCCCCGCGGTGGCGTGAAAATCGGCCAGGCGGCGCTCCTCCTGCGGGCGCATGTCCTGTGCCGAGACATGGGCGGCAATCAGGCAAAGCGCGGCGCTAAGCCTCCACATCATATTGCCTCAGAATGTCGATCGACACGATCTCCAGCGCCTTGACGTGGGTGCTATGCAGGCTGACCAGCGGTGCGCAGCCCTCGTCATGGGCCTGCAGGAACCGTGACGCGCACAGGCACCACCCGTCACCGGGTTTCAGCCCCGGAAACCCGAACTCTGGCCGCGGGGTGGTCAGATCGTTGCCGACATATTTCGAATAGGCCAGAAATTCGGCCGTCATCACCGCGCAGACCGTATGGCTGCCGCTATCCTGCGCGCAGGTATCACAGGCACCATTGCGAAAGAAACCGGTCATCGGCGCGGTGGAACAGGGGCTCAGGCTGCTGCCAAGCACGTTGAAAGAGGGGTCTTTTTCCATGCTCCGATCCTAGCCCGGAATGTCCGGGTCGCGCCAGTCAATCCAGCGCCCGTGAAAGTCCGCGCGCCCCAGATCAAGCGCCAGATCACCGGGCCAAACCCGCAGCGTCAGCGCCGCCCCCCGGTCGCCGCCGTCGTTTTCCATGCCAAACCAGGCCAACGGCGTCTGCGCGGTTGCGCTCTGCCCGGCCGCAGCAATTAACGCGGTGCCTTCGGCCTGTTTGGCGGCGGGAAAATATTGCCAGGCGACCGTTGAATAGATCAGGTGCAGTTGACCGGGCACATGTGCAATCCGCCCGTGCAGCCAGTCAATCGCATCACCCTTGGCGACAGGGGTGCGGGCCGCTGCAATGGCGGCCTTGGTATTGGCGATCCGTGCCGGTTGATCGGGCCAGAGATAGGCCTGAAGGCGCAAGGCACCTGCAGGCGCGCGCGGGTCCAGCGGATTGAGATCCACCCCGCCCCGGTCAGCAATTTCGGGTCGGGTTGACCGCGGTATTGCCCCGGTCCAATCCGGTGCCAAAACCAGCGCCGGTGCGTCCGGACCAAAGGTTTTGCCCGCAACATCAAGTGCGTAGCTGTCCCAATGCAGGTTCAACCCACCGCTTGCGCCCAGTTCACTGGTGCGGATCGGCAGGCCAAACCGGTCCGCCAGCCAGTGCCCGGTTGCGATCAGCACGGCAGCGCGGCGCACCTCATTGGTTTGCGGAGGGCTGTCCAGCCAGCGCTGGATCGCATCCGCCTCGTCCCGAAGCGCCCCGGTGACCACCTGCCACAGCGTCGCATCATCGCATGTTCGGGGGGGATAGGCCGCATCAAGCGCCCCATGACCCTGCAAGCGCAATGCGTGCAACGCCCCGGCCAGCCGCAGCGGCACGGATTGCCCGCGCGGGCTGATGTCGCCCTGCCATGCAAAAACCCGGTCCCGCACCGCGCCGGCGGGCCAGTCACATTGCGCACAAAGGCGCATCAGCTGTGCCATAAAAGGCGACCCCAGCGCCGCACAGGCCTTTGACTGAAATTCAAACGCCGCTGCGATATGGGGCGGGATCACTTGAACCTGTCCAGCAGCTTTTGCATCGGGCTGCGGGTGTCATCGGCCTCCGGTTCGGGTTCGGGGGCAGGGGCCTTGGTTTTTGGCGGCTTGGCCGCAGTTGAGGAGCGCGGCGGCGCTGCACGCAGGGCCACGGCATTGAGAAACCTGTCACCCTGACCTGCGACCAGCTCCGCGATGCCATCGCTGATCCCGCGCAGCACATCATCAAGCCAGTCCTGATCCGCCTTGGCGAAATCGCGCAGCACATAGCCCGGCACCGCGTCCTTGTGACCGGGGTGCCCAACGCCCAGCCGCACCCGGTCATAATCCGGCCCGATATGCGCGTGAATTGATCGCAGCCCGTTGTGTCCCGCATGGCCGCCCCCTGATTTGAGCCGGACCTTCTTGGGCGCAAGGTCGATTTCATCATGAAATACAATGACATCCGATGGCTCGCATTTGTGAAACCGCATCGCTTCACCAACCGATTGCCCCGAAAGGTTCATGAAGGTTTCGGGCTTGAGCAACAGCACCTTGTCAGACCCGAACCGGCCCTCACTGATCTGCCCCTGAAACTTGGATCGCCACGGCGAAAAACCGTGATCCCCGGCAATCTGGTCCAGCGCCATAAAGCCGATGTTGTGGCGATTGCCTGCGTATTTGCTGCCCGGATTGCCGAGTCCGACGATAATTTTCATGACCCAAGATTAGACTGCAATCAAAGGCAGTTACAGGGGGGAATGCAGCCCGCGCCTGCGTCGGGCTCATGGCGGGGCCGTGACGTCACTGATTGTCAGGTTTCCGACTTCGTGGTTTCCTTTCCGTTAATGTGCCGGTCATCCGTTTGTTACCGACCGCGGCTAGAGGCTTTTTGACGATATTTAGAAACGCTGCCGCAGGCAGTGACCATTTGGGGGGAAACCATGTCACTAATCTTAACAGGAATTTATGATGGACCGATCACCGGGGGCGTGCCCAAGGGGATCGAGATCTATGTGACCGCTGATATTGCCGATTTGTCGGCCTATGGGGTGGGCTCGGCCAACAATGGTGGCGGGTCCGACGGAGAGGAATTCACCTTCCCCGCTGTGTCCGTTTCCGCCGGCACATATATCTATGTCGCCAGCGAAGCGGTGCAATTTGCGGCCTTCTTTGGTTTTGCGCCCACCTATACCGCCGGGGCCATGTCGATTAACGGCGATGACGCGATTGAGCTGTTTCACAACAACGCCGTGATCGACACCTTTGGTGACATCAACGTGGATGGCAACGGTGAGCCCTGGGAATACCTTGACGGCTGGGCTGCGCGTAATCCGGGGGCGACCGCCTCGCCAAGTTTTGATCTGACAGAGTGGAGTTTTTCAGGCCCCAACGCCTTGGATGGTGAGGTCAGCAATGCCACGGCAGCCACGCCCGTACCCATTGGGCAGTTCAATACCACGCCGCCCAGCCCGACATTCGTGATCAATGAAATTGATGCCGACCAGACCAGCACCGACAGTGCAGAGTTCATTGAAATCTACGATGGCGGGATCGGCAATGCGGCGTTGGATGGGCTGACACTCGTGCTGTTCAACGGCAGCGACGACTCTGTTTATGATACCATATCGCTGGATGGTCTGACGACCGACGCAGATGGCTATTTTGTTGTCGGCTCCGCCAATGTGCCCAATGTCGACCTTGTCGCCTTCACCACCAACGGCTTGCAGAACGGGGCGGACGCCGTGGCGCTTTACGATGGTCCGGCACCCCTTGCCCCTACAACCACCGGCCTGATTGACGCGATCGTCTATGACACCAATGACCCGGATGACACCGGCCTTTTGACCGCACTGGGCCTTTCCACCCAGATGAACGAAAGTGAAAACGGCAATTCAACCGGCGACGCGCTGGCCCGCCAGCCCGATGGCACGGGCGATTTTGTCGCGCAGGCCCCAACCCCGGGCGAGAGCAACTTTATCGCGCCCCCCACCGTCATCACCCTGATCAGCGAAATTCAGGGCGACGGCGGCACCGGTCATCTTGACCAGGTGGGCATTGATGACCGCAGTGCTCTTGAAGGGCAAACCGTCACTGTACGCGCCATCGTCACGGCGGATTTTCAGGACGGCCTGATGGGCACCCTTGGCGATCTGAACGGATTCTACATTCAGGAAGAAGAAGTCGACTATGATTTCAACGACCTGACTTCTGAAGGTATCTTTATCTCGGACGGCAGCAATCCGGCAGTGAACGTGAACATCGGCGACCTTGTCGAAATCACCGGCACGGTCACAGAATTCTTTGGCCAGACCCAGATTTCGGCCACCATGGTTGCGGTTCTCGACACCAATCAGCTGGTGCCAACGGCGGTGAACGTCACCTTCCCGACGGCCAATGTGATGCAGGACGACGACGGCGGCTATCTCGCGAACCTTGAAGCCTACGAAGGCATGTTGGTGAATATCACCCAGGACATGACCGTGTCAGAGCTGTTTAATCTTGACCGGTTCGGCCAGTACAACGTCACCGCAGACTGTCGGCCCGTGCAATTCACCCAAGACAATGATCCGGACGCCGCCGGGTTTGAGGCGCACCGCCAAGAGGTCGCAACAAGCACCATTGTGCTGGATGATGGCCGCACCACCTCGAACCCTGACACCATCGCGATCATTGATGGCAACGATGGCGTGCTGACCGCGGATGACAGTTTCCGCATGGGTGATACGATCTCAAACATCACCGGTGTTGTCGGATATTCGTTTGACGAATTCCGCATCAATGCGGGTACGGGCGACTATCAGGCCACAAACCCGCGTCCCACCGAACCCGACGACATTGGCGGCAATTTCAAGGTCGCCAGCCTGAACGTGCTGAACTATTTCACCACGATTGATGAACCCGGCGTGCTGACCGACAACGGCTCTGAGCCGCGCGGCGCGGACAGCGCTGACGAACTGGCGCGGCAGGCTGACAAACTGGTCAATGCGATTGTCGCAATTGATGCCGATGTGCTGGGTCTGGTCGAGATCGAGAACGATTTTGCCGGGACCGATTTCGCGATTAAGGACCTTGTTGACCGGGTCAATGCCGACCTGGGGTCAGAGGTCTATGCCTTTGTTGATCCGGGTCAGGAATTTGTCGGCGGCGATGCGATTTCCAACGCGCTGATCTACAAGGTCGATGCCGTGGCGCTGCGGGGTGACATGGCGATTCTCGAAACCTTCGAAGGGCGCGATTTCATCGACCCTCTTGGCGCTGGCCGTGGGCTGAACCGCCCGGCGATTGCCCAGACGTTCGAGGATCTCGATACCGGGCAATTGCTGACCGTGTCGGTGAACCACTTCAAATCCAAGGGCTCGCTTTCCGGTCTGGCCGAGGACGAGGCGCAGGGCGACGGGCAGGGCAATAACAACGCCACCCGGACAGAGGCCGCCGATATCCTTGCCGATTGGATGAACAGCGATCCCACGGGGCAGGGGGCTGAAAATACCCTGATCCTTGGTGATCTGAATGCCTACGCAAAAGAGGATCCGCTGACCAAGCTCGCCAACGAAGGTTATACCGATCTGGCGGCGCTGGCCTTGGGTGACAAGGCCTATTCCTTTGTGTTTGATGGGCAAATTGGCACGCTGGACTATGCGTTGGCCAATGATGCGCTGACCGGCAAGCTGGCGGGCATCACCGAATGGCACATCAACGCTGACGAGGCGGACGCGCTGGATTACAACCTCGACTTTGGCCGGAACCCGGACTTTTACGACGGGACAACGTCAACGCGCAATTCAGACCATGATCCGGTGATTGTCAGCTTTGACTTTGATCCGGTCTACAACATGATCGCGGGCACCGACCGGCGTGATGTGCTGCGCGGAACCGATGGGCGCGACGAGATTGACGCATTGCGCGGGCCTGACGTGATCTTTGCGCGTGATGGCGATGACATTGTGCGGGGTGGTGCCGGGCGTGACCTGATCTTTGGCGGCGCTGGCAATGATGATCTGGAGGGCGGCCCCGGTCGCGACTTTGTCTATGGCGGGGCTGGCGATGATCTGATCAGAACTGGCGACGGGCGCTATAACCTTGCCAAAGGTGGCACCGGCGAAGACACCTTCCTGTTTTCAGCAGAGCTGGCCGAAGACCGGACGCGCGACAAGACACTCATCACCGACTTCAACACACAAGAGGATATCCTTGACCTTGGTGGCGCGCAGATCTCGGATGTGCACGAAACCGGCTTTGGCTTGCGTCTTACGTTGGACGGCGGGCGCGACCGGATCGACCTGCGGGGCGTGACGGATTTTGACGACATTGTCTTTGCAGACAATTTCGCGATTGCCTGACAACCATAGGGCGGGCCAGACTGGCCTGCCCACCGCCCCCTGCCCACCGCCCGGGCCCAGCTGCTGAACCCCGCGGTTCCTAGGGCATCGGGATTGGGCCGACGTCCAAGGGCTGCGCATATCCACGCTGAAACGCCGGCCGCGCGGCAAGATCGCAGTACCAGCGTCTGACGTTGGGAAAGGCGTTCAGGTCAACCTTGTGATAGTCAAACCGCGATGCCCAGGGCCATGTCGCAAAGTCGGCAATGCTCAGATCATCCGCGATGCAGGCGCGCCCCGCGAGCCGCTGATCCAGCACCCGGTAAAGCCGCAGCGTTTCGTCGTGATAGCGCTTTTCCGCATAGGGCAGTTTGCCCGGATTATAATGCAGAAAATGATGCGCCTGTCCGACCATCGGGCCAAATCCACCCATCTGCCACATCAGCCACTGCATCATGTCCCAATAGGCGTCACTGCCCTTTTCCGGGGTGAACTTTCCCGTCTTTTCAGCGAGATAAAGCAATATTGCGCCGGATTCGAACAACGCGCGATCCCCATCCACAATGGCGGGAATCTTGTTGTTGGGGCTGATCGCAAGAAAGTCGGCCTTCAGCTGATCGCCCTTGGTGATATCAATGGCGATCGCCTCATAGGGCAGGCCCATTTCTTCCAGCGCGATGGACACCTTGCGCCCGTTTGGCGTGGTCCAGGAATACAGTTTGATCATCGGTGCCTTGCCTTCGTCATCCGGCGCAGCATGGCGCAGCCGATCCGGACCCGCAAGTCAGGGGCCGCGCCCCGCCAGATAGGCGTCCAGCGCGGTGCGGCTGCCCTTGGCCCAGATCAGGTCTAGCCAGTGGGCAAAGGCACCCAACAGCGTCGGCTGAGCACCCAGATCACCGTAAAACTGCACCTGATTCAACCAGGCGCCGGGATCGCTGCGCGCGGCCTGCGCGGTGGTGACAAGAGCGGTCCAATGCGGATCGTTGGCCGCAATCTCACTGCCATCCTCGCGCACGCCGGCACACATCCGCGCCCAAAGCGCCTCAACCAGTGCCAGCCCATTCACATCGCCACCCGCGGCAAGGGCATCACGCAGCACCGGCAGCACAAAGCCGGGATGCCGCGACGTGCCGTCAAAAGCCACCCGTCGCGTTGTGTCGTGGATCTTGGGATTGGCAAAGCGGGATTCGATCAGCGCCAGATAGGCCTCTGGCGTCAGATCGGGCACCGCGTCAACATAGGGCAGAATTGCATCCACCTGCACCTTGCGGAAGAACTGCGCCACCTGCGGATCACCCATGCAGTCGGAAATGGTTGCAAGACCAAGAATTTCACCGATATTCGCCAAGACCTGATGCCCGGCGTTCAGGATGCGGATCTTCATGCTTTCGTAAGGATGCACATCGTTGGTGATGGTTGCGCCAACCTCCTCCCACGGGGGGCGCCCATCGCAGAACGCATCTTCGATCACCCACTGGCGATAGTTTTCATGCGTGACCGGCACAGCATCGTCGATGCCAAGATTACGGGCCAGCGCAAGCTCTGCCGCCCCCGTTGCCGGGACGATGCAGTCAACCATGGCATTTGGAAACCGGCCTTCGGTCTCAATCCAGTTGGCAAGGTCAGGGTCGCTTAGCCGTGCCAGCCCGACCACCGTCTGGCGCAGGATTGTACCGTTGTCCTGCAGATTGTCACAACATTGCCCGGTAAAGGGTCGCCGTCCGGCGTCGCGCCGTGCACGCAACGCGGCGATCATCGCGCCAAATGCGGTACGGGGCCGGTCGGGATGGGCCACATCATGCTGAATGTCGGGATGGTTGGCGTCAAACGCGCCGCGCCCATCACGGTAATAGCCCCCTTCGGTCACGGTCAGCGACACGATGCGGATGCCGGGGTCGCTCATCGCCGCGATCAGCGCCTGATTGCCCTCCTGCACCGGCAAGAAGTCGATCATCGACCCGATCACCTCGGCCGAGGTGCCGCTAGGGTCAAGTTCGATCAGGGTGGTCAGGCAATCCTGCGCCAACAGTTTTTCGCGCATCACGGTGTCGCCGGGGCGCACGCCCGCGCCGATAATCGCCCAGTCGTGGGCCTGACCCTGCTGCATCAGCCGATGCAGATACCACGCCTGATGGCCGCGGTGAAAATTGCCAAGCCCGATATGCACAATGCCCGGGCTCAGCGCGGCGCGATCATAGTTCGGTACGCTGATCGGGTCGGGCAAATCCGCCAATGTTTCGTTTGTCAGTTTCATCAGCGTCCTCTCCCGGCGCGACAGGCTTGTCAGCTCATCCATTGGCCGCCATCGACATTGTAGGTTTGTGCGACGATGTAGGCGGCTGCATCGCTGGCCAAAAACACCGCCATCCCCGTCAGGTCGTCTGCGGTGCCCATCCGGCCGTAGGGCACGGCGGCGGCGACCTCTTTCTTCTTTTGTCCCGGTGCCTTGCCTTCGTATTTGGCAAAGAAGGCATCAACACCGTCCCAATGTTCGCCGTCCACGACACCCGGCGCGATGGCGTTCACGTTGATGCCATGTGCGATCAGGTTCAGCCCGGCAGACTGGGTCAGGCTGATCACCGCCGCCTTGCTGGCGCAATAAACCGCAACCAACGGCTCGCCCCGGCGCCCTGCCTGGCTGGCCATGTTGATGATCCGGCCCTTGATGCCCCGGTCAATCATGTGCCGCGCAACGGCCTGAAGGGTGAACAGCGTGCCTGCCACGTTGACGTCAAACACCCGGTCGAAACTGCTGCGCTCAATCTCGACGATTGGCGCTGCACTGAAGATCGCCGCATTATTGATCAGGATGTCGATCTGCCCCAGTGAAGCGATCGTGGCGGCAACCGCACTGTCGATACTGGCCTGATCGGTCACGTCCATTTCCACAGCAACCGCATCATCGCCCAGGGCAAGGGCCGCGGCGCGCGCGCCCGCAATGTCGACATCCGCAAGGGCAACCCGCGCGCCTTCGCGCAGATAGGCCTGCGCAAAGGCAAGTCCGATCCCCCGCGCGGCCCCGGTGATCAGGGCCGCCTTGCCTGCCAGCCGGGTCATGAGATCCGCAGGCCCCCGGCGTCAAAGCGATGGATTTCATCAGCCCGCGGCATCAGATGGATGGTGTCGCCATGTTTAAGGCTGACATCGCCAATTGCACGCACGGTCAGCGTTTCGGCCAATCCGGTATTGTGAATGTGAAAGAACGTGTCAGAGCCCAGATGCTCGGCTACGCCAACGGTGCCCTGCCACAATCCGCCGCTTTCCACCACGTCGATATGCTCAGGTCGCACGCCGATGGTATGTGCGTCATGCTTGGCCGCCTCATCGCCGGTAATCAGGTTCATCCGGGGTGACCCGATGAACCCGGCGACAAACGTATTGCGTGGCGCGCGGTAGAGTTCAAGCGGAGAGCCGACCTGTTCGATCAAACCTGCCTGCAGCACCACGATCTTGTCGGCCATGGTCATCGCCTCGACCTGATCGTGGGTGACGTAGATCATCGTCGTGGCCAGCTTCTTGTGCAGCTCGCTGATCTCCATCCGCATCCCGACCCGCAGCGCGGCATCAAGGTTGGACAGGGGCTCGTCAAACAGGAAGGCCGCCGGTTCGCGCACAATCGCGCGGCCAATTGCGACCCGCTGGCGCTGCCCCCCCGACAACTGCCCGGGGCGCCGGTCAAGGTAGTCGGTCAGGTTCAGAACCGAGGCCGCGCCATTGACGCGCTTGTCAATTTCCTCGGGCGGCATCTTCACCATCCGCAGCGGAAAGGCGATGTTCTTGCGCACGCTCATATGCGGATATAGCGCGTAAGACTGGAACACCATTGCCAGACCGCGCTTGGCGGGCACCACATCGGTGGCGTCCTTGCCGTCGATCTCGATATGGCCGCTGGTGATATCCTCCAGCCCGGCGATCAGGCGCAGCAGCGTTGACTTGCCGCAGCCCGACGGGCCGACAAATACGGTGAATTCGCCGTCATGAATGGTGAGGTCCAAGGGTGGAATAACCTGCACATCACCAAAGCTTTTCGTGACTTGTTTGAGTTGAATCTGTCCCATGTGTCAGGTTCCCTATTTCACTGCGCCAAAGGTAAGGCCGCGGACAAGTTGTTTCTGGCTGAACCAGCCAAGAATGAGGATCGGAGCGATAGCCATCGTTGACGCTGCGCTGAGCTTGGCAAAGAACAGGCCTTCCGGGCTTGAATAGCTTGCGATGAAGGCTGTCAGCGGGGCGGCATTCACCGCTGTCAGGTTCAGTGTCCAAAAGGCTTCGTTCCATGCCAGGATGAAGTTCAGCAGCAGGGTGGATGCGATGCCCGGAATTGCCATCGGGGTAAGGATGTAGAGCAGTTCCTCTTTCAGGGCGGCGCCATCCATCCGGGCGGCTTCCAGAATTTCCACCGGGATTTCCCGGAAATAGGTGTAAAGCATCCAGACGATGATCGGCAGATTGATCAGCATCAGCACCACCACAAGACCGGCGCGACTATCCAAGAGGCCCATTTTGATAAACATAAGGTAGATCGGATACAGCACGCCAACTGCAGGCAACATCTTGGTTGAAAGCATCCAAAGCAGGATGTCCTTGGTCCGCTTTGAGGGCACAAAGGCCATCGACCAGGCGGCAGGCACCGCGATGATCAGTCCCAGAATGGTGGATCCGCCTGCGATGATGACAGAGTTCCACAGAAACCGCCCGTAGTTGGACCGCTCCATCACGACGCCATAGTTTTCCAGCGTCCAGTCAAAGTTCAGGAACAGCGGTGGGCTGGCGATGGCCTGCGCCTCGGTCTTGAAACTGGTCAGGATCGTCCACAAGATTGGAAAGAAGATCAGCAGACCAATGAGCCAGGCAAAGGTTGTGTTGACCAGTTTGCGGCGGGGTGTAACATCACGTGCCATGATCAATTATCCAAATTCTTGCCGACGATCCGCATCAGGAAGATCGCGACGATGTTTGCAAGGATGATGGCGTAGACACCACCGGCGGAGCCAAGACCGATGTTCTGGCTTTCCAGAACACGCTGGAAGATCAGGTAGGACAACGTCCGGGTGCCAAAGGCGCCACCTGTTGTCACAAAGATTTCCGCAAAGATGGCCAGCAGAAAAATGGTCTGGATCAGGATCACAATGGTGATCGCGCGGCTCAGATGCGGCAGGATGATGAACCAGAACCGCTTCAGATGCGGTGCGCCGTCCATTTCCGCGGCTTCAAGCTGTTCACTGTCCAGCGACTGGATCGCAGTCAACAAGATCAGCGTCGCAAACGGCAGCCATTGCCAGCTGACAATCATGATGATCGACGGCATCGCGGCGTCCGACAGCCAGCTGACCGGTTCGGCGCCAAAGAACCGCCACAGATGGGCAAACAGGCCGTTGACCGGGTCCATGAACATGTTTTTCCAAACCAGCGCCGAAACGGTGGGCATCACGAAGAAGGGCGCGATCACAAGGATACGGACAATGCCCTGACCCCACATCGGCTGATCCAGCAGCATCGCCAGCAGCACACCCAGAATGACCGTGATGGCGAGCACGCCAACAACAATGATCAAGGTTGTCTGGACGGCGGGCCAGAAGGCGCTTGAGGTGACAAAGCGAACGTAATTGTCAAAACCGGTCCAGCCCTGATCACCACCGCGCAGGGGCAGGTAGGTGCGGAATGAAAACCAGAGTGTCATGATCAGCGGGACCAACATCCAGCCCAACAGCAGGATCACAGCAGGGGCCATCATGATTCTGGCAGCGGATCGAGAAGCCTTGGTAGCCATTTGGAGTCATCTCCTCTGTACGCAGGCTGCGGATGATCCGGCCTGATCTCAGACGACAGTATATTTCGGTAAGATAAGGGGGCCAGAGGGCGACGGTTGCGCCGCCCTCTGGTTGAAGCGGCGGCTTACTTGTAGCCTGCGGCTTCCATGGCTTCGTTGGTCAGAGCCTGGGCTTTTGCCAGGGCTTCTTCAACGGTCTGCTGGCCTGCATAAGCAGCAGAGAACTCTTGGCTCACTTCGGTCGCGATACCTGCAAATTCCGGGATCGCGGCAAACTGGATGCCAACATAGGGGCTTGGATCCACGGTCGAGTCGGTAGGATCAGCCGACAGGATTGAATCCAGCGTCATCTGCGCGAAGGGAACAGCCTGATAGTTGGGGTTGTCATAAAGCGACTTGCGCGCACCCGGCGGGACGTTTGCCCAGCCTTCGTTTTCTGCAACCAGCTCAATATAGCCCTTGGATGTCGCCCACTCGATGAACTCCTTTGCGGCTGCTTCTTTCTGGGTGCCGGCAGGGATCGCCAGTGCCCAGGCCCAAAGCCAGTTGGACCGCTTGCCCAGACCCGTGTCGGGTGCCA
The DNA here is from genome assembly GCA_947502145.1 of uncultured Paracoccaceae bacterium. GTDB lineage: Bacteria > Pseudomonadota > Alphaproteobacteria > Rhodobacterales > Rhodobacteraceae > CANMYO01. The sequence continues at coordinate 307,496 of CANMYO010000001.1, read as the reverse complement.
ATGCAAAGCCAACCGAATCCGCGACCGTTGAATCGTCACCTGTGACGAAAGATGCGGCAACAGTTGCGTCAATCCACATGCCGCACTTGCCCTGGTTGAACAGCGACAGGTTTTCGTTGAACCCGTTTGTCGCGTAACCGGCCGGGCCGGATGCGTCCATCATCGACTTGTAGAAGTTCAGCGTGTTGGCCCACTGTTCTGTGTCGAATTGCGCATTCCAGTCCTCATCAAACCAGCGTGCACCAAAAGAGTTGGACATCGCGGTGATGAATGCACCACCTTCGCCCCAACCCGCCTTGCCGCGCAGGCAGATGCCGTTGATGTCCGCGTCGCGGTCAGTCATGGCGGCTGCGGCCTCTGCGATGAAGTCCCATGTCGGCGCATCGGGCATTTCAAGGCCGGCGGCTTCCATCAGGTCTGTGCGATACATCACCATAGAGCTTTCGCCGTAGAATGGTGCGGCATAAAGCGTGCCATCGTGGGACAGACCACCCGCCATCGCCGGCAGAATGTCGTCAACGTCATATTCATCGGACAGATCATCCAATGGCACCAACCAGCCGTTGGCACCCCAGATGGGTGTTTCGTACATGCCGATTGTCATGATGTCGAACTGACCACCCTTTGTGGTGATGTCAGTGGTGACGCGCTGACGCAGCACGTTCTCTTCCAGCGTGACCCACTCGACCTCGTGGCCAGTCTTGGCGGTGAAATCGTCGGTGTAACCCTGCATACGGATCATATCACCGTTGTTCACGGTCGCGATTGTGATGGTCTCGGCGTGGGCGCCAGTGGCGACCAGCAAAGACATCGCGGTCGCAGCACTCAGTGCATTCTTAAGTGACATCCTTGTCCTCCCTGAATTGGATGTTGCAATCCAAGGCTAGTCCGTAATTCAACGCGACGTCAACATAAAATTTACGCGCGTAAAGAATTAAGACTTCACGCGGAGTCTCTGAGGATCAGCTTGCCTTCTAATCTTGTGCTTTTCCAAGGTGATACATCGCCCTCGATCGCTGAAAACAGGCTGTCAGCCGCCGTTTGCGAGACCGCATCATAGTCATGAGAGATGGTTGTCAGCGGCGGGCAGGTGTAGCGCGAATGCGGGTGCCCGTCCTGTCCGGCAACCCGAATCGTGCAGTCTTCGCCGCGCCCGACCTTGATCCCGCGCTCATAACAGGCGGTCAGCAATCCAATCGCCAGGCGGTCGTTGCTGCACAGAATTGTATTGGTGGAAAACCGGTCTTCCTTCAGCGCGTCGTGACCGCCCAGGCGGCCGATTTCCTCAAATCCCCAGCCTTCGCCCTCGACCGAAATCACATGCGGCGTATGGCCGTAAAGTTTCATCGCGTTCAGGTAGCTTTGGCGACGGCGATGCGCGTTCGGGTTGGCCGGAGTCTTCATTTCGAAAAAGCACGGCGCTTCGCCGGTGCGGCACAGATAATCGGTGATGTGCGACGTGAACTGGTAATTGTCCGACCCGACAAACGACAGCCCGATTTCATCAACGCTGCTGTCGAAAATAAGCGTTGGTACGTCTTCGCAGAACCGTTCCAGCGCCCGCTGGTCAGAGGCACGCCCAAGCGGCGCCAACAGCACCCCCGCCGGTTTGAGCGACCGCAGTGTTTCCAGCACTTCGACCTCCAGCGCTGGATCCCCATGCGAACTGAACAGCGTCGGACGATAACCGGCTGCAATGCAGCGTTGTTCCAGATTGCGGGCGATTTCCGCGAAATAGGGGTCGGTCAGCAGCGGCACAACAACGCCAAGATTCTTGGTCAGCTTCCGGTTCTGGTTCATCGCATAGATATTGGGGCGGTAATCATGCAGCTCCAACGCGGATTCGATGGTGGCGCGGGTGCTGGCCCGGACACTTTCGGGATCATTGAAGTACTTGGAAACGGTCGGCCGCGAAATGCCACTAACCCTTGCGAACTCTTCCATGTTCCGAATTTTGTTGTCCGCCATCGCGCAGGCTCCATATTTTGGCTGCGCAAAACAATAAGTTCCCCGCAACGATACAATTTCTTGCCGCGCGCAAAAAAGCAACCATTTGATGTGAAGTTTCACATCGCAGTGAATACACGCTCTGCGATGATGCCAGCTTTACGCGCGGAAAGTCGGCGGACGCTGATCGTCGGGATCAGGACAGCAGTTCCTCAAACCCGCAGATCGCGGCCAGTTCCGGCACCAGATGTGGCGCAACCACTTCAAATGTGGTCCGGTAAAGCACCACGCCGTCTTTGCTTGCTTCCATCTGCCAGATGCCCAGCAGCAATTCGTAGGTGTAGTCGAACTGATAAAAGGTCAGTGACGGGTCGATGCCGCTGATCCGGGTTTGGAAACTTTGCGTGACCGCGCCTTGCTCGCCCATTGGCGGGTGGGTCAATGTCATGGTGACATTATCGATGCCGCTGGTCGCTTCGGTCATCGCCTTGGCGCCAAAACCGATGCCCAGCACGGCGGGCACCCGGTTGGTCAGGGACACAAAGGGCGGTTCATCTACGATCAGATGCGTTGTGCCCGCGACCGTGTCGGGGGCCTCGACCGTACCAACGGGGTCCGGCGGGCAGACAACCCCGGTTTGCAGGCTGGCAATCGCAGCGGCGGTCTGATCCGGCTGCGGCGCTGCCAGAACGGGGGCAACCGCGACAGGGGCCAGGCAGGCGGCCAGCAGAAATGACAAGGTCAGGCGCATGTCCTGACCTTATCCCGAATGTCTGCGGAATGTGAATCCCCGAAACGGCGGGTCAGCCGATTGCGGCGGCCTTCACATCATCGTCGATGTAGGGGACGTATTTTTCAAAGTTGTCGCTGAACATCGTGACCAGTTTTGCGGCCTGCGCGTCATACCCGTCCTTGTCCGCCCAGGTGTCGCGCGGGTTCAGCAACCGATCATCGACGCCATCGACACTGACCGGCACCTCAAAGCCAAAGTGCGGATCCTTGCGGAATGCGCTTTCGATCAACGTCCCGTCAAGGGCAGCGGCCAGCAACGCGCGGGTTGCCTTGATCGGCATCCGTGATCCGGTGCCATAGGCACCACCGGTCCAGCCGGTGTTCACCAGCCAGCAGGTCGCACCGTGGGCTGCGATCTTCTTACGCAACAGATCGCCGTAGGCTTCCGGCCGGCGTGGCATGAAGGGTGCCCCAAAGCAGGTCGAAAAGGTCGGTTCAGGCTCTGTCACACCGCGTTCGGTACCCGCCACCTTTGACGTAAAGCCGCTCAGGAAATGATACATCGCCTGCGCCGGGGTCAGGCGGCTGATCGGCGGCAGCACACCAAAGGCGTCACAGGTCAGCATGATGATGTTCTTGGGGTGTCCGCCCAGGGCGCTGTCACTGGCGTTGCCGATGTAATGCAGCGGATAGGCACAGCGCATGTTGGCGGTCAGGCTGTCATCTTCGAAATCCAGCGCCTTTGTTTCGGGATCAAAAACCATGTTTTCGATCACGGTATGGGGCATTGAACAGGTCGCATAGATGTCTGGCTCTGCCTCCGGGTTGAGCCCGATGGTCTTGGCATAGCAGCCGCCTTCAAAGTTGAAGGTGCCGCGATCTGACCAGCCGTGTTCGTCATCGCCGATCAACACCCGCGACGGATCCGCCGAAAGCGTGGTCTTGCCAGTGCCCGACAGGCCAAAGAAGACCGCAGTATCGACCGGATTGCCGGGTGCGTGATTGGCGCTGCAATGCATCGGCATGATGCCCTTTTCCGGCAACAGGTAATTCAGCAGGGTGAACACCGATTTCTTGTTTTCACCCGCATATTCCGTCCCGGCGATCAGGATGATCTTGCGGGCAAAGTTCAGCGTGATCACCGTGTCCGACCGGCAGCCGTGCCGGGCTGGATCTGCCTTGAACGACGGGCAGTTGATGATCGTCCAGTCGGGAGAGAAACTGTCCAGCTCTTCCGGGGCGGGGCGGCGCAGCAGATGGCGGATGAACAACCCGTGCCAGGTCAGTTCGGTGATCACCCGCACATCAAGACGATGGGCCGGGTCCGCGCCGCCAAACAGATCCTGCACGCGGTATTCGCCGCCCTGCATATGGGCCAGAACATCGGCATAAAGCCGATCAAAGGCCGCCGGGTCCATTGGCGGGTTGTTGTCCCACCAGATCGTGTCTTCGACCTCGGGGGTGCGCACGACGAATTTGTCTTTTGGCGAACGGCCGGTGTGCTTGCCAGTTGTCACAAGGAATGTGCCGCCCTGGCCTTCGACACCTTCGCCTTTGGCGATTGCGGCGGCCTGAAGCGTGGATTCATCCTCGTTATAATAGACCGCGCCCAGCCCTGTGATGCCTTGATCTTCAAGTTTCATCGAGGGGTTGACCCGTCCGTGGTCCATTGGAAATCTCCTAGATTGTAGGGTCATCAGCGACCCTGATAGACCCACTTAGCACCATGTTTTTCGAGCCGAATACCCCCAATCGGAACCGTTAGCGCAATCACGCGGCTGTTAACGCCACCAACCAGATCAACCGCTGCCAGACCGGGCGCCTTAACCAAAAATTGCGGTTCGTAAGCGCAAATAAGGCACACATCGCGGTCTGATTCGAAACTGAGGCTTGATTCGTTAACGCAAAACGGTGAAACCTTGGAAAAAAGCAGGCAAACAACTAACTGAGCAGTAAGGGTTAACCCCATGTCAAAAATCGCATTGGTGGACGACGACAGGAATATCCTGACGTCCGTGTCCATGACTCTTGAGGCCGAAGGCTTTGAGGTCGAGACCTATAACGACGGTCAGTCCGCGCTGGACGCATTCAACAAACGCATGCCCGATATGGCTGTGCTGGACATCAAGATGCCCCGCATGGACGGGATGGATCTGCTGCAGCGACTGCGGCAGAAAACCTCGATGCCGGTGATCTTCCTCACGTCCAAGGATGATGAAATCGACGAGGTGCTGGGCCTGCGCATGGGCGCCGACGACTATGTCAAGAAGCCCTTTAGCCAGCGGTTGCTGGTGGAACGTATCCGCGCATTGTTGCGCCGGCAGGATGTGATTTCCGGTGAAGAGGTTGAAGAAACCGAAGATACCAAGGTCATGGTCCGTGGTGAACTCACGATGGATCCGCTGCGCCACGCGGTAAAGTGGAAAGGGCGCGATGTCTCGCTGACCGTCACCGAATTCCTGCTGTTGCAGGCGCTGGCACAGCGCCCCGGCTTTGTGAAGTCGCGCGATCAGCTGATGGATGTTGCCTATGACGATCAGGTCTATGTTGATGACCGCACGATCGACAGCCACATCAAGCGCCTGCGCAAGAAGATGCGCCAGGCTGATGATGAGTTTTCGGCAATCGAAACCCTCTACGGCATCGGATACCGTTATAACGAAGAGTAATCGATGACCGATGTCTCTGACATTGACGTACGTGATCTGAATTCTGTCCGGCGGGCTGCGCAAAGCCAGCCGGATTTGATTCTGGGTGACGACTGGGTGTCGCCGCAAGCGCTTTCCGAACGGGAAATGCTGGAAAAGCGGCAAAGCCGGGGATTGATCCAGCTGCGTAACTCGCCAATTGCACGCAAGATTATCACGTTCAACCTGATCGCCATGATCCTGCTTGTCGCCGGTGTTCTCTACATGAACCCCAGCCGCGACAATCTGGCCTTTCAACGGGCCAATGGTCTGGTCAACGAGGCAGAGCTGATTGCCGATGTGCTGGAAGCGCGCATGCCGGTGACGGCTCCGGTTGATCTGGTCACCGGGGATGGCATCGACGTTGTGCGCACGCTTGCGGAAATGGATCTGCGCGGCAGCATTGACGTGGCGGTCTATGATCCGAACGGGACGTTGGTCGCCACCGCCAAGGGCGCGCGCGGCGGGTCTGCAATTGATGGGCTGGAACGCGACGACAGCGCCACCTTCATCACCGATGCGCTGGCGCAGGTCTGGGGGTCGATGCTGGCGGTGATCAGCCCCGGCGCCACCAGTACAGATGTGCTTGATGACGTGACCGTCGACACCGTGCGCGCGATCATGGAAAACGGCACCGACGTTCATTCCGAAGTCACCTCAAACGGCACGACATTTGTTGTTTCGACCCCGATCCTGCAAAGCGATCGCCCGGTAGGCGTCGTGCTGGTTTCCAGCGCCGCGGGTGAGCTGGATGCATTGGTCAGCCGCGAACGCGAACAGGTTTTGCGCCTGTTTCTTGTTGGCATCCTGATCAGCGTCGGGCTGAGCCTCGTGCTCGCCTCGACCATCGCGAACCCGCTTGCCGATCTGGCCGCCGCCGCGGAACTGGGGCGGGACAAGAATGCGCGCAAGATGTCACCGACCAAGGTCCGCATCCCGGATCTGACAGCGCGTCCCGATGAAATCGGCCGCCTGTCCGGGGCGCTGCGCGGCATGGTGCAGGCGCTTTACGAGCGGATTGAAGGCAACGAACAATTTGCCGCTGACGTCGCCCATGAAATCAAGAACCCGCTGGCCTCTCTCCGCTCTGCGGTGGGCACCATGCGGATCGCCAAACGCGAAGATCAGCGCGAAAAGATGCTGGAAGTGATCGAACATGACGTGCGGCGTCTGGACCGTTTGGTCAGCGACATCTCGAATGCGTCGCGGCTGGATTCCGAATTGGTCAAGGAAGAGGAAGAAACCTTTGACCTGCTCAAGATGCTCAATAATCTCAATGAGTTTCTGGGCAAAGAGGCCGTGTCAAAGGGCATTGATTACATCGCTGATCTGCCCGAACACGCGATTGAGGTCACCGGCCTTGAGGGGCGGCTCGCGCAGGTTTTTGTCAACCTGATTACCAATGCGATTTCCTTCTGCGAGGACGGCGATGCGATACGCGTCTGGGCGCGCAAGCGCGAAAATCGCGTGCTTGTCGTTGTTGAGGATACCGGCCCCGGCATCCCGAACGAGGCGCTGACCAAGGTTTTCAAACGCTTTTATTCCGAACGCCCCGAAGGCCAGTTTGGCAATAACTCCGGTCTTGGCCTGGCGATTTCCAAGCAGATTGTTGAGGCGCACGGCGGTGTCATCTGGGCCGAGAATATCCGCCCGACCGAGGCTGACATGACCTCTGAACCCCTTGGCGCCCGCTTTGTCGTGGGTCTTCCGGTCTGAACATGCCCGAGGTGGTGCATGCCAGCTGCGTCGATCTTGACGGGCAGGGGGTACTGATCACCGGGGCAAGCGGGACCGGAAAATCGACATTGGCGCTGGATCTGATCGGGCAGGGCGCGGTGCTGGTGGCCGATGACAAGGTCAGCCTGGAGATCGACAATGGTCGGCTGATTGCCACGCGGCCCGCCACGTTGCCCGCCGCGATCGAGGTGCGCGGTCTTGGCCTGCTGACCCCGCCGACCTGCGCCCGGACCCCCCTCGCGCTGGTGGTTGATCTGGACCGTTCCGAAACCGAACGTCTGCCGCCGATCCGCGACATCACGAAACTGGGATGTCGCCTGCCCTTGTTATACAAGGCGCAAACTTTACATTTCGGCCTTGCGATTGCTTTGATGCTCCGCCACAGCCGGACCGCAGTATGACCCAGACTGACCACATCCGCACGCCAAAGATCCTGCTTGTGACCGGGCCGTCGGGGGCTGGGCGCTCAACGGCTGTCAATGCGCTTGAGGATCTGGGCTTCGAGGTCATCGACAATCTGCCGCTGTCGCTGCTGCCCCGCCTGCTGGAAGGTCCCGCCCCCAAGCCGCTGGCGCTTGGCCTGGACGTGCGCAACCGCGATTTTGGCACCAATGCGCTGATCGACACCATAGACCAGCTCACCAAAAGTCACGGCGATCAGGCCCAGGTTGTCTACCTTGAGGCTGACGACGACATGTTGATCCGGCGCTATTCGGAAACCCGGCGCCGTCACCCCCTTGCCCCGGCAGGTCCGCCGCTGGCCGGGATTGACCGCGAAAAGGATCTGCTGGTCCCGATCCGGGCCCGCGCCGATGTGCTGGTCGACACCACCGCGATGACCCCGCACGATCTGCGCGCCGAGATGGAGCGTCTGTTCGCCCCGGGTGGTGGCGCTTTGGGCGTATCGGTGCAGTCATTCAGCTACAAGCGGGGCCTGCCGCGCGGGCTCGACATGGTGTTTGACTGCCGGTTTCTGCGCAATCCCCATTGGCAAGAGACCCTGCGCGGCAAGGACGGGCGCGACCCTGCAGTTGACGCCTTTGTCGCGAAAGATCCCAATTTTGCAGCGTTTTTCGACCGGGTGAAATCGCTGCTTGACCTGCTGTTGCCGGCCCACAAGGACGAAGGCAAGGCCCATGTCGCGATTGGTTTTGGCTGCACCGGGGGGCAGCACCGGTCTGTCGCTTTGGCCGAAAGATTGGCCGCATCTCTTGCGGCGGATGGTTGGCAGGTGTCTAAACGACACCGGGAGATGGAACGCCGCGACGCACCACCGCCGCGCGGGCAAAAGGAACGTTAGGGTTGATTGGTATTGTGATAGTGGCCCACGGTGGGCTTGCGCGGGAATATCTGGCCGCGGTTGAACATGTGGTTGGCACACAGAACGGGGTGCGCGCGATCACCATCGGCGCCGACGCGGACCGCGCGCTCAAACAGGAAGAGATCTGCGATGCCGCCAATGCCGTGGATACTGGCGCTGGCGTGATCATCGTCACCGATATGTTTGGCGGATCGCCCAGCAATCTGTCGCTGCGGGCCTGCAGCATCGAAAACCGTCGCATCCTGTATGGTGCCAACCTGCCAATGCTGATCAAACTTGCAAAATCCCGCCACAAGACCGTGCCCGAAGCCACCTCTGCTGCCATCAACGCGGCGCATAAATATATCAATAGCCATACAGTGGGGCCTGTATAAGATGGGCGAAATGCGACTTGAAATTCAGAACATCAAAGGGCTGCACGCCCGCGCCTCGGCCAAACTTGTCGAATGCGTCGAAGATCACGACGCCAGCGCCACCATCAGCAAGGATGGGCTAAGCGCGGAAGGCGACAGCATCATGGGGCTGCTGATGCTGGCGGCAACCATGGGCACCTTTATTGATGTCAAAACCAGCGGGCCAGAGGCCGACACCCTGGCGCAGGCGATCACCGAACTGGTGAACAACAAATTTGATGAGGGCGACTGAAAGCGTGGCGCAGGGGAAGGCGACCCAGTGACCGATACAACAGGCAAGGCACCGTTTGTGACGCAGGATAAGGACCGTCAGGTGCTGCATTATGACCAGCGCATGTTGTCCTATGCGACATCCTTTGACAGCCCGTTGCGCAGCCACCTGATCCGCACGATCGAATGGCTGACCGGCAAGATCAGCATTGTGCGGATGATCCGCGAATTTGAACGCCGCGGCCCCTATGACGGGCATGAATTCTGGACCACCGCACTGGACGTCCTGGGTGTCGACATCATCACACCGCAGGCGCAGCTTGACCGGATTCCCAAGACTGGGCCGGTTGTCTTTGTCGCCAATCATCCGCACGGCATGGTTGACGGCATGGTCATGGCAGAGCTGATCGGCCGGCGGCGGCTGGACTACAGGATTCTCACCCGTTCACTCCTGACCGAGATTGACACCACGGCGGGGCAGTTCCTGATCCCGGTGCCATTTCCCTATCAGGACGATGCGCAGGAACGCATGGTCGAAATGCGTCAGGCCGCGATGGATCATCTTGGGCAGGGCGGCCTGGTGGCACTGTTTCCTTCCGGTGTGGTGGCGTCGTCGGATTCGTTTCGCGGCCCCGCGATTGAACGCGCATGGAATGTCTTTACCGCCAAGATGATCCGCCGCTCTGGCGCGACGGTGGTGCCCTGTTTCTTTCCGGGGGCCAATTCGCGGTGGTATCAGATGGCGCATCAGGTCTCTGCGACGCTGCGCCAAAGCCTGCTGATCCATGAAATTGTCCGCTCCCGCAACGCGCAGTTTGCCCCGATCGTCGGGCACCCGATCACCCAGGATGACATGGCGCAGCACATGGCCGATCCGCGCGCACTGATGGCCTGGTTGCGCGCCCGCACGCTGGGGCTGGCACAGGGCTAGCGCGTTGGCACCGGCACCTCGCCGCGATAATCATAAAACCCACGTTGCGTTTTGCGGCCCAGCCAGCCGGCTTCGACATATTTGGTCAGCAGCGGGCAGGGGCGGTATTTTGTATCCGCCAACCCGTCGTGCAGCACGTTCATGATCGCCAGACAGGTGTCCAGTCCGATAAAGTCGGCCAGCTCAAGCGGCCCCATCGGGTGATTTGCGCCCAATTTTAACGAAGTATCTATGGATTGCACCGACCCGACACCTTCATACAGCGTGTAGATTGCCTCGTTGATCATCGGCATCAGAATGCGGTTCACGATGAACGCCGGAAAGTCCTCTGAGGCGGTGCTGGTCTTGCCCAGTTTTTCGACCACGCCCTGACAGGTCTTGAACGTGGCTTCATCCGTCGCAATGCCGCGGATCAATTCAACCAGCTGCATGATCGGCACCGGGTTCATGAAATGAAATCCCATGAACTTTTCGGGACGGTCAGTGCGCGAGGCCAGCCGCGTGATCGAGATTGAAGACGTGTTTGAGGTCAGGATCGTGTCCGGTTTCAGATGCGGCAGCAAATCCTCGAAAATCGCTTGTTTTATGGTCTCGCGTTCGGTTGCGGCTTCAATGATCAGGTCGGTCTGACCCAGATCGGTCAGCTTTGGCGTGGTTGTAATATGCTTCATCGCCTCGGCCTTTGCGGCTGCGGTGATCAGCCCCTTGCCAATCTGGCGGTCAAGGTTGCGGTCAATCAGCGCAACCGCTGCCTTCAGCGCATCATCACTGATGTCAGTCAACACGACGTCATATCCCGCCACTGCAAAAACATGCGCAATGCCATTGCCCATTTGGCCTGCGCCGATGACGCCCACCGTGTTGATCGACATGTCTGTTTCCTTTCAGGTTCGCTGGCACCATAGGCCGCGCTGCGGGCGCGCTTCAAGGCGTCCGTTCGCTTAAAAGAATGTTCAAACTTTCACTTTAGCGAATTGGCAAGGCGTTTCGGCGAATCTGTCATCAGAAGACTAGAATCGAGGTGATGGGTTAAATGAAACACGAATCAATTGATGGTGGTGGTCTACACTACGCGCCCTGCAGGTATGGGATGTCGCGGATCTTTTTTCGCGGACCCAAGCGGCGTCTGGACAGCCCCTATATCGCGTTCATTGGCGGAACCGAAACATTCGGCAAGTTTGTTGACAAACCCTTCCCCGCATTGGCGGAAAAGGAACTGGGGTCGCCCTGCGTCAATCTGGGCTGCGTGAATGGTGGCGTGGATGCCTTTGTGAACGATCCGACAATTATGGGCATGTGCCATGACGCGGATATGACCGTGGTACAGATCATGGGCGCCAACCATATGTCCAACAGGTTCTATTCCGTGCACCCGCGCCGGAATGACCGGTTCCTGCGCGCCTCCACCGTGATGCAGGCGATCTATAACGAGGTTGATTTTGCCGATTTCACCTTTACCCGGCACATGCTGGGCGCCCTTTTTGCGATGTCTCCCGAACGGTTCGACATTGTGGTGTCCGAACTGCGCGAAGCCTGGGTCGCCCGGATGAAGAACATGCTGGGTCAGATTGGTCCGCGCACTGTGCTGCTGTGGTTTTCCAAGACCGAAATGTCCAACATTCCCTGGGACAAACACGAAAACGCCCTGCAGGTGGATCCGCTGTTTGTGACCGCAGAAATGATTGATCAACTGCGCGACCGGGTGATGGACGTGGTTGTGGTGAACCCCTCTGACGTCGCGCAGGCCCAGGGCACCAAGGGGATGTTCTATTCCCCGATGCAGGCCAAGGCGGCCAGCGGCATGATGGGCGTGGCCTGCCATGCAGAGGCCAGCGCCAAGATTGTCCCCTCCCTCAGGCAGGCTTTGGCGACTAAAGCGGCCTGATCCCCGCCCGTCAGCCTGAACACGGTGCGCCCCGGTGGCGGGACGTTTCGCGTTCTTTGCTGGCCTAGGCGGTGACGTTGGCGATAAAGATATAGCCCGCCCCGTAGATCGTCTTGATGATCTTGGGGTTGTTGGGATCATCCTGCAGTTTGGAGCGCAGCCGCGAAACGCGCACATCTATGGCCCGTTCGTAATTTTCGCTTTGCCCGCCGCTGAGGCTGTCCAGAATATGCTCGCGGGTGATCAGCCGGTTCGGGCTGCTCAGAAACATCCGCAACAGCTGACCCTCGGCAAAGGACAGGCGCACGATCTCGCCATCTGCCGCGGTCAGCAGGTGTTGGTCCAGATCGACAGTCCAGCCCGAGAACCGCGCAATCGGCCCAAAGGTATCTGGCGTGGATGCCGGTTTGGCCCGGCGAAGCAAGGCTTTGACCCGGGCGACAACCTCGGCAACCTCAAAGGGCTTGGTGATATAGTCATCCGCCCCCAACTCCAGCCCGACAATCTTGTCCTGCGTGTTGGAGCGCCCCGAAATGATCAACACCGCGGCCTGCGACCGTGTTGCCACCGCGTTGACCAGCGCCAGCCCGTCGCGATCCGGCAGACCCAGATCAATGATGCAGACGTCAGGCGAAATCTGCCGCAGTTCGCGCTCAAAATCGGTGGCGCGCGCGTAAGACCGGGTCTCATAACCCTCTGCTGCCAATGAGTTTGCCAGCAGGTCCCTGATTTCTCGGGTATCATCAAGGATGGTGATCAGCTTTTGATCAGTCTGCATAAGGCGCGGCTTTCTGAAAATGGGCAGCAAGCGTATCGTAATCCAACGGCTTTTGCAGCACCGGATAATGTTTGGACACGTCCTGTCGCAACGGTGTCTGTGCCGGAAGGCCGGTGATCACCAGAACTGGCGTCGGGATGCCCGCCGCGCGCAGACCTTGGGCAAAATCAAAGCCCGTTGGCCCGTCACCCAGCATCAAATCGGTGACAATATGGGTGACGTCGGGGATCTCTGCCAGCGTTCGGGCCTCTTCGGCATTGTCGGCCTCAATTACTGCATGGCCCATGCGCTGCAACAGCCCGCGCACCGTTTCGCGAATCTCGACCGTGTCTTCGACCAGCAGCACCATGCCCGGCGTAATTGGTCGCGCCACCTGATAGGGGATACGCAGGATCACCGCCGCGCCGCCCTCTGGGCGGTTGGTCAGCCGCACCGTGCCGCCGCTGGACTTGGCAAAGTCAAAGGCGGTCGAAAGCCCCAGACCCCGGCCCAGCTTGCCCGTTTTTGAGGTATAAAACGGCGCCAGCGCATTCTTGAGCGCATCTTCAGTGAATCCCGGCCCGGTGTCGCGCACGGTGAATTTCAGTGTCGCATCGCCTTCGCGCGATATCCGCAGTGTCACTGCTCCGGTGGCATCCATCGCCTCGACCGCGTTCAGCACAAGGTTCAACAGGGCATCCTGCGCAAACCCGGCATCCAGCATCAGGTTTTCGTCCGAAATCTCGTTTTCGACCATTAACGTCATGCCGTTCGGCACCGCTGCCGTGGCCAGTTGCACAAGGCTGTCGACAAAGCCCGCAAAGTTCACACTCTTGATCGCCAGCACCCGTTTGGCATCCAGCTGCGACAACCCATGCAACAATACACCGCCCCGCTTGGCCGCCGATTTGATGGTTGCCGTGATCTCGGCCACTTCCGGCGGCAATCCGGCGATCCGCTCCAGCCGTTCATTCTGCCCCAGTACGATCGTCAGCAAGTTGGAAAAGTCATGCGCAAGGCCCGACGTCAGCTGTGCGGCCAATTCGCGGCGCCGTGCATGGGTCAGGGCATGGCGCGCGTTGACCTCGTCTGTGACATTCATCGACAGTAGGTAAACCCCCACAATATCACCATTTTTGGCGATGTCGGGGGTGAAAGCCACGCGAATGTGTCGCCCGCTTTCCTTGTCTTCAAATTCCAGAACCGGGGCGTCACCTTGCAGCGTGCGGGCAAAGGCGGGGGCCACGTTCGCGTAGACATCCGCACCCAGTGAGGTGCTGATATGCTTGCCAACGACATTGTTGGACAGATGCGGCAGCACCGTGCTCAGCTTGCGGTTGGAGTAGGTGTAAATGCCGTCACTGCCCACACGGGCGATATGCGCCGGTGTCATCGCATTGGTCAGGTTCAGCCGGTCCTGCGACGCGGTCAGATCGCGCTTTGCCTCTTCCAGTGCCGTAACGGTTGCCTGCAATGCGCGGTTGGTGCGCGACAGTTCTTCCGACCGCGCCAGCAGTTCATCGGACAGATCGGCAGACCGGCTGCGCAACAATGCCTCTTGCTGCTTGATCTCGGTGATGTCGGTATAGACCGCGACCCAGCCGCCCTGTCGCAGGGGCGATCCTTCGATCGAGATTGTCGTGCCGTTGGACCTGATCCGTTCAAAGTAATGCGGTTCAAACGCACGGGCCTGGGTGATCCGCTCGGCGGCAAAGGCTTCGATGTCGTCGATTTCGCCGTAGTCACCCCGTTTGGCAAGGTGGCGAATCGTGCGTTCGAACGTCGCCCCCGATTCGACCAGCGAGTCGGGCAAATCGAACATGCGCTGAAATCTCCGGTTGGCCAGCACCAGCCGCAAGTCGCTGTCGTAGATCGAAATTGCCTGCTTGATCAGGTTCAATCCGGCCTGCGTCATGCTTTGAATATCGGTTTCTGCTTTCGCCATACCATTGGGCTAGCACCCTTTTTACCGGTTTGGCCAGCATTGCGCACTGACATGAAAGGTTTCGCAACAGTTGAGAAACAGTTCTGAAAAACTCATGGTCTTAGATAGCAACAGCGCCGCCGAGGAGGGCAGCGCGACATCCGATCGGGAGGGATCAATGGCCGAAACGGTGCAGGCGTTGGACACTATACCGCGACTATTGGCGCGCAATGTGGCCCGCCACGGTTCGAAAACAGCTTACCGCGAAAAAGAATTTGGAATCTGGCAAAGCTGGACCTGGTCCGAGGCCGCGCAAGAGATCGAGGCGATGGCCTGCGGCATGATCGCGCTGGGTCTGCAGCCGGGTGAAAGTGTTGCCATTATCGGGCGCAACCGTCCCAGCCTGTACTGGTCGATGGTCGCCACGCAGATGTGTGGCGCGATCCCTGTCCCGCTGTATCAGGATGCCGTCGCGACAGAGATGGCCTACGTGCTGGAACACTGCGGCGCGCGTTTTGTCGTCGCGGGCGATCAGGAACAGGTCGATAAGGTCATCGAGGTGCAGGAAACTGTCACCGGCATTGACCAGATCCTTTACGTCGACAAGCGCGGCCTGCGCAAATACGACCACACCCAATTGAATGCCGTGGCGGATGTCATCGCCGAAGGGCGCGCGGGTGTGCAGCGGCTCAAGCCTGAACTGGACAAACGTGTGTCCGCGCTCAGCGGCGACAGCACCTGCGTGATGCTTTACACCTCCGGAACGACGGGCAAGCCCAAGGGCGTTGTTCTGTCCAACCGCAACATTATCGAGACCTCCAAGAACACTGTTGATTTTGACGATCTGCGCAGCGGCGAAGAGGTTCTGGCCTACCTGCCCATGGGGTGGGTGGGCGACTTCATCTTCTCGATCGGGCAGGCGATGTGGACCGGGTTTTGCGTCAACTGTCCCGAAAGCAGCAGCACCCTGCAAACCGACCTGCGCGAGATTGGCCCAACCTATTTCTTTGCGCCCCCGCGTATCTTTGAGGTCCACCTGACCGAGGTGATGATCCGGATGGAAGATTCCGGGCGGTTCAAGAAATGGCTGTTTGATCACTATATGGCCCATGCCAAGAAAGTCGGTCCAAAGATGCTGGACGGGGAACCCGTCGGCTTTGGCGACCGCCTGAAATATGCCTTGGGCAATATCCTGATCTATGGCCCGCTCAAGAACACGCTTGGCTTCACCCGGATCCGTGTCGGCTATACAGCGGGCGAGGCTATCGGCCCTGAAATCTTTGATTTCTATCGCTCTTTGGGGATCAACCTCAAGCAGCTGTATGGCCAGACAGAAGCGTCGGTCTTTATCACGCAGCAGCCTGACGGCCAGGTGCGTGGCGACACGGTGGGCGTGCCCTCCCCCGGGGTTGAGCTCAAGATCGCGGACAGCGGCGAAGTGTTCTACCGCTCGCCTGGCGTGTTCGTTGAATACTTCAAGAACCCCGAAAGCACCGCGTCTACCAAGGACAGCGAAGGCTGGGTTGCCACCGGTGACGCGGGCTTCATCGAAGAGGGTACAGGCCACCTGCGCATCATCGACCGCGCCAAGGATGTTGGCAAAATGGCCGATGGATCGCTGTTTGCGCCGAAGTTTGTCGAAAACAAGCTCAAGTTCTTTCCCAATATTCTTGAGGCGGTGGTTTTGGGCAATGGCCGCGACCGCTGCACCGCATTCCTCAACATCGACCTGACGGCGGTGGGCAATTGGGCGGAACGCAACAACATCGCCTATTCGTCCTATCAGGAGCTCGCCGGGCATCCGCAGGTTCTGGATACGCTGCAAAGCCACGTTGAAGAGGTCAACGCCTCTGTCGCGCAGGACCCGATGCTGGGCGGTTGCCAGGTGCACCGCTTTATCGTGCTGCACAAGCAGCTCGACGCAGATGACGGCGAAATGACCCGGACACTGAAGGTGCGCCGCCCGGTCATCGAAGAGAAATTCAGCGATCTGATCGCGGCGCTTTATGATGGGCGCAGTGAAATATCGACTGAAACCGAAGTCACTTATGAAGATGGTCGCAAGGGTAAGATCGCCGCCACACTTGAGGTGCGCGACGCCGCTGTGCAGCCCATCGCAACACAACAACAGGTCGCAGCCGAATGAAAGACGCACAAGACAGCTATGTCACGCCCGATGGCCGCACGATTGGCGGCATATTGATGGACATGCGCAACATCACGCTGCGCTTTGGCGGGGTCGAGGCGATCAAGGACATTTCGTTCAACATCCGCGAAGGTGAAATTCGCGCGATCATCGGACCAAACGGGGCCGGGAAATCCTCGATGCTGAACGTGATCTCGGGCTTTTATAACCCGCAGGAAGGCGAAGTCTGGTTTCGCGGGGCCAAGCGACCGCAGATGAAACCGTTTCAGGTTGCCCGCCACGGGATCGCCCGCACGTTCCAGAACATCGCCCTGTTTGAAGGGATGAGCGTGCTGGACAACGTCATGACGGGCCGGCTCAACAAGATGAAGGCCGGTATGGTCAGCCAGGCGATCTGGAAAGGCCGGGCCGAACGGGAAGAAGTCGAAAACCGCGAAGCCGTTGAGAAGGTTATTGATTTTCTTGAAATTCAGGCGATCCGCAAAACCCCCGTCGGGCGTCTGCCTTACGGGTTGAAAAAGCGGGTCGAACTGGCGCGGGCCCTGGCGGCAGAGCCGAACCTGCTGTTGCTGGATGAACCGATGGCGGGGATGAACGTCGAAGAAAAAGAGGACATGAGCCGCTTTATTCTGGACGTGAACGACGAATTTGGCACCACGATCGCCCTGATCGAACACGACATGGGTGTTGTGATGGATCTGAGCGACCGCGTCGTGGTGATGGATTACGGCCGCAAGATCGGCGACGGATCCCCCGACGAGGTGCGCAACAACCAGGAGGTGATCGACGCCTATCTGGGGGTTGCTCATGACTGATCTGCATCACCGCGTAACCGCAAGCCTGACGGCGACAGCCACCACTCACACCCAGACCGGAGACCGCCATGTCCGCTGATTTTTTCTATGGCATCGAAGTCGTCATCAACGGCCTGATGGCCGGCGTTCTTTATGCGCTTGTCGCGCTGGGCTTCGTGCTGATCTTCAAGGCCTCGGGCATCTTCAATTATGCCCAGGGCGTGATGGCGCTTTTCGCGGCCCTCACCCTGGTTGGGGTGATGGAAGGGCAGGTGCCGTTCTCGCACCTGATCAACGCGATCTTCGGCACTGAAATCCACCACTTTGGCTGGCATGTGCCGGCCTTGCTTGCGATCTTCCTGACCCTGCTGGTGATGGTCTTCTTTGCCTGGTGCGTGCAGAAATTCGTGTTCCGACATCTTGTCGGGCAGGAACCAATCATCCTGTTCATGGCCACGATCGGGCTTGCCTATTTCCTGGAAGGTGTGGGCGATCTGATGTGGGGGTCGGATATCAAGACGATCGCACTGGGCCTGCCGCAGGGCGGATCGCTCTGGCTGGAGCAGGCGACATCAGGTCTTGGCGGTGACGATTTCTACGGGTTCTTCATCGACAAGCTGGACATCGTGGCAACACTTGTGGCCGCGGTGCTGGTCATCAGCCTGATCGTCTTTGCGCAATATACCAAACAGGGGCGGGCCATGCGGGCCGTCGCTGACGATCACCAAGCCGCCCTTTCGGTGGGTATCTCACTCAACTTCATCTGGGTGCTTGTGTGGTCACTGGCAGGGCTGGTGGCGCTTGTTGCCGGCGTCATGTGGGGTGCGAAATCGGGCGTACAGTTCTCCCTATCGCTCATCGCTCTCAAGGCCCTGCCGGTTCTGATGCTGGGTGGTTTCACCTCGATCCCCGGCGCGATTGTCGGCGGGTTGATCATTGGTGTGGGTGAGAAGCTGTTCGAATTCCTGATCGGGGCGCCCTTTCTGGGCGGTGCGACCGAAAACTGGTTCGCTTACATGCTTGCGCTTGTGTTTCTGGTGTTCCGCCCACAGGGCCTGTTCGGGGAGCGGATCATTGAACGTGTTTGACCCCGCCCATGCGTGTGACCGCGTGGGGCCTTGCCCCACGACGCCCACCCACCCGGCCTTCTGGGCCGTTGCGCCAAAATGCCAAAGTTTGAGGAAGGAGAGCCACCGTGTTCTACCGTGAAGCAGGTGACTTTAAGACCTCATATGAGGCCGACAACCAGACATTCCCGATTGCCTTTGATCGCTACCGATACTGGGCAGTCCTTGCCGTTGCCTATCTGGTGATCCCGTTCATCATCAATGATTACTGGGCCAACGCGATATTCGTGCCGTTTCTGATCTATGCAATTGCAGCGATCGGGCTGAACATTCTGGTTGGCTATTGCGGGCAGGTCTCGCTGGGGACGGGCGGGTTCATGGCCGTCGGCGCCTATGCCTGCTACAAGCTGATGACCGCCTTTCCAGACGTCAATATCGTCCTGCATGTGATCCTTGCCGGGGGCATAACGGCGATTGTCGGGGCCGCCTTTGGCCTGCCGTCGCTGCGGATCAAGGGGTTCTACCTTGCGGTGGCAACTTTGGCGGCACAGTTCTTTCTTGTCTGGCTCTTCAACAAGGTCGAATGGTTCTACAATTATTCCGCCTCTGGTCAGATCAACGCACCGGAACGCTTTGTCGCCGGTGTGCCTGTGACCGGGGCCAATACCGCCCCCTGGGCCCAGTATCTGATCTGTCTGGTGTTCCTGACCGTCTGTGCGATCGTTGCCCGCAACCTGACACGCGGCACATTGGGGCGCACCTGGATGGCCATTCGTGACATGGATATTGCCGCGGAAATCATCGGTGTGAACCCGCTGCGCGCAAAGCTCAGTGCCTTTGCCGTGTCGTCCTTCTTTATCGGTGTCTCGGGCGCGCTGTTCTTTGCGGTCTACCTGGGCGCGGTCGAAGTCGGCGAAGCCTTTGGCATTCAGAAGTCGTTCCTGGTGCTTTTCATGATCATCATTGGCGGGTTGGGGTCGATCTTTGGCAGCTTTGCCGGCGCTGCCTTTCTTGTAGTGCTGCCGGTCGCGTTGAAGGTCATCGGTGTTGATCTGCTGGGCTGGCCCACGGACATCGTGTCGCACCTGCAACTGGTCATCGTCGGCGCGCTGATCATGTTCTTTCTGATCAAAGAGCCCCACGGGCTGGCCCAACTTTGGCGGCTCGCCAAGGAAAAGCTGCGCCTCTGGCCGTTTCCCTACTAACCGCGCATTGCGCCTCAAATAGCCCCGGCAAACGGGGCAGTTCATTAACCCAATGGGAGGAGACCCAAATGAAACTGAAATCACTGGCCACATTGGCACTTACCGGAACGCTGGCCGCCGGACCAGCGCTGGCAGATCTTGTGATCCCCGATCTGAGCTATCGCACAGGTCCATATGCGGCTGGCGGTACACCGTTCTCGGATGGATACCAGGATTACTTCAACCTGCTGAATGCACGTGATGGTGGCATCGGTGGTGAGCCGATCCGCATCATTGAATGTGAAACGGCCTACAACACCGAAAAGGGCGTGGAATGTTACGAGGCGACCAAGGGCGAAGGCGCGCTGATCTATCAACCGCTGTCGACCGGGATCACCTATCAGATCATCCCCAAGGCGATCGTTGACGAAATCCCGATCCACACCATGGGCTATGGCCGGACATCGGCCGCCAACGGTGAAG
The DNA here is from genome assembly GCA_947502145.1 of uncultured Paracoccaceae bacterium. Classification (GTDB taxonomy): domain Bacteria; phylum Pseudomonadota; class Alphaproteobacteria; order Rhodobacterales; family Rhodobacteraceae; genus CANMYO01. The sequence continues at coordinate 287,278 of CANMYO010000001.1, read as the reverse complement.
TGTTCAACTGGGTGTTCAACTACCCTGCGAACTACTGGGACGCGGCCTCTGTGATGGTGAACTACCTGCTCGAGGAAAATGGCGGCTCGCTGGAAGGCAAGAAGATCGCGCTGCTGTATCACAACTCTGCCTATGGCAAGGAACCAATCCGCACGCTGGAAGAACTTTCCGCGATGCACGGGTTCGAGCTGAGCCAGCTTGCCGTTGACCATCCCGGTCAGGAGCAGAAGTCGCAATGGCTGCAGATCCGCCGCGAACGTCCTGACTATGTTCTGATGTGGGGCTGGGGCGTGATGAACCAGGTGGCCGTACAGGAAGCTGCGAACATCGGCTTTCCGATGGAAAACTTCATCGGAAACTGGTGGGCCGGTGCGGAACATGACGTGACACCCGCTGGCGCCGGCGCTGACGGCTACAAGTCGCTGAACATGAACCGCGTGGGCGATCTGCCAGTCTTTGAAGAGATCAAGACGCTTGTGCATGATGCGGGCAACGCGGCGGGCGACGGTTCCAACGTCGGGAATGTGCTTTATACCCGTGGTCTTTACGCTGCGATGCTGGCCGCAGAGGCGATCGCATTGGCACAAGAGAACACCGGCAAGGCTGACATTGCCGCTTCTGACGTGCGTGACGCGATGGAGATGCTGGAAATCACCGCCGCGCGGATGGAAGAGCTGGGCATGCCAAACATCGGGCCAGAGTTCTCGGTCACTTGCCAGGATCACGGCGGCACCGGCCTTGGCATCGTGCAGCAGTGGAACGCGGCGGATGCGCAATGGGTCGCGCTGACCGATTACATCGCACCTGATGACAGTGTCACCGATCCGTTGGTCGCCGAAGATTCAGCCGCCTTTGCCGCTGAAAACAACATCACCCCCGGTTGTCTCTAAAAACAACCCTCGCGGCGGGCGCTGCACCGCGTCCGCCGCACCCGATCAACCCCACAACGGAGAGCGCCATGCTGGACGGCCCCAAGACCGAGGCAGAGACCCTGCTAGAGGTCAACAACATCGAGGTGATCTACAATCACGTGATCCTTGTGCTGAAAGGCGTATCGCTGAATGTACCCAAGGGCGGCATCACGGCGCTGCTCGGCGGCAACGGCGCGGGCAAGACCACGACGCTCAAGGCGATTTCAAACCTGCTGCATTCGGAACGGGGCGAGGTGACCAAAGGGTCCATCGAATACCGTGGCAAGCGGGTGCAGGACCTGTCGCCGGCCGAACTGGTCAAGCGCGGTGTGGTTCAGGTGATGGAAGGCCGTCACTGCTTTGAACATCTCACCATTGAAGAAAACCTGCTGACCGGCGCCTATACGCGGCGCGACGGAAAATCGGCAGAGGCCCTTGAGATGGTCTATGACTATTTCCCCCGGCTGCGCGAACGGCGCAAAAGCCAGGCGGGCTATACCTCGGGGGGCGAACAGCAGATGTGCGCGATTGGCCGCGCCCTGATGTCCAAACCTGAAACGATCCTGCTTGACGAACCCTCAATGGGGCTCGCGCCGCAGCTGGTCGAAGAAATCTTTACCATCGTCAAGAACCTGAACGAACGCGAAGGCGTGTCCTTTCTGCTGGCTGAACAGAATACCAACGTGGCGCTGCGCTTTGCCCATTACGGCTACATTCTGGAAAGCGGCCGGGTGGTGATGGATGGCGCGGCATCAGACCTGCGCGAAAACCCTGATGTAAAGGAATTTTATCTGGGGATGTCCGACGAAGGACGCAAATCCTTCCGTGACACGCGATCTTATCGCCGCAGAAAAAGGTGGCTGAGCTAATGTATTACGACGACCTCGAAACCCGCTCAGCTGATGCGCGCGAAGCAGACCAGCTGGCCCAGCTTCTGCCACTGCTGGACCGGGTAAGAGCCCTTGAAAACAACTGCCTGACCGTGGATGGCGAGATTCAGTCACTTGCCGATCTGCCGCGCCTTCCGGTGCTGCGCAAATCCGAACTCAGCAAATGGCAGGCGCAGGATCCGCCCTTTGGTGGGCTTCTAACGCAGAACATCACGCGGGTGTTTCAATCGCCGGGTCCGATCTATGAACCGGGCGGGTCAACGCCGGACTGGTGGCGCTTTGGCCGATTCCTGAACGCTGCCGGCATTGGTGCGGACGATGTGGTGCAGAACACGTTCTCCTATCACTTCACCCCGGCTGGCGCGATGTTTGAAAGCGCCGCCAATGCCGTCGGCGCGCGGGTCTTCCCCGCCGGGCCGGGCCAGACAGAACTGCAGGTGCAGGCCGCTCTTGCGCTGGGCGTGACCGCCTATGCCGGTACGCCGGACTATCTTGGTGCGATCATGACCAAGGCTGATGACATGGGCATTGACCTGTCCCGTATCACCAAGGCCGCCGTATCAGGCGGGCCGCTGTTTCCTGTCGTCCGGCAGGCCTATGCGGACCGTGGTATCACCTGCCTGCAGTGTTATGGCACCGCTGACGTTGGCCACATCGCCTTTGAAGGGCCGGACATGGACGGCATGATCCTTGACGAAGGTGTCATCGTAGAAATCGTCGTGCCCGGCACCGGTACCCCTGTGGAACCGGGCGAAGTGGGCGAAGTTCTCGTCACCTCACTCAATCCCGACTACCCGCTGATCCGGTTCGCAACGGGTGATCTGTCGGCTGTGTTGCCGGGGCAAAGCGCCTGTGGCCGCACCAACACCCGCATTGCGGGCTGGAAGGGCCGCGCCGATCAGGCGACCAAGATCAAGGGCATGTTTGTGCGCCCTGAACAGGTTGCCCGGCTTGTTGAACGCCATCCCGAAGTGCACCGCGCCCGGGTCGAAGTGGACCATGATGGCAAAGGCGACACGATGACCGTGACGTTGGAAACAGATGGCGACAATGTCGAACTCTACGCCGCCTCAATTGTCGAAGTGATGAAATTGCGCGCAAAGGTGGCGTTGGTCCCGCAAGGTACGTTACCACGTGACGGAATCGTGATTTCTGACGTACGAAAGGCCGTTTGATGGATTTTGCCCTCAGCGAAGAACAGACACTCTTCTTTGATACCGCCAAGTCCTTTGGCGCTGAACATATCGCCCCCTATGCGCTGGCATGGGACAAGGCCGGCGACATCCCGAAAGATCTTTGGCCAAATCTGGCCGCGCTAGGCTTTGGCGGGCTTTACGTGAGCGAGGATCGCGGCGGCTCTGGCCTTGGGCGGCTGGATTCGACGCTGATCTTTGAAGGGCTGTCGATGGCCTGTCCCTCGGTGGCGGCCTTCCTGTCGATCCACAACATGTGCTGTGGCATGATCGACAAGTTCGGCAGCGACGCGATGAAGGACAGCTATTTGCCGCGTGCCGTCTCGATGGAGATGATCCTGTCCTATTGTTTGACCGAACCGGGCTCGGGCTCTGATGCGGCGGCGCTCAAGACCCGCGCCGACAAGACCGACAGCGGCTATCGACTGACCGGCACCAAGGCCTTCATTTCCGGGGGCGGCTATTCGGACGCCTATATCGTGATGTGCCGCACAGGTGACACCGGACCCAAGGGCATATCCGCGGTGCTGATCGAAGATGGCACGCCGGGCCTGTCCTTTGGCGGGCTGGAAGACAAGATGGGCTGGAAGGCCCAGCCCACGCGGCAGGTCCAGATGGATGACTGCGCAATCCCCGCATCGGCACTTCTGGGCGAAGAGGGGCGCGGCTTCAGCTACGCCATGGCCGGGCTGGATGGTGGCCGTCTGAACATCGCCGCCTGTGCGCTGGGGGCTGCGCAATCCGCGCTGGATCAGACGCTGGAATACATGAGCGAACGCAAGGCGTTTGGCCGCTCGATTGATCAGTTTCAGGCGTTGCAGTTCCGACTGGCGGATATCGAAATCAATCTGCAAGCCGCCCGCAGCCTTTTGCGCAATGCCGCCTGGAAGCTCGACACCGGCGCGGCTGACGCCTCCAAGTTCTGCGCGATGGCGAAGAAATTCGTCACCGAAGCCGCCTCGCGCGCGGCCAATGACTGCCTGCAATTGCATGGCGGCTACGGCTATCTGGCCGATTATGGCATCGAAAAGATCGTGCGCGATCTGCGGGTGCATGAAATCCTTGAAGGAACCAATGAAATCATGCGTCTGATCGTCGCGCGGAGCCTTATCAAGTCATGAAAATCGGAGCAAACACCCCCGTCGTCGTCTCAGGCGGCGCATCTGGCTTGGGCGCAGCCGTTGCCCGCCACCTCACCAGCCTTGGCGCCCCCGTTGGTGTCATTGATCTCAAGGTTGATGCCACGGCGGATCATGTCGCCGCGGCCCAGGCAGACATTTCCGACCCCGAACAGGTTGCGGCCGCATTGGCGCAATTGCGCGCCGCGAACGGGCAAGAGCGCATCTGCGTGAACTGCGCCGGTATCGCCCCGGCCGCCAAGACCATTTCGCGGGGCGCGGCCCATGATGCAGCGCTGTTTGCCAAAGTGGTCAGCGTGAACCTCGTGGGCAGTTTCAACGTCGCCAGCCAGTCCGCGCTTGGCATGTCCGAGACCGAACCGGGCGCGGACGACGAACGCGGCGTGATCGTGAATACCGCCTCGATTGCCGCTTATGAGGGGCAGATGGGGCAGATCGCCTATGCCGCCTCCAAGGGCGGCGTTGCCGCAATGACCCTGCCCATGGCCCGTGACCTGGCGAAATCGGGGATCCGCGTGATGTCGATCGCGCCGGGAATCTTCCTGACGCCGATGGTCAGCGGCATGCCGCCAGAGGTGCAGGACGCGCTCGCGCAGATCAGCGAATTTCCCAAGCGGCTCGGCAAGCCGGAGGAATTTGCGCAACTGGTCGAAACCATCGTGACCCAGCCGATGCTGAACGGTGAAACGATCCGTCTGGATGCGGGCACGCGGATGCAGGCACGCTGACCACTCACTCTGCCTTGCTGAGCTTGAAAAAGAATGGCGCCGCCGCGCCACGCTGATCCATCAGGCCCAAAACGGACGTGTCGTCAATCCGGCGAAACACGTCGTTGATCGGCTTTGCGTCGTAGATCATCGTCGCGGTGTTGACCCCGCGATATGTGGTCGTCCGCAGCCGCGCTGCCGGGGCCCTTGTTCCAAGCGCAAAGCGCAACACCGGAAACAGCGCCGCAATCAGCGGCGTTGGCAGGGCCTGCGCCAGACCCAGCGGCAGCAGCGCGGGGTTCACGCAATAGCACCGCCCGCCGCCGGTCTGATGCACCAGCGGATGCACCGCCTCGGCACTGTCGAACCGCTTGCCCCACCAGCGGACAGCCGCAAGCTTGCCATCAAACGGATGCCCGGTTGGGATGTCTTCGCCGCGCCAGGAACCGATCATCTCGTCCACCGCGACCGCAGGCAGCCCGTCAAACCATGCCAATGCTGCATCCGGGGTCATGCCGCTAATCCCAGCGATAGTTGAAACTGACCGAAACCCGGTCATCTTCGGACATGTTCATCGGCACCTCATGGCGCAGCCAGCTTTCCCACAACAGCACGTCCCCCACTTCGGGTTTGACATAGACGAACTGGCGTAGCTCGGCCCTTGCGTCCTTCTTGCGGATCGGGGCCGCCATCATCATCGCCGAACGCGGGTCTTCCAGCTTGAGCGCGCTCGCGCCATCGGGCATCGCCACATAAGTGGTGCCGCTGATGACGCTGTGGGGATGGATGTGGCTGGTATGAATGCCGCCCTCTGGCAGGATGTTGATCCAAAGATCCTCCAGCTTCAGTTTCTTGTCCCCCAAATCAAACTCCAGGTCCGCGGCAAATGCTTTGACATGTTTATCAAGCGCCTTCTTGACCAGCTTGAACACCGGGAACCGCCAAGGCAGGTCCGTCAGCGACGCGTAAGAGGTATAGCCGGGATATCCCTGCGCCTCGCACCACGCCTGACCGGCCTCGTCATCTTCGGCAATCGAATAGCAGGACACCTCTAGTTCATCCTGATCAACGGGCTTGCCGTGATCGGACAGCGGGGCGTGATAAAGGCGGGTCGCGAACAGCGAAGATATATTGGCCATGCCCTTTGCATAGCCAACCCCGCCGGACGGAGCCAGAGCACGCGCCGGGTTTTTGTAGGTCGTTGCACAGAATCGTTCTAGGCTGCCCCATCCAATAGGGGGAGGATACGATGTTCGTAAGAATGACACACTTTCAATGTGACCCGGCAAACCTGTCTGACATGGTCAGTCGGATTGATGGTATCAAAGAGCAACTGCAAGACATTGCCGGCGGGGTCCAGAACTGGGCCGTCTGGAATGACGACGGCACAGGCGTTGCATTTGCGGTCTACGAAGACGAAGCAGCGGCTGATGCCGCGGGTGGTCAAATTCAGGCCATCTGGGGCGGTCTGGCCGATCTTCTCACGGCCCCGCCAGAGGTAAAGTCATATTCAAATGCCGCCCGGATGCGCGGCTAGCCCGGAACGGTACATAAACAGAGCCCTCGCAGGGTGGATTGCGAGGGCTCTTCCTTGGGTGGCGTTAAGACAGGGAAAACAGTCCGTGCGACCCAAAGTCCTCAGGTCGCGGCATCCCGCGACAGATAGGCGTATACCTGATCTTTCAGCGACATCCGTTCGCGCCGCATATCGGTCAAATGATCATCAGACGTCGGCGCGACATTCGTTTCGGCCCGGTGCACCGCCCGGTTGATCGTGTGATAGGCATCAAACAGCCCGGCAAAATGCGCATCCGACTGCCGCAAATCGCGCATCCGCGCGATGTGCTCGGGAAATTCCTCGGCCAGTTCATGGGGTGTATTGGACATTCATCTCTCCTTGTTTTGATCAGAGTCTACCGTTCCCGCCCCGCCGCAGCGTTGATATGAGTCAATCCTCCGCCACGGGCACTTGCGTTTCCACGGCGCGGGGGTGGTTTGAGGAAGGTCAACGCTTATAGGTTTGGTCGCGAAACAATGAGTCCACGAACTACTGTCTCATCATCGACATCAATTGTGCATATTGCTTCAAGTCTTTGACCCAGAGAAAGCAGTTGCTCAAATTGTCGCGCATCCTGTTCTTCAATCTCACTGCAAAAGGACCAAACTTTTGTCAGCCATTCAGGAACATCTGCTGGCTTCGCGACGTATGTCCTTTCAGGTCTTACGTCGTCTTGACCAACCATGATGGCGCGAAAATTTTCTCCAAATGTAAGTGTAAAGGCACCTTCCGGAAGATCAGGTAGATCAAAATAACCAAACCGATGATAATCATAGGCCAATTTAGCGCCGCCCACCAAGACAGCCAACAAAAGTAGTCGTCCAATCACCTTTACCTCGATTCAATTTTTGGCAACATCGCGGGCACATCGAAGCATGAAAACGAAAATCCACAACCCCCTTGCCACAGGCCCGCAACCCTCCTATACGGCCCACTTCTACCCACTCCACCGGGAATCAGGTCACCTGATAAGGGCCTGCCGGTGATGTTGAAAAAGGAGCCGTCCGATGGACGCCAACGAACTGCGGGGCAAGACCCCCGATCAGCTGCGTGAAGAGCTGGTCAATCTGAAAAAAGAAGCCTTCAACCTGCGCTTTCAGCAGGCCACAGGTCAGCTTGAGAATACAGCAGCGATCCGCAATGCGCGTCGCGGTGCCGCTCAGGTCAAAACCATTCTGAACGAAAAAGCAGCAGACGCTGCCAAGGAGGCTTAATTCATGCCTAAGCGTATCCTGTCCGGTGTTGTCACAAGCAACCAGAACGCCCAGACCGTCACCGTTTCGGTTGAGCGTCGCTTCAAGCACCCGCTGCTGCAAAAGACCGTGCGTAAGTCCAAGAAATATCGTGCGCATGACGAAAAGAACGCTTTCAACGTCGGTGACCAGGTCCGCATTCAGGAATGTGCACCGAAATCGAAAACCAAACGCTGGGAAGTGATCGCGTAAGCGGTCCCTAACAGCACAATCGAAACCCTGGGGGCCCGGTCAGAAATCGGGGTGAACCTCATAGGTCGGAAGGAAACCAAATGATCCAGATGCAGACCAATCTGGATGTTGCTGACAACAGCGGCGCACGCCGTGTTCAGTGCATCAAGGTTCTGGGTGGTTCTCACCGTCGTTACGCCAGTGTTGGAGACATCATTGTTGTATCGGTGAAAGAGGCCATTCCACGCGGTCGCGTGAAAAAAGGGGACGTGCGTAAAGCCGTCGTCGTGCGCACTGCCAAAGAAGTCCGTCGTGAAGATGGCACAGCGATCCGCTTTGATCGCAACGCGGCTGTTATTCTCAATAACAACAACGAGCCGATCGGCACCCGTATCTTTGGGCCGGTTGTGCGCGAGCTGCGTGCCAAGAACTTCATGAAAATCATCTCGCTTGCTCCGGAGGTGCTGTAACCATGGCTGCGAAACTCCGTAAAGGTGACAAGGTCATCGTTCTGGCTGGCAAGGACAAAGGGAAGACAGGCGAAATCAAGTCTGTTGATCCGAAAGCTGGCAAAGCTGTCGTTGACGGTGTGAACATGGCCGTGCGCCACGAGAAGCAATCCCAGAATACGCAGGGTGGTCGGACGCCAAAGGCGATGCCGATCCAGCTCAGCAATCTGGCGGTTGTCGATGCAAACGGCAAGGCAACCCGCGTTGGTTTCCGCATGGACGGTGACAACAAGGTGCGTTTTGCCAAGACAACAGGGGATGCGATCTGATGCTTGATACCGCGAATTACACCCCGCGCCTGAAGACTGCTTACGTCGACACGATCCGTGCGGCGATGAAAGAGGAATTCGGCTACAAGAACGACATGCAGATCCCACGTCTGGACAAGATCGTCCTGAACATCGGCTGCGGTGCAGAGGCTGTCCGCGACAGCAAGAAGGCGAAGACAGCGCAGGAAGACCTGACGACAATCGCCGGCCAGAAGGCCATGACAACACGTGCCAAGAAGTCCATCGCCGGCTTCCGCGTCCGTGAAGACATGCCGCTGGGCGCCAAAGTGACCCTGCGTGGCGACCGGATGTACGAATTCCTCGATCGTCTGATCACGGTTGCAATGCCCCGTATCCGCGACTTCCGCGGCGTTTCGGGCAAATCCTTCGACGGCCGCGGCAACTATGCCACCGGCATCAAAGAGCACCTGATCTTCCCAGAAATCAACTTCGACAAGATCGATGAGAACTGGGGTATGGACATCGTGATCTGCACCACCGCCAACACCGACGCTGAAGCCAAGAGCCTGTTGAAAGCCTTCAACATGCCCTTCAACAGCTGAAGCTCAGGGAGAATTAGATATGGCTAAGAAATCCATGATCGCACGCGAGAAAAAGCGTGAAAAGCTGGTGGCGCAGTATGCTGAAAGGCGTGCCGCACTGAAGGCAATCATCAACGACCGCGAAAAGCCGGTGGAAGAGCGCTTTAAGGCCAGCCTCGACCTTGCCAAGCTGCCGCGCAACTCTTCGGCTGTGCGTCTGCACAACCGCTGTCAGCTCACCGGGCGTCCACATGCCTATTACCGCAAACTCAAGATCAGCCGGATCGCGCTGCGGGACCTCGGGTCCAATGGCGAAATCCCCGGCATGGTCAAGTCGAGCTGGTAAGGAGAGCACGCTATGGCAATGAACGATCCTATTGGTGACATGCTCACCCGTATCCGCAACAACCAGATGCGCGGCAAAGGCTCGGTGGAAACACCGGCGTCCAAGCTGCGGGCCTGGGTGTTGGATGTGCTGGCCGACGAAGGCTACATCCGCGGTTATGAAAAGATTGATGGCAAAGACGGTCACCCGGCGCTGCGCATCGAACTGAAGTACCACGAAGGCACCCCTGTCATTCGCGAACTGAAGCGGGTCTCAAAACCCGGTCGTCGCGTCTACATGGGCGCCAATGACCTCCCCTCTGTCCGTCAGGGCCTGGGTGTGTCGATTGTCTCCACACCCAAGGGTGTGATGTCGGATGCGAATGCACGTGCAGCCAATGTTGGCGGCGAAGTGCTTTGCACAATCTTCTAAGGAGGGACTGATGTCTCGTATTGGTAAAAAACCGGTCGAGCTGCCCTCCGGGGTTGAGGCGAAAGTCTCCGGCCAGACCATCGAAGTGAAGGGCCCCAAGGGGTCCCGCAGCTTTACCGCAACGGATGATGTGACCATCACTGTTGACGGACAAAACGTATCGGTGGAACCGCGTGGCAAGTCCAAGCGCGCCCGCCAGCAATGGGGCATGTCCCGCACCATGGTTGCCAACCTTGCACAAGGCGTGACCGAAGGTTTCAAGAAAGAGCTTGAGATCAACGGTGTGGGTTACCGGGCACAGATGCAGGGCAACACCCTGAAGCTGAGCCTGGGTTACAGCCACGAAGTCAACTTCGAAGTGCCAGAGGGCGTCACCGTGACAGCCCCCAAGCAGACCGAAGTGATTGTGGAAGGGATCGACCAGCAGCTTGTGGGTCAGGTCGCGGCAAACATCCGCGAATGGCGCAAGCCCGAGCCATATAAAGGCAAGGGTATCAAGTACAAGGACGAGTACATCTTCCGCAAAGAAGGCAAGAAGAAGTAAGGATCGCAACTATGGCAAACAGCAAAAGAACTCTGTTTCTGAAGCGCCGTATGCGCGTTCGGAACAAGCTGCGCAAAGTCACGGCAAACGTGGGTCGTCCACGCCTGTCCGTGCACCGCTCCAGCAAGAACATCAGCGTCCAGCTGATCGACGATGTGAACGGCGTGACGCTTGCGTCTGCGTCCTCGCTCGAAAAGGATCTGGGCGTGGTTGGCAAGAACAACATCGAAGCCGCGACCAAGGTGGGTGCTGCAATCGCAGAACGCGCCAAGAAAGCCGGCGTCGAAGTTGCCTACTTCGACCGTGGTGGTTTCCTCTTTCACGGCAAGGTCAAGGCTCTGGCCGACGCTGCCCGCGAAGGTGGTCTGAAAATCTAAGCGTAGTCGGCCCCGCCTGATTGGCGGGGCCGTCTCGATGATCGGGGGCCGGTTTCGGTCACCGCGATTGGAAAAACAGGGTCGCATCGACCCGCATGAACAAGGATTGCCACATGGCAGAACGTGATAACAATCGTCGGGGCAACCGCCGCGACCGTGACGAAACACCGGAATTTGCCGATCGCCTGGTTGCGATCAACCGCGTGTCCAAAACCACCAAGGGTGGTAAGAACTTTGGCTTTGCAGCGCTTGTTGTTGTGGGTGACCAGAAGGGCCGCGTCGGTTTTGGTAAAGGGAAAGCCAAAGAAGTCCCCGAGGCGATCCGCAAGGCGACCGAGCAGGCCAAACGCCAGATGATCCGCGTTGCATTGCGTGACGGTCGGACATTGCACCACGACATGGAAGGTCGCCACGGCGCCGGTAAGGTTGTGATGCGGACAGCACCAGTCGGGACCGGGATCATCGCCGGTGGTCCAATGCGTGCCGTTTTCGAAATGCTGGGCGTGCAGGACGTTGTGTCCAAGTCGATTGGGTCTCAGAACCCCTACAACATGATCCGGGCCACGATGAACGGCCTCAGCAAAGAGCAATCGCCGCGCAACGTCGCACAGCGTCGTGGCAAGAAAGTTGCCGACATTCTGCCCAAGCGTGATGAGGCGCCCGCCGCCGAAGCCGCTGCCGAAGCAGACGCATAAGGAACCGATAACATGGCAAAAACCATCGTCGTCAAGCAGGTTGGCTCGCCCATCCGTCGCCCCGCCAAGCAGCGTGCAACGCTGATCGGCCTGGGCCTGAACAAAATGAACCGCACCCGTGAACTGGAAGATACCCCTTCCGTCCGCGGCATGGTGAACTCGATCAGCCACATGGTCGAAATCATCGAGGAAAAGGGCTAAGCCCAATCCGCGCGGCATCGGCACTGGCCGGTGAACAGATCAAACGCCCTCAACGCTGGTTGGGGGCGTTTTCTTTTGCGGGGTTCGCGGGGAGTCCGGTCGACAGGTGCAAACCGGCGGTGATGGGCAGCCCCGGCCAGGACAGGGAACGCAGCCACGGGGCAGGGGATCTTGCCCGCCCCCCGCGCTCCGGGTCCCTGGTCGGAGGGGCGCGCGATGTGCACCCGTGGTCCGCACGGTCCATTAACCACGATGCGGCTGTTTATGACCCACATGGGTTGTGCATCAGTTGTTGCCGCGATGTGGCTTGCGCATTCTGGGCTTTGTTAACGTGCTTAACCAAATGGGCCCCGGCGGGAATCGCATCGCGGCTATGCAGAATTATGCGTGGTGACGCGACAGTTGCGGGCGTAAGGATCAGGCAAATTCCAACCCATTCGGAGCCGTGCAATGGCCAAGCTGTTAACCAATCTCAAGACTCGTCTCAAATCCATCCTCACCGCGCAGCCGGTTCCCTGCTGGACTGATTATCTGCGTGAAACCTCGCACCGCTCATAGGGCTTGATCCTGTAGGCAAGGGCGTCTATACGCCGCCGGTGGCCTCTTTGATGGGGCACATCAATGCAACGCCGTGTGCCCCGTTCCCGTCGCTGGGTGGGGTCTTCCGGCAAAGGAGAAGCGACAATGTTTAAGCTGAATGAACTCTCGGACAATCCGGGTGCAACCAAATCCCGCAAGCGGATCGGCCGTGGTCCGGGCTCGGGCAAGGGTAAGACCGGTGGCCGGGGTATCAAAGGTCAGAAATCCCGTTCGGGTGTGGCGATCAACGGTTACGAAGGTGGCCAGATGCCATTGTACCAGCGCCTGCCAAAGCGCGGTTTTAACAACATCAATTCAAAGACTTACGCTGTCGTGAACCTGGGCCTGATCCAGAAGTTCATCGACGAGGGCAAGATCGACGCCAAGGCCGAGATCACCGAAGACGCGCTGGTCGCTTCTGGTCTGGTGCGCCGCAAAAAGGACGGTATCCGCGTTCTGGCAAAGGGCGATTTCAAGGCCAAAGCCAAGATCAGCGTCACCGGTGCTTCCAAAGGGGCCGTTGCCGCCGTCGAGAAAGCGGGCGGGTCACTCACCGTCACAACTCCGGCAGCAGCAGAGTAACGCCTTGTGAGCGGCGTCATCGTCGCTTACATAACGCTAGATTTCCTTGAACGCCGCCATCGGGGAACCGACGGGCGGCGTTTTACATGACAAGAGGCATGCATGGCATCCGCAGCAGAACAAATGGCCGCCAACATGAGCTGGGGCGCAATCGGTAAAGCCACCGAACTGCGCCAGCGCATCATGTTCACTCTGGGCCTTCTGATCGTTTATCGGTTGGGCACCTACATTCCGGTTCCGGGCATTGACGGCGTTCAATTGCGCGCATTCATGGAGGAAGCCGCGACAGGCATTGGCGGTATCCTGTCAATGTTCACCGGCGGCGCCCTCTCCCGCATGGGGATCTTCGCGCTTGGGATTATGCCCTATATTTCGGCTTCGATCATCGTGCAATTGCTGGGCTCTATGTGGGAGCCGCTGAAGCAGATGAAGAAAGAGGGCGAGCAGGGCCGCCGCAAGTTGAACCAATATACCCGTTACGGGACGGTCTTGCTGGCAACTGCGCAGGCCTATGGCCTTGCTGTCAGTCTTGAAGGCGGTGGTCTGGCGGCTGATCCCGGGCTGTTCTTCCGTGCGTCCTGCATTATCACCATTGTCGGCGGCACCATGTTCTTGATGTGGCTGGGTGAACAAATCACCGCACGCGGGATCGGCAACGGCATTTCGTTGATCATCTTTGTGGGGATCATCGCAGAAGTGCCCGCCGCCCTCGCGCAGTTCCTCTCGCAAGGTCGGTCAGGCGCAATCAGCCCGGCGGTGATTGTTGGCGTGATTCTGATGGTTATTGGCGTGCTGACGTTTGTTGTGTTCATGGAGCGTTCGCTGCGCAAGATTCACATCCAGTACCCGCGCCAGCAGCGCGGCATGAAGGTCTATGACGGATCGACCAGCCATTTGCCGATCAAGGTTAACCCCGCTGGTGTCATCCCCGCGATCTTTGCCTCTGCATTGTTGCTGTTGCCCACCACGATCAGCACATTCTCGGGCGGTTCGACCAGCCCGATCATGTCGACGATCCTTGCGTATTTTGGTCCCGGTCAGCCTGCTTATCTGGTGTTTTTCACGGCAATGATCGTGTTCTTCACATACTTCTACACCAAGGAAGTTGCATTCAAGACGGATGAGGTTGCCGAAAACCTCAAGAACCAGAACGGCTTTGTGCCCGGTATTCGACCCGGCAAGAAAACGGCAGAGTATCTTGATTATGTTGTGACCCGCATTCTTGTTCTGGGGTCTGGTTACCTGGCCCTGGTCGCTTTGATGCCGGAAATTTTGCGCGCGCAGCTAGCCATTCCATTCTACTTTGGCGGCACATCAATCCTGATTATCGTCTCTGTCGGGATGGATACGATCCAGCAGGTCCAATCACATTTGTTGGCGCACCAGTACGAGGGTTTGATCGAAAAATCGCAACTGCGCGGTAAGCGCAGCGGTGCAAAACGGAAAGGGCCTGCCCGTCGATGAATATTATTTTGCTGGGACCGCCGGGTGCGGGTAAAGGGACACAGGCTCGTAAGCTTGTCGATGAACGGAACATGGTACAGCTGAGCACGGGTGACATGCTGCGTGCGGCACGGACATCCGGCACCGAGATGGGCAAGATGGTTGCGGGAGTCATGGACCGCGGCGAACTTGTCACCGATGAAATCGTCATTGGTCTGATCCGTGAACAGCTTGAAGGCGACGCCGTCGATGGCGGCGGGGCAGGAGGAGGCTTCATCTTTGATGGCTTCCCACGGACGCTGGCACAGGCGGATGCCTTGGGGGCATTGCTGAATGAACTGGATCAACCACTCGACAGGGTGATCGAGATGCAGGTTGATGACGATGCGCTTGTGGGTCGGATCACGGCCCGGTCGACCTGTGGCGATTGTGGTGAGGTCTACAACGACAAGACAACACCTTGGCCAGCTGACGGCAACTGCGCCAACTGCGGAAGCACCAAGCAGACCCGCCGCGCAGACGACAATGAAGAAAGCCTGCGCACGCGACTGCTGGCCTATTACAAGCAGACCTCACCCTTGATCGGGTATTACTATGCCAAAGGCGATCTGGTTTCTGTTGACGGTCTGGCCAGCATGGATGATGTGGCGGAGTCGATCAAAAGTGTTCTTGCCTAACTGATCCACGGCACCTAGTTGTCCTCCCATTATGAATTTTGGGCGTAGGACGGATTTGATTTTGCTCGGTAAAAACTTGAAATGCGAATTTTCGCTAAGTGAGGCGATTGGCCAACTCGTCATCTGGATCATCTTGAGCGTATTGACGCTTGGGTTGGCGCTATTTGTGCTGCCCTACTATTTTATCAAGGCTCCGATAAACCGGACATTTGTCGTTGACGGTGATGGTGCAAAAATCGCCAAACTGGATGTTCAAGTAGATTTTGGCGATATTCTGGGACATGCTTTGGTGTGGCTCTTGCTGTCGATCGTTACATTCGGATTGGCATATCTTGTTTTTTGGCCTGCGGTCATCAAACGTCTGCTGAACGGTGTAAAGATGGTGGAGCTTTAGCGGTTTTGGGATAGGGGTTGACCCTGTCGCCACCCCGCCATAAATAGCGCCATCCCGGTAGGGAATCGCATGGGGTCGCGCCCCATTTGAACACCTTAATATGACGCAGCCCGGCGCCCTTATAGGTCCGGGCTTCCGTTGTGAAAAAAGGGTCTGGAATGACGGACCCGCAACGAAAAGGAATTGCACACGTGGCACGTATTGCCGGCGTAAACATCCCGACTGCAAAGCGGGTTCCAATCGCCCTCACCTACATCACCGGTATCGGTAACACGACCGCGGCACAGATCTGCGAGGCCACAGGCATCGACAGCACCCGCCGCGTCAATGATCTGTCTGACGCCGAAGTCCTGAAAATCCGTGAATTCATTGACGAAAATCTGACCGTCGAAGGTGACTTGCGCCGCGATACCCAGATGAACGTGAAGCGCCTGATGGACCTTGGTTGCTACCGTGGTCTGCGTCACCGCCGGAACCTTCCGGTGCGTGGTCAGCGTACACACACCAATGCTCGCACCCGCAAAGGCCCCGCAAAGGCCATTGCCGGCAAGAAGAAATAAGGAGACTCCGTCATGGCTCGTGATACTCGCCGGACCGGTAAGAAAAAGGTCTCAAAGAACATCGCCGCTGGTGTGGCGCATGTGAATTCTTCATTCAACAACACAAAGATCCTGATCTCTGACGTGCAGGGCAACGCCATTTCATGGTCGTCTGCTGGCACCATGGGCTTCAAAGGCTCACGTAAGTCCACACCCTATGCGGCCCAGATGGCAGCTGAGGATGCTGGCAAGAAAGCACAAGAACACGGCGTCAAGACGCTGGAAGTCGAAGTGCAGGGCCCCGGATCTGGTCGTGAAAGTGCATTGCGTGCTTTGGCGGCAGTTGGTTTCAACATCACGTCGATTCGTGACGTGACGCCGATGGCTCACAACGGTTGCCGCCCACCAAAGCGCCGCCGCGTCTAAGCCTACCCAAACGCCTTGGGGTCGTGTTATTTCGCACGGCCCCAATCCGTCATTTTAACCTCGGGCGTTTGCCTTTTTGGACATGAAGGCAAACAGGAATGGAGGGACATATGATCCACAAGAATTGGGCTGAATTGATCAAGCCAACCCAGCTTGAAGTAAAGCCGGGAAATGACCCCGCACGTCAGGCAACAGTGATCGCCGAACCGCTTGAGCGTGGTTTTGGTCTGACACTTGGCAATGCGCTGCGCCGCATTCTGATGTCGTCGCTGCAAGGTGCCGCCATCACTGCGGTGCAGATCGACAACGTGCTGCATGAGTTTTCGTCCGTTTCGGGCGTACGTGAGGATGTCACCGACATCGTTCTGAACCTCAAGGGCGTTGCGATCCGCATGGAAGTCGAAGGCCCCAAGCGTCTGAGCGTTCAGGCCAAAGGTCCTGGCGTTGTGACGGCTGGTGACATCTCGGAAACGGCCGGTATCGAAATCCTCAACAAAGAGCATGTTCTGTGCCACCTTGACGAAGGTGCCGATCTTTACATGGAACTGACCGTCAACACCGGTAAGGGCTATGTATCTGCGGACAAGAACAAGCCAGAAGATGCGCCAATCGGCATGATGGCGATTGATGCAATCTATGCGCCGATCAAAAAGGTCAGCTATGACGTGCAGCCGACCCGTGAAGGTCAGGTGCTGGACTATGACAAGCTGACCATGAAAGTCGAAACCGACGGGTCGATCACCCCTGATGATGCGGTGGCCTATGCTGCGCGCATTTTGCAGGACCAGTTGTCGATCTTCGTCAACTTTGACGAACCTGAATCCGCACAGGCTGGTTCTGATGATGACGGACTTGAGTTCAACCCGCTTCTGCTGAAGAAAGTGGACGAGCTGGAGCTGTCTGTCCGTTCGGCAAACTGTCTCAAGAACGACAATATCGTTTATATTGGCGATCTGATCCAGAAAACCGAAGCCGAAATGCTGCGCACGCCAAACTTTGGCCGCAAGTCTTTGAACGAAATCAAAGAAGTGTTGTCTGGCATGGGGCTGCACCTTGGCATGGACGTCGAGGATTGGCCGCCGGACAATATCGAAGACCTGGCCAAAAAGTTTGAAGACCAGTTCTAAGAAAATCTGGGCGGGGGTGTCCCCGCCCGATCACGACCCGGGCATGGTGCCCCACTAACGGAGCTGGCGTCTACGCAGCGCACGGCCCACCCTAAAACGAAATGGAGACTTGGATATGCGTCACGCACGTGGTTACCGCCGCCTCAACCGCACACATGAGCACCGCAAGGCGCTGTTTGCGAACATGGCCGGCTCGCTCATTGAACATGAGCAGATCAAAACGACTTTGCCAAAGGCAAAAGAACTCAAACGGGTCATCGATAAGCTGGTGACACTGGGCAAGCGTGGCGATTTGCACGCCCGTCGTCAGGCCGCCGCCCGTCTGAAGCAGGATATGCACGTTGCAAAACTGTTTGAAACACTTGGTCCACGCTACAAGGATCGTCAGGGTGGCTATGTTCGCGTGCTGAAGGCGGGTTTCCGCTATGGCGATATGGCGCCGATGGCAATCATCGAATTTGTCGACCGTGACGTCGACGCAAAAGGTGCCGCAGACAAGGCGCGTCTGATCGAAGAAGACGCTGCCGAAGAATAGGCGACATCAGAAGATTGAAGGAAAGCCCTGTTTCGACAGGGCTTTTTTTGTGCCTAGTCGTCATCATTTGACGCAGCGTCATCGTTAGCGCCATCGTCTTTCGGTGGGGCAGGCCGATTAGGAATTAGAAATTCGCGTAACGCCTTCTTTTGCAAGGGCAACAGCTTTGCCAGCTTGCCGACGAGGTCTTCATCACTCACATACCGTCTCCCTTACCACTAACGCAATTTAAGGTTGACGGTGTTTGAGGCAACTTGTCTAAAAAGATATGTCCATTCAGTCTGTTATTGAAATCCACACAGGCAAACTAGCCTACTGCGCACCGGATGGGTTCTTCTTTGCCCTTCATATCCGCTTTGCTTTGCCATTGATTCATCACCAAACCTACCCGGAAGGATGGACCAACCTGTACACCGAGCAGGCCTTTGCCTTGCGTGACCCGATTATTGCATGGGGATTCGGTCAGGAGGGCGTCGCGCGATGGTCAGAGATCGGTATCCCTGACCCATTCGATATTCTGGGTCAGGCCAAGCAATTTGGCATGAACTACGGATTTGCGGTGTCTACAGGGCCAATCAATTCTCGTTCGATTGCCTCGGCCTCGCGCCCGGATCGTGAGTTCACACAAGATGAGATGGATGAATTCGCCAAGATTATCCAAAAACTGCATGTCACGACGGAACCCCCGAAATCCTTAACGGACGCTCAGGTCGCTGCTTTGCAACTTATCGCCGATGGCGACAGACACGCAGCGGCCGCGGCGAAACTCGGGATCTCAGAAAGTGCATTGAAAGCAAGGCTTTCCGCGGCGCGCAACAGTTTATTGGCCAGAACAACCGCCGAAGCGATCCAGCGGGCCCGTGATTACCGGCTTCTTTGACGGCATTTCAACTCCAATTAGGTTAGTTTAACCAAGTATTACGTTAACACTGACCGGAGATGCCCTATGCAGGCCACCACTCTCTCTTTCGCCAACCTCCACAACCATGGCGAGTTGTTCGCCAATGTTCTTCGCGCACGCCGTGAGTCTTTCATCGTCAAGAACAAGTGGGATCTACCTCAGACTATGGGGATGGAATACGATCAATACGACACGCCACAATCGCGCTGGCTGGCCGTCCACGACAACACGGGCCGGGTATTGGCCGGTGTCCGTCTAACACCAACTCAGGCCCGTTGTGGGATCTACAGCTATATGATTCGTGATGCGCAAAACGGGTTGCTCGAATCTATTCCAACCGACCTGCTTTACGAAACCGCACCGGTGGACGAAGCCACTTGGGAAGTGACGCGCGGATTCGTTGCCAATGACATACCGACGAGCATTCGCCGCAAAGTGCATCATCGTCTTGTCATGCAAATGCTGCGCACAAGTCGCGAGGAAGGAATCGGGCGTTTGCTTGCCCTATTGCCATCAAACTGGGATCGCTGGGCGGCGCGTTGCAAATTGGACATGAAGGCCGCGGGCCGGAACATGAACATGGGCGGGATCGACTACCAGGCTGTTTGGATCGACTTTTCGACCCAGTTGCACTGACGCTTTGCCAAGCTGCCGCGATCGACATAGATATCTGCCATGCCCGATCTGTTTGACACATCATCGTCCGAACCCGTACCGGAAAGCAGGCGCCCGTTGGCCGATCGCCTGCGCCCCGCCACGCTTGGCGATGTGATCGGGCAGGAGCAGGTGCTGGGCCCCGAAGCGCCGCTGGGCGCGATGCTGGCGGCGGGGTCACTGTCGTCCTTGGTGTTCTGGGGTCCGCCCGGAGTCGGCAAAACCACAATCGCGCGCCTGCTGGCGGACGAAACAGATATGCATTTCGTCCAGATCAGCGCGATTTTTACCGGCGTACCAGAGCTGCGAAAGGTCTTTGAAGCGGCGCGGCTGCGACGTCAGAATGGTAAGGGGACGTTGCTTTTCGTCGATGAGATCCATCGTTTTAACAAGGCACAGCAGGATG
The DNA here is from genome assembly GCA_947502145.1 of uncultured Paracoccaceae bacterium. GTDB lineage: Bacteria > Pseudomonadota > Alphaproteobacteria > Rhodobacterales > Rhodobacteraceae > CANMYO01. The sequence continues at coordinate 267,299 of CANMYO010000001.1, read as the reverse complement.
GGTTTCTGCCGCATATGGAGGATGGCACCATCCTTCTGGTCGGAGCGACAACAGAGAACCCGAGCTTTGAACTCAACGCGGCCCTGCTTTCGCGCGCGCAGGTGCTCGTTCTGAAACGTCTTGGGCCCGGTGATCTGGAAAGGCTGGCACAGCGGGCCGAACGTGAGATTGGCCGCAAGTTGCCCTTGGACGGTCAGGCGCGCGCGGCCCTGATCGAAATGGCCGACGGGGATGGCCGGGCCCTGCTGAACCTGATCGAGCAAGTGACCGCGTGGAAGGACGATGTTGTTCTTAGCACCAAGACGCTGTCATCCCGGTTGATGAAGCGGGCGACCAAGTACGACAAGTCGGGCGATGAACATTACAACCTGATCTCTGCCCTGCATAAGTCAGTGCGGGGGTCAGACCCTGATGCCGCGCTCTATTGGCTGGCGCGGATGCTGGCGGGTGGCGAGGACCCGCGGTTTCTGGCGAGGCGCATCACGCGCATGGCAGTCGAGGACATTGGCCTTGCTGACCCGCAGGCGCAGCGCCTGTGTCTTGATGCCTGGGAGACATATGAACGATTGGGCAGCCCAGAGGGCGAGTTGGCACTGGCGCAGGCCCTGACCTACTTGGCGCTGGCGCCAAAATCCAACGCCACATATATGGCCTTCAAGGCGGCAATGGCCGCGGCGAAGAAGACCGGGTCGGAACCGCCGCCCAATCATATTCTGAATGCCCCCACCTCACTGATGAAAGATCAGGGATATGGCGATGGCTATGCCTATGACCACGATGCCGAAGATGGGTTTTCGGGGCAGAACTATTTCCCGGACGGCATGAAGCGCGGAATTTACTATCTGCCTGTCGATCGCGGATTTGAGCGTGACCTGAAAAAGCGGGTCGACTATTTTGCCGGGCTGCGCGCGAAGCGCAACAAGGGTCAGAATTGACATCCTGCCGCCAAAGGGCCAAGGGAACCTCATGTTTACAACTCTGCTTCAAGTCGCTGCAGGCGGCGCAATTGGTGCTTCACTCCGCTTTCTGAGCGGTGTGTTGATCATGCGCGTTGCAAGCACGCTGCCGCTGGCGATCTTATCGGTCAACGTGATTGGTTCCTTTGTCATGGGGGTCTTTGTCGTCTGGTCGTTTCAGCGCGGGATGACCCATTTGAACCCCTTTGTAATGACCGGGATCTTGGGTGGATTCACAACGTTTTCTGCATTCTCGCTTGAGGCATACACCCTGTTCGAGAAGGGCCAGCCCGGTCTGGCGATCCTTTACGTCGGGCTTTCGGTCGTGCTGTCAATCGTCGGGCTTGCCGCAGGGATCATGATCGCAAAAGGGGCTTTGGCATGAGTGGCGTTCAAAAACGGACCGTGGGGCCGGATGATGGTGATCAACGCCTGGATCGCTACCTGCGCCGGCTGTTTCCCCATTTGACCCAAGGGCGGATCGAAAAGATGTGCCGCAAGGGTGAACTGCGGGTCGATGGCGGGCGCGTCAAAACCAATACCCGCCTGGACGTTGGGCAGGTGGTGCGCATCCCTCCGTTACCAACCGAAGAAGAGGCCGAGGCCGCAGCGATGTTGCTGCGCCGTGGTGTCACCAAGGCAGATGCCAAGATGATTCAATCCTGTGTCATCTACCGCGACGACCATATTATCGCGATCAACAAACCAGCGGGGCTGGCGACGCAAGGTGGCACCAAGACAAACAGGCATGTCGATGGCATGGCCGAGGCGCTGACCTTTGGCTATGAAGAAAAGCCGCGGCTTGTGCACCGTCTTGACAGAGATACGTCGGGGGTCCTGCTGCTGGCGCGGACGCGGACGATGGCAAAACAGCTGACTGAGCACCTCAAACATCATGCAACGCGCAAGATCTATTGGGCCGCTGTCGCTGGAGTGCCGCACCCGCGTGCGGGTACAATCAAATATGGGCTGCTGAAGGCCGGGGGCCATGGCGCGCGGGGCGAAAACGAAAAGATGCGCTGCATTCATCCGCGCGATGTCGACAGCACAGAGGGTGCAAAACGCGCCACCTCTGATTATGCCGTGATGGACACGCTTGCGAATAGGGCAGCTTGGGTGGCTCTGGTGCCCATCACCGGACGCACACATCAATTGCGCGCCCATATGGCCGAAATTGGCCACCCCATTGTTGGTGACGGAAAATACGGCGGGTCTTCGCAGGAAAACCTGGGCGATGGGTGGGGCGCTGGAATGGGCAGCGAGATTGGCCGCAAAATGCATTTGCATGCGCGCAGTCTGACTATTGAACATCCCGAGACCGGGGCGACGTTGCATCTGACCGCCCCCCTGCCTGATCACATGACCCACACATGGGATTTTGTTGGCTGGCATGTCAGCCATGCGCCGGTTGACCCATTTAATATGCCGGAATGACTGACCTGCGCCTTGTCATATTCGATGTGGATGGCACGCTGGTTGACAGTCGCGCCGCAATCCTTGCCGCGTTTCAAGAGGCTTACACCACATTAGGGCTGACCTGCCCACGCGATGAGGTGGCCCTGGATGGCGTTGGTCTTTCGCTGGATCTGCTGGTGCGTCGCATGGACCCCGGGCATAGCGATGCCACATATGACGCGCTGATTGACGCCTACCGACGTGCATTTTTCAATCGCCGCACGCGACTGGGCGCCGCAGCACTTTCCCCGCTGTATCCGGGGGCGCGGGAGGCCCTGGAATTGCTGTCATCGCAAGATGAGACCCTGCTTGCGATTGCAACAGGCAAAAGCCGCCGAGGGCTGGATTCGCTCGTAGAAGGGCATGGTATCGCGCAGATGTTTCAGAGCTTACAATGCGCTGACGATCATCCGTCAAAGCCCAACCCAAGCATGATCACGCAGGCCCTCTCAGAGTGCGGTGTTGAACCTGAACGCGCCCTCATTGTGGGCGATACCAGTTTCGATATGGACATGGGACGCGCCGCCGGTGTGAAAACGCTGGGGGTCAGCTGGGGATTCCACCCGGTCTCGGACCTTGATGCGGACCGGGTGATTGATAAATTTTCGGACATTGCCGACGCCACCGACGCGCTTTTGGGACGATGATATGAGCGAATGGAAAGCACGCAGATTTTGGAAACGGGCCTTTGTTGAACCCGTTGATGGTGGTTTTCAGGTGTTGCTTGACGCACGTCCCGTCAGGACACCATTCAAATCACCGCTGGTTCTACCGACAGAACCGCTCGCGGCCTTAATCGCTAAAGAGTGGGACGCCCAGGAGGGTGAGATCAATCCACTTTCCATGCCGACGACCCGGGCCGCAAATTCGGCAATCGACAAGGTCGCGGTGCAAAAGGATGCCGTTGTCGCAGAACTGGCCGGATATGGCGCAAGTGACCTCATCTGCTATCGCGCAACCCATCCTGAAGGACTGATTGCCCGCCAGTCAGAGGCCTGGGACCCTTGGCTGGCGTGGACGGCAAACGCATTGGATGCACCGCTGATAACAACCCAAGGGGTCATGCCGATTGCCCAACCTGCCGAATCACTTGCCCGCCTTACGTCAATGATCGCGGAGATGGACAACTTCCGGTTAACGGGATTCCATGATCTTGTCGCAATCTCGGGCTCGCTGATCCTTGCGTTTGCGGTCGTTCATTCAAAGTTATTGCCCACCGAAGCATGGCACCTCAGCCGCGTGGACGAAGACTGGCAGATCTCTGAATGGGGGCCAGATGATGAGGCCACAGCACAGGCAGAGGCTAAACAGGCTGCATTCTGCGACGCGGCTCGGTTTTTTCAACTTTGCGTGACGTAACGGCAGTTTGCCGAAACATCGCGCTCACGACGCAAAAATCCAAAGAAATATGGTCAGATAGCCGGTGTTGAGTCTGCGTTGGGCCCTTGACCTCAGTTGTCAGTATCGGACAATCTAGCCCGATTGAAGGGCCACTCCCTTCATCACTAACAACCGTCGAGAGGACGGTGGAAATCTCCGCCCCCGGGAGAGGGGCGGAAACTCAGGAAGAGGTAAAAATGAAAAAAACAGCATTTCTAGGCGCGCTGACCGTAGCCGGTTTGACAGCTGGTGCAGCGTCAGCTGCCACCCTTGATGACGTCAAGGCGCGCGGGAATCTGATCTGCGGCGTTTCGACCGGGCTTGTCGGTTTTGCTACACCCGATGCAAATGGCGTTTGGGAAGGTTTCGACGTGGACATGTGCCGCGCAGTGGCTGCCGCAATCTTTGGTGACCCTATGGCCGTGGAATTTGTTCCGCTGACGACACAGACTCGCTTTACCGCATTGTCTGCGGGTGAGATTGATCTGTTGTCCCGAAACACCACCTGGACATTTAGCCGTGATGTTGACCTCAAGAACGATTTTGTCGGCGTCAACTACTACGACGGTCAGGGCTTCCTTGTCCCCAAGGCGCTTGGCGTATCTTCTGCCAAAGATCTTGATGGTGCGACGGTTTGCATCCAGACCGGTACAACGACCGAGCTGAACCTTGCGGACTTCTTCCGCATCAACAACATCAGCTATGAGCCTGTGCCGATCGAGACAAACGCAGAAGGTCAGCAGCAGTACCTTGCCGGTGCATGTGACACCTACACAACTGACGCCTCGGGCCTTGCTGCCACGCGCGCATCGTTTGAAAACCCGGGTGATCACATTCTGTTGCCCGAGATCATTTCGAAGGAGCCACTGGGACCATTGGTCCGTCACGGCGACAACGATTGGGCTGATGTTGTTCGCTGGACGCTGAATGCACTGATCACAGCTGAAGAGCTGGGCGTGACCTCGGCCAACGTTGAAGAGCTGGCGGCCGCTGCAGGGGACAACCCCGAAGTGAACCGTCTGCTTGGCACCGAAGGTGAACTGGGCGCGATGCTGAGCCTTGAGCCTGACTGGGCCAAGAATGCGATTATGGCCGGCGGCAACTATGGTGAACTGTTCGAAAAGAACATCGGTGAGAATACCCCGATTGGTCTGGCGCGCGGCCTGAACGCGCAGTGGACAGAAGGCGGGCTGCTTTATTCTCCGCCCTTCCGCTAATCACTTTGGCAAAGGCCCGCCCATGTGGTGGGCCTTTCGCTTTCTGCAAGACAAGTCGATCTAAACGCATTCCGTCGCGTGGTGTCACCGGACGAACCGGTGCAAGCCAAACAAAAGAACGGAACCGGGGAGAAAAATATGTCGACCATGACAGATCCGCCGAAGCCTGGCTTTCGGCTGAGCCAACTCATCTATGATACTCGCTATCGCTCGCTCACAATCCAAACCGTTGCACTGATCCTGATTGTGTCGGGGCTGGCTTGGCTTGTCAGCAACACCGTCGCAAACCTTGAAGCACTGGGCAAAGATTTCAACTTTGGTTTCCTGAGCAACTCAGCCGGGTATGATATCAACCAAAAGCCAATTGAGTACAGCAGCCAGGACACGCACGCTCGCGCCGCCATCGTCGGCATACTCAATACGCTCATCATTGCATTGCTGGGCTGTGTGACTGCCACAGTACTGGGTGTCCTTGCTGGCGTGTTGCGGCTGTCCAAGAACTGGATCGTCAGCGGTCTGATGGCTGTCTATGTCGAAGGCTTCCGCAATGTGCCTCTGTTGCTGTGGATCATTCTGGTCTTCGCAATCATGAGCGAATCAATGCCACAGCCCCGTGAATTCAGAGGTGACGCACCAACGGCGAGCATGGCTGTGTTTGACAGCGTGGCGGTGACCAATCGTGGTATCTATATCCCAAGCATCGAATTCACCCGCTCCTTGAGTGGGAATGAAGCCGTTGCATCGCAAGAGGGACTCGCGCCCGTTGCGACGGGCTGGCAGGATTGGGCACTGATCATTGGCGTCATCATCGTCAGCATCTACGTCATTCGCCTGATCCGCCGCCGGGCGGACAGGATACAGGAGGCAACAGGTGTGCGGCCGGTGACCTGGTGGCTTCAAATTGGGGTTTTTGTTGTGCCCTTGGCCATTGTCGCGGTGTTGCTCGGCGCAACGATTGTGCAACCTTACCTGAAAGGTTTTAATTTTACCGAGGGCGTGCACCTGCGAAATTCGCTGATCGCCCTGTGGCTGGCCCTGTCGCTTTATACCGGAGCCTTTATCGCGGAAATCGTCCGCGCAGGCATTCTCGCCATTTCAAAAGGGCAATCGGAAGCGGCCTATGCGCTTGGTTTAAGGCCAAATCGGACCATGAACCTCGTGATTCTGCCGCAAGCAATGCGGGTCATCATTCCACCGCTTATCTCGCAGTTTCTGAACCTGACCAAGAACTCGTCGCTCGCAATTGCCGTCGGCTATATGGACGTGCGCGCGACCCTTGGTGGTATCACGATCAACCAGACCGGCCGCGAGCTTGAAGGCATGCTGTTGCTGGGTGGTTTTTATTTGTTGGTGTCGTTGCTGATTTCGAGCGCGATGAACTTCTATAATCGCAGCACGCAGTTGATGGAGCGCTGAGATGAGTGACACGCATGCACAAACCGTATCTTACGTCCGCGAAACCATGCTGCCCGAGACCGATCCTCCGGTCAAAGAACGTGGCGCGGTCAAATGGATACGAGAGAACCTTTTTGCGACCTGGATGGATGCAATTCTGACGGTAATCTCGCTTTACATTATCTACTATGTTGTTTCGCACGTCGGACCTTGGTTTGCGAATGGCATTTGGAATGCCGGGTCGCTTTCTGAGTGTCGGGAAATCCGCAACGCGACGATTGGCACCGATGCCTCGGCGGCATGTTTTGCGGTGCTCTCGGATCGTTGGCAGCAACTTGTCTTTGGTTTCTATCCGCAAGAGCATTACTGGCGACCTGTCGCTGCGCTTCTGGTGTTTCTGGCCGGCCTTGCGCCGGTGCTGTTTGATGGCATTCCACGTAAGATGTTGTTCGTGACCGCAGCAGCGCCATTCCTGATGTTCATGTTGCTATGGGGCGGGCCAATCTGGGGTCCAATCGTCGTTGGTCTTGGCTTTGTGTTGGGCTATCTGGCATTTCGGGCGCTGACGCCTGTTAGCAAGCTTCTTTCGAACCTTGCCGCATTGATTGTGCCGCTGGTGTTCTGGATGTTCCTGACCGGTCCGATTGCCGGAGCGTTGTCGTCAATTGCACCCATCGGTTTGGAATTTGTTCCGTCAAAGGATTTTGGCGGTTTCACCCTGTCAATTGTCATTGGCGTGGCAGGGATTATCCTGTCATTGCCACTGGGTATTCTGTTGGCACTGGGACGCCAGTCAAACCTCTTTATCATCAACAAATGTTCGGTGGCATTCATCGAAGTGATCCGCGGCGTGCCGTTGATCGTGTGGTTGTTCACGGCGTCGCTCTTGCTGAACTACTTTTTGCCGCCGGGCACAAACTTTGACCTCATGCTGCGGGTAATCATCATGGTGACCCTGTTTTCAGCCGCGTACATCGCAGAGGTGATCCGGGGCGGCCTGGCAGCTTTGCCCAAGGGTCAGTTCGAGGGTGCTGACAGCCTAGGTCTTGATTACTGGCAGTCTATGCGGCTGATCGTTTTGCCGCAGGCGCTCAAGATTTCGATCCCGGGGATCGTGAACACCTTCATCGGCCTGTTCAAAGATACGACGCTCGTTGTCTTTATCGGACTGTTCGACCCAATCGGTCTTTCCAATGCCATTCGGGCCTCGACCGACTGGAACGGAATCTATTGGGAACTTTTCGTCTTTATTGGCCTGATGTTCTTCATCTTCTGCTTCAGCATGGGGCGTTACTCACTTTACCTGGAGAAGAAACTCCAGCGTGAACATCGTTAAGGAGGGCATGGAATATGTCAGATCTCGCAACCGACCGTACAATCGACCGCAGCAAATTGCAGGTAAGCGATGAGGTCGCCATTGAAATCCGCGGCATGAACAAGTGGTACGGAACATTTCATGTTCTGCGTGACATTGACCTGACCGTTCAGCGTGGTGAGCGGATTGTGATTTGTGGGCCGTCCGGTTCCGGCAAATCGACGTTGATCCGCTGCATCAACCGACTGGAGGAACACCAGCAGGGGCAGATCATCGTAGATGGCACTGAGCTTTCGTCGGACCTCAAGAACATTGACAGGATCCGTTCGGAAGTGGGGATGTGCTTTCAGCACTTCAACCTGTTCCCGCACCTCACGATCCTCGAGAACTGTACCTTGGCACCAATCTGGGTTCGTAAGACACCCAGAAAAGAGGCTGAAGAAACGGCGATGCATTTCCTTGAGAAGGTGAAAATCCCTGATCAGGCCAGCAAGTATCCCGGTCAGCTGTCTGGTGGTCAGCAGCAGCGCGTCGCTATCGCACGATCGCTATGTATGAAGCCACGCATCATGCTGTTTGATGAACCGACGTCGGCGCTTGACCCTGAGATGATCAAAGAAGTGCTCGATACGATGATCGAACTTGCCGAAGAGGGCATGACGATGTTGTGCGTGACCCATGAAATGGGGTTTGCACGGCAGGTCGCCAACCGGGTCATCTTTATGGATCAGGGGCAGATTGTTGAACAGAATGAACCCGAAGAATTCTTTAACAACCCACGGTCAGAGCGCACTAAATTGTTCCTCAGCCAGATTTTGGGCCACTAGGTCCAGTTGTCAGAATTGAGTGTGGGCCGTCACATCCGTGGCGGCCCTCAGTCTGTCAGATCGCGCGGCACAATGAAATCTACGCATGTTCCATCTTGAATCCGGATTCGTTCGTCGAAATCGACAACTGTCGTGGCGCAGGTGGGATAATCGCTGAACCTGCGATGATCGGGCCGTTCCCGGACCAGCGCCTGCGCTGCCATACCAATACCGGGATTATGGCTGATCACGGCGACCACCTGTGCCGTTTCGTGTGCCACAAGGTCGATGATGGTGTCGGGTGCCGGGTGATACAAGAGCGGTTGCAGCTTGAGCTGCGGCCCATCGCCCAAAGCTTCCATGATTCCAGCCGCGGTCTGCTGCGTGCGCATCGCATCAGAGCACAATATGACGTCCGGGACGTAGCCGTAAGAGAACATCCACGCGCCGATGGCGCGCGCCGCCTTGTGCCCGCGCTCCGTCAGCTTGCGGTCGTGATCTTCGGCCATCGGATCATCCCAGCCGGATTTCGCATGGCGAATGAGGATGACTCGGGTCATAGGAATGCCTCCATATGGAATGCTGATTGTGCATGGGTGCGACGGTGTTGCCCGACAGGGCAGGCCCGCCTGGCAAGGCACCCACGGGTTTTGCAGTCGGTGCCGGAAACGCTGCGCACGTGATCCTTGCAGGCCGCGACATCATACCCGGACGCAAACGCGCCAACCGGGCAAGCCGTTGCGCAGGGTGTCCCGGTGCAGGTGTCACAAGGGCTTGCCAGGTTTGGGGCAGGGCGGTCCGGTCTGCCCGGTAACAGAAGAGCTCCGCGGAACGACACAAACAGCCCGCAGGTATCATGTACGAGAAATCCAATAGGCGATGTCCAGAAGCGGCCAGACCGTAGCGCCCAAGTGAAAAACGGCAGAAATGGCGGTTTTCCGAAAGGGAATAGGGCCTGGCCTGCGGATGAGTCAGCAATCCCTTGCAGCACCCGTGTCGACCAGCGATCCATTGGGTTGCTTTGCCCATCCGACATCTCGGGGCTGGTCGAAAAGACCTCCCAAAAGCGGGGTTCGTCAGGGCCGATCAGAACAATGGTGTGGTCTGCGGGCAGGGTATCCGCGGCCGTGGTTGCCAAGTGGCCAAGTATCAACAGGCCATGGTTATTGAGATGTGCCTCTAGCATCGCGCAATGGGCCCGCAGCCTGGCAGCGAACGCGCGGTCACTTTGGCTGACGAATGATCGAGCCTGCACCATGTTCCGTGAACAATTCGATCAGGCAGGCATTGGGAATGCGACCATCAAGGATCACAACGGCGCGGACACCTTCTTCAATCGCTTTCAGCGCGGTTTCCGTCTTGGGGATCATGCCGCCGGAGATCACGCCTTTGTCGGTCAGGTCACGAACCTGATCTGGCGAAAGCTGCGTGACGACCTCACCGGTTTCATCCTTCACACCAGCAACATCCGTCAAAAGCAGCAACCGGTCGGCTTTAAGCGCGCCGGCAAGCGCGCCTGCGGCAGTGTCGCCATTGACGTTGAACGTTTCATTCGCGTCCATGCCGGTGGCAACGGGGGCAACGACCGGAATGATACCGGCGCTGTAAAGGTCGCGCAGCACCTGCACGTTCATTTCTGTCGGACGTCCAACAAAACCCAGCTCAGGATCATCGGGCACGGCAACCATGAGGTCATCGTCCTTTCCCGAAAGACCAACCGCGCGGCCACCTTCATCCATGATCGCCTGCACGATACGCTTGTTCACCAAACCGGTGAGAACCATTTCGACGACTTCAACGGTCGCCTTGTCGGTCACACGTTTGCCGCGCACGAATTCGGATTCGATACCAAGTTTGCCCAGCATCTCGTTGATCATCGGACCACCGCCATGCACGACAACGGGATTCATACCAACCTGTTTCATCAACACGATATCGCGGGCAAATTCGGCCATGGCGCTCGCATCGCCCATTGCATTGCCACCGAATTTGACCACCACGACGGCGTCAGAATATCGTTGCAGAAACGGCAGTGCCTCTGACAATGTGCGCGCGGTTGCAATCCAGTCTCGGTTCATCATTTGCTTCCTCATGCCTCGATACCGGCGATCACCGACCGCAATGTGGCGATGCCGATGGACTTTTCAGAACTGGTGAGAATTAGCTCTGGATAGGCGGCCGGGTGCTTGGCCAAAGCGGCACGTGTGCGGTTCAGCGCATCTGCCAATGCCGGGCCTTTGACCTTGTCGATCTTGGTCATCACGACCTGAAACGTGACGGCAGATTGATCCAAGAGCGTCATGATCTCTTCGTCGACACCCTTGGCCCCGTGACGTGCATCAATCAGCACGAATACGCGCCGGAGCGTCTGCCGCCCTTGCAGATATTGCTTGAGCAGGCGCTGCCATTTTTCCACAACCGCCACCGGGGCATTGGCGAAACCGTAACCCGGTAAATCAACGACGTAGATGTCGCCAGCTGTAAAATAGTTTATTTCCTGTGTGCGACCCGGCGTGTTTGACGCCCGCGCAAGCCCTTTGCGTCCGGTCAGGGCGTTGATCAGGCTCGACTTCCCAACATTGGAACGTCCGGCAAAGCAAACCTCGATGCGGTCGGCGGGGGGCAGTCCCTGCATGGCAACAACGCCCTTGAGGAATGTCGTTTCCCCCGCAAAAAGTAGACGGCCTTTTTCGACGTCCTGCGGATCGGGGTCGGGCATCTCGGGAAAGCTTAGCTCCATCACACAGCCTCACATTTGTCGCCGACGCTGACTCGGCCACTTTTGACAACCTCAGCATAAACACCAAAGTTGGGATGGCCGAACCTGGTCTTGAGCACTGACAGAAGATCTTTGTCACGTTTTCCAGTGTCAGGATTGGCCGCGACGTGTTCACAGCGATCAATTGGACCGATGATCGTCACGGTCGCCGCACCAATTTTCAACTGCTTATCGACAAGATCAAATTCTGCCCAGGGCGCAAGGTCATCGAGCCAGACGTTGGCCCGCCAGCGTTCCTGTGCAATCGGGCTACCGATCGCATCTTGGACCGCGATATGGCTTGCCGTGTTCATGATCGAGATTGTCGGGCGACGTGAATCGGTCATGCCCCGTTCCGGCGCGCTGACGATTGCTGCCGGCTTGACGCTGCTGGCACGGCAAATTGGTTCAATCCACGCAAAAAAGCGGACCGCCTCGACCGGGTCATCTGGTCGAAACGAAATTGTGCCCAGCTCAGGATGGCGCAAGGTGACGGATTGCGTCGTCTCATCAAAGGTGGCCCAGATCGCCGCCAGTTCCGGGGTGCGGGCACCGATCATGAAGTTGCGGCAGTGGGACCAGCCATCACCGGTGTGTTTGGTCAGTTCATGGGTGACGGCCCAGTGCCTGTCCCATGGCATCGTGCGGCCGGAAACGAGGTCTACCGCCTCAATTGATTCCCGGCCGTGGCTTTTGATCGGGTGACGCCAGAGAGAGGCGACACTGGTCACTTTTTGCCCTTTGGCTTCTTGTCTTCATTTGCAGCGGCGGTTTTGGGGCTGCGCTTGAACGACGACGTGATGTTGCCAAAGAGGTCCGGCTTTGATCCATGGCTACGCATGATCAAATACTGCTGCACGAATGTAATCGTATTGTTTGCAATCCAGTAGAGGACCAGTCCGCTGGCAAATGAACCGAGCATGAACATGAAGACCCAAGGCATCCAGGCAAAGATCATCTTTTGCGTTGGATCAGTTGGGGCCGGGTTCAGCTTTTGCTGAAGCCACATCGAGATACCAAGGATGATTGGCAAGATCCCCAACGAGAAGATGAAGAAGATGCTGCCCACTTCGGGGACTGACCATGGCAGCAGGCCAAACAGGTTCAGGATCGAAGAGGGGTCCGGCGCGGATAGGTCGGTGATCCAACCGAGCCACGGGGCATGACGCAATTCGATGGTGACAAAAATCACCTTATACAGCGAGAAGAAGATCGGAATCTGCAGCAGGATTGGCAAACAACCGGAGGCCGGGTTGACCTTGTTGTCCTTGTAAAGCTTCATCATGCCTTGCTGCATCGCCTGTTTGTCGTCGCCAGCACTTTCCTTGAGCTTCTCCATCTCCGGCTGAAGCTCTTTCATCTTCGCCATGCTGACATAGGATTTGTAGGCCAGCGGCAGCACAAGCGCCTTGATAATCAGTGTCAGGCAAATGATCGACCAGCCCATGTTACCGATAAGGATGTTGATATTGTGCAGCAGCCAAAAGATCGGTTTGGTCATGAAAAAGAACCAACCCCAATCAATGCTGTCCAGGAACCCTTCCACGCCCTGTTCATTTTGATAGTGGCGGATGGCTTCCCATTCCTTTGCTCCGGCAAAGACCTGCGTTGTCACGGTGGCGGTCTCGCCGGTTGCGACCGTTTGAACGGGCAGTTTTGCGACCGACCAATAGATTTTCTCGTCTTTGAAATAGGACGCGACAGAGGCAAAAGGCTGACCCTGTTCCGGGATCAGCGTGGTCATCCAGTAGTGATCGGTAAACCCGATCCAGCCGTTCTCCGCGACCTCGATCCGTTCGGCTTTTGTATTCTCGGTCGCGACGACGGGATAGTCGACCATTTCGTCGTAGTCGACCTCCTGCAGTTCTCCGTCCGACATCCGCACAAGGCCTTCGTGCAGGATGAAGAAGTTCTTGAGATCTGACGGTTCCCCGTTCCGCTGCAAGAGCCCGTAGGGGCGTGCGCGAATGGTGCCGCCCATATTTTCAACGCTCTGGGCGAAGGTAAACATGAAGCTGTCATCGACTGAGATTTCATTGCGGAAAATCTGACCTGCGCCGTTGTCCCACACCAGTGTGACAGGGCTGTCTGGCGTCAGCGTTTCGCCGGATTCAAGCGACCAGATTGTATCGGGACCGGGGATCGCCGTGATGCCTTCAAGACCGGCCCAACCAAAAAGCGTAAAATAGGCGTCCGCTTCGCCAATGGGGCGGAACAAGGTTACGGTCTCAGCATCCGCATCCTGCGTTTCGCGATATTGGGTCAAGGAAAGATCGTCGATGCGGCCACCGCGCAAGGAGATAGACCCATCAAACTCCGGCGTCTTGATCGCAACACGTGGCGCTTCGATGATCGTTTCAGCCGGCGGCGCCGTTGCCGTCGATGTTGCGGGCGCATCAGCGGTCACCGTGGGAACGGCACCTTCGGCGGTAGTTTCAGACGCAACTGTATCCGCTGGTGGCTGTGGTTCCTCGATAGGGTTCAGCCAGATCCAGACAACGACAACGAGAAAACTCAATGCGGTTGCAAGGATCAGATTCTTATTTTGGTCATCCATCGACGGGGCCACCCAACTGTCCAGAAATGTGCAGTTGGTTCAACCCCTCAGCGCACCAAAGGTCAAGCGGTTTTAGGGGATTTTGCGATCAGAGGTCGGTGTTTGCTGCCTATTGCCGATCAGGCATAGCGCTGCCGCGGGTTTTGGTGCATGTTCGACTGCCGCCAGTCGTGCGCCCAATCGACAAGCGCGTGCGGCGGCATTGGTTTTGCAATGGCATAGCCCTGCACGTCGCTGCAACCCGCGTCAGCCAGGGCGGCCAGTTCTTCCTCTGTCTCGGCACCTTCCGCCAGAATCTTGACCGATAGGCGGTCGGCCATCATCACCATCGCTTCGACCATGGAACGTTTGTCGCTATCTGTCACAAGGTCCGCGACAAAAGATCGGTCAATCTTGATCCGGTCGACACCAAATTTACGGATCGCCGTGATCGAGGCATTCCCGGTGCCAAAATCATCCAGATCAATCAGGCAGCCAAGTTTCGCGAGTTCATCCAGGTTTTCAAGAATTCGGTCGTTGGCGCCTTCGGTCACAACGGATTCGAGCACCTCAACCACGAGCGACTTTGGATCAAGTCCGACGCGGTCCAGTTCGTATTGGATTGACGTCAGTAAATTTGGGTTGCGCAATTCTTCTGTCGAGAGATTTAAGGATACAGTCGGGATTTCGATCCCAAGATCCTGCCATTGTCGCATTGCGTTCATTGAATCGCGCAGGACCGTCAGCCCAAGCGACCGCATCAGGCCAAGCTCTTCCAGGTCAGGTAGAAACAGGCCAGGCGGCACCAGACCACGTTCAGGGTCATCCCATCGGGCAAGCGCCTCAACACCGATGATCTCACCTGTCACTGTGTTCACCTGGGGTTGGAAATGCGCCTGGATCGCCCCCGATGTCAAAGCATCCTGATAATGCCGCTTCATGCTTTCCCGGTTCTTGATCCGTTCAAGCATGTCGGGATCAAATGGACAAAGCGAGGCGGGCCCTTCCTTCTGCGCGGTGCGGAGCGCCAACGACGCTGCTTCGATCAGGGCTTTGCCGCTTGGCTCGTCCAACTGGGACTGGTGGGCGTAACCGATTGAAATTGTAATATAAATCGACCCGCGTGTGCGGGCGATCGGCCTTGCGGCAAGCCGTTGCAGCACGTCCGACAGAGCCGCCATGCGATCCTGTGTCACTGGCGAAAGTGGCGTCGGCAGAACTGCAAATCGACCACCGCCCAATGTCCGCATCATATCCCGCGCGCAGGGGCCGCCAAGAATACGTTCTTCCAGCTCGCGCTGGATTTCAAAGACCACCTCGCTACCGTGCATTTCCTCAAGCTGGGTGAACTCATCAATCTCGAAAAGGATGACGGCACCCGTATAGGTGCCGTTATGGGACCGGGCGATGTAGCCATCCAGCGCCTCAATTATCTGGTCGCGCGGCAGATATGAGGTCCTTAGCCCGGCTGAAAGCCGGTCCAGAATACCGCGTGTAAGAGTGGCAATGGCTGCCATTTTTGGCCCTTCCGAAATTGCAGGGCAACGGATGCCGTGCGAATCAACGGATAAGCTAACCCTGAGACTCTGACTGATCGCTTAACGATTTCGGGTCCTTTGGATTCGTGGTTAATCCCATGAAATCAAACAACTTAGGATCAAGCAGATGGCTGGGCCGCGCATTCATCAGGCTGCGAAACATGACCTGACGGCGGCCGGGACTGTTCCTTTCCCATTGATCGAGAATTTGCTTGACCTGTTGGCGCTGCAACCCGTCCTGAGAGCCGCAGAGGTCACATGGAATGATCGGGTAAGCCATCGCTTTGGCGAATTTTTCGCAATCTGTTTCGGCGACATGCGCGAGCGGTCGATAAACGAAAAGATCACCTTCTTCGTTCACCAATTTGGGTGGCATTGTCGCCAATCGACCACCGTGAAAGAGGTTCATGAAGAATGTTTCGAGAATATCGTCACGATGATGGCCCAGAACAACCGCGTCACAACCTTCCTCGCGCGCGATCCGATAAAGATTGCCGCGCCGCAAGCGTGAACAAAGCGCACAAAACGTGCGCCCGGCCGGCACCTTATCGACGACGATAGAATAGGTGTCCTGATATTCGATCCGATGTGGCACGCCCATCTTTTCAAGAAAGGCGGGCAGAACCGTCGCCGGAAATCCCGGCTGACCCTGATCCAGATTGCAGGCCAGAATTTCAACGGGCAGCAAGCCGCGCCATTTCAGTTCGTGCAGAATGGCCAGAAGCGTATAGCTGTCCTTGCCGCCTGAAAGACACACCAGCCAGCGCGGCGTTTTGTCGGTATCCCGACGCACCATGCCGTATTGATCGATCGCTTCGCGCACGTCGCGGACCAACCGTTTACGGAGTTTCTTGAACTCCGTTGTCGAAGGCGCCCCATGAAAAAGCGGGTGAATTTCGGTATCATCCAACATGGAGCCGTTCCTAACGTGGCTCTTCATTTAACACAAAGAGGATTTCATGTTGCAGCGATTTGATCGACCAGCCCTGCCTGTTGACCCTTATCCGGTCGGCGTCGCAAAGGTGACCGCGTTTCGCTATGACAGTGCGTTGGTGCTGTTGAGACTTAAGGACGCGGTGAAACTCCGCAACGGCGAGGATGCAGACTACCTGACCGGACGACCGTTTCTGGTGTCCTGGCAGGATGCAAAGGGAGAGTGGCGGCAGATCTCTGTTCCCGCCGGATTGGTTACCGACCTGACGTCGGTGCCGCGCGTCTTGCGAGCGATCATCGGCCGCGTTGGCCCCTGGCTGGAAGCGGCGATTGTGCACGATTACCTATATATTGCCTGGCAAGACATTGCTGATCGCACGCCACGTGACGAAAATCGTCAGTTTGCCGATGATATTATGCTTGCCGCAATGAATGAGGCACGCGTGATGCCATGGATGGCCCGGGTCATTCATTGGGCCGTCTCGACTTTTGGGGGCAAGGCCTACAGCAACCGCACGGAAGATCGTTATGTTGATCTGGGAGATCCGGAAATTCAGTCCCAGCTTGCCCTGCGCGTGCCCCGCACTGTGGACGTGGACTAGCGTTCAGTCGGGGACATTGTCGATCCCGGACCCGCCCCAGGGATGACAGCGCCCGATCCGCCGTGCGGCGAGGTAGCTGCCTTTGACTGCGCCGTGTTTTTCGAGTGCCTCTAGCGCGTACGCCGAGCACGTGGGCTGGAAACGACATCCGTGACCGACCCAAGGGGAGAGAACAACGCGATAGGCGCGCACCGGGAGAGACACCATATAGGCAAGCGGCGTCACTTGTGCACCTTGGCAAGCGCTCGGATCAGGTCATTCTGTAGTTGCAGGAATGGAAGGGTTGCGGTGGTGTCGCGACGGCCAACAAGCACGTAATCCCAACCAGCGCGCCCATGAGTCGGCAATATCAGACGTGCCACTGCACGCAGTCGTCGTTTGGCGCGATTGCGGGCAACTGCATTGCCCACTTTCTTGGAACAGGTAAAGCCGACCCGCATCGGTTCAGTGTCGCGGCGGTTTCGCGCCTGAAGGTGTATCCCGGTTGTTCCGTATCGTACCCCGCGCGAGGCGGCGATAAAGTCGGACCGCTTGGTGAGAACCTGCAGACAAACAGAAACCGCCGGTGAGCCAAGGGATTGGGTCACCGGCGGTTGCAATTCTGACAAGACTGAAAGGCGCCTACGCGCTCAGCTTCGCACGGCCCTTGGCACGGCGATTGTTCAGGATCTTGCGGCCCGCTTTTGTGGCCATACGTGCGCGAAAGCCGTGGCGGTTCTTGCGCACGCGGTTAGATGGTTGGAATGTCCGCTTCATGGCGTCTCTCCGGGTTCAGGGGCCAAATCCGCGAGGGATTCGAAGCCCAAAGGCATTCAGACCTGTCGCATAAAGCTGTGCCAGCACCCTGTCAACGGGTGCGAAGGCGCCGAACTGCAACAATTCATACTTTCTGCACCTGCGGAATGTTACAGTTTGTGAGGTTCACCCCATTGAAACTGAAATAACCGGGCAGGGCGGATCAATGGCGCGTGATCGGGCTTTGCGCAAGCCTGCGCTTTGTCCATTTAGGTTCCAACCCGAACGGATGCCTTGTGAGGAACCCATGTCCATGTCTGATGCCCCCGCCCCAAATCCAGTCCTGCGGCGGCTGCCCTTGATTATCATCGCTGTCGTGGCCCTTCTGGGCGCGTTTTTTCTGCGCGACTACCTTACATTTGATGCGCTGCGCGATAACCGGGAGGCGCTGTTGGCGTTCAGGGACAACAATTATGTCCTGACAGTGCTGGTCTTTGTCGCCGCTTATGTGGTCATCGTTGCCTTCTCGCTCCCCGGGGCGACGATCGCGACCCTGACGGGTGGTTTCCTGTTCGCGACATTTCCCGGCGCGCTGTTCAATGTCATGGGCGCAACCATCGGTGCAACGGCCATATTCCTGGCCGCCCGCTGGGGGTTTGGTGAAAAGCTGGGCGCGCGGATGGAAGGTTCAGAGGGCATTGTCAAAAAGATCAAGGACGGGATCGACGAAAATCAGTGGTCAATGCTGTTCCTGATCCGCCTGGTCCCGGCGGTCCCCTTCTTCATGGCCAATCTGGTGCCGTCATTTCTGGAAGTTCCTTTGCGCCGCTTTGTCATCTCGACGTTTCTCGGGATCATTCCGGGCACGGTGGTCTATACATCTGTCGGCGCCGGGCTGGGAGAGGTCTTTGCACGGGGTGAAACACCTAATCTTGGTATCATATTTGAGCCCGCAATTATCCTTCCGATTATCGGTCTTTGCGTTCTGGCAGCGCTGCCTATTGCCATCAAAGCCCTGCGTGGCAAGAAAGGTATCTAATCCATGAATCGCATAAAGACAGACATCTGCGTCATTGGCGGCGGATCAGGTGGGCTTTCGGTCGCTGCAGGGGCCGTACAGATGGGCGCAACGGTTGTCCTGCTTGAAGGGCACAAAATGGGCGGCGATTGCCTGAACTATGGCTGTGTCCCGTCCAAAGCCCTGATTGCATCTGCAAAGCGGGCACATGAGGGCAGCAGAAACGTCGAATTTGGCGTCGCAAATGTTTCGCCAGCTGTGGACTACGCGGCGACCAAGGACCATGTCGATGAGGTTATCGCCACCATCGCGCCACTCGATTCCGTTGAGCGGTTCGAGGGTCTCGGCGTGAAGGTCATCGAAGAATTTGGTCGCTTCATCTCAAAAACGGAAGTGCAGGCCGGCGATACGATCATCGAGGCCCGCCGCTTTGTCGTGGCAACAGGCTCTGCGCCATTCGTGCCGCCGATTGATGGCATCGACGCTGTCGACGTTTACACCAACGAAAACATTTTCGATCTGCGCGAACGCCCTGAGCATCTGATCGTGGTTGGCGGCGGACCCATTGGCATGGAAATGGCACAGGCACACATCCGGCTGGGCAGTAAGGTCACCGTGATCGAAGGTGCCAAGGCCTTGGGAAATGATGATCCGGAAATGGCCGCAATTGTTCTGGAGAACCTGCGCGCGGAAGGAATCGAAATCGTCGAGGGTGCGCAGGCTGAGAAGATCAGCGGCAATGAAGGCGAAGTTACAGTGCACACAAGTTCGGGGGACTTCAGCGGAAGCCATATTTTGATGGCGGTTGGTCGGAAAGTGAATACTGATAAACTTGACCTCGACAAAGGCGGTATTGCGCATGACCGCCGCGGCCTGAAAGTCGGTGATGACCTGCGGTCGGTCACAAACAAGCGCGTCTATGCTGCAGGCGATGTGGCCGGCGGCCTGCAATTTACCCATGTTGCCGGGTATCACGCTGGTGTCCTGATCCGCTCGCTCCTGTTCGCGCTGCCATCCAAGCAAAAGACCGCGCATATTCCCTGGGCGACATACACAGAGCCTGAACTGGCGCATGTCGGTCTGACCGAAGCGCAGGCCAAAAAGAAATACGGGGCCGGGCTGGAGGTTGTTCGCTTTGATCTTCATCACAATGATCGGCTGATTGCAGAGCGCAAGAACAAGGGTCTGATCAAGGTCATGGTGGCCAAAGGACGCCCTGTCGGCGTTTCTATCGCCGGGCATTCCGCCGGTGAATTGATTGGCATGTGGGCCATGGCCATCGCCAACAACCTCAAGATGTCCGCCGTTGCCAACACGGTTTTGCCTTATCCCACAATTGGTGAGGTTAACAAACGTGCCGCAGGCGCCTATTTTAGCCCCAGACTGTTCGAGAGTGATACGGTCAAACGAGTGGTTGGATTTGTTCAACGCTGGATTCCGTAGCAAGGGCGCGCCATATTCATGAATTCACTGTCCGGCCGCTTCCTGATCCTCACCATCATCTTTGTGATGCTGGCCGAAGTTCTGATTTTCGTGCCG
This sequence comes from uncultured Paracoccaceae bacterium, assembly GCA_947502145.1. Lineage (GTDB taxonomy): Bacteria > Pseudomonadota > Alphaproteobacteria > Rhodobacterales > Rhodobacteraceae > CANMYO01. Next base: position 247,116 of record CANMYO010000001.1, on the reverse strand, counting down.
TCCGTTGCGCGGTTTCGGCAGGACTACTTGCTGGCGCGTCTGGAACGCGGACAGCTGGCCTCGCTGTCGCTCGAAGCAGACGACATGATCTCGCCCGCGCTTGAGGCAGAGCTGCTCAAGAACGCTGGCGTTTTCAACGTCGTGCTGCGCCGTGACGAGATACGGCAGTTGGCGCTTTCTTCACCGATCCCATCGCCGATTTTCGCAACCTACGACATGCGCGACCCTAACAGCATGACGCTGATCATGGATGCGATGCGGACCTTGCTGGATGGCGAAGACCGGGTGATCCGGGTCATCGGCCACCCGGTTCAGGACGGTGGGCTTTTGATCGAAGTCACGATGATGCAATATCCGCTGCGCGAAGCGATGCTTGAATACGGTCGAAACGTGTTGATCCTGTCGGCCATCATTTCGATCATAACGGCGCTGCTCCTGTTCATCGCCGTTCAGGCCCTGATCGTTGGCCCGATCCGGGGTGTCGTCGGCTCAATGCAGCGCTACGCTGACGCGCCTGAAGACGCACGCAGGATCATTTCGCCAAATGCGGGCGTCAAGGAACTGCGCGACGCAGAAGAGGCGTTGCAATCGATGCAAACAGAGCTCACCACCGCGCTGAAACAAAAGGACCGCCTTGCGCAATTGGGTGGTGCGGTTGCCAAGGTCAGCCATGATCTGCGCAATATCCTGACCACAGCACAGCTGTTCACCGACAGGATCGAAGGCTCAGACGACCCGTTGGTCAAGCGCATGGCGCCCAAATTGGTCGGCTCGATAACCCGCGCCGTCAATCTCTGCGAGACGACATTGGCCTTTGGCAAGGTGGATGAACCTGCACCGACGCTCAGCCGGCTTAGCCTTGCGCCGATCGTGAACGAAGTCATCGACGGCGAACGGCTGGCCACGGCTGATCATGAGGTTTCATTCGCCGAAGATGTGCCCGCAAGCATGACGATCCGCGCCGACGGAGAGCAAATCTACCGTGTTGTATCAAACCTTGTGCGCAACGCGCGGCAGGCAATCATGGCGACAGGAAGTCCCGGCGAGATCTGTATCAAGGGTTTTGAGGATGAAAACGCCTGGTGGATCACAGTGTCCGATACCGGCCCGGGATTGCCGGCACGTGCACAGGAACACCTGTTCCAACCCTTCCAGGGTGGCGTGCGCAAAGGTGGGTCAGGGCTTGGCCTTGTGATTGCTGCGGACCTAATCCGGGGCCACGGTGGGCGGCTTGAACTTGAAAAGACGGATGAGACCGGCACGACCTTCCGAATTCAATTGCCGAAAGCCGATATGACGCTGGCCCCCGCGGCGGAATAATGAAATTTCGACGATTGGGTCTTGCATCGCAGTGTGCTGGGGTCTAAATCCCCCGATACGCGGATTGGTAGCTCAGTTGGATAGAGTACTTGACTACGAATCAAGGGGTCGGGGGTTCGAATCCTCCCCAGTCCGCCACATAATCCCTTGCCATCCAGCCGTTTTTGCCTAATCGGCGGAGCGCGACGCGGATCGCTTCCGGCTTGATCCCGATCCATTCACAAAGACCGCGCAGACGTAACCGCCAAAAGCGGACATCCGTGACCTGTTAATATCAGCCGGGCAAGCGAACAGGGGTTCTAGGCAAATGCAAATTCGGACGTGCCGCAGGCAAACCGGATCAACACGTCCTTTGCCCGGTTCTCATGCGTCAGGATCACATCCTTGCCAAGCGCGGTGCCCAAGCTCTGCATGAAATCCGTCAACGCGGAAAAACTGGCCTCCGTCGTTATGGCAGCAGGGTCAATGTCCAATTCAATTTCTTCCGGGGTGAAGAAATGGCAATTCAACGTGACGCCCCAAAGGTCAAGCCGCATCAAATGTGTTTGTTGTGAATCTGACAGAAGCGGCCCGATCCGGTCGGGAATCTCACCGGGGTTGCCATCAACAAAATATGCCCGCGGATAACCGGCAGAGAAATCCATGAACCGCTGCCAGTCCTTAAGGTTGGTCGGCGTTACGTAAAGGTCGCGCAGGCTACCATCGGTCTGGAATATATCCCTGCAACGGTCCAGTGTCGGGACAGACCCCACCGTCATTCCCTCCGATTTCCGTCCAACATCATCAACGGGTGTCAGTTTGATTACTCTTGATCCGGCAGCATAGGCAATTGAATACCCAATTCAAAGGTCCTGATCGAATTCGGCAACCAAAGTCCGTACGACCTCTTGCAATGCAGTATCCTTGTCCGCCCCCTGTTCAATCGCATTGCGAAATACATCGGCCTGCCGTTGCGAACTTGTGCCCTCGGTCAGAATATCGCGGGCGCTTTGAACATCGGCAAGGCACCCCAGTTCCTGCGCATGTGGTGTCGCAAGTTCAATGAGTTCTTCAAGGATTTCATCAAACGGCACGATCTTCCCAAGCCCGAAATCAATCAATCCATCAGTCGGACCGTAACGTTGCGCGCGCCAGCGGTTTTCCTCGACAAGGAACCGCTCATAAAGCCGCCAACGCTGATTTTTTCGCCGCAGTTCATACAGCATTCTGAAAATACTTTGCGTGAGCGCTGTAATGGCCATCGCGTGATTGATCTTTGGCATCACGTCGCAAATGCGGGATTCAAGTGTTGGAAAACGTGCCGACGGCCTCACGTCCCACCAAAGTTTGCTTGAATCCTCAATTATCTTGGCATCGGTAATCGTCTGAACCGAACGCTCATATTCAGAGTAGCTTGAGAATACGGGCGGCAATCCCGTCCTTGGCAGATTGTCAAAAACCGTCAACCTGTAGGAATGCAGACCCGTCAGGCGTCCTTCCCAAAATGGGGATGAGGTGGACAGTGCAAGTAGATGGGGCAGGAAATAGGAAAACTGGTTTAAGAGGTCGATCCGAAGGTCGTCGTCATCAATCCCCACATGCACATGCATGCCACAAATCAGCATCCGGCGCGCCACCCCGGCAAGATCCTTTTCCAGGGCCTGATAGCGGTCCTTTTCGGTAAACTTCTGCTCTTGCCACGCGGCAAACGGATGAGTCGAAGCGGCAATCGGTGCCAAACCGTGCGTGTTGCAAACCTGTTTGACCGTTTGCCTGAGTTGTCCAAGATCTTCGCGCGCGTCCGCAACAGTCGCACAAACACCAGTGCCAACCTCGATCTGGCACCGCAGAAACTCTGGACTGACCTTATCTCCAAGCTTGTTGATGCAATCATCCATCAGCGCCTCTGGCACAGGCACGAGGTCAAGCGTTTCAGCATCAACGATGAGGTATTCTTCCTCTACGCCAAGTGTGAACGAGGGGGGCACCTGTGCCATTGTCAATTCTCCCGATGCGCAACACGCATGTCTACCTGCCAGAATTGCAGCGCCCGGTTTTCCCGCCCGCTTAATCTGACGTCTACAGGCTAAGAGAATTAACCCGCCGTGTCAGTAAATTCACAAAATGCGCCTTTTCCAACGTTGATCGCGCTTTCAATCCTGATCGGATTCTTTGCAATAGCGCGCCGCAAACCGCCGCAGAATTTCACCGGGGACCGTGACATTTGCTGTGTGACACTTCGCAATTAGCCGGTCGGCATCTTCGGGCGGGTAATAGCCGTGATTGCGGTAGACAAGGATACGCTTCTCAAAATCATGGGCATCGGCTTCGGGGTGAAACTGCGTCGCATAAACGTTTTCGCCGTAGCGGATCATCTGAATTGGACAGGCGTCGGATTTGACGAGATGAACGGTATTGGCCGGCAGACTCTGAACGGCCTCCTTGTGCCCAACGAAAACATCAAATTCCGTTTCCAGCCCCATCAGGAGCGGGTCCTGCTCTGCCGTGGGTAACACAACGCAGCTTGATGGGCCGACAGGTTCGCCGAACCGGTCCTTGCTGACCTCACCACCCAGATGTTTCGCAAGGATTCCAAGCCCATAGCAGCACCCCATGAAGGGATGATCCTTCTCAATAATCTGCGGCATCAGCCGGAAAATCTGGCTTTCGATCCTGGCCTCTGTCGCGGATTTTTCAGCATCTGTGTCACTGACACACCCCGGCCCACCGCCAACAATGACCGCCGAAAAATCGGTCACGTCCAGATCGGTTGGGATGTCCTCCTGGTCGACCCGAATGCGCTTGGTCTGATCCCGAGTCATCTCGCACTTGGCCAGAATTGACGCGAATTCATCATCTGAGGCATCGGTTTCCGGGCGAAGTTGCAAGACGAGAAGTTTTTTCATTCGGGTGCAGTCCCAATAATCTGCGCAATAGAATGGCTGACGCGCCGACAGCAAATGGTCAGCCGGTTTCCAGCGCGGACATTCGCCGCAACAGCGGCCGTTGTCAATTTCGCCCGATCCAGTGCGAACGGCTGCAAATGGCACAAAACTGGGATTGGATGGGCCGATTGGTAATTGGTGCCACCTGAAGCGGAGCGTCAAGCGTGCGAATCCACCCCTTGCGCGGTGCGTCGATCAAGGTCAATCCGGCGTACCTGGCAGCGCCTTAGAAATTTCATGACCTCAATCATCAGAAAAACAGTAGGATAGCGCCAACCAAACCTGAAAATCAGAGAATTAAATGGCACTTACCCTCAAGGCCATGACGTATTTCACCACTGCCCTGCGCCACGGCAACATCACCAAAGCGGCAACAGAGCTGAACATCGCGGCCTCTGCTATTTCGGGCGCAATTGATCAGGTTGAGGCAGAGTTTGACCTTAGGCTGGTCACACGCCAGCGGGCGAAGGGCATTCAGGCAAATGCAAACGGTCGCAAGATCGCGGAGAAGTGCGCGCGATTGCTTGAGGAATATCAATCCGTTCTATCGGATGGTGCAGACCTTAAGCACGCGCTCAACGGGACTCTGCGCATTGGGTATTATGCGCCAATCGCGCCAGCATTCCTGCCACAAATTCTGGACAGCTTCTTGCCGACCAATAGCGCAATGACACTCGACCTTGTTGAATGCGACAATGACGCAGCACAGGACGGTCTGCTTAACGGTGCGTTTGATGTGATCCTGTTCGTCGCAGAAGGTGTGCGGGCCCCGGTCGACTATGAGCCCCTTGTCGCTGCACCGCCTTATTGCCTGTTGCCAGAAGTGCATCCGTTGTCGCATCAGCCAACAGTCTCAATGGCACAAATTGCGCGCGAACCACTTGTTGTTTTGAACCGTCCCATCGCCGCTGCCTATTACACGGGGTTGTTCAAACCCGGATCGCGTAGTGCACCGGTTGTTGCTTATGCAAATTCAACAGAAATGGTAAGGAGCCTTGTGGCCGCTGGGCGGGGCTGCGCGATCCTCAACATGCGGCCGCAGACATCTGAAAGTTACTTTGGCGCCCGCGTTGTCGCGCGCCCGATCTCAGAAGACTTGACCCCGCTGACCCTTGCAATTGGCTATGACAAAGCACGCCCCCGGCGAAGCGTGACGGAGTTTGTCAGAGCGTGCCACGCCCATTTTGCAATAGCGGGCAAGGCGCAATGCATTGTGCAATCCTAATAGGGGTTTGATGATCGCGGCGAGGGTCAGCCCATCCGCCGATGTCGATGCAGCGTAACCATCGACAGATAGTGCGGCGCTGTCACCTTGTGAGCAGGGGGCGTGCCACACAGGGATGATGCTGAGGGCCCGGTTAAACAAATCTTGCGGGGTCACACATCCCAGGCGCGCGAATAAATTCCGGAACGGCCACTTTGCCAAAATCACTGTTTGGCCCCGCGTGTTTCAGGACTTGTCGTCCAGACTTATGCTCACCTGCTGCCAGGCAGCTGCAAGATGAGCACGCAGTTCGGCCTCTGCCTGGTCAGCATTGCGGCGCAGGATCGCCTGAAATATTCGGCTGTGGGCTTCGAAATTGGCCTGATTGCGCTCGGGTAGACGCGGCATCTGCCGCCAGTGCACAGACAGCCAATCGGTGTAAGCGGCATGGATTGCCGGCAGAACCGGGTTTTCGGGCAGATCATATAAGACCCCGTGAAAAGCGATGTCAGTTTCGTAAAATCGCATGGAATCATCAATTGTGGCTTCGTTGTCCGACAGTGCGGATTCCAGTTTCTCAATATCCTTGGAGGTGGCGTTCGCCGCCGCATCCCGCACCAGTGAGCTTTCCATCATGATGCGGATATCAAACAGATTCCTTACACCGTCAGCCTGGCTTAACAGTTGCGCAACAACGCTGCCAACGACATCCAGTGCTGTGTCGTATCCGGGTTTGACAACCACCGGGCGAAATCGAGGGCGTGCCTTTATCAGGCCCTTGTTGGCCAGCGCGAGAACAGCTTCGCGAACGACTGTGCGACTCACGCCGTGGTTCTGGACGATCTCGCGTTCGGTGGGCAGTGTCGTTCCCGCTTGCAGGCTCCCATCAAGGATTTTGGCCTCGAAATATGCGACCAGCTGGTCAGCTGCGCGTGGCTTACGCCCGCTGTCCTTTGACGTCATAAAGACATTCCTTTGACTTTCCCTGCGCCGCATCACGCGCAAGCGGCATCATTTCGTGGGGTCGAAAGTTGCCCACATTGCGCGATTAATGCAAGCGACATCCCTGGTCAGCCCCAGTTTTGCCATCGCGGAAATTGTTCGCGACGTGCCGGGGCGAGTGGCGTTAACCGGTGGTCAGGGTGCCTCTTTGCCAGTTCGAGTTGGTCAGACAAACTGAAAATGTCGTATGACCATATGCGTGAACTATTGGGGGGCATGGCGGACAAAAGATGCGACTCTCAAAATATTGGCAGTTTGAAAACGTTGAAATATAAGACTTTCCAATACCCTAGGCGGTTTCGAAAACCATCGCAAATATTCGTTGCCTAATTTTTGGAGTCACCCTACTTTGGTCATACCAAATGGGTTAGACACAGAAACGCCCGACCTTAAACCGACTGGGAGAGACCAAATGAGAAATATGAAGCGCCTGACGCGCGCTGTATCAACTGCCGCAATTGCGCTGACCGCCGTTGCCGCAAATGCTGAAACGACTAACCTTCGGATTCAGACCCATTTCAGTCAGGAAACGCTGTCCGGCCAGATGGCAGGAGAATTCATCGAAGATGTCACAGCGATGTCGAACGGCGAAATTCAGATCGAAATGTTTTACGCATCATCCGTCGTGAAATCCGCTGAAACTTTCGATGCTGCAGCGACAGGTATTCTTGATTGCGACATGACGGGTGGCTCTTACCAAACCGGTAAGAATCCGGCGTTCCAGTTTGCGGGTGATCTGAATGGTGCCTATGCGAACCCTTACCAGCAATACGCATGGTTGCTGCATGGCGACGGATATGCGGCAATGAACGAGCTTTACAACGCATACGACATGGAATTCATCGGTTGGTGGATCCCGGGTCCGGAATCGCTTTCTTCGACACGTCCAATCCGCGGTGTTGCCGACCTTGAAGGGTGGAAGTTCCGCTCGCCTCCCGGGATCATCACGATGATTTTCGAAAAGCTTGGCGCGTCGCCCGTTGTGATGGATTTCAACGAAATCTTTACCGCGCTTGAGACCGGCATCATTGACGGTGCAGACGCAGCGAACCTGACCAACAATATCGGCCTGGGGCTGTATGATATCGCAGAGCATACGAACTATCCGGGTTTCCACTCCATGCCGGCGGATCACCTTGCATGTCGCAAGGATGTTTGGGACAGCATGCCGTCACACCACCAGGCCATCCTCAAGGTCGGGATGCAGGCGCTTGCTTTGAAGAACACCTCGATCAATGAAGTGCGCAATGCTGAAAACTCGGTCACCTTGGCGGCTGAAGGTCTGAACATGTACCAATGGTCAGAAGAAGACATGGCTGCCTACCGTGCTGCGGTGCAATCCGCCTGGACGGAGTTCGCAACAACGCCGGAAAGCCAGTCGCTGCTGGATAGCCACCTGAACTTCCTGCGTAGCATCGGCGCCATGCAGTAAGCCAATTGGCCCGTATCCATGAACGGCGGGGTGGCATACCTCGCCGTTTTTTCACGCACCACGAATACTAGACGAGGCGGCCAAGGGGGCAGTTATGGATGACACGCAAACCGGGAACCTCGGTGAATGGATATGGCCGTCCGCTTTTCTGATCTGTGCGGGCTGGGTCATCTGGCATATGCCCGCATTCATCCTAGATTTCGCGCCACCAGACAGCGAGAGCCTTTTCGCCCAGATTTCCGGCCTTCACGCGCGAAAGGACGTTTTGCCTGATCTCGGCGGGCTTTTCGGCGGATTCGCCGATGTCGTTGATTGGGGGGCCCTGATCCTTATTCCGCTTTTTGCTGTGCTTGGGGCACGCTCGGTCGTTGTTGCGCCCATGGAGTTTGACAAATGGCGGTCCTGGGACCGGTTTTCCCTTTTTATTGGCCGGGCGACGATGATCATGATCTTCTCGATGACCGGTGTCATGCTTTACGAGGTTCTTATGCGCTATGTGGTCGAGGCGCCGACCAAATGGGCGAACGAATTGACGCTGTGGATCGCTGGCTTCGTGTTCCTGACCTCTGGCCTCTATGCAATGCAGCAGCGGTGCCACATTCGGATCTCGATCCTTTATGATGTGCTTCCCCGACCAGTTCGCAAGATTTTTGATGTGCTGTCGACCGCGATCATTGTGGCCTTCACCGTGGGGCTGGTGTTTGGCAGCTACAAGCAGGTCTTTGTCAACAAATTCTACCGGTGGGAGATGTTCGGCACCGCGTTTGATCCGCCGATCCCTGCGACCATCCAGCCGATGATCCTGATCACACTGGTCCTGATTTCCCTTCAAGCCGTCGCCAACCTGATTGCCGACTGGCACCTTGATCCCGAAATCTACACCGCCGACGAAATTGACGAAGAAGAAATTGCTGCGATCAAGCGCAGCATTGGGGTGGAATAATGGACATTGGAACAATCTCTATGATCCTCGTACTGGGGATGATCGTTCTTTTGGCGATTGGCATGCCATTGGGCTTTGCCTCTGCGGCGCTGGCCCTGCTGGTCATGGTGCTTAAATTCGAACCGACAATTCTGACCAATCCTTCCACCATTGGCGAAGGTCTGCTGACGGGCCGACCGGGGACTGGGCCGCTCTATATTCTGACCCAGAAAATATTCGACCTGATGACAGAGTATGTCCTGATCTCGGTCCCGCTCTTCATATTCATGGCTGCCTTGCTTGAACGCTCCGGCATTGCAAAACAGATGTATAACGCCTTGGATTTCTGGCTTAGCCGGGTGCGGGGCGGGGTTGCAATCATCACATCACTGATGGCCGTGATCATGGCCGCGATGTCCGGGATTATCGGCGGTGAGGTCGTCTTGCTGGGTCTCATTGCATTGCCGCAAATGTTGCGCCTGGGATATAACCAAAATCTCGCGATCGGGACGATTTGTGCCTCGGGAAGCCTCGGGACAATGATCCCCCCATCAATTGTGCTGATCATCTATGGGCTGATTACTGAAACATCGATCAAGGCCCTTTTTACGGGCGCATTTGTGCCAGGCCTCATGCTGGCGCTGATGATCATCAGCTACATCGTGATCCGCACGCAGTTGCGTCCCGAGGACGCACCATTGCCTGAGCCAAGAGAGGGCGACCCAACAGGCGTGCAGAAACTGGGCATGTTTGGCGGTTTCCTGTCGCTCTTGTTAACCGGATTTGCCGTGGCCCTGTTTTTGCGCGCGCTATTCTTCACCGTCACGGGCCAAAATATCATGGAGGATGGCGAAGACGCCATCACCCTCGGGACCACGGGACATCTGATTCCATTGGCGGTTGCCGCGCTGATTGGCGCGTTTCTCGCTTTCGTGGTGTTTGGACGCAAACGCACCATGCTCGGATGGAAACACGGCAAGGGACTCGTCCCGCCCATTCTTGTTATCGGCGTTGTGCTGGGGTCAATCTACGGTGGCATCACCGGCATTACAGAGGCTGCGGGAATGGGTGCCTTTGCGGTTTTCATGATCGCGTTTCTACGCGGCGAGGCGAGCATCGGGCTGCTCTGGGACGCAATGATGCGAACCCTGCGTTCAACGGGCTCGATCATCTGGGTGACAATTGGTGCCGCCGCGCTCGCCGGGGCCTATACGCTGGCGGGCGGTCCCAACTACATCGCAAATCTCATCGTTGGGTCTGATATGCCAACGATGTTTGTTCTTCTCACCATGATGCTGATCCTTTTGTTTATGGGCGCTTTCATGGACTGGGTTGGCATTGTCCTGCTGATCATTCCGGTCTTTCTGCCAATCGTGAAACGGCTCCCCATCGAAGAAATCGGTTTCATCGGTCAGCTGGAGCCACAGCATGTGTCGATCTGGTTTGGTGTGCTGTTCTGCATGAACATGCAGGTCAGTTTTCTGTCGCCTCCTTTTGGACCGGCGGCTTTCTATCTTAAGTCCGTGGCACCGCCGCATATCTCTCTGACCGACATTTTCCGTGGATTTCTGCCCTTCATTGGCGTGCAATTGTTGGCACTTTCTGTTTTGCTGATATGGCCAAACATTGTGACAATAGCGCTATGAGGGGATCGAACGGTGCTAACTCAGGCTCAACAAGATCAATTTGCGGCCGACGGGTTCATAGTTGTTGAGAACGTGATCGACAGCGGGACCCTGACGGCAGTGGTCGATGAATACGCCGCTTTGATGGACCGGCTCTACGACGAATGGCATGATGCCGGGCTGGTCCCCGCCTCAAAGCCGGGGATGACGTTCTTTGATAAGATCGGTCTGGCCGAACGGAATGGCGTGGATTGGTATCAGCATTTTGACATCTCGCTGCCGCATGACGGGATCAGCGATGCCACGCCGATGCATCATGGACCTGCCGTCTTTGCCATGATCACCCATGCCAATGTGCTCGACATGGTCGAGGCGCTGCTGGGTCCGGAAATTTCATCCAATCCCATTCAACACGTGCGGATCAAGCCGCCGAACGATCAGGTCGGAAAGGGTGAGACACGCGCGCAACTGGTTTCGACGGATTGGCATCAGGACAAAGGTGTCACGCTTGAATCCGCAAACGAGACGCAGATGATCACGGTCTGGATTGCGATCAATGACGCCACAATTGAAAATGGATGTTTGCAGGTCAAGCCCGGCACGCGGGTCGATATCCTGCCGCATTGCCTAAAGACACAAGTCGGGATCACTGACAATTATCTGCCTGCCGGAGAACCGGTTCCAACACCGGTCAAGGCCGGCGGGGCGGTGGTCTTTCATCCGCTCACCCCGCACGCAAGCCTGTCCAACCAGACAGACGGGTATCGCTGGTCATTTGATATCCGCTACCACGTAACGGGTCAGTCTTCCGGGCGAGAACAGTTTCCCAGTTTTGTGGCCCGGTCGCGCCGCGACCCCGGCAGCGTCCTGCGCGACCCGGCCGTGTGGAAAGATATGTGGGAAACAACCCGTCACACGTTGGCCCACTCAGAGGTGATCAACCAGCACCGCTGGGCCGCTGATGGTCCGTATTGCGCCTAGATGTCGCTGATCCATCTTGATCCAGGCGACTCTGTTGCCGTGGCCCGTGTGGGGCTTCGCGCCGGAACAACCATTGAAGGGCTGACCGTGCGCGATGAGATCCCAGTCGGCCACAAGGTTGCAGTGCATGACATCGCGACCGGACAGGTGGTGCGAAAATATGCCCAGACTATTGGCACCGCCGCCATGGATATTGCCGCCGGTGAACATGTCCACACCCACAACCTTGCATTTCAACCTGTTGATCAGAAATACGATTTTGGCAATAACCTGCGCCCAGCACCCCAAACTCGGCAGGAAACCTTCATGGGGTATGACCGGGGCAAGGGTCGCATCGGGACCCGCAATTACATCGGGATCATAACATCGGTGAATTGCTCTGCCACCGCGGCCCGGTTGATTGCCGACCATTTCACGCCGGAACGTCTTTCGGATTATCCAAATGTCGACGGAGTTGCTGCGTTTGTGCATGGCACCGGTTGTGGGATGGGGGGTGATGGCACCGGGTTTGAAGCCTTGCAACGTGTGATGTGGGGCTACGCGCAACATCCTAATCTTGCGGGCGTACTGATGGTTGGTCTGGGATGCGAGATGAATCAGATTGACTGGCTACTTGAGGCCTACGGCCTGAGGCATGGGCCGCTGTTTCATACCATGAACATTCAAAAGGTCGCCGGTCTGCGCCAAACCGTTGAGATGGGGATTGCCAAGGTCGCCGCGATGCTGCCTGTCGCAGACAGGTTCACCCGCAGCCGCTGTCCAGTTGGCGCGTTGAAGGTTGCTTTGCAATGCGGCGGATCTGATGGGCTTTCGGGGATCACGGCCAATCCCGCACTGGGCCATGCCTGTGACCTGTTGGTCGGGCAGGGTGCGACAGGGGTTCTGGCCGAGACACCAGAAATCTATGGGGCAGAGCATTTGCTGACAGCGCGCGCGCAAGATCCTGAGACAGGACAAAAGTTGGTTGATCTGATCAGGTGGTGGGAGGACTACACAGCGCGAAATCATGGTTCGATGGACAACAATCCAAGCCCAGGCAACAAGGCCGGCGGGTTGACGACGATCCTTGAAAAGTCGCTTGGCGCCGCGGCGAAGGGCGGCACGACGCCGCTCATGGGGGTCTATCGATACGCAGAACAGGTGACCGCCAGCGGTTTCACTTTTATGGATTCGCCCGGTTATGATCCAGTCAGTGTGACAGGCCAGATCGCTGGTGGCTGCCAGGTCGTGTGTTTCACAACGGGACGCGGTTCGGCATTTGGCTCCAAACCCGCACCAACAATCAAGATCGCGACCAATACCGAGATGGCGCAACGCATGTCCGGGGACATGGACATCGACGCGGGGCGCATTCTCTCAGCCGGTCTGAGCGTAAGTGCCATGGGGCGCGAAATCTACCATGCAATCCTGGCAACGGCATCAGGACAATCAACAAAATCAGAGGCGCAGGGCCTTGGGGACTATGAATTTGTACCCTGGCAAATCGGCGCGGTCATGTAGGAGCATATGATGACAAAGGCAAAAATCGGGTTTATCGGGCTGGGAGTGATGGGCGGCGCGATGGTCTCGCGTCTGCAGGACCGCGGCTATGCTGTGACTGTTCTGGGCAACCGTGACCGCACCGAAATTGACAAGGCCATCGCGCGCGGCGCGAAAGAGGCCACAAGCGCGCGCAGTCTGGCCCAGGCAAGTGATGTGGTGATGATATGCGTTGGCACATCCGATCAAGTCGAAAGCCGGTTGCGGGGGGATGACGGCGTCATCACGGGGATCAAGCCTGGCACAGTGGTCATCGACTTTGGAACATCGCTGCCGGCATCAACCCGTGCTCTTGGGGCAGAGGTCACCGCAAATGGTGGTGCTCTTCTTGACGCCCCGATTGGACGCACACCCAGCCATGCGCGCGAGGGCAAAATCAACCTCATGTGCGCAGGCGAGGCGGACGCCTTTGAAAAGGTGCGCCCGGTTCTGGACGATCTTGCCGAAAATGTTTTTCACCTTGGCCAGTTGGGCAATGGCCATGCGATCAAACTTATCAACAACTTTTTCGGGCAAACCGTCGCGAATGCGCTGGCAGAGGGATTTGCGATGGCTGACATCCTCGGCATTGAACGCAAACAATTGTTCGACGTGATGTTCGCCGGCCCGCTCGGGTCCCCCTTCATGGAGTTCATGGCCGCATATGCGATCGACGGCGATCCGTCCAAACTGGCATTCTCAATCCGCAACGCCACGAAGGATGTTGGCTACTACGACCAGATGGCCAAGGACGCAGGTGCCCCCTCGGTGATGGCAGGCGGGGCGCTTGGCGCCCTGCAGGACGCAACCAACAGCGGGCGTGGGGAAGCGTTGGTGCCAGAGCTGATTGACTACTTTACTGAACGGCTCGCACGCAGATAGGGACCAAGGTCCGTTTCACATCCCGACCAGGCAAGGCGTCTTCTGTATGTTCATGGCCAGGTTGTGCCGACCATGATCTAAGTGTGCCTGCGTTCCGTCATGCGGGACGGCCCCGTTCAGGTGACAAAAAACTGGCTTGAGCGCGAACTTGACGGGATTGTCGTCAAAGGAGAGACGTGATGAATTGCATTCTGGCAGCACTCACTTCTGCGGCGCTGATCTTCTGTTTCGGCGGGGCCAGCGCACAAAGCTCTACATTTATCGGGTCTGTTCCGCTGCCGAAGGGCACGGTAGCGCCGGACAGCACTGGTGGGCCGTTTGTGGGTGCATGGGTCGGTAAATGGGACAATTGGCGAGATCATATTCTGATCGTTGAACGCGGGAAAACGGCTGAGGTCTTTGACATCATCTATGCCGTCAGCAGCGCAAACAACGGGAGGGGAAATTGGCTGCGTGCCGAGGCAAGGATCGTCGACGACGTTCTGATCCTCGCTGATGAGAGTTTACCGGTGCGCTATGCGATTTCGGCCACAGGCCGGATGCGCGGCGTCTTTGGCGATAATGAGCGGATTGCAATTTTGGAGCGTCAGGATATTTCGGCGCTCTTGGCCTCGCCAAACGAGGATTGGTTCTCGATTGGCAACCTTGCGCGGCTGCAAACCGATCTTGTCGAGGACGGACATGGAATTGAGCTTGCGGTGAGGATTTACAAGCCGCGCGGCGACGGGCCCTTTCCGCTTGCCCTGATCCATCACGGATCAACTGGCGATGGCAAACAACCGATCTGGTTTCGGGAGGTTTGGTCAAACGATTGGTTTGCCGACATTCTCAACGAAAATGGGTGGATCGCGGCCTTTCCACAAAGACGGGGCCGGGGCGGGTCGGATGGAGTGTATGATGAAGGTTTTTCCGCAGATCGTTCGCAAGGATATTCGACCAATGCCGCAGTTTCAATTGCGGGCGCTGACAGGGCGCTGGGGGATGCAGATGCTGCTTTGGCAGCGCTGAAACGGCACCCGAACGTTCAACCCGGAAAAACGCTATTGGCTGGAGTATCGCGAGGTGGAGTCGTAGCAATCATGCAAGCCGGTCAAAACCCCGACGATACTGTCGGAGTCATCAACTTTGTCGGAGGATGGGTAAGTGAAGGATGTTGCGACGCCGCAATAAATCCCACTTTGTTTGGGCGAATTGGATCGTTCGGCGGACCAGTCTTTTCGATCTACGGGGAAGACGACCCTTTTTACAGCATCGCGCATTCCAGATTGAACCTGCGAGAATTGGAAATTCGCGGCGCAGATAACCAGCTTCTTATTGTGGACGTTCCGGGCTACGGCAAAGGGCATTGGGCGATGACCAAGCCAATCCTATGGGAAGCTGAAATTGCCGAATTCCTCAGCGCAATTGATCGTTGACGCAGCAAGTTCATGTGGCTGCCGCGGCGACGATTGCAACGCTGATAAAAGTGAAATGGTGGAGCCTAGGGGAGTCGAACCCCTGACCTCTTGCATGCCATGCAAGCGCTCTCCCAACTGAGCTAAGGCCCCTCACTAGTGCCGCTATCTATGCGGCCATCGGGGCAGGATCAAGCAAAAAGATCGTGCCCCGATTGGGAATTATTCTTCGTCGTTTGTGGCGACGTCTGCCAGCTCATCAAGGCTGACCGTATCGTCGTCATCGTCATCATCCAGCACGTCATCGCCGAGATCGACATCTTCGTCATCGCTGTCGTCGTCATCAAGAACCAGATCGTCCTCTTCCGCAGACTCTTTCAGCTTCTTGGATTGCGCATCCTCTGCGTCGGCAACCATGGTGCGGGTCTTGGACGTGTCAACGGTCACAACATCGCCGGTATACGGGCTAACGATCGGATC
The DNA here is from genome assembly GCA_947502145.1 of uncultured Paracoccaceae bacterium. Classification (GTDB taxonomy): domain Bacteria; phylum Pseudomonadota; class Alphaproteobacteria; order Rhodobacterales; family Rhodobacteraceae; genus CANMYO01. The sequence continues at coordinate 231,432 of CANMYO010000001.1, read as the reverse complement.
CTTGTTCAGGTCGTAAAAGCGTTTGCCAGTGGTGGGGCAGAGGCGCTTTGTGCCCCATTCTTCGTTCGGCATGGGTTTCCCCCTTTTGAAAATTCTTCGCGACTCTTGCGGGTCATCACGGCCAACTGCCATAAGCAATGCATGGTGTCAAAGGCTTTGACCCATTGACCGGACAAAGGATGGATATGGGCCGACAGGTCACAATTGGCAACCCCCCGATTACGGTGGATTTGCGGCGGTCTCAGCGTGCCAAGCGGCTTTCGCTACGGGTCTCGCGATTAGATGGGCGTGTCAGCCTGACAATGCCGCAGGGCGCGTCAGAGCGTGAGGCAATGGGTTTTCTTACTGGCCGTGAACGGTGGTTGCGCGATCACCTGTCACAGGTGGCATCACCTCATACCGTGCGGCTGGGCAGCGTGATCCCTTTTCGTGGGGGGCAGCTTTCAGTTGCGCCTGCGGCTGTCAGGCGCACCAGGTGCGATGGCGACAAGCTGCTGGTGCCCGCCGATGAAAACCCGGGTGCACGCATCAAGGCTTTCCTGCGACTTGCTGCACGCGATGTCCTTGCTGCCCGCTCTGATGCCTATGCTGCCGCATTGGGCGTGTCCTATACGCGGCTTTCTCTGCGCGACACGCGCAGCCGGTGGGGGTCCTGCTCTAGCAAGGGGGTTCTGATGTACTCGTGGCGCCTGATCATGGCCCCGCCAGAGGTGCTGGACTACGTCGCAGCACACGAAGTTGCGCATCTTGTGGAAATGAACCATTCGTCCGCGTTCTGGGCTGTTGTGGCAAAACTGATGCCGGAGTATCAGTCGCGGCGAAATTGGTTACGTGATCACGGCGATCAGCTGCATCGTTTTCAGTTTGTTTGACCTGACTTCATTTTGTGATCACAAAGAGCCATGATCCAACCCAAATCAGTTGAAAACACCGGCGCAGAACATGACCGCGTCTATCGCGCTTTACGCACCCGCATCATGCACGGAGAGGTTCCGCCCGGGACCGCCTTGACATTGCGCGGCATCGGCAAGGATTTCAACGTGTCGATGACCCCCGCGCGCGAAGCGGTGCGCAGACTGGCGGCCGAAGGGGCGCTGTCAATGTCATCGTCAGGCCGCGTTTCGACTCCGGAACTCAGCAATGAACGCATCGAAGAGCTTGCAACCTTGCGGGCGTTGTTGGAGCCTGAACTGGCAAGCCGTGCGCTCCCGCGGGCGCATTTTGCGCTGATCGAAAGGCTGGAGGCGATCAACCAGGCGGTCAGCCAGATGATCGCCCGGCATGACGCGACAGGCTATATCCGCATGAACCTTGATTTTCACCGCACGCTTTATCTGCGGGCCCAGGCCCCGGCGATGCTGGCAATGACAGAAACCGTCTGGCTGCAACTTGGCCCGACGATGCGGGCCCTGTATGGGCGGCTGAACCGCACGGAACCGCCCGCGACGCATCGGCTTATCATCGCAGCCCTGCGCGCCGGGGATGAACCGGGCTTGCGCCTTGCGGTCCGCACCGACACCACCAAGGGGCTGCGACTGTTAAAAGGGTAGGGCGGCCCCCCACCCCAAAAGCTACATGTGGATTGCACCGTCGCCACAGGCCAGCGCCGCTTCGCGGACGGCCTCCGAGTAGGTCGGATGGGCATGGCAGGTGCGGGCGATATCCTCGGCCGCGGCGCCGAACTCCATTGCGACGCAGATTTCATGGATCAGATCTCCGGCCATCGGGCCAATGATATGTGCACCAAGAATCCGATCTGTCGCCTTGTCGGCCAGCAATTTCACAAATCCATCACCTGAAAAATTCGCCTTTGCACGTGCGTTGCCCATGAAGCTGAATTTGCCAACCTTGTAGGCACGGCCTTGTTCTTTCAGGGATTCTTCCGTCTCGCCGACACTTGATACTTCGGGATGGGTATAAATCACTCCGGGAATCACACCGTAGTTCACATGCGGCTTTTGACCGGCAATGCCTTCGGCAACGGCCATGCCCTCATCCTCAGCCTTGTGGGCCAGCATCGGCCCCGCAATCGCGTCGCCGATGGCGTATATCCCTTTGATATTGGTCGCATAATGCGCATCGGTTTTGATCTGTCCACGATCAGACAATTCAACGCCCAACTCCGCCAGACCCAGCCCATCTGTGTATGGCTTGCGACCTGTCGCGACCAGCACAGTATCGGCTGTCAGTGTCGCTTCGCTGTCATCCTTGCGCAATTTGTAGGTCACCGTGGCCTTGTTGTTCTTGACCGTCGTACCCTGCACTGCGGCCCCCATGATGAACTTAAGCCCTTGCTTTTTCAACGTTCTTTGGAAAACCTTGGCAACCTCACCATCTTGGCCGGGGGTGATCGCGTCCAGGTATTCGACAACAGTCACTTCTGATCCCAGGCGCGCATAGACGGACCCAAGTTCAAGACCGATGACGCCCGCACCGATCACTACAAGGCTTTTGGGAATCTTGCCCAATTCAAGCGCGCCAGTCGAGGTCACAACGGTCTTTTCGTCGACCTCGACACCCGGCAGGGACGACGATTCCGAACCTGTGGCGATCACGATATGCTTGGCCTCGTGGACCTCATCGCCCACCTTGACTTTGCCAGCCTCCGGGATGGACCCCCAACCTTTGAGCCAGTCTACCTTGTTCTTTTTGAAAAGAAATTCGATGCCACCGGTATTCTGCGTGATGGTCTTGTCCTTGTAGGCCAACATCTGTTTCCAATCGACGGATTGGGCCTTACCCTTCAGCCCCATCTCGGCGAAGTTATGTTGCGCCTCATGCAGCATTTCGGTGGCATGCAGCAGCGCCTTTGAGGGGATGCAGCCGACGTTGAGGCAGGTGCCGCCAAGGGTTTCGCGTCCTTCGACACAGGCGGTCTTCAAACCCAATTGCGCGCAGCGGATGGCCGAAACATAGCCGCCGGGGCCGGAACCGATGATGATGACGTCGTAACTGGCCATGGGCCTCTCCTTCGGTATTTTGACATGCACAAGCCATGCACATCGCGGCAACAACCCATGCTGCCAGACTTATGAACGCGCATTAACCCTATGAGGATCAATGGGCGATGAAATTCACATCAGTGCCGACAGTAACATCAGCATCGTGGCGGTAAACCCAACAAACCAGATCAGCGTTCGCCAGGGCGTCAGGCCAAAGTAATATGCAGGGACATAGAGGACGCGGGCACCAAGATAGGCGTAGGCACAAATTGCCGAGAAACCGGTGTTCTTGTCGGCAAGCGAGACTACGGCCACAGCAGCGGTAAAGAGGATCAACGCCTCAAAATGGTTGTTCATTGCCCGAAACAACCGCCCGGTTCTGACGCTGACATGTTCCGCCAATGGTTTGCCCAGCCGTTCCGGGTCACGCGGCGCGACCAGCTTGCCGCCGCCCAGTTCGAAATAGGCCAAAGCAGACAAGACCGCGAAGTGCAGTCCTTGAAACAGTGCGGCATAGGCAAGCGCGGTGAGTTCGGGGGTCATGATTCGCTAGTTAGCACATTGACAAAACCGGTTTTCTTAAATCTTTCGGCCCAATGTTTCGCAAACCTGCAATATTCCGTGGAAGGCTCGGAAGTGTCACTGGCTCGAAATTGTATCGAAATATCGAAGTTCTTAAAGCTCTTCTTTGTGTAGCGATACAATCCTGCTACCATCAACGACTTGTCAATGAACCGGTCAAACCGAACGGTTCTGAGTGCTTCGGGCATTTCCATCTCGTCGAACTCTTTTTTGAGATCGAGATAACAACTGTCCTCCAATTTTTGATAAAACGATATGCACCGTTCGCGAGCATCGGTCCCGTCAAGTTTTTTAAATGCGGCTGCGGTGAAGCGGTCATACATAGGATACTCGTGCTTGCTAGCAAACCATAGAGCCTTTGACATGCCCGAGGCCCACCACCCAGACTTTTGTTTACCTAGGTTCTTGATACAATCGCCGACATTTTTCGAAAATTCCCCTTCTTTTGGGAAATCTCGAATGACCCTCCGTAAGTCTTTTCTTCCTTTCTCATCCAACCAACGCCAAACTGAAAAATCGCGAAGTGGCTCGCTAATCAACTTCTCGTCGTCTTCGTCAGCCAGCGTAAAGTTTTTTCGATAGCACCTCTCATTTGGCCAATTCTTCATGTGGTCCCGCAAACCCAATATTGAATTCTCAACACCAAGCAACTCCATAGGTCACAAATCCATCAACAACCGGCGTGGATCCTCAAGCGCTTCTTTCACCCGCACAAGGAAGGTCACAGCACCTTTGCCATCGACGATCCGGTGATCGTAGGACAAGGCGAGATACATCATCGGGCGGATCACGACCTCTCCGTTGATCGCCATCGGGCGGTCCTGGATCTTGTGCATGCCAAGGATGCCTGACTGCGGCGGGTTCAGGATGGGCGAGGACATGAGCGAACCGTAGACACCGCCGTTTGAGATCGTGAAGGTGCCGCCCTGCATTTCAGCCATCGACAATTTGCCGTCGCGCGCCTTGGCGCCCTTTTCGGCGATCGCCTTTTCGATGTCTGCAAAGCTCATCGCGTCGGCATCGTTGATGACAGGCACGACAAGACCGGTCGGGGTGCCTGCGGCGATCCCCATGTTGACGTAGGATTTGTAAACTATGTCGGTGCCGTCAATCTCGGCATTGACCTCGGGCACTTCGCGCAGGGCATGCACGCAGGCCTTGGTAAAGAACGACATGAAGCCCAGCTTCACCCCATGCTTCTTCAGGAACAAGTCTTTGTATTCATTGCGCAATGCCATGACCTCGGTCATGTCGACCTCATTATAGGTGGTCAGCATCGCAGCGGTGTTCTGACTGTCCTTGAGACGCTTGGCGATGGTCTGGCGCAGGCGGGTCATCTTGACGCGTTCCTCGCGCGCGGCCTGATCGGCAGCAACGGGTGCACGGGGTGCGGCGGCCGGCGCTGCGGCGGGGGAAGTTGAGGCGAGGGCGTTCAGCACATCCTCTTTCATCACCCGGCCATCTTTGCCGGTGCCCTGCACGTTCGTCAGGTCGTTTTCCGCCATCAGCTTTTTGGCGGAGGGCGCATCTTCGACATCCTTTCCGGCAGCGTCCGCAGCCGGTTTTTCAGCAGCTTTTGGCGCATCATCGGCAGCGGCTTTGGGGGCAGCGGCAGCACCGTCACCTTCGGCGATCTGCGCCAAAAGCGCATCAACACCAACGGTTTCACCTTCGGCGGCCACGATTTCGGACAGGGTGCCCGCAACCGGGCTTGGCACCTCAACGGTGACTTTGTCGGTTTCAAGTTCACACAGCATTTCATCCACGGCGACAGCATCACCGGGTTGCTTGAACCATGTGGCAACTGTCGCTTCTGTTACGGACTCGCCAAGGGTAGGGACGCGGACTTCGGTACTCATTTTTTTGATCCTTCAAGGTTCAGCGCGTCATTCACGAGCGCGGCTTGCTGTGCTTTGTGCTGGCTGGCCAGTCCCGTGGCAGGGCTGGCAGCGGCAGGGCGACCCGCATAGCTTGGTCGGGTGTTCTTTGCCTTGATCCGGGTCAGGACCCATTCAAGGTTGGGCTCCATAAAGGACCACGCGCCCTGGTTTTTGGGTTCTTCCTGACACCAGACCATTTCGGCGTTCTTGAACCGTTGCAGTTCGTTCACCGCCGACTGGGCCGGGAATGGATAAAATTGTTCAAACCGCATGATGTAGGTGTCATCGGCACCCGCTTCGTCGCGGGCTCCCAACAGGTCAAAATAGACCTTGCCCGAACACATCACGACGCGCTTGATCTTGTTGTCCGGTTTCAGTTTCAGATCAGAATTGCCATGCTGCGCGTCGTCCCAAAGGACGCGGTGGAACGAGGATCCGGTGGTGAATTCCTCGGCCTTCGACACTGCCAACTTGTGGCGCAGCAATGATTTCGGCGTCATGATAATCAGCGGTTTGCGGAAGTCGCGATGAATCTGCCGACGCAACAGGTGAAAATAGTTGGCTGGCGTTGTGCAATTGGCAACGATCCAATTGTCGCCGCCACACATCGTCAGAAACCGTTCCAACCGGGCAGAGGAATGCTCTGGCCCCTGACCCTCATAGCCGTGGGGCAGCAGGCAGACCAGCCCGGACATGCGCAACCATTTGGATTCACCAGAGCTAATGAACTGGTCAAACATGATCTGCGCCCCATTGGCAAAGTCGCCAAACTGCGCTTCCCACAGGGTCAGTGCGTTGGGTTCAGCCAGCGAATAGCCATATTCAAAGCCCAGAACGGCATATTCCGAAAGCATCGAATCAATGACTTCGTAGTTGGCTTGGCCGTCGCGGATGTTGTTCAGCGGATAGTAGCGTTCTTCGTTGTCCTGATTGATAAAGGCAGAGTGGCGATGGCTGAACGTGCCGCGGGTACAATCCTGTCCTGACAGGCGCACCGGATAACCTTCGACCACCAGCGATCCAAAGGCCAGCGCCTCACCCGTGGCCCAGTCAAAGCCTTCGCCACTTTCAAACATTGCCTTCTTCGCACCGACCAGACGTTCGACCGTCCGGTGGACCTTGAAATCCTGCGGCAGTGTGGTCAGGGCCGTGCCAATGTCGGCCAGCGTTTCTGGATTGATCGCCGTCTTGCCACGTTCGTAATTCTCCGCATCGCGCCGGTCCAGATGGGACCAGCGCCCGTCAAGCCAATCGGCCTTGTTGGGCTTGTACGATTTGCCGGTCTCGAACTCTTCGTTCAAATGGGCCTGAAACGCGGCTTTCATGTCCTCGATCTCGCCCTCGGGGATCAACCCGTCGCGGACAAGTCGTTCGGTATAAAGCGTAAGGGACGTTTTATGCGTCTTGATCTTCTTATACATGACCGGGTTGGTGAACATCGGCTCATCGCCTTCGTTGTGACCAAAGCGGCGGTAGCAGATGATATCCAGCACCACGTCCTTGTGGAATTTCTGGCGGAACTCAGTGGCCACGCGTGCGGCATGAACCACAGCCTCGGGATCGTCGCCATTAACGTGGAAAATCGGGGCCTCAACCATCAACGCGATATCAGTGGGGTAGGGGCTGGACCGGCTGAAGTGCGGCGCGGTCGTAAACCCGATCTGGTTGTTCACGACGATATGCATCGTCCCGCCGGTTTTGTGACCGCGCAAACCGGACAGGCCAAAACCTTCGGCAACAACGCCTTGCCCGGCAAATGCAGCATCACCATGCAGCAGGATTGCCATGACCTTTGTGCGGTCTTCGTCGTTTTTCTGGTCCTGTTTGGCGCGCACCTTGCCCAGAACAACGGGGTTCACGGCCTCAAGGTGGCTGGGGTTTGCGGTCAGCGACAGGTGAACAACATTGTCATCAAACGTCCGGTCCGATGAGGCACCCAGATGGTATTTCACATCGCCCGATCCGTCGACATCCTCGGGCTTGAATGATCCGCCCTGGAATTCGTTGAAAATCGCGCGATAGGGCTTCTGCATCACATTGGCGAGCACGGACAGACGCCCCCGGTGCGGCATCCCGATGACAATATCCTCAAGCCCCAGCTGACCGCCGCGCTTGATGATCTGCTCCATCGCCGGGATCAGGCTTTCGCCACCATCAAGGCCAAACCGCTTCGTGCCCATGTATTTGACATGCAGGAATTTCTCGAAACCTTCGGCTTGCACGAGCGAGTTCAAGATCGCCTTGCGCCCATTCTGGGTAAAATTGATTTCCTTGCCGTAACCCTCAATCCGTTCCTTGAGCCAGCCAGCTTCTTCGGGGTTTGAGATATGCATGTATTGCAGCGCAAAGGTGCCGCAGTAGGTGCGGCGCACGATGGCGAGGATCTCGTTCATCGTGGCCACTTCGAGGCCCAGCACATTGTCGATAAAGATCGGGCGATCCATGTCCGCGCCCGTAAACCCGTAAGAGGCAGGATCCAGTTCGGGATGTGGCGTGTTTGCCCGCATGCCAAGCGGATCAAGGTCAGCGATCAGATGCCCCCGAATCCGGTAGGCGCGGATGATCATCAGCGCACGGATACTGTCCAGCACCGCGGCGCGGACCTGATTTTCATCAAGCGACACGCCCTTTTCGGCGGCCTTGTCCTTGATCTTCTTGCCCGCCGCTTCGGGTTCGGAGGGCCATTGCCCGTCAAGGGCAGCGGTCAGATCATCATTGGGAACGGGCGGCCAATCGTGACGTGCCCAGCTTGGGCCCGCCGCCTCTGCCTTGGCATCCGCAGGGGCGTCACCAAGGCTGCGGAAAAACGCCTGCCAGCTTTCATCGACCGCGCCGGGATTGTCGGCGTAGCGGGCATAAAGCTGTTCCACATATTCCGCATTGTGCCCCTGCATGAAGGAAGAGGCGTGAAAGACGTCGTTTGGGGAATGGTCGTTCATTGGGGGACCTCGTTGGGGTTGGGCCGGAGAATCTTGTGTCGTTGCGAGGGGAAGAGGCTGATCAGCAGGCCGATGCTCATCAGAAAGATCAATCCTTCAAACATCCAGAATAGTTCTGGTGCGCCGCGCGCGGGATGTGGAATGCCCCACGTCGGAGAGGCATCGACGGCGACGGCAAGCGGGATCGCACCCAGAAGGTAGAGGGGCACCACAAGCACCCAAGCCGCGCTGAAACCTATATCGCTCAGTCGCCGTGTGAATGCTGCGAAGGTGGGCGTCAGAAGTAGAAGCCAAAGGAAGAAGAGCGGAGCGACCCCGAGATGTCTCAAGCTGGGTAACGCGGCCGACATTAGATTGGGGATGATTTCGAAAAAGAAGCCTGCCGTGAGCAAGGCGGCATAACCCGGCGCAAACCACCAAAACGCGGACCGCGTGGCGCGGCCGCTGAACTGGAACGACTTGGCAAAGCCGGTCCGGATTGCGCCTATTGGTCCCATCAGCGATGTCCCGCCCGGCCCATAGGCCGGGCAGCGCCCGACCCTCCCCATGGGAGGGCGCTTTCAGCACCCACCCAGGGTCCGGCGCTGCCCTTTTGTCTGATGCAGCACCCGTTGGGCATTAGCCGATGGCCTCAAGCACAGCCTCACCCAGCGTTGCGGGGCTATCAGCGACGATGATGCCGGCGGATTTCATCGCTTCGATCTTGCTTTCCGCGTCACCCTTGCCGCCAGCGACAATTGCACCGGCGTGGCCCATGCGGCGGCCCGGAGGCGCGGTGCGGCCTGCGATGAATCCGGCAACCGGCTTCCAGCGGCCCTTTTTCTTCTGTGCGGTCAGAAATTCGGCGGCTTCTTCCTCTGCCGAGCCGCCGATTTCACCGATCATGATCATCGAATGGGTTTCATCATCGTCCAGGAACATATCAAGCACATCGATATGTTCGGTGCCTTTGATCGGGTCACCGCCGATCCCGACTGCCGTGGATTGGCCAAGACCTGAATCAGATGTCTGCTTCACCGCCTCATAGGTCAGCGTGCCGGAACGAGACACAACACCGACCGAGCCGCGCTTGTGGATATGGCCGGGCATAATGCCGATTTTGCAGGCGTCGGGTGTGATCACGCCGGGACAGTTGGGGCCGATCAGGCGGGAAGCGGAGCCTTCCAGCGCGCGTTTGACGCGCATCATGTCGAGCACGGGAATGCCTTCGGTGATGCAGATGATCAATTCCATCTCGGCATCGATCGCTTCAAGGATCGAATCCGCGGCAAAGGGCGGCGGAACATAGATGACAGAGGCGTTCGCCTCGGTCTTCGCCTTGGCTTCGTGCACCGAATTGAAGATCGGCAGGTCCAGATGGGTCTGCCCTCCCTTGCCGGGTGTTACGCCGCCCACCATCTGCGTGCCGTAGGCGATGGCCTGTTCTGAGTGGAACGTGCCCTGAGAGCCTGTCAGGCCCTGGCAGATCACCTTAGTGTTTTTGTCGACGAGAATGGCCATGTGAACTGTCCTTATTGTGTCGCAGCAGTGCGTGCGTTTGCGTAGAATTTGCCGTCAGGTTGCGGTCCGCCGCCCAGACTGACGTCAACGTTTGTTTTGCCATTGGCCTGTGCGATCGCGTCAAGCGAGCGGCCAAAAGCGACGATGAATTGGGTTGGATTGGAAGATGTCGCAAACACCATGGAGCATTGGCCTCCGACGATCTTGACCGACAGGTTTTGCACATTGTGGTAGTAAGTGCCAAAGGTGGAATGGCGCGTGAAGGGGTAGTTGGCCAGCGCCGCCGCCGCGCCGTCATGGGTCGGCAATGTTTCGACGCAGACGTCGTAAAAGATGCGTGCAGCAACGGCAGAATCCGCGTCCTGGGCACCGGGCCCGGCATTTGGCGATTCTGCAGTTCCGGCACATCCGGATAGAAACACCAGCGACGCTGCAGCGATCATATTAAGCGAATTTGCATGCATCCTGTTCTAACTTTCCGCTGTAAGGGACAGCAGAAATGCCCCTTCGGTTTCAATGAATGTCATCGTGAAGGACGCGTTCAGCTGGTCCCATTGCCATTGCAGACCACCGTCGATGGCCGTGCCTTCTGGAACCGGCGCGTCAAGCTGGGTGGCAAGGTGCAGCAGAACACTGTCATAAAGCGCTGCGCCATCACCGATAAAGTTGGACGCCACGGACAGGGTGCAAACAGCTTCGATCGGGTTGCCATCCAGTGTGACTATGATCGCCCCATCGGGGCTGACATAGCCAAAGTCGGTGCCCAGATCTTCGGGCGCGAAGAAAAACGCACTTTCGGCAAGGACAACCCGTTCGGTCATGCCGATGGGCGTGCTGCCAAAGCAGACAGCATCAAAGATATGCCCGACCTGCGCCGGGGACAGCTGTGCGCCCGGTGCAATTGCCTGTGTGTCGGCAAACGCCGGCGCAGTACTCAGGGCAAGGGGAAGGGCAAGCGCGCGGATCATTGGCATGACCTCTGAACGCAAATCACCCGGTCCTGTGTGGGCAGGGCCGGGTGCAAAAGACCAGTCGTGGGGCCGGAATGGCCCGACTTTGACCGGCTTACTTGAAGGTGTAGGGCGACGCGACCTGTGGGCCGCAACGCATTGGCAGGCCATTCATGGTCTGCATGTGCTGGCTGCCCGAACAATTGCTGGACAATGTGTCCAGACGTGCGACGGACGCGCCCCCGCTGTCCAGACATGCGGACAGGGTTACGGCGGCAATAAGTGAAAGTGCGATCTTCTTCATGTTCAATATCCTTTGACAGGGGCAGCTGCGTAATCCGGCCCAACCGCAGCGGCGGCACCGGGGCTTGTTCTGTCTTGAGGATGTATTGGGGCTGAATGTCCATCAGATGGACATGAAGCGGCAAAAGCATGGCAAATAGTTGCTGGCCGGTTAACACCGCTTTTGGCGGTTCCCCGCGCGCTCTGACCTGTCCACCAGATTTAACCATCCGGGCGCGCTGCGCCCGGTGGTTGTCTATTGATAGGTGTAGGGAAGCTCGGCCTGCGGACCGCAACGCATTGGCAGACCGTTTGTTGTTTTCATGTGCACACTGGGGCAGTTGCCTGACAGCGCGGCGCTTTTCGAAAAGCTTGCGCCGTCCGTGCTGCCCATGCAGGCGGTCAGCGTCGATGCCAGAATCAGTGGCAGTGCGATCTTTTTCATAACTCAATCCCCTCAGATCAGGTGCAGGGGGCGGACCCGCTGCATGTCCCGACTGTTTGCCAAAGGGATTTAGCGCCGATTTGTCTAAAATGTGATCTTTTATGGGCAGGTCAGGGGGAAGGACCATGCCCAAATCCTCGGCGGGTTGTGCACCCTGATCGCACGCTGGCGTGTGATGCCAAACTGTCTGCTGCGCTCGGGTCATTTCGGATCGCTTTCTTGTGGCGCGCGTAGCCAGCGCACCGACAATGTTGTGAACCGAAAATCGTTTGCTCCGGTCAAGTCTTCGTTCAGGCGGTCAATGACAACGTCGCCCTCTGGCGTGAGCGTGACGCGCACCCGCGTCCCGTCATAGGTGCGCACCTCTTCCAATTGTGTGACAAAGCCATCGGAAATCTGCGTCAGGTTCAGGTCGTTCCCCAAAAGTGCAGGAAGCCTCCGCATCACTTCGGACTGGTCATCAATGGAGAACCCCAGTGCGCATTTCACCCGCACCAGATTGTGCCCGCGCGGGTTCTCAGTAGGCGACAGCCGAGTCACAGAATATTGCAGGTCGGCATCGCGATCGATTCCGGAAATCACGGTGCGGCCATTTCCGCGCATGATCCTAACAGGACGGTTGAGGTTGCGCGCGAGGTCTTCGATTGCGACATCTGGATTATCGCGCGCCCGTATGTCGGCAAGGCATGTCTGGTCGAACGCCGAAAGCGCTTCGCCTTCGGTCAGATCCTGACGCGCCATGCCGGTCATGCAGCCTGTCGTGAGAGCTGCAAGACTCACCAGCAAAAGTAGCTTGGTGACCGACACCTGCGATTACCCCTTGACCGCCTTCACGATCTTTTGGGCCCCGTCCTTGAGGTCGTCTGCAGCGATCACATCAACATCCGAATTGTTGATGATGTCCTTGCCAGCCTCGACATTTGTCCCTTCGAGCCGAACAACAAGCGGCACCTGCAACCCAACCTCTTTCACAGCGGCAACCACGCCTTCTGCGATCACGTCGCAGCGCATGATGCCACCAAAGATATTCACAAGAATGCCTTTGACGTTCGGGTCTGAGGTGATGATCTTGAATGCTTCGGTCACCTTTTCCTTGGTTGCCCCGCCGCCGACATCAAGAAAGTTGGCAGGTTCTGCGCCATAAAGCTTGATGATGTCCATTGTCGCCATCGCAAGGCCCGCGCCATTGACCATACACCCGATTTCGCCGTCCAGCGCGATGTAGTTCAGGTCATACTTTGACGCGGCGAGTTCCTTGGGATCTTCCTCGGTTTCGTCACGCAGCGCAGCAACGTCCTGATGGCGATAAACGGCGTTGCCATCAAATGAGACTTTCGCGTCAAGCACCTTCAAATCACCCTTGTCGGTCACGATCAGCGGGTTGATCTCAAGCATCTCCATGTCTTTTTCGACAAAGGCTTTGTAAAGCAGCCCCATCAGGTTGACACATTGCTTGACCTGCTGGCCTGTAAGGCCCAGCGCAAAGGCCACGCGACGCCCATGGTAGGGCTGATAACCGGTTGCCGGATCAACGGTGAAATTGAGAATCTTTTCAGGGGTAGAGGCCGCAACCTCTTCAATGTCCATGCCGCCCTCTGTTGAACAGACAAAGCCGATGCGGCTGGTCGCGCGGTCCACCAGCAGTGCCAGATACATTTCAGTTTCAATGCCAGAGCCATCTTCGATGTAGATGCGGTTGACCTGTTTGCCTGCCGGGCCCGTCTGATGCGTCACCAAAGTGCGCCCCAGCATCTTCTTGGCCTCTGCGGCGGCTTCTTCGACGGATTTTGTCAGGCGCACCCCGCCTGCATCGCCAGCGTCAGCCTCTTTGAACTTGCCTTTGCCGCGTCCACCCGCGTGGATCTGTGCCTTTACAACCCAAAGTGGGCCGTCAAGTTCGCCTGCCGCTGTCTTGGCCTCTTCTGCCCGCAGCACGGGGCGGCCATCGCTGACCGGTGCGCCAAAAGACTTCAAAAGTGCCTTGGCCTGATATTCGTGGATGTTCATCTGATTTCCCCGCTGGGTGTGTTTGAAGAATTTGAAACACAACGAAGCTTAAGAAAAAACAGCCAAATGTGGGATATATCAGAAATTCCGACATTTGTGATCACACCCTTTTTGGCTGTGATCACAAATCCATCAAATCGTTCTTGCGGTGCGATTCGCTTGCCCGGATCAAGGGGCGAGGGCGTTTAACTGCTCTTGCAACCGTTGTGCACAATCAGAATGTGGGCGCGTGCAACCCGAATTTGCTGTCCTGAACGAGGCAATACAAAGCCGCCGGGCGTTGCGAACAGACACCTAGCCGCGCAGGCGCTTGATCCAGTGATAGGCGGACCGGGCCTTGGCCTTGGCCTGCGGATGCGCATTCAGCGCGATCGCAACGCGATCAACGAAACCTGGACGCGCGCCAAGCTCAAGGTCCTGATCAAGCAAATCCGCAATCGCCTTACGCGTGGGTTCTTCTACCGCCTCTGACAGGGCAATTGGGGTTTCGGGATCGGTGTCGAGAATATTCCGGGCGTGCAAGGTGGTGATATGGAGCAGGCGCGGCGCGCTCATCTTTTTGCCAAACGAGCGCGTCAGCCGCGCATGCATCAGGTTATATTCCATCGGCAGCACGGTCAGCAGGATATCGGGCCGGTCCCACAGGGCTTCGCGCAGTGTGACCTGATCCAGTTTCCAATCAGCATCAAGAAACGCCTGATGCCAATCATCAAGAAAGCCATCAACCTTGTCGGATTTGGCGACTCCCATGACCCCGGAGTTAAGCTCGCGAAAGCTGGCCGGAATGTCGGGGCGACGGTGATTCAGCCGATTGTGGTAATTGCCGTATTGTTCCAGCACGCCAATGATGTCTGCGCGCCCCAACAGATCAAAAAGGTCCGTCGGATCCCCCAGCGCGATCACATCGGCATCAAGATAGACGGTGCGATCAAATCGGGAGTTGCGCAGCGCCTCCATCTTGGGGCGGGCATGGGCCCCGGCAAGGCGGTGAATAGTGTCAAAGACCGGGTCCGCGAGGTCCCGGTCGGTGAACAGATCAATTTGGGCCTCCGGGGCGACTGCACGCAGGTTACGGGCGGTCCGCCGCGCAAGATGCACGTAGAGATCGCCCGTTGCCGCGAAAACAAAGCCCCGGTTGCCAGTCACGTTCAGCTCAGGCTGTCGTCAATGCCCTTGCAGGCTGCGACCAGACCTTTGACCGCATCGACGGATTTGTCGAACATGGCCTGTTCTTCCTTGTTCATCTTGATCTCAACGACGCGTTCAATGCCACCGGCACCAATCACCGTTGGTACACCAACGTAAAAGCCGTCCAGACCGTATGCGCCTTCGACATGTGCGGCACATGGCAACAGACGTTTCTGGTCTTTCAGGTAGGCCTCGGCCATTTCAATGCCAGAGGTCGCGGGCGCATAGAATGCCGACCCGGTCTTGAGCAGGCCAACAACCTCGGCGCCGCCATCACGGGTGCGCTGGACAATCGCATCCAGTTTGTCCTGCGTGGTCCAACCCATATCGACCAGATCGGGCAGGGGAATCCCAGCAACCGTCGAATACCGCGTCAGTGGCACCATGGTGTCGCCGTGGCCGCCCAACACAAAGGCCGTCACATCGCGCATCGAGACGTTGAATTCTTCCGCCAGGAAGTGACGGAAACGCGCGCTGTCCAGCACGCCGGCCATGCCGCAAACCATGTTGTGTGGCAGGCCCGAAAATTCGCGCAGGGCCCAGACCATCGCATCCAGCGGGTTGGTGATGCAGATCACAAAAGCATCCGGCGCATGGGCCGCGATGCCTTCGCCAACAGACTTCATCACCTTGAGGTTGATGCCCAACAGATCGTCGCGCGACATGCCCGGCTTGCGTGCAACACCCGCGGTCACAATGCAAACGTCCGCCCCTGCGATTTCGGCATAATCATTGGTGCCCTTGAGGCTGGCATCAATTCCGGCAACTGGGCCGCTTTCGGCGATATCCAGTGCCTTGCCGCGGGCGATGTCGCCCTCTTCTGCGATGTCGAACATGACAATATCGCCAAGTTCTTTCACCGCTGCGAGGTGCGCGAGCGTACCGCCGATTTGTCCGGCGCCGATAAGGGCAATCTTGGGTCTGGCCATTGGAATGGGTCCTATCCGTGTTGAATTTGACGCATTGCCTAGTCTTTTGAACAGCGGGGTGCAAGTGTGCCGCAGTGCGGCAAGCGAATTGTGAGAGGGGGCCAATGGAAGATGTCAGCTACTGGGTGTTCGCGACACTGGCCGCTATTGCCGTTGGGCTGGGTAAGGGGGGCGTGCCGGCCATCAGCGCGATGGCGGTGCCGCTTTTTGCGCTAGCCGTGAACCCGATTGTGGCAGCGGGAACGCTGCTACCGGTTTATATCGCCTCGGATATTTTTGGACTTTACGCTTATCGACGGCACTTTGATCGCCGCGTTCTGGGGATCATGATGTTGGCCATGCCGATTGGCGTCGGCATTGGTTGGGCGACCGCCTCTCTGGTGTCAGAAGCCGCCGTGACCATTCTTGTCGGGGTCATCGGTGGTGTCTTTGCACTGAACTATATTTTTCGCCGTGCCGCAGACGGGCCCGCCCGTCCGGCCAGATTCTGGCCCGGTCTCTTTTGGGGCACGGTGTCGGGTTTCACCAGTTTCGTAAGCCACTCCGGCGCACCGCCCTACCAGGTTTACGCAGTGCCACTGAAACAGGAAAAGCTGGTTTTTGCCGGAACGGTGACCATTTCATTCGCTTATATCAATGCGATCAAGCTGATCCCCTATGCCGCATTGGGGCAATTGGACATCGCCAACCTCAAGATCTCTGCAGTGTTGGCGATTCCGGCAATCCTATCAGTATTTCTTGGACTCAAACTGATCAAAGTGGTGCCGGAAAAGCTGTTCTTTCGTCTGATAATCTGGGGCCTGCTGATCCTGTCAGCAAGGTTGATCTATGACGGTATGACCCGCCTGTGACCGGCGGTGTCAGGGGGGCGTCACGTGCTAGACATCAGGGTCCGTGTTTTCCAAAGCATCCGACACCAGTTCTGCATCCGTACCCGATGCCACAAGGCATGTTATGCCGTCGGGCCGGGTAACGATCAGTGTCCAGGTGCCGCTATCCGCGACGTAAAGCTCCATCATCATGTTGTTTGAGGCAAGGCCGACCATCTCGCGCCGTTCGGCGTATTTGGCTGCCAGATGGCTGGTGACAGCGTCATGCGGTCCGCAGTTGCGCGGCGCGGCTTGGATCTGTGTGGCAGCAAGCATCAGGGCAGAAACGCCCATCATCAGCATCATAAGGTGACGTTTCATTTGGTGTCCTTTCAAGGGTCCGGGTCTTGGGCTGCATCTGCGGATCAGGGTGTGCGCAACAGGGTTAAGGGCCGTTAACGGACCGTTCGGTGGCCCCTTCTGCCGCGCTGCAGCATTTTTAGGTTGAAACTTCCGTTCAAATGGGGTGTTGTCCGCGCAACAAAATTTCGAGGTCTCGATGAACGCGCGCCCACACCGCTCTGCTCTTTACATTCCCGGTTCTCGCCCGCGGGCGCTGGACAAGGCCCGCACCCTGCCAGTCGATGTCATCTTGTTTGACCTCGAAGATGCAGTTGCCCCTGATGCCAAATGCGAAGCCCGCACCACACTTGCTGCAGCGTTAGCGCAGGGATACGGGCCGCGCCTGACGATCGTGCGGATCAATGCATTGGATACGGAATGGGGCAATGCGGATGCCGCGGCAGTTGCGAGCATGAATTGCGATGCGGTGCTGTTGCCCAAGGTGAATGGCCCGGCAGATCTCGATGCGCTCGCCAAACTGCTCCCGGGCAAACCGCTGTGGGCGATGATGGAAACGCCTCAGGGTGTTCTCAACGCGCAGGCCATCGCCGCACATCCGGCGTTGGCAGGGTTTGTCCTGGGCACCAATGACCTTGCCAAGGATCTGGGATCGCGCGGGCGCGATGCGCTGACGATGGCACTGCAGCACTGCCTGCTTGCCGCGCGTGCAGCGGGTATTGTGGCCATTGACGGTGTCTTTAACGCTTTCAAGGATGATGTGGGCCTACGGGCAGAATGTGATGCCGGCCGCGACATGGGATTTGATGGCAAAAGCCTGATTCACCCGGCACAGGTTGCGATCTGCAACGATGTCTTTGGTCCAGGCGCGGATGAGATCGACCTAGCGCGCCGTCAGATCGAGGCATTTGAGGCCGCGACAGCCAGCGGGCAGGGGGTGGCTGTTGTTGACGGAAAGATTGTTGAGAACTTGCATATCTTCACAGCGCAGGCAACTTTGGCGAAAGCCGAAGCCATCGCCGCATTGGAGAATTCATGACGCTTATCTTTCTTGGCCTGATTATCTGGGCCGCCGCCCACTTTTGGAAACGCGCGCTGCCTGAAAACCGCGCGAAATTTGGTGACAAGGGCAAGGCGCTGGTCGCCTTCGCGCTTGCTGTCGCGCTCATATTCATGATCTGGGGATATCGGTCGGCTGACGGGACGGTTTTCTGGGGACGCAGTTCTGCCCTGACCGGCATCAACAACCTTTTGATGGTCCTGGCTTTCTATCTGTTCGCGGCCTCAGGTGCGAAAACCAAGATCACCCGATCAATCCGGCATCCCCAGCTGACCGCGGTTGTGCTGTGGTCGGTGTCGCATCTTCTGGTGAACGGCGATACTCCGTCATTCCTGTTGTTTGGCGGGCTTGGCCTTTGGGCGATTGCCGAAATGGTCGTCATCAACCGGGCGGAGGGTCCGCGCGGTCCTTACCATGATGTTCCCGTGCGCAAGGAAATAACCGCGATGATTGCGACCATTGTCATGGTGGTGGTTGTTGGCGGCATTCATGCCGTGTTGGGCTACAATCCGTTTGGGTGAACTATGAAAATCTATCGTTTGCTGACCGAAGACGATACTTCGGCATTCTGTCACAAAGTATCATTGGCCCTGTCAAAGGGCTGGGACCTGCACGGGGATCCGACCTATGCCTATGATCACGCCAATGGCGTGATGCGCTGCGGGCAGGCGGTCACTAAAGAGGTCGACACCCCTTATCATCCAGACATGAAGCTGGGCGAACAATAATGACAAAGACCAATCCGGGCCGTTTCTTCGAAGACTACGCTGTCGGCGATGTCATCAAACACGCAGTACCGCGCACCGTCGCCGAGGGTGAACGCGCGCTTTATCACGCCTTATATCCTGCGCGTTCAGCACTCTATTCCTCCGACATGTTTGCGCAGGACTGCGGGCTCGAAAGCTCTCCACTTGATGATCTGATTGCGTTCCACGTGGTCTTTGGCAAAACCGTTCCGGATGTGTCTTTGAACGCATTGGCCAACCTGGGTTACGCTGAAGGACGGTGGCTGGCCCCGGTCTGGCCCGGCGATACGCTGACCTCCGTCAGTGAGGTGATCGGCGTCAAACAGAACTCCAACGGCAAAAGCGGCGTGGTCTGGGTCCGGACGACTGGCACCAACCAAATGGGCACACCGGTTCTGGAATATGTCCGCTGGGTCATGGTGCGCAAACGCAGCGATGCCGCTGCGCCGCAAACCATCATCCCGGACCTGAAGCCCGCCGTGGCCGCCTCAGATCTGGTAATCCCCGAGGGGCTCGACTTTTCGGACTATGATTTCACGCTGGCCGGAGAAACTCATCGGTTACACGACTACAACGTCGGCGAAATCATCGATCACGTCGATGGCGTCACCATCGAAGAAGCAGAGCATATGATCGCCACCCGCCTGTGGCAGAACACGGCCAAGGTGCATTTTGATGGCACCAACCGCCCTGACGGCAAACGGCTGATCTACGGCGGACACGTGATTTCATTGGCGCGCACGCTGTCGTTCAACGGCCTTGCCAATGCGCAGATGATTGTCGGCCTCAACGCCGGCGCACATGCAAACCCATGCTTTGCCGGTGATACCGTGCGGGCCTGGTCCGAAGTGCTCGACCTTGCAGAGACCGCGGCGCCTGGCGTAGGTGCGATCCGGCTCAGGCTTGTTGCGACAAAAGGCGTGGCAGGTGTCTTGCGCAATGATGATGGCAAATATCACCCCGATGTCCTGCTTGATCTGGACTATTGGGCGCTGATCCCAAGCTGAGCGACCGGACAACCACCAAAAAGTGACTGACGTGATGCCCTGTTTTCGGGCAGGGTTGGCGCATGTTGCGGATTTTTTCCTACATGATGGCCCTGTCTATGGGCCTGACGCCTGCGCGCGCCTGTGAATTGGCGCTGGTGCTGGCAGTAGACGTGTCCGGGTCGGTCGATCCGCGTGAATATGACGTCCAGATGACCGGCCTCGCGACCGCGTTGCAGGACAGCGCCGTGGCAGAGGCACTGGTCAACGCAAGGGCGCAGGTCATGGTCATCCAATGGACCGGCGCGACGCGCCAATCCGTATCGGTCCCCTGGACAGAGATTGCGTCTTACGAGCAGGCCACGGCCCTTGCGGGCGAGGTGGCCGAAATACCGCGCGTCTGGCGAAATTTCTCAACCGCCATTGGCGAAGCGATCGAAATTTCGATCGTTGCCTTTGAGGCGCCTCAGGTGCAGGGCTGCAAACGGCGGGTGATTGACGTGAGCGGTGACGGACCCTCGAACGAAGGTATTCCGCCCGAACATATCCGGGAGCTGGCAGCAGCCCTCGATATTACGATCAACGCACTTGCGATCGAGGCTTCCGAAGAGGGTTTGACCGACTATTTTCGCAGCCGTGTGATCATCGGGCCCGGGTCATTTGCAATGCGTGCCGATGATTTTCGCGATTACCCCGACCGGATCCGTGCAAAGCTGCTGCGGGAAGTGACAAAACAAATCGCCACCCTGCGGTAATGCGCCCTTTTTGTGATCACACATGAAAATTATGTGATCACGAACTCAATTTTTTGCGCTAACGTGGCAAATTCGCGCGGATTTTAAGCCAGCGTTTACGTGACTCTGCGGATTGGATGGGCAATAAAGCGTGAAAGGCACCGCTCTGCTAAGTGGTGTATCGCCAGGAAGGGAACCGACATGGCCGATGTGAACCGGGGCAATCGCCCTCTTTCGCCGCATTTGACGATCTATCGTCCGCAACTGACATCCATGACCTCAATCTTTACCAGACTGACCGGCAATGCGCTGATCGTGGCTGCGCTGATGATCGTCTGGTGGTTTGTTGCCGCCGCCGCCGGGCCGGCCGCCTTTGCGACGGCAAATGGTTTTGTGACCAGCTGGTTTGGCGATCTGGTGATGTTCCTGTCGGTCTGGGCGGTCTGGTATCACCTATGTTTTGGCGTCCGTCACCTGATCTGGGACAGTGGCCATATGCTGGATGTCAAACGGTCAGAAACCTACGCGCAGGCCGCGATCCTGGTGTCGGTCCTGCTGACAATCTTTACTGTAATCGTGGCTTGAGGGGCGCATCATGGCTTTTTTGACGGACCGTAAACGCGCCAGCGGACTTGGTTCTGCCAAGTCCGGAACTGAACACCACTGGAAAATGATGGTGACCGCCGTGGCCCTCGTGCCACTTGTCATTGCATTCATTTTCACGTTTGGCGCGATCCTTGGCAGCCCCTATGAAGAGGTCGTCGCCTATTATCAGCGCCCCGTTCCCGCGATCATCGCCGGGCTGACCCTGCTTGTCGGCTTTGTCCACTTTCGTGGCGGCGTGCAGACCCTGATCGAAGATTACCTGCATGGGTTTGCCCGCAAGGCAACGCTCATCGGTATGATCTGCCTGTCCTATGCAGCCGCAGCGGCTGGCGTTTTCGCCGTGCTGCGCCTTGCCCTTTAATCCTGCCGGAGCATCCCAAATGGCCGCATACGAATACGAAACCCATGTCTATGACGCGATTGTTGTGGGGGCCGGTGGTGCTGGCCTGCGAGCAACGCTGGGCCTTGCAGAGCAAGGGCTGAAAACGGCCTGTATCACCAAGGTCTTTCCGACGCGTTCCCACACGGTGGCAGCACAGGGTGGCATCGCCGCCTCGCTGTCAAACATGGGGCCGGATCACTGGCAATGGCACATGTATGACACCGTTAAGGGGTCAGACTGGCTGGGTGACACCGACGCGATGGAATACCTCGCCCGCGAGGCGCCAAAGGCGGTCTACGAACTGGAACATTACGGTGTGCCATTCTCCCGAACTGAAGACGGCAACATTTATCAGCGGCCCTTTGGCGGTCACACGACAGAATTTGGCGAAGGCCCACCCGTACAGCGCACCTGTGCCGCCGCCGACCGCACCGGCCATGCGATTCTGCACACGCTTTACGGTCAAAGCCTGAAACAAAAGGCCGAGTTCTATATCGAATATTTTGCGACCGACCTGATCATGTCCGAAGACGGGCAATGTCAGGGTGTCGTGGCATGGAAGCTTGATGACGGCACCATGCATGTCTTCAACGCCAAGACCACGGTGCTGGCGACCGGCGGCTACGGCCGCGCTTATTTCAGCGCCACCTCTGCGCATACCTGCACCGGCGACGGCGGCGGCATGGTGGCCCGCCAGGGCCTGCCCTTGCAGGACATGGAATTCGTGCAGTTCCATCCCACCGGCATCTATGGTGCCGGTTGCCTGATTACCGAAGGCGCACGCGGCGAAGGTGGCTATCTGACCAACTCCGAAGGCGAACGCTTTATGGAGCGTTATGCGCCGACTTACAAAGATCTCGCCTCGCGCGATGTGGTGTCGCGGTGCATGACAATGGAAATCCGCGAAGGCCGCGGTGTTGGCGCCAATGGCGACCACATTCATCTGCACCTCAATCACCTGCCACCCGAAACGCTGGACCTGCGCCTGCCCGGTATTTCCGAAAGCGCGCGCATCTTTGCGGGCGTCGACCTGACCAAGGAACCGATCCCGGTGCTGCCGACCGTGCATTATAACATGGGCGGCATCCCGACGAATTACTGGGGTGAGGTGCTGAACCCGACCAAGGATAATCCTGACGCTGTTGTTCCCGGCCTGATGGCCGTGGGCGAAGCGGGCTGTGCCTCGGTCCACGGTGCAAATCGTTTGGGCTCGAACTCCTTGATCGACCTTGTGGTCTTTGGTCGCGCGGCGGCGATC
Source organism: uncultured Paracoccaceae bacterium (assembly GCA_947502145.1). Taxonomy (GTDB): domain Bacteria; phylum Pseudomonadota; class Alphaproteobacteria; order Rhodobacterales; family Rhodobacteraceae; genus CANMYO01. The sequence continues at coordinate 208,847 of CANMYO010000001.1, read as the reverse complement.
AAAGCGGGTGAGGTCGTCGACCCCAATGCCGCCAACCCGGTTCTGAACCAGACCTCAGTCGATCAGGCGTTTGATCGGTTCGACAATGTGCGCCATGCCGATGGTGCCACCCCAACGGCAGAGCTGCGGCTAGAAATGCAAAAAGCGATGCAGGACGATGCGGCCGTTTTCCGCACCGACAAGACCCTTGCTGAGGGTGTGAAAAAGGTCGAGGCGATCGCAGGCAAGATGGGTGATCTGAAGGTCACGGACCGGTCGCTGGTCTGGAACTCGGACCTGATGGAAACGCTTGAACTGACCAACCTGATGCCCAATGCGCTGGCCACGATTGTCGCCGCTGAGGCCCGCAAGGAAAGCCGAGGCGCACATGCGCACGAGGATTACCCGGACCGCGACGACAAGAACTGGCGCGTTCACAGCCTCGCAACGGTCGACAGCGCCAAGGTCAAACTGACCACGCGACCGGTTCACCTTGACCCGCTCACCACCGAAAAAGAAGGCGGGATCGACCTCAAGAAAATTGCACCAAAGGCGCGGGTGTACTGATGACTGCGATGCGCCCGACAAGGGTCAGATCGGGAAGCGTGAGGCTGCCACTGTCCTTGTTGGTCGGAGCTGTTGCGACATTGTCAGCCTGCGACCTGCCGCCGCCCGATCCCGAAAAGGTCGCGCAGGAATGTGAGGACCGCGCGCGGGCCGCGCAGGGCCCGACAGGTGAAATCACGGTCGGGACAAATTCGCGCACCGGTGGCTTCTTTGAGGGCTCAATCGGGGTCTCGTCCGATTTCCTGCGAGGGGCCGACCCCCTTGCTGTCTATGAATCCTGTGTCATGCGGCGCACCGGGCAACCGCCCATTCGCCCGCCGGCGCTTCGCTAAATTGTCCGTAAGGAGACCGTCATGGTTCAACTGACATTGCCCAAGAATTCTCGCATGGTGACGGGCAAGACCTGGCCCAAGCCCGAAGGCGCGACCAATGTCCGCAAGGTGCAGATCTACCGCTGGAATCCAGACGACGGGAAAAACCCGTCGCTTGATACCTATTTTGTCGATCTCGACACCTGCGGTCCGATGATTCTGGACGCGCTGATCAAGATCAAGAACGAGATTGATCCGACGCTGACCTTCCGCCGGTCCTGCCGCGAGGGGATCTGCGGGTCTTGCGCGATGAACATTGACGGGATCAACACGCTTGCCTGTATCTATGGCATTGACGAAGTGCAGGGCGACATCAAGATTTACCCGCTGCCACATATGCCCGTGGTCAAGGATCTGATCCCGGACCTGACACACTTTTACGCCCAGCACGCCAGCATCATGCCGTGGCTTGAAACCAAGACAAACACCCCCGCGAAAGAGTGGAAGCAATCCATTGCCGACCGCAAGAAGCTGGACGGCGGGTACGAATGCGTCATGTGCGCCTGCTGCTCAACCTCTTGCCCATCCTATTGGTGGAACGGGGATCGCTATCTTGGGCCTGCAGCCCTGCTGGCGGCACATCGCTGGATTGTTGACAGCCGGGACGAGGCGACAGGCGAACGGCTTGATGATCTTGAAGACCCGTTCAAGCTATACCGCTGCCACACCATCATGAACTGCGCCAAGACCTGCCCCAAAGGATTGAACCCTGCAGCGGCGATTGCCAGCATCAAGAAAAAGATGGTTGAACGGATCGTCTAGGCGCGGCCCTCGTCAAATGGAAAAGCCCGGTCAGTTGACCGGGCTTTACTGTTTTATCCGAATGCTGCGGTCAGTGCGATTTCGACCATTTCTCCAAAACTTCTTTCACGTTCCGAGGATGGCAATTCTTCCTTCGTGATCAGATGGTCACTGACGGTCAGCACCGCCAGCGCCCGGCGCTTGTGACGTGCAGCAAGATTATAGAGCTCTGCCGCCTCCATCTCGACGCCAAGAATGCCATGGCGCTGCATTTGTTGCGTCAGGTCAGGGCGTTCATCGTAAAAAACATCCGAAGAATAGATCCCGCCGACATGGGTCTTGGACCCTTTGGCGACCGCCGCGTCATAGGCCCGCGTCAACATGTGGTAATCCGCACAGGGCGCGAAGTTGATTTCCTTGAATATGCCGCGGGACGGGGTGGATAAGGAAGATGCCGTCATTGCAATGATGATGTCACGCAGGGCGATATCCTCTTGCATCGCCCCACATGAACCAATCCGGATCAACGTCTGCGCATTAAATGCCGTGATCAGCTCGTTGGCATAGATTGATAGTGACGGCATCCCCATGCCGGACCCCTGGATCGTGACGCGATTGCCTTTCCATGTGCCGGTGAAACCCAGCATCCCGCGGACCTTGTTGACGCATTCCGCGTCATCCAGAAATGTCTCTGCAGCCCACTTTGCGCGATAGGGGTCGCCCGGCATCAGAACCGTTTCGGCGATGTCTCCGGGGTTGGCACCAATATGGATGGTCATGTTATCGTCCTTTTCATAGATCGGATGCAATTTGGTGCAGTTGAATGATGATGAAAACCCCAAAGCAGATAATCGTAACGGCACTGCTTGGCTTGGGCATCTGTTCGTCTGCCGCCGCACAGGATATGGTCGAGGCTGATCTTGCCCGCGAAACACTTGCCGGATTGCAGGAAATCTCGTTTCGCAAGCACCGCGAATACTGTGGTTTCATAGGCTGGACCGCCGAAGCGGAACTGGTCGCAACCGAAGCAACGCCCGGCACCAAGGATAGCTGTAGCGCGCCACTACCAAACAACATTGCAGTTGTGGCATCCTATCATACCCACGGCGCGTTTGATCTTGGCTATTTCAATGAAACGCCCAGTACCATTGATATGGAGGGCGATCGGGCATTCCTGATAAACGGTTACGTTTCGACGCCGGGCGGTCGACTTTGGTATATCGACAGCCGCGCCAATCTTGCGGTCCAGATTTGCGGGGCTGGATGTCTGCCCGTGGCCCCGGGATTTTTCAAAGGGGCCAACGGGGATATTGCCGAACAATACACCTATGATGAACTACGGGCGAAAATCGGCGATTAGATCGCCATCGTTTCGGGATCTGTACCGCCCGCAACCGCGGCCTTGAACCAACCGGGCTGACGGCCCTTGCCGGTCCAGGTTTGGCCCGCATCATCGGGGTTGCGATATTTTGGTGCCGCCTTTGTTTTTGGTGCACCCTTTGATTTTGGTTTTGGTCCACGCTTTTTCGGGGCAGGTGCCCCCGCGATCTCAGCCAATGAAAACCCATGTGCTGCGGCCGCTTTTTCGGCGGCGGCCCGCGCGGCCTTCAATTCGCGTCCCGCAACTTTCGAAAGCGCGTTTTCGACTTCGCCTTTGAGCTTTTCAAGCTCTTTGCGCGACATTTTGTTCAATTCAGATTTTTTCATAATCAGAGTCTCCCTGGTTCAGGAACTAAGACGCTTGACCAAAAAAATCAATTAAGTTCTGAGCGGTGGCGTTTGCGGCGGCTATTCCGCCGCCAGGACGTTTTGATCAACAAGTGTTACGATATCACCCATGATCTTATTCAATTCAAAATCCTTGGGCGTATAAACGCGCGCAATTCCCATTTCGCGCAACCTTTGCGCGTCTTCCTCGGGTATAATACCACCTGCAATAACGGGAATATGTGCGAGCCCTGCATCGCGCAGCTTTTCCATGAATGCAGCAATCAGCGGAATATGCGATCCGGACAGAATTGACAGACCAATGACATGCGCCCCTTCGCTTTGTGCCGCCGCAATCAATTCATCGGGGGTCAGGCGAATACCTTCGTAGGCAATATCCATACCACAGTCCCGCGCACGGGCTGCAATTTGCTCTGCGCCGTTTGAATGGCCATCAAGACCGGGTTTGCCAACAAGAAACTTGAGACGGCGGCCCAATGTCTGGCTGACCGCGTCAACCTGACTGCGAATATCGTCCAATCCCTGGGTGCGGTTTGACGGATTTGACGACACACCGGTTGGGGCGCGGTACTGGCCGAAACAACTGCGGATCACGTCAGCCCATTCGCCGGTTGTAACCCCCGCCTTGGCACAGGCGATCGACGGAACCATGATATTGCTTCCGTCTTTCGCCGCTGTCCGCAGACCGGCCAGCGCCGCGGTGACTGCGGCGCCGTCGCGATCTCTCTTCCATTGTGAAAGGCGTCGCAACTGATCGGCTTCTGCCTGAGCGTCCGCAACCATGATCGCGTCATCCCCCGCAGTCAGCGGAGAGTCTTCTCCCGCCTGCCATTTGTTTACACCAACAACAATCGTATTTCCGGTTTCAATGCCGCCAATGCGTTCTGCATTTGCGTCAACCAATCGACCCTTCATGTAGGCAATTGATTTGATGGCACCACCCATGCTGTCAATCTGGCGCATTTCATCGCGCGCGCCTTCCATCAGCGCATTGACTTTGCGGTCAATTGCGGGATTGCCATCAAACAAATCTTCGAATTCCAGAAGATCGGTTTCGTAGGCCAGAATTTGCTGCATTCGCAATGACCATTGCTGATCCCAGGGACGGGGCAGGCCAAGCGCTTCGTTCCAGGCCGGCAATTGCACTGCACGCGCCCGCGCATTTTTCGACAGCGTCACGGCGAGCATTTCGATCAGGATGCGGTAGACATTGTTTTCGGGCTGCTGTTCCGTCAGGCCCAGTGAATTCACCTGCACGCCATAGCGGAACCGGCGGTACTTGGGGTTTTCGACGCCATAACGCTCCGTGCAGATTTCATCCCATAGCGCAACAAAGGCCCGCATTTTGCAAAGCTCGGTGACAAATCGAATCCCGGCATTCACAAAGAATGAAATGCGCCCGACCATTTCGGGGAAATCCGCCGGCGCGACCTTGCCCTTCAGATCATCCAGCACTGCGCAAGCTGTTGCGAGGGCGAACGCAAGCTCCTGTTCAGGCGTCGCGCCCGCTTCTTGCAGGTGATAGGAACAGACATTCATCGGGTTCCATTTTGGCAGGTGCTGGCGCGTATAGGCGGCAACATCGGTCAACATCCGCAGCGAAGGTTCAGGGGGGCAGATATAGGTGCCCCGCGACAGGTATTCCTTGATGATGTCATTTTGCACGGTGCCCTGCAGCGCGGCGACATCGGCGCCCTGTTCTTCCGCGACCGCAATATAAAGCGATAACAGCCACGGCGCCGTCGCGTTGATCGTCATCGATGTGTTCATCTGCTCAAGCGGGATCTGGTCAAACAGCGCCCGCATATCGCCCATGTGGCAGACCGGGACGCCAACCTTGCCGACCTCGCCCTGCGCCAATTCATGATCGCTGTCATATCCAGTCTGGGTTGGCAGATCGAAGGCCACCGACAACCCGGTCTGGCCTTTGGCAAGGTTGCCGCGATACAGCGCATTTGACGCAGCGGCGGTCGAGTGACCAGCATAGGTGCGGAACAACCAGGGGCGGTCTTTGACGGTGTCGGTCATCTCTCGGCCTTTCGCAATCGCAGCGTAATAAAATTTCACTCGATCCCCGTTATACGAAATTTTGAACCCCCGTCAATCCGCTGCACTGCGGCATCACGGGATTTACCTCCCCTGCAATCCCTGTCAGGTTCGCGCCATGACGCAACCCGTGACGCTACCTCTTTGGGCCTTCGTGCTCATCCTGCTGTTCGCGGCGGTGACATTCGCATCGCACTTTCTGTTTCCTTCTGTCAGGTGGTTCTTTCGCAAGCGGGCAGAGCGGGTCATTGCCCGCCTGAATGAACGCCTGCAAAAACCGATCGAGCCGTTCAAACTCGCCCGGCGGTACGACATGATCGAACGGTTGGTCTATGATCCAGAGGTGACGCAGGCGATCGTCGAACACGCCCGCAGCAACAACGTTCCCGAAAGCGTGGCCTTTGAAAAGGCGCGCCGTTATGCGCGCGAGATTGTCCCGTCTTTTTCGGCCACCGCCTATTTCACCATCGGCACAAGGTTTGCCCGCTGGTTAAGCAAGGCATTATACCGCATTCGGCTGGGCGCATTTCCGCGCGAACAGCTTGAGGCGCTCGACCCCGATGCGACAATTATCTTTGTGATGAACCATCGCTCCAACATGGATTACGTTCTGGTCACCTATCTCGTCAGCAGGGCGGGGGCGCTGTCTTATGCGGTGGGGGAATGGGCGCGCGTCTGGCCATTGTCGGGGATCATCCGGGCGATGGGTGCTTATTTCATTCGCAGGCGGTCACGGGGCGCCCTTTATCGCCGCGTCCTCGCGCGTTACGTGCAAATGGCAACGGCCGGCGGTGTCACGCAGGCGATGTTCCCCGAAGGAGGGCTGTCGCTGAATGGCGCGCCCGGAAAGCCAAAGCTGGGCCTGCTCAATTACATCTGCACCATGCCACCATCAGACAGGGATGTGATCTTTGTGCCGGTCGCATTGAACTATGACCGCGTTCTTGAAGACACCTTTCTGATTGCGGCTGACAAGAATGGGGCGCGCCGTTTCCGGCCACCGCTGAAAACAGTGATCAAGGCGGTGTCCTCTCATCTGTGGTCACGGATAACCCGCCGCTTTCAGTCTTTTGGTGTGGCTTCAGTTGGTTTCGGCAGGCCGCTGGAACTGACGGCCTTTGCAGAACAAACAAAAGGCGATCTGACGGAGGCCGTCGCACAAGAGCTGATGAACCGCATCAAGGCGGTTGTGCCGGTTCTGTCCGTTCCGCTTGTAGCGGACGCATTGGTGCAGGGAGCCAACGACCGCCAAAGCGTGCTGGCGGGTGTCAAGGCCACGCTCGCCGCGCTGGAAGACCGGCGCATGGTTCTGCCGCGACGTGACCCGGAATCGCTGGTCGATGATGCCCTGAACCGCCTCGCTGCGCGTGATGTCATCCTTCAGACGGCAGGCGAGATTACCATCACAGACAAGGGGCAGGACATTCTTGCCTATTATGCCGGCAGTATTGCGCACCACCTCGCTGGCGAGCGTCCAGCCGCTCAATCCGGCAGTTTTTCCGATGCTGCAGTGCCGCAGACATAAAATTACAAAAACAACCCCAAATTGGGTTGCAATGTTGCGCAGCCAATTCTATCTCTACCGCAAGCGCGCCGATTCTGCGGCGCGGCATTATGGAAAGGTGCAAACTGATGGAGACGGACATGGCCTTGGATCAGAACACTGCAGAGGCGGCAGCGGAAAAGTCACTTTATGAAGTGGGCGAATTGCCTCCGGTCGGCCATGTGCCTGACCAAATGTACGCCTGGACCATTCGCCGCGAACGCCACGGTGAACCCGAAAAGGCGTTTGAAATTGAGGTGGTCGATTGCCCCAAGCCCGACAGCCACGAAGTGCTGGTCATGGTGATGGCTGCGGGGGTCAACTATAACGGCGTCTGGGCCGGGCTTGGTATTCCGATCAGCCCGTTTGACGTGCACAAGGCCGCATACCACATCGCTGGGTCGGATGCCTCTGGCATTGTCTGGGCCGTGGGGGACAAGGTCAAACGCTGGAAGGTCGGTGACGAGGTTGTCATTCACTGCAACCAGGATGATGGCGACGACGAACATTGTAACGGCGGCGACCCGATGTTTTCGCCCAGCCAGCGGATCTGGGGCTATGAGACTCCCGACGGGTCTTTTGCACAGTTCACCTGCGTGCAGTCCCAGCAACTCATGCCGCGCCCGCAGCATCTGACCTGGGAAGAATCCGCTTGCTACACCCTGACGCTGGCAACGGCCTACCGGATGTTGTTCGGACACGAACCACATGACCTGAAGCCGGGACAGAATGTACTGGTCTGGGGCGCGTCAGGTGGTCTTGGCTCTTACGCGATTCAATTGATCAATACGGCAGGCGCAAACGCCATCGGCGTGATCTCGGACGAAAGCAAACGCGAGTTTGTGATGTCCCTTGGCGCAAAGGGCGTCATCAACCGCAATGATTTCAATTGCTGGGGCCAGATGCCAACCGTCAATACGCCTGAATACAAGGATTGGTTCAACGAAACCCGCAAGTTCGGCAAGGCCATCTGGGAAGTCACCGGCAAGGGCAACAACGTCGATATGGTCTTTGAACACCCGGGCGAAGCAACCTTCCCGGTCTCAACGTTTGTTTGTAAGCGTGGCGGCATGGTCGTGATCTGCGCGGGCACCACGGGCTATAACCTGACATTTGACGTCCGTTACATGTGGATGCACCAGAAGCGCTTGCAGGGCAGCCACTTTGCTAATCTCAAACAGGCCTCCGCCGCCAATAACCTGATGGTGGAACGCCGGCTTGACCCCTGTATGTCCGAAGTCTTTGGCTGGGACGAAATTCCAGCGGCGCACACCAAGATGCGCAAGAACCAGCACAAGCCGGGCAATATGGCAGTGCTTGTTCAATCGCCGAAAACGGGCCTGCGCACCTATGAAGACACTGTTGTCGAAGCACAACGATAACGTGGTGGCGAATCGAAGCGAAATCGCCCTATAGTTGTAGGGCGATTTTTCGTTAGAAATCGGCTCCAAAAGTTTCAATAACTTACAAGATCAGGCTCCCCCCATTTCTAGTGGGGGCGAAGCGGTGAATATTTCCTTCAGCTTTGGCATGCTACGATTGGTTGTTAACAATTCGTTAACGAATACTGCGGAGTGTGTAATGGGACATAACTGGATCATCGACGTTCTTGCTGACTTGGAATCCTTTGCCCAACAAAATGGTCTGCCATATCTGGCGCATGAGTTGAGCAAGACCGCTGAGGTCGCGACAGCAGAGATCAAAGCGTCGACCGGAGGTGCGCCAACACTGGTGCAGGAAGATGCTGAACGACTTCAACAATTTCTTTCAGGGACTGGAGAGAGCCGAACGGCTTGATGAAATCCAAGGGTTGCTCGTCGCCCTGCGCGACGAGATGCAGATCGACCACACGGTCTATCACTGGGTCAGCGCCGATGGCGAACAATACGGGTTTGGCACCTACACGCCAGCCTGGATCCAGCATTACCTTGATAAGGAATACCTGCGGGTAGACCCAGTCATCCTGGGCTGTTTTCAGCGATTCCACCCTGTCGACTGGAAAAAGCTCGACTGGTCGTCCAAGGCCGCGCGGACGTTTCGCCGTGACGCCATAGACCACGGTGTGGGCAATCAGGGCTACTCGATCCCGATTCGTGGACCCAATGGGCAATTCGCGCTGTTTACGGTGTCGCACAATTGCGATGACGTGACCTGGGCGCAATTTACCGAAGACAATCAGCGTGGGCTGATCCTTGTGGCGCATTTCCTCAACCAAAAGGCGCTTGAGATTGAAAAAGGCCGCGTGCCCGAACCTATGCGCGCGCTCTCCCCGCGCGAAGTGGACACGCTGACCTTTCTTGCAATGGGCTACGGGCGCGGTCAGGTGGCCGAGATGCTGTCAATTTCTGAACACACCCTGCGTGCCTATATCGAAAGCGCCCGGTTCAAGCTTGGCGCTTCCAATACCACCCACGCGGTCGCCCGCGCCCTGTCCGAAGGGTTTATCGTGGTTGGTGGTGCCGCCCGCGAAGCGGAGGGCCACTGGCCCGGAAAGGATGGCCCCGAAGCCATCACCGCTTAACCGTTTGTTCACGATAAAGTCCCACACCGTGACGGCGCGTTAACCGTGTTTTGAGATACCTTCCCCATTGTCAAAGCCATCGAACGCTATTCACGGGGAACAGAATGCTGCGTTATATTTATGGCGATGAACTGCATAACTACTCACATCTGCAAGACACCATGCACCGCGATCGCGCCGTGCAATTCCGCGACCGTCTCAAATGGGAGGTCACAGTCGACGACAACGGATGGGAGCGCGACGAATATGACGGGCTTAATCCGCTCTACGTGATCTGGGAGGACGGACAGGGCGGACACGGCGGTTCCATGCGGTTTCTGCCCACCTCCGGGCGCACCATGGTCAACGACCACTTTGCCCACCTGTCGGATACCCAGATCAGCAGCCCGTTGATCTGGGAATGTACCCGGTTTTGCCTCTCACCCAAGGCAAGTCCCAAGGTCGCCGGGGCGCTTATGCTGGCAGGGGGCGAATTGATGCGCGCCTTTAGTCTGACCCATCTCCTGGGGGTTTTTGATGCCCGCATGGTGCGGATCTACAACATGATCGGGGCCGCGCCAGAGGTGCTTGGCAGCACCGGTACCGGGCGCGATCAGATCAGCGTCGGCCTTTGGGCCTACCGGGCGGAGGACCGGATGAAAGTGCTGCGCCGTGCGGGTCTATCCTCTGATATTTCCGAGGCATGGTTCAATCGGTCCTTTGGGCACCAGATTGCCGCGCAAAAGGCCGCCTGAGCACTGGAAGCCCCCCAGCGGGGCGGCTAGTGTCGCCCCATGAACGCCCCCTCCGTAACCTTCTCTGACGATCAGGCCGAAGCCTGGGACAACATCGCAGCCGCGTTGCGGCAGGCCGGTGTCGATCTTGACGACAGCCTATTGCAGCCCCCACAAACCGATGCGGCAGCGGTGCTGGCGGTGATTGGCAAGGCAGGGTCTGGCAAAACCATGCTGCTTGCGCGGCTCTATGAGGCGCTGAAAGAGGCTGGCGTCGACATCGTGTCCGGCGATTGGGAAGGCAAGCGGCGCACCAACCGCCGCACGCTCGCAATCCTCGCACCGACCAACAAGGCGGCCAGCGTGTTGCGCAACCGCGGCGTGCCCGCAACCACGATTCATCGCATCCTTTACACGCCGGTTTATGACCCGGAATATGAGAAGGTCGCCGAATGGCTGGCCGGGCAGGGCGAGCGGCCCGAGATCGAAGGGCTGACCGATGTCGCCCTTGAACGCGCCTGGACATCCTATCAGACCAACACCTCAATCCCGGCGGCCCTTGCGGCGGCCGGGCTGCGGGGCAGTGATTTCATCACTGGCTGGAAACGCCGGGAAGAGGCGCTGGACATCGGCTTTGTCGATGAAAGCTCGATGCTGGACGCCAAGCAATTTGCTGACCTGCAAGAGATTTTCCCAACGCTTGTGCTGTTTGGCGATCCTGCGCAATTGCCACCGGTACAATCAGAAGGCGGCATGGTTTTTGAAACCCTGCCTGCCAAGGATGTGCATACGCTCAGCCGCATTCACCGCCAGGACGCTGACAATCCGATCCTTGACCTCGCCCATGCGCTGGCGGATCCGGCGCTTGAATTTCACCACTTTGAACGCATGATCGAAGAGGCCGCGCAAAGGGACGAACGCGTGGTGATGGCCCAGCGGGTCGAGGCGCAGTTGATGGCCCGGTCCCCCTGTCTTGTTTGGCGCAACGCGACCCGCATCCGCCTGATTCACGCGTTCCGTGCCGCGTTTCAGGCGCCAGAGGATGAGCTTCTCGAAGGGGAACCGCTGATCTGTGATGGCATCGAACTGCCGCTGAAACACCGCAAACGCCGGCTCGACCTAGAGGCGAAGGGACTGATCAAAGGGGCGCAGGTGGTCTATCTGGGGCCAGGGCGCAAACCGGGTTTCAGCCGTTTGCACGTGATCGGCGCAGAAGATCCGCAGATCAGCGCTGCATCCATCGTAAAGATTGAAAAGGAAGGCGAAGAAGAACCCTTTATCCCGTTTGCGGCGCGGATGGGGGCAACATTTTTGCATGGCGCGGCAGTCACGATTCACAAGGCGCAAGGCAGCCAATGGGACACCGTGCAGGTCTTTGCGCCGGACATCTACGCGGCATCCCGCATGGGCCGGGTCGAAGCGGGTCAGCCCCTGTGGAAACGTCTTGCCTATGTTGCGATCACCCGGGCGGAAACCCAGTTGCGATGGGTCGTGCGTAATCGGCTTGCTCTGCCGACAGAGCTGCTCAAAGTGGATGATCTGCGGGTGCCCGCGGCGCCGCTAACCTTGTCAGCGCAATCGGACGACGCCTAGCGGCGTAGCAGGGAAAACGCAGCAGACGCGCCCCAACCCGCCCCGATTGCGATCGCCAGCGACATCAGGCCGTACATCAGCGCGTTGTCATGGGCAAGGTTGTACAACCACCGCTCAAGCCCGACCTTCTTGACCGGAATCGTGGTGCTGTAGAGGTCAACAATCTGACCATCGCGGGTCAGGTAGATCTCAGCGCGATAGTCACCTTCGGTCAGGTTGGACGGCAAAGTGACATGGGTGCGAAACAGAGTTTCATCCTCCAGATCCACCGCGCCTTCCAGCACCTGGTAAAGCTCCTGGCTTGACCGGATCCGGACCAGCGCATCAATAAACTGCTGCGTGTCGCTTTGGGCCGCCTCAACAGAGCGGATGGCCTTTGATATGCTGATCCGCGTGTTGGTGTCCTCAATGGGGTCCAGGATGTCGGAAAGGGGGGCCGTCGTGGCAACGGCATAGAACGTCGGGGCCACGTCAACGGCGACGGATTCGGTATTGACCCAGATGCCAAATTTGCGGTCCTTGCGGCGGATCAACACGGGCTGATCTGGGCCCGCGATGGTGACAATAACGCCCAGTTCGCTGTCCGTTGGAATCGCCTCTTCGCGTTTGATCGCGCCAAAAATCAGGATGTCCGATCCGTCAAAGTTGGCCGTGATCGCAACCTGGTCGCGGCTGAGACCCAGCACGATTTCCTCAGCCTTGGCGGGCAGGGCAATCAGCAAAAGCAGCGCGGCAAGAAGGCGGATCATGCGTGACCTCCGGTGCCGAGCGAGAAGAATTCAGACGGCGTCACCAACAGGTCAAACGCCAGTTTTCCGCAGACCGCGAGCACCAGAATGGCAAGCAGGATGCGCAGTTGTTCGGCCTTCATGTGCACACCAATACGGGTGCCGATCTGTGCGCCGATCACACCCCCGATCAACAACAGCACGGCCAGCACGACGTCGACGGTAAAGTTTGTTGTTGCGTGCAACATTGTGGTGAACGCGGTGACAAAGATGATCTGGAACAGCGATGTGCCCACAACGACCTTGGTCGGCATGCCCAGCAGATAAATCATCGCCGGCACCATGATAAATCCGCCACCAACACCCATGATCGCGGCCAGAACGCCGACCAGCATCCCGACAAGCAGCGGCGGTATGACACTGATATACAGGCCAGAAACGCGGAACTTGACCTTGAATGGCAGATTGTGGACCCAATTGTGCTTGCGCCGTGTCGGTACCGCGCCACCGGCTTTCTTGGACCGGCGGATGGCGTTCAGGCTCTCGATGAACATCAGCCCACCGATAATCCCCAGGAAGGTGACATAGCAAAGCTTGACCAGCAGATCGACTTGCCCCAGCGAACGCAGGTAATTGAACAGCAGAATGCCCAGGAACGACCCCACAAGGCCGCCGACAAGCAGCACCGTCCCCATTCGCAGATCCACCGTCTTGCGCTTGAAATGCGCCAATACGCCAGAAAACGACGACGCCACAATCTGGTTGGCTTCTGTTGCCACGGCGACCGCAGGGGGGATGCCGATAAAGAACAACAGCGGCGTCATCAAAAATCCGCCGCCGACACCAAACATGCCAGAGAGAACCCCAACGAGGCCGCCAAGACCAAGAAGTAGGAATGCGTTCACCGAAACTTCGGCGATGGGAAGATAGATCTGCATGAGCTGTCCAGGGCAGGGGGTGGCCACTTGCGCGCACAAAACGCCTATTCTGTCACTCTGTCAAATGCCCGTGGGTACTTTTTTGCTGCGGATGCAACATATGCCCCGGTGTGGACTTAGCACATCGGGGCAATTGGACTCATCCCCGCTCTGTGCGGGCCGCAAACCGAGACTAGCGTTCCTTGACGTATGGTTCTCCGCCTGCGCGCGGCGGGATCGCCTTGCCGACAAACCCGGCCAACGCCACAACGGTCAGGATATAGGGCATTGACTGGATCAACTGTGTCGGCAGTTTCACCACCTGCCAAAGGGCCTGCACCATCGATACCTCGCCCGGCACCGTCAGCCCGATCCACATGCCAATCGCGATAAGCGTCAGCAGCGCCGAAAAGCCGCCCAGGACGATCACATCAATCCGGTCCCGGCGCAGCGCGTAGCTGGTCATCAGCGCGGACAGGCCAACAAGGATCACGATGATCCAGATCGCATGCAGCTGAATGTTCTGGAACCGGTTGTCGATGGCAAAGAACAGGCCAAACAACAGGCATGCGCCCATCGCATGCCAGGGTCGCCATTTGGCAAAGATCAGCGCCGCCAGCGCGATAAAGCCCCGGTTGGCCGTCATATCCTTGGTAAATCCGGCCTGGGCAGCGGTGGACAGATAGGCCCCCGCAATCCCACACAGCAAACCGCAGATCAGCACTGCCGTAAACCGAAGCCCGACAACAGAAATCCCCGCCGTGTCAACGGCCGCCGGGTTTTCGCCGACAGCCCGCAGGCGCAGGCCAAACCGGGTCCGGTACAACAGCCACCAGGAGGCTGGCACACACAGGAAGGCAAAATAGACAAGGATCGAATGGCCCGAGATGAACTCGGAATAGAACTGCTGTGGCGGTGGCGCGGTCATGATTTCGCGCACCCGGGTCAGCGCCCCGGGCCAGTCCAGCCCATCAAAACGGCTCGCCCCCGAAAGTTGCGGCGTGCGTCCGCCCTGTTTGAACCAACTCTGCGCCACCACAACCGTCAGCCCGGCGGCGAGGAAATTGATCGCCACGCCAGAGATCAGCTGATTGCCCCGTAACGTGATCGAGGCCAACCCATGTATGACCGACAAGGCCAACGAGGCCGCCAACCCGGCCAAAAGGCCAATCCAGACCGACCCGGTCGAAAATGAGACAGCCGCGGCAAAGAAGGCTGCCGCCAGCATCTTGCCCTCCAGGCCAATGTCAAAGATCCCCGCGCGCTCTGAAAACAGACCGGCAAGACAGGCCAGCAAAAGCGGGATCGACATCCGCACCGTGGCATCGGCGAGCTGAACAAATGTGAGAAAATCCATGATCCTACTCCGCCGGTATTGAGGCTGCTACAGGGCGGCTGCGCAGTGCAAAGAACAGCCGCGCCAGCGGTGCCCTGACCATGTTGTCCAGGGCCCCCGTGAACATGATGACAAGCGCCTGAATGACCAAAACGATCTGCACCGGGACGGTGGTGTCCTGCGACAGGATTTGTCCGCCCTGGTACAGAACGCCAAACAACAGCGCCGCAAAGAACACGCCAACAGGGTGGTTGCGCCCCATCAGCGCAACGGCGATGCCAATGAAACCGGCACCTTCCGTGGCATTCAAAACCAGCCGTTCCGCTTCACCCATGACGTTATTGATCGCCATCAGCCCGGCCAATCCACCCGAGATCAGCAAGGCAATCATGGTGATTTTTGTGGGATCGATGCCGGCGTATTTGGCAGCGGATTCCGATTGGCCAAAGGCGCGGATCTCGTATCCCAGCCGGGTGCGCCAGACCAGGAACCAGACCAGCACACAGGCCAGCAGCGCGATGAACAGGGTGATGTTGACCGGCGTCGACCGGAACGTCGTGGCGCCAAAAACCTTTGCAATATCAAATAGGCTTGGCAGATGTGTCGCATCGGGGAACGATGGCGACGCAGGCTCCATCTGGCCCGTCGGCTTGAGGATGTTGTTCAGCGAATACACCATCAGCCCCGAGGCGATGAAGTTGAACATGATCGTCGTAATCACGATATGGCTGCCGCGCTGAGCTTGCAGATAGGCCGGGATCGCAACGAACAATGCGCCAAAGGCCGCCGCTCCGGCGGCACAGCCGATCAGCGCGAGGCTCCAGTGCGGCCAGGGGATATAAAGCGCAATGAACGCAACCCCAAGACCACCGATCAGCGCCTGACCTTCACCGCCGATGTTGAAGATTCGTGCATGGAAAGCGACCGCAACCGCCAGTCCGGTAAAGATAAAGTTGGTGGTGTAATACAGGGTATAGCCCCAGCCATAACTTGACCCGATTGCGCCATTGACCATGATTTTCAGAGCATTCCACGGGTTTTCACCAATAGCGAGGATCACCAGCGCCGACAGGATCGCCGCCAGCAGCAGGCTGAAAAGCGGCACCAGAATAACTTCGGCCCATCTTGGCAACACATCCATTATGCGACCCCCTTCGTCATACCGGCCATCAACAGGCCCAGTTCTTTTTCGTCTGTCTGATCAGGCAGGCGTTCGCCCATGATCTTGCCGTCAAACATCACCGCAATGCGATCTGACAGGGACAGGATTTCTTCCAATTCGACCGAGACCAGCAAAATGGCCTTGCCCTGATCTCGCAGGGCCACGATCTGCTGGTGGATGAATTCGATTGCGCCAATGTCGACACCCCGCGTCGGCTGTCCGATCAGCAGCAAGTCAGGATTGCGCTCAATCTCGCGTGCAAGCACGATCTTTTGCTGGTTGCCGCCGGAAAAGTTTTTGGCAGACAGCTTTGGATCAGGCGGGCGCACATCAAATCGTTCCATCTTTCCAATGGTATCGGCCTTGATTGCGTTGTTATCCATCAACATGCCAGATTGATATTTTGGGTCCAGATGGTAACCAAATGCGGTGTTTTCCCAAGCCGAAAAATCCATGATCAGCCCTTCGCGCTGGCGATCCTCTGGCACATGGGCGATGCCGCGGTCACGTCGGCTTTGCCCGTCTGAATGATCGCCGGTCAGGTCGATGTCTTCGCCGTTCATGGTGATCGTGCCTGTTGCGGTTTCATATCCGCCCAGCACTTCCAGCAACTCGGATTGGCCGTTCCCGGCAACCCCGGCAATCCCAAGTATCTCACCCGCGCGGACCTGGAGACTGATTCCTTTCAGGCGGTGCACGCCCTTGTCGTCGGTGACGTTCAGATCCTTGATGTCCAGCACCACGTCCCCCACCTCTGCCGGGGTTTTTTCGACCCGTAGCAAGACCTTGCGCCCCACCATCAGCTCAGCCAGCTCTGCCGGGCTGGTTTCTGAGGTCTTGACCGTTGCGGTCATCTGGCCCCGGCGCATCACGCTCACGGTGTCGGTGATATCCATGATCTCGCGCAGCTTGTGGGTGATCAGGATGATGGTTTTGCCTTCTTCTTTCAGGCGTCCCAGAATCCGGAAAAGCTGATCGGCCTCAGCCGGCGTCAGCACCCCGGTCGGCTCATCAAGGATCAGAATGTCGGCTTTGCGATAAAGCGCCTTCAAAATCTCGACCCGCTGCTGCATGCCAACGCCGATATCTTCGATCAGCGCATCGGGATCGACGTTCAGCTCATATTCTTCTGCAAGCGATTTTAGTTCCTTGCGGGCGCGGTTCAGCGATGGCATCAACATCGCGCTGTCCTCGGCACCCAGCACGATGTTTTCCAACACCGTGAAATTCTCGACCAGTTTGAAGTGCTGGAACACCATCCCGATGCCGGCAGCAATCGCGGCCTGACTGTCCGGAATCACGGTCTTGTTGCCCGCAATGAAAATTTCGCCCGCGTCTGCTTTGTAGAACCCGTAAAGGATCGACATAAGCGTAGATTTGCCCGCGCCATTTTCCCCGATAATCCCGTGGATTGTCCCCGGCATCACCCGGATCGAGATGTCTTTGTTGGCTTGTACGGGGCCAAAGGCTTTGGAAATGCCTTTGAGTTCAATTGCGGGCGCAGTCATCAGCCACCTGTTCTCTGAATTCAATGGGCCGCGCAGTTTTCGCTGCGCGGCCCTGTCGTATTGGCCTGTCAGGCGATCTTAGAAATCAAGCGCTGGGCAGGTTTCGTCAGAGTTGTAGTTGTGCACTGCAATGTCGCCGGCAACGATCATCGCCTTGGCTTCTTCCAGCTTGGCCGTCATGTCATCGTTGATCAGCTCTGCATTGTTTTCATCAACTGCATAGCCGACACCTTCGTTGGACAGGTCCATGACGTTAAAGCCTGGCTCAAGATCTTCGCCGGCTTTCATGGCGTCGTAAACCGCGTTGTCCACCCGCTTCAGCATTGACGTCAGAACCTGACCGGGGTGCAGGTAGTTCTGGTTGCTGTCCACACCGATTGACAGGATACCTTCATCAGCGGCGGTTTGCAGCACACCAACGCCCGTACCACCCGCGGCAGCATAAACAACATCAGCGCCTTGGCTGATCTGCGCGATTGTCAGCTCAGACCCTTTTACCGGGTCATTCCAGGCTGATGGCGTGGTGCCAGTCATGTTGGAAATCACGGTAGCGTCGGGGTTTACCGCCAGAACACCCTGCGCGTAACCACAGGCAAAGTTGCGGATCAGCGGAATGTCCATCCCACCGATAAAGCCAACTGTGCCGGTTTCCGACGCCAGCGCAGCCGCCATGCCCACAAGGTATGACCCCTGCTCTTCGGCAAAGACGATGGACCGCACGTTTGGCGCATCAACAACCATGTCGATGATCTGGAACTTGGTGTCCGGATAATCAGCCGCAACTTCGGTCAGGGCGTTGGCAAACGAAAAGCCAGCCATCACGATCGGGTTGTTGCCCGCTTCGGCAAAACGGCGCAGGGCCTGCTCGCGCTGTGCATCGGACTGCAATTCAACTTCGGCGAATGAGCCGCCAGTTTCCTCGGCCCAACGTGTGGCACCATTAAAGGCGCTTTCGTTAAATGATTTGTCGAACTTGCCGCCAAGGTCAAAAATCAGCGCAGGCTCTGCGACAGCTGCACCGGCGGTCAGCGCCAAGGCAGCGGATGCGCTTAGAAATTTCTGCATTAGGGTCATGGATGTCTCCCAGGTCTTAGTTGCGGGGGGTTGCCAAAACACGGGTCCCCCTTTGAAAAGTCGAGCCGATCGGATCGGGTCATCGCAAGATAAGGCAACGGCGACGCGGTAGCGTCAACCGATTCTTGTCAGTTTCGGCGCGTTTCCTCGGGTCCACACACAAGATATTGGGTTATTCTGGCCCAAGGTGGCGTTTCATGATCACCGCATCGGCAGCCGGGCCATTCTTGCGGACGTAATAGGCAGGCCGTTGACCGACCTCGAAGAAACCCGCGCGCCGGTAAAGCGCCAGCGCCGCAACATTGTCGGCGGCCACTTCAAGAAACATGGTCTTGACGCCCTGTTGCCGGGCAACCCCGGCAAACGTGGCCAATACTGCGCTGGCCATTCCCTTGCGCTGCTCTGACGGGGTGGTTGCCAGCGTCAGGATTTCAGCCTCATCCAGAACCACGCGGGCCAGCACAAAACAGCCTGCGTCGCCGGTCAGGACGACACCCTTTTGCGACAAGAGGGCATCAAACTCTGTCGCTGACCAGGGGCGTTCCGTGTCAAAGGCGCGTGCATGGGTGGCGGCCAGTGCGGCGGCGTCGGTCATGTCAAAAGCACAGGGGCGGCATCCTTGGGCGGGGCGGCATCTGCGGCGCGCAGATATAGCGGCGCAGGTCGCGGCTGCGGGCTGTGCAGACGCTCCGCCGCAATCCGCGCTATGGCCCCGATAAACGGGGCCTTTGGCGCCACAACAGGCACTTGCAAATGCGCGGCCAAAGCCGCGACCCCATCGCCAATCAGCACGGGGCGCGCACCGGCGGGCAGGGCGGGCAGTGCGGCGAAATCGCTGCGTACCAGACGCGGGGCAGGATCAGCCCCAGTAATAAAGGCCTGAACATAAACGCTGTCGCGGGGCGCAGGAACGGCGGCTATGCAATTGTCATGGCCATGTGCCAGCGCGTCCAGCGTCGATACCCCAATCGCGGGCTTGCCAAGGCCAAGCGCCAGCCCCCGCGCGGCTGCAACAGATATGCGAATGCCGGTGAAATTGCCCGGACCAATGCCGACGCCAATGCCATCCAGATCTGCCCAGTCCAGCCCTTGCGCGGACAGTACCTCATTCAGCATGCCCATCAGATGCTCTGCCTGCCCGCGGGCCATGTCGTCAACGCGCAGCGTGACCGCACCGTCCACCAACACGGCCGCCGCGCAATGCGCGGCAGAGGTATCAAACGCAAGCAGCGTGCTCATGTCAGTGAGAATGTCAGCGGTTTGGACAGATGGCGCGTGATGACCTTTTTGGCTTCTAGGTCCAGCTGCACGGATTTTTGCCACCATCCGGCCGTCGCACCGCCCGGAAACAGGTCTTCAGGTAAATGGGCCTTGGCCGCCTCCTTGATGGCCTTGGCGGTCATCGGCTGGGATGACATCACCCGCATCATCGCCGCTTTCATGGCGTGATACTTTGCGGCATCGACACGGGTCACCTGACCGGGCGTGTTGACGTTTTCGACCTCGACCTTGTCGGCCATATCAGGCAGCGACGGGCCGGACTTCGACCACTTCGGGGATATAGTGACGCAGCAGGTTCTCGATGCCCATTTTCAGCGTCAGCGTTGATGAAGGGCAGCCTGCGCAGGCACCCTGCATATGCAGATAGACGATGCCGCGATCAAAGCCGTGAAAGGTGATGTCGCCACCATCCTGTGCCACGGCGGGCCGCACACGCGTGTCCAGCAACTCTTTGATCTGGCCCACAATTTCGCCATCTTCACCGGTGTGTTCCGCGTGACCGGACACAGGCTTGTGATCATCCGCCATCACCGGCTGGCCGGATTGGTAATGTTCCATCACCGCACCCAGGATCGACGGCTTGATGTGATCCCACTCAACCGACTCGGCCTTTGTCACTGTGACAAAGTCGACACCGAAAAAGACGCCCTCGACGCCATTTACCGCAAAAATGCGCTGCGCCAGAGGCGATGACGCTGCCGCATCCGCCGTTGGGAAATCGGCTGTGCCAACGTCAAGAACCGCCTGACCGGGCAGGAATTTCAAAGTCGCCGGATTTGGCGTGGATTCTGTTTGGATGAACATGGCAATCGCCCCCGGTATGTTGAGGTTCAGATATGCGCCCGGGCAGCTGCAATGTCAAGGAATTGGAACCATTCTAAAGTGGCGGTGCGACCTGCAGGCGGTCTGCAAAAAGAAAAGGGGCCGACCCATTTCTGGGCCGGCCCAATGCGTTTTCACGCGGGGGGGGAGGCTTTAGCGAACGTCGAAGGCTTCGCTTGCAACTTCCTGACCGTTCACGCTGAGCACAGCCAGCACGTCGGTTTTATATGTGTTGCCAACATTGACGCGCACGTCGCCGTTTGCACCGGCAGAGACCATGGTCGCACCAAGAAGCGCACCGCGCTCACCGCCTTGCAGGTTGTAGATTGACAGCGTGCCAGCGCCTTCGGCTTTGACCAGCTCAACATTGATGCTGTTGCGGTCTTCGACAGATTCCTGGAAGCCGAATGAGTTGGCAGAAGCAGCAGTCGCAGTGATGGCAACAGCAGCGGCGGCAAGGGCAAAAGTTTTGATAGACATGTTTAAGTTCCTTTAAGGGGTTTGGGCAGGGAGGCGCCCGGGAGGGTGTTTGGGTGGGTCGTCCCGCAGGACGACCCGGGGGGGGATTAGTCGCGCTCTACGTCGAACGCTTCGGCCGCAACTTCCTGACCGTTGATGCTCAGCACGGCGAGAACGTCAGTCTTGTAGCCGTTGCCGATGTTGATGCGGACGTCGTCGTTTGCACCGGCTGCGACTGATGTCGCACCCAACAGTGCGCCACGCTCGCCACCTTTCAGGTTGTAGATTTCAACAACGCCGGCAGACTGCGTGTTAACAAGGTTCAGCTCGATGCTGTTGCGATCTTCAACGCTTTCCTGAAAGCCGAATGTGTTGGCGGAAGCAGCAGAAGCAGTGATGGCGACAGCAGCGGCGGCAAGGGCAAAAGTTTTGATAGACATGTTTAAGTTCCTTTATGTGTGTTGGTCACTTGGACCGTTTTGATGTGGCCTGGGAGGTGGCCGGTGTGGGTGGTCGCTGGGACCGGGCTTGTTTGATTGCGGCGGGGGGTGCCGCGTTTCGATGAACCCAAGATTGTGCCGATCAGCCGGTTCTGAAAGGGGTCGCTCGTTCACGAAAATCTGAGCACCCTGTGTGACGACTTACCCCTTGAAATCCGCCACGCCGCCACGTCCACCCGGATCTGTGCAGGGATGCACATACCCATGCGTCAAGGCGCTCAGAACTGGGCTGAAACCTGCTGAAATCGCTCAACAAAGGCACCTGCGCAGGTTTCAGCCGATCACGAAAAAAGTTCACCCGCAGATCTGTGAACGTAGATTATTTCGCAAAGATCGCGCCGCCGTGTGGCGATGTTTCTCTGGATTTCAGCAGCCTCTCAGCGGCGTGACGATTGTGTCGTGCCAGATTGCGCAAATCGTCCGGTCTCCACCGCCGATTCTGCCGCCCGTGCATGAAAATGGACCACTCTTGTCCCGCCGAAGGGGGCAAAAAATGCATCCCGCAAAGAAAACGCCCCGGACCATCAGGTCGGGGCGCAATTGCTTGCTGGTGGTTTGAAATCCCAGATCAGGTGATCGCTTCCAACCGTTCTTTTGACAAATCACCGGGGACAATGGTGATCGGGATCGGTAGCTCACCAGCCTGACGGGTCAATTGCGTGACCAGCGGGCCGGGGCCCTTGCCCCCGGCACCTGCGCCAAGCACCAGAACACCGATTTCCTGATCTTCGCTGATCTGCGACATGATCTCGGCAACCGCCTCACCCTCGCGGATCACCAATTCAGGTTCGACGTTCTGGCGGTCACGCATCCATTTGGCAAAAACCTCGTAATGCACTTCGATACGTTCGCGCGCTTCGGCCCGCATGATTTCGCCCACGCCAATCCAGTGATTGAACTCTTCCGGTGGGATCACCGACAGGATCGTCACCCCACCCCCGGTATGGGCGGCACGCATTGCGGCAAAGCGCATTGCGTTCAGGCACTCGCGGCTGTCATCGAGAATAACCAGAAACTTGCGCATATTTGTTCCTCTTGCTGGTAGGGTCACATTGTCGCAAAGCGCGGACAGTGGCAACGCCATTTACCCCGCAGAGGCCGCCCAATCCCAATACATCTCGCGCACCCGGCGGGTGACCGGACCAATCTGATACTGCCGATCGTCAAAGGCCGTCACCGGGGTGACCTTGGACATATTTCCAGACAGGAATACTTCGTCAGCAGCGCGCACATCATCAAACGACATGACCGTTTCAACAACCTCAACACCATCGGCGCGCAGATTGGCGATGTGGCGGGCGCGGGTGATACCGGCCAGAAACGTGCCATTGGGCACCGGCGTAAAGACAACGCCATCCCGCACGGTAAAGATGTTTGACGTCGCCGTCTCAGCGACATTTCCCAGGGCATCGGCCGCCAGCGCATTGCCGAATCCCTTCTGGCGCGCTTCAACCAGCATCCGGGCATTGTTCGGATAAAGACAGCCCGCCTTGGCATTCACCACAGAGCTTTCCAGCACCGGGCGGCAGAACCGCGTTCTGGTCAGGGTTGTCGCGGCCTCTGGCGGGGCCATTGGCACCTCTTCCAGGCAGATCGCAAAGCCGGTTTCGGTTGCGCTGGGCACAATCGCCGTCGGGTCCCCGTCAATGCCCCAATACATCGGCCTGATGTAGACCGCGGCATCAGGTCCAAAACCGGCCAACCCTTCGCGCACAATGGCGACCATGTCCTCGGTTGTGACTGTCGGTGTCAGCATCAGCGCCGCCGCGGACCGATTGGTCCGCGCGCAATGTTTGTCCAGATCCGGTGCCAGTCCGCCGAACATGCGCGCGCCGTCAAATACCGTCGTGCCCAGCCAGCTGCCATGATCAGCAGCCCGCATGACAGGCACGTCTCCGTCGTGCCATTTGCCGTCATGGTAGGTGCGGATATTCTTGCCGATTGTCATCTGTGCCTCCTGGTCTTGGGGCACGCTAGGACGCTGTTGGGCGAAGGTAAAGCGCCCGGCAGGGGGGGGCGCTGCCGGGCGGTAATGTCAGACCTGACGCGGGACGGCGCGGGCCTGGTGCAAACGGGGACAGCGTTCGCCCTGCCACCATCGCAAAGTCACGATTCAGTTTTGTGACGGTTCCGGGGATGTCGCGGGGTGCGCGGCCAGCAGTGCATCCAGGTCAAGCGGCGCGGTAATCATGGCAAGGCTGCCATCCGCGTTGCGCGGCCAATCAGCCGGATCACGGTCAACATAAAGCTCAACACCGTTCTGATCCGGGTCACGTATATATATAGCCTCTGACACGCCATGATCAGCGGCCCCGTCAATTGCAATGCCGGCTGCCAGAACCTCGCGCAATCTGGCCGCAAGGTCGGCGCGGGTTTCAAATACAAAGGCCGTATGGAAAAGCCCGGTATGCCCGGCCGGGGCAGGTGTCCCGCCGCGGCTTTGCCATGTGTTCAGGCCAATATGATGATGATAGCCGCCAGCGCCAAGAAAGGCCGCCTCTGTGCCATAGCGCTGGGTCAGCTCAAACCCCAGAACATCACTGTAAAATGTAATCGCGCGGTCAAGGTCGGCGACACGCAGATGGACATGGCCGACGCGGGGCGAATGGGGGGTCTGCGTGGCAAAGGTCATCTCAAAGTCCTCGTGTTGGTTAGCACCAACTTAAGAACCCGCCTCAACGCACAAAATGCCCAGATTGATAGGTCAATGGTGCATGCGTGCACAGGTTAACAATCTTAACTTTTGCGTCTGTATGGGTTGTGCATGGGATGTTGCCGGGTTGTGCATGGCCGGAATCGGGCGCGCGGTGCGTTAACGCAAAAAGCCGACGAGATCATAGGTCTTCTCCAAAACCGGCTCTGCAATGGCGCGCGCCTTGTCTGCACCCTGTTTCAGAATGCGATCAATTTCGGCCTTGTCATCCATCAGGCGGCGCATCTCATCAGAGATTGGGGCAAGGCGGTCAACAGCCAGATCTGCAAGGGCAGGCTTGAACTTACCCCAGCCTGCACCGGCAAATTCAGAGATCACAGCATCTGAGTAAGTGTCTGATAATGCTGCGTAAATATCAACCAGATTGCGGGCTTCGGGGCGATCCTTCAGGCCCTCCAACGTCTCCGGCAAGGGCTCTGGATCGGTCTTGGCCTTCTTGAATTTCTTGGCGATCTTGTCGGCGTCATCAAGCATGTTGATCCGCTCCATGTCGCTCTCGCCGGATTTCGACATCTTCTTGGATCCGTCACGCAAGTTCATCACCCGTGTCGCGGGTCCATCTATAACTGGTTGAGTTATAGGGAAAAAATCGGATTTGAAGTCATGGTTAAACTTCTGCGCAATATCACGGGTCAATTCAACATGCTGCTTCTGGTCCTCGCCAACCGGCACATGCGTGGCGTGATACAGCAGGATGTCAGCCGCCATCAGCGACGGATAAGCATAAAGCCCAAGCGAGACCTTTTCAGCGTTTGATCCAGCCTTATCCTTGAATTGCGTCATCCGGTTCATCCAGCCGACACGCGCCACGCAGTTGAAAATCCACGCTAATTCAGCGTGCCCGCTGACCTGGCTCTGGTTGAACAGGATCGATTTTTCCGGGTCCAGCCCCGCCGCCAAATAGCCCGCGGCGACCTCGCGGGTGGCATTGGCCAGCTCTGCGGGGTCTTGCCAGACCGTGATGGCGTGCAGATCAACGACGCAATAGATGGTCTCCATCTCGCCCTGCATCCCGACAAAGCGCTTGATCGCGCCCAGGTAGTTGCCAAGGGTCAATCCGCCCGAGGGTTTGATCCCCGAAAAAACGCGTGGTGTGAAGGTGTTAGTCATGTTGTCATGGTCCGGGCTGGTCAGATGCGGTTTCCTCGCTTACCCATGCCAGAACAGCACGCCAACTTCAATGAGCGCATCATGAACCAGGAAAGCCCCGTCAACCCGATCCCGCCCGTGATCATGGCCCTGTGTTTGATCGCCGTCGCGGTCGAGCTTTATGCCACTGCAATGTCGACCAGCGTGTTCGGCGGGCAACGCGGTGGCGCCTGGCGTTTATCGGTGGTGGAGAATTACGCCTTTTCGCCGGCGGTTCTGGACGCGGTTCTCAGCCGGGGCGACTATGATTTTGCGATCTTGCGCCGGTTTGTGACCTATCCCTTCGTCCATGCAAGTTTCACACAGGCATTGTTTGGCTCCGCGCTTCTGTTGGCACTGGGGAAATTTGTCGGAGACATCTTCAACCCGCTGGCAACACTGGCTGTTTTTGTAACTACATCGGTGTCTGGTGCAATCGTATTTGGTCTTGTTGCAGGTGGAACTGCGCCGCTGTTAGGGCTGTTCCCGCCGGTCTATGGGCTGATCGGCGCTTTCACTTATGTGATCTGGTTACGGCTCGGGCAGACTGGCCAGAACCAGCTGGCCGCGTTCCGCCTGATTGGGTTCCTGCTGGCGCTGCAACTGGTGTTTGGGCTGATTTTCGGCTCCAACCTGACGTGGGTGGCTGAGCTTTCGGCCTTTTTGGTGGGCTTTGCGATTTCAACGGTGCTTGCGCCCGGCGGCTGGGCGGCCCTGGTTCACCGGATGCGGCAACGTCCCTAGTAGCCGGTGCCGTGCCAGACAACCTTTAGGGTTGCGAACAGGATCTTCAGGTCGGTTTTGAAGGTCAGATTGCGGGCGTATGCCGTGTCAAATTTGGCGCGATTGCGGAACGATGACGCATTGCGCCGCGACACCTGCCACATGCCGGAGATACCGGGGCGCAGGGTGTAATAGTTGTTGCTTAGATAAAGCACCTTTTGGCTGGGCATCATCGGGCGTGGGCCGATCAGGCTCATGTCGCCGGTGAGGACATTCCAAAGCTGCGGCAATTCATCCAGCGAAGACTTGCGTAAGAATCGGCCGAGCCGGGTGATCCGCGGGTCATTGCGCAGCTTTTGGTGCGCGTTCCACTCTGCCTGTGCTGCGGGATCAGACGCCAGATGCTGGGCAAGCAGATCGTCAGCCTCCGGCACCATTGTGCGCAACTTCCAGATTGTGTAAATCCGGCCACCCTTACCAATCCGCGGTTGGCGGTAAAGCGGCTGACCGCCTTGCATCGCAATGGCCATGCACATTATGGAAATTAGCGTGACCGATAGCGGCGCGGTCAAGAGAACAAGCGCAACATCAAGCGGGCGTTTCACATATCGCGCATAGGGGCCGGGCTGAATCAGCAGACAATCGTCCCCCTGGGCCTTGGTCTGGTCAGCAAAAACCGACATTTTGGGCGGCGGGGCTGGAGATCTTGGATCATGTTCAGATGGCAAATCTGGGTCCAATATTTTGGCGTGCATGTCTGTCTCGTTCAAATGTTCCCGAGCGTCATGGTTAATGTCGAATGAAGAATTAATTGTGACTAAACCGCGACATGTAAGAGAACCAGACTAACCTACCGCTCAATGCGGTAAGGCAGACCCCGGTTGCAAGACATGCGCGCGATTTCGCCCAACTTTTTTAGCGACTGAGACCCAGCTGCAGACAGCATGTGAATTCTTGCAAGTCTGCGAACACGTTAGCGCCGCATCGCGCGGCGAAATTCGCTCAGCCGGAATGCGCCGATCAATTGACCAAGGCCGAAGTAGGACAGGATTCCAACGGCGATCAACAGGGCCAGCGCGCCGTAACGGACCGTCGGTGCCATCAACAGGTCCGCCAGTGCCCATTGCCCTGCCAGCAGGACGGCCCCCATCCCAAGCGAAGCCAGCACGATCCGCCAGATACGGTCGGTGAATCGCTGATCAAGCTCTGCAGATGGCCCCATATTGCGGGAACCGCGCCAGAGCAAAACGACCATCGCCCAGCCAGTGATCGTGGTGCCGATAGCGGCAGCGATAAAACCGAAATAAAACGATAGTCCAATCGCCAGGACGAGGTTCAACACCATTGCGACAAGCGCATATTTGAAAGGCCGACGGGTGTCCTCTCGCGCGAAGAAGAGCGGTTGCAGCGCCTTTTGCAGGACAAATGCCGGCAGGCCAAGCCCGTAGACCGCAACGGCCAATGCCGTGGCCCCGGTGTCGGCTGCCGTAAACGCCCCCCGCTGAAACAGGACTGCAACCAGCGGCACCGGGATCACGACCAATGCAATCGCTGCGGGGATCGTCAGCGCAAGACTGATTTCGGATGCCCGGTTAAAGGCATCGCGCCCGCCTTCGATATCACCGCCCCGAATCCGCCGTGACAGATCAGGAAGCAGAACCACCCCAATCGCAATCCCCACCACACCAAGGGGAAGCTGGTAAAGCCGGTCCGCGTAGCTAAGCCATGCAACCGCGCCATCAAAAAAGCTGGCCACCTGCCGGCCGACAAGAAGGTTGATCTGCACAACGCCACCAGAGAGCGCGGCGGGGGCCGCAATGATTGCCAGCCGCTTGAGCTCGGGCGTCATTCTGGGCAGGCCAAACAGCAATGGGAATCCGGCGCGTTTGGCCGCGAACCAGACAAGAAGAAACTGGGCCAGCCCTGCCACAGGTACCGCCCAGATCAACGAGATACCGATTGTTTCCTGCTGCGTGCCGGGCTCTGCCACCAGCGCTGCAACAACCATGGCAAAAACGAAAACAATGTTCAGAAGGACCGGTGCCGCTGCGGCGGCAACAAACCGGCCGGTCGCATTCAGGACGCCCGACAACAACGCCCCCAATGAGATGAAAAGGATGTAGGGGAAAGCAATCCGCCCATAGCTGACGGCCAAATCAAACCGTTCATCGCCGCGGAATCCTGACGCCATGGCCGAGACGAGCAGCGGCATGAAAACAATGCCGAGCAAGGTCACAAGGCTCAGCAGGAATGCCATCGCCACAAACGCATCCTGCGCAAACCGCTTGGCGTCCTCTCCCGCTTCGAGCTTTTTGGAAAACATTGGCACAAAGGCCATGTTAAAGGCGCCTTCGGCAAAAAAGCGGCGGAACAGGTTTGGCAGGGAAAATGCAATCAGAAACGCCTGAGCGACAACGCCGGTGCCAAGATACCCGGCGATCAGGATGTCACGTACAAATCCAAGGACCCGGCTGAGCAGGGTCCAGATGCCGACTGTGAAAAAACCAGCGATCAGACGGATGGGTTTCATCTGGCCACCATGACGACGGGCAGGCTCATGTCGCGCGCGCCTGCTCTGAGCCTTTGACGATCGCGTCCCGTAACTTCCGTTCCAGCGCGTTGCGTTTGGTTTCTGAGTGGAATTTGAGCCCGACCATGTCCTTGACGTAGAAGGTATCAACCGCCTGTTCACCATAGGTCGCGATCACGGCGGAAGCGATATAGACATGTGCATTTGCCAACGTGCGGGTCAGGTCGAAAAGCAATCCGGCGCGGTCGCGGGTATCAACCTCGATAATGGTGTATATTTCTGACCCTTCGTTATCAAAGGTGATAGTTGTGGGCACTTTGAATGCGCGTTCGCGCTTTTTCATCTTGTCGCGATCTTTCAATGCGTCGCGGGCGACAACCTCACCTTTTAGCGTCTTGATGATCATATTGCGCAAGCGGGGCAGGCGGCTCGCCTCATAGGGTGTGCCGTCGCTGTCCTGTACCCAGAACACTGCCGTCGCATAGCCATCCTTTGACGTGTATGTCCGTGCATCCACGATATTTGCGCCAACCAGCGCCAATGCCCCGGTCATGCGCGAAAACAGACCCGGATGGTCAACCATGGCAAAGCAGGCCCGCGTCGCATCGCGGTCGTCATCGGGCATCAGGTCGATTGCAATGTCACTGTCAGAGATATGACGTAATAGATTGGCAAATACGATATGTGCAGACAGCGGCAGCCCTTGCCAATAGGGGCCATAGTGACGCGTCGCCTCTGTCTTGACGTCCTTCTTGTCCCAGTCTTCCAATGCGGCGCGCAGGCAGCGCTTGGCTTCTGCCTCGCGGCTTTCCCGGTTGAGATCTTCCAGCCCGTTTTCCAGCGCATCGCGCGTGGCGCTGTAAAGATTGCGGATCAGCACCGCTTTCCAGTTGTTCCAGGTCCCGGGGCCGACGCCACGGATGTCGCAGACCGTCAGCACGGTCAGCAAATCAAGCCGTTCGACCGATTTCACCGCTTTGGCAAAACCGCGTACCGTGCGGGGTTCCGCGATGTCACGTTTTTGGGCGGTGTCGGACATCAAAAGGTGATTGCGGATCAGCCATTCGACGGTGTCGCATTCCTTTTTGGAGAGGCCCAGTCGCGGCGCCACGGTGCGTGAAATCCGTGCCCCAAGGATCGAATGATCTTCGGATTGTCCCTTGCCAATATCATGCAGCAGCAGCGCCACATAAAGCACCTTGCGGTTGACCCCGCGTTGCAAAATTCCACTGGCGATCGGCAGGTCTTCCTCCCGCTCTTCGCGCTCGATCTGTGCAAGCTGGCTGATCACTTGGATTGTGTGCTCATCAACGGTAAAATGGTGATACATGTTGAATTGCATCATTGCGACGATAGGCGCGAACTCCGGAATGAACGCGGACAGCACGTTCAGTTCGTTCATGCGTCGCAGGGCCCGTTCCGGATTGCCGTGCTTCAGCATCAGATCCAGGAACAGGCGGTTTGCTTCCTTGTTGTCGCGCATGTCGTGATCAATCAGATCAAGATTGGCAGCGATCAGGCGCATGGCGTCGGGATGAATCAGGTATCCTGTGCGCAGTGCCTCTTCAAAGATACGCAACAGGTTCAGCGGATCGGACAGGAACGCCTTGGGTGCTGAGACGGTAATGCGGTTCTGCTTGATCTTGTAGGGCGAGGCGACCTTTTTGCGGCGTGCCAGCAGGCGCTGCAGCATTGGTTCGGACTTGAGATGCTTACGTTCCTGCGCTGTCAGGAATATGCGCGTCAGGTCGCCAACGCTGGTGGCGTGCCGGAAATAGGCCTGCATAAAGTGTTCGACCGCGCGCCGCCCGGCGCTGTCGGTGTATCCCATACGCTCGGCGACAAGTACTTGCATGTCAAAGGTCAGCTGATCTGCTGCGCGGCCGGCCAAGAGATGCAGGTGGCATCGTACGGCCCAAAGGAATGCGTGTGCCTCACGGAAGGTTCCGTATTCCTCGGCTGTAAAGACCTTTTCCGTCACCAGTTCGGCAGCTTCGCGCACGTGATGAACGTATTTGCCGATCCAATAAAGCGATTGCAGGTCGCGCAGCCCGCCTTTGCCCTCTTTCACATTGGGTTCGACCATGTATCGCTGGCCACCCTGCTTAATGTGGCGAGCCTCCCGCTCGGCCAGTTTGGCCTCGATGAAGTCGGGTGCAGTGGACTTGAAAAGGTCTTTCCACAACCGCTCTCCCAGCGATTCAGCCAATTGTCGTTCACCGGTCAGGTGGCGGTATTCAACCAAAGAGGTGCGGATCGTGTAATCCTCACGCGCAAGGCGGATGCAGTCTTTGACGGTCCGGCTTGCATGTCCCACTTTCAACTTGAGATCCCAAAGCATGTAAAGCGTGCTTTCGATCACGCTTTCGGCCCATGGCGTGATTTTGTAGGGCGTCAGGAACAGCAGGTCGACGTCAGAATGGGGGGCCATTTCACCGCGGCCATAGCCGCCAACCGCAATGACCGACAGTTTTTCACCCTCGGTCGGGTTGGGCAAATGGTGCAGGCGCTGGGTCGCGACCCGTAACACGGTCTTGACCAATTGATCGGTCAGCCAGCTATAGGCCCGCACCGTGGGTAACGATTCAAAGGGCCGCTTTTCGAATTCGGCCGCGATTGCCGCCCGCCCTGCCTTTTGGGCAGCGGCCAGCGTTTGAACGGTGACCGTGCGAATTGCGCGGTCATCCTTGGCGGTAAGAAATGCCTCATCCAGCGCGGCAAGAATCGCGTCGGTGTCAAAAACGCTCTGCGCCGGACAGATCAGATCGTCCGGCGCTTCCGTCGTATGTGTTTTGGGCTGGGGGTCCGGATCAGAATCCGGAACCGCCAAAGCTGCGTGGGGCTGGTTCAAGGACAACAACCTGATTGTTACGAATAGTGGCCACGGCAAGGCCGCGTTCATTTAGACCATTTGGACGCAAACGGAAAATACCGCTTGTTCCCTGAAAGCCCTGTGGTGTCGTCAGTGCCTGCTTGGTCAGTGCGCCTGAATCGCCGCTGGCGACAAGGGCACCAATTGCAGCGATTCCATCATAGGCCAGCCCCGCAAGTGGATGTGGCGCTTCGCCATAGACACTGGCGTATCTGGCTTCAAAGTTATTGCTCAGCGCCCGGTCGGGCAGGGCAAACAGCCCCCCCTGCAACCCCGGAAGCGAGAGTGCCTGCGGAACGGCATTCCACCGGGTCAGCCCGACAAATTGCGTATCAGCAGGGTTAACGCCCGCTTCGGGCAGGGCGGTTGCAATAATCGGTAGATCGGCATTGACACCGGCTGTCAGGAATACCGCATCGGCACCACCTGCCTTGATACCGCTGGCGATCCGGCTGGTCGCACCCAGGATACCCTGTTGCGACAAGGGATAGCTTTCGACGGCAGCCACCTGCCCACCATTTCGGCGCACAGCATTGCGGATTGCGTCACGCCCAACCTGTCCCTGCAGGTCATCGCCATGCACAACAGCAAATCGCGTTGTCCCCTGACGGCCTGCGTATTGCACCAGACGGTTGGCGGTGTTTTCAAACGTGGCCCCCAACACAAAGACATTGCCGCCCGCGATGGTGGGGTTGTTGGAGAACGCGAGCACGTTGATATTACGGCCAGCCACGGCAACACCCGCGGCATTTGCGGATTCTGCGAAAAGCGGACCGAGAAGAATTTTTGCGCCATCATTTGCTGCCTGATTGGCCACGCCCGCGGCCTGAACCGGATCGCTGCCGGTATTGTAGACGCGCAGGTCAATTTCAACACCGTTCAAATCGGCGATGGCCATCCGGGCCGCGTTTTCAAGGTTGGCAGCAAGAAACTGGTCACTGCCTGCGGCCGAACCGCCGGGGACCAGCAGGGCGACCTGCACCGGCGCGCCAGGGTTGATATTCTTCCCGGTGTTGGCATTGGGCGCGACGATACCTGTCGTCGCACAGGCTGACACCCACAGGAACGAGGCAAAGGCCATCAGCAATGCGGTCAACTTGCGAGGGCGGTACAAACGGGCAAACATGGATTGGTATCCTCCGTGGTGACATGCGGTGACGGTTGCCTTAGGCGGTCTACACCGGTTCATCGCATCATAGGGCCGGGGGCAAAAGGGTCTAGAGATGAATTTTCTACGCAAGCCACTCTCCGCCGGGCTTTATCTGGTCGCAACACCCATCGGGTCGGCACGTGACATCACCCTGCGGGCGCTTGATGTGCTGGCCAGCGCGGATTTGATCGCAGCCGAAGATACGCGTACAGCGCGCAAGTTGATGGAAATCCACGGCGTTCCGCTGGATGGACGCAAAGTGGTGGCGTTTCACGATCACAGCGGTGCTGCCGACATTGCGCGTCTTGTCGCCGCAATACGAGAGGGCCAATCCGTCGCATATGTATCAGAGGCGGGAACACCGTTGATTGCTGATCCGGGGTATGAATTGGCCAAGGTGCTTGTCGAAGAGAATCTTTCTGTGACAACAGCGCCCGGACCATCCGCAGTCATCGCAGCCCTGAGCGTGGCGGGTTTGCCGACAGACCGCTTTGCTTTTGTTGGGTTTTTACCGGCCGGCAAGACCCAGCGCGAGACTGAAATCGCGGCGTTGCGCGACGTCGGTTTCACGCTTGTCTTTTACGAGAGCCCAAAGCGCGTTCATGGTTTGTTAGTGAGTTTGCGGGACGTTTTAGGGACATCGCGCAAAGCGGTTGTATGTCGCGAGCTGACAAAGAAGTTTGAAGAGGTTTCACGCGGGACGCTTGATCGTCTTGTGGCCGACTTTGAAGGTCGCAATGTGAAAGGTGAAATCGTCGTTCTGGTCGGGCGCGCAGGCGCCATCGAAGTAGGAGATGACATGATTGCTGATGCACTGCGCGATGCGATGAAAACCATGCGGGTCAAGGATGCGGCCACCGCCGTTGCTGGCGCCCTGGGATTGCCGCGCCGTCAGGTCTATCAATTGGCGCTCACGCTGGAGGATCGCAGATGACCGGTCAGACGGGCTACTTCGCGGGTCTCGCGGCAGAAGATATCGTAGCGATGGATTATGCATCCCGCGGCTGCGTCGAGGTTGCACGCCGCTGGCGCGGATCGGCAGGCGAAGTGGATCTGATCGTGCAGGAGGGTGAGACGTTCATCTTTGTCGAAGTCAAGAAAAGCGCCAGTTTCTCCCGCGCGGCTGCGCGGTTGTCGCGGCGGCAAATGGACCGCATCTGCATGACGGCTACAGAATACGTTGCACGCACCCCAAAAGGGCAATTGACGGACATGCGATTAGATGTTGCGCTGGTGAACGGTCACGGCGCTGTTCACATTCTTGAAAACGCGATTGAAGAGGTGCTTTAGCGCCATTGCGCAATTTCAGGTCATACGCCATGTAAGGCGTAACCAAGACCAAACAGGTGCGCCATGTCCCTCAAGATTGCCTTCCAAATGGACCCGATTGGTCCGATTGATATCAATGCCGACAGCACCTTTCGAATTGCCGAAGAAGCGCAGGCGCGCGGGCATGAGCTGTTCTATTACACCCCTGATATGATCGCCTACCGGGAAGGCAAGGTCACCGCCCGGGGCTGGCCATTGAAAGTCAAGCGTGTTCAGGGTGACCATTTTGAACTGGGCACCCACCAAGAGGTTGACCTGGCCAGTCAGGATGTAGTCTGGCTGCGGCAGGATCCGCCGTTTGACATGGGATACATCACCACGACCCATCTGCTGGACATGGTGCATCCCGACACGCTGGTCGTGAATGATCCGTTCTGGGTCCGCAACCATCCTGAAAAACTGTTGGTCCTGAACTTCCCTGACCTCACGCCCCCGACGATGATCGCGCGTGACCTGGAAACGTTGAAGGATTTCCGTGCCGCGCATGGCGATGTCATTCTGAAGCCCCTCTATGGAAACGGCGGGGCCGGCGTGTTCAAGCTCAAAGAGAACGACAGCAACCTCGCCTCGCTGCACGAGATGTTCAGCGGGATTAATCGCGAACCATTGATCATGCAGAAGTTCCTGCCGGATGTGACCAAAGGCGACAAGCGCGTGATTCTCGTCAATGGTGAACCCGTCGGCGCGATCAATCGGGTGCCGGCCGCAGGCGAAACACGGTCGAATATGCATGTTGGCGGCAAACCTGAAAAGGTCGCGATGACTGCGCGCGACCGCGAAATCTGTGCGGCCATCGGCCCGCTTTTGCGTGAAAAAGGTCAGATCTTTGTCGGGATTGACGTGATCGGCGACTGGCTGACCGAAATCAACGTGACATCTCCGACCGGGATTCAGGAACTGGAGCGGTTTGAAGGAATCAACGTCGCCGAAATGATCTGGGAAGCGATCGAAGCGAAGCGCTAAACCTCATGTGACAACGCAAGGCGATAGCTGACCGCTTCTGCCACGTGGGGTTTGCGCACCCCTGCAGAACCATCAAGGTCCGCAATCGTGCGCGCAACCCGCAAGACCCGGTGATAACCCCGGGCGGAAAGCCCGAACCGCTCTGCCACTTTCACCAGCAGATCACGTCCTTCCGCATCCGGCGTGGCAATTTCTTCAAGGGCGCCGCCTTCGGCGTCGGCATTAACATTCAGCTTTGGCTGGTTGGCAAATCTGGTGGTCTGCACCGCACGTGCCGCTGCGACGCGGGCTGCTATGGCTTCAGAGCGATCGCCACTTTCGGGTAGATCAAGGTCGGTAAACGCAACGGGAGGCACCTCTACGCGCAGATCAAAGCGGTCCATCAGCGGTCCCGAAATGCGGCCAAGGTATTCCTCGCCACACACGGGCACGCGGGCGCAGGCTTTTTCGGGATCAGCAAGGTAGCCGCAGCGACAGGGGTTTGCAGCCGCAACAAGCATGAACCGGCAGGGATAACGGACATGGGCGTTCGCGCGCGCGACAACAACTTCACCGGTTTCGATCGGTTGTCGCAGCGTTTCAAGAACGGTGCGGTTAAATTCCGGGAACTCATCCATGAAAAGCACGCCGTTGTGCGCCAGGGAAATCTCTCCGGGTTTTGCACCGCGACCCCCACCCACGATGGCCGCCATAGACGCCGTGTGGTGCGGTTCGCGAAACGGGCGGTCACGATTGATGCCGCCTTCGTCGAGTAATCCGGCAAGGGAGTGGATCATCGAGGTTTCCAAAGCCTCGCTGGGGGAGAGCGGTGGCATGATGCCGGGGATGCGTGCCGCCAACATGGATTTGCCCGACCCTGGTGAGCCCACCAGCAAAAGGTGATGGCGACCGGCCGCGGCGATTTCCAGCGCCCGCTTGGCCCGCTCTTGCCCTTTGACTTCGGCTAGATTTCGTGGGCTGGTGGTGCGTCCCACAATGCCCGGTGTTGCGGTTGGCAGCACGGTTTGACCGGTGAAATGCTGCACCGTCGCAGCCAGGGATTGTGGTGCAATGACCTTTACCGCATCGACCCAGGCGGCTTCTGCCCCGCAAGCCGCAGGGCAGAGCAACGCACGATCGGATGCGCCTGCTGCCATTGCCGCGGGCAGCGCACCGACGACGGGAACCAATGTGCCATCCAGTGACAACTCGCCCAGGGCAATCGTCGCTGCGATGTCTTCCTTTGGGATCACATCGATGGCGGCCAGAACGGCAAGGGCGATGGGCAGGTCAAAGTGAGATCCGACCTTTGGCAAATCAGCGGGCGAGAGGTTGATTGTGATCCGCTTGGAGGGCAGGGCAATCGACATCGCGGACAAGGCCGCGCGGACACGTTCGCGCGCCTCTGTCACGGCTTTGTCGGGCAGGCCAACGATCGCAAATCCAGGCAGGCCCGGGGACACTGCGCATTGCACCTCAACCTGACGTGCCTCGATGCCGTCAAACGCGACTGTGTAAGCAAGTGCTGCCATCTGTGTCCCCCTTGACGTTAACCATTATCGGGGACGTGGTTTAAGAAGAGTTAACGCGTCAGCAATGCGTTGAATTTAGGCCAGACTTCCGGGTCATTGACGGTCTTGTCGCGACAGGTTTTGTTGCAAAATCCAAAGATGCGCCCATCAAAATCTGCCAAATGGGTTACCGGTCTGCCGGAATAGGGACAGGTTGCGTTTTCGGCCGTGCCACCGTCCACCGCGATCGCCGGTTTAGGTTTTGGTCCTGGCCACGCCACCGATTTCAGCGGCATTTGATAATGTTGCGCGTCAAACACCTCGGTCAATGCCGTGGCACGCCACCGGCGAAACGCAGCAGAATTCAAATGTGCGGCGACATAATCCTTTGCGGTCTTAGAGGACGCAAGACCGTATCCTGCAAACCGCGCGGCAATCGGAGCGTGAAACACATCGGCGAGTGAGTATGAACCGAACAGCCAAGGCCCAGCGGCGCCAAATTTTTCGCGCGCCATCTGCCATAACAACTCAATGCGGGCAACATCTTTGCGCACGGCGGCTGAGGGCTCAAACCCCTGCCAACAATTGCGCAGGTTCATCGGGCAATCAGACCGCAACGCGGCGTAGCCGCTGTGCATTTCCGCAACAATGGATCGGGCCAGTGCGCGGGCTGCCGGGGCTTTGGGATAAAAAGGAATTTCCGGGTGCGCCTCGGCAAGTGCCTCACCCATCGCGAGACTATCGCTCAGCACGATTCCACCTGCCGCGCTGAGCACGGGAACAGTCCGCGCCGGGGCAAGATGGGCAAGATCCTGCGTCAGGGTGCCGCCATAAAGCCCGACGTCATGGCACTGAAATTGCAGATCAAATTCTTCCAGCATCAGCCAGCCGCGTAGCGACCAGCTCGAATAGGATCGATCACCGATGTATAAGTCATAAGTCATGGCACACGGTTAGCGGAAGGCGTGTGCGATCACCAATTCATTCGCGTGACTGCCTACATCAAGGAAGATGATTTATCCGCCCGATGGCCCAGTTGTCGCCATCAATGCGCATATCAGTGACTGAGAGGTTGTTGATCTGGTGGCCCATTGCGGCATAGGCGGGTGCATGTGTTGCGCGCTGAATCTGCGTCATGATCACGCCGATATGGGCAACGATGACAATGTGCCGCGCCATTGATTGTTGGCACAGATCTGCGACCGCGTCACTGACACGCGCGGCGACGGCATTCCAACTTTCACCATTTGGCGGCGCAAGATCGCCCGGTTCTTCCCAAAACCTGCGCGAAAGGTCAGGGGACATCGCAGCGACTTCATCAAAACCCAGACCGTCCCAATCGCCAAAGTTAAATTCGCGCAGGTCCGCGCGTTCAGGCAAACGTCGACGAGGGCCCGCAATTGCATCGGCTGTCTGGCGGGCGCGTAGAAGGTCAGACGAAATAACGGCAGCGTCTTTTGGCAAATAGGCTGCGACCCGCGCTATCTGCGCCTTATCGCTCAGATCGGCGGGCACATCCCGCCAGCCGACAAAGGCCTTTTCATGGGTTGGTCCGTGCCTGACCCACCATAGATGGGTCATGCCGGCAACGTGCCCTTCAGCACCATTGGCAGCCCGGCAGTCACAAGAACGGCAAGGTCCGCAGTGGCGGCCAGATCCTTGTTGAACTGGCCCTGCAGATTTCGAAAACGGCGAGATAAGGTGTTATCAGGAATAATCCCCTGGCCAACTTCGTTTGACACGACAACCACCGGGCAGGGGCAGGTGGCGACGGTCGCGAAAAATGCCGTGGTCGCTTTCGGGATATCGGCCTCTTCCAACAGAAGATTGCTAAGCCAGAGCGTCGCACAGTCCAACAAAATTATGTCCCTTGCGTCGCGCCCGGCAAACGCGATGGCGACGTCAACCGGTGCCTCGATTGTCAGCCAATCCGCGCCACGCTGCTTGCGATGCGTTGTGATTTTGTCTTTCATTTCCGCATCAAAGGCCTGCGCGGTGGCCAGATAGATCTGATTCCGCCCTGCCTGTCGCACAAGACTTTCGGCATAGGCAGACTTGCCCGAGGCGGCCCCGCCTAGCACGAAAGTCAGTTTTGGAAACGCATTCATGGAACTTTAACTCATCCAGTTGGGTTTCTGATCCGTAGCAAGTGCATCCAAAAGCCTCAACACACTGTTTTACCAATGGGGGAACGACAGATGGCCTTAGACGGATTTGCCGACCAAAACCTCACGCGCACTGCGATGCGTGCTGAACTGCTAGATGCCGAAACCGAATTGCAGTTGGCCTATGCCTGGCGCGATCAGCGCTGTGAAAAATCACTGCACCGGTTGATCAATGCTTACATGCGTCTCGCGATTTCGATGGCAGCGAAATTCAAACGCTATGGCGCGCCCATGAATGACCTGATTCAAGAGGCGTCCGTCGGGCTGATGAAAGCTGCTGACAAGTTTGATCCGGACCGCGGCGTGCGCTTTTCGACCTATGCGGTTTGGTGGATCAAAGCCTCCATTCAGGATTATGTGATGCGCAATTGGTCAATGGTGCGGACCGGCTCCACCTCGGCGCAAAAGTCGCTATTCTTCAACATGCGACGGGTTCAGGCACGGCTAGAACGCGAAGCGGCCGCCGAAGGGCGCAAGCTGGAAGGTCATGTCCTGCGCGCACTGACAGCAGAAGAAGTGGGCGTTCCGATCCGCGACGTCGAGATGATGGAAGGACGGCTGTCGGGGTCCGACTTTTCGCTGAATGCCACCCAATCAAACGAGGACGAGGGGCGGGAATGGATCGATGCAATTGAAGATGAGTCCGAACAAGCCTCTGAAAAGGTTGAAAATTCTCATGATAACGCGACATTGCGCCAATGGCTGCTCTCGGCCCTATCTGATCTGAGCGACAGGGAGCAATTCATTGTGCGCGAGCGCAAGATGCGCGACGACCCGCGGACATTGGAATGCCTGGGAACAGAGCTTGGCCTGTCAAAAGAACGCGTGCGCCAGCTTGAGGCGGCGGCGTTTGGGAAGATGCGCAAGAAACTGGAAGCAACCAGCACCGAAGTGCACCGCTTTCTTGGCTGATATTGTCTTTCCGGTCTGACGTGGCCTAGTGTCGCCCCGAAATATGGGGGTCCTGTCATGTTGGCCAGCAAACATATCCTTTTGATCATTGGCGGCGGGATTGCCGCCTTCAAATCGCTGGACCTGATCCGCCGCCTGCGGGAACGGGGCGCAATCGTCACCCCGGTTCTGACCCAAGCGGGTGAAGAATTTGTGACTCCACTGTCCGTCTCGGCCTTGGCGGGGCAAAAGGTATTCCAACATCTCTTTGATTTGAATGATGAATCCGAGATGGGCCACATCGAGTTGTCGCGCGCAGCGGACCTGATCGTGGTGGCCCCGGCAACCGCTGATTTGATGGCAAAGATGGCGGCGGGGCTGGCGAATGATCTGGCCTCAACGCTGCTTTTGGCCACAGATAAACGGGTTCTGGTGGCCCCGGCGATGAATGTGCGGATGTGGGAGCATCCCGCCACCCAGCGCAATATCGCGACGTTGGAACGCGATGGCATCCTGATGGTCGGCCCCAATGAGGGCGACATGGCCTGCGGCGAATACGGACCGGGCCGGATGTCAGAACCACTTGAAATTGTTGCAGAAATTGACGCCGCACTTGCAGAGGGGCCGCTCAAAGGGAAACATGTGCTGGTCACATCCGGCCCCACGCATGAGCCCATCGATCCGGTTCGCTATATCGCGAACCGGTCGTCGGGGGCGCAGGGGACTGCGATTGCGCGGGCGCTTTTGGCCCTTGGGGCCGAGGTGACATTCGTGACCGGCCCGGCAGATGTGCCACCGCCGATGGGCGTAAAAACCGTTGAAATTCAAACAGCTAGCGAGATGGAGGCTGCTGTGGCGGCGGCGCTTCCGGCGGATGCGGCAGTCTTTGCCGCAGCCGTTGCGGACTGGCATGTGACCAATGCCGGTGACAGCAAGATCAAGAAGGACACTGACGGGCTGCCGCAGCTAACATTTGGCGAGAACCCCGACATCTTGGCGGGGGTGTCCGCGATGAAAAAGGGACGGCCGGGGCTGGTCGTCGGTTTTGCCGCTGAGACCGATGATGTCATTGAAAATGCAACGAAAAAACGAATCCGTAAGGGCTGTGACTGGATCGTTGCCAATGATGTGTCCCCCGCGACCGGGATCATGGGGGGCAGCGAAAATGCGGTTACCCTGATCACCGGCCAGGGGGCCGAGACCTGGCCACGCATGGGCAAGGACGCTGTCGCCGCAGCGCTGGCGAAAAAAATTTCCGAGGCAATTTCGTGACAGATTTTGGCAGATATGTCACAGGTACAACCCATGCACATCCCGCCAACAACCTATGCAGACGCAAATCTGAAGCGGCGTTAACCGTCCGGTGGGCTCAGACATTGGCGGAGCATTCATGATGTCTTTACCCCGTGTGAAACTGGCCTGGACCGAAGGCGCGGACCAGACGCTGCCGATTCCACGTTTTGCAACCGCGGGGGCGGCAGGGGCAGACATCTGCGCCAATTTCGATGACAGGCAGGGCAAAACCCTGCAACCGGGCGCGCGGGCGCTGATCCCGACGGGTCTGCGCATGGCGATCCCGGCAGGGTTTGAGGTGCAGGTGCGCCCAAGGTCGGGACTGGCGCTGAAACACGGGATCGCCTTGGTCAATGCGCCGGGAACAATCGATTCCGACTATCGCGGGCCGGTGGGGGTGATCCTGATAAACCTAGGCGCGGCGGCGTTTGACGTCACACACGGCATGCGGATCGCGCAGCTTGTGGTGGCCCCGGTGGTGCAGGCCAGTTTTGAAATTGTGCCCGATCTGGACGCGACCGCGCGCGGCGCTGGTGGTTTTGGATCAACAGGTGTCAAACCGTGATCATGGTCGGCGCCATGGCCGCCACCCTTTGGGGCATTGGCGTGGCAATGGGGGCCCCCCGTCGCGCGCGCTGGATCATGATTGCGATCCTGCTTGTCGGCGTGATGATCATTCAACTGATCCTGCCTGATGGCCACGCCTTGCGTGCGGCAACGGGTGGCGATGCCCGGCTTTGGGGTCTTTTGCTGGGGTTCGCCGCGGTGGTCTGGGGCTATCGGCAGATTTTGTCACGCCTGAAGGCGCGGGCCGCCACCCAGGTTGCCACGCCCAGCACAGGCACATTTTCCGCGACAGAGCTGGACCGCTACGCCCGCCATATCGTGTTGCGCGAAGTTGGCGGGCCGGGGCAGCGGGCCTTGAAGAACGCCCGCGTGCTGGTTGTGGGGGCCGGGGGGCTTGGCGCGCCAGCCTTGCAATATCTGGCAGCGGCTGGCGTCGGCACCATTGGCGTGATTGATGACGATGTGGTGGAGAACGCAAACCTGCAACGACAGGTGATCCACACCGATGCGCGGATCGGTCTGCCAAAGGCGCAATCTGCCGCGATGGCGATGCGCGAACAGAACCCCTTTGTCACGGTGAAACCCTATAACCGGCGCTTGACCGAGACGATCGCGGCAGAGCTGTTTGCCGACTATGATCTGGTGCTGGACGGGTCGGACAATTTTGACACC
Source organism: uncultured Paracoccaceae bacterium (assembly GCA_947502145.1). Taxonomy (GTDB): domain Bacteria; phylum Pseudomonadota; class Alphaproteobacteria; order Rhodobacterales; family Rhodobacteraceae; genus CANMYO01. The sequence goes on along the minus strand of CANMYO010000001.1, from coordinate 166,772 downwards.
CGGTATCTGGTGAACCGCGTGGCGCAGGCGGCTGAAATTCCGCTTGTGGCGGCGGCTCTGACCCAATGGGAGGGGCAGATCAGCCTTTATGACCCGGCGCGCGGCGGGCCTTGTTATGCCTGTCTGTTTCCTGCCGCGCCGGATCGCGCGCTTGTGCCATCCTGCGCCGAGGCGGGCGTGATCGGCCCCTTGCCTGGCGTGATCGGTGCAATGATGGCTGTTGAGGCGATCAAGGTCATCACCGGGGCAGGGGCGACGTTGCGCGGGCGGTTGATGATCTATGACGCCCTCTATGCCGAAACCCGCATCATCAGCGCAAAAGCCGTGCAAGATTGCCCCACCTGTTGCGGCCGGGGCTTGCAGTCGGGCTGATCCCGGCTAAGGTTTCAGGGTCTTAACCTCGGGGGAAATCATGAAAATTCTTGCAACATTGGCCGCGACGGCCCTGATGTCGATGCCAGCCTTTGCCGCTGGTCACCTGCCTGATCTGGACGGGCAAGAGATTGTCGTGGTGACGGAAAACGCCTACCCGCCACTGCAATTCATTGATGGCAATGGTGATGCGGTGGGCTGGGAATACGATGCGATGGCGGAAATCGCCAGGCGTCTGAATGCGACAGTGAGCTATGAGAACATCAGCTGGGACGCAATGATTCCCGCCGTCAGTGAAGGCCAGTTTGATCTGGGCATGACCGGAATCACCATTCGCGATGATCGCGCCGAAGTTGTTGATTTCTCGGATAAATACATGACATCAGAGATGGTCATGATGGTGCGCGGTGACGAAGATCGTTTTGACGATGCCGCCGGCTTTGCCGCAAATGAAGACCTGCTGATGGCCGCGCAGCCGGGCACGACGCCGTTTTACGTTGGCGTTTATGATGTGCTGGACGGGGACGAAGCGAACCCGCGCATCAAGTTGATGGAAACCTTTGGCGCCACCGTTCAGGCGCTGCGTGCGGGCGATGTCGATCTGGTGCTGACCGATGGCACCGCGGGCAACGGCTATGTTGAGGCCTCTGACGGGGGTCTGAAGATCGTGGGTGAAAAGCTGGGGACCGAGGATTTCGGGTTCATCTTCCCCAAGGGGTCTGATCTGGTGGCGCCGATCAACGCCGCGATTGCCGATATGGCTGCGGATGGCACGCTGGATGCGCTGAACACCAAGTGGTTCCTTGACTACAAGGTTGGTGGCTGACGCCGCCTGACGGATCACCGCTGTGATCCCCACTTCGCCCGATGACGAGGATTTCCCCTGGTGGCTGCTGATTGTCGTGGCCATCGGGGCCTGGCTGTTCTGGCAGGTCTACACGCAAGAGGCCTACACCCGTGTGCTGAGCACGCTGTCTCGGGGCGTGCAGGTCACCATTTTCGTCACGCTGGTCAGCTATGCGATGGCCTGTGCGCTGGGCCTGCTGCTGGCTTTGGCTGCGCTGTCCAAGTCATTGATATTGCGGCAGGTTGCGCGATTCTATGTTGAAGTCGTGCGCGGTGTGCCGATCATCGTGCTGTTGCTTTATGTGGCCTTTGTGCTGGCCCCTGCGATGGTCATGGGATGGAACTGGCTGGCCGAAAGCATCGGGATTGAGCCGATCCGCACCCGCGATTTTTCGCTGTTGTGGCGCGCGATCATTGCGCTGACGATCGCCTATTCATCGTTTCTGGCAGAGGTGTTCCGCGCCGGGCTGCAATCGGTGGACAGCGGTCAGATCGAGGCGGCAGAGGCGCTGGGCCTGAACCGCTGGCATCGGTTTCGCCATATCGTCTTTCCCCAGGCGCTGCGCACGATTCTGCCGCCGCTGGGCAATGATTTTGTCGCGATGGTCAAGGATTCTTCGCTGGTCAGCGTGCTGGGCGTCACTGACATCACCCAGTTGGGCAAGGTCACGGCGGCGGGCAACTTTCGGTATTTTGAAACTTATAACGTGGTGGCGTTGGTGTATCTGACGATGACGATCAGCCTGTCGCTGGCCCTGCGGCGGTTCGAAAAGAAGATGCGCCAGCGTTAGCGGTGGATACTTCGCCCCCGCATGCCTACTTATCTGGCAAAGGAGATTGCCCATGACAAACCCGCTGCTGTCCGACTGGGACACCCCGTTTGAACTGCCACCCTTTGCGGAGATCTCGGACGATGATTTCGCCCCGGCCATGGACGCCGCACTGGCCGAAGGTCGCAAGAATATCGCCGCGATCGTCGCCAACCCCGAAGCCCCGACGTTTGCCAATACGATCGAAGCGCTGGAGCAAGCGTCAGACCTGTTGGGCCGGGTCGCCAGCGTGTTCTACGTGATCGCCGGTGCGGACAGCAACGCGACCCGCGAAGGCTTGATGCGCGACTTTTCACCCAAGCTGTCGGCCTATTCCTCTGATCTGTTTTCGAATGCGGGCCTGTTTGCGCGGATCAAGTCAGTCTGGGACGCGCGTGAGACACTTGACCTGACGGACGAGCAGCAACGCGTCCTGTTCCTGACCCACCGCCGGTTTGTGCGGATGGGGGCAGAGCTGTCGGGTGATGACTCTGACGCGCTGCGCGACGTGATGGCGCGGCTGTCGATGCTGGGCACTTCGTTCACGCAAAACCTGCTGGCGGATGAGCGCGACTGGGCGATGCCGCTGGACAAGGATGGTCTTGAGGGCCTGCCCGACTTTGTCGTTGCGACCGCCCGCGCGGCGGGCGAGGAAAAGGCGGCGGGCGGCCCCGTTGTGACGCTGTCACGCTCGCTGATCGTGCCGTTTCTGCAGTTTTCGCCGCGCCGGGATTTGCGCCAAAAGGCATATGAGGCCTGGGTGGCGCGCGGTGCCAATGGCGGCGAGACGGACAACAGGGCGCTGGCTGCTGAAACGCTTGCGCTGCGCGAAAAGCGGGCCAAGCTGCTGGGATATGACACCTTTGCCAGCTACAAGCTGGAAACCGAGATGGCCGGAACCCCTGATGCGGTGCGCGACCTGCTGAACGCCGTCTGGACCCCGGCCAAAGCCGCCGCGGAGGCCGACGCAAAAGTGCTGGAACGGATGTTGCACGCGGATGGCTGGGACGGCCCGTTGGAGGCATGGGACTGGCGCTATTATTCGGAAATCCGCCGCAAGACGGAACATGACCTCGATGAGGCGGCGCTGAAACCCTACCTGCAACTGGACCGGATGATCGCAGCGGCCTTTGCCTGTGCCAACCGCCTGTTTGGGCTGGAGTTCGAAGCCATCGAGGGCCCGATCTATCACCCGGATGTGCGGCTATTCGAAGTCACCCGTAACGGCGCACATGTTGCTGTTTTCATGGGTGATTACTTTGCGCGTGGATCCAAGCGGTCGGGCGCGTGGTGCACCACATTGCGTGATCAGCAAAAGCTGTCTGGCGATATCCGCCCCCATGTGGTCAACGTCTGCAACTTTGCCAAACCCGAAGCAGGCAAACCGGCGTTGTTGTCTTACGATGACGCACGCACCCTGTTCCACGAATTTGGTCATGCGCTGCACCAGATGTTGTCAGATGTGACCTATGAAAGCATCAGCGGGACGTCAGTTGCGCGCGACTTTGTCGAATTGCCCAGCCAGCTGTTTGAACACTGGCTTGAGGTGCCGGAGGTGCTCGCGGAGTTTGCCACCCACGCCGAAACCGGAGAACCGATGCCCGAAGACATGCTGGAGCGGATGCTGGCCGCGGCGACCTATGACATGGGGTTCTCGACCGTTGAATATGTCGCAAGTGCCATGGTGGATCTGGCTTTCCATGACGGGCCGGCCCCGGCTGATCCGATGCAAAAGCAGGCCGAAGTGCTGGAGCAGATGGGGCTGCCCCATGCGATCCGGATGCGCCATGCTACGCCGCATTTTGCCCATGTCTTTGCCGGTGACGGATATTCCAGCGGTTATTACAGTTACATGTGGTCCGAGGTGATGGATGCGGACGCCTTTGCCACGTTCGAAGAGATTGGTGACCCGTTTGACGAAACAACCGCAAAGCGGCTGGAAGAAACGGTGCTGTCGTCGGGCGGATCGGTCGACGCCGCGGAGCTGTATAAGGAATTTCGCGGGCGGTTGCCGGGGGTCGAGGCGCTGCTGAAAGGGCGCGGGCTGGACACTGCGGCGTGATGTCGCAGGGTCGTGAACAGGTCTGATCCCGCTGTGATCAGGGTCTGGTTAGTCTGACCGGGATGCGGGGCGCATGATGCGGCCCGCCACCACCGGGAGGATGCACGATGTTTCTGAGATCCCTGACTTTACTGGCCGGGCTGACCCTTGCCGCGGCCCCGCTGAGCGCACAGGACATGACCCCGTTCGGAACGGATGAGGACATGGCGTTTGCCAACACGCTTTGGCAAGAGATGGTTGCGGCCAGGATGGCCGGGCCGGATGCGGTTGTCGGCTTTCCCTATCCGGGCACCGACCCGCATGGTTTCCTGCTTGAGACCTATTACACAAAGGCGACGATCGGTGACTATACCGGCGCGCTGATCATCAAGCGCAACTATGGACCGCTTGACGTCAGCGAGGATGAGGTGATTGCCGATCCCGCCGGTCATCTGGGGGCCATCACGGTGATGTTTGAACGCGCACCCGGATATGATGACGAGACCGGAAACTGGTTTTATGCCAAATACTTACCAGACGGGTCATTGGATATGAATCCCAAGGGCATGGCGCTGGCGGGGCTTGTCGGAAAGGGCGCGGATGCGGGCTGTATCGCCTGCCATCAGAACGCCGGTGGGGACGATTACATCTTTACCACGGATGCCGATCTGAAGCTGAACTAGTCGCGGGTTTCGCCCAGGGTCACACCCCAGAGCTGGTTCTGGGGGGCCCAGCCCGTGTAGCCCGCGGCGTTGACCTCGCACCAACCTTGCGCGCAGTCGCCAAGGCGGGCGATGACCCCGGCCTCGAGCACGGCGCGTTCCAGCGCGGTGTGGTCGGGTTTGGCCCGCAGCGGCAGCATGTCCTGATCGACGATCACGGTGCGCACGCCGGTGAGCATGGTATAATGGACCCAGCCCCCCTGACCTTCGCGGTCGATCACGCGGCGCCAGTGGCCGTATTCGGCGATCACCTGTAGCGGCATGCCGCGGCGCTGGAACACCCAGTCTATCCGATGGGACAGGGATGGCCCGCGGCGCACGTTGCTTTCCTGCGCCTTGAGCGAGACAAAACGCGGCAGGGGCAGGTTGGTTTCCGGTCCGATGCTGACCGGGGTCACGGCGCTTTGGGCGACCTCTTGCGCGGTGGCGATGGGGGAAATTGCCACCATTGCTGCCACGAGAATGCATCGAAACATCATGCGATTGCCTGTCATCATACTGCCCTTGGGCGTGCGTTCGTTCTTGTGCCGCGCGTCCCTTGTTGGCAACCTGACACCATGGCCGCGATTTGCAAAGCGCAAGGGAGGATCCGATGCCGGGGAAAAAGCTGAGTGTTGTCGTGACGCGACGGTTGCCGGAGGTGGTTGAGACGCGGATGACAGAATTGTTTGATGTGCGCCTGCGCGATGATGATACGCCGATGACGCAGGAGGAGCTTGCCAGTGCCATCACCGAGGCTGACATTCTGGTGCCCACGATCACCGACAAGATCGACGCACCCTTGCTGGCGCAGGCGAGTGACAAGCTCAAGCTGATTGCGAATTATGGCGCGGGGGTCGACAATATTGACGTCGCCACGGCGCGACAGCGCGGGATTCTGGTTTCAAACACCCCCGGTGTCACCACTGATGACACCGCCGACATGACAATGGCGCTGATGCTTGGCGTGCTGCGCCGTGTCCCCGAGGGGGTGGCGCTGGCGCAGTCGGGGGACTGGCCGGGCTGGGCCCCCACGGCGATGATGGGCGGGCGCATTGGCGGGCGTCGGTTGGGTATCCTGGGCATGGGGCGGATTGGGCAGGCCGTGGCGCGACGTGCGACGGCCTTTGGCATGCAGATCCATTATCACAATCGCAAGCGTCTGCGCCCCGAGATCGAAGAGTCGCTTGAGGCGACCTATTGGGACAGTCTGGACCAGATGGTTGCGCGGATGGATGTGGTGTCGATCAATTGCCCGCATACGCCGTCGACGTTCCATCTGATGAATGCCCGGCGGCTGAAGCTGATGAAATCGGACGCGGTGATTATCAACACGTCGCGCGGTGAGGTGGTGGATGAAAACGCCCTGACGCGGATGCTGCGCGCCGGTGAGATTGCCGGGGCCGGGCTGGATGTTTACGAGCGCGGCTCTGCCATCAATCCGCGGCTGAAGGCGCAACCCAATGTGATCCTGTTGCCGCATATGGGATCGGCAACATTGGAGGGGCGGATCGAGATGGGCGAGAAGGTTCTGATCAATATCAAGACCTTTGCCGATGGGCATCGCCCGCCTGATCTGGTTGTGCCGGGTATGTTGTAGCGGGCCGTTGGCCGACGCTGTTGCCCGTGCCGGGCAAGGCGCCCCGCCCACCGTCCCGGATCGCAGACGCAAAAAACCCCGCGGGCGGGGCAGGCACCTGCCTGGCAGCGGTGTTTCCCGGACGGCTACCGGGCGGTTTCGGTGGTCATGGCGTAGTTCATTGCGGAAAACCGCAACATGTCATTGTCGGCACGGCCTGTGACCGGCTCTGGCTTGACGCAGGCGCCCAGAACCAACATGGACGCCACCGCAATCAGGGTGGATCGTTTCATCTCTGCTCTCTTTCCTCGGTCCGCATCTTATGTGCGGTGATAGGAGTTTACGGTAAACAAGCGTCTAAAGATGCAGGGAAAAATACCGACAATTGTCCCCGTTGCATTATTGCACGTTACCCCGCCAGCGGGTTCCAGATTTCTGGCACGGCATCACCCCGGTTATGTTCCAGCACGTCGATATAGGCCGCCATGTTGTGGTTGAGGCCAAAACGCGGGCGGCTGTGGACAAGATGTCGTGTGGTGCCCATGTGGTGAAACGCGTTCACAAAGCTGCAGACCGGGTCATCAACCCGGCAGATGCTGAGCGACAGTCCGTCGTTGACGATGGCGCCGCGGGCCTTGCGCGGGCGCGGTGCGGCAAAGCCGATGGACGCGCGTGCCCAGCTTTTGGACAGGATCTGCGCTGAGGCGGCCCCAAGTGAATGGCCGATAATCAGCGCGGGGCGGCGGCTGCCGATCCAGTCATAGATGACCTTGGCATGGGCAAAGAAGCCCTGATGCCAGATCGTACCGGAGGCCCCGCGCGTGGTGTGGGTGGTCTTGAGGTCATATTGTTCCTCTCCGATCCGCCAGAGCCGCAGGTTGAAATTGAAATAATCGGCAAGAGAATTGGAGCCGGGGATCAACAGGAAACCATTGGTCAGCAATGTCGCCTCGACCCCTGCGACGGGGCATTCATCGGCGATCATCGTCGCGAGGTGCCGTTCGCCGCGCGGATTGTAGGCATGGGCTGCCAGTTTTGCGGCCTCTTTCACCGGATAGGTTGTGATGGTCATGACACGCCTCTCGCTATGCTCCCAGTTTGCGCGTTGTTTGACGTGCGGGGAAGTGAGGGTTTCCTGACCTTGGCCCCGGATGTGGCGCCATGTGCAGCGCCCGCCGTGCCACTGTGGGGCAAGGTGCACCGGGGCAGGAGGGGCAGGGTGCCGTAGCATCAAACGACATCAGCCTGTCGCGCGGCCTTGGCCAAGGCCACCTGTCCCGGGCGTGGGCCAGGACCCGCTGCAACGGCAGAGCGGGATTAACGGTAGACTTCGTCCTCGGTCGGGAAGGCGCGGGATTTGACGTCTTCGGCGTAGCGTTTCACGCTGTCCTCGATCATCGGGCCGAGCTGGCCATAGACCTTCACGAACTTGGGCGTCCACGGGTTGAGACCCAGCATATCCTCAAGCACCAGAATCTGGCCGTCACATTCGGCCGAGGCCCCGATCCCGATTGTGGGGATGTCGATTTCGCGGGTGATCCGCGCGGCGAGCGGTTCCACCATGCCTTCGAGCACGACAGCGAATGCCCCGGCCTCTGCTACTGCATGGGCGTCTTTGATGTGATCGGCCCATGTATCTTCGTCGCGCCCCTGGGTCTTGAACCCGCCCATGACATGCGAGGATTGTGGCGTCAGACCGGTATGCGCCATCACCGGGATGCCCCGTTCAACCAGAAAGCGGATGGTTTCGGCCATGCGGGCCCCGCCTTCAAGTTTGACCGCCCCGCAAGAGGTTTCCTTCATGATCTTGGCGGCGTTGCGAAACGCCATATTGGGAGATTCTTCGTAGGTGCCAAAGGGCATGTCGACCACGATCAGCGCCTTTTGCGTCCCCCGTACAACCGCCTTGCCGTGCATGATCATCAGATCAAGCGGAACACCCACGGTGCTTTCCATACCGTGCATCACCATGCCAAGGCTGTCGCCCACAAGAATAAAGTCGGCGTATTTGTCAACAATTGCGGCGGTATGGGCGTGATAGCTGGTGAGCGAGACGATCGGTTCTGCGCCCTTGCGTTTGGCGATCTGGGGAACGGTGGTCCGGCGGATCACTTCTTTCTGGCTGCTCATGGTGAAATCTCTCTCTGGTCGATTAGCAAGACCATCATGAACTGCACTGAGATCATGATGCAGATGGTATCTTTTGGCACGCCGGTCACCGGTTCGAAGGTTTTGACGTCGACGATATCAAGACCCTGCAGTTTGGCACTGCGCTTGGAGCCGATGACGCCGCGGATCGATTCCGCCACCTCTTCGACGGTTTTGCCTTCTTTGATCATCGCCTCTGCAACGGTCAGGCTGAGGTTGAGCACGCGGGCGTCATAGCGTTCATCGCCGATCAGCCGGACATTGCGCGACGACAGCGCCAGCCCGTCATGTTCACGGACCGTTTCAACGCCATGGATCGCAATTGGCATATGCAGATCGCGCACCATTCTGCGGATCACGGCAAGCTGTTGGTAGTCCTTCTTGCCAAAATAGGCCGCGTCCGCCGCGATGATGTTGAAGAGTTTGGTCACAACCGTCGCAACGCCGCGAAAATGCCCCGGGCGCACAAGCCCGTGCAACACATTGGCCAGCCGGGTGGTTTCAACGATTGTTTCATCACCCTCGGGGTAGATGTCGCTGACTTCGGGGATGAAAACGGCCGCCACACCGGCCGCCTTGAGCATTTCAAGGTCGGATTCTTCGGTGCGCGGGTAGTTTTCCAGATCTTTGGGATCACCAAACTGGGTGGGATTGACGAAGATTGTCGCGACAACGGCGGCGTGATCGCCTTTGGCGGCGTCGATCAGCGCCATGTGCCCGGCGTGCAACGCGCCCATTGTGGTCACAAGACCCAACGTTCCAGCATTGCGAAGGTCCGCAACCGTTTGGCGAATTTCAGGAATTGTGCGGCAGATCTGCAAGGCTGTGCCCCTCCGACGGTGGGTTTGTTTGCTTTTACGCGGCAAGCCCACGGGCGGCAAGAGAGGCCCCTGAATCTTCGCCTTTCATCGCGACGGCGGCCAGGTCTGGCGACGCCCGGACCTGGCCGAGAACAGGTTTAGAATGCGGATGGTTACGATGGCGTAAGGATCGGCGGGGATGGTCGCGGGGCGCAGCGGTCGCGTCAAAGGAGGGGCGGGCGCGGCCCGGTCAGGCCGGGGTCAAGGATCGCAAAGGTCGCAATCGCGCCAAAGGTGGTCGGCTGGTTCTTTCACGACACGCGCGTTTGCGACACATTGCGGACAACAAAATGGGAGTCGCGCGATGAAAACGAATGTCAAAGCCCTGGTCGTCGGCGGCGGTGCCGTTGGCACATCAATTGCCTATCATCTGGCCCGTGCGGGCTGGGATGATGTGATGCTGCTGGAGCGTGATGAGCTGACCTCTGGTTCGACATGGCATGCGGCGGGTCTGCTGCCGTTGTTCAACATGTCCTATGCCACCACGCATATCCACAAGTACTCGGTCGATTTCTACAAGACGCTGGAAGAGGAAACCGGGTTGAATGCGGGTTTTGCTGTAGTGGGCAACCTACGTATGGCGCAGACGCAAGAGCGCATGGATGAATACATGCTTTATGCCTCAACCGCGGAAACCTGCGGTGTTCCTTATGAATTCCTGAGCCCGGATGAGGTCAGGAAACGCTGGCCGCTGATCAAGACCGAGGACCTCAAGGGCGCGCTGTATCACAACACCGATGGCTATATTAACCCTGCCGATGTGACCATGGCGATGGCCAAGGGTGCGCGGCAGCGCGGGGTGATGATCGAGCGTAAATGGCAGGCCGATGCGTTTCACTGGAACGGCACAGCCTGGGAGGTCACGGCCACGAAGATGGTCGAAAAGGGCGGCAACCTGGTCCCCTCGGACGAGCAGATCGTTATCACCGCAGAACATGTGGTGACCGCAAGCGGCAACCACGCGCAGCGCACCGCCAAGATGCTGGGCATCAAGATGCCCGCGATCCCGGTTGAGCATCAGTTCATCGTGATGGATCAGGACCCGGCACTGGTTGAATGGCGCAAGGACAACCCCGAGCACCCCGTCGTCCGGGATGCGGATGCGCAATCTTACGTGCGCGAAGAGCGCGGCGGCTGGATTCTGGGCGTTTATGAAAAGAACGCCCCGGCCTGCTTTGAATATGGTGTGCCGGACAGCTTTCGCGCTGATCTGTTCCAGCTGGACCTTGAGCGGATTGAAGAGCAATACCTTGCGATGATCCACCGGATTCCATCCTGCGAGGACAGCGGGCTGAAGGACGATTTCAACGGGCCAATTTGCTATACGCCGGACGGCAACCCGCTGGTTGGTCCGGCGCCGGGTCTGCAGAACATGTGGCTTGCCGAAGGGTTTTCCTTTGGCATCACCGCCGCTGGCGGCACCGGCTATTATCTTGCGCAGATGATGGTTGAGGGTGAGGCCGAAATCGACATGGCGAGCCTTGACCCCAAGCGTTACGGTTCGTGGATGACGACCGAGTTCGCCGCGCGCAAGAACGAAGAATGCTACGATCACGTCTACATCCTGCACCACCCAGACGAAGAACGTCCGGCCTGCCGCCCGCTGCGTACCTCACCAGCCTATGACCGGCAGGCGGCGCGGGGCGCGCAGTTTGGCTTCGTGAACGGCTGGGAGCGGCCAAACTACTTTGCCCCCGAAGGGTTCAGCGACCATGACAGCCGCAGTTTCCGCCGCGGCGCATGGTGGCAATATGCAGTGGAAGAAGCGAAGGCGATCCGCGAGGGCGTGGGCCTGATCGACGCCACCGCCTTTACCAAGCACAAGGTCAGCGGCCCCGGCGCAACGGCGTTTCTGGATTGGTTCACCAGCAACAAACTGCCGCGCATTGGCCGGATCAACCTGACCTATGCGTTGACCGGGCATGGCACGACGCGGACAGAATACACCATCGTGCGATTGGCCGAGGAAGAGTATTACCTTGTCAGCGCCGGCGCGTGGACCGCATACGATCAGGATTTCCTTTACAAGGCGATCGCCGAAAAAGAACCGGAATTCGGGCGCATCAATGCGCAGGATGTCACCACGCAATGGGGCGTTTTCGCCATCGCCGGTCCAAAATCGCGCGATGTGCTGAAAGAGATCATCAAGGACCCCGATCCCGAGACGGCCCTGTCGAACAAGCGGTTCCCCTGGCTGTCCGCCAAGCAGATCGAACTGGGCATGTGTCCGGTGAACGCGATCCGCGTGGCCTATACCGGTGAGCTGGGATGGGAATTGCACCACCCGATCGAAATGCAGAACTACCTGTTTGATCTGCTGGAAAAGGCCGGAGACAAGCACGGCATGAAGCTGGTTGGCGCGCGGGCGCAGAACTGGCTGCGGCAGGAAAAATCCTATCGCGCCTTTGGCACCGAACTGGGCCGCGACGCGACCCCACTTGAGGCTGATCTGCCGCGCTTTGTGGACCTGGACAAGGACTTCCACGGCAAGGATGCGATGGTCGCCAAGGGCATTCGATCAACCTGTGTGACACTGCTGATTGATGGGCCAGAAGATGCAGACCCCTGGGGCCGCGAGGCGCTATATGCCGGGGAAACCCGCGTCGGGCGTCTGACCTCTGGCGGCTACTCGGTGGCCTTTGGCAAGTCGATTGGCATGGGCTATGTGCACCCCGATCACGCCGCCATTGGCACCAGGCTGAAGGTCAAGATGTTTGACCAACTTTGGGATGGGGAGATCGTCGAAGACAGCCCCTATGACCCCAAAAACGCCACGATCCGCGTCGACGGTTAACGCCGCAGACGCTGGCGCAGCAGATCAACCCGTCGCCGCACGCGAATGACCAAAGCGGCGACGGGGCCCTGCAATTGCGGCACATCCACCGCGAGCAGCAACAGTCCCACCGGGATCATCCACAGGCCAAAGACCGGCAAAATCGCCAGAAAGCCACCTAAAATCAAAAGGATGGCCAGCGGTACCCGCAACACGAACAGCCAGCGATAGCGCAGAATCTCAATCGGGCCACGCGCCAGCGGGACCAGGCGCACAATATTGTCAAACTGCCGGTCAAAACGGCGTGCGCCGCGAAGATTTGGATCAGGATCCGTCATGCCTGTCACATAGGTGTTATCACCGCGTCGTGCCATTGCGATTTGGGCCGCTGCCTTATTTTTTCCCAATCGGAAACATTCTGACGCCATTGCAATGATTGATCATCGGGCAAACCGCATGAGGCAAAAATGGCGTTCATCTCGGAGATCCACTACCGCAACAACATCGCCAAAAAGACCGGCGTGTCCGAATACACCGAGGTTACTCTGTCACCGGCTGAATTTGCACGGGCGTCAGAGTTCACGGTCTCGACCTATGACCAGAACGGCAATGTGGTGGAGGTTTTCACGCTGTCGGATCTGTCGCCCGTGCTTGATCCCAACACCGGGCATTATGTTTACCAGATCCCCACATTGCTAAGCGGGAATGGCAACGGCAACACCGATACCGAGCCGTCCGCCGTGGCCCTGATGGACAATGCGCAGTTGCTGTCCTTTTACGACATTGGCAGCGGCCCGTCGCTGATCACGGCGGTGGATGGCCCGGCGGCAGGGTCGACGTCGACCAATATCGCGGCGACCAGCAAGCAAAGCATCCAGTTTGACGCCTACGGCAACCGGGTTGATGGCAATTTGACGCAAGGCAGCTCGGTCATTTGCCTGACCGGTGGGACCTTGATCGAGACACCCGACGGGCCGCGCCTGATCGAAGAGCTGGCGGTCGATGATCTGGTCACCACCTTTGACAGCGGCAACCAGCCGGTGCGGATGATCTACAAGCGTACCCTGCGCGGGGAAAGCTATCGTCGGAACCGCAAGCTGTGGCCGGTCTGTATTCAGGCGGGGGCGCTGGGCTTTGGCCTGCCGCGCCGGAACCTGCGTGTCAGCCCGCAGCACCGGATGCTGTATCAGCACATCCGCATTCCGCTGCTGTTTGGCGAGGATGCGGTTTTTGTGCGGGCCAAGTCGCTGGCCGCGTCATTCGAAGAGGTTTATGTCGATTGTGGTCTGGACGAAATCACCTATTTCCATCTGGTGTTTGATCGCCACGAAGTCATCTATGCCGAAGGTGCGCCAACCGAAAGTTTCCATCCCGGTCCACAGGGGATTGCCGCGCTGGACGCTGAGGCGCGCACCGAGTTGTTTGCAATCTTTCCTGAGCTCGAGGCCAATATGAACGGGGTTGAGGCTGCCTATCCGACGCTGCGGTCCTGGGAGTTGATGGCGATGGTGGGCTAAGCGAACCGCGCTGGCGACAGGGCTGCGGCGATATCCTTGCCGATTTCGGGCGCACGGCCAGCAACCAAATCTGCCAAAAGCTGGCTTGCCGCCGGCGACGTCTGAAAGCCATATCCCCCTTGCCCGGCACACCAGACAAACGCCGGATCATCGGGGCTGGGGCCAAGCACCAGTTGTCGGTCAGGCGCAAAGGTGCGCAGCCCGGCCCAGTTGGCCAGCATCCGCGTCACCGGTTCGGTGACATAATGTTCATAGCGGGCCAGCCCTTCGGCCAGCACAAGATCGTCGATATAGGCATCCATCGGTTCAGAGGGGTCTTCGTCCGCGGGCGAGACGATCAGCGCCCCGGCGTCAGGTTTGGCATACCAGGTTTCACCCGGCCCAAAGAGCATTGGCCAGCGCGATACATCGTGATCGCCGGGCGCAGGTATCCGCGCCATGGAGCGGCGCAGCGGCGTAAAGCCAAGCGGTCGAATGCGGGCCATCAGTGCCACCTGATCGACCCAGGCCCCTGCCGCATTGACCAGCACCTTGCCGCCAAAGATGCCATGTTGCGGCGACTTCAGCTCCCAGCCCATACGGGTGCGGTTGATGTGTGTCACCTCGGCCTGGATCAGGACCTTTCCGCCGTTGTGGTTGATTACATTCAGGAAATTCTGCATCAGCTGATTGGTGTCGATGTCCCAGGCATCCGCATGATAGGCCGCGCGGGTCACGGTATCGTGGTTCAGCACCGGCACCATCGCGCACGCCTCTGCGGCGCTGATCGGGTCAAGTTTCATCGCCTGCGCGTCGCCGTCAAAATGCGCATCATCCGGGCCGGCCACCATCAGCATGCCACGCGGGCTGAGCACACCGCGCTGATCATTGGCGTGATGGTCATAGCTGGCCCGGTTCAGCGCAACCGTGCTGGGCAGCCCGTAGGATTCTTCGAACATCGCGGCAGAGCGGCCAGAGGCATGGGTGCCAAGGGCCCGTTCGCGTTCCAGCAGCGTCACTTTGCCCAGTGTCGACAGCCGCGCCCCGGCGGACAGCCCTGCGATGCCGCCACCGATAATCAGAAAATCGCTCATGCTTCCTCTAGCCTGTCTGTCGCGGGGGGCGGTGTCGGGGACAGTGCGGTCATGCGGTCATAAAGGGCGGCTGACATCGTGTAACCCTCTGCGGCGAGCGAGGGGGTCAGCTGCGCAACCGATTTGGCCGAGATGATCGGCACTGGGCGGACAGGGTGTGCGGCGACCCATGCTACCGCCAGCGTTGCGGGATCTGTGCCGACCTCTGCGGCCAGCATGCTGAGGTCCCGCGCCGTCTGATGCATCCAGGCCGGAGAGTAGCGGGCGGCATAGCGGTCATCCTCGGTCAGGCGGCCAATGCCCCCGTCCGCGTATTTGCCGGTCAGCAGGCCACCGCCAAGCGGCGAATAGGGGCAGGTCAGGATGCCCTGATCAGCGGCCATCGGCAGCAGCTCAACCTCGGCCTGTCGTTTGACGAGGTTATACATCGGCTGCACCACGTCGATCCGGGTGCCAAGGGCGGCGCAGGTGGCCTGGGCCTTCATCACCTGCCAAGCGGCATAGTTGGACACGCCAATGTGGCGGATTGCCCCTTCTGATTGCAACTGCGCCATGAAGGTGAAGGTTTCTTCCAACGGCGTATTGTCATCAAACCGGTGCAGATAAAGCAGATCAACCTGATCCAGCCCCAGCTGTCGGCGGCTGCGGTCCCATTGCACAGACAGGTTTTCGTGATTGCACGGACCGGTGTAGCCCAGTTTTGTGGCCAAATAGATCGCGTCCCGTTCGGCGGCGACCATTGAACCGATCAGGGCTTCGGATGCGCCATCATTATAGCCGACAGCGGTGTCAAAATGGGTGATGCCGGCGCCGCGTGCGGCGTCGTACATGGCGCGGCTTGCTGCTGCATCAGCCTTGCCGCCAAA
Organism: uncultured Paracoccaceae bacterium; assembly: GCA_947502145.1. Lineage (GTDB taxonomy): Bacteria > Pseudomonadota > Alphaproteobacteria > Rhodobacterales > Rhodobacteraceae > CANMYO01. The sequence continues at coordinate 151,187 of CANMYO010000001.1, read as the reverse complement.
CTGCATGGTGCCAAAGGTCAGGCGCGAAAGGGCGGTGCCGTAACGGGTGGTAAGCTGAGTCATGCGGACAGAGTGGCACGCAGGCGAACCGGGTGCCACCCCGCATTGATCCGCGCGAGGGTCTATTCGGCGGCCATCGCGCTTTGGTCGGTGATCACAAGTTCGCAGGCATGACAGGCGCTTTCGCCGCTTTGATCAAACCAGCGGCAAGTGGGCCGGATCGCGCAGGGCGGCAGGGTGTCACGGACATCAACATCGACCACCTTGAGGTGCGCCAGTACGTTGTCGATCACGCCGCAGCGGGTGCCGGTCCATTGTTTGCAGCCCGAGGTTTCACATTTGCTGGCAAAGCGCATCCGGGCCTCTGGCGGGCCGGGCACGCTGGCGTTGTCGACAAAGGTCTGATCCACCACCATCATTGTGCGCATCGGTTTGACGCGCCCATCCGCGCCCTTGATCCCCAAAAGCGTAGCCCCAGGCGCGGCACGCGCACTGGGGCAGGTCTTGTCGTCAGCGCTCACCGACCAAAACCGGCCAGCTGTTTGCCGATCTCCTGTTCGATGCCAAAGACTTCGTCCAGGCCACCGCGCAGCACGATGCCAAGCCATTCACGCGGGAATTTGGTGACCCAGGGTTTGTCGATGCCCAGTTTGGCAACGTGGGAAAGGGTGACCTGCTGCAGTTCAACCTGCAGCGACATCACGTCCTCTTTGGACATGTCGACTTCACCCGTGTCGATCACAAAACGTGCCATTACAATCTCCTTTTATGTTCAAAAATGCGCCGCTGAAAATAGGGTGCGACGGGCAGAGAGTAGCATGGTTGCGGATCGCGCGCAGTTGAGGAAAACCTGACCTTGGACAGCAAAAAGGCGCGGTTCCATCAGAAACCGCGCCGTGTCTGAGATGTCTGTTTGGGGCCGGTCAGGCGGCCTTGCGCGCCTTGCGACGGGCCATGGCGCCACCGCCAGCCAAGGCGCCCAGCAACAGCAGGCCGGAGGCCGGAATTGGAACGGAGCCAAGGTTACCTCCGGGCAGGTTGGTCAGCAAATCCTGTGTCCCGGGTGCCGACAGGATCATGAACGACGCGCCATTGGCCTGCCAGGTGTTGCTGGCGATATTGCCAAGCCACGTGTTCGCCAGATCTTCGGCATTGTTGGAGGCGGTGGTGCCGCCGGTGATCTTGAAATAGCCGTCGCGGATATCATAGCCGCCGGTTTCATTGGCGATTTCCCAGACCGCCATCTGGAAGGCGGCGGCAGAATTGGAATCCTGCACCAGACCAAAGGCGTTCCCGGCCAGCGCATTGAGGTTGTCGATCACCTGTGCCGACAATCCGCTGGACATGTCATAGGTCTTGGGAATGCTGAGCCACTCGAGCGGCTGCAGGCAGAACGCCAGAAAATCAAAGACGGGGTTCACGCCATCATCACCGGTCATCCGGAACACACCGGCGGCAATGTTGTTGCGCGTTGTTGGGGTGGGTGCTGTCGCCACCTCAAAAGAGGTTCCGATATACCAGGCATTGTTGCCAGCGGCGTCCTTGAAGACAGATCCACTGTTCTGGGCCGTGACATCGACCAGCGCGGCAGAGGCCGGTGCGGCAAAGGCGGCAAGCGCGACAGCCGCGCACATTGATTTTAGAAAATTCATTGTTTTACATCTCACTCGTTCACGTACCAAACACAAATAAGTCATAATCGTGCCGCGACCTTGCCTCAAGTCCTTTGCCGGACCATTGGCACGTCCCTTACGTAGGATCATGCTGCAAACCGGGCGATTGTTTCCATTGTGTGAACAATCACCAGTTTTTATTCACGTTTTCGGTGAAATGGCCCTGCCGCCCGGCAGGTCTTGGACCGAGCGAGACTGGATTTGCAGCCAGAGAATCGGGGGGGCAGAATCAACAAAGGCCCACACGATGGCGGGCCTTTGAATCTGTTCAGGACCGGTTCCTATTGCGGAATTTCGCCCGCGAGACCTTCGACATAGAAGTTCATGCCCGCCAGGGTGCCATCATCGGCGGTTTCGCCCTCGGCCAGCCAGGCAGAGCCGTCCTGCTTGTTGATTGGGCCGGTAAAGGCATGTGTTTCACCGCTTGCAAGCGCGTCGCGCAGGGCCTCGGCAGAGGCTTTCACCTCGGCGGGGACTGCATCGGTAATCTCTCCAATGCCAACCATGCCTGCGCCAATGCCGTCCCATGTATCGGTGCTTTCCCAGGTGCCATCAATCACCGCCTGGGTACGGGCGATGTAATAGGGCGACCAGTTATCGATGATCGAAGAGACCCGCGGCATCGGGGCATATTCGGACATGTCAGAGGCCTGACCAAAGGTATAGACATTGCCGGCCGCCTGCGCCGCAGCCTGTGGCGCTGTACTGTCGGTGTGTTGCAGGATCACATCCGCGCCCTGTTCGATCAGGACGGATGCGGCCTCGGCCTCTTTTGCGGGGTCAAACCACGTATAGGCCCAGACCACCTTGAAATCGACGTCAGGGTTCACCGCCTTGGCGTGAACATAGGCCGCGTTGATACCGCGGACCACTTCGGGGATCGGAAAGGAGGCGATGTAGCCGATGGTGTTGCTTTGTGTGATCTGCCCGGCGATATGCCCCTGCACGGCGCGGCCTTCGTAAAAGCGCGCAGAATAGGTTGAGACATTGTCCGCCCGCTTGAACCCGGTGGCATGTTCAAATTTCACGTCCGGAAACTTCGAGGCGACCTCGATCGTCTGATCCATGTAGCCAAAGGACGTGGTAAAGATCAGGTCGGCCCCATTCAGCGCCATTTGGGTCATCACCCGCACCGCGTCAGGGCCTTCCGGCACGCTTTCGACAAAGACGGTTTCAACCGCATCGCCAAAGTGCTCTTCCACGGCCAGACGGCCTTCGTTGTGTTCATAGGTCCAGCCGCCGTCACCCACCGGGCCAACGTAGACAAAGCCGACCGTGACGCTGTGGCTTTCTGCCAGAACAGGCGCGCCGAATGTCGCAAGCGTGGCAGCAACGGCGGCACTGGTTAAGAGGTTTCTTCTTTTCAAGGTGTAGTCTCCCGTGTTGGCCGGGTCCCACCCCGGCATATTTGCCTCAGCGAGAGGCGTAAAAACTGCGTCCCAGGCTGCCCGGTGCGCGTCCAGCTGACATGATGACCAAAACGATAATCGTGGCAACATATGGTGACATGGAAAGGTATTCGACAGGGATCGCAATTCCAGCCGCCTGCAAATTCAACTGCAATACCGTCACCCCGCCAAACAAATAAGCGCCCAGCACAAGGCGGCCGGGCCGCCAGCTAGCAAAGACAACGATGGCCAGCGCGATCCAGCCGGCGCCAACGGTCATGCCCTCGGTCCATTGGGGCACGCGCACAAGGCTCAGGTAGGCGCCACCAAGGCCAGCGCAGGCCCCGCCGAACATGATCGCCAGCATACGTACGCGGCGGACGTGATAGCCCAGGGCATGGGCGGCGTCGTGGTTTTCGCCCACGGCGCGCAGCACCAGCCCCGCGCGACTGAATTTCAGGAACACCCAGACGCCGATGACCAGGAGCAGCCCGACATAGACCATCGGATCATGCTGGAACACGATTGGGCCAATGACCGGGATGTCCCCCAAAAGCGGGATGTGCCAGTCCGGAAAGGCGGGCGCGCGGATGCCAAGGTAGCTTTGCCCCATCAGCGCCGACAGCCCAAGCCCAAACAGGGTCAGTGCCAGCCCGGTGGCGACCTGATTTGACAGCAGATATTGCGTCAGGAAACCAAACAGCAGGGACAGGATTGCCCCGCCAAATGCCGCCGCAACAAAGCCCAGCCAGGGTGAGCCTGTGGTGGTGGCAATGATGAACCCCGAGATCGCCCCGGTGATCATCATGCCTTCGACCCCGAGGTTCAGCACGCCTGCGCGTTCCACCACAAGTTCGCCAATTGCAGCCAGCACGATCGGCGTTGCCGCCACCATCAGCGAGGCCAGAAGCAGGATCGGATCAATTGCGGCCCAGTCCATTATGCAATCTCCTCACGTCCGAACCGCACCCGGTAATTCGTCAGCACATCCACCGCGAGCAGGAAGAACAGCAACATGCCTTGCAACAGTTGGATCGCCGCAGCGGGCAGGCCGATCTGGAGTTGCGCGATTTCGCCGCCGATGTAGGTCAGCGCCATGACGCCGCCCGCCAGCAGGATACCAATTGGGTTGAGCCGCCCCAGAAAGGCGACGATGATTGCGGTAAAGCCATAGCCGACATTGAAATCAATGCTGATCTGACCAGCGGGGCCTGCGACCTCGAACAGGCCGGCCAGACCGGCCAGCGCGCCGGATATCCCCATGCAGATCAGCACCAGCCGTCCGGGATTGACCCCGGAAAACCGCGCCGCGCGGGGGGCCTGCCCGGACAGGCGCACCTGATAGCCGAAGATGTGACGCGACAGCGTGACATAGGCAAAGATCACCGCGATCAGTGCCGCGACGACGCCCCAGTGCATGCCCGAGCCGCTGATAATTTCGCCATTGGCTGCGGCGGGCCATTGCGCCAGATTGCGGCTGCCCGGAAAGCCCATGCCTTCGGGATTGCGCAGCAGGCCAAGCGCCATGGAGGCCAGCAATTGTTCAGCGACATAGACCAACATCAGGCTGACCAGGATTTCATTGGTGCCAAATCGGACCCGCAGGATACCGGGGATCATCGCCCAGGCCCATCCGCCCAGTGCCCCCGTGATCACCATCAGCGGAAAGATCAGCCGCGTCTCTGCCGGGTATAGCGCAAGTCCGGCAGCGGCCCCACAGATTGCTCCGATGATATATTGCCCTTCGGCCCCGATGTTCCAGATCCCGGCCCGAAATCCAAAGGACAGCCCAATGGCGATCAGGACCAGCGGCGCCCCCTTGATCAGCAGTTGCGGGCGGTAAAACCACGCATTCTCCGAAAACAGCGGATCAAAGAAGATCGCGCTGATGGTCGCTATCGGATCCTTGCCGAGGGCCGCAAACAGGATGCCACCCACGATCATGGTCAGCACCACAGCAAGGACCGGCGTGGCAACGGTCCAGATCTTGCTGGGCTGCGGGCGTTTTTCCAGTGCGATCATGGCTGCGCGTCCCCGCAAGACTGGCCCAGAGAGGCGCGCAGGTCAGCGCAAAGCGGGGCAGGGGCGTTCAACGCCCCGCCCGCAGCATGCGGCGCCGCAGGCGCGCCCTTGTTATCCATGTGCATGTGCGACCTCCATATCGTGGGCGCCGCCCAGCATCAGTCCGATTTCTTCAACGCTCAGCCCCTGGGCGCTGCGTGGCTCTGACAGGCGCCCTTCGTTCAAGGCGCAGAACCGGTCCGAAATTTCCATCAGCTCATCCAGGTCCTGGCTGATGCAGATCACCGCGGCCCCTTTGGCGGCCAGGTCAAGCAGGGCCTGCCGGATCGCCGCCGCGGCAGAGGCATCCACCCCCCAGGTCGGCTGATTGACCACCAGCACGTCGGGATCCTGCATGATTTCCCGACCAATCACGAATTTCTGCAGGTTGCCGCCAGACAGCGAACGCGCCGTATTTTCGGGGCCGGGGGTGCGTACATCAAAGCCTGCGATCACCTCATTGGCAAAGCTGCGGGCCCGATCCCATCTGAGGAAACCATTGCGTTCCAGTGCCTTGCGTGCCGCGGCGGTCAGCAGGGCGTTTTCGGTCAGCGACATATCCGGCGCGGCAGCATGGCCCATACGTTCTTCGGGGGCGGCCAGCAGTCCACGGGCGCGGCGCAGGTTGACGGGCCACAGGCCAATGTCCTCTTTGCGCAGGCTCAGCATGCCCTGACGGACTTTCATTTCACCCGACAGCGCGGCGACAAGTTCATCCTGTCCATTGCCCGCAACGCCGCCAATGCCAAGGATCTCGCCCGCCTGCACGCTGATGGTGATGTCCCGCAACGCGGTGCCAAACTGGTGCGGTGCAGGTGCGGACAGACCTGTCATGTCCAGCACCACGTCGCCCTGTGGCTTTTGCGCGCGTTCCGGCACCTGCAGGACCTCGCCGACCATCATTTCTGCCATGTCCCGGGCCGAGGTTTCGCGGGGCGTGCATTCGCCGACGACTTCGCCCAGCCGCAGGATCGTGGCCGCATCACAGAGCGCGCGGATTTCTTCCAGCTTGTGTGAAATATAGAGGATCGCTGTGCCTTCAGAGCGCAACTTGCGCAGGGTTTCGAACAGGATTTCCACCTCTTGCGGGGTCAGCACGCTGGTCGGTTCATCCATGATCAGAAGTTTCGGATCCTGCAGCAGGCAACGGATGATTTCGACCCGCTGGCGTTCGCCCGCAGAGAGGTCACCGACGGTGCGGTCCGGGTCCAGCGGCAGGCCGTATTCATCGGACACCGCGCGAACCTGCGCCGCCAGGGCATTCAGCTTGGGCGGGTTTTCCATGCCAAGGGTGATATTCTCGGCCACGGTCAGGGCGTCAAACAGGGAAAAGTGCTGAAACACCATTGCCACACCGGTCGCCCTTGCGGCGCGCGGATCGGCGGGGGCATAGTCCTGGCCGTCAAAGGCCAATGTGCCGCTGTCGGGTTTCACCAGCCCGTAGATGGTTTTGACCAGCGTTGACTTGCCGGCGCCGTTTTCACCCAGGAGCGCGTGAATCTCGCCGCGCTGGATGGCAAAGGAGACATCCTTGTTGGCGATCACCCCCGGATAGGCCTTGGTCAGCCCGGTCAGTTTCAGCAGCGTGTCATTCATCCGGCCCTGTCCCCCAACATGGCAATATCCTGATGGCGTAGCATCGCCATTGCCACCCCCAATGCAAGCGCTTGCGGATGTTTCCCGAGGTTTGGATCCCCAATTGGGCAGGCAATGCGCGCGATGGTTGCGTTGTCGTGGCCAAGATCAGCCAAGCGGGAGCGAAACCGCGCCCATTTGGTGGCCGATCCGATCAAGCCAACGCTGGCAAAGTCGTGCCGCAGGATCGCGTTGCACAGATCAAGGTCGATCTTGTGGCTATAGGTCATGATCAGGTGATGTGCGGCCGCAGGGGCATGTGGAACGACCCGGGCCGGGTCAGCCGCCACCAGCGGTGTCACCCCGTCGGGCAGTGCGGGGAACCTTTCGGGCGCCGTATCCACCAGCGTGATCGCCCAGTCCGGCAGCGGTGCCATGATCGCAGCCAGCGCGCGGCCTACATGGCCGGCGCCGTATATCCAAAGCGGTTTGCGGTCACTGTCAGCCAGGGCATCGGCACGTTCAAAGCGCAGCGTCACAGACCCGCCGCAGCATTGGCCCAATGCCGGGCCAAGTGGCACGGTCTGCTGATCTTCGCGGACGCCTTTGGCCAGCATTGCCCGGGCGCGCGCCATCGCCTCCCATTCCAGTGCCCCGCCGCCGATGCTGCCGGCGATGCGGTCCGGCCAGACCATCATCTGCGCCCCTGCATCACGTGGCGCGGACCCGGCGGTGCGGGTCACGGTGATGCGGATACCTGTCATCCGCGCGCCCTGTTGATCGCCGCAAGCACATGTTCGGCGGTCGCCGGGGCCTGCAGGTCGGGATAGTGCGCACCGCAGGCCGCGACCGCATGGGCAAGCGCGGCATGTGCGGAAATCCCCAGCATGAACGGCGGTTCGCCCACGGCCTTTGAGCGGTAGATCGTCGGTGCGGGATTCGGTGCGTCCCAGAGCGCCACGTTAAACACGTCCGGTCGGTCAGAGCAGGCGGGGATCTTGTATGTCGACGGAGCATGGGTGCGCAGGCGGCCCGCGTCATCCCAGACCAGTTCTTCGGTGGTCAGCCAGCCCGCGCCCTGCACGTAGCCGCCTTCGATCTGGCCGATATCAAGCGCCGGGTTCAGCGAGGCCCCGGCGTCATGCAGCACATCGGTGCGCAGGATCCGGTTTTCCCCGGTCAGCGTATCCACGACAACCTCTGTCACCGCCGCGCCCTGAGCAAAATAAAAGAACGGCCGCCCGCTGCCCTTGATCCTGTCCCAGGCAAGGTCCGGGGTCTTGTAAAATCCGGTCGCTGACAGGCTGACGCGGTTTTCATAGGCGGTCTGCGCCGCCTTGGCGAAGGGCATCACCTCACCGGCGACATCGACCATGCCATCGTCAAAGCGTACCTCTTCGATGCGGCATTGGTGCAACTGCGCCAGACTGGCGGCAATGCGGTCGCGGATGATGTCACAGGCATTGGCAACGGCCATGCCATTCAGGTCAGAGCCGGAGGATGCCGCCGTGGCCGATGTGTTTGGCACCTTGCCGGTGTCGGTCGCGGTGATCTTGACGGCGGCGACATCAATGCCAAACCGGCTGGCGGCCACCTGTGCCACCTTCTGGAACAGGCCTTGCCCCATCTCGGTGCCGCCGTGGTTCATGTGGACGGAGCCATCCTGATAAACATGCACCAGCGCCCCGGCCTGATTGAGATGGGTCAGGGTGAACGAGATCCCGAATTTCACCGGGCTGAAGCCGATGCCTTTCTTGAGGATGTCGTTTTTTGCGTTCCACGCTGCAATGGCGTCCCGGCGGGCGGCATAATCGGCGGTGACTAGCAACGCTTCGGTCATCTCGTGCAGGATAAAGTCCGTGACCTCCATGCCGTAAGGCGTTGTTCCGGTTTTATTTTCAGGTTTGGGCGAATGTACGCCAGCAAAGCGGGTGCCACGTCCGGGCTGGCCCGGTTCATCCGCTGCGGCAGGCTGATCCTGCATTGCCGCATAATAATTGCGCTGGCGCACGGCGACGGGATCAAGCTCCAGATGATGCGCGACGTGATCCATTACTCGTTCGATGCCAACAACGCCCTGCGGACCGCCAAACCCACGATAGGCCGTCGCACTTTGCGTATTGGTTTTGAGCCGGTGCGAGGTAATGCGGGCAGTGGGCAGGTCATAGGCATTGTCGGCATGCAGCATCGCCCTGTCCGCCACCGGCAGGGACAGATCCATCGCCCAGCCGCAGCGGGTCGCCTGGGTAAAATCCACGCCAGTCAATCGCCCATCCGCATCAAAGCCGACGTCATAGTCGATCCGGAAATCGTGGCGCTTGCCGGTGATCACAATATCGTCGTCACGGTCATACCGCATCTTGCAGGGGCGCCCCGTCAGACGCGCCGCGACAGCACATCCGACGGCCAGCGCGTTGCCCTGACTTTCCTTGCCGCCAAAGCCGCCGCCCATCCGGCGCACTTCGCAGCGCACGCTATGCATGGGCAGTCCGAGCGCCTCTGCCACTTTATGCTGGATCTCGGTCGGGTGCTGGGTCGAGCTGTGTACCACCATGTCGCCGCCTTCCTGCGGCAGCGCCAGTGCGGCTTGACCCTCAAGATAAAAATGTTCCTGCCCGCCCATCTCGATCCGGCCCTGCAGACGGTGCGGGGCCGTGGCGAGGGCCGCGTCAACGTCGCCCTTTGTCCAGATCCGGGGGCCATCTTCGAAACGGCTGTCAGCGGCAAGCGCTGCGTCAATCGTCAGGATCGGATCGGCGGCGTCAATGTCGATCTGGCCGCGCCGGGCGGCGTGACGGGCGGCAAGGTGGCTGGTCGCGACCACCATGAACAGTGGCTGGCCAACGTAATGCACGGTGCCGGTCGCGAGAAGCGGTTCATCATGCGCAGAGGGGGACACGTCATTGGCGAAGGGCAGGTCATCAGCGGTCAGGACCGCCACGACGCCGGGCGCGGCGCGGACCTTGGACAGATCCATCGCGGTGATGCGTCCGTGGGCAACGGTTGACAGCCCGAATGCCAGATGCAGGGTCCCGGCCGGCGTCGGCTGATCGTCGATATAGCGGGCCTGCCCGGTGACATGCAGGGCGGCGGCGTCATGGGGCAGGGGTTTGGCAACGCTCATGATTGCACCTCAAGCACGCTGACCGGCTGCCCTGCCAGATCGGCAAAATAGCGGCGCAGCATGTTCTGGGCCGTCTGCAGGCGATACGCAGCAGAGGCCCGCATATCATCCATCGGGGTGTAGTCCTGCGCAAAGGCGGGCAGGGCGGCGGTGATCGTGGCGGGGTGCCACGGCTGGCCCAGCAGGGCCGCCTCGACCGCCGTGGCGCGATGAGGCGTGCCTGCCATGCCGCCAAAGGCGATCCGGGCGTCGGTCACGGTGCCATCGGTGACGGTCACGTTAAACGCGCCGCAGACTGCGGAAATGTCCTGATCAAACCGTTTGGACAGCTTGTAGACGCGCAGGGCATCCTGCCCGCGCGGCAGGGTCACGCCGGTCACAAATTCACCGGGCGCGCGGTCCTGCTTGCCATAAGCAACAAAGAAATCCGCAATGGGCAGATCGCGGGTGGCAGCGCCTTTGCGCAGGTGCAGCACCCCATCCAGCGCAATCAGGGCCGGCGGGTTGTCCCCGATTGGAGAGCCGTTGGCGATATTGCCGCCGATCGTTGCCGCATTGCGCACCTGCACTGACCCGTAGCGGCGGATCATCTCGGCATAACTGGGATAGTCATCCTGCAGCGCAGTGCGCACATCGTTCATATTGACCATCGCGCCAAAGTGGATGGCGTCGGCGGTGTGCGTCACGGCGCGCAGTTCCGGGATGCCATGCAGAAAGGCCACGTCACCCAGATCGCGGAATTGTTTGGTGACCCACAGGCCGACATCCGTGGCCCCGGCGATCATCGTGCCCTTGGGGTGGGCGAGGGCCCAGTCGGCCAGCGCATCCAGCGTCGCGGGCGCAAACGGCGCAGCCCCTGCGGAGGGTGCGCTGTCCTGCATCCAGGGCGGCGGCGGTGTCTCCTCTGCCGCCTTGGCAGCCCGGACAATCGGCGCATAGCCGGTGCATCGGCAGAGATTGCCGGCGAGTTGATCGTCATGATCCGTCTGCCCGTTCAGATGTGCCGTGGCCATGCTGACCACAAAGCCCGGCGTGCAAAACCCACATTGGCTGCCGTGATGGCGGATCATCTGATCCTGCACCGGATGCAGGCTGCCATCGGGGCCAGAGATGCCTTCGACGGTGCGCACCGCCTTGCCATGCAGCTGCGGCAGAAACAGAATGCAGGCGTTCAGCGCACGTGCGGTGCCGTCCTCTGTCACCATGACGGTGCAGGCGCCGCAGTCGCCTTCGTTGCAGCCTTCCTTGGTGCCACAGAGACCGCGATCTTCGCGCAGCCAATCCAGCAGCGTGAGGTCGGGCTCCGCTGAGACGGTGACGGTTTCTCCGTTGAGAAGAAACGTGGTGTCCATGTGAAACTCAAACCGCCTTACCGAAGGTGTCGGGATCACGGCAAATGTCGATGCGGCGTAGACATCAGCCCCCAGTCTGACGGGTATGGAACCCGACGAATGGGGCGCTTGGCAAGAGATTCTTTGCGCTTTCCCGCGCTGCGACGCCGGGGTATGCCCGATTCATGAGCGATTTCAGTGTCCAGGGTCTAGATCATATACAACTTGCGATGCCTGCCGGTGGCGAATCGGAAGCCCGCGCCTTTTACCGCGACAAATTGGGGCTGACTGAGGTTGAGAAACCAGCCGTGCTGGCCGGGCGCGGCGGGTGCTGGTTCACCGGAACCGGGGTCAATCTGCATCTGGGGGTCGAGACGCCATTTGCCCCGGCGCGCAAGGCGCACCCGGCGTTTGTCGTGGACGATCTGCGGGCCGCACAGAAGAGTTTGGCGGGTGGCGAGATCAGTGAACTGCCCGGCGTCCGGCGCTTTTTCACCGCCGATCCATTTGGCAATCGGATCGAGATTTTGCAGCGAAATTAAAGCTTTGCGGCGAGTTTTGAAAGTTGCCCTGCCGCCGTGCCCCAACCTTCGAAAAAGCCCATGTCCGCATGTGCTGCGCGTGCCGCTGAACTGGCGTGCAATACGGTGACAGTATAGTCACAGCCCGTTGCAGCTGCGGCCATCCGGATGTCCGCCGTGAAGGCAAAGTCATGCGGGCCATCACCGATCACATTGGGGCGAAATTCCGGGCCAAGCGCATTGGTCCAGACCAGCCGTTTTTGCGGTTCCGCGACCAGCACGCAGCCCGGATCACCCGCCATCGTGCCATGATCCGGCACCTCCATCACGGTGCGAAATGCGCCACCGGGGCGGGGGTCAATCTCGGCCTCGGTCGTCAGGACGGGAGAGGGCGCGAACCATTGTTTCAGCAAGGCGGGCTCTGTCCAGCAGCGCCAGACGGCGGCCGGGCTGGCCTTGATGTGCCGGGTAAATGCAAGTGTTGTCTGGTCACCCATCCGGAACCTCCTGCTGTTCAGCCAGCGCTGCCAGCCTGTCGTTGCGCCCCTCCCAGACCGCGCGCTGCCAGGCGAGCCAGCCCTGCGCCGCAATCATCGGGGCCGGTTCGATATGGCAGGTGCGCACCCGTCCTTTCTTGACCGATTGCACGATGCCTGTGTCCTCTAACATCTTGAGATGACGCATGAAACTGGGAAGGGCCATATCATGAGGCGCGGCCAGTTCGCTGACTGTCGCTGGCCCGCCCGTCAGGCGCTCAACCATCGCGCGGCGGGTCGGGTCGGACATCGCAAAAAAGAATCGGTCAAGCTGAGTGGTCATAATTTCAGTGGCTTACCCCGTGATTGATCAAAACTTAGCATGGTAGCTAAGTATTATCAACTTTTCGCCGGCAAATGACGCCCATATTGTGCCGGACATGACCCAAGCCCCCCGATTCATTCACCTGCGCCTGCACACCGAATATTCGCTGCTGGAAGGCGCGGTACCGGTCAAGAAATTGTCCGACATGGTGGTCAAGGGCGACATGCCAGCCGTGGCGGTGACCGACACGAACAACATGTTCGCCGCGCTGGAGTTTTCCGAATATGCCAGCAAGGCCGGAGTGCAACCGATCATTGGTTGTCAGGTGGATGTCACCTTTGTTGCGCATGAACCGGGCAAGCGGCCTGAAGCGCCTGCGCCGATCGTGCTGCTGGCGCAGTCCGAGCTTGGGTATGAAAACCTCATGAAGCTCAACTCTTGCGCCTATATTGATGCCGGAGGCGCGCTGCCGCAGGTGTCACTGGAAGATCTGGCGCGGCATAACGACGGGTTAATCTGCCTGACGGGTGGCCCGGACGGGCCGGTGGGGCGGTTGCTGCGGCAGGGGCAGCGGCCCAAGGCCGAAGCGCTGATGGATCAATTGGCAGCCACATATCCCAACCGCATATACGTGGAATTGCAGCGACATCCCGGCGAGGCGGGCCTGCCAGACGCCGAAAAGCAAAGCGAACGCGGCTTTGTCGAAATGGCCTATGCCAAGAACCTGCCGCTGGTGGCGACCAATGACGTCTATTTCCCCAAGACCGAGCTATACGAGGCGCATGATGCGCTGATCTGCATTTCGGAAGGCGCTTATGTCGACCAGCAGGAGCCGCGCCGCCGTTTGACGCCGCAGCATTATTTCAAGAGCCCGCAGGAAATGGCGACCCTGTTTGCCGATCTGCCCGAGGCCATCGAAAACACGGTCGAGATCGCAAAGCGCTGCGCCTTCAAAGCCTATAAGCGGGCCCCGATCCTGCCAAAGTTCGCCGATGACGAGGTTGCCGAATTGCGGCGTCAGGCGCAGGCGGGGCTGAAGTATCGCCTGTCCGTGATCCCGCATGCGACAAGCGTAGAGGAATACGAAAAACGGCTTGAGTTCGAGCTGGGCATTATCGAGGGCATGGGCTTTCCCGGCTATTTCCTGATCGTTGCCGACTTTATCAAATGGGCCAAGGACAACGCGATCCCCGTGGGGCCGGGGCGAGGGTCGGGTGCGGGGTCTCTGGTGGCCTATGCGCTGCTGATCACGGATCTGGATCCGCTGCGCTATTCACTGCTGTTTGAACGGTTCCTGAATCCTGAGCGTGTGTCGATGCCCGATTTCGATATCGATTTCTGCATGGACCGCCGGGAAGAGGTGATCCGCTACGTGCAGGACAAATACGGCCGCGACAAGGTCGGGCAGATCATCACCTTTGGTGCCCTGCTGTCCAAGGCGGCGGTGCGTGACGTGGGGCGGGTGCTGCAAATGCCTTACGGGCAGGTTGACCGCCTGTCCAAGATGATCCCGGTCGAGGGCGTCAAACCCGTCAGCATCGAAAAGGCGCTGGCCGATGAACCACGGCTGCGCGAAGAGGCAAAGAACGAAGAGGTCGTTGACCGGCTGCTGACCTACGCGCAACAGATCGAGGGCTTGCTGCGCAATGCCTCGACCCATGCCGCCGGGGTGGTGATTGGTGACCGGCCGCTGGACGCGCTGGTGCCACTTTATCAGGACCCGCGGTCCGACATGCCCGCGACCCAGTTCAATATGAAGTGGGTCGAGCAGGCGGGGCTGGTCAAGTTCGATTTTCTGGGGCTGAAGACACTGACCGTCATCCAGAATGCGGTCGATCTGATCCTGAAATCGGGGCGGCCGCTGCATCAGAATGCGGCCGGGGATATGTTGTTTCAACCGCCCGCGGGGGCCGAAAATGACATTGGCACCATCCCGCTGGATGATGACAAATCATACGACCTGTATTCGCGGGCCAAGACGATTGCGGTGTTCCAGGTGGAATCCAGCGGCATGATGGATGCGCTGAAACGGATGAAGCCGACCTGTATCGAGGATATCGTGGCGCTTGTGGCCTTGTATCGCCCCGGCCCGATGGAGAACATCCCGACCTATTGCGAGGTGAAGAACGGGCAGAAAGCCCTTGAATCCATTCATCCTTCTATTGATCACATCCTAGCTGAAACGCAAGGAATCATCGTCTATCAGGAACAGGTGATGCAGATCGCGCAGGTCATGGCGGGCTACAGCCTGGGCGGTGCTGACCTGCTGCGGCGGGCGATGGGTAAGAAGATCGCCGAAGAAATGGCAAAAGAGCGGCCCAAGTTCGAAAAAGGCGCAATGGAGAATGGCGTCGACAAGAAGAAAGCCTCAGAAGTTTTTGATCTTCTTGAGAAATTCGCGAACTACGGTTTCAACAAGTCGCACGCGGCGGCCTATGCGGTGGTCAGCTACCAGACCGCCTGGCTGAAGGCGAACCACCCGGTTGAATTCATGGCCGGCGTGATGAATTGCGATATTCACCTGACCGACAAGTTGGGTGTCTATTTTCAGGAGGTCAAAAAAGGGCTTGAGATTGACTACATCCCGCCTTGCGTGAACCGGTCGCAGGCGACGTTTGATGTGAAGGATCAAAAGCTGGTCTATGGTCTTGGCGCGTTGAAGAACGTCGGCGTCGAGGCGATGCGGCTGATTGTTGACGCGCGCGGTGAGGCCCCTTTTGTCACGCTGTTTGATCTGGCGCGACGGGTGGATCTCAAGAAGGTGGGCAAGCGCCCGCTGGAGATGCTGGCGCGGGCCGGGGCCTTTGATGTGCTGGATCCGAACCGGCGCCGGGTGATGATGTCACTGGACCAGCTGACCGCCTATTCGGCTGCAATCTTTGATCAGAAATCCAGCAATCAGGTGTCCCTGTTTGGCGATGCGGGCGAGGACCTGCCCGAACCCCGGCTGGCGGGGGGCGATGACTGGCTGCCCGCGGAACGGCTGGCAGAGGAGTTCAAGGCGATTGGCTTTTATTTGTCCGGCCATCCGCTGGATGACTACATGGGCGCGCTGAAACGCAAGCAGGTGATGACGCTGGACGAGGTGACGGCGCGGGCCGAAAAGGGTGCGGCCATCGTCAAGATGGCGGGCACCGTCAGCGGCCGGCAGGAACGCAAATCCGCACGCGGCAATCGGTTTGCCTTTGTGCAGCTTTCCGATCCGACCGGACAATACGAGGTGACCATGTTCAGCGACACGCTGGAGCTGGCGCGTGAACACCTTGAGACCGGCGCGCAGGTGGTGCTGCAATGCGAGGCGACGATGGAATCCGATCAGCTCAAGCTATTGGGCCGGTCGGTCAGCCCAATTGACACCGCCGTCACGGACGTCAGCAGCCAGGGGCTGCGGGTGTTTCTGGACGGGCCGGAGGCGATCCCCTCGGTCGCGTCCATTCTGGACAATGCCATACGCGACAAGGTCAAGGGCGGGCGCGGGCCAATCTATTTCTGTCTGATGAACCCGGAGTTGCCCGGCGAGGTCGAAGTCGATCTGGGGCAGGATTTCCCGGTCAATCCGCAGATCAAGGGCGCTCTGCGCAGCCTGGGCGGCGTGATCGAAGTCGAAGAGGTCTAAGTTCGCGCGCCTACCAATGTGGTGGCTTCTGGTCCGCCAGCGGCACAGAGCCCCCGGCATCAAATTCGCGGCTGGCCTCGCGTTCCATCAACAAGGCCAGACGCCGCCCCGCCACGGCAAGTTCTGCCTCTTGCCGCGCCACGACGTCGGACAGTTCCTCGACCGTGCGGGTCAGGTGCGCAATTTGTTCTTCCAGGTCAGTCAGATCAGCCATGTGGCCCGTCTACACTGCCTTTTTGACCTCAAACAAGGGGGGGAGATCGCCAAGCGCCTTTGCCTCGTCGATAATTGCGGCAATATCGGCGTCCAGACAGGCCGATAGTTGCGCAAAGCTGTCGATGGCAAAATAGATTGGCTGCACGATGTCGATCCGGTAGGGCGTGCGGAAAATTTCCAGCAGATCAAATTCGCGGATTACGGGCGCATCGCTCATCGCGTGGGCGGCCTCTGCCGGGGAAGAGGCGATGCCCGCCCCAAAGCCGCGCAGCCCGTCTGGGGTATTTATCATGCCAAATTCGATCGTGAACCAGAACAGCCGGAACATGTGCCAGCTGTAGCCTTTGCCGAGGCTGATCGCCTTTTTGCCAAACCGTTCGATGAAGTCGGCATAATTGTTGTCGGTCAGCAGGGGGCAATGGCCAAAGACCTCGTGAAACAGGTCCGGTTCTTCGATGTAGTCCATTTCGGAGCGCCGTCGCAAGAATGTAGCGACCGGAAATTTGCGTTGGCTGAGCAGCGCGTAGAATCGTGATGGCGGAATGATCGCGGGCACGCCTTCGGCACCGGCGCCGGTCAGCGCCTTCAACCGTGCGTCAATGTCGATCACCTGCGGCGTGCATTTGTCGTTGAGGCCAAGTTTCTTCACACCTTCCAGATAGGCCGGGGCCATCACGTCGGGCAGGGTATTCATCTGCCGGTCGAACAATTCACCCCAGACCGCGTGATCTTCGGCTGAATAGGGGTAGCGGCCATCGGGGCCGGGCAAGATTGAACGATAGACGTGACCTGCGGGCATGGTGAATCCTCCTGACCAATTTTTGCGCGGATTTCGCCGAAAAACTTGCCAAACTATCCGGGTTCATGCAGAAATTTGGTCACTACGTGCCAAATATGGATAAATAATGGAATTATCTGATCAGGATAGGAGGCTGCTGCAGGCCTTGCAGGTGGACGCCTCTTTGTCGCTGGCCCAGCTGGCAGAGGCGTGCAGCATGGCGACGTCAACTGTGTGGCGGAAGGTACAGGAGTTCGAAGCCGCTGGGGTGCTGATCGGACGCGTGGCGATCCTTGACCCGCGCAAGGTTGGGGCCGGGCTTTGTGTCTTTGCGACGGTGCGCCTGAACGATCATAGCGCCGAGGCGGTGGCGACGTTTGCCAAGACCATTCGCGACCAGCCCAACATACTTGAGGCGCATACGACCTCTGGCACCGCTGATTACATGCTCAAGATCCGCTGTAGTGATGTTGAGGATTATGAGGCCTTCATGTCCAATATCCTGCTGCGTGCTCCAGAGGTGAAATCAGTTGTCTCTGCGTTTTCGTTGCGGGCGCTGAAGTTCACAACGGCGTTGCCGCTATAGGTCGAGCTTGGCGCTGAGCGCCTTGAAGGTGTTGCGCTGGTCTGTTGTCCAATCGCTGCGCCGCCCCCGAAACAGGGTTGCCTGACTGGCGTGGATCAGCCCATCAGCCAGAATTTTCAAGCCGTTCGCCCGCAGCGTTTCCCCGGTCGAGGTGATATCGGCAATCGCCTCTGCGGTCTGGTTCTTGACGGTGCCTTCCGTTGCGCCCTGACTATCGACAAGCGCGTAATCGGCCACCCCCTCGGCCCGCAGGAAATCCCGCACCAATCGGTGATACTTTGTCGCGATGCGCAAGCGCATGGCGTGCTCTTTGCGAAACGCGGCGGCGGCGGCGTCAAGGTCGTCCAACGTATCCACATCGACCCAGGCGTCAGGCACTGCGATGATCAGGTCCGCACGGCCAAATCCAAGCAATGCAAGTTCCTTGACCTGATGTTCCCAGTTCACAAGCTTTTCCCGCACCAGATCAGAGCCCGTGACCCCAAGGTGGATGCGCCCGGCAGCAAGTTCGCGGGGAATTTCACCCGCTGAGAGCAGCACAAGTTCGACCCCATCAATCCCGTCAACCGCGCCGGCGTATTCCCGGTCAGATCCCGCACGGCGCAGGGTCACGCCGCGGCTGCCAAACCAGTCAAACGTCTTGTCCATCAGCCGCCCCTTGGACGGCACACCTAGTTTCAGCATCATCCAGCCCCCTGCAATGACAGCACCAGATCGGGGCGCACGACGCCCCCCACGGCGGGTGCTGCGCGGCCCTGTCCCAGCCGTGCGGTCAACGCGTCATAGCGGCCGCCGGTGGCGATCGGGGGCAGGCCCGCGATTTCGGTGGCGTAAAAGCCAAAGACGAACCCATCGTAATATTCCAGCGAAGTGCGCCCATAGCTGCCTTCGAATTCGAGGTTGTCGAGGTCGATCCCGCGGGATTCGAGCGCCGCGAGCCGCCCCGACAGCGCCAGTACGGCCTTTGAAATGGCCGGCATATCGACGGCGATGTCGCGAAACCGGCTGAGCACATGTGGTGCGGTTTCGCGCATTGCCAACAGTTCGTCGATCAGATCCAGCTCCTCGGCGCTGATTGGGGGGGTCTGCGCATCCGCACGCAAGGCGTCGATGCGGTTTTGAACCTCGGTCAGGCTGCGCAGGCCCTGCACCTGTGTCGCCGCCGCAAGTGGATCAGCCTTGGCGAGCAGGGCCACCCGGCTGGGTGGGGGGGGCGTGCGGCCGCCAAAGCGGTCAAGCAGCGCCTTGAACTTGCGCGGGCGCCAGATGTGGCGCATCAGCGCGGCCTTGCGCGTATCAGAGGTCTTGAGCCCCGTGACTGCTGCGGTCAGAATCCCGATATCGCCCATGGCTGCGCGTACAGGCAACCCGTCAAGCGCCTTGGCAATCGCTGCAAACACGCAGGCGTCAGCCCCGGCTGGATCGCGCCCGTCGAAGACTTCAAACCCGACCTGCGCATATTCCCGCGCCCGTGCCGGGTCATTGTCCTGTTTGCGAAACACCTTGCCCGCGTAGGTATAGCGGGCGGGTTCTGCCCGGCTTTCCATATGCTTTTGCACGACGGGCACGGTGAAATCGGGGCGCAGCACGACCTCACCCCCCATGGGGTCAGAGGTCAGATAGGCACGGCCACGGATGTCCTCGCCATAAAGGTCCAGCAACGTATCGGCCGGCAGCAGGATATCTGCATCCACCACCTGTGCGCCATGTGTGACAAACAGATCGCGCAGGCGGTCAGCTTCGGCTGCAATTGCAAGCGTGTCCATCAGCCCTGGCTCGCCAATATCGCCTGAACCTTGGCGACCAGCTGGTCGCGGGCCACTTCAAACTGCTGCGGGTGATCTTTCCATTCTTCGGCGCTTGCGCTTTGCGCGATCTTGGCCCCCAGGATCAGGTCCTTGATCTGGACCTTGCCGGCGTCAAATTCATCGCCACCGGCAATGATCGCAATCGGGCTGTCGCGTTTGTCCGCATATTTCAGCTGATTGCCAAAGTTCCGGGGATTGCCGAGATACACCTCGGCGCGGATGCCTGCTTGCCGCAGCTCCGCAACCATCGTCTGGTAATCCGCCATCCGGTCGCGATCCATGACCGTCACGATCACGGGCCCGACAGATGCGGTATCAAGCCGCCCCTTGGCGTGCAGCGCCGCCAAAAGCCGGTCCACCCCGATGGACACCCCGGTTGCCGGGACGGCCTGCCCGGTGAAGCGTTTGACCAGATCGTCATATCGCCCGCCGCCTGCGACCGAGCCAAAGTTGCGCGGCCGGCCCTTTTCGTCGGTGACTTCAAAGGTGAGTTCCGCCTCGTAGACCGGTCCGGTGTAGTAGCCAAGGCCACGCACGACGGAAGGGTCGATGGTGATGCGGTCAGGGCCGTAGCCTTGGGCGTCAAGCAGATCAGAGATGGTCTGCAGTTCTGCCACGCCCTCTGTGCCGATTGCTGAATCCGCGACGAGTTCTGACAGGCGCGCGACTGTTGCCGCGCCAGAATCGCGCTTTGCCGCCATGAACCCCATCACGACGTCAGCCTGCGCGTCAGTGAGCCCGGCACCTTCGGTAAAGTGGCCGCTTTCGTCCTTGCGGCCTGCGCCCAGCAGCGCGCGCACCCCGTCAATGCCCAGCCGGTCCAGCTTGTCGATGGCGCGCAGCACGATCCCGCGGGCGGCCTCATCGTCGTCGCCAGACAGGCCTGCGACTTCGAGCACACCGTTCAGCACTTTGCGGTTGTTGATGCGGATGACGTAGTCGCCACGCGGAATCCCGACAGCCTCAAGCGTGTCGGACAGCATCGCGCAGATTTCGGCATCCGCGGCCACGGACCCTGTGCCCACGGTGTCGGCATCACATTGATAAAACTGCCGGAATCGGCCCGGACCCGGCTTTTCGTTGCGCCAGACCGGCCCCATCGCATAGCGGCGATAGGGGGTCGGCAGATCATTGCGGTACTGGGCAAAGACCCGCGCCAGCGGGGCGGTCATGTCATAGCGCAGCGCCAGCCAGTCGCCGTCTTCTTCCCAGGCGAAGACACCCGCGTTGGGGCGGTCCACGTCAGGCAGAAACTTGCCCAATGCCTCGACCGTTTCAACAGCCGAGGTTTCCAGCGCATCAAAGCCATACCGATGGTAGACCCCGGCGATCTTGGTCAGCATCTGCTGGCGCTGGGCCACTTCGGCCCCAAAGTAGTCGCGAAAGCCTTTTGGCGTGATCGCCTTGGGGCGGGGTTGTTTCTTGTCCTTGGCCATGATCCGTGCCCTTGGGAATGGTTACGGGGGCCGTTTAACCCGCAGGGGTTTGCGGGGCAATGCGGTTTCCCTAGCGGACGCCAATCGCGGCCAGCGCCTTGGACATTTCGGGCGGTAGCGCTGCTTCGTGCTGCACCCCTGCGGGCAGGTCCGCCGGGGCGTCACCGGTCGCCAGGTAACGCCAGCCCTGAAACGCGCGTTTTGGCGTGGCGGCCACCCGGATCAGACCCGGTGCACTCACAATCGCGCAGCGCCGGATTCCGTCAGCACCAATATGTTCATCCAACCGCAGCACCGGCTGGCGGCACAGGATCACACCCTTGATGACCCAGAAGATGGAGCCGCCGTTCAGCACCTCATCCCCTCGCTTGGGCCACATCCGGGTGATATGGCGGGGGTAGCCATCGTCAGTCTGCGCCGGTTTGGTCGCCTGCCAGGCATCAAGCCCGGCGACGTCATCGGTGCCAACCGAAAGCTTGAGAAGATGCACGGTACCTGTCATGGCCCCTATGTTGCAGGGTTGGGTGTGTGATTCAAGGGCGACAGATCACAATTGGGCTGCATATAGGTGTTGATAGGTGTTGATGCACAATATATTGTGTGGATAAATGTGTGAGCCAATCTGAACGCCACCCGTTTCCGAATCTCGATCCACCCCGTATGATACAGGTCCTGCCTGCCACGCTTAGCCCGGAAAGCCACCAATATGACTCGTTTTGCCGCCCCGATTGCCGAACAAATCTGGGATATGAAATACCGTTTCAAAGAGGCCGATGGCACGCCGATTGACGACACGGTCGAGGGCACCTGGAAGCGGATCGCAAGCGCATTGGCCACGGTCGAAGAGGACCCTGCCACATGGGAGGCCACCTTTTATGACGCGCTGGAGGATTTCAAATATCTGCCCGCAGGCCGGATCACCGCAGGGGCGGGCACGGCGCGGCAGGTGACCTTGTTCAACTGCTTTGTCATGGGCACGGTGCCTGACAGCATGGGCGGAATCTTTGACATGCTCAAAGAGGCCGCATTGACGATGCAGCAGGGTGGCGGCATCGGCTATGACTTCAGCACCATTCGCCCCAAGGGCGCTGCGGTGCATGGTGTTGCGGCGGATGCCTCTGGCCCGTTGTCGTTCATGGATGTTTGGGACGCGATGTGTCGCACGATCATGTCCGCA
This sequence comes from uncultured Paracoccaceae bacterium, assembly GCA_947502145.1. Taxonomy (GTDB): domain Bacteria; phylum Pseudomonadota; class Alphaproteobacteria; order Rhodobacterales; family Rhodobacteraceae; genus CANMYO01. The sequence goes on along the minus strand of CANMYO010000001.1, from coordinate 129,096 downwards.
GGATCACGGCGCGGGGCGATGATGGCGACAATGCGCTGCGATCACCCCGATGTTGAGGATTTCATCACCGCCAAGTCGGACCCGGCGCGGCTGCGCATGTTTAACATGTCCGTCCTGATCACCGATCCCTTTATGGAGGCGGTCAAGGCGGATGGCCCATGGGATCTTGTGTTCAAGGGGCAGACATATCGCACCGTGCAGGCCCGCGAATTGTGGGATGCGATCATGCAATCCACTTATGATTATGCCGAACCCGGTGTGATTTTCATCGACCGGATCAATCAGGCCAATAATCTAAGCTATTGTGAAACCATTGCAGCCACGAACCCTTGCGGCGAACAACCTCTGCCGCCCTACGGCGCCTGTTTGCTGGGGTCGATCAACCTGGCGCGGCTGGTCAGCGATCCGTTTGAGGCCACCGCAAAGCTGGATCAGGACGCGCTGCGCACCCTTGTCGCCACCTCGGTGCGGATGATGGATAACGTTGTCGACGTCAGCCAGTTCCCGCTGGAGGCGCAGGCGCAGGAGGCGCAGGCCAAGCGCCGGATCGGTCTGGGTGTGACGGGTCTGGCCGATGCCCTGCTGATGCTGGGACTGCGTTATGGATCGGAAGAGGCGGCGGCACAGACCGAAAGCTGGATGAAGGCGATTGCCCGCGCGGCTTATCTCGCCTCGGTCGATCTGGCCCGCGAAAAGGGGGCGTTCCCGCTGTTTGACGCGGAAAAATTCCTGGCGTCAGGCACTATGCAGGACATGGACGAAGACGTGCGCGAAGCAATTCGCACCCACGGCATTCGCAATGCTTTGCTGACCTCGATCGCCCCAACCGGCACGATTTCCCTTTACGCGGGCAATGTGTCGTCGGGGATCGAGCCGGTGTTTGCCTATGCCTACACCCGCAAAGTGCTGCAAAAGGACGGGTCGCGCACCGAAGAAGAGGTCGTCGATTACGCCGTGCAGATGTGGCGCGATCTGAAAGGCGATGCGCCTCTGCCCGATTATTTTGTCAACGCCCAGACGCTGGCCCCTCTGGAACATGTGCGGATGCAGGCGGCAGCGCAGAAGTGGATCGACAGTTCAATTTCCAAGACGATCAACTGCCCTGAGGACATCGGCTTTGACGATTTCAAAGAGGTCTACATGGCCGCATGGGATCAGGGCTGCAAAGGCTGCACAACCTATCGTCCCAATGATGTGACCGGGTCGGTTCTGTCGGTGAGTGAAGAGAAACCTGCCGCAGAAGTGCCCGATCAGGTGCGCGACGTCGATGGTGAAGGGGCCGAGGTTGTCTATATGTCCGAACCGCTTGGCCGACCCCAAGAACTGGAAGGCGCGACCTACAAGCTGAAGTGGCCGGATAGCGAACATGCCATTTACATCACCGTTAACGATCTGGTTGTCGCCGGACATCGGCGCCCGTTTGAGGTCTTTATCAACTCAAAGAATATGGAGCACTTTGCCTGGACGGTGGCCCTGACGCGGATGATTTCGGCCGTGTTCCGGCGTGGCGGCGATGTGTCCTTTGTTGTCGAAGAGCTCAAGGCCGTGTTTGACCCCCGCGGCGGTGCATGGATGCAGGGCAAATACGTGCCGTCAATTCTCGCGGCCATTGGTGGCGTGATCGAACGGCACATGGTCGCGACAGGGTTCCTTGCTGGCGAGGGGATGGGGCTGAAGGCCGATCCGCAGGCGGACGTCGTGGCACTGAACGGGGCACCGCGGGGCAAGGCCTGCACATCTTGCGGATCCTATGAGCTGCGCATGGTCGAAGGCTGCATGACCTGCGGGTCCTGCGGTTATTCAAAATGCGGGTGATCGACTGACTTTGCAACAGGTTGCAAAATGATGTTATCCAAGGCGTGCGAACGCAAAGGAGCTGCGCTAATACTTTGGGCGCAGGGGGAAATGTCTTGGCGGTTACACTGAAGGATGTTGCAGAACGGGCAGGCGTATCACGCTCTGCGGTGTCGCGCACCTTTACGGACGGGGCCTCTGTCTCGGCGAAAATGCGCAGCAAAGTGCAGCACGCCGCGGCCGAGCTTGGCTATAGTCCCAATGCGCTGGCCTCGTCATTGACGACGGGCCGCACCAAGATGATTGGGTTGATCAGCAACAACTTTCACAACCCGATTTTCCTGACCGTCTTTGACCGTTTTACCCGCGCCCTGCAGGAACGCGGGTTGCGACCCCTGCTGGTGAATCTGTCGGATGAGACCGACCCGCAAAATTCGGTCCAGATGATGCGGCAATATTCCGTGGACGGTGTGATTGTCGCCTCATCCACCTTGCCGCCGGGGTTTTCCAAGGCGTTTGCCGATGCCGGGGTTCCGGTGGTGCACACCTTTGGGCGCTATTCCACCGCGCCGCATGTGAATGTCGTGGGGATCAACAATGCCGAATGTGGTCGCATGGCGGCCCAGACGCTGTTGGCGCGGGGCTATGACCGGATCGCCTTTCTGGGCGGACCGGAGGCTGCGACATCAACGCAGGATCGCCTCGCTGGGTTTATGGCGGACCTTGAAGGACGTCCCGGGATCAGCGTCAGCCATTCGTTTGCGGAAGAGTACTCCTTTGACGCGGGGCGGGCCGAAATGACCCGCCTGTTGCAGGGCGATCCGGCGCAGGCCTATTTCTGCGGCGATGATGTGCTGTCGATCGGTGCATTGTCCGCTGTGCGCGACGCGGGGCTATCGGTGCCGGATGATATTGGCATCATCGGGCTGAACGACATGGAAATGGCCGGCTGGGCCAATATTGATCTGACAACGATCCGGCAACCCATCGGAGATATCATTCGGGCCTCGGTGGGGCTGATCGTGGATATGCTGGGCGACACCAGCCCGCCGCCCGAAGCGCGGCTGTTTCCCTGCGACATCGTGGAACGTGGGACGCTACGCCCGATCCGTTAGCGGCACCAGATCGGTGATGCTGCCGCCGGGCGCGACGACACAGCGATAATCCGCGATATCACCATCCACCGACAGCAGCGTGACCGTGCCCTCGCGCGTGGTATCGGTGCGCACGACAACGATGTTGCGGCGCGCACGGTCGTAGCGGTCGGCAATTGCGTCAACGCACGTCAGCGCCCCTAGCATCGGAGAGGGCGCATTCGCACCCAAGGCATCCCCACCAAAGCCATCGCAGGCGGGCAACAGAAGGCAGAACAGGGGCACAAAACGGTTGATCATGACGGTGTAACTTAGCCCAGCCACACCGTCACGCAAGGGCTAGCGGAACATCGGCGGGCGGGCATCCACCCAGGCACCGTCCGCCTTTCCGCTTTCTGCAACGGCAAAGACAGCCGCCATAGAGCGCAGCCCGTCTTCGGCGCGCGGATAAAGGTTTGCTGCCGGATCCATTTCGCGACCCTCCTTGCGGGCGCGGATCGCCTCGGACAGATCAGCGTAGATATTGGCAAAGGCCAGGGGCATCCCCTCTGCATGTCCCACGGTGACCCGGCTGGTGCGGTCCGCTTCGGGTGACAGGTTGCCCTCCCCCCGTTCGATCACCTGCAAGCGCCCGTTCAGCGGCATGTGATAAAGCTGATTGGGGTGTTCCTGTGCCCAACGCAGCCCGCCGGTTTCACCAAACACCTGCAGGGTCAGGCCATGCTGCCGCCCCAGCGCAATTGACGAGGTCCACAGACGCCCGACGGTGCCGCCGTCCATGCGGAAATTCACCATCGCGTCATCTTCCAGCACCCGCACCGGGATCGCAGAGACGGTATCGGCGGAGAGTTTTGTGACCTCTTGCCCGCAGACAAACGCGGCCATGTGCATGGCGTGAATGCCGCAATCGGCAAATTGCGCGCTGACCCCGGCCTGCGCCGGATCATAGCGCCACCGGACCCGCGGGTTGTCAGCGTCTGCCGCATCCGCGTGGTGGCCGTGGCTGAATTCGGCCTTCACAACGCGCACCTTGCCAATGTCACCGCGCGCCACCATTGCCCGCATATGCCGCACAAGCGAATAGCCGGTGTAACCATAGTTCACCGCGCAGATTGCACCGGACGCCCGGGCGATTTTGACGATCTCTTCGCCTTCTTCCACGGTCATTGTCATCGGCTTTTCGCAGAGCACGTGGAACCCTGCTTCGAGATAGGCTTTGGTGATCTCAAAATGAGTCGCGTTGGGGGTGGCCACGGTGACCAGATCTACCCGGTCGTCGCGGTCCTTCTCACCCGCCAGCATGTCCTGCCAACTGCCGTAGCTGCGGTCTGCGGTAAGGCCAAGGCGCTGTCCGTAGGCGCGGCCCGCATCGGGGCGGTGATCAAGCGCGCCTGCGGTGAAATCAAACAGGCCATCCAGCCCGGAACCCAAACGGTGCGCTGGGCCGATTTGGCTGCCTTCACCGCCACCAATCATGCCCCATTTCAATTTTGCCATTGCGATAGTCCTTTAGAAACCAATGGATTGCAGATATTCCCGGTTGCTTTGCGCATCCTCCAGCGGGGTGCCGGGCAGGGTGGGGTCGCAGTCCTGTTCGACCGTGCACCAGCCATCAAACCCTGCATCAAGCAAGACTTGCCGTACCGCCGGAAAGTCGACATCCCCCTGTCCCAGATTGCAAAAGATGCCCTGTCCACATGCCTTGTAGAAGTCGGTGCGATTGGCGACGACATCCGCCTTGACCGCTGGGTCGATGTCCTTGAAGTGCATGTAGGATATCCGCCCCACATGCCGCTTCATGAAGGCCACCGGATCATAGCCGGCATAGGAATGATGGCCGGTGTCAAAGCAGATTTTCAGGATGCTTTCGTCAACCTCGTCCAGCAGGCGTTCGAGTTCCGGTTCAAAGTCGATGAAACCACCGGCATGGGCGTGCATGCCCACGGTCAGCCCGTATTCTTCTGTGCCAAGTTTTGCTACCGTTGCGATGCGATCCCGGAAGGCGGCCCATTCGGCGTTATCCATCTGTTCGGCCTCATCGGCGCGGCCCGCGGTGGGCGCACGACGGGGTGAGATACTGTCAATCAGCACCAAATGCTGCGCGCCATGCGCAACCAGCGCCTTGCAGGTCCGCACGGCGCCATCCATGACGTCATCCCATGCGGCGGGATCATGAAACGGGCGAAACACAACGCCGCCAATCAGCGTCAGATCGTGGTCTTTCAGCGCCGGGGCCAGGACGTCGGGGTCTTCGGGCATGAAGCCGACCGGGCCAAGTTCAATCCCCTTGTAGCCCGCCGCCGCATTCTGCTTGAGCACCTCTTGCCAACTGGGGTTGCGCGGGTCGTTTGCGAATTCCACACCCCAGGAGCAGGGCGCATTGCCGATTGTGATTGCCATGATGTTGGTCCTTACGAAGAAACGGTTTGCCAGCGACCGGCGCTGGCTGAGGCACGGATTGCCTCGATCACATGATAGACATCCAGACCATCCTGAAACGTGGGCCAGCGGTTCTTGCCGCTGGCAATCGCCTCAAGGAAATCCTTGGCTTCGATGATGATCTGATCCTGATAGCCGGTGCCATGTCCGGGCCCCTGACAGAATGGCAGGTAGTCAGGATGGGCCGGACCGGTCAGGATCTTGCTGAAGCCGCGTTCGGCGTCGTTCTGATCCATCTGGTACAACCACAGCGCGTTCTGGTCTTCCTGATCAAAGCGGATAGCGCCCTTTGTGCCCGTGATTTCATAAGCATAGCCCATCTTGCGCCCGGTTTGGATACGGCTGAAATGCATCTGACCCAGCGCGCCATTGGCAAAGCGGCACATCAGCTGCGCCTGATCGTCATTGGTCACATCGCCGCCGGGGCGGCTGGTATGCACGGTTTCAATCTCGGCGATCAGCCGGTCAATCGGGCCCATCAGGGCCAATGCGCAATTGATCATATGGGGGGCAAGATCACCCACGGTGCCGTTGGCATCACCTTCCGTCCGCCAGGTCGCCGGAGCTTGTGGATCGGCGTAGAAGTCTTCGACATGCTCACCGCGAAACCAGGTGATGTCACCAATCGCCCCGGAGGCGATCAGGTGCCGGGCGTGCTGCGTTGCCGGGGTGCGGACGTAGTTGTAGCCGACCATGCTGATCTGCCCCGCTGCGGCCTTGGTCATCGCAATTGCGTCATCCAGCGTCGCGCCCATCGGCTTTTCACAGAACACCGGCTTCCCAAGTGCAAAAGCGGCCAGCGCCACGGCACGATGGGTGGATTGCGGGCTGGCAATGATCACCGCTTCGACCTTTGGATCGTTCACTAGCACCTGCCAGTCGTCGGTTGCGCGGGCAAAGCCATAGGCCGCGCGATAGCGTTCTGCCGATTCGGGTGTTGTGGCACAGACCATTTCGAGCCGGGGACGCAGCGCCGTTTCAAACACCGCGCCAACTGCCGCCATCGCTACCGCATGGGCCTTGCCCATATAGCCGCCGCCAAGAATTCCGATGCCAATCTCAGCCATGCCGCGCTCTTTCCAGAAAATCGGTTTGCAACCGGTTGCAAAATTAGTATCGTCAGATTCGAAAAGACGCAAGTCTGACTTGCACCGCGGGGGATACGCCATGAGTGACACGACAATTCGCCTGACCACGGCGCAGGCCATCATCCGGTGGCTGGCTGCCCAGTACATCGTTGTTGACGGGCAGGAAATGCGCGTCTGCGGCGGTGGGTTCGGCATTTTTGGACATGGCAATGTCACCTGTCTGGGTGAAGCCCTGTATGATCACAGGGATGTGCTGCCGCTTTATCGCGGACAAAATGAACAAAGCATGGGATTTGCCGCCTCTGGCTATGCCAAAACCTGGCTGCGGCAGCGGTTCATGTTCTGCACCGCCTCGGCTGGTCCGGGCACCGCAAATCTGCTGACGGCGTCTGCCCTGGCCCACGCCAACCGGCTGCCGATGCTGATGCTGTGTGGCGATGCCTATACCACGCGGCTGCCTGATCCTGTCCTGCAGCAGTTGGAACACTTTGGCGATCCGACGCTGGGGGTGAATGATGCCTTCAGGGCCGTGACACGCTACTGGGATCGCATCACTCATCCGGCGCAGATCATCCAGTCGCTGCCCAATGCGCTGGCAACGATGCTGGACCCGGCCGATTGCGGTCCGGCATTTCTGGGTCTGCCGCAGGATGTGCAGGGCTGGGCCTATGACTATCCGGTCGCGATGTTTGAAAAGAAATGTCATCATATCCGCCGGATCGCGCCCGACCCGGTGGAGGTTGATGCCGCCGTTGCAGCCCTGAAAGCTGCGGAACGTCCTATGATCATTGCCGGTGGCGGGGTGCAATATTCAGCCGCCGTTGCAGAGCTGACAGCACTGGCCGAGGCTACGGGGATTCCGGTGGTTGAAACCATCGCAGGGCGCGCCAACATGCTGGATACGCACCCGCAAAATTGCGGCCCCATTGGGGTGACGGGGTCAGACAGCGCCAATGCCGTGGCAGAAAGGGCTGACGTCATCCTGTCGGTCGGCTGCCGGTTGCAGGATTTCACCACCGGGTCCTGGACTGCCTTTGCCAAGGACGCACAGATCATCGGGCTGAATGTCGGGCGACATGATGCGGGCAAGCACAGATCACTGCCTGTCGTGGGGGATGCCAAGGTTGGCCTTGCCGCGATCCATGCGGCGCTGGACCTGACGGTGTCGGCGGAATGGGCGAATTTCGCAAAGACGGAGCGCGCCAAATGGGTGTCCTATGTCGCTGACAACGTCAAACCCGGCAACCGGCCCAACAGCTATGCGCAGGCAATCGGTGTGGTAAACGCATTATGCGATCCGCGCGACCGGGTTGTCGCAGCAGCGGGCGGGCTGCCTGCGGAGGTGACAGCAAATTGGCGCACGCTCGACATCGGGACAGTCGATGTTGAGTTTGGTTTTTCTTGCATGGGCTATGAAATTGCCGGGGCGTGGGGTGCAAAAATTGCACAAAGCGAACGTGAGCCTGATCAAGACGTCATTACGTTCTGCGGCGACGGCAGCTATCTGATGCTGAACTCTGACATCTATTCGTCAGTTCTGACGGGCAAGAAACTGATTGTAATGCTGCTGGATAACGGCGGGTTTGCCGTCATCAACAAGCTGCAGAACAACACCGGAAACGAAAGTTTCAACAATCTGATCGCCGACACGCCAACGGCGACAACGCAATTCACCGTTGATTTTGACGCGCATGCCGCAGCGATGGGTGCGGCGACCGAAACTGTCGCAAACCCTGCCGAACTGGGCGAGGCGTTCAAACGCGCAAAGGCCAGTGACAAGACCTATGTCATTGTCATGAAGGTGGACGCCTACGAGGGCTGGACCACCGAAGGCCACACATGGTGGGAGGTTGGCACGCCACATGTAACGGATCATCCCAAGGTCGCAGAAAAGCACATCGAAGTTGAATCAGCCCGTGCCAAGCAGCGGAAGGGTGTCTGATGGACGCCATTGAGGGCATCAAGTCCAACACGTTTGTGGTTGTTGGGCGGGTCGGCATGGATTTGTTCCCCGCGCCCGGCATTGCAACCGAGGATGCAGAGACGTTTCACGCCGATATGGGCGGGTCATCGGCCAATATCGCGGCGGGGATTGTCAAACTGGGCGGGCGGGCGGCGCTTGTGACGCGGGTGTCGGACGATGCCGTGGGGCGGTTCTGCGTCAACAAGTTGCACCACTATGGCGTTGACACAACCCATGTTCACGCCGAAGGCGGCGAGGCCCGCAATTCACTGGCGTTATATGAAACCCGGCTGGAGGGGCACCAGTCAGTCATATATCGCAATGGCGCGGCTGATTTTGAAATGTCGGCCGCGGATGTTGAGGCCGTGGATTACAGCCAATACGGCGCGCTGGTGACTGCCGGGACGGTTTTTGCCGCAGAGCCGTCGCGCAGCGCGGCATTTCGCGCCTTTGAACTGGCCCGTGCCGCTGGCCTGCCAATCATATTTGATGTCGATTACCGGCCCTATAGTTGGCCAAGCCCGCAAGTCGCCGCTGAGGTCCTGTCAAAGGCGGGCGCGCTGTCGGACGTCATTGTCGGAAATGATGATGAGTTCGGGTTCATGGCAGGCGGCAAGGACAGGGGGCTCGCCAAGGCCCACGCGCTTGCAGAAACATCCGCCCAGATCGTGATCTACAAGATGGGCGAACATGGCGCGGTGACCTTCGCGGATGGTGCCGAAATCCGCACCGGAATCTACGCGGTCGAGGCATTGAAACCGACCGGAGCAGGCGACAGTTTCATGGCCGGATTGCTGAGTGCAATTGCCGCCGGGCACGATCTGAAGACCGCAATCCTGCGCGGTTCCGCCTGTGCTGCGATTGTCGTCGCCAAACCCGGCTGCGCCCCGGCCATGCCAATTACATCTGAACTTGAAAAATTCCTCGCAAGCCACCCCGGCGCGTCCGAGACCTGAAAGGAAAGCCGATGCACGTCGCACCCCATGACAACCAGAACAAACCGATTGTTGATGCTGATGATCCGACTGTGCCGCTCAATTATTTCAATATCGTCAAACTGACCCGCGGCCAAACCTTTGAATATCAGGTGCCGGGATATGAAACCTGCATCGTGCCGGCGACCGGCACGGTTGACGTTGATGTTGAAGGCGTCGCCTTTGCCAGCCTTGGCCAGCGCGGCACGGATGTCTGGGATGGGGAGCCCGAAGGCGTCTATGTGCCGGTCGGGGCCAAGGTTACGCTGACCTGCACAACCGACACCGAAACCTTTATCGCCGGGGCAAGATACGACAAGGTGCTTGACCCGTTTGATGTGCGCGCCGCCGCCCTGGACAAGGTTCAATATGGCTCTGACGACACAAAAACCCATCGCAAGATCAAACATATCCTTGGCCAGCAATACCATGACAAGGTGGGCCGATTGCTTGTTTCAGAGCTGTTCACCGTCGGGCAGGGCGGCTGGTCGGGCTTTCCGGCGCACAAGCATGACACCGACCGCAAGGATGCCGACGGCAACATCATCGAAACCCGCCATGATGAGACCTACAATTTTCGTTTTCGCCCCAATCACGGGTCGGGCGTGCAGATATTGCAACGTGAAGAGGGCAAGGCGGGGGACGCTTATCAGCTGATGGACGGCTCAACGATCATGATCGACAAGGGTTATCACCCCTGCGCCGTCATGCCGGGGTATGAAATGTATTATTTCACCATTCTGGGCGGGTTGAGCCAGCGCAGTCTGGTGCAGTTCTTTCAGCCGACCCACGCCTATCAGGTTGAAACCATACCGGGCATCAAGGACATGGTTGCCAAGTTCAAATAGCCCCAAGTGTCAACGCACCACGGCAGCATTGCCGATGGGCGCCCCAAAAAGAAAGCATGACCATGCCGCTCGCGACGCTGAAAGACGTGCTGCAACCTGCCTTGCGCGATGGCTATGCTGTTGCGGGCCTTGTCACCCTGGGGTGGGAGGACATGCGCGCCTATGTCGCCGCCGCCGAGGCCGAAAACTGCCCAGTGATCCTGCAGGCGGGCCCGGGGTGTCGCGCGCATACGCCTTTGCCGGTGCTGGGCAAGATGTTTCGCCATCTGGCAGAGGCCGCGTCGGTGCCGGTCGTGGCGCATCTGGATCATGGCTATACCGCCGACGAATGCAAAGAAGCACTGGAGAGCGGTTTCACCTCTTTGATGTTTGACGGATCGCGCAAGCCATTGGCCGAAAACATTGCCGAGACGGCTGCGATCGCCGAAATGGCACATGCCGCGGGCATTTCCTGCGAGGGCGAAATCGGCTTTGTCGGCTACGCGGATGGCGAAAGCTCTGCCGGGACAGACCCGCAGGAGGCGGCGAAATTTGCGCGGGAAACCGGAGTGGACGCCATGGCGATCAGTGTGGGCAACGTGCATTTGCAACAGGACAAGGACGGCGGCCTCGATATCGACCGCATCCGCGCGATTGAGGCCGTCACCCAGGTGCCGTTGGTGATTCACGGCGGGTCAGGTGTGCCGCTGGAGCAGCGCCGGATGCTGGCAACACAATCGGCGATTTGCAAATTCAATATCGGAACAGAACTGCGCATGGCCTTTGGCGCGGCGCTGCGGGATGCGGTGAATGCCGATCCGGCCCGCTTTGACAGGGTCCAAATCCTCAGGGACACACATGATCCGCTGGTCAGCAAAACCCGCGCGGTGTTGCGTGGGTTTCGCGCGGCCGCATGAAAGGGAGCGAGATGATCAGAATTGGAATATTGGGCTGTGGGCGGATTGGGCAGGTTCATGGCGCAAGTATTGCCCATTTGCCCCATGCCACGGTGACCGCCGTTGCGGATGCATTTGAAGCCCCCGCCAAGGCGCTGGCGCGTGCCTGTGGCGCGGATGTGCGCAGCGTGGACGACATCATCGCAAGTGATGACATTGACGCGGTGATCATCGGCACGCCAACCACGACACATTACGATCTGATCCATCAGGCCGCAGCGGCTGGCAAAGCGATCTTTTGCGAAAAGCCGGTTGACCTGTCCTCGGAGCGGATCAAGGCGTGCATCGAGGTCGTGGAGGCCGCGGGCGTGCCCTTTCTCACCGCGTTTAACCGCCGGTTTGATCCCCATTTCGCAGCCGCCCAGAAACGCATTGCCGCGGGCGAGATCGGCAAGGTCGAAATGGTCACGATCCTGTCGCGCGATCCCAGCCCGCCTCCGATTGGCTACATCGAAAGCTCTGGCGGGATATTTCGCGATATGATGATTCACGATCTGGACATGGCGCGTTTCCTGTTGGGCGAAGAGCCGGTGACGGTGTACGCAGTTGGGTCGGCCTTGGTTGATCCGGCAATTGGCGAGGCGGGTGATGTGGACACGGCCGCCGTCACACTGACAACGGCCTCTGGAAAAATCTGCCAGATCAGCAACTCGCGCCGGGCCACCTATGGATATGACCAGCGCGCCGAAGTGCATGGGGAAAAGGGGCTGATCAGCGTCGCGAATATCCCGCAGGACACGGTAGTTCTGTCCACGGGCGCGGGGATCAGCATCTCACCGACGCAACCGTTCTTCCTGGAGCGATATGCCGCAGCCTACCGCAATGAACTGACCCATTTCGTGGACTGCCTGACCGCGGGCACACGGCCAGCGCCTACGATCCACGACGGGTTGCGCGCGCAGATGCTGGCGGATGCCGCGACCGAAAGCTGTCAAAGCGGGAAACCGGTTAACGTCGACCTTGGCGGCTGAACCACATGCCCGCAAGGATCAGGGCAACACCGGCGATCCGCGCGAGCGGATTGCCCGGCGCGCCCAGCCAAAGATCCAGCGCGACGCCAAAGACCATCTGCCCTGCGATGATCAGCAGGGCAGTCTGCGCCGCCCCGATCTGCACAACCAGCCAGCTGGATGCCGCAATGAAGATTACCCCAACGGTGCCACCAGCCCAGGCCCAATAGGGAATTGCGGCGGGATCCTGTGGGAACAGGCCACCCAGAAACAGGGCCACCACGGACAAGGCGATCATTCCGACAAGGTGATTCCAGAGCGACGAATGCATCGCCGACGTGCTCAGCGACAACCGACCGTTGACCTGACGGCTCAGGATCACCAGCACCCCGGCGAGAAACGCAAGTGCGGCATAGCCCAACATCAGCCGCGTCCAAACAGGATGAGGATGAGGCTGCCAGCGATGATCAAGGCCAGCGCGATCCAGTCAGTGCGGGCCGGCATCCGCTTTGGCATGCCGAACATGCCGCGCAGATCTACGATCAGCGAAAATACGACCTGTCCGGCCAGCCCAATCGCTATCGTGCCTGACAGGGCCAGCGCGGAATTTACCGTCGCCGAGGTGAGCATGACGGTCAAAGCGCCAGACAGCCCGCCCAGATAAGCCCAAAGCGGGGGTGCCGTACCACTGGCCTTTTTGGGGCGAAGAATGGCAAGAAATACCAAAGCGGCGATCGTACCCGTCGCATGGGGCACCCACGAGGCAAAGAGCAAACTTCCATAAGCCGCAAGCGTGCCGTTGAACAGCACCATCAGGCTGAGCAGTCCGCCCGTGCCAAAGGCCGCGAGGATGTGAAGTGCGCGAGAGTCCATGACCGGTTTCTGACGGTCGCCAAGGGGGGGTGCAAGGGCAGAAACGCAAGCGGCGATTCTGTGTTGACTCTGGTCTGGGCATGCATATAAGCCCGCCATTCATTGGTGTTGGTGGCCCTCGCAAGGGGATGCCTGTCGCCCCTGCAAAATCAGGGGAAAGGACAACGCCCTTCACACACAAGAAGGAGATCAGCGTATGACTAAGCGTACCGCTGCCAAGTACAAAATTGATCGCCGTATGGGCGAAAACATTTGGGGTCGCCCCAAATCCCCCGTGAACCGTCGCGAATATGGCCCCGGCCAACACGGCCAGCGCCGCAAGGGCAAGTTGTCTGATTTTGGTCTGCAGCTGCGCGCCAAGCAGAAGCTGAAAGGCTATTACGGCGACCTGACCGAAAAGCAGTTCCGCCGCCACTATGCCGAAGCTGAGCGCGTCAAGGGCGACACCGGTGAAAACCTGATCGGCCTGCTGGAACGCCGGCTGGACGCCGTTGTTTACCGCGCGAAGTTCGTGCCAACCGTCTTTGCCGCACGTCAGTTCGTGAACCACGGCCACGTCACCGTGAACGGCAAGAAGGTCAACATCCCATCCTACCGCGTGAAAGAAGGCGACGTGATCGAAGTACGCCAGAAGTCAAAGCAGCTTGAGCTGGTCCTGGTTGCCAGCCAATTGCCCGAGCGCGACGTGCCGGATTACATGGAAGTTGATCACTCCAAAATGGTTGCGACCTTCGTGCGCACACCGGGTCTGGGCGATGTGCCTTATCCGGTCACGATGGAACCAAACCTTGTTGTCGAATTCTACGCCAAGAACTAAGGCGCGCATGACCACCTATTCAAAAGGCCGTCCCCAGGGGCGGCCTTTTTGTTGTCAGCCCTGATCCTGACCATCGCGCATAGCGTCGGCAGAGGCGCGCACGACCTCTGCCACCTGCGGCAATTGGTCAACCAGCGGGCTGGTCTTGCGCCAGACCATCCCGATAGTGCGCGCAGGCTCTGGCGCCGCGAACCGGGCCACCGCAACATCGGCAGAGCGGGTTTCAAGCGCCACGGCCATCTCGGGGATCAGCGTCACACCCAGCCCGGTGCCAACCATCTGCACCAGCGTGGAAAGTGAACTGCCATCCATCCCGTCGCGCGGGAGGTTTGGGCGCAGGTTGCAGAACGACAGGGCCTGATCACGAAAACAATGCCCTTCTTCCAGCAAAAGCAGGCGCATTTCCCGCAATGATGCGGTGTCCGGCACCGATTTATGCTGATCGGCAAGACTGCGCACCAGCACGAAATTCTCAGAAAACAGCGGCCATTCGGTGAGCGAGGGTTCCGATATCGGCAAGGCGACAATCGCGGCGTCCAGCCGCCCGTCAACCAATTCAGCAATCAGCTTGTCAGTCAACGTTTCGCGGACATGCAGATCGAGGTCAGGAAATGACAGCCCGAGATTGCCAACGATCCGCGGCAGCAGATAGGGCGCAATCGTAGGAATGATGCCAAGACGCAGCTTGCCGGCCAGACCATCCTGCGCGGCGCGGGACAGATCGCCAAGGTCATCAACAGATTGCAGAATCTTGCGCGCCCGCGTGGCGAAGACCTCACCAAAAGGGGTCAGCCGGACCAGGCGTGCGCTGCGTTCAAACAGCGCCATGCCAAGCGATTGCTCAAGCTCTTTGATCTGCACTGAAATCGCGGGCTGAGAGATTGCGCAAAGGTCTGCGGCCCGGCCAAAATGCCCTTCCTGCGCGACGGCTTCGAAATAGCGCAACTGTCTGATCGTGAGGTTTTTCATAACTTAAAATTATCAGTTGGATTAGAAAATTCAACTTAAGCATATCGCAAGAATCGGCTATTCAGGGCGCAAATCATATCAGCGGAGATAAAAATGGACGGAAACGATCTGGGCAAATGCCCCGTTGCACATGGCGCCAGCATCAATGCCACCAACGAAGTGCGCGGCAACCGCGACTGGTGGCCCAATCAGCTGAACCTGAAAATCCTGCACCAGCACGGCCCGCAACTCGACCCGTTCGGGAACGCGGTGGATTATGCCGAAGAATTCAAGAAACTCGATCTGCCGGCGCTGAAAAAAGACCTGACCGCGCTGATGACCGACAGTCAGGACTGGTGGCCTGCTGATTATGGTCACTATGGCCCGCTGTTTGTGCGGATGGCCTGGCACTCTGCCGGGACGTACCGGTTGGCCGATGGCCGCGGCGGTGCAGGCGCGGGTGCGCAGCGATTTGCCCCGCTGAACAGCTGGCCCGACAATGGCGGCCTGGACAAGGCCCGCCGCCTGTTGTGGCCGATCAAGCAGAAATACGGCAACCAGATTTCCTGGGCGGACCTGATCGTGCTGGCCGGAAACGTCGCAATGGAATCAATGGGGTTCAAGACCTTCGGATTCGGCGGCGGGCGTGTCGACACCTGGGAACCCGAAGAAGATATCTATTGGGGTGTCGAGGGCGAATGGCTGACCAACAAGCGCTATTCGGGCGATCGGGAGCTGGAAGCCCCCCTTGCCGCGACTGAGATGGGCCTGATCTACGTCAATCCACAGGGTCCTGATGGTAATCCTGATCCTGTTGCCTCTGCCTTTGACGTCCGCGATACGTTTGGGCGCATGGGCATGAATGACGAGGAAACCGTCGCGCTTGTGGCGGGGGGGCACACCTTTGGCAAGGCGCACGGCGCGGGCGATCCCGCCCTTGTCGGCGCAGAGCCGGAGGGCGCGCCGATTGAACAGATGGGGCTGGGTTGGAAGAACGATCTGGGCAATGGCGTCGGAGGAAATGCCACCGTCAGCGGCATTGAAGGCGCATGGACCCGCACCCCGATCACCTGGGACAACACCTATTTTGAAACTCTGTTCGGCTATGAATGGGAGCTGACGAAAAGCCCGGCGGGCGCCTACCAATGGACCGCAGTGGGCGGTGAGGGGACCGTGCCGGATGCACATGATCCGTCCAAGTCGCATGCACCGATGATGACAACCGCGGACCTCGCACTACGGGCAGACCCTGCCTACGAAGCGATTGCCCGTCGGTTCCAGAACGATCAGGCTGCCTTTGAAGATGCCTATGCCCGCGCATGGTTCAAGCTGATCCACCGCGACATGGGGCCGGTTGCCCGCTACCTGGGCCCGGAGGTGCCGAGCGAAGAACTAGTCTGGCAGGATCCGCTGCCTGCCGTTGATCATGACCTGGTTGATGAGGCCGACGTCGCGGACCTGAAGGCGCAGGTGATCGCCTCTGGGTTGGGCGTGTCCGATCTTGTTGGAACGGCTTGGGCTGCGGCCTCCACATTCCGCAATTCCGACAAGCGGGGCGGCGCAAACGGTGCGCGCATCCGGCTTGCGCCGCAGAAAGACTGGGACGTCAACCAGCCTGCCATTCTGTCCAAGGTACTGGAAACATTGGACGGAATCCGCGGGGCGTTCAATGCAGCGCAATCTGGCAAGGCAATCTCGCTTGCTGACATGATTGTTCTGGCTGGAGTGGCTGGCGTTGAAGCGGCGGCAAAGGCAGGCGGTCATGACGTGACCGTGCCGTTTACGCCGGGCCGGGTTGACGCATCCGAAGCGCAAACCGACACGGAAGGCATGGCCGCGCTTGAGCCTGCTGCTGATGGTTTCCGCAATTACGCTAAGCCGGGCTACACATCCTCGCCCGAGGAAATGTTGATCGACAAGGCGCAACTTCTGACCCTGACAGCGCCGGAAATGACCGCGCTGTTGGGTGGCTTGCGGGTGCTGGGTGTCAACCACGGCGGGTCGTCGCATGGTGTCTTTACCGATCAAGTCGGCGTGTTGAGCACGGATTTCTTCACCAACATCGTTGATATGTCAGTGCGCTGGGCGCCTGCGCCGGACGGCGATGATACGTATGAAGGACGGGTCGATGGCGCAGTGAAGTGGACCGGAACCCGCGTTGATCTTGTCTTTGGGTCAAATTCGCAATTGCGCGCCTTGGCCGAGGCCTATGCGCAGGACGATGCCAAATCGGCGTTTGTGTCAAAGTTTGTTGGCGCCTGGACCAAGGTGATGAACCTCGATCGGTTTGACCTGTCGTAAATAGGCATTCAGGGAAAAATTGCGGGCGCGGCATGATGTGCCGCGCCTTTTCTATTGGGCAATGTGGCCGCGCCACAGGGTCAGAACATCCGGCAGGCTGTCATGGTCCAGTCGTGCAACAACGATGTCAGCGCCAATCCGCATGACCACCACCCAGGGGGCCTGCAAAAGCCCACCACCGACGATTACGCAACCATCCCCTGCAGCGGCGGTATCAGACGGATTTTCGATTTCCTCTTCAGCAAGGGCGATAAGCGCATCGCGATGTGCGTCAGCGGACGCCACCTTAGTGATCTCTGCGCGCGAAATTCTGATGTGGGCGTGAGAGAGCTGGCACAGCTGGTCGAGGGCCGCGCCATTGTCGCGGCCGTCCTGTCCAGGCGGCGGGACGAGCGTTTCGGGCGGAATACCCGGTGATGCGGCGCTGGCGTCATCCTGCCAACGGTCAACCGTCAGGGCACAGAGCGTTGTGTCGTTCAGAAAGCCGCCAATGATTTCTGCGGCAATGGACTTTGGTTTTTCCAATGCATTATCAAGTATTTGACCGTTCAAAACTGCCCCGGATTGGCTGAGCCCGTCAGACGTTGCCGGATCAATCATGATGATGCGCCCCGCCCGGACACAAATTGCCAGCGTTTCGTTGCGACCATTGCGGAATGTCAAAAGCCGGGGCAGCTGCACCTCGTTTACATGCTGGCAGAACGCAGAAACAGTATTTGTATCGAGATGCAGGTCACGCGGGTTGAGATCAGCGGCAATCGCGCCAAAGCGTTTGATCCGCTTTTCAAGAAGCTCAAGCTCAGTCGACATCATCGACCGCCGCCAGCGTGCGCTGGGAATGTTCAAGAAACCGGGGCAGATTGATGCCGGGGCTGCACAGGCAGCACAGGCCATACGCCGCATCACCGCTGGATCGCACAAAGGCAAAACAATCGTCACCGTCAAAGACAATGGCATAATGCGGCAGGTCTGCATCCTGATCGGACAGGGCCTGCCCAAACCGGTCCGCCACCTGACCTGACATCAATTGCGCCGCAGTATTGGACAAGGCATCCCACCGTTCCTGGGCCAAAGACGTCGCGGCGCTGGTGGCCAGCATCATATCTGTTGAAAAATCGGCATATCCAACGCCACGACATTCGGGAAATGCCGCGCGGAGTTCGTCAAGGATTGGTGGTATCTTCATGAGAGCGCCGCCCGTGGTTTGCGCGATCTGCGCAACCCTGACCTATACCAACATCCTTTTAACGAGGTTAACCGTGGTCTATTCCGCGGGCGGACGGGGTGATTTCGGTCCGTCTTGCCGGATTCGCCGGGGCAACACGCGCGGAACAGCTGGCATTTCGGGCTGTGCCACCTCCGGCTTGAGACCCGCCGGCACCTCCAGACCGGGCAGGCGCAGCGCGTCAGCAGGCAGGTCGGTTTCCGCATCCGGCGCGGCGCCGTTCAGCCCGGCAAGCAGTTGGATCAGTTGCGCCGCAAATTCTTCGGCACCGCTTTGCTGCCACACCGCATAATCGGACTGTTCCTGTGTCGCCAGCAGGAGCGAGATCGGCAAGACCCCAGCAAACAGACCTGCGGTTTCCCGTTTGACCCGGTTGAGCACGCGTGCCCTGTCAGATTCAGTTTGCAGCTTGTCGATCCGGGTCAACAATAGCAGGCTGTGCTGGCGCAGCGACTCCGGCATTTCGGCCCAGACGGCCGCCTCGCTCTGGCGCCAGGCCTGCGTTGCGTGACTGCACCACAAGACGCCGTCAGCGTCATCAATCATGCGTTCCCACACGTCGGAGGACATATTGGGATCAGAGATCCCCGGCATGTCCAGGAGATCGCATTGCAGCAGAATATCCTCAGTACAGAAGATCTGCAGATAAGCGATCTGATCAAGGTCAAATTCGCCCAGGCTGTGCAGATCAACATCGTGTTTTTGTCCATCCAGATCAACGGCGTAGGCCGGATCATCCCCATGGGAAATGCGCACCGGCGGCAGCTGCGTCGCAACAACCTGCACCGGCAGGGGGTCAGAGCCGATCAGCAGGTTGGCAAGTGTGCTTTTGCCGGCGCTGAACTCGCCCATCAGCGCAAGGCAAGGTTTGCGAGAGGCCGTATTCTTCATTCTGTATATCCTTGCAGATTATCAAGCATCGAGGTGAGCTGCGCATCACGGGCCTCAAGCTCTTGCACGCCCAGGAGTTGATCAACATCGACGGCGCCCTTGTCAGCAGCCGATGTCATGCTGCGCAACAGATCCAGTTGTTCATGGATGAAACCGTCAAGCTGAGAGACCATCGCCTGATGCACGATCATGGCCTGATTCTTGACCAGCTCCATGACCAGACCCTCGGTTTCCGCCTTGATCAGATCATGAAACCGCTGCGCCTGCGCGTCATATCCCTGACGCCGGTTCCACCAGCCTTTCCACCAACTGCCGCGCAGATCAAGCGCGATCGTCTGCCCGATGCCGACAGGGGGCGGCACATGCGGGGCAGGGGGGATGCCGGGTTCAAACAAGCTGGCGTCCAACTGCAATGCCTCACCAAACAGGGCCCGCAGATCTGCAACAACGCCCTGCGCCGCCTTGTCATAGGCGGCCTGCATTTTGATCCCAAAACCCTTGTAAGCGGAATTGAGCAGGATGCGCAGTCCCGCCGGATCATAAGACCACGGGCTGTTTTCGCCATACATTTCAAGGTGCTTGGCCAGCGCATCGGTCGCGCGGGCAAGGAAACTATGGTGCGAGCGTTCTGCCCGTTCGCGCAGACTGTCAACCTGCTGATCCAGCGCCTGCCGCAACGCGTCAGTACGCGATTTGTGGATCATGTTCAGCCGATTTTCGATCTCATCCGGGGGCATCGAGATTTGGGCATTGCCAACACTGGCCTTGGCGTCAAGGTTGTCATTGACAATGATACCGTTCAACAGGTTGCCGGTGCTCACGGCAATCCGCTTGGCCATGTCGCGCCCTTCACCTTCGACAATGCGGTTTGAGATTGCGGAAAACAGCGCCGGAACACCGGACAATTCCCAGACAAACCCATGTGCGTCGCCCTGGTGCAGATCAGCAACCTGCGTGGTTTCAGCCCAGTTGAACAAGGCCTCCTGGCTGGCCTTGGGCAATTTTGAAAGCGACCCCGTGGCAGCCGTATGCGCCCAAAGCGCGCTGCCAAAGATCACCGTCGCATCAGCCGGGCCCTGATGATCACGCAATGTCCTGTCAATGCTTTTGCGGATTTGCGGCACCTGCTTGCCGGGATCGGAAAGTTCGTCAATGCGATTGACAAAGATGATCACTTCGCGGGATTTCACGTTTGAAATCAGGCGGATAAGGGCCAAGTCGGTTGAGCTGAGCGCCTGGTGCGCTGACAGGACAACGACGCAAATACGGCTGTCGCGGATCGCCTTGATGGTGATCTGTTCGCGCACCATGAAGGTATCGTTAACGCCCGGCGTGTCACGGATACACAGGTTCACGGGAAAGGCCCGCTGCTGCATGTAAAGATCGGCAGATTTGGTGATGTCCGCAAAGTAGCCCTGCGCCTTGCCCGCGGTGCCCTGTTCCATATCGTCGTCACCCAGACAAACGTAGCGTGCGACCAGTGGTTTGTCGAAATAGCCATAGGATTGTTCATTCCCAAGCAGCAGTTCGAACTTGCGTCCCAGCCGCGCCTTGGCCTTTTCCCGCATTTTTCTGGCTTGTTCCATGATCGTGGCCAGTTCGTCATCCGCGCCTGCGCGGTCGGCCAACTCACCAATGCGGCCACCGCCTTTGACAAGGCGATCCCATTCATTGGTATCAAAAAACCGGAACTTGGCACGCGTGGGGGGCGACAGCGCGCAGGGCGTCAGGTGCAGCGATGTCACAACCGAGGTCCAGGGATTCACATCAGCGGGCAGCAGATCCGGCCAGCCGATCATCGCATTCACGAGGGTCGTTTTCCCCGATTTGATCTGACCGATCATGGTAATGCTGGGTTCAAATTTGACCAATTGCCGGCTGAGCTTGGCCGCCGCCTTGATCGTGTCGATGGTGCCCAGATCGGTGGCACATTGCAGCGCATCCTGCAGTGGGCGCAAATGTGCGGAAAATTCGTCCAACCCCACGGCCGACGACTGCAGGAGTTTTTCTGCCCGCGTCAGTGGTGCAGCATTATGAAGACCTTCTGGCTGGGCGTTCATGTGAGGTCCTTTAACGTCTGGCGGGGCGGCGCATTTTCACATCATGCGCGCAGGGGGGTCGCTCTGGCGGAAGATGACATCCTTTTGGTTGATATCCGGTGAATAAACCTGCGGTTTCACGCTGCCAAACGCGTCGCGAGCTCTTTTTGGAGCTGCAGTAAGGTGGTGACAGCATCCGTCGCGGACCTTGTGTCGTCTTCCAGACGCATCAGCACCAGATTGTCGGCTGCCAGCAAGACGTCGTCGCGAAATTCGGCTGTCTCATCGGACGGCGGTTCCGCCGTCACGAGATCGGCAAGATGTTCCGACGCAGCCGCACAGATGTCGAGCACCGCCGCAGGGCCGGCGGATGCATCTGACAGTGACACACCGGCCAGCGCCATCGCGCGATCCTGCAGGAAGGCAAATGCATTTTCAAACAGCCCCTGCGGTGTATCGGGATCAGCCGCCCGCGAGATTGGCATGTGATCTGGCGCGGGTGAAGGGACCGTGACCGCAGGCCCTTGGGCTGTGCGATCCTTGTCCGGCAGCGGCACGGGGGTCGGCAGCGGCGCGGGTGAGGCAGCTGTGGGTGGTGGCGATGGTGGCGCGTCTGCGGCTGTGGTCAAAGGCGGAAAGATCTCTCCCGCGCGGGGCAAGAACCCTTTGTTGCTTTCAAGGAATATGAGCGCATTGTCGTGATCGGCCTGCTGGCCGCGTGCAACAAGAGACCGCAGTTCATCGGCCAGTGTTTGCGGGGCAAGTTCACCCTGCGCCATTGGCACGGCGCAGCACCCCAGAAAGTCGTCGGGTGTGCGATCTGCAAGTTCTGCAACAAGGGTTGCATTTGGCGGGTCACAGACCGCCAGAAAACTATGGTCCTTCAAGGCATCTGGGGCGGCCTCCCAGATGGCGGCTTCATCTGCGCCAAATGTTTCAGTCGCCCAGATCACGCTATCAATGCCCCGCAGTGTCGTCGCCGTCATTGGCCAGTCGCCCAGTTCAAGGTATATGTCCTGGGCGGTCATATAAGGCACGAGACTGGCAAGAAGTGCGGCATTCTGGTCCGGCCTCGGGCCGAGGATGATAATCCGAACCGGTGTGCCGAGACGCTGCAAAAGCCGGTCTGCCTTTTGACGCGCGCGGGCGGGCAGGGCGGGGTTGCGCAGCAGCAGCGCCAAGTCGCCAGTCAGGTCATCTTTGGGGCCGGCGTCCTTCATTCCGCCGGTGCCCCGGCTGTTTCCGGTGTGCTGCGCCGAAAGCGAAAGCGGGGTCGGTCCTGCGTTTTTGCGGGTTCATCCACGACAAGCGGCTTCTCTTTGGGTGGCGCATTCTGAATCTGGATGATCGACATCGTCACGTTGTCGAGATCCGGATCGCCCAGCCCATCCAACTGACGCATCAGGTTGTCGGCAATCTCGGCACTGCGGCTGAACGGCAACTGGCGCAGGGTTTCGGCAATCTGTTCATCAGCCAGAAACTGCAACCCATCGCTGGCCATGATCAGCGTGTCGCCGGGGCGCAGCTGCATCGGTTCTTCGGGGCAGTCGATCAACGCGATCTTTCGGCCCAATAGTGCCGAGGTCAGCGCATTCCGCTCTGGATGGTCCTGTCCTTCCTCAAACGACATGACCCCGGTGCGCACCAGCATATCAATATGCGGTCCAAGGGAGTGATCTTCGTTCAATTGCTGTAAATCGTTGTCGCGAAACAGATAAAGTGGTGAATCGCCCACCGACACCCAGAACAGGGCATCTGCGACGATGATCGTTGAAAGCAAGGTGGCACCCATGCCACGTGTCTGGGGGTTCTCATCGACGTAAGTGGCGAGGCTATCGTTGGCGACAATGACGGCTTTGCGCAGCGTTTCAGGCAGTGTCGCAGGCGTGTCGCAGAATTCCTGCCGGCGGAATGTCAATTCGCTGAAGACCTCTGTCACGACGATCTTGCTGGCAAGATCACCCGCCGCATGACCACCCATGCCGTCGGCCAGCACGGCGATGCTGGCGTCCGCGCCGTTGGAAAAGTCCGCGATGATTGCATCTTCCTGCAACTCGCGTGCGCCTTTGCTGATAGCGGTGGCGCTGTCGAATTTGAACGTTGCAGCCATATCATTCATCGGCAGTTACGGCCCAGCGGAAGTTTCCACCACAAAGCGCGACAAACCGCAGTGTGGTTTCCCCGATCCGCAAGGTGTCATCATGCGAAAGCTCTTCCGTGGCCAGCACCGGGCGACCATTCAGGCGGATGATGTTGGATTTGCCGCCGTGGCCAATGTAGAACTTGTTGTCCTCGGGATCATAGGCAAGCGCGGCATGGTTCTGGCGCGAGATGGCCATGTCACCAAAGTCCAGCGGAATGGCCTGATCCTCTCCGCGCCCGATCATGGCCACGCCAGCGAATAGCGGAAAGAACTGACCGCGTCCCGGCCCATCGGTGATGACAATCCAACCGGTGGGAAAGGCGCGGTTCTGTACCGCTTCACCGGCTTTGGCGATCGGATCACCGATGTCGTCATCACCCTGGTCAAACCCCAGAATGCGGGTGCGCGTGCGGCGCCGCGCCGGCATTGCGTGCGCGGGATCTGCGGCAGGTGCGGGGGGTGGCGCCGCGGGGGGCGCGGCCGGGACCTGCGGGGCCGCGGGCACGGCGGCCATTGGTGCAACGGGGGCAGGGTCCGCAACCGCAACCGGCGGGGTAGGTTTTACTGCCGGTCGCGCCTTTTGCATCAGACGGTTTGCCTCGGCAGCGCGGGCCATGAGCGAGTCGGGCGTTTGATCCCCGGTCGGGCTGGCAGCGGCTGCGTGGTCATCCGCGCCAGCACCCTCAGCGCGGGGCGGTTCATCTGAGACAACCAGAACAGGGCGGCTTGCCGGGGCGGCATTGGCGGGCACGCCGCTGTCGGGCACGTCCCGGGGAGGCTGTTTTGCAGACTCTTCTGCTGCCAGTTGATCACTGAAGACACGTCTGAAAATCGACATATGCTTTGCCTTTCTGTCATATCGCCTTCAAAGCGATGCTGGGGTCCATGGGACATGTTCGCGCGCCAGCGTGATGCCGCGATCAATCCATGCATGGATTTCGGGGCCTGCGTAGGTCGCGATATTGTTTTCGGGGTTCTGAAAGATGTTGATGGCCACGGCGCATATGACCAGGCTGACCGCGATACGCCGCTGCGTCCGCAGCCTGCGCCGCCAGTCCGGGGACGGTGCGTGATCTTCGATGTCGTCGACCGTGGACACGGGCGCTGGCTGTGTCACCGGGGCGCTGTCATTGTCGACCATTTCCATCAACGTCAGCCGGTTGCGCGTGGCCTTCATCTGCGCCTTTTCGGCGATGGCCACGGCCTGTTCCTGCTTTTTGCTTTCTTCGATTTCGCTATCTACAGAGATGGATTCGGCCACTTCGACAACCAGTTGCGAGATGATCTTGTGCACCTCTGCGTCGTCCTCAACCTTGCGTTGCTCGCTGTTGCGACGCGCCTCTGGGTCAATCATCGCTATCCATTCCGCCGCCGACTGGATGCGGTCATCGGGAAAGACATTGATCGCCTTGTCGATGGCCGCCAGAAAACAGGGTTCGTAGGCGTCAAACCGGCCGGCAAGCGGCACATAGGGGTCGGGACGATTGGCGGCCAGCGCAGCAATCCGGTTCTGACTATTGATAGGCGCCTCGCCGGTGATCAGATGATAGAATGTCGCCGCCAGACTATAAAGATCGCTGAATGGGCCCTGTTTGCCGCCCGAGATGTAAAACTCCTGGGGCGAATAGCCGTCCTTGACCACAAGCAACGCCGAGATGGCGCGGCTTTTCTTGCTGGCCTCTTCCCGCGCGGCGCCGAAATCAATCAGCACCGGGCTGCCGCTGCGATCCATCAGGATATTGTCGGGCGCAATATCCCGGTGCAACATGTCCTGATCATGGATCACCGCGATGGCGTCAAGCAGGGTGCGCAACAGGCGTTTTGTCAGATCCGGGGTGAAACTGGCAGATTTTTCTTCCAGCTTTTCCAGCAGATCCTCACCGTCGATCAGATCAAGCGCCATATAGGCGGTATCATTGTCTTCAAAGACCTGATGCACACCCACGATATTAGGATGCCGCAGCTTGGCGACATTGCGCGCCTCGCGCACGAACATTTCGACCAGCGAATGGAATTCGTTTGTCTGGCTCCCGGTGCGGGTCCGCACTTTGCCGTCACTGCGATTGCAGATGGATTCGGGGAAACATTCCTTGATCACGACAGTCCGGTCCAGACTGTCACGTGCCAGGTAGGTAATCCCGAACCCGCCGGAACTGAGGTAACGCACGATGGTATATTGCCCGTTCAACAACGACGTCCCCGGCGCCAATGCAACGGGGTCGATATGCGGTGTTTCGTCTGGGGTCTCGACCTTCGCAGGTTCCATGATCTCGCTTCACAATGGGGGCAGGGGTTGCGCCGTACCGGTCTTAAGAACAGCGAACTTGTGTTTGAAACGTGGCAAAGCTCTGCAATGAAGGCGGATGTTGTCGCCACTTTGATTACAATTTTCCCCTGCCGGTACGAAAACGACCCGCATCCGCGACCGTGTTGAGGAATTGTTAGGATTGAGGGCCTAACGAAGATAAACCCCGAAAAAGATGTGGTGATGCTGCAAGAACAAACCCACCCACGTGAACACGGTCTGCCCATTGATGCATTGGTGCCAGGCGGATTTCTGGATACGCTGCGGCTGGCGCAGGACGATGCGGGAATTGCCACCGCTTTTTGTGATTGGGGCTGCGCGATGCTTGGGGCGCAACGGTGCAGCCTGTCTTACCAGATCAATCGCGACGAGATGTGCAGCCATACCGCCCGCGCCGGACGATCCGGTAATGTCGCACGGGATCACGTGATCGCTGGCACGCTGATCGGGGATACGTTCATGGATCGCACGACACGGGTTGTCACCAATCTGGCGCAGCAAAGCTATCAGGGCTGTCGCGCATTGGCCGCGCAGGGCATGGGCACAATTATCGCGGCACCGCTGCTGGGCGAAGAGGGGTGTTTTGGCGTGATCGCGGTCAGCTATCGCAAGCGGCGCAAGGTCCGTCGGGCCGATGTGCGACTTGTGGAATGCATAGCCGCTTTTCTGGCCTCACAGATGGAGTTGCGCCAAAAGGTCGCCGCCCTGTCGCATTTGGCTCAAACGGATCCGCTGACCGGGGCTTACAATCGTACGGTCTATACGGAACGCGCGGCCACGCTTTGGGAGGATTGGGAGCGGTTGGGCCGACCCTATAGCATTGCATCCATTGACCTTGATCATTTCAAACTGGTGAATGACACGATGGGTCACGCGGTAGGTGACGCGGTGCTGTGTGAAACCGTCAACCGGATCAGCGCTAAGCTGCGACAGGGTGATTTCGTCCTGCGCATGGGGGGCGAGGAATTCTGCGTATTGATCAGCGGGTTGAGTGCGGAAAACGCCGCTCCGCTGGTGCAGCGTCTGCACAATGCGATTGGGGGCACGCCGATCAAAACGCCCGATGGGATGGTTGCCGTCACCGCCAGCATCGGGCTGACCTCGCCCAACCATCACGATGATTGCTGTGTGGATGTTCTCAAGCGGTCCGATCAGGCGCTCTATGCCGCCAAGGCCGCCGGGCGGAACACGATCATATTGCGGCAGAACGAATTGCTGGTGAATGCCACGCGAACGGGGGGGCAATCCACCGCAACCAGGCATTGGGCGTTTGTGTGACAGGCTGTGCGCGGCACAATCTGACGGATACAGCACTGTGCAAGCGCGGCAGTCACCGCGCACCCGCTGACCCGCGGCGCGCTTGGGTTCGCGCCTGCGCTGCGGCATGCGTTAGGCCCGCACTGCGTTTCGCGCGCGCGGCGTGGCCGTAGACTTTGACCATTGGCCCCGCTCTGCTAAGGTGTCACATGTCTGGGATCAGAACCCTGTTGACGTCGGCGATTGATCGCGGCGATATCCCCTTTGGCGTCGCCATGGCGACCAGTCGCGAGACGACCTTTGCATCCGGTGCAGCGGGGCAGGCGCGTGCGGGGTTGGCCGCAAGCGAAACCACCCTGTTCCGCGCCTTTTCGATGTCCAAGGCGGTTTGCGCCTTTGCCGTTCTGCAATTGATGGAACGGGGCCGGGTGACACTTGACACTCCGGTGTCTGACATTCTGCCGGCTTGGCAAGAATTGCAGGTCCTGCATGGTTTTGCGGCTGACGGGCCGATCCTGAAACCACAGACGCAGGTCGCGACATTGCGCCACCTGCTGACCCATACATCCGGCTTGGCCTATGAATTCTGGAATGCCGATGTCGCGAACTACCTTGAGGTCACAGGGCACCCCGGAATACTGAGCGGTCTGAAAGCGGCGCTGAACTACCCTTTGATCGCGGAACCGGGGCAGGGCTGGGCCTATGGCATCAGCACGGATTGGCTGGGGCAGGTTGTCGCGGCGGTGGATGGCCGCGCGATTGACACCTATTGCGTGCAGGAAATCTTCGGCCCTCTTGGGTTGCGCGACACCTTATTTGAGCCTGACAGCGCTAGGGACCGCCTTTGCGACCTTTCGATCCGGGATGACACGGGCGCGCTTGTGCCCTTCGCACTTGATCCACCCGCGCAGCCCGAATTTTATGGTTTGGGACATGCGTTATTCACGACGCCAGCGGATTACCTGCGCTTCTTGCGGATGATCCTGAATGAAGGATCACTGGACGGTGAAAGGCTTGCCAGCGCGCAAAGTCTTCAGCTGTTTCTGGCAGATCAGATGCAAGGGCAGACAGTGACCCCGATGTATACGACTGTGCCGGGTCTGGCCGCCGACGTGATCCTGCAGCAACAGTCGACGCACAGCATGTTGGGAGTGATCTGCAATCAGACACAGCCGGGTCTGCGGGCCAGCGGCAGCCAAGGCTGGGCGGGGGCGTGCAATACGCATTACTGGATTGATCCAAAGCGCGATGTTGCGGCCGTTTTCATGACCCAGTCCTTGCCGTTTTATGACCCACGGGTGATGGCCTGCCTGGCAGACTGTGAGCGCGCGATTTATGCGGCGCGGGCATGAGCGTATGGTTAATGCCCTGACAGGCAGGCCCTGGCCCTGGCCAAATCTGCCGATGAATCGTCATCAGCCAGCTGCCCCAGACCCTGTTTTAGTGCCGCGATCGCCGTGGCTTGCGGGGCGTGCTGCACCCAGCTGATCGCCGCCTTCAGCGCCAGGCCCTTCGCGTCTTGTTGCAGTGTCGTGTCAAATGCCGCTTGAAATGCAGCATCGGCGGCTGCGCCATCGCCCTTGCGCGCCAGGATGATCGCACGGGTGCGCAGGAACTCAGCGACTTCGAAACTCTGATGTTGCTGTGCAAACTCAAGTGGTTGCGCGATGAGATCCAGGGCACCGGCAAAGGCGCCGTCTTTGGCGCTCGCGATCGCCAGAGGGCGCATGAACTGCCCGGCGTAAAGCGCGTAGCGATAGCTGTGCAATGTCGCGATGACGTCCCGCAGGATGTCGCAGCCCTGCGCCGTTTGACCGGTTTCGATCAGCCGCACCCCGCGAAATCCGTTGCCAACGGCAACATAAGGGGCCAATCCGTTGCGCCCGGCACTTTGGATCAACTGGGCAATCGTTGCGTCAAGTCGCGCGGTCTTGCCAAGCCCGTGAAATACGATTGCCGCATGGCTTAACCCGGCGCAATACATCGCGACGTCCTGACGTTCAGGCGCTGCCACAAGTGTGTCCGAAAGAGCGGCGGCGTCACTGAACCGCCCGCCTAGCCAGAGCGACAAGGCGCGCACCATCTGGACCATGCCGACATAGGAAAAATGCCCCGGGCCAGCCCGGTGCTGCTGCCAGGGTCCGCTGAGCGCGGCGGTTGTGTGGTGGATGGCAGGTCCGATCCGGCCGGTCAGTTGGAAGGTGACACCGGAAAAGACGTGCATCGCGCTGGGCAGGTAGGGATCATCCAGCCGTTCGCAAAGCGCTGCGGCCTGATCCACAATCGGTTGCAAAAGATTGTATTCGCAGGTGCGCCGATGCAGCGTGTGCAGATGCACCAGCGTACGGAACTGGTGTTCGTACATCTGCGCCCCCTTGGCGAGGGTGAGGCTGCGTTCCAACGCGGCGCGCGCCGCAGCGGAGTTGCCCCGCGTGAACATCAGGGCATGGCCAAGCGTGGCCTGCAGGGCAATTTCGTCTTCGCCGCCGCGTGTTGTGGGTGTTTGCGCCGACAGGGCGGCCTCGGCCCAATTGCGGCATTCTTCCAAATATGACAACTCCAGAAACACCATCGTGCCGGTGCGGGCCAGTGTCTGCCTGCCCGTCGGATTGTCGCCAGAGCCAAAGCGATGCTCCAACGCGGCACGCAGGTTGCCCACCATCGGGTGCAGACGGCGCCTGCGCTTTTTGCGGGTCAGGCTGGTGTCGGCGTAAATATCGGTCAGAACGGTTTCGACATAGGCCGCGTGACGCGCTTTTGTCGCATCACATGCGGCATCGTCTTTCAACTTTTCGCAGGCATAGGCGCGGGTGATGTCCAACAACCGAAATTCGGTAGCACCGGCTTTGGTCGGTATCGCAAGGATCATGGATTTGGTGACCAGCCCCTCGACGGCGGCGATCACGTCCGGGGCGCGGATGGCGCTGTCGCTGGCAATGGCAACGGCGGCGTCCATTGAAAACGGACCAACGAGAACAGACAGCCGGCGAAGCACATCCTGTTCCATGTCAGAGGTCAGCGCGTGGCTCCAGTCAAGAGTGGCCATCAGCGTTTGATGCCGGGGCGTGGCGGTGCGACGCCCTTGCCATAACAGCTGCAACCGCCCGTCAAGCAGCGTTTCCAACGGGCCTAGCCCATGGGTTGCTGCGCGGGCAGCTGCAAATTCAATGGCAAGGGGGATGCCGTCCAGCCGCTCGCATATCCGCGCGATGACCGCTGCATCCGCAGCCGTGATCGGGCGGTCGTACCCGCTGGCCCTGGCGCGTTCCACAAACAGCGCGGCGGCGGGAATGGCCAGCACCTCCGCTGTGGCAAGGAGCCCTGCGTTCTGGGGAACCTCAAGCGGCGGCAGGTCAAGGACATGTTCGCCCTCTGCGCGCAGTGGTTCGCGGCTGGTCGTCAGAATGCGCAGATCGGAGCGGGCCGCAAACAGCGCCTCTGTCACCTCCGCGACAGCGTCAACAACCTGTTCGCAACAATCAAGGCAAAGCAACATTGCCGTGTCCGTGAAGGCGCCGATTAGGCCCGCAATAGGATTGTCCGGGTGCAGCGGCACACCCAGCGCATCCGCAAGCAGGCCGTGTACCATGGCCGCATCCCGTGCGTTGCCAAGGTCAACAAAGGTCACCGGCGTATCGGTTGCAGCGGAAAATTCATGCGCGGCGGCGACAGCCACCGTCGTCTTGCCGATGCCGCCGTGGCCCACAATCGTGACAAAACGGCTGGTCTGAAGTCGATCCAGCAGGCCAGTGATTGCTGTGCGGCGGCCTACCATCCGGGCCAGCGGCGGCGGCAGGGGCGCGGCGGGTTCACCGCTGTCGGGCTGTGCGATGGCCGCAACAAAACTGTATCCACGCCCGGGGATGTTCATCACGTAGCGCGCCCCGGTTTCGCTGACTTCAAGGATCCGGCGCAATTGCGAAATCTGGAATCGCAGGTTGCTTTCCTCGACCACAAGATCGGGCCAGGCGCTTGCCATCAGGGATTGTTTGGACACGACCTGCCCGGCGTTCTGCGCCAGGACCACAAGCAGATCAAATGCCCGGCTGCCGATCGGCACGGCAGTGTCCTGCTTTTCCAGCACACGTTCGCTCACCCGCAAACGAAACTCGCCGAATGATATGACGTCCTGGGTGGGTCTGGCCTTGCCGGTCATTGCAAGTGCGCCTCGCTTCCTGACACAAACGATAGGGGCCTTCATCGGTTTGGGCAACTGCCGCGGCGTTGCACAAAAATGCCCGAGGGAGGGCGTCCCTCGGGCATCGGCAGGTCACATCACGGGAGAGTATGAAACGTGCCGCCTATGCGCATGAACACGGGGAGGATAGCGTCATGCGCGGTCTTGGCGTGGTGGGCCATCGTCGCCGGGAACGGAAAGCGGACGGGAGACCCCATTCGATAATACACGCCGTCGTCTTGGGTCGGATGCCGCCGTTTGTGCAAGGCGACATCCGCACACATCGAAACCCGCAGGAGGACAGACAGAGGAGATCATCCCCCTTGTTCGGGCTGCACGCGATGTGTCTCGATCGTCAAAGTGTTCAGTGGTGACCTCCTTTCATGCTGCGTGGCAGTGCCATTGCAATAATGTGTCCTGCCAGCTGAGTGGTGTGACGTGGTGGTTGTTGTTGGTGGTGCGGTCTGCGCCGCGCTGCGGTTCGGTGTCCGTCCGGTTCTGGGACACAGGAAACATATGCCCGTTGCTGGCATAGTTGGTCATGTCGAGGGTGTCGAAATCGCTCAGGTCTGACCAGAACCCGGCCACAACGATGCTTCGCCGCCGCCCGGTGCCGACACGGTAAAGCAATTGGTGAAAACTGGGGTCCGACCATGAGTTTTGCGGATGCCTTTCCAACAGCCCTAGATCGGGATCAATGCTAAGAACGGCCGGAAAGATCAGGCATGAAAATGCCTCTGTCCGCGCGGTAGATACGAGAATGGGAATGTCAAATTCCGCGGCGGCCTTGGCGAGGATGAGGGTGATGGCGCGGTGCAGGCTCCAGACTTCGGACTGTGCCTCTGTTGCGCTATGGGGTTGCCGGTCGACCAGCAACAGCAAGCAGTTTTGCGGGCCGAGGCGCTGATCATTGGACATTTTGACATCTCCGTTGCGATTGCGCTGATCAGGGCGGCATCAGGTGTGGCAGCAGCCTGATCAGGGTGTGCCACGAACATGCAAGTCACCCGGCGCCCAGTCCAGTAAGGCGCTGTGAGTTGCTGTGAGTTGCACGGAGATGAACCGGGCAACCCTTTGATATAAATTATGAAAGGTCGCGCCTGTGGCCGCGATCAGAGCTTTGTCAGGTCCAGATTGACCAACGCGCCGCGCTGGCTGATCACCTGCGCGGCCACACCCGCCCCCTGCATGATCGCATCTTCGATCGGCGCATTGGCGAGGAAACCGGCGACAAAGCCCGCATTAAAGCTGTCACCCGCCGCAGTTGTGTCGACAATGTTGCCAACAGGGTTGGGCGTCACCTGTCCAAGGTTTCCACCGGCGGCGTATTCGATCACGCCGTCCCCATTCTTGACGATCACCGTTGTCGCGCCCGCATTCAGATAGCGCGTCCGCGTGGCCTCCTGATCGGCATCGGCAAAGTATGTCACCTCGTCATCATAAGACGGCAGCACGATGTCGCTGACGGCGGCGGCCTGCATAACCGTGTCGCACATTGTTGCAGTGTCTTCCCAAAGACGCGGGCGCAGGTTGGAATCAAACATCGTGACCTTCCCCGCGGCGCGGGCCTCGGCGACAACCGAAAGCAGGGTCTGGCGTGAGTCAGGTGTCAGAATCCCCAGCGTAATGCCAGAGATGTAGACACAGGTCGCATCTGCCACCGCGCGGGCAAGGCTGTCACGATCATCCGCGAGCTGGCGCGCGGCGGATTGGTCGCGCCAATAGGAAAAGCTGCGTTCACCGTCCACCAGCGAAATCAGGTAAAGCCCGATCGACCGGTCAGTGCTGCGCCCGATATGACCGGTGTCAAGACCCGCCTTCTGTGCCATGGCCAGCATCCCGTCAGAGGCGCTGTCGGTGCCGATCCGCGAAACAAAACGGGCGCCCCATGTCGGGCATAGCTGTCTGAGATACCAGGCCGTGTTGAATGTGTCCCCCGCGTAGGACATCTGGAATTGCCCAGCGACCCCGGACGGCGCCATTTCAACCATGCATTCCCCGATCGCGACAAAGTTTGGGACGGCTTGGGCGGCCTGTTTTGCGGGCGAAGAATTCTGATTGGCTGACATGGCGACGGTCACTTCCCTTGCATCGACTGGACACCCAATGATCCAGCGGTCTTGTGCGGCCACCAGCTTGACCGCGTCGTTTCAGGGCAGGGCATAATCGCCAGGGGCGGGAATGTCGACGTTTGCAGCAGCGGTCGCCGGAAAGTTTCCCGCATCTGTGCAAAAGCGGTGGCGTTTCGCGAGAGGCGGGCCGTGATCTGGCGTCAGATGGCACGCATCGCGGATGTCAGGGCCGCGACCAGCACATCCATGTCCGGTTCGGACAGAATGAAAGGCGGGGCCAGCAGGATGTGATCACCCGTGCGTCCATCGCGGGTCCCGCTCATCGGGTAACAGATCAACCCGGCATCAAAGGCTGCCGCCTTGATCTGTGCTGCGATCTTGCGGTCGGGGGCAAAGGGGGTTTTGGATTCGCGGTCTTCGACCAGTTCAAGTCCAATGAACAGCCCGCGGCCCCTGATATCGCCGATGTGGGGATGCTGTGCAAAGGCCGCATCCAGACGGTCAAACAACTGGGCCGACTTGGCATTCACCGCCGCGATCAGTCCGCGATCAATGATGGCATTGACAACAGCCAGGCCGGCCGCGCAGGCAATCGGATGGCCGATATAGGTGTGCCCATGCTGAAACTGCCCGGATCCGGCGCGGATCAGATCATAGATCGTCTTTGAGCAGATCATAGCGCCGATGGGCTGATACCCTGCGCCAAGCCCCTTTGCGATGCACAGGATATCAGGTGCGATCCCGTCCGCCTCGCAGGCGAACAGATGACCGGTGCGCCCCATGCCGCACATCACCTCATCCAGGATCAGCAGAACGCCGTAGCGGTCGCAAATCTCGCGAATACGCTTGAAATACCCCGCCACCGCCGGAACCGCGCCCAGCGTCGCGCCAACCACGGGTTCGGCAACAAAGGCCATGACCTGATCGGGGCCAAGGCGCAAAATCTCGTCCTCCAGCGCCTGTGCGGTGCGCTGCCCGTATGCGAAGGGCGTTTCATCCGCGTGCCGGTCAACGTATTCATAGCAAGGGGCGATATGGCTGACGTTCATCAGCATGGGTTCAAACTGGGCCCGCCGCAACTGGTTGCCGCCCGTCGCCAAAGCTCCAAGCGTATTGCCGTGATAGCTTTGGCGCCGGGCAATGACGTGGCGGCGCTGCGGTTGCCCGTTTTCGATATGGTACTGGCGCGCCAGCTTGAGCGCGGCTTCGATCGCTTCTGATCCGCCAGAGACGAAATAGACCCGATCCAGCCCCGACGGCGCATGTTGAATAAGCAGATCGGCGAGCGCCTCTGCCGGGTCGCTGGTGAAAAATCCGGTGTGGGCATAGGCCAGTTGGGCGGCCTGATCCTGAATTGCGGCGATGATCTCTGGGTCGCCATGTCCCAGACAGGACACCGCCGCGCCGCCGGAGCCATCAAGGTAGCGTTTGCCGGACTGATCCGTGATATAGCAGCCTTCACTGGCAACGGCCTTGACCGGAGGGGCGGTCATCTGGCGCGGAAAAACATGTGTCATGCAGGAACCTGTTTGGTTTGGAAACCGGCGTCATTGGCGACCTGGACAAGGTCGGCAACAGCGGTTTCGTTGTTTTGATAGGGTGTGTCAGAAGGGGTTATGTGGTTGTTTTCAAGTTCGATTCTGACGTTTCCACCCCGGTTGGGCGCGGCACGCAGGCAATCCTGTTCCTGAAATCCGAAGGCGCAGGCAGCCAGGTTCAGATCCTCGGCCCCCATCGCGGTCAGGTACGGGTCAAGCTTGTCGGGTGAGGCCAGTCGCTGCAAATCGTAACGGCCAAGGACGAAAATCACCCGGCGCGATTGTGGTAGAATGTCGCGGCGGTCAAAGTGGCGCTGCAGCTGACCGGCCTTATCAGGTGTGTAAGAAATATGCTGCGGATCAATGCCGCGCCCTGCGGCGGCCTGGTAGGTCCGGGTCCGCTGATCCGGGCTACGCGAAATTTCCCGCAAGGCCACGCTGGCATCATTGGCGGGCAGCTGTTTCAGGCGGCGGCGTTGGGCCGAGATGTCAAAGATGCCCGCGGTTTCGGTCGAGATCTGGATTGCGATGTCGGTTCGCGCCCTGATCTTGCCAACGGCCGCGTCATGGCGTGCCGGATCAACCGAATGCGCCGCTATTGCGTCCCGCCCATGGACATGAATGGCTGATGCAGCAACCTGCGCGCAGGCCACGGCGGTGGCGGCGACCTCATCAGCCGGGATTGGCAGGCCGGGGCGGTCGGCCCTGGTCAGCCGGGCACCATTGGGCGTAGCCATCAGGTGAAATGCGGTCTTCATGCGCGGGCCTCTCTGATCGAACGGCAATTCGCTTGATACACATCTGATTCAGCGAGGAATTACATTCAGAGTCAATCGCCACGCAAAATAACATATGTTATCTGAACTGACCGGAGGCGAATCGCATGGACCCAACCGTCAAAGCCAACACAACCGCGGCCCTCAAGCAGGGCATATCGCAGTTTTCGCCCCAGATGCGTGCGGCGGCAAAATATGTCTTGGATCACCCGTCCGACTTTGGGCTCGATTCAATTCGCGAAACCGCGCGCAAAGCCCATGTGAGCACATACACCCTTGTAAACATGGCGAAAACACTGGGTTTTGAGACCTTCGAAGCGTTCCGGCAACCCTATCGTCACGCCCTTATCTCGGGTCCGGGGCACCGATCAGATCCCGATTGGCTGGGCGATTTGCGGGGCCGATCGGTATTGGGCCCGGTTTATGCAGATGCGGCCAAAAACGCGCTGGCGATCGTGTCGCATTCGCTGGAGCGGCAGAACCTGGCGGAGCTTGAGCAGATCACAGACATGCTGATGGCGGCCAGAACAGTTTACCTCACGGCAATCCGTAGCAGCTATGCGATTGCCCACTACGTGCATTATGCCGGACGCATGGCATTGCCATCGCTGCAACTTATCCCGCGTCACCATAACAGCCCCATTGATGATCTGATCGACGCCAGAGAGGGCGATGTTCTGGTCGCGATCACCGTGACCCCATACTCGCACGAGACAATAGAAGCCTGCGCATTTGCGCAGAAAAGGGGGGTTAAACTGCTGTTAATCACCGATTCAGAGGTGGTTTCACCCGACATCGTCCCCGAACACACGCTGGTCGCATCGGTGCTAAGCACCCACCACTTTGGCTGTTTTTCGGGGATGATGGCAGTGACCGAACTTTTGCTGGCCTGCCTGATCGAGCGGGGCGGCGCACCGGCGCGGAGCCGAATCACATCCTATGAAATGTTGCGGATAGAAAATAACGCTTATTGGGTTCCGCAAAAAAAACATTAGTTATTGCGTGACATCCCGCGAAACTTCTAAGACCCTCACGCCTACAAATGGCGTAGTTTGACCGCCAAGCGTTTTAGGGAGAACTTCATGAAACACATGAAAATGGTTGGCTGCATGGTTGCAGCCGCATCAATTGCATTCGGCAGCAGCGCAGCAGCGCAGGACCAGCAGTTTATTTCAATCGGTACGGGCGGCGTGACCGGCGTCTATTATCCAACGGGTGGCGCAATTTGCCGTCTGGTGAACCGTGACCGTAAAGACCACGGCATTCGCTGCGCTGTGGAATCGACCGGTGGGTCGGTGTACAACATCAACACCATCAAGGCGGGTGAGCTTGAATTCGGCGTCGCCCAGTCTGATTGGCAGTACCACGCCTACAACGGCACATCACGGTTCGAGGACAACCCATTCCCTGAAATACGTGCCATGTTCTCGGTCCATCCGGAGCCGTTCACCCTGATCGTGCGCGCGGACAGCGGCATCACCTCGTTTGAGGAACTGGCCGGTAAGCGCGTCAACGTCGGGAACCCCGGATCAGGTCAGCGCGCGACGATGGAAGTCGTCATGGAGGCCTTTGGCATGGGCATGGACAGCTTTGCGCTCGCGACCGAGTACAAGGGCTCTGAAATGGCCAAGCAGATTTGCGACGATAATATCGACGCAATGATCTACACGATTGGTCACCCGGCCGCCGCGATCAAAGAGGCCACGACCACATGTGACGTGCAGTTGATCTCGGTCACCGGGGCACCAATTGATGCGCTGGTCAACGATAACCCATATTACCGCGTCGCGACCATTCCGGGCGGCATGTATGCAGGGACCGACAGTGACACCACCACCTTTGGTGTGGGCGCAACCTTTGTGACATCTGCCGATGTTCCAGAAGAAACCGCCTATATCGTGGCCAAAGCGGTCCTGTCCAACCTTGATGATTTCCGTGGATTGCACCCGGCTTTTGCCAATCTCGATCCTGCGGAAATGATCAGCGATGGCCTGTCGGCGCCACTGCACCCCGGTGCAGAGCGTGCCTATAAAGAGCTGGGCCTGATGGACTAAATGGCGTCATCATGATGTCGTAAGAAACAAGCGCCAGCGTGTCCCTTGGATGCGCTGGCGTTTTGCCAAGACGTTGAATTCCAAGGGGGCAAGGGAATGACCGACACCACAACCAGATCCGCAGAAGACATGGTCGCCGAAGCGGATACAGGCGCGCGTAACGCCGGTCCGTTTGCAGCAAAGCTGATCTTTGCGCTGTGTATCACCTGGTCCCTTTTCCAGCTTTATATCGCATCAAAACTGCCGGGGGTTCTGGCGCAGGCAACCGGTGTAGGCATTTTTGCCAACATCGTCGCGCAGGCGCGGTTTGTGCATCTGGCCTTTGCCCTTGCGCTGGCCACGCTGGCCTTCCCGATTCTTGGTCACCGCGACAGGATTCCGCTTTATGACTGGGCGCTGGTCATTCTGGGCACCGCCGCCACGCTTTATCTGGTGGTCTTCCGGTTTGAAATTGCCGACCGCCCTGGACTTTGGTCGACCTCGGACATTGTGATGTCCGGAATCGGCATGGTGGTGCTGATGATCGCGGTATTCCGATCGCTTGGCTTGCCTTTGGTGATTATCGCTTCAGCCTTTCTGGCGCTGGCTTTCTTTGGCGGGTATTCCGCATGGATCGGCAGCATTACCAACTATGGTGGCGCATCCTTCAGCAAGGCCATGGGCCATTATTGGATGCAGACCGAAGGCGTCTTTGGGGTTGCGCTGGGCGTTTCGACCTCAATGATTTTCCTGTTCGTGCTGTTTGGGTCGTTGCTGGAAAAAGCCGGGGGCGGCAATTGGTTCATCAAGGTGGCGATCGCGTTGCTGGGCGCCTTGCGTGGCGGACCGGCCAAAGCCGCTGTGCTGTCCTCGATGATGACCGGGATGATCTCAGGCTCTTCCATTGCCAACACCGTGACCACCGGGACATTCACCATCCCGCTGATGAAGCGGATCGGTTTTAGCCCCGAAAAGGCCGGTGCGGTCGAAGTGGCGTCCTCTACCAATGGCCAGTTGACGCCGCCGGTGATGGGGGCTGCGGCCTTCCTGATGGTGGAATACGTGAATATTCCTTATATCGAAGTCGTCAAACACGCCTTTCTGCCAGCTGTGATTTCATACATCGCGCTGCTTTATATTGTGCATCTGGAAAGCCTCAAGCTGGGCCTGAAGGGTCTGACAAAGCCGGGTCGCCATATTGGCGTGGTCATGATCATGATCCTGTTCCTGACCGGCTTTTTCGTGATGGCGGCGCTGACGATGCTGGTCATCGCCTTCCGCGCAGCACTTGAACCGATGATGCCCGGTGGCACGATCTATCCGGCCCTTGTGCTGCTTTTGAGTGCCTATATCGCGCTGGTCTATGTCGCCTCGCGCTATCCTGATGTTGTGCCGGATGATCCCAATTCGAAGGTGGTCGAAGCACCCCGCCTGACACCAACGTTCTGGGGGGGTGCCTATTATGCGCTGCCGATCTTTGTGCTGGTCTGGAACCTGATGGTGCGGACGGAAACACTGGACCGACTGTCACCGGCCCTGTCGGCCTTTTGGGCCACGATTGCGATGATCATCGTGGCGCTGACCCATCGCCCGCTCAAGGCGATGTTCCGCGGGGCAGGGCGGATGCATCTGTCGGCGATGGGTGAACAGGCCTCTTTTGGCACCAACCTGGCTGCGGCGTTCAGGGATTTTGTCGCAGGTCTGGAAAGCGGTGCGCGCAATATGATCGGGATCGGTGTTGCAACCGGCGCGGCCGGTATCATCGTTGGCACGATCTCTTTGACCGGGGCCCATCAGATTATCGGGCAGGTGATTGAAACCATCGCCGGTGGCAATCTGATTATCCTGCTGGTGCTGGTGGCCGTCTTGTCGCTGATCCTTGGGATGGGGCTGCCGACGACAGCAAACTATATTGTCGTCTCCTCGCTCATGGCGCCGGTGATTGTCAGCGTTGGCGCGCAGTCGGGGTTGATCGTGCCGCTGATCGCGGTGCACCTCTTTGTGTTCTATTTCGGGATTCTGGCGGATGACACGCCGCCGGTGGGGCTGGCAGCCTATGCTGCTGCGGCGATTTCGCGCGGCGATCCGATCAAGACCGGTATTGTCGGATTCAGCTATGACATCCGCACGGCATTGCTGCCGTTCATGTTCATCTTCAATACCGACCTGTTGTTGATCAATGTCGGTCCGGGTAAGGCGGTGTTGGTCTTCTTTATCTCGCTGATTGCGATGCTGGTCTTTGCCGCGGTGACCCAGGGTTATTTTATCGCCAAGACCCGCAAGTGGGAGGCGGTGGTGATGATGCTTGTCGTCTTCTTACTGTTCCGACCGGATTTCTTCCTTGATCAATGGCAGGACAAATATACCGAAACCACCGGGCCCGCCGCGCTTACCGCGCTGGAAGAACTGCCGTCGGGAACCTCGGCCCGGTTGCGAATTTCGGCACCGGACTTTGACACAGGCATTGTCGGGTCAACCACGGTGACGTTCACACCGGAGGAAGACGGCACCGGCGAAGAACGTCTCGCCGAGGCAGGCCTGACCGTTTTTGAGACCGACGGTCTGTTGATGCTTGAAGAACCCTTCCCCGGCACGCCGTATTTTGACGCCTTGGCGAATGACTATGATTTCTACGGTGATGAACCCGCCCAGATCGAAGCCGTTGCGGTTGAAAACGACAGGATGGCAAAGGAGATCTTCTTCATCCCGGCCCTGTTGCTTTTGCTGATGATCGTCGCCATCCAACGCCCCCGTGCGACACAGCCCGCGTTCTAGAGGAGAGATCACATGTACAACAGGGTATTGATCCCCATCGACGTGCTGGTTGCACAGGATGCGCAAGATCTGCTGCAAACCGCCAAGGCGCTGACCAGCGGCTGGAACTGTGACCTGCACGTGGTCACCGTGATCCCAACTGTCGGCATGCCGATCGTCGGGTCATACTTTGATGAGAAGTTTGAGTCAGAAAGCGTCGCCGCCGGCAAGAAACAACTTGCCGAGGCGGTGACTGCTGCGGGTCTTGAGGCCACGCAGCATGTGCTGACAGGCACCGTTTATGATCGCGTCATTGCCCATGCGGACGCGATAGACGCTGACCTGATCATCATCGGCGCACACCAGCCAGAGTTGCGGGATTACCTGCTGGGATCAAATGCCGCCCGCGTGGTGCGCCATTCAAGGCAATCGGTCCTGGTGGTCCGGGATTCTGACTAGGTCGGCACGCACGCCCGGAAGTCGTAGGCGCTGCACGACGGCCAACCAAAACGACCGGGCCGCTGTCTGACCCGGATCAATACGGGCCGCACCCTGACCTGGATCAATACGGGCCGCACCCTGACCGGGAAGCACTTTGACTGCCAACCATCCGGCTGCAGGTGCTGGCGGTCTTGCCAATCAATAATGTACTAAAGCGTCGCAATAACGTGCTAAGCTGACGTGGGCGGCTTGACCCTCAGATTGGAACGGAGGACGATCTTTTCATGGCTCGCTATGGTCCATTAGCCCTTGCTGCTGAAACGGATGCCCCCGCGACAGCCTCAAGTTCGATATACGAACGCATTCGCCATGACATTCTGTCAGGCGAACTGGCGGCAAATGAGCGGTTGAAAGTCTCGGACCTTGCCCGCGCACATGATACTTCGACCAATCCGGTGCGCGAGGCCCTGCAACAATTGCGCGGCGAGGGTCTTGTCCTGATTACCCCAAATCAGGGTGCCCGCGTTCGTCCAATTGACATGGAATTCGTCCGCGACGTGGCCGAGGTCGGCTATCAATTGGAACCCTATCTGCTGCGCCTGTATGTCGAAACGGCCAGCGCAGATGATGTCGCAGAGCTTGACCGTATTTAGGACGCTATCGAAGATTTGAACTTTGCCGACAAGGAAAAGCACACGATGCTTGACCGGGCCTTCCACGAAACGATGTATGAACGTCACTACAATCGGGTGGCCTTTGGGGTCTGGAAACAGCACCGCGAAATCATGGGATCGATCAACACCCGCATTCCGATTGCGCTGGGGCGGCAAGAGGCGATCCTGCGCGAACATCGGGCATTGATCGAAGCGATCCGCCAGCAGGACGTTGAAGTTGCCGTCAAGGTATTGAGCC
The DNA here is from genome assembly GCA_947502145.1 of uncultured Paracoccaceae bacterium. GTDB lineage: Bacteria > Pseudomonadota > Alphaproteobacteria > Rhodobacterales > Rhodobacteraceae > CANMYO01. The sequence goes on along the minus strand of CANMYO010000001.1, from coordinate 87,509 downwards.
AGCACATCGGCGATGCCGGTCGCCACCTTGTCGATCAGCTGCGCATCGAGCGGACCCGCGCCGCGCGCAGTTAGTCCCCCGCCATCCCGATCCGCCGTGGCGCAGATCCGGACATAACGAATGTGTCTGTCCTGCATTTGGCGCGGTAGCGCAGCGGCGTGGCTTGGTGACACTGAGAGGCACGAATCGGGTCAAAGTTCCATGCCAGACTGATGCCCCTGCGCAGGCCAATGCGGGGCGATCTGAGGACGTGAGACCATTCAGGACAGTTGCGCGGACGCGATCTGCCGACCCGGGTTGTCATTCAAAAGCATGAAGAAAACCGCCAAAATTGGCAAAATAACGTTTCAAACTAAAAAAATAATGTACGATCTGGCAATTATTGTGATATGAATTGTGGGCGAGGTTCGAATTGGGGGGTGCATCGTGGGGGAAACAACCAACATGGCTGACGGCTCAATCCGGACATCCGCATCTGACGCAAACCAGATTGCCAAAATCGAACCCATCCTTGCGCGGGTTGGATTTCGCAATCAGCTTTTGGTGCGTGTTGAGACCCGCGAGGGCATTATTGGCTGGGGCGAATCCGGGTTGTCCTCCCGCGAAACGGCTGTCGCCGCAGTCATTAATGACTTTGCCGGTTTCCTTGTGGGGCAGGACGCAGGTCAGATCGGGCGGATCTGGCAGGAAACCTACCGCAGTCAGTATTTTGAAGGTGGCCGGGTTTTGACAGCGGCCATCTCGGCAATCGACATCGCGCTATACGACATTCTGGGCAAACGGCTGGGCGTGCCGGTGCATCAGCTTCTGGGTGGGAAACAGCGCGATGTCGTCCCGACATTCGCCAGCTTTATGGCAAAGGATATCGACGCAGCGCTTGCCGACACCCAGACGTTGGTTGATGACGGCTGGGATTGCGTGCGCATCTACCCCGCCGGATTTAATACAGAGGGTGCCTTTAACCCCAGGGGAACGCTGGGAAAAACCGTAGAGATCCTCACCGCCATGCGGGACAGGTTTGGCCGGGATCTGTCCATCGGGATTGACCTGCACCACCGTTATTCCCCCGCTGAAATCGCAAGTTTCTGCAACATGCTGCCGCCGGGCACGCTGGATTTTCTGGAAGAGCCGATCCGCTGTGAAACGCCCGAGGCATACGAAATGCTGCGCGGCATGACGGATGTCCCGTTCGCCGTGGGCGAAGAGTTCGCGTCGAAGTGGCAGGCGGGCCCATACCTTGACAAGGGGCTGACCCAATACATGCGCTTGGACATCTGCAACATCGGCGGTTTTACCGAAGGAATGAAGGTCGCCGGGTGGAGCGAGCGCCATTACATTGACCTGATGCCGCATAATCCGCTGGGGCCGATCTGTACCGCGGCCAGCGTGCATCTGTCTGCCGCAGTGCCAAACTTCAGCTGGTTGGAAACGCGACAGTCCAGCGTCGAGAACCTTGGTTTTCACGATCCAACGCTGTTCCCGCAACAGGTGCAGCTTGAGGGGGCGTGCTACGCCGTGCCTGATGCACCTGGTCTGGGGGTTGAAGTGAACGAAGACGCATTACGCGCGTCACAACCTGCGCATGTGGAATGTCCGCATCTGCGCAAACCAGACGGGTCCGTAACCAACTGGTAAACTTTTTGAAGACGACTAAATCGGAGGAGGAAAACATGAGTTTCATGACGAGGACAAGACAGATCTGGGTGTCCGGCGTTGCCGCGATATCCCTGATCGCAGCAGGGGCGATACCCGCATCTGCACAGGATTACACACAGGCGCCATCATTTGATGAGGCCGTGGCCGCTGGCGATCTGCCACCGGTCCAGGAGCGGTTGCCAGCCAACCCGCTGGTGTTCGAAACGCTTGATTCCATTGGCGAATACGGCGGCACATTGCGTCGTGCAATCCTTGGTGGCGGCGACCAGCACAACATGGTCCGCTTGATCAGCAACGAAAACCTTGTCCGTTGGAGCGCGGATTGGTCAGAGGTCAAGACCAACATCGCTGAAAGCTACGAGGTGTCCGACGATGCCACGACCTTTACCTTCAAGTTGCGCGAAGGCATGCGCTGGTCTGACGGTGAACCCTTCACCGCCGATGATATCATGTTCTGGTATGAGGTCTTTTCCGACGAGCGTCTGACCCCGTCCAAGCACCCCATGTATGTGGGTGGCAGCGGCCCGGTTGAGGTCACAAAGATCGATGACACCACGGTGGAATTCAAGTTTGGTGAGCCAAACGGCTTGTTCCTGCAGAACATGGCTTATGGCTTTGGCTATTATGTCGTGAACTATCCGCGTCACTATCTGGAGCAATTCCACGCAGATTATAATGACGACGTGCAAGCGCTGATCGACGCAGAGCCTGCCGCCAATGATTGGGTGTCGTTGTTCAATCTCAAGGCCGGTCCGATGCATACGCCACTGTTCTGGCAGAATGCGGATCGCCCGACGCTGCATCCATGGCATATCGTCGAGGCCTACGGTTCAACCGACCGGATGGTGGCAGAGCGGAACCCGTATTACTGGAAAGTCGATGCCGACGGACAGCAATTGCCCTACATCGACAAGGTGACATGGGATCAGGTGGAAGATGCGGAATCGATCCTACTGAAAGCCTTCAACGGCGAAATCGACTATATGGCACGCCACATCGGTCGTCCGGCAAACCTGGCCGCGCTGACTGATAACCAGGACCGTGGCAATTATGGGTTCTATCAGGTTGGCGACATTGGCGCGAGCCAGGCCGCACTGATGCTGAACCTCAACAACCCCGATCCGGTCAAGAACGAGATCGTCAACACGTTGGAATTCCGGCAGGCGCTAAGCCACGCGATTGACCGCCAGGAGATCATTGATCTGGTCTATCTGGGTGTCGGCAACGCGCGGCAGACTTCGCCGCATCCGCTGTCGCCACTTTACAACGAAGAGTGGTCAACCCAGATGACAGAGTTCGACCCTGACAAGGCGAATGCGCTGCTGGATGGCATGGGACTTGACCAGAAGGACGGTGACGGCTTCCGGCTTGGCCCTGATGGCGAACGTCTGACGCTGGTCTTCCTTGTCGCTGACGTTTTCGGCTTTCAGTATCCTGACGTGATGGAGCTTGTCTCGGGCTATGCCAAGGACGTGGGTCTGGACATTCAGGTCCGTGCCAGCGACCGGTCACGGTTGCAGGAACTTGCCTCGGCGGCAGAGCATGACGGCTATATCTGGAACTGCCCCGGCGGTCTGGTTGATGCCTACACCAACCCTGATTGCTACCTGCCACGCGGGCAGGCGGTATACTGGGCGCCTAAATGGGCGGCCTGGGGTGTTGACCCGTCCACCGGCGAAGAGCCACCGGCAAACATCAAGGCGCTGTTTGACAGCTATGCCAAAGTGACCTCTTCGGCAGATCCAGCCGTGCAGGAAGCCGCGATGATCGAGTTGATCGAAAACGCCACCGGGCAGCTTCTGACCATTGGTCTGATGCAAAGTGACGGTGCCTTTGGGATCGCGCGCAACAATCTGCGCAACTATCCTGATCCGATGCCGATCGCTGGTCAGCTTTGGACACCTGCGCCCTACACAGCGCAATACTACTTCGAAGGCGGCGCAAACTAAGCGCCTGCCAACGGCCTCTGGCGCCCCCCGCGCCAGAGGCTAATCTCACCCCGTTGGGGCACCCACGTTTTCCGGTCACCTGAGGCATATTCCCATGCTTGGATTCTTTGCGCGCAGATTGCTGTACATGATCCCGACCATGTTTCTGGTCTCGATTGTGACCTTCGTCATCATCCAGCTTCCGCCAGGCGACTATCTGGATACGCTGGCTGCGGAACTCAACGACAGCGGCGGCCTGGACGAGGGCACCATGCAGGCGTTGCGCGACCAGTACGGTCTGGGGCAGCCAATGTATGTCCAGTATTACAAGTGGATCAGCGGCATCCTGTTCGAAGGCAACTTTGGCATCTCGTTTGAAAAGAACGTACCGGTCAACGATCTGATCTGGGACCGGCTGGGATGGACCTTTGGCATCTCGATCATGACCCTTCTGTTCATCTGGATCACCGCCCTTCCGATCGGGATCTACTCAGCCGTGCGCAAGTATTCGGTTGGTGACTACGTTGCGACGTTCTTTGGCTTTGTCGGTCTGGCCGTGCCGAATTTCCTGCTGGCACTGGTGATGATGTATGTCGCATTCAAGTATTTTGGGCAAAGCGTTGGCGGGCTGGTCAGCCCCGAATACCTCGACGCGCCCTGGACATGGGACAAATATGTCGACCTGTTCAAACACATCTGGATGCCCATCGTCGTGGTGGGCACCTCGGGTGCGGCGGCCTTGATCCGGATCATGCGGGCCAACCTGCTGGACGAGCTTTACCGTCCCTACGTTGTCACTGCACGCGCCAAGGGCATGAGCGAATTTCAACTTTTGCTGCGTTATCCCGTGCGCGTGGCGCTGAACCCGTTTGTATCCACCATCGGGTGGATTTTGCCGACACTGGTTTCTGGCGAAATAATCGTGGCCGTGGTGATGAACCTGCCAACAACCGGACCGCTGCTGCTGCGCGCCTTGCTGGTCCAGGACATGTATCTTGCCGGGTCGCTGATCCTGATCGTCAGCCTGTTGACCGTGGTTGGCACGTTGATTTCAGACCTGCTGCTGGCGTGGATTGATCCAAGGATTCGTTACCAATGACAAAAGTGGACACAAACCCCGTTGACGCTCCGGCGCTGCTGGGCCCTTGGCAGCTTATGTGGCGAAAGTTTCGCCGGCACCGGATCGCCTATTTCAGCCTTTGGCTGGTGGGGTTGATTTATTTCATGGCCCTGACGGGCGGATTTCTGGCACCGCAGGACCCGGATGAGACAAACCGCAGGGGCATCTTTGCGCCGCCGCAGGGCATCCACTTTTTTGCGGCTGACGAAACCGGCGAAACCCGATTTCAGCTCCATGCGAAATCGCTGGTGATGCAGATCGACCAATCAACCATGCGCCGCAGCTATGAACCGCATGAAGACAAGATCGTCCCGCTGGGGTTCTTTGTGAAAGGCTATGAATACAAGCTGTTCGGTTTCATCCCGTCGACGCGCCATTTCTTCGGCCCCGTGGACCCTGACCATAAGGTGAACTTTCTGGGGGCGGATCGGCTGGGGCGCGACATTCTGAGCCGCATCGTGCTGGGCACGCAGGTATCGATGTCCATCGGACTTGTCGGGGTGATTGTGTCACTGTTGATCGGCGTCTCACTCGGCGGGCTGTCGGGCTATTACGGGGGATGGATTGATACGTTGATCCAGCGATTGATCGAATTTATCAGATCGATCCCGACAATCCCGCTGTGGATGGGGCTTGCCGCCGCGATCCCGCTGGGCTGGCCACCGCTGCGCACATACTTTGTGGTGACACTCATCGTGTCGATGATTGGTTGGACCGGGCTGGCCCGCGAGGTCAGGGGCAAGTTCCTCAGCCTGCGCAACGAAGATTTCATCATCGCCGCGCGTCTTGACGGGCTGACCGATTGGGAGGTGATCTGGAAGCATATGGTGCCCAGTTTCTCGAGCCATATCATTGCCTCGCTGACGCTGGCGGTGCCGCTGATGATCCTTGCCGAAACCTCGCTGTCATTTCTTGGTATCGGTCTTCAGCCACCCATCATCAGTTGGGGAACACTGCTGAAAGAGGCGCAGAACATTCGCACCATAATCGAGGCACCCTGGCTGTTGATCGCCCCCGGGTCGATGATTGTCATCGCGGTGCTGGCATTGAACTTTCTAGGGGACGGACTTCGTGATGCCGCAGATCCAAATGCCCACTGATCCGCTCGTCGAAATTCGCGACCTGCAAACGCATTTCTTCACCGATGATGGTGTTGTAAAGGCCGTTGAAGGCGTTGATCTGGACGTCTTCGCCAACCGGACGCTGTGCGTTCTTGGTGAATCGGGCTGTGGCAAGTCGATCATGGCCCGATCAATCCTGCGCATCGTGGATGCGCCCGGCCGGATCGTGAACGGGTCGATCAACTATCGGAACGCCGAAGGGCGCGTCGTTGATCTTGCCAAGGCGCGCCACGGCTCAAAAGCGCTGCGCGAAATTCGCGGCCAGGATATCGCAATGATTTTTCAGGAGCCAATGTCATCATTGGGGCCGATCCAGAAAATTGGCAAACAGATCACCGAAACGATCCTGTTGCACCGCCCCATGTCCAAGGCCGAGGCAAAGGAAACGGCGATCGAGATGCTGGACAAGGTTGGTATCCCCAAACCGGCAGAACGGTTTGAGGCCTATCCATTTGAGCTGTCCGGCGGCATGCGGCAGCGGGCGATGATCGCAATGGCGCTATCCTGCCAGCCACGCCTTCTGATTGCGGATGAACCGACAACCGCGCTTGACGTCACTACGCAGGCGCAGATTCTTGATCTGATCGCTGAACTCAAGGAAGAGTTCCAGATGGGCGTGATGCTGATCACCCATGATCTTGGGGTTGTAGCCGAAGTCGCCGAGGATGTCGCGGTGATGTACATGGGCAAGGTCGTGGAAACCGGCGACGTCTATTCGATCTTTGAAAATCCGCAGCATCCCTATACCCGCGCGCTTTTGGCCTCGGTGCCGCGCATGGGGATGGAAAAGCAGGATCGGCTCCCCGCTATTCGGGGCATGGTGCCGCATCCTTTGGCACGCCCCTCGGGCTGCACATTCCGGACCCGCTGTGACGCTTTCATGCCGGGGGTATGTGATGTCGCAGAACCGCAAATGACCGCAACAGGCGAAAGCCACGCCGCCTGTTTCCTGCATCAAGAGGGGCGCAAGGCATGACCGATCCCATCCTCGAAGTCCGTGACCTGGACATGCATTTCCCCATTGGCGGCGGATTCTTTGGCAAACCAACGGACATTGTCCGGGCTGTCGATGACATTTCGTTTGACGTGATGCGGGGCGAGACGTTTGGTATTGTTGGCGAATCCGGCAGCGGCAAGACCACCCTGGGCCGCTGCATCATGCAAATTCTGAAGCCAACCGACGGGTCGATCAAGTTCAAGGCAAAAGACAAGGCGCCCATCGAACTGGTCGGCGGTGAAAAGGACAAGCTGCGCGGTATCTGGCGGGACATTCGCATGGTGTTTCAGGATCCGCAGTCCTCGTTGAATCCGCGCCTGCGGGTGATCGAACTTGTTGGCCAATGTCTGCGAAAGTCCGAGGGCCTGTCCGGTCAGGCGTTGGCGGATCGGGTTGGCAATCTACTTGAACAGGTGGGATTGCGGCGCGAATTTCTGCTGCGCTATCCAAATGCGTTTTCAGGCGGTCAACGCCAGCGTCTTGGTATTGCCCGCGCCCTTGCTACACAGCCCGAGCTGATTGTCGCGGATGAGGCCGTTTCAGCGCTTGATGTATCCATTCAGGCGCAAACGCTGAATCTGTTGCAGGACCTGCAGGAAGAATTTGACCTGACATATGTCTTCATCGCCCATGATCTTGCCGTTGTTGAACATGTCTGTGACCGTATCGCGGTGATGTATCTGGGGCAGGTGGTTGAACTGTCGACAACCGAAGAACTGTTTGCAGATCCAAAGCACCCCTACACCCGTGCCTTGCTGGAGGCCGTGCCGATCCCCGATCCGCGGGCGCGCCGGGGCAAGCGGGCACCGGTTGCGATCAGCGATGGCTCTGCCAGCAAAACGGGTTGCCGGTTTGCGTCTCGCTGTCCACATGCGACGGCGCTTTGCCAGCAATCGGCGCCGCCGCGCAAAGTGATCAACGGTGCCGATGTACTGTGCCATTTTGCAGGTGAGGTTTAAGAACCAGCCGCCGATCGATCGCCGCCGGTCCTTGTCACCGGCATAAGGTGCGCGCTGTTGGATCACCGGGCCGCCCTATCGGTCCCGTTGATGGCGCAGGGGCTGGCATCGCATCTCATCAATGCGGGTGCGCTTTGCCAATGCGATGGCAAAGCGCTTGCATTCCGGCGACGGTTCTCGATGGTGCCGTCTTGGCCCTCGCGGGGCGAAGGTGCGCCAATCCGGCCATGCCGCGCCGTCAGGAAAGCGGTGCGGTCTAGCGGCCCATCCAGCCGCCATCGACGGTCATCACTGTGCCATGCATGTAATCCGATGCGGCGGACGCGAGGAAAACGGCTGGCCCGGCGAAATCCTCTGGCGTGCCCCAGCGACCTGCCGGAATCCGTTCCAGAATTGATTTGGACCGGTCTGGGTCATCCTGCAGCGCCTGCGTGTTATCGGTCGCAATATAGCCGGGGGCGATGGCGTTCACATTGACACCCTTGCCAGCCCATTCGTTTGCCAGCGCCTTGGTCAACTGGCCAATGCCGCCCTTTGACGCGGCATATCCGGGCACCGTGATGCCGCCCTGAAAGGTCAGCAGCGAGGCGGTAAAGATGATCTTGCCGCTGCCACGGCTGACCATCTTCGCGCCAATTTCGCGCGACAGGACAAACTGCGCCGACAAGTTGACCTCGATCACCTCGTCCCAAAGCGCGTCGGGGTGCTCTGCGGCGGGCTTGCGTTTGATCGTGCCGGCATTGTTGACAAGAATATCAACCGGAGGCTGTTCCGCGGCCAGTTGCCGCGCAAGCGCCAGTACGGCTGCGCGATCGGCAAAATCTGTCGCATAGGCCGCAAAACCGCGACCCAATCCGCGCACATATTCGCCAAGCGCACCACCATCAGACGGCATCGTCGCAGAGACCGCGATGATATCGGCGCCGGCATCCGCCAGCGCCTTGGCCATTCCCATGCCAATGCCACGTTTGGCACCTGTGACAACGGCGGTCTTGCCTGTCAGATCAAAAAGCGGGCTGGTCATGGCTCATAGGTCCTTGTTTACGTGGATAAGTGTTTTCATAGAGGTTGGCGTCGCTGTCAGTGCCTCGAATGCGGACTGAATGTCGCCAAGCGGGCGTGTGTCGGTGATCAGCTGTTCGGCACCGATGCCTTCACCGAGCCAAGCGATGGCCTGATCATAGTCCTGTGGTTCATAGACCCGCGCGCCCAGCATTTCCAACTCCCGCCAGAAGAACTGGAACAGGTCGATGGTCGGCTTTTGCGCGTGAATGGCAACCATGCAAATGCGGCCCCGGACAGCCGCTGCTGCAGTCATCAGGTCCACGCCGGGTTGCGTGCCCGACACTTCAAAGACGACGTCTGCACCCTTGCCGTTTGTCGCGGTCTTGATCGCTTCTGCGGCATCAACATCCTTGGGATTGAGCGTGGCAAATCCAAGCGATTTGGCCATCTCCAGGCGGTGGTCGTTCACCTCGGAAATCGTGACAGTCGCACCCGCCTTGCGTGCGGCCAGCGCAACCAGCATCCCGATCGGACCGCCGCCAATGACCAGCACGTCTTCGCCAGCCGCAACACGCGCGCGGCGCACGTCATGGGTTGCCACTGCCAGCGGCTCTACCAGTGCCGCATGATTGAGCGGCAGCCCATCGGGCAGCGCGTGCAACGTATGCGCCGGGACTGTCCATTTCTCCTGAAACGCGCCATGCGTATCCAGACCGAGGAATTTCAGGTTGTGACACACATGCGCATGCCCCGCGTTACAGGCCGGACAGTCACCGCAGGCATCAAGCGGGCGCACAACGATGCGCTGGCCGACCTTCAGGTTTTCGACACCCGCGCCGAGCGCCGAAACAACGCCAGACATCTCGTGCCCGATCACCCGCTCATGCCCGATACGGGCCTCCATATGTCCCAGGTAGACGTGCAAATCCGTACCGCAGATGCCGCAGTAGGCGACATCAACTTCGACTTCGCCCGGTCCCGGCGCGACGCGCTCTTTCTCTTCAACAGAGAAACTTTTGTTGCCTCGATAATATGCTGCTTGCATGATTACGGTTCCAATCCTGTGGTGGTGTTAAAGGGCGCGAGCATGTCCCAGTCGAAGGTGACGCCCGAGCCGGGTTCATCCGGGGCAACGGCGCGACCTTCTTGAAGGACCAATGGGCGCTTGGTGTAGCGGTCAATGGGGAAGGAGTGAACTTCGATCCATCCTGGGTTCGACTGGCCGGAAACAAGGCTGACGTGCAGTTCCTGCATTCCGTGTGAACTGACCGGCAACTGATGTTGCCGCGCCATTTCCGCAACGCGCAGCCAGCCGGTGATACCGCCACAATTTGAGGCATCCGGCTGAATATGGCTTAGCTTTGATTGCGCCAGCGCATAGCCGAATTCATGTTCGGTATGCAGATTCTCACCCATCGCAAGCGGGACGCCGGCCTTGGCAATTTCGGCAAAGCCGAGGTAATCATCGGGGATCGTCGGCTCTTCGAACCAGGTGATGTCATAGGGCTTCATCTGCTTGGCCGCGCTGATTGCCTCTTCCACGCTCCAGGCGTAATTGGCATCCACCATGAAGGTGATGTCGGGCCCGATCAATTCTCGCACCGCGGCAATCCGGCGAATGTCGTCTGCCATGTCGGGCTGGCCGATCTTGATTTTGACGCCGTCGAACCCTTGGTCCAGATAGCCCTGTATTGACTCCAGCAGCTTGGGCAGCGGAAAGTTCAGATCAATGCCACCCCGATACGCGCGGCAACTGTTTGCTGCACCGCCAGCCATGTCACGCAAGGATTTCCCGGTGCGTTTGCCACGCAAATCCCATAGCGCGATATCGACCGCAGAAATCGCAAAAGAGGCGATACCGCCCCGCGCGACGTAGTGGACATGCCATTGCATCGCGTCATAAAGCGCCTCGACCTGCGATGGGTTCTGCCCCATCAGAAAGGGCGCAAGATCATGCACCAGCATGGCCTGAATGGCGCGCCCGCCCTTGCCGCCGGTATAGGTGTATCCGGTTCCCTTGTGGCCATCACAATCGGTGACCGTCACGGTAATCAACTCAAAATGAGTATGCGCGCCATGTTTCGCATCAACAAGAACTTCGTCCAGCGGAATGGTGTGATGCGCCACAGCGATGTCTGTGATCTCAGGCATTATGCGCTCCAGTCAAGATAGGTCGTTTGCTTCTTGAAATAGGCTTCAAATCCATGAATGCCGTCCTCTCCACCGGTGCCGGACATGCCCCAACCGGTATGATATCCCTGCACCTGCTCGCCGTTCGCTCGGTTGATATAAAGCTCTCCGAACTGCAGCTGATGCCGTGCAACCTGTATTCTGCGCATATCTGCGGTCCAAATATAGGCTGACAGGCCAAAATCGGATTGATTGGCCAACGTCAGGGCCGACTCCAGATCATCAAACCGCATCAGCGGGGCGACCGGGCCAAAGACTTCCTGTTGCATGATGGGGGCCATGTTGTCTGTCACCTCCAGCACCGTGGGCGAGAGCCAGTGACCCTTTTCGAACCCCTCGCCAGTCAGCGCTCCGCCCCGCAGCAGCGGTTCCGCACCGTCCTTGATCGCTGCGGCGATCATGGATTCAACCTTCTGCGCCTCGGGGCCGCTTACTTTAGGGCCCATGTCAGAATTTGCCATCGGATCGCCGACCTGAATCTTGCGCGAAGCGGCAAGGAACTTTTCCGTAAATTCATCTGCAATGGCGCGGTGCAGATAAATCCGTTCAGCACAGGTGCAGATTTGCCCGCAATTGGTGTACCGCGCTACCGTTGCCGCCGCGACCGCCTTGTCGACATCCCCGTCATCCATGACGATGAAAGGGGCCTTGCCGCCCAACTCAAGGCTGAGGAATTTCAGGCGATCCGCGGCAGTGCGGTAGATTTCAACCCCGGCCCGGCTTGATCCGGTCATCGAGATCATGTCGGTCTGCGGGTGGCTGACCAAGGCTGCCCCCGCCACGGGTCCGCGGCCGGTAAGCACATTGAAAACGCCGGCCGGAATGCCGGCTTCTTTGACCAGGCGCGCCAATTCCAAACCCGAGATTGGTGTAATCTCGTGGCTGAGCAGGATGAATGTATTCCCCGCTACAAGGGCCGGACCCATTTTGCGGGCAGCCAGCGCAAGGGGGTAGTTCCATGCGGTCAGGCCGACCACAACGCCGCGCGGCTGCCGCCGGATGAGGATCTCTTCCTGCGGGTTGTCAGATGCGATGATTTCCCCGGTGATCCTGCGGGCGTTTTCCGCCGCGTGGGTCAGGAAATTGACGGTTGCCCCGACTTCTCCGATGGCCTGGTCCAGGGGTTTGCCCTGTTCCCTGACCAATGTGCGGGCCAGATGGTCGGTGCGCTCTGTCACCAGCGCGGCCAGCTTGCGCAGCGCATCGGCGCGCGCAATTGCGGGAAGTGCGGCCCAGGCTGGTTGTGCTGCGGCAGCGGCCTGCACGGCCATATCCACGTCATCGGCGGTGCAATCGGCGATCGTGCCAAGGTGTGATTCATCAGCAGGGTTCGTGACCGCAATCCGGTCGCGAGCGGACATGTCGTGCCAGTCCCCATTCACAAAAATCGCGTAGTCCACGTCAACCTCCTGCTGGTTTGGTAATACCAAAGACAATGTTGTTTGCGCGTATTTGGCGCGTTTGTCAATAATTCTTAGGTTTTGATCCTACCAAAAGTGCAGGTTTTGCGCTTTGGGGGTCATGCAGGACCCCACGAGGTCATTGGCTGGACAGACGGCGACCGCCCGGGGGCGTTGTCGCATTGGCAGCGCATGTTTTCCAGCGCTGCTGTCACAAAAGGCATGTCTTACCCGTCTTGTTTCTGAATGACGCAAGAACCCAAGGAGACCGCGATGACGAAACTCGCCATAACGCTGGCAATGTTAGCAATTGTGACCGGGTCATACATCTGGTTCGCAACGCCGCATTGGTACACGAACATGCCCGGCGTCGCAGAGACCGGGCCGCTGAACCAGCATTTCGCCAAGGACGTGGCATTGGCCTATCTGGTCAGTGGCGGCGCGGTGATGTGGGGTGCCTTGCGGGCCGAGCGGTCCGTCGCGGTTTTCGGATCGCTCTGGCTGGTTTTTCATGCGGTTTTTCACATCGCCATCTGGATCAACCGCGGGTCGCCCTCTGACGTCATCGCGCTGACCAACCTTCTGGGTATCCAGATCCCGGCGGCGCTGACTTTCTTTACATCCTTCAATCTTCCTCAATCGGGATACTCATCATGATCAAAGCTGCGCTCAAATCAGGTTTCCGCAAGTTCGGCAGGCGCTTTAATTACGACACGACATATATGTCTGACATCGCTGATGAATCGGTCTCTGCGGCGTTGCGCCTGTCGATGATGCCGCTGGTCAGCCAGTATTCCGGCTCCAGATCGGCACGGGGCGTCTGGGCGGGTGCGTTGCTGGCGTCCTCGCTGGATGGCGATTGCGGGCCCTGCGTGCAATTGACGATTGATATGGCCCTGTCGGCGGGGGTGCCCGGCGACTTGCTTGCCCTCTGCGTTGAGGGGTGGCCTGAAAAGGCGGGTGACGTCGGGCTTGGGTTCAGCTTTGCGCTGGCGGCAATAAACGATCATCCTGACCTTGAAACCTATCGCGCCGAGATAGAAAACCGATACGGCAGGCTGGCCGTAACAGCCGCGTCCTATGCGGCGGCAAGTGGACGGTTCTACCCGGTGATGAAACGCGGGGTTGGTGTTGGGGCGACATGCCAGAAAGTGGTGATTGACGCCAAACCGGTTGAGGTGGTGATACGATGATGGCTGCGCATACCCAAGTGTTCGAAGGCGAAAGGGCGCGTCTCACTTCGCTGTGTTATCACATGCTGGGTGAGCGATCCGGTGCTGAGGATGCGGTGCAGGAAACATGGATCCGATGGGCTGCAGCGGACCGGGCGCAAATTGACAATCCGGCCGCCTGGTTGCGTCGGGTTGCCACAAACATCGCAATCGACACATTAAGATCGGCGCGCCGGACGCGTGAAATCTACGTTGGTCCCTGGCTGCCGGAACCTTTGCTGTCAACGGAAGCGGGCGACACCACCCACCCGTTTGAGCTGGCGCAGGAATGTGAACTTGCCCTGCTGTGGGCGATGGAAAGACTGTCCGAAAATGAACGCGCCGCCTTTATCCTCAGGGAGGTGTTTGATGCCACCTACGCCGAAATTGGCAAAACGCTGCGCCGGACCCCTGCGGCCTGTCGCCAGCTTGTCAGCCGGTCTCAGAAAAAATTGCAAGACTCCAGTCCCCGCTTTGACGCCAGCCCGAATGAGGTGGCCGACCTGACCAACCGGTTCTTCATGGCTGTCATGGCCGAAGATTTCGACGCCGCCCTGCAATTGCTTTCGCCCCGGTCCATTGCAATCTCGGACGGGGGCGCTAAAAGGCGCGCAGCCCGCCGGCCCCTTGTCGGTCGTGAGGAGATTTTGCAGGTCCTCAGATCGCTTTATAAAAAGGCAAAGGGCGAAGCGGGATGGACAACGCAGCTTGCGCTGGCAAACGGAAAGCCAGCATTGTTGCGCAGTCAGCACGGACAACTGGATTCGGTAATGACATTTGCCCCAGACCAAGACGGCAGGATCGCCTGGGTATATATGATGCGAAACCCGGACAAACTGGCCGGCTATGATGGACCCCCCCATGCCCCGCGTTGAAAAATCGCGCTTGCCGCCAGCAAGTCGGCTTTGGGCGCGCAAGCAGCCCGGCGATTTTCTTGATTGTTACGTTGTCGGGTCCGACATGGCCCCACGACAGGCCGCGCAGGTCATCGTGACGTTTCCGGCTTGGGCGCGGGCGCTGCTGATCCTGCGTGCCACCCTGACAGCGCCGTTTGGCCTGTCAAACGACGGGCCGCAGGCCGCCGACAAGGTTGGCCCTTTCCCGGTGGAACATGAAACACGGCAAGAGCTTGTCGCCGGTTTCAATGATCGGCACCTTGATTTCAGGGTGTCGGTTTTTGCGCAGGATGGAACAGTGTCCCTGGCCACATGGGTGCATCCCCATCATCTGGGCGGGCGGATCTACCTTGCAGTGATATATCCATTCCATGTTCTGATCGCCAAGAATGCCCTACGGCGGGTGGCCAAGACAGCGCGTGCGCATGTGACGGGCTAGCCTGGCGCGGTGATCATCGCGAGCCCTGCTCACCACATTGCCGCCCGCAGCGTCGAACGCCTTCGGCACACATTGGATCTGGCGCGTCAGGCGATAGGTCTGGCCATCGCGCAAGGCCGTCATCTGATCAATGTCTATCTCTGTATCGGCGATCTGTGCTTTCATTCTGAACGGGTTCCCGAATCTGCGCGGTGCTGCTGGTCGTCCCCCACTGTGTTGATCCTTTGCCATGTTCAGGTGAACGGAGGAAACACATGGCATTCAAGCGACCAAAGCCGGAAGAGATTGTTGCGACGTCACAGCAGGTTGAGGTTTTGACGGGCAAAGGGTGCAGCGCCCTGAGACAGCATCGATCCACGCAACGCAAATTGCGGTAGGACGTTCTGAGGAAGGGCGTATTGTTGCAGAAATAACCGAACTGGTCCGGCAACATGGCCGATATGGCTATCGTCGGATTGCTGCGTTGGCAGAACGGCTATTGCGAAAGCTCCAATGCGCGCTTCCGCGACAATTCTTCCACAGCCTGAAAGAAGCCCAGATCCTGACCTAAGAATGGAGGAAACATTACAACACGAAGCGTCCGCATGGTGCTTTGGGCGACTGCCCTCCGGCCCCGGAAGCCATCAGCCAGATGAAACCCAGGCCGATCATGCACTCACAATCAGATTGGACCACTCAGGTGGGGCTGATCACCAAATTGTCTCTCGTGATATCACTGACGATGTTAGTGCCCTACAAAGGCTTCGATCTCTTGAGTATCCAAAATCGCCTTGCTTGGCGATCGAACTGCGAAATCGCGTCAGCGTCTCCTTGCTGTTTTCGGTATTAACGAAAGCAGCAGAAAACCATTTTCCGACGCCGCGAATCGGTTGATTGGAATTGCTCCATGAAATGGCGGTGTGAATTTTCTGGATATGATCGCATTGCACACACCAGTTCTAACACATTGTAAAGTATGCAGTAAATTTAGATAAATCCACTGTATACAGTAAATACATTGAATGCTAAGTTTCTGTTAACGAACACGGAGGCTTCCTTGGCGCATTGGGTCAGGCACAAATTTTTCAACACGCTGGCAGTGCCCCATGAACGGGCGTGAAACGTCCCAGTCTCTGGAGGAGCGCGTCTATGGGCAGATTCTGGAGATGATCCTGAGTGGTGAAATGGTCACTGGGCAGAAGTTGGTCCAAGAAGATCTCGCACTAAAATTAGGCGTTAGTCGGACGCCTCTGCGCAGTGCGTTGTCAAAACTCAATAGCGACAACTTTATTCAAATGACCGGGCGGAATGAGGCATTGGTCGCACGCTTCGGGGATCGTGAAATTGCCGATCTCTTCGAACTTAGGGCCGTCCTGGAAGGGCTCGTTGTGCGGATTCTTGCACCTGTTATTGAGGCCAAGCATACGATTTATCTGCGTTCTCTTATGTTGTCCGTACAAACTGCCGCTGACGAAGATGACTATGTGACCTATCGAGAGGCGGACATTGAATTTCACAATTACCTGTCCAACCTGATGTCGGAACAACGCTGCGGGCAATTGCTGGACTCAATATACACCATCATGCGGATCTCGCTTTCGCAGGGGATCCTAAGGCCGCCGTCCGAAACCCATCTGGAGCATCTGGACATCGTCGATGCACTTGAATCCCGCGACCCGGATCGCGCCGAAAAAACAATGATTTCACACATTCGCAAAACCATCGATTTGTTGAGGGAAAGAACGACAACGACGACCGCATAATTCATCGAAGCACTCAAAAAAGGAGACAGTAGTGCTTCACCCAACACGGAGGAAACAAAATGAGTTCACTGAAGTTTAAATCGGCCGCAATTGCGTCCGCGCTTGCGTTGGCTTCTGCGGCGCAGGCGGAGAGCATCGAGTTTTGGACGATGCCCTACGGTGACCAAATCGCCTGGCAAAGCACCGTCGATTCACTGATTGAAGGGTTTGAGGCTGAGAGCGGCATCAAAGTCCAGCATGAGACCGTGCCATGGGGCAATGCGTTCCAGACCTATCTGACCATCGCCCGCGGCGGCGCGGCGCCAGACTGTGCTGACATGTATTGGTTGCATTCCTTTTCTGCGATTGGCGGCGAAAACTACGGCCCCATGCCACTTACAGAGTATAAGGATCGGCTAAACCTGGATACGTTTTACCCCGGTGCTTTGGTTGATGTGACGTACCTCGATGATATCTACGGTATCCCATGGCGCGGTGATATTCGGGCGATGCTGTATCGCACGGATGCCATGGAAGAAGCGGGGCTGTCGGCACCACCAACCACCTGGGATGAAACGATTGCTGCCGCAAAAGCGATGCACTTGGTCGATGACAACGGGGAGGTATTGCGCTGGGGTTACGCTTTCGGAACATCGTTCAAAGTCACGGATCGCCTGATGCCGCTTTACTGGCAAGCTGGCGGTGAATTCATGACGCCAGACGGCAAGATTGCCACCCTAGACAATCAGGCGATGCGCGATGCGCTTACATTCATGCATGACATGGTGCACGTTCATAAGGTCGCAGACATCGATAGTTTTGAAAAAGGCTACGAATTCCTGCCAATGTTCGCAGACGGGCAAATCGCGATGTTCGGTTCCGCCGAACAGTCCTGGGGCAAGCGACTGGATGCAGAATATCCAGCTGCCGAAGGGACTTGGGCGATGGCACCATCAGCGGCTGGTTCCGAAGATGCCGACAGCTTTTCTGGTGCGGGTTACTTTGGGGTGCTGCGTGGTACCGACAAAGTTGAGCAATGTGTGGCTTTGCTTGAATATCTGTCCAGGGACGAGAGCATCTTAGCGTTGAGCCAAGGGTCCGGCAACGTGGCCACCAAACCGGCGGTGATGACGAGCGAGTTCTGGTCAGATCGTCCCTGGAAAAAGGTCGTCGCACGTGCGCTGGAAGATGCGCACACGTCTCAGCATGCGGCGCCTGCATGGTCTGCAATTGCGACCCCAGAGCCAGGCGGGATCATCTATGACCTGATCTACAACACCGTTGTGCTGCAGAAAGACATGGATGAAGAGATCGCGAAAGCGCAAGAGCTGATGCAGGCCGAGCTGCAACGCTAACCTCCCCGTAGGTCCAGGTTTCCAAAGTTTCTTGGTCCTACACCCCGAGGCCGGGATGCCTTTCGGCTCCCGGTCTCCCCCTCAACCAGGTGGGCAGAGTGCACGAATGAACGGAAAAAATATCTTTTGTTATGTGATGGTTGCGCCGGCATTGCTGACCACGCTGCTTTTGGGGGTCTACCCGATGATCAGCTCTATGCTGATGTCATTTCGGTCCTTCGATCTGTTGAATGTCGCAAATGAGGGCAGTCATTGGGTCGGGCTCGACAACTATCGCGACATCATGTCGGATGAGCGGTTTACGCAGACTGTCACACAGACCGTCGTCTTTACGATCGTTGCCATCGCCATCGTGGTCTCGATGAGTTTGTTCCTGGCGCAGATCATCAACCGAGAATTCAAAGGGCGTGCTGTGCTGCGCACTTTGATATTTACACCATGGTTTGCCCCGCCGGTCGTCGCCTCAGCGATTTGGATCTGGTTGCTGAATGCCAATGTGAGCCCAATCAACCACTTGCTACTCGACGCCGGCATTATCGAGCGGAAAATTCGCTTCCTGACCGACAGCGACACATGGGGGCCATTCAGTATTCCAATGCTGTCGATCATTGCGGTGCGCGTGTGGAACGGTATTCCGCTTGTCGTTGTCTTTCTGCTGGCAGGCCTGCAATCGATCCCGAAAAGCCTGTATGAAGCAGCCGATATGGACGGGGCAGGGGCCTTCGCCAAATTCTGGCACATCACGTTGCCAATGCTGCGTCCGGTGCTTTTGGTGCTGCTGGCTCTGTTGTTTATGGGCGGGTTTGGTCACTTTGAAATGAACTACGTCATGACCGGCGGTGGGCCTCGCAACCTGACGAATGTTTTGGCGGTCTGGACGTATCAGGAAGGCTTCCAATTGCTGCGCTTTGATCGTGCTGCAGCCGCGGGTGGCGTCATCCTCATCATGACATCAATCGTTGCGGCCTTCTACATCTGGGCTCAATCAAAGGACCAGCAAAAATGACCCCTCAACGTGCCGTATCCCAGTCGCGTGGCATGGACTTTGTGATCAAGGTCATTACCTATGTGGTTCTTGGTGCTCTGCTGATCTACATCCTTTTGCCGGTCTTTTGGATGATAAAAAGCTCGCTGCAATCCACGCAGGAGATCCGCGCGCTGCCTCCAGTGTGGATTCCAACCGAGCCAAGCTTTGACGCTTATGTTATTGCGAACAAGATCATACCGGTCTGGCGATATATCTTTAATTCGCTCTACGTGTCTTTTGTCGCGACAATCATCTCCTGCGTGATTGGGGCAATGGCGGCCTATGTGCTGGCGCGCTTCAAGTTCCCCGGGGCGACGCTGATCCTACTTCTTATTTTGCTGACACAGCTGATCCCCCCGATCACTCGCGTGTTTCCAGTTTACTTTCTTGTGCAAGATATGGGGCTGCTCAACACCTATAACGGTTTGATTTTCGCATATGTCGGCTTCTCGCTGCCGTTCTGTGTGCTGCTGTTGCGGGGGTACTTCCAGTCGTCCTGTCCGCCCGAGCTGGAAGAGGCCGCGATGATGGATGGGTGCACCTACTTTGGGGCCTTCGTCCGGGTGATCTTGCCGATCTCTCTGCCGGGTATTGCTGCCGTGTCGGTGTTCACGTTCCTCAACGCCTGGAACGACTTTCTGTGGGCCTCGTTGCTGCTGTCCTCTGGCGAAATGAAAACTATTCAGGTGGGCCTGGGCGAATTTGCATCTGAAGGCGGGGCAGGGCAGTACTGGAACGCCTTCATGGCGGCCTGTGTGGCTTCGACGATCCCGGCACTCATCCTCTTTTTCTTTGTTCAGCGATGGCTTGTTGGTGGTCTGACCGCCGGCGCCGTCAAATCCTAAGGGTTGCACCATGACTAAAGTTTCCATCCAAGGTGAAAAATTTTTGATTGATGGTGTGCCCTGTCATCAGGGGCGTTCCTACAAGGGTGCCCTGGTCGAAGGACTGTTGTTTAACAACCGTGTTGTTCAGGCGCTGTTTGACGATGAAAATCCCGATACGGCACATCAGTGGGCTTATCCCGACACGGGCGCGTGGGACCCGGAACGGAACCTGGCTGAATTCTGCGCTGCGCTGCCCAAGTATAAGGCGCATGGATGCGATGCCGTCACGATAAATCTGCAAGGAGGAATGCCGGTCACCCATACCGAAGCGGTGCAACCCTGGCTGAACACCGCAATTGACCCAAAGGGCAATCTGAAACCTGCCTATATGGATCGCCTGTCACGCCTGCTGGCTGCGGCGGATGCTGCCGGGATCGTTGTTATCGTGGGCTTCTATTATTTCGGTCAGGACAAGTACATCGCCGATGAGGAGGCCATCAGGGCCGGCACGCTGAACGCAACACAGTGGTTGCTTGATAGCGGCTATGAAAACCTACTGATCGAGATCAACAACGAATGCGATATCCCGCACTATAAACACGCGATCCTTGGTCCTCAGCGCGTCCATGAGCTGATTGCATTGTCCAAGTCACTCATGACGACAGAACGTGCAATCCCGGTTGCAACTTCTTTTGCGGGTGGTGCCTATCATATGCGCCATGACGGCGTCCTTGATCTTAATGACTTTGAGGGTATGGAAACCGGCATACCGACCGAAGCAGCGCTTGAGGTATCGGACTTTGCCCTTGTGCACACCAATGAACAAAACATGGCCAATACGCGCCGTGTGGTACACCGCATAAGAGAAAGGGCAGCTTTTCAGGCGCGGCCCATGCCTGTCGTGATCAACGAAGATTCCGTTTCCGTGACCAATCTGTTTGCTGGCGTCGAGGTCTATGCCCCCTGGGGATACTACGACCAAGGTCAGAATAACTACCACGATGGTTACCAATCTGTGCCCGTGAACTGGGGCATCAATACTCCGAACAAACGTGCCTTCTTTGATGCCGTCGCAGAGGTGACTGGCAAAAACGAAGTCGTGGACTGAGGCAGGAAGAAAGACAAACCATGGCGAATATTCAAATCAAAGACGTCACCAAATCATATGGCGCGCTCGAGGTTATTCACGGTGTCTCCTTGGATATTGAAGAGGGTGAATTTGTCATTCTCGTTGGCCCTTCGGGATGCGGGAAATCTACGCTGCTGCGCATGATCGCAGGGCTTGAAAGCATCACCGGCGGGGATGTGGTGGTTGATGATGTGATCATCAACGCTCTGCCGCCACGCCACCGCGACATTGCGATGGTGTTCCAATCCTACGCGCTTTACCCGCACATGACGGTTCGCAAGAACATGGCCTTCTCCTTGAAACTTGCGGGAGCAGGGCGTGCCGAAATCGATGACAAGGTAGATCGTGCCGCCAAAATTCTTGACCTGGAACCGCTATTGGATCGCAAGCCGGCGCAGCTGTCCGGCGGCCAGCGTCAGCGGGTCGCGATGGGTCGGGCCATCGTGCGCAGCCCTAAATTGTTCCTCTTTGATGAGCCGCTGTCCAATCTGGATGCCAAATTGCGGGTGCAAATGCGCGCCGAGATCAAAGAGCTGCATAAACGCCTGCAAACAACCACGATTTACGTCACGCATGACCAAGTTGAAGCCATGACAATGGCCGACCGGATCGTCGTGATGAATGGCGGCAATATCGAGCAGATCGGCACGCCGCTGGAATTGTATGAGAGGCCTCAATCCTTGTTTGTGGCCGCGTTCATCGGTTCGCCGGGCATGAACCTTGTAAAAGGAACATTGGACGATAGCGGAGATTTTGTCGCTGAAAGCGGAGGTAAACTCAGCCTGGCAGGGCATTGCCCAAAAGTTGCCCAGCCAACGGAGATTGTGTTGGGTCTGCGGCCTGAATTTATCGAGATAGGCAACAAATCGTTTTCCCTCGGAAATAGTCAAGTACGCGTTGTTGAACCGACAGGGTCTGAAACACTGCTTAGCGTCAATTGGGAGGGGGACAAGCTGTTGGTCCTTGATCGCTCCCGCCGGACCCACACTATTGGCGAAGACTGTCACCTGACAATCGACCCCGTCGATATGCGCTTCTTTGATCAGAACACAGGACTGGCGATGGGCTGATGTCTGTCAGCAAGATCGAAAACGGCCCCCTAAGGGCGGAAATACTGACCTGGGGTGCAAGCCTCCGAGCAGTCTACCTTGATGGTGTGGATCATTCGCTGGTTGTCGGGTTGGATAACCCGGAGGATTATGTTCGAGATCAGAATTTCCTGGGGGCATCCGTCGGTCGGTTTGCAAATCGGATTCGTGACGGGCGTATCGACGTCGACAGCACAACGCTGATCCTTGAGAAAAACGATCAGGGCCTGCACCACCTTCACGGTGGTGAAACCGGCTTTGCGCGCAGGCACTGGATGATCGAAGACCATGGTAAATCACATGTTACCTTAAGTTTGGAAAGTTCCGATGGTGATGCGAATTATCCCGGAAATTTGAAAGTCCATGCCACCTACAGCATTCTTGATAAGGGGACTTTGGCTATCAGCTACACAGCAAGCTGTGACAAGTTGACACCCTATAACCTTTGTCATCACCCGTATTTCTGTTTTCTGGGCCCGAATGAATTGGGTCCGCATTTTCTGAAATTGGATGCAAAGGAAATTCTGCTTTCGGATGACACCCTTATTCCTTTAGGTGCCCCCCAATCAGTTGAAGGCAGCAAGTTCGACTTCCGCTCACTGGCTCCGATCGGTTGCAAAGGTACACAGCGTGCTGGCTACAACAACACCTATTGTCTTAGCCGTTCCAGAACCAGACCACTGACGCATGTTGCCAATCTTGTCGGCGGCGGTATCGCCATGCAGCTCTGGACGACACAACCCGGCCTCCACGTCTATGACGCCTACAAAATAAACGCGCAGTTCCCTGCGCTCGAAGAACGGATGTTGGAACCGCACCGTTCCATCTGCCTCGAAGCGCAGGCCTGGCCAAATAGTCCGAACCAATCAGATTATCCTGACGCCTTTTTGCGGCCCGGGGAAACTCTGAAACAGGTGACCGAATACCGCTTTGCCAGGCTTGAAGAAAGCACCGACCAGATCGGGGATATTGACCCCTGAGGGTTCAAGTGAGTTTCACTCCGCGGAGTCACCCCCCTCTGACTGAAAGAATATGGCACCCTAAAGAATTGCCGAAGACCAAAAGGAATAAGCGTATGTTAGGTATGGGATCTTATAGTTTTCGATGGTCGATTGGTCACAAGGGATTGGTGCCCGATAATCCAATGACCCACGCAGATCTTTTGGACATCGCAGCTGATCTGGATCTCCGATTGGTGCAATATGCCGACAATATCCCGTTTGACGATGTATCGCAGGAAGACCTTGTTGCGCTGCGAAAGAAGGCTGACGACCTCGGCATTGAATTGGAGATCGGCACACAGTCCTTCAATGCCAAGCAGGTCACGAAGTACATTGGAATCGCAGAAGTTTTGCGTGCGAAAATTCTTCGCGTAGCGCTCGATGGCCCCGATGCGGATATCCCGATCCCGGAATTGGCCGCTGAGTTTGTGGCCTTGTTGCCACTTGCCGAAAGCGCTGGCGTTCGTATCGCAATTGAAAATCACTTCAATTATCCTGCGCCGCGTTTGGTGGAACTGCTGGACGAGATCAACAGCCCGATCGTTGGCGTCTGTCTTGACGTGGCAAATTCGATCTGCGCGGGGGAATGGCCGATGGAAACCGTCGGGACATTGGCTGCCCATACGATCAATTTGCATCTGAAAGACTATGACATCGTACCTGATCCCTATGGCGTTGGATTCCGTATTCTCGGCACCCCACTGGGTCAGGGGCGGACGGATTGTGACGCCGTGCTTGCAGCCATGCCTGAAGGACGAGACATCAATGTCATCATGGAGCACTGGCTGCCGCAGGAAGAAGATATGGATGCCGCGCGCGCCAAGGAACTAGAATGGCTTACGGCAAGCGTGACATTCGCACGTGAAACTCTTGGTCTCTAGAGCAGAGCGCGACGGATTTGATCGAAAGGAAATCCCGTTATGGCATCAACATTTCTAGGTTTGGACCTCGGGACTTCGGGGCTGCGCGGGCTGCTAGTTGATGCAACCGGTGATGTCATCGGATCTGCGGAAGCCCATTACGATGTGGCCCGGCCGCATTCGGGATGGAGCGAGCAGGATCCAAACGATTGGATCACGGCCTGTCAGGAAGTCGCGGCCGATCTGCGTCAAAGGTTTCCCGCCGAATGGGGCAACCTTGCAGGGGTCGGCGTCTCTGGCCACATGCATGGGGCCGTTCTGATTGACAAGGCAGGTGAGGTGATCCGCCCCTGTATTCTCTGGAACGACACCCGCAGCCATGCAGAAGCCGCAGAACTAGATGCGTCGGAAGACGCGCGGCGCCTATCTGGCAATATCGTTTTCCCCGGCTTCACCGCCCCCAAGCTCCAATGGATTGCCAAACACGAGCCAGAGAACTTTTGGCGTACCGCAAAAGTCCTGTTGCCTGCGGCTTTCCTCAATTTCTGGCTGACGGGTGAGGCGGTCACCGATATGTCCGACGCCGCCGGCACAGCCTGGCTTGATGTGGCGCGCCGGGATTGGTCAGAGAAGCTGCTGAACCTGGGCGGTCTGTCCAAGGACCATATGCCGCGCGTTGTCGAAGGGTCCGCCGAGGCGGAACTCTTGTGTGCAAAGCGCATGCAGGAATGGCGGCTTGAAGACCCTGTGATCGTCGCAGGTGGGGCAGGGGACAATGCGGCCACGGCTTGCGGCGCAGGGCTGCTCTCAGAAGGCAGCGGATTTGTGTCACTTGGGACTTCGGGCGTATTGCTGGCCGCAAAGGAAAACTTTGCTCCGAGACCGGAAACGGCGGTGCATACCTTCTGTCATGCGGTGCCCGAACGCTGGTACCAGATGGGGGTCATTCTGGCGGCAACAGATTGTTTGAATTGGTTTTCCGGCATCACAGGGGCCACGCCAGCAGAGCTGACCAGCGAACTCGGTACGGAGTTGCAAGGGTCAAGCGGCACGACATTTCTGCCTTACCTCTCGGGAGAGCGAACACCGCACAATGATAGCCACATCAGAGGTGGCTTCGTCGGGCTTGGCGTAGATACCGAAAGGCGGGATATGACGCAGGCTATCCTTGAAGGGGTGTGTTTTGCACTTCGCGATTGCTTGGAAGCGCTCCGTGAAACGGGAACTGAATTTGAACAGCTTTTGGCCTTCGGTGGCGGGACCGCATCACCTTATTGGTGCCAGTTACTGGCGACTATCTTGAACGTGCCACTGGCCTTGCCAAGTGGCAGCGAGTTTGGCGCGGCCTTGGGTGCTGCGCGACTTGCGATCTGCGCCACGACCAAGGTTGACCCGTCCGATGTCATGACGCCACCTGCCATTCGGGCTGTGGTCAACCCAGATGTACGCCTGCGCGACGATTACGAAGCCGCCTACGGTGCCTATCGCAGGGCCTATCCGGCGCACAAATCAATGCAAACTTAACAACGCCGGATCGGAGTTCAAACAAGGATATTCCTATGGCGTTTTTGCTGACACGGCAGACATCGACGATATTCGTCACCTAAAACGCATTGAGCTGATGGACGGAGCGACGACAAAGCCATCGCTCGTCGCGAGATCCGGGCGCAGGTTCTTAAAGGTGATTAAAGAGATTTGCTCTGAAATATCGGACCGGGGTTTTGCCGAAGTCGCGGCAACCGATGCCGCCGGTATGATCGCTGAGGGTGAAAAGCTCGCCCAGATCATAACGAATGTTGTGATCAAACTTCCGCTGTTTTCAAAGGGATTGCGAGCCTTTCGCCATTTTTCAGCGGCGGGCAAGAAGACAAATGCCACCCTGTGTTTCGCGGCCAATCACTTCAAAGATGCCGCCCTTGCCGGAGCCGAGATAGCAACCGCCCCCCCGTTGGTGATCAAGAGGCGTGTGACTCACCCGTTGACAGACAAGAGGCTGTCGCAATCTGAAAAAGATTGGGTCACCACAGGGCAATCAATCCTCTGACTCTTGATCGACTTTGACCCTTCATCTGCAGCGCAAAATCGTTGGTTTCCCGCTGATGGTCCTAGCTAACATTTTGTTTTTGAAGGTAAAAATGTCTCTAGAATTCGACCTGCTTCTGAGGAAGGAAGGGGGGCAGGGAAAAATATGAACTAATGTTTGAAATGAAATCGTAATTAATATATCAAATGATGTATGAGATATGAGTCGCAAAATGACACCCGGCAATCGCTCACAGAGCAGTGTTACGAAAAGCTGCGGGGGGCGATCCTGTCCAACGAATTGGCGCCGGATAGCTTCTGGTCTGATAGGGAGCTTTGCGAGGCTTTTGACGTAAGCCGTACGCCGGTGCGTGAAGCATTGTTGCGGTTACAAACGGAAAGCCTTGTCCAGATTGTCCCGCGCCGTGGCACCCGCATTCTGCCACTGAGCGCCAAGGACGTTAAAGAAATTCATCAAGTGACAAAGGCTCTTGAGCTTGAAGCTGTATTGCAGATCGCAAGAATGGAGGATCGCAGTGAAGTGCTTAGCGTGCTTGCGCAGTGTG
The DNA here is from genome assembly GCA_947502145.1 of uncultured Paracoccaceae bacterium. Classification (GTDB taxonomy): domain Bacteria; phylum Pseudomonadota; class Alphaproteobacteria; order Rhodobacterales; family Rhodobacteraceae; genus CANMYO01. The sequence continues at coordinate 60,991 of CANMYO010000001.1, read as the reverse complement.
TATCTGACATGCAATCGGCAATTGAGGCTGAAGATCGAGAATTCTGGGCGAAAGCGGATACGCGATTTCACTACACGGTCGTAGATTTTTGTGGGAATGGGCGCATTCGCGACATGTATCACGCACAACGCGGTCTGACCGACAGGGCGCGCTATTTTGCTCTTCGTCTTAGGGCGCTGCCGCGGCAGTCCACAGAAGAACATCGCCAAATGTACGAAGCATTGCTGGTTGCAGATTCGCGCCAGCTAGAGGTCCTTTATCGCCAACACTGGGACCGCACCACTGAAGAAATGTTGGCACTCATAACCGAGCATTCTCAAGGCAACAATGTTTCTGGCCCATCGGTCAGCGCTTGAGAGTTCAAATTCCTTAGGGAGGAAAAAATGAAGAAGCTCACTTTGAAATCGTCGCTTCTGGCGACTGCAATGATCTCGCTAATGGCCGTGCCGGCTGTCGCTGCAGATCTCGTGCTGAAAATCGGTACGGTTGTCTCAGGCGATCACCCCGAAAACGTAGGCGCACGTGAAATTGAACGCCTTGTAGAAGAGCGCTCCGGGGGGGCAATCGACGTGCGCGTTTTCACCGACAGCCAACTTGGCAACCAACGCGAAATGGTCGAGCAGCTCCGCGGTGGCACGCTGGAAATGACATGGGTGACAACAGGTTTCTTTGGGTCTTGGGTGCCTGTAATGGGCGCGCTGGAAATCGGTTACCTGTTTGACGATCGCGAACATTCCTTCCGCGCCTTCGATGGCCCTCTGGGTGATGAAGTTGCGGATAAGGTAAATGAACACGGCGTTGAACTGCTGGGCTTCTTTGAGGCAGGCATGCGTCACCTGACCAACTCAGCGCGTCCAGTGAACGGCCCTGACGACATGAAGGGTCTGAAGATCCGGACGCCACGTTCCAACTATCACCTCAAGTCGGTTGAGCTGATGGGGGCGAATGCAACACCAATGGCGTTTAGCGAGCTCTACACTGCAATGGAACAGCACGTTGTTGACGGTCAGGAAAACCCGCTGTCCAACATCTATAACGCGAAGTTTTCTGAAGTGAATGATCACCTCGCCATGACGGGCCACCTGCACCTGACACATATGGTCATGTATTCGGGGGACCTTTGGGATGATCTGAGCGAAGAGCATCAAGAAATCATCCGCGGCGCGGTTGCAGATGCAGCGGTGGTTCAACGGGCCAAAGTGGCTGCGGATGACGCAGGTCTTCTGGCAGAACTTGAAGCGCAGGGTATGCAGGTGACCTACCCGGACCGTGCTGCATTCCAAGCTTTGACAGCACCACTGCGTGACGAAGCCATCAGCGAGTTTGGCGAGGACGCGCAGCGCTGGCTCGACATGATCGACTCGGTTCGCTGATATGAACGAGCCGAATACCTTCGGTCTTCTCGGTGCGCTTCAGCGCGCCGAGATTGGAATTCTGACTTTCATGAAGTGGGCCATTATCTTTGCGATGGTCAATATGATTGTCGCCGTGACGCTTCAAATCGGCTCCCGCTATCTGCTGCCGACATCTCTTAGCTGGACCGAAGAAGTTGCACGTCTTTCATTCATCTGCGTGGTCTTTCTGGGCGCTGCTGTTCTGGCGCGCCGTGAAGAACATCTGACAGTGAATATCATGACTGACCTGTTGCCAGATCGATTGCGGCATCTGACGGCGGCCTTCGCAACTTTGATCGGCCTGATCTGTGCGCGTTATATGGTCGAGGGCAGCTGGATAACCCTTATGCGTGAATGGGATCAGCGCACCCCGGCGCTACAAATTCCGATGGGGCTGATTTTTGGTGTCATCTTCGCGTCATCCCTTTTGATGCTAGTTTGGCTGTTCGTGGTGCTGATGCTGCGATTGCGGTTGGTATTTGTCGGAGAAACCGCATGACTTCCCTGTTTCTGCTGTTTGGCGTTTTCTTTCTGCTCTTGCTGATTGGTACGCCAATTCTTTTCAGCCTGGCCGGTGCTGCGATTGCGGTCTTGATGTCGATTGATCTGATGTCGCCGCAGCTGGTGGTGCAGCGTCTTTATGCTGGGCTTGATAGCTTTCCAATGTTGGCAATTCCCTTCTTCATGGCCGCTGGAGCCTTAATGGAGCATGGCGGTATTTCCAGACGGCTGGTGAATTTCTCATCATACCTGGTGGGCTGGATCACAGGCGGCCTGGCGCATGTGGCGGTGATTGCTTCGACAATCTTTGCGGGTATTTCAGGCTCTGCCGTGGCCGACACGACGGCGATTGGATCAACGTTGATCCCAATGATGAAGCGCCGAGGCTTTGACCCATCCTTTGCGGCTGCCACCGTTGCCGCTGCCGGTGTGATTGGCCCGATCATTCCTCCGTCCATCCCGATGGTTCTTTATGGCGTGATCTCCGGCGTCTCAATTGGTGCGCTCTTCATGGGCGGCATTCTTCCTGGCCTCATGATGACAATAGGGATGATGGTGCTGATCTACATGCGCGCGAAACGCGGGCAGTGGGAAGTCGAAACAGAGCCGTTTTCCTATCAAGGTCTGTTCAAATCCTTCATTTCGGCAGCAGCGGCGCTAGTCATGCCATTGATCATTGTTGGTGGTATTCTCGGGGGTATCTTTACAGCGACCGAAGCGGCTGTCGTTGCTACAGTCTACGCGCTGATCGTGGGGCTCTTTTGGTACAAAGAGCTTCAGTTCTCTGACCTGCCACAGATCATCTACTCTGCTGGACTAAACACAGCCGTCGTAATGGTCATTGTCGGTGTGGCCAATCTGGTAGGCTATGTACTCACCATCGAGCAACTGCCTCTGGCGCTGTCAAACTGGTTTTCAGAGCACATCACCTCCGCATTGATTTTGTTGATCGTGATCAATGTGCTGTTGCTTGTGGCAGGCTGCTTTTTGGATGGCGGTTCAGCAATCATCGTATTCACCCCGGTCCTACTGCCTGTGGTCCTGGCCTTCGGCATCGACCCTGTGTTCTTCGGGGTGATGATGACTGTGAACCTGATGATCGGTACGGTCACACCCCCGGTCGGACTGTCGCTTTACATTGCCGCAGGGATCGCCGGGATTTCAATCGGTCAGATCTGCCGAGCCATCATGCCGTTCCTCGCGGTGCAGCTTGTGGTTTTGGCGCTGATTACACTTTTCCCTGAAATCGTTTTGCTGATCCCCAGCATGACCCACGGTTCATAAATCTTGTCGCTGCGCCTCGGGGCATTCCCCGGGGTGCAGTTCAAATCAAATTCGACCCGATTTGGTCGCAAACTCTGGAGGCGCATATGGCGTATCGTAATTCAATTCTTATGGGCACAATCGGCGGCTATCGCGACCGGTTTCATCAATTCAAACCCGCGCGGACCTTTCTGGATCGTCTGGAAGTTGCCAAGTCCATCCCACGCACAGGAGGAATCGAGCCGGTCTTTCCGCAGGACCTTGGTGCGGATGGTGAACATATTCAGGCTGTGAAGGACTCGGGCCTTGCCGTTTCTGCGGTCAACGTGAACATCAAGACTGAAGGCAAGTTCAAAGAAGGCTCTTTCACCCATCGCGACCCAGGTATTCGCGCCGAGACTGTGCAATACATCAAAACCGCGATGGATATGGCGGCCGATCTGGGTGCGGGCATGATCACCGTTTGCCCTCTGATTGATGGTTGGGATTACGCGTTCCACGTCGATCATCAGAAACAATGGCGCTGGGCGATTGAATCATTCCAAGAGGCGACATCCCATCGCGAAGACATCAAAGTGTCTATCGAATATAAGGCCTTTGAATCCCGTAATCACATCATCCACCCATCAATGGGTAAAACGCTGCATTTCTGCGACCGGGTCGGTGCAAAGAATTTGGGCGTCACCATGGATGTCGGTCACGCGCTGATCGCAGGCGAGTGCCCCGCGGCTGAAATGGCAATGGCACATGACGCCGGACGTTTGTTCTATGTCCATTTCAACGACAACGACCGTGGCGCCGACTGGGACATGTTGCCAGCATCTGTTCACCTCTGGCAGACGCTTGAAACGCTCTACTACTTGCGTCGTATCGGCTATGATGGCTGGGTTGCGTACGATGTCTTTACACGAACCAACGATAACGACGAAGCCATTGCCAACACCTTCGAGATCATGGACGACCTTGAGAAACTGCTCGACAAAATCGGGACAGATAAGCTTGAGGCGATCATATCGAACGGCAACCCGGCCCAGGATTATCGCGATCTGATCAAGGCGCTACTATAGGTCATGGAAATAGGGGCATCTGCTGAAGCGGGTGCCCTATTTCAGATCTATGCCTGTCATTGGCAATGGGTAATTGAAATAATTCTGTGCAATCAGTGTATACATTGAATATATTGAAAAAAGGCACTGAGAAGGTGGGTGTGGGTAATGTCCCAAAGGCAGGCTGGTGAATCACTAGAAGAACGCGTTTATAGGGAAATCCGGGACATGATTCTGGTCGGTGACTTGAAGGCCGGCCAAAAGCTCGTTCAAGAGGATCTGGCCGCCAAATTGGGTGTCAGCCGCACCCCGCTACGAAGCGCCATCGCCAAGCTTGGTCGCGATAATTTCGTAACCATGTCCAGCCGTAGCGAAGCCGTCGTTTCCGAGTTCGGACCGCAGCAAATTGCCGACTTGTTCGAGTTGCGCGCTGTGTTGGAAGGTCTGGTTTGCAGGCTGTTGGCGCCGACAATTGAGCGTAAACACACGATTTTCCTGCGCTCGCTGATGGCTTCCGTTGAAGATCAGGTCGAGAAGGACGACGATCCAGCCTATCGCGAAGCCGATATCGAATTTCATACATATCTGTCAGACCTTATGCCCGAGCAGCGTTTTGGGCAACTTTTGGACTCGATCCATTCTGTAATGCGTATGTCCTTGTCTCAAGGGATTTTGCGATCCTCAAAAGAAACCTACGCGGAACACATAGCTATCATTGATGCACTAGAAGCGCGTGACCAGGACGCGGCAGAGCAGGCGATGATCTCACATATTCGAAAAACCATTGTTTTGCTGAGGAACCGCTGAAGCCCGATTTAGCGAAGCGGGGACAATGGGCGACTTTGAGAATGTTCTTGGATGAGTCTTGCGATTTCCTCGGTGGTCCTGTCCCAGTGACATCGATACAGCGCTTCTAGGTCTGACAGTCTCTTGTCCCGCATCGCCTCATACATTTGCCGATGCTCCTTTGTGGATTGCATTGGTAACGGGCGCAGGCGCAGCGTGAAATAGCGGGCTCTGTCGGTGAGCCCGCGCAATGAGCGATACGTTTTTACAATTCGTCGATTTTCACAATGGCTGACGACTTCATCGTGAAATTGAGCGTCCGCGGACACCCAAAGATCTAAGTCATTCTTCTCCAGTGCGTCTTCCATCGCAACGACTGTTTGGGAGACAGCATTAAGTGCATCAGCATTGTCAGCTGATTGCGCAATGGTCAGGGCCGCTTCCAATTCCAAAGCTTTGATGACCTGATGGATTTCGCGGACGTCGCTTGCATTAAGCGGGAGTATGCGAGTGCCGCGCCGTGGAAGTATTTCGACAAGTCCCTCTGATTGGAGGCGCAGCAGAGCTTCGCGTACAGGCGTGCGACTAAGTTCAAACCGTTCACAAAACTCTCTATCAGACCAAACCCCTTCTGGAGCCAGTTGATTGGACAATATCGCATTTCTCAGGGTCTCGTAGCTCTGCTCGGTCAGAGATGGCTTTGAGGCCTCATTTCGTTCGTTAGAAACCATGCCTCATCTAGTATGGATATGCTCGGAATTGGCAAGCAACTTGTGCAATTTGCTTCACTTGGAGACTTCGAAGCACCGTTCGGAAGTTGCGCAAGCTGTTTGAGCAGGATTTATTGCGGTGAAATAGATGCGATCATCTTGCTAAGGGGGCCCACAGGTTGGCGCCAAGGGTTAGTATGATCTGGAGTATGCGCTTTTGGTGCAGACAGCAGCTCACTAGTGGTGCGGCATTAAGAAACTGGGATTACCTCTGCCTTTCGCTACAGTAGCTAAAAGTATTCGTCGCAAAGACGAATGGAAGGAATTGAGACACAAAAGGCGCTATTTGTGTTTCCAAGATTAACGCAACTTTGCAATTTTGATGACTTGGCGGCCCGACAACGAAAAACTATGGGCCGCGCCACATCTCCCTGTGAAACGACGTAACGTTGCCCCCTGAAATCGGCGACCGAGGTGGTCTTAATCCGTCCAAGCAAAGGATGGACTGTGAAATGCAGATTTGGTGACGACCTGACCTGACTCATTTCCAATTTCGTTTGACATGTCGTTCGTGTCAGCTTGCAAACTTGCAATATTGGGGTCCGCATTCAGCGCGTGAACACCCCCGGCGATTAGCACGCTGCGTTCAAGCAAGCACATGATTTTCCAACCCATTTCACAAGGTGATTGAGGACCGACATGCCGACAACGCCACCGCCAATCACGACAAGCTGGTAACGCGAGTTCATTGATATTCTCCATTCGGCCCGGCGCAGCGATCCTGACATCGGGGGCGACCGGCCCCGCTTGTTCACCTCTGTTCAATTTCGGGCAATCATAGACACTTCTGCCATGAAAGTCGGATGTAGAAATGCGCGCGTGCCGTCGCTGGGATGCGCAACATGCCAGCCATCGTATCCGGGCCCGCGAAGGCGGGCGGACCTGCGCCACGCACCCCAAGACCAAATCCCGAGGCGCGCAGCGTTTCAGATCAGCGCGGCGGCGTGCGGCCAAGCCAGTCCAAAATGACGCGCGTGGTCTCTTGGGGTTGTTCCTGTTGCACCCAATGGCCGGACTCAAGGCTGACAACCTCAACGTTGGGCACGGAGTCTTTCAGCGTTGGGGATTTTGGCACGATATCGCGCTCGCCATAGATCATCAGTGCACGATGCGGAATGATCGGGTCGGCATCCGCCAGAAGATGCCAGTTTCGATCCAGATTGCGATACCAGTTGATGCTGCCGTTAAAGCCGGACGCTGCAAAGGCGGCGTCAAATACGGATAACTCCTCATCACGCAAAAGGGGTACACCCGCAGCGGTCTCTGCCTGCGCGAGGTTGATCATCATCATGCCCGGTTCCGGCACTTGCGGGGCGACATCCTTGCGATAAAGGTTGCGCAGGAAACGCAGGCGATTTTCATCCAGTACCGCATCAGCCACGCCGGGATGGCGGTTGAAATGCACCATGTAATGATCCGGGCCCATGAGGGTTTCGATCATCTCGAGCCAGGGAACATCTCCGCGATCCTGATGGGGCAGGCTCAGGGCGATCAACTGCCTGACCCGTGCCGGATGCAACTGCGCGAGCCCCCAAACGACGTTTGCGCCCCAGTCGTGGCCAACAAACGTCGCATCGGCATAACCAAAGTGATCCAGCAGCGCGACAAGGTCACCGGTCAATTGTGCGATATCATAGGCCGCGACATCCGTCGGACGGGAAGAATTGCCATAACCGCGTTGGTTGGGAACAATCACATGGTAGCCTGCGGCGGCCAGCGCAGGCATCTGATGACGCCAGGAATAAGCGTGCTCGGGCCAGCCATGACACAGCACGATCGGGTGTCCTGTGTTTTCCTGTCCGGCTTCAAAAACTTCCAGTTCCACACCGTTCACGGAAATGCGCGTGGGTTCGGGAAAGGGGGTAAGGTCAAGCATGTTTCGTCCTCTGATGCTTTTTCGGGCGCAGGCAGCGTTGCGCTGACCGTCCTGCCCGATGGGGTTCCTATTCAGCGCCGCAAGCCCAGGAGGTGCTTGTCGCCGCCGCTGATGACGGACTAGGGTGCAAAGGTGCCAAAATTTGTCACCTTTATTTGGTAAGCATCAAAAATGAATGCACGTAACAGACAGGATGCCATCGTGCGCCATTTGCGGCGCAACGGAACATCGACGATTTCGCAGCTTGCCACCGCTTTGGGGGCGTCGCGGCGCACGGTCTTGCGCGACATCAGCGCTTTGCGTGACCAGGATTACGTCATTCATTCTGAACCGGGGCGGGGTGGGGGGCTGCAACTGGATCCGCAGTCGATCCAGACCGCGCCCCGACTGTCCGTGACCGAGGTATTCGCGCTACTGATCAGCGTCGCCTCGATGCGGGCGGCGGGATCTTTGCCGTTTGCCAGTTTCGCGGATACCGGTCTTGCCAAGATTGAAAAGGCGCTGCCGTCAGACAAGGTGCGGGATTTGCGGCGCTTTCTGGATTGTCTTTACGTCGGAAAGCTCGCGCCGCAAATTGACACCTCCAACATCAGACGGATGGACCCCGCGCTGCTGCCGGCCTTTGAAACCGCGTTTCTTCAAAGATGGCATCTGCGATTTGACTATTGCGACGCAACCGGTGCCAATACCCGCCGAGACGTGGAACCGCAGGCAATGCTGATCTTGCCGCCGCTGTGGTATCTTGTCGCCTGGGACCCCGCGCGCGAGGATTTCCGCCATTTTCGTATGGACCGGATCAGCGCGCCGGCCTGCCTTGAGGGCAGGCAATTCCGGCCCCGGCACGTGGCATTTGAAGATGATGTCCGCCCCGTGCAGGCACGCCATTGAAACCGCATACCCCGTGACGATTGTCACCGGCGCGTCAGGTCATTTCAGACAGCGTTCAAGGCAGGCCAGCCAGTTGTCCTTTGCCAGTTTGTCGATCAGTGCCGCATCATAGCCATGCGCCTGCATCGCGGCAAAAAATGCTGCAACGCCGGTCACATCGCCAATCAGATCCGGCAACACACAGCCGTCAAAATCTGATCCCAGGCCAACGTGGTCTTCGCCCAGCTCAGCGATCAGATAATCAAGGTGGCGCAGCAGAACATCCCACCACATGGTGGCATCAGCCGTACCGGTCCCGTTCAGAAAGAACGTTGCAAAATTCAGCCCGACCATGCCATCGCGTTCCCGGATCATGTGCAATTGCCGGTCGGTCAGGTTGCGCGGGCTGTTGCAAAGCGCGTGCACGTTCGAATGCGTTGCGACCAGTGGCGCGGTCGAGACCGCAGCCACATCGTCAAAGCCTTTTTCGTTGAGGTGGGACAGGTCGATCATGATGCCAAGCCGATCACAAAGCCGGACCAGATCTTTGCCGGTCTGCGTCAATCCCGGCCCAATGTCCGGCGTGCCTGGAAACGACATCGGAACGCCAAAACCAAAGATCGTGTCACGGCTCCAGACCGGGCCAAGCGACCGTAGGCCGATGTCGTGGAACAGGTACAGCGCATCAAGGTCCGGGCCTATCGCCTCGGCCCCCTCCATGTGCATCACACCGGCAATGCGATTGTTGGCCATCGCGGCGCGGATCTCAGCGACGGAGCGGCAGACGCTGAAATCATCCGGCGCCGCGCGTTCCATCCAATGCATAAGGCCTGCCATGGCCAGGGCATCTGGCTGCGCCTCTGCATGGGTCATCTGTGGCGGTGACGGCATGTGATAGGGGGGATTGGCCATCGCGGCGCGAAAGTCTGGCGGCTTGTCAGCCCCCAGAGGCGGGACAAATATCGCGAACAATCCCCCGGCGAACCCGGCGGATTTCATCCGGGCCATGTCCAGATGTCCTGCACCGCCATCCCCCATCCAGATCTCATCACGCGGGGCTGGCGTTTTCATCAACCGCAACAGGAAATCGTTGTGGCCGTCAAAAAAGGGAACCGGCGTATTCATGGGGCAGCGACCTCGATCTGGTTGCGTGATCTGTAGTCTTCAACGTCTTGCAGCAGCGCCGCGCAATCTGGATCCTCAATGCCAAGATGCGCCAGCTGTTGCACGATTTTGAACAGATAGTCGTGGCTTGTTCCCAAAATTCCGCCGCCGGTCGCGATCAGGTGGACTTGCTCTGATCTGTCAATATCCGGCAACATGTCCGGGCTGTCATGATCGGCAAGGAATGTGATCGCCTGAATGACCGTCTCACCAGATGTGACCGGTATGAATTTCGGAACATATCCGGGGCCGATCAATTCGCGACGGAACAGGATTTCCGTCTCGGCTGCGACATCCTGTTCACTGATCCGGAACGCCAGCCCTTCGCAATGCGGGCCGGCGTCAAGGGCGGCCATCAGGCCGGGCGCCTCCTGCGTGCCGCGTCCGCCCTTGTCATCCTTCAGGATCAACCTGCGGGCATAGCCCGCGGCATGCACCCGTCGCACCTCCTGAAACCGCAAGGCCGGGTCCCACATCAAAGACCCATAAGCGAAAACCCAAAGATCACCGGTATGGCGCGCCATCGCCTGCGCCCGGATCGCCTCGCGCGTTTCGTCACTGTGCATCCATGACCGAAATGGCTCCAACTCGGGGTATTGTCTGAGCAGATCATCAACATTGAGGTGGCGAAAGAACGAGTTTTCGCTGCTGGTGATCCGGTCCCGCAGCTCGGGATGGTGGGTGAAAGGGTCAGGTGTTTGGCTCATCTTGCTTCCACTGGTTAAGGATTGCGCAGCACTGGTCGGGGCAGGCCGACATCAGCATTCGAACACCAAATTCGCTGTCGCAAACACCCGCCGGGATCATGTCTTGCACAAAAATGCGCCAGGTGAAGCTGCAAAAGGGGCGTTTTGGTCTGGGGTTGGCGCTGTCCTCCCGAAACGCCGGTCAAAGCACAAGGACAGGGCTTGGACAAAAGCATTACTCTTTGACCGCCATCATGTTGCTGAGAACAAATTACGCAAGGGAAAGTTCTGCTTGTATCGGTTTAGTCCCCATGCCGCGCTGCAAAATGCCTTGCCAGGTCAGGGATTGGCGTGATCTGCACCTATTTGCCGCAATATCGCGTTAGTACGCCTGGCACCCTTTGCTTTCTGACCGCAGACCCGCGGCGAGCGACGGCACATCACCCCAATCCTCTGATCTTCAGCGGTAATTGCGCTGCTAAAACCATTTTTCAGGTGAACGGAACCATGACAGACTTCGGCATCGCCACATTCACGAGGTCAGCCATGTCCGACGCACAGCTCAAGGGGTGGAACTACACCCCTGACGTTCCGCTTCAGGTCTCCCGTTTTTCAGCTGGCCGCCGCGGCCTGCGGCCATGCTCGCATGGATCTGGAACGCGTGGTTTTTTATCACCGAACGTCTGATCATCGTCGCCATCGCGCTGGTATCCTTCTTTTATTTCCAGCCACCACTCGCCGAGACGCAGACCTTCGCCATAGGCTGGATCGCAGAGATGTTCATCCGTAATGTCATCCTGATGTCAGCGGTGGCCGGTGGATTGCACCTCTACTTTTACACCTTCACCAAACAGGGGCAGAGGCTCAGGTACGATTCTCGCCCGCTGATGAAAAACGGGCGGCAGTTCACCCTTGGCGGGCAAATCAGGGACAACATGTTCTGGACGATCGCCAGCGGAGTCACCGTGTGGACCGGGTATGAGGTCTTGATGTTCTGGGCGCTGTCCAATGGCTATGCGCCGCTGCTGACCTGGGCTGCGCATCCGGTCTGGTTCGTTGCGCTGTTTCTGCTGATCCCGGTTTGGGAAAGTTTCTATTTTTACTGGATTCACCGTTTTCTGCACCTTCCTTTCCTCTACAAACATGTGCACGCCCTGCATCATCGCAACATAAATGTGGGCCCCTGGTCCGGCATGGCGATGCATCCGGTTGAGCATTTGATCTTTCTGGGATCGGTCCTGATCCACTTCATCGTGGCTGCGCATCCGGTCCATATCCTGTTCCATCTGCAATATTACGCGCTGACCGCGGCGACGACGCACACCGGCTTCGAAGGCATGTTGGTCAAGGACAAGAACCGCCTGAAACTTGGCACCTTCCACCACCAGATGCACCACCGCTATTTCGAATGTAACTACGGATCTCTCGAACTACCGTGGGACAAATGGTTTGGGTCATTCCACGATGGCACGGTTGAATCCGACGCCAAGATCCGTGAGCGACGCAAAAAATTTGCAAATGGGTTGCAGTGACGCAGGCGCACCAGATGTCACGCGATAATCTGGCGGTGTTGGTCAGAGTCGTTCAGGCCGGGCACGTCCTTTTCCGCGAAACAGTGCGCGAACGAAAATCCCTTGCATGCGCAACGCTGACAGCTGGGTTGCGATGGTCGACCGAAGGGCGGAAAATCATGAACTGGCCTAGGACACCATTGATGAACGTATCGCTTTGTCCGCAGCCACCGGCAGCACCTGAATGATATCAGAGCTGACTCGGATCAAGGGGGACATATTGCGCGATCAGGGCGACCTTCGCCGCGCGGAACGGACCGATTGCGCCGCACTGTACATCTCTTACGCCGACAAGACCCGCGCCGTTCATTGCTCTCCCTTGGCATCCTTGCGGCCGACACGGCCGCCATTGTCATCACCCACGAAAACGCCGATGCCTTTGTGGCGCAGCGCGACATCATCAGTGATTGGGACGAAATCCCGCATGGGATGACCATGTCGCAAGTGACCGGGATGTCATGTCCGGGCCCGCGATCACCCGCCCTGAACGCATGGTGTCGCCGGGACATCCCTATCCAAAGGGTAAATGCAAATTCGGTGTTCAGAATCTGCCGTCCTACCGATGGGGCGCAGTTTCATCCTGTTGCCCGGCCAGATCGTCAAGGATCGGGCAATCGGGCCGTTCGTCGCCATGACATCGCGTGACCAGCGTTTCAAGCGTGGCCTTCAGCGACTGAAGTTCAACGATCTTTTCTGAAATGCGATCCAGATGCTCAGCGGCCACGGCTTTCACATCCCCGCTTGAGCGGTCGCGATCTTCATAAAGCGACATCAGCCTCCGGCACTCCTCAATCGAAAAGCCAAGCGACCGGGACCGCCCGAGAAAGGCAAGCCTATGCGCGTCCTGCGCGCTGAAATCGCGATAGCCGTTGTCGCCCCGCACGGGCCGCACAAGACCGATGTCTTCATAGTATCTGATCGTCTTTGCCGGTAGCCCGCTGGCGCGCGACACGTCTCCGATATTCATGAGCCTGTGACCTTCCAAGTCTGGTTATGCCGATTCCTGGTATTGCAGGATTGATAGCAGATTTACGCTTGACCTTCCAGTGACTGGAAGCCTTATGTAGGGGGGCAGCTGCAATTTGAATGATAGAAGGTTTCGCGCCATGACTGCCGCACCCGCGTTTCCAAAGTCACTAACATTGCCCGTCGAGGGCATGAGCTGCGTCTCTTGCGTCGGCCGCGTAGAACGTGCGCTGAATGGCGTGCCCGGTGTTATGGCGGCCAATGTGAACCTTGCCGCTGAGCGCGCGGACATTCAGGTGGACGCGGCGGTCGATCCGGCGACGCTTGTGAAGGTTATCAAGGATCTTGGCTACGATGTGCCCCAGGCCTCCGTGACGCTCGCGGTAGAGGGGATGACCTGTGCGGGCTGCGTCAGCGGGGTCGAGCGGGCGCTGCGCGCCGTGCCCGGCGTGACAAGCGCCAATGTGAACCTCGCGACCGAAAAGGCGGTGATTGCCGGCACTGCGCGGATCGAGGATCTTATCGCAGCGGTCGCCAGCAAAGGTAAGACAGCCCATGCGCTGATGCCTGAAACCGCGCCAGTCGATCAGGTCGCCAAAAGGGACGAAGAGGCGCGCCAGCTCAAGCGCCGCGTCGCCGTCGCGGGCTTGCTGACATTGCCAGTCTTTGTGCTGGAAATGGGCAGCCATCTGGTCCCGGCAATGCACCACCTTGTCATGACCACCATTGGCATGCAGGCCAGTTGGATCATGCAATGGGCCCTGACGACTGCCGTCCTGATTGGCCCCGGGCGCGCCTTTTATGCGCAGGGTGTGCCCGCGCTGTTGAAGGGCGCGCCGGATATGAACAGTCTCGTCGCTGTTGGCACCGCCGCGGCCTACCTGTTTTCCCTTGTTGCAACCTTTGCGCCGGATCTGCTGCCAGCGGGAACGGTTAACGTCTATTTCGAAGCCGCAGCCGTCATCGTGACCCTGATCCTTGTCGGGCGTTGGCTGGAAGCGCGCGCCAAGGGCCGCACATCCCAGGCCATTCAACGGCTGATGCGTCTTGCGCCAAAAACCGCGCGCGTTCGGCGCGGGGATGAAACCGTCGAGGTTGACGCCGCGCACCTGATGATCGGGGACGTGGTTGAGGTCAGACCGGGCGAGCGTTTGCCCGTCGATGGCGAGGTGCTTGAGGGACGCAGTTATATCGACGAAAGCATGATTACCGGTGAACCGGTGCCTGTGCCCAAGCACACCGGTGCGACCGTGGTCGGCGGCACGGTAAACCAGACCGGGCATCTTGTGTTTCGGGCATCGGCTGTTGGTGGTGATACGATGCTCGCCCAGATCATCCGCATGGTCGAAGACGCCCAAGGGGGCAAACTGCCGATTCAGGCGCTTGTGGATAAGGTGACGATGTATTTTGTCCCTGCGGTCATGACGCTTGCACTGCTGACCTTTGGTGTCTGGCTGCTCTTGGGTCCGGACCCGGCCCTGACCTTTGGCCTTGTGAACGCGGTTGCGGTTTTGATCATCGCCTGTCCCTGTGCGATGGGACTTGCGACGCCAACGTCGATCATGGTCGGCACAGGGCGCGGCGCCGAGATTGGCATTCTGTTTCGCAAAGGCGAGGCGTTGCAGGCGCTGTCAGATGTCGGTGTGGTTGCTTTTGACAAGACCGGCACCTTGACCGAAGGCGCGCCGCGCTTGACCGATCTGACGGTTGTCGACGGCTTTGACCGTGCCGCAGTGCTTGCACAAATCGCCGCTGTTGAGTCGAAGTCCGAGCATCCCATCGCCCGCGCCATTGTCGCGGCGGCAAAGGATGAGGGGCTGGAGGTGCCGCAGGTTTCTGCGTTCGAAAGCCTGACCGGCATGGGCGTCCGCGCGACGGCGGCGGACGTGTCGATCGAAATTGGCGCTGATCGGTACATGGCCACCCTTGGCCATGACGTGACCCGGTTTTCGCAAACGGCCAACCGGCTGGCGGGCGAGGGGAAATCCCCGCTTTATGCCGCCATTGATGGTCGTCTGGCCGCGATCATTGCGGTGGCCGACCCGATCAAGGACGCCACCCCCGCATCGATTGCGGCACTGCACGGGCTTGGGCTGAAGGTGGCCATGATCACCGGCGATAATCAGCAGACGGCTGACGCCATCGCCCGCCGCCTTGGCATTGACGAAGTTGTTGCAGAGGTCCTGCCAGAGGGCAAAATTGATGCCGTTCGCCAATTGAAATCCCGCTACGGCAGCCTTGCGTTTGTCGGTGACGGGATCAATGACGCGCCCGCACTGGCCGAGGCTGATGTGGGTCTGGCAATTGGGACGGGCACCGATGTCGCGATCGAGGCCGCTGATGTGGTCCTGATGTCGGGGTCGCTCTCGGGCGTGCCAAGGGCCATCGCGTTGTCCAGCGCCACGATACGCAACATCCGTCAGAACCTGTTCTGGGCCTTTGCCTATAACACGGCGCTGATCCCGGTCGCGGCTGGGGCGCTTTACCCTGCGTTTGGCATTCTGCTATCGCCGGTATTTGCGGCTGGCGCGATGGCGCTCAGCTCGGTCTTTGTGCTCGGCAACGCGCTGCGGCTGCGGCGCTGGACGCCGGCGGATTCTCGGGCCGGGCCGCGCCCCGCCGACGCCGCAACTGCCCCGCGCGAGGCGCCCGCCGCATAGGGCATGATCCACGCCCCCTTGCAGCCGCATGACCATATGTCACGGACCTTTGCCAGTTCCTGCGCCTCACGCTGGACTGGTCAGCGCCGTCACCATCACGCTTTTGCGTGTTGATGGGCAGTCACCGCACACCGTTCCGCAAGCGCCTGGCGCTTGATCAGGAACGCCGATGACAGGAACAGGCTTGCCATGATCGCGGCCACGATCAGGTCCGGCCAGCCGGTTGTAGTTCCCCAGACACCCAAGGCGGCAATCATGACGGCGACATTGCCAATGGCATCATTGCGCGAGCAAAGCCAAACTGAGCAGTCCTTGGCATCGCCATCCTTGTAGCTGACCAGAAGCACCACACTGGCGAGGTTGGCCGCCAAAGCCAAAGCGCCAATAACGCCTTCTGTCAAAGGGACCACGAGTTACAGGCAGATACCGGCGTGCCCGCGGCTCTGCGACGACGCCTGCGGTGCGCATTCTGCAGCGGCGCGCGCACCCGCAAAAACGCGGCGGTCAGGACAGTTGTTTGCGTAAGGCATTTCGATCCACTTTGGAGTGATGGCGTCGATCCAGCGGGATCGCCGCGAAATGTCGCACATCAGTGATCCCGAAATCAGCCGCCTCTCTGCGCCACAGATCAATCTGCCCTGCGTCACCCGCGATGACCAGCACCGGCGCGCCATCAAGGGCGATCAGCGCTGCACGTTTGACGCCCGGCCACATCCGCGCGGCGGTTTCGATGGCAAAGGGATACAGTACCCCCTTGTCCGTTGCGACCTGATCCCCAACGCGCCC
Source organism: uncultured Paracoccaceae bacterium (assembly GCA_947502145.1). GTDB lineage: Bacteria > Pseudomonadota > Alphaproteobacteria > Rhodobacterales > Rhodobacteraceae > CANMYO01. Next base: position 44,655 of record CANMYO010000001.1, on the reverse strand, counting down.
CAGCAACCACAGCCGCCCCTGATCATCCAGCCGCCCGGCATCGCCGGTCCGATGCCAGATCATGTTGCCCTCCCGCACCTTGGTTTCCGCATCCCGCGCCGGATCAAGATACCCGGGGTTTACGTGATCGCCTGCCACCTGAATTTCCGTGTCAACAATCCGCAACTGCACCGCCGCCACCGGATGCCCGGCGAACAGGCCATAGCCGTCTTCGGTGGTCTGGGCATGGGCGATGGGCTCTGCCTCGGTCGAGCCGTAGACAGTTGTGATGTTCAGATGCCCCGCGATCTGTCGCAGGGTGTGGATCACATCCGGGTACACCGGGCCACCGCCGGTAAAGATCTGGTTCAGTGTTGCAGTGTCCTGCGCTGCCACCAGTTTTTCGCAAAGGGCAGGGGGCAGCAGGGCGCGGGTGCATTCATTGGCCGCGATCCATGCAACAAGCGCCTCTGGCGCAAGGGTGGACAGTTTCGACATGTTCCAGTTCGGCAGCACCGAGGTCCGCCCCTCGGCGAGATTGATCAGAACGAAGACCGGGAATGTCACCAGATCAATTTCGGCGGATTTGCTCTCCAGCAATGGGGCAATCGCTTTCCATTGCGCCATCATGAACGCATGGCTGCGTGGGATGGCCTTCGGGGTGCCCGTCGTCCCGGAGGTGAATGAAATCAACGCGGTACTGTCAGGGTCGACCGCAGGTTTCTGAAATGGCGCAGGGCGGACCTGCCCGGGCACAAGCAACCCCGCGCCCCAAAGGCCGGGCAGCAGCCGCAGCCATCGGTAAGGACCCGCCGCGCAAAGGAACCTGGGTTGCGTCTGCCGGATTGCTGTCCTGACACCGGCCAACCCCATTGCGGGTTCGGGCAGAACGACGGTCGCGCCCAATGACCAAAGTGCGGCAAGCGCGGCATAAAGGTCAGCCCCGATCCCCATTGCAATCAGGACTCTGTCGCCGGGGCACACGCCCTTGGCATACCATCGCGCGGCGTAGGTCTCGGCCAGGTCCTGTAACTGCGAAAACCGGTAGGCTGTGCCATCCCCGTCAATCAGCGCGGTGCGGTCACCATGATCACGCGCCGCCTGCGCAAAAGCAGCGGTAAGTGTTGTCACAAGGTCCGCCCCATCAGCGCGTAACGGCGAAAGACATCCGCCCCGTTCAAGCCAGAGCGCACGGCTGACAGGTTGTCGTCATGCATCAGCGCATGGATGACGGTTTCAAAACCCATCGCCTTGGCGTTGATATAGAACTGATGCGACAACCAGTGCCCGGCGCCTTTTTGCGATGACGCATATGTCTTCAGGATGACTGCGCTTGGCGTGGGGCCTGCGGCATAGTTCGGGATGCCAAACAGGAACCCGACCAACGCGCCGGCCTGATCCCGCGCAAACAGGATCAGCGATGGCTTCAAAAGTGGGACAACAGGGCGATACATCGCAAGGAATTCGTCAAGGCTGATATGTTTGTAGAACGGGTTCCCTGCAAAGGCGGCACAGGACAGTTCATGGACCTGCGTGAAAAGTGCATCGGGGTCGGTGCCGTCCCATGGCGCGATGGTGAAAACGTCCGTGTCCTTGGGCGCGGCGCCGGGCAGGTCCGACAAGGGGGCCAACGCCGAAAAATAGGACGAGATTACTGTAAAACCAGCCGCCTTGAATGCGGCTTCGTCATGATCGGCGCTATTGGGTTCCATCAAAAAGGGGGCCTGCGCGCCGCGCTCGGAAATCAGCCGGTAGGCGTGCCACGTGTCGCCCTCCATCGGACCGATCAAGGCGCTGGCACCTTTGGATTTTGCCTTCGCAGCCGCCTCTGCCAGCAGGCGCGCGCCGCCCTCGGCTGAGGTGAACCTGCACCTGCCGACCGTCGCAACCTGTTCATGATTTTCCCACGCGGGCCCGTCGAACCAGATTGTAAGTTGCCCGTCATCGGTCTTGAGTGTCTCGGTCGTCATGCGCCCATCACCTTCATGCCATAGCCAAGCCCCGGCACCAGCAGTGCAAGAAGCGTCAGTTTCGCCGCGCGGCGTGTCTCAAATGCAGCAGGCCAGATTGCGCCTGCGATGATCATCACGCCAATCACAATCGCGCCCGTCAGACCCATATCGCCCGACCACCAAACGGTGTCGGGATTATATCGCATCAGCATACGGTAAAGGCCCAAAAGCCCCACACCCACGATCAGCGCGGCCCCGACGCGTATCCGGATCGCAAGACGACCCAAACCAACGGCAGCCAGTCCAACGCAAAGGCCAACGGACATGAGACCATAATACATCAATGCATTTGCATCGGTGACCAGCCCGATGACCAGCCATCCAAAACTGGCAAGCGCGACACCGGCCACGATGTCCAGCGCGGGATATGGCGCTTTGCAGGGGTTCAGGCGGTGTGCAATGGCATGGCTGACAAAGACCAGCAGGGGAAGAATGGTGTTCTGAAAGGCGGTGACAGAAATCAGCAGAAAGGTTGAAACCGTGTAGACACGGGCGGCGTGTTTTGTGATCCCAAACTGCGGGGCGACGCGCAGGAACAACACGATTGCAATCGTGAACATGCCCATCAGCACCACCAGATCCTGCCAGGGGCTGTCCATGTGGCTCTGTAGAAAGATCAGCAGCCCCGCGGGCAAAAAGAAGTTGTCAAACCCCCGCCAGCTGTCCGCTTCGACCAATGTCCCGAAGGCAGCGACCATCACCGCCAGCAAGACCACATTGGGCCGCGAAACATTCGACAAAAGAAGCAGGCAGACCATCGCAATCACCAGCGTGATCACGAAAAAGGCGGTTGAGCCTTCGATCGACTTTTGCCCGTCCTCAATGGTGAAGAACTTCCGCCCATAGCGGCTGCCGGTCAGCGCCGCCGCTGCATCCGCAAGGGTCAGCGTCGCAATAGGCAGGATGTAAAGAATGGCATTTCCCTCAGCCAGCAGAAACACGGTGCCAACCGCAAGCGCCAAAAGGATGTCCCCGTAGGATTGCCGTTCAACGCCGTGCAGCGTCTCACCGATCCCCCCTTGGGCCAGTGCGGGCAGGCGCAAGACAGCCATGACAACCAGTGTCAGCCCGACCAGCATGAAAACCGGCCAGCGATCCGTGAACAGCCAGGGCAGGGTCAGCGCATAAAGGCCCGTGCCGATATGCACCAGCTTGCGTTGCACCTCGGCCGAAATCTCATGCGCGCTGGCAAGCCGTCTGACCATTGCCATCAGCCCGAGCAATATCGCAACAGAGGCAAATGCGATGGCGATCTGGACCGGGGCGCTCACCCTTTGAATTCCTCGATCACGAAATCGGAATAAAAGAAGGCCTTGTCCACAGCTTTCAACCGATCCTCCTCCTCCGTCAGCGTTGTTATCTTTGCGGCAAATGCCGGTGGCACCCTGCGAGGCGCCATCATGTTCCAATAGACCAGACGCGCCTGCGGATTTGCCGCCTGCAGCACCTGACCATAAACCTGCGCGAATACCTCGGGCGACATGTATTCGAAAATGTCAGACAGGTTGAAACCATCCGCGGTGTCACCGTCATCAACAAAGGCCTCCAACGCGCCGAGGCGAATGTCTAGCCGATCCAGCCGGTCGCGGATCGTCTCATAGTGCTCCGCACGCCAGGGCAGGGGCAGGGCGTCACCATGGGTGCCTTTCATGATCCAGTGCAGATAGGGGTTCAGTGCCGGGTCACAGGTGACAGCCGCATGTTTGATCCGCCGGGCCACATGTTGCGCGACGGACCCCTCCACGTGGTCAAAGAACGCCTTGTCCCGCCCCATGCGACCCATCATGAAGCGCGAGAAGAAGACATTCAGCAATAGCCGCCAGCGCCAAGTGTTGAACCGCTTGTCCAGAAACTCCTGCCGCGCGGCTTTGGGACGTGACACGAAAATGTCGTCGCGGGTTTTCCGGCTGTGAACCAGCGGCAGCAATTTCGTCCGGAAGATGCGAAAATAACGTTCGAATTTGCCAACGCCACCAGCACCATGCGCGATCACCTCATCACGCCGGTCTTGCCAGAACGCGCGGATGTCAGGGGAAAGATCGGTCGCGGCACGTGCCAGCAGATCGGCGCGCCGGGTGCTTGGCCGCGACCCCATCAGTTCCAAAAATTCAGGATGTGACAAGGCGCGGTAGGCGCCAATGCGCAGGTGCAAGCAGGCAATCTGCGCCGGGGAAAGATCGACAACAACAACCCGCGCCGGGTCCAGCGTCAGCATTGCCAGGGCGTTGTCACCTGCCGAGCAGATTGAAACCAGCGTCTTGCCCGGCGCCTGTGGCAGCGCCGCGCAAAGCACATCCGCATCCTCCCACAATTGCGCATAACGGATCTGATCAAAACGCGCCTTTCCGGCAATCTCAGAGCTATGCGTCATGTTTCCTCACTACGCCGGTCGCACCATCAACATGCAGCATTTCGCCATCTTCAACCCATCGCGTCGCCCCGGTCAGGCCAACGACACATGGGATGCCCAATTCGCGCGCGACAATGGCGGAATGCGACAGCAACGATCCACGTTCGACCACGATGGCGCTGGCGCTGGAAAACACCGCGATCCAGCCCGGGTCGGTGTGCCGGGCAACAAGGATTTCGCCCGGCGCAAGGCTTTCGGTCCGCGGGTCGCGGATGATCCGCGCCGTCGCGGTAACCTCGCCTGCTGAACATCCCGTTGCGGTCCGCGACCTCCCCGTTTCGCAAATCTCTTCATCGGCTTGATGTGAGGTGCCGGGCAAGATGGCGGGGCCGCGCACCTCGATCCGTTCGGGCGGGTCTTCGCGGCTGGCAGAGGCGTCATCCTCGCCTTTGCGCAAGTTGATCAATCCGCGCAGGTTGGGTGACAAACCGTATCCTTCGATTGCGCCGATGATGTCCGCGACGGTCAGATAAAATATGTCACGTGGCTGGTCACAAAGATCGCGCGCGGCAAATTCCCGCCCCATCGCGAGAAAGACCTGCCGCGCACGCCCAAACAGCCGGGTGCGTTCAAACCGCAGGTTTTCGCGGTCCCGCACCCGGGATTTTGCCCAGCCGACGCTCCATTTCGCGAGTCGCGCCCTGATTGGTCTGCCGTGGAAAAGCCTGGCCCAATCCGGGTCCGGTGCGGCCGTATGCTGCGCGGGCGGGCGTTGGGCGTTTGCCGCAATCGCGGACAAAAGCTGCGCGGGGTCCTCGGTCAAGGGGATCGACTCCAGCTTTAGCTCCTCGGTGCAGCGGTCACCAAATTTGGCGAGATAGCTGGCAAGTTCGGCTTCCAGCGCATGATGCGTCCCCATCTGCTCGCGCGCTATCCCGTGTTCAGCCGCAATCCGCCCCATGCGTGCGATGCGCTGGGCGGGCTCTGCGGACACGATATCGCCTTGCCCGATCATCACATCGTTGTGCAGCAACAACCCATCATCGCCAAGCCATCTCTGTAGCAGGTTGCGCGAGGCCCCAAAGGCGATCATGCACAGGAAATCATTGACCAAAGGCGCATCCCAGCGATCCAGCAGGGTCGCCTCGATCCGGCGGTATTCGGCGGCCAGCTGCGTGGGATTGGCGGCGCTCAGATCCAGATCGCTGTCCAGCGCGGCATTCAGACGGACATAGAAATTGCGCCGGGTGCGGGGCAGGCGCAGCGCCTCAAAGATCAACCGGACGCCAACACCGACAAGTCTGGCGTATTCTGTGACCTTGGCGATCCCTTTGGCCGGTGGGGGGCCGATATGGTCCGTGATCTCGGCGGGCATCGGCGTGTCGACACCCATCATGGTTTCCATATAGTCCCGGTTGAGCGAAAAACCGGGCAACAGTGCCAGCGCGCGATACCAATTGACGAGGTTGTAATAGACTCGCCCATCCACCCGGCCCAGCATATTGTCAAAGACAGCGGAGTTGGCTGCGATTGTTGCTTCATTGACCCCCAAAAGCCGGACAAAGGATTGGTAGACGCGGGCATAGACATGCACCGCGAAACTATAGGTCAGCGGCGACACCAGCCCCGGATAGCTTTCCACGATGTTGGAATTGTCAAATATCGTCAGCGCCGTGTCATTCGCGGGCAGATCCTTCAGTCTGGTCGTGATCGGGCGCGCTTGCAGAATGTGCAGGCCCGTCGCATCAATCGCCCATTCGATGTCCTGCGGGCAGCCAAATGTCGTTTCCGCCTTGCGCGCCATTTCGGCGATACGGGCGACCTCTTCCTGCGTCAGGATCGGGTCCTGCGGGGCCAACACCGTCTCCGCGACAATCCAGCTCTGGCCGTCAACTTCGCCGCTGACCAATGCATCGCCCAGACCTTCAACCGCCGAAATCACCACGCGGTCGCGCCATCCGCTGACAGGGTCCGCGCTAAAGGCGACACCGGATACGCGGGCGTCGATCATCTGCTGGACAACAATGGCAGGGGCCGCCGCATCGCCACCGGATGCCACAGCGCGGTAGGTCGTGACGGTTTCGCCAAAGCCAGAGGCCCAGACCTTTGCCGCGGCCGCCATGACAGCATCAGCAGCAACGTTCAGGTATGTGTCAAACTGGCCTGCGTGGCTATGCTCTGCGCCGTCTTCGGCATGGCCAGAAGAGCGCACGGCATAAGGGCCCGGTCCGATGGATTTCAGCGCCTTGCTGACAGCCGCGTCCAGCCCGTCCCGTGCTGTGCCGTCCTCAAACGCATCAGCGCTGATCACAAATGAGGCGGGCGGATGAAAGCCCTGTTCGGCCAGCCGGGCAAGCGTAGCGCCTTTGCCACCAGCCTGTTCCGGGTCGGTATTGTCAAACAGGATCATGGCATCCCTCCCAGCGCGAGCGGCAGGAAACCGGCTGTCGCATAGCAGCCAAAAACCCAAAGCCCCGCAAGCATATCCATCCGCTCCTGGGCTTTGGGGGTGGGGGCGGTGACATATCCGCGCGCCGCGGCATGACAGATTGCCAGTCCAGCGGCCGCAATCACCACAAAGGCCACCGTAAATCCCGTTGCAATGCCAACACCGACCAAAAGCAGGGCAGAGATGGCGACAAATACTGTCCAGACGCCCGCAGCGCGATGTGGCCCCCACAGGCCGGAATAGGTATCAACACCGGTGCGTTCATTTTCGGGTGCCCATAGTTTGCGCCCGATCTCCAACACACAGCCGTTTGAAAATGACAGGGCGATGAACAGCCACAGTGCCGGTGCGGCAGAGCCGTGGGGCAACCATTCGATCCCGGTCAGCAAAAGGTCGATCAGCGGCATGATGGCCATATGCGACAGCAAGTAAAGGACCGGGCGGGCCTTCAGCCATGCAGGGACGCCGAATTCGACCGTCATCGCGGCCAGCCAGACCCAGGTGAGCCCAAGCAACCAGACCAGCCCCGCACCGTGGATCAGCGCCGCAATGAAACACAGTGGCACCGTCACGATCCCAAGCGACACAATCAGCCGAAGTGTCACAAGCCCGCGTGGGATCGGGCGTTCGGGGCGGTATTTGGCATCATCCGCGGCGTCCTTTACCTCATCCGCGACGCGCAGCTGAAAGAACAACATGAACACCAGCAAGAACCCGATAAGATAGGCGGTCAGGCCCGGAACCGGACGATCTGCCATGACCGCCGACACGGTAATGGAAGCTGCGGAAAAGCACGCCAGAAGCGGCGCGGTCTTGACCAGCGGGAACCGTTCGGCCTGATAGCTCCAAAGGCGCTGCGCGAGGGTCATCGCAACCGTGCCAGGTTTTCATGGGCGCGGGTGAAATCCCCCGCAGCAATGGCCGCAACGATCGAAATCTCGCCGCACAGACACAGGGCCGCGGTCACTTCGGCCAACGCGGCCCCGTTGCCCGCACCCTTAAGCCCGAGAATGTTCAGCCCCGCGCTTTGGCTGGCAAGGCTGGTGCCGCCGCCAACTGATCCAACAAGAATATTGGGCATCGTGACTGAACAGAACAGATCATCGCCCCGGGCCTCCATCCGGGTGAAACCCATCGCACTTTCAGCGACACAGGCAGCATCCTGACCCGTGGCGATGTAAAGCGCGGCAAGCGCATTGGCATAATGCGCCTGCGCGCCCATCTGGCCCGACAGCTTGGCCCCCAGATCCGCGATGCGCCCGTAGGCCAGCATGTCATGCGCTGTGGTGCCCAGGATTTTGCCGACAATCGCGGCAGGTAACACGACCGATGCGCTGACCTTGCGGCCCCGGCCCGTCATCAGCCCCAACGCAGAGGCCTTCTTGTCACCCGAAAAGTTGCCTTCGATATACCAGCGTTTGATCGGCACCGTGCAATCCGCAACGATCTTCTCGCACAGGGCATGGGTCGCAATCGTCACCATGTTCTGCCCCGATGCGTCACCCGTGGTGTAGCGGCAAATCAGAAATACGACGTCATTGTCGATCACCGGCTCAATCGACGTCAGTTTCCCATGTCGCGTGGTGGCTTCTGCGGCAACACGCAAGGTTTCGACATTGTTGGCGACCCATTCGACAAACAGCCCCGCGTTCAGGATGCCATCAAACGTGAACGCGGGCGTGCGAATGACGCCTTCATAAAGGACTGCCGTGCTGATCCCGCCCGCCTTGGTCGCAGCAAACGCGCCGCGCCCGTAGGAGGCAACAAGCGCTGCTTCGGTTGTCGCAAGCGGGACGTGATAATCGCCCGTGGCGTTGATGCCATTGACGCGCAGGGGCCCGATGACGCCTACCGGCACCTTGACCGTGCCGATGTAGTTTTCAATGTTGCCCGAATAATCTTCGGCGGCGCGCAGGCTATCGGGATCAGCGATTAGATCGCGATCAGCGGTCGTCGCCGGTCCGATCAGCCGTTCCCAATAGTTGAGCACACTTTTTGCAGTGGCCTTGCGCACGGGGCGCAAGGTGCGAAACGGGGCGTCCCTCGCTGCCATCTGCGCCCGCAGCTTTTCCGGCGTGAATTTCGCGCGCATCCGTTTCAGCATCGTTTGAACATGGGTGGGAATGGTCACAGGCCTGATCCGTTCAATTGCGTAGGTACGTCCAGCCACCGCATGCAGATGAAACACGACCCGGTCATGGCGTTTTTGCGGCACCTTGGCGCGGGCAAAGCGTCACTGGCAAGCCGTTGGTCGGAATCGGCGTGGGAATATCCCGCCACGTCGGGCGGTCAGCGGGGTCCATCTCGACCGCAAAGCGCTGCAGGAACTGGACCACAAAGGCTTTCACTTGTATCGCCGAGAAATGCAGGCCGATGCATTTATGCGCACCGCCGCCAAAGGGCGACCACGCGAATTTATGTCTGCTGTCTTCATCCCGCGCAGCGGTGAAGCGATCCGGATCAAACCGGTCAGGATCGGGGAAAATTTCAGGTGTCATCATCACCGGACCAGGGCAAATGACAACATTCGTGCCGCGTGGCAGCCGGTGACCCCGCCACTCTGTATCCGCCATCACCGTACGGGCGGTGAAGGCAGAGGGCGCGAAACGGCGCAGCGCCTCGCGATAAACCCTGTCCGTCAGGTTCAGCTTGCCAAGATCGTCATAGCGCAGCGGCCCGCCACCCAGCCCGATGATCTCGCAGTAAACGCGGTCTTGCAGGTCCTTGTCCTGCGCAAGCGCCCAGATCATCGCCGTCAATGCCCCTGTGACGGCATCATGGGCGGCCACCAGCAGAAAGTTGAAATGATCAGTAATGTCCTGATCGGACCAGCCATGCCCGTCTTCGTCCTGCGCGACGCACAACTCCGAAAAGAAATCCGTGCCGCCCGTGGCTTTGCGCGTGTTAATCAAGCGCCTGAAATCATCCGCAAGGGCCGCACGGGCCGCAACGCCGCGCCCCATCTTGGTAAATGGGAGCGGTTTGCGGATCAGCGCGCCTGTCGCCGCGACCTCCTGGACAAAGGCGGCATTGATGCGGGCAACCTCGGTAGCATCCGTGATCCCCATGAAAACATGCGCCCCAAGGCGCAGGGTAAGGTCCTTGACGCGCGCCGCGAACTTGATCTTGGCGCCAGTTGGCCAATCGTCCAGCAACCGGGCAATTTCACCATTCATCAGATCAAGGTAGTTCTGCAAGGCCGGGGCGCGGAATGCAGCCTGCATCACACGGCGGTGGGCGCGGTGGTCAAGGTCGTCCCGGTGCAGCAATCCGCCCGAAAACAGCGGCGCAAAGGCCCGCAGCCCGTTCTGCGCCGAAAAGATATTCTCGCGGTTCAGATAAACATGCGCAAGCGCGTCCGGCCCGGCAAGGACGACCCATGTTTCGCCGAATACAGTCAGGCGAAAGACGTCGCCAAAGCGGGCGACCTGATCAAAATAGGTGCCATAAGGGTCAAGCCCGAAACTGATCGTTTTCCCGATCAAGGGAATTCTGCGCGGCCCGGGGATGTGCCCAAGATCAGGGCGGTCTGGCCGGGCAAGCGGTGCAGTAGTGGAATCTAAAACGGTCAAGATAATACTTTCCAGCTCACCGCAGGGAATAGCATGAATTTGAACAATGTTCAATTCTTGTTTTCACGCACAGGTTTTGCAGGCAGCACGCATCATGAAACCCCTCCGTGGCAGGGGCGGCCCGCCTGCGGGGGTGGCTCAGAACGGGTTGCGTTGATGCAAAACGCGGTAGCGCCGGGGCGTGGTGCCGTACCTGTCGCGGAACAGCCGATAGAAATAGCCGGTGTGCTCAAAGCCGCACTGCAACGCGAGGGATTCGATCGGAATGTCGTCAGACCGCAGCAGATGCGCCGCGTGCTCGATCCTGATCTGGTTGACGTATTGCGTGGGGGTCATGCCAAGGCGCTGATTGGTGGTGCGGCAGACGTGTTCATGGCTGCGACCGCAGGCCGCAATGAATGCAGCCGCGCCGCCGCGAAAAACCTCCGGCGCCTGCACGGCGCTACAGGCGGTGACAAACCATTGCGGCGCGCGCGCATTGACCTGGCTTGAGATATCCGCGACCCGATTGATGAGTGTCAGCAGGTATTCCTCGATCCGGGCCAATGTCCGGTGCGCGGTTTTCAGCTGCTGCGCGACATTCACCGCCCGTTCAAACCGGGCCGGGCCCAGATTGTGAAGCTCGGGCAGACCGTCGGCGGATGCGAAATAGCGTCCTCTGATCGTATCGCCATAGCGGTCAATCAGATGTGCCGCGGTTTCGACGCGGAACATGACGTTAATGATCTGACAACCCTGTTCCCGATCCGCCTTGAACGCATGGCGGTCGCCGGGGCGAATGAACATCAGCTGGCCGGGCTCAAGCCATTGGGTCACGCCATTGACCCAATGCCTGGTGCGACCGTTCTCGATCAGAAAGACCTCAAAGTAGTCGTGATCATGGGCCTTGTTCGGAAACCGCTTGGCCAGGTGCTTGCGGGCAAAGTGAAAGGATTCGCCCGGGTCGATGTAGCTGGAAATCCGAAAGGTTTCATTTTCCATGTGCCAAGATTGCGGAATAATCGGCCCTTCAAGCAAGGAGAAAATCAAAATTGTGCAGAAAAATGTCAAGACCCGTCGCTGCGACCGCGCCAGCCCAGTTCTAGCCTTGTAAGCAATTGGAGAGGACAGATGCTCGATTCGAAGCCCGATCTCAGGTTCAAACCCGTCACAAACCCGCGTCCGGCCCGCCTGACGTCGGAAGACATCGCGCAGTATAACGCGGCGGGGTATGTGCAACCCTTCGATATCTTCCCGGCTTCGGAAATGGCCGGGGTCCGCGCCTACATAGATCGCTTGATGACCGATCTTGGCACCGAAGGGGCCTACGGCATCAACTGCTATCAGGCGCGTTTGGCGGGGCTTTATGATATCGCGACGGACGCGCGGATCGTTGATCTGGTGGCCGACCTGATTGGCCCCGATGTGATTTGCTGGGCCTCTGCGGTTCTGTCCAAGGCCGCGGGCGATCCAAAGCGGGTGCCTTGGCATCAGGATGCAAGTTTCTGGAGCCTGACCCCCGCGCGCACCGTCACCGTCTGGCTGGCGATTGACGATGCGGATGCGGAAAACGCTGCCATGCGCTTCATTCCCGGCACCCATGACAAAGGCGCGCTGCCGACGTCGGAAAGGGGCGCGGGCTCGGTCTTTCATATGGGCACAGCCAATGCCGCGGCATTGGGTAGGCCTTTCACCAATTCACTGAAGGCCGGACAGATTTCTCTGCATGCGGATATGCTGGTGCATGGCTCACTGCCCAATAGCAGCGATCGGCGGCGCTGCGGGCTGACGCTGCGCTATTGTCCACCCGAGGTCCGGATCACTGATACGGCATGGGCGACCGGCGTCGAAGCGGTGCTGTGCCGTGGCAATGCGGGCGCATGGGTCACGCACCCGCGCCCTACGAATGACGACATCAAATTGACAACCAGCCCCCATGTGGTGGGCAACAATTGACGGAGTGATACGCAGTTGAAGATCACCTGGTTCGGACACGCGGCCTTTCGCCTTCTCCCTGACGAAGGGCCAAGCGTCATAACCGACCCCTACACGCCAGAAGGGGTCGGCTATGCGCCCATCCGCGAGTCCAGCGATATCGTGATCATCTCATCCGATGACGACAGCGCCCATTGCCGGGCTGACCTGATTTCGGGAAATCCGACCGTCGTGAACGCCCTCAAGGTCGCACAAAGCGGCGGGCAGGCCACCGCAGCGGGCCTTGCGATATCCGCAATCGAAGCCGCGGAATGGGATCACCACCCCGAGCATGAGGTGCCGGGGCAGAATGGCATGTATCGCTTTACGCTTGATGGCATCAAATGCGCGCATATGGGGGATGTTGGCAACCCGCTCACCGATGCCCAGCAGGCGTTTTTCGCAGACACCGACATCCTGTTTGCGCTGGCGGGGGGCTATCTGACGCTGGAATTGCCGGACCTGATGCAGATGATCCATCGCATGCGCCCCAAGCTGGTCATTCCGATGCACTTTCGCACGCTCACTTACAAGCCGCGCAATACGATGTGGATTGAAAGTTTTCTGAGCAATTTCAAAGATGAAGATGTCGACTTTGCCCTCGGGCACACCTGCGACATCACCAAAGAGAACATCCCCGAACGCACCCGCGTTATGGTGATGGATTACGTTCGATAAACGAATGACGACAAGGGGCAAAACGCCTCAAACGTAGGGAGGAAACACATGACCCGTTCACTAAACTGGATGACCGCCTCGGTGCTGGCGCTGACCGCCGCGACCGGGATGGCCGTCGCGCAGGATGTGGCGCGCGAAGACACCGTGATCTTTGATCTCGACCGGACCATCAAGGACCCGGAAAACTTCAACTGGTTCACCCCCGGCACCAAACGGATGCACGGCGCCCATCAGACAATGTGGGAACCGCTGTTCATTCTCAACTACGCGACCGGTGACCTCGACCCCTGGCTGGCGACCGGGTTCACGCAGAATGACATGTCGACGGAATTCACCATAACGCTGCGCGACGGGGTGGAATGGTCCGACGGAGAGGCGTTTGACGCCGATGACGTCTTATTTACCGTGAACATGGCGATGACGAACGAAGAGATTTCCTCGCGCGAGGCGGCGACAATTCGTGCGCAGGTTGCAAGCGTGGAACAGGTGGACGACCTCACGGTCAAATTCACCCTGAACGATCCCAATCCGCGCTTTATCGTCGAGAATTTCGGCGTGCGCATCTTTGGATCGTTCCTGATCATGCCGGAACACATATGGGCCGCCGAAGATCCGGCGACATTTACATTTCCCAACCCGATTGGCACCGGGCCCTACACGTTCACCAGCGCCACGACGAGCCGGGCAATCTGGGATCGCAACGACAATTGGTGGGGCGCAAAGGCCGGATTTCAGGACCTGCCAGCGCCGCAGCGCGTCGTGTTCCTTGAAAGCGGTGGCGAAGAAAGCCGCGCGCAGTTGATCGCGACAAACCAGATGGACGCGGCGCAAAACGTCAGCGTCGGCACGTTTGAGGCGATTGCCGCGCAGAACCCCAACGTCATCGCCTGGTATGACGATTATCCCTATGCTGCGGCGGATCCTTGCGCGCGACAGCTGGAAATCAACACCACGATTGCGCCCTGGGATAATGCCAACATGCGCAAGGCCGTCGCCACGATCATTGACCGCAACCAGATCGTGACCGTTGCGGCAGAAGGTTCGACCGTGCCGTCCAGAACGATGTTCGCGGAATATGGGTCCATGGACCCGTTTATCTCGGCCATCGAAGAGGCCGGGCTCACCCTGCCTGCGACTGGGGATGCCGAAGCCGGCAAGGCAATGATCGAGGCGGAAGGCTGGACCATGGGTGCGGCGGGTGTCTACGAAAAGGACGGTGAAGAGCTGAGCGTGGACATCCACGTGAACTCGGCCTCAACCGAATACACGCGCACCATCGACGTGATCGTCGAGCAGTTGAGCCGCGCAGGAATCAAGGCAAAGGCAGTGCCGGTCGAAAACGGCGTGTTCTGGGGCGAGGTCCTGCCATTTGGAACCTTTGAAATGTCCTATAGCTGGCTGTCATGCGGGTCAGTCAATGAACCCTGGGCGTCAATGGGGCGCTATACGGTCAAAGACGTGGTGCCGGTTGGCGAACGGTCTCCCGGCTTCAATAATACCGCGCGTTGGAACAGCGAGGGCGCGGCCAAGTACTCTGAAATTGTCGATGCAATGGCCGGCAAGCCACTTGGCGACCCCGAAGTGCCGGGCATGGTGGCAGAGGCCTACCAGTATCTTGACGCCGAGATGCCATTTGTCCCGCTGGTGCAATCGGCCAAGCTCATCCCGTTCAGCAACACCTATTGGACGGGTTGGCCCAGTGCTGACAACAACTACAACCACCCGTTCTTCTGGTGGAACCACACGCATCAGATCATCCACAATCTGGAAAAATCTGGCGGTTAAGGCCGGGCGTTACCCCGTACGGGTTTCGGGGTAACGGCGCACTGATTGGTTATGAAAGTCCCGGCTCAGGGTCGGGACTTTGACAAACACCAGAGGAGAACTGTCATGTCATCCGATGTGAAGGCGTATTTCGACGAGAACGGCTATTACCTTGCAAAAGGGGTCTTTTCGCCTGACGAGGTGGCCGCATTGGAAACCGCATTTGACCGCATCGTGCATCAGCTTGTCAGCAGCGGCGAAGATGTGGACGCGACATGGGACGGTGGTGAGGCGACGAAAATCGCGCAAAGCGGTGATCGGATTCTGCATACCCACAACGTCCAGAAATATAGCCGGGTCTGGCTCAATGCATTCCTCAATGAATGGTTTCTGGATGTCGTTGAGACGCTGATCGGCCCCGACATCATCCTGCATCACTCCAAGCTTTTTCAAAAGCCGGCCGAGGCGGGATCGCCCTTTCCGATGCACCAGGACTGGCCCTATTTTCCCACTCTGCACGACAGCATGATCGCGGGGATCGTGCATGTCAGCAAGGCGACGGACGCAATGGGATGCCTGCGGGTGTACCCCGGTTCGCACCGGCTGGGTCGAATTGCGGGCGCGGACGGGCGGCGCAAGAACGACGTGCTTGATCAATACCCGATCGAAAATGCGACCATCATCGAAGCCGAACCCGGCGACGTTGTGTTTTTCCATTATTTCACGCTGCACGGATCAATGCCCAACCGCTCGGATGACCTGCGCAAGACCGTGTTGTGCCAACTCTATTCCGGTGCTGACCGTATCGAAGACGGCAACAGGCATCCCGACGAACGCATGGTCTTGCGAGGGTGGAACCACCATATCAGCCGCGCCGCTGCAGGAGAGGCGGCGTGACAGTCGCAGTTCCAAATCCCGTTGACCCCATCGCCCGCCCCGCAACCGCAGGCGGGGCCAACGGGGAAATGCATGACTGGCTGCTGTCGCAGGGCGATGTGCGCCGGGCCGCACCCGCAGGTATCCCCTGCGACCGCGTCGCACCCTTCAAAGTGATCAACGCGACCGCGCCGCATCCGTTGCGCGAAATCCGGACCCCTTCCCAGGTGAGGATCAACTCATGAGCCGCATTCCAAAAGAGTATATCATCAACCGCCTCATCACCTTGGTCCTGACCATCCTGATTGCGGCCACGCTGATCTGGATCATTCCGCGGCTGTCTCCGGTTGATCCGGCCGAAATTGCGCTGGGGCGAATGGCCGCAGGGGCTGGCACGGTTGAAAATGCCGACGAAATTCTTGCGACATTGCGTGCCCAAATGGGCATCGATCAACCGATGATTGTTCAGTATATCAAATACATAAAGGGTGTTCTTCTTCTTGATTTCGGGCTGTCTACCGCAGCCTTTCCAACCCCTGTGTCTGCCCTCATCGCCAATGCCTTGCCTTGGACACTGGGGCTGATGCTGATCTCGCTAATCATCACATTCATCGTCGGCAACCTTCTGGGCGCGCTGATGGTCTGGGAAAAGACGCCGCGGCTCTGGAAGGTCGCAATCCCCGCGGCGATGGTCTTTACCTCGATCCCTCCGATCCTCTCGGGCCTGCTGTTGATGTGGATCTTTGCTGCCAAACTGCAGTGGTTCCCGCTGACCGGCGCCTATGGGCTGACGGTCGAACCCGGCTGGACCTGGACCTTTGCCAGCTCGGTCCTTCAGCACGGCTTCCTGCCTGCGCTGTCCATCGTTGTCGTCACTTTCGGCTTCTGGGCGCTGGGGATGCGCGGATTGATGATCACCGTTCAGGGCGAAGATCACACGACACTGGCCAAGGCAAAGGGGCTGAAGCCGCGTTACATCCTGTATAAATATATGATCCGCAACGCGATCCTGCCGCAGATTACGGCCTTCGCGCTCAAGATCGGGCTGCTGATTGCCGGACAGGTGCTGGTGGAACGCATCTTTGCCTACAACGGCATGGGCAAACTGTTATATGACGCGATCCTCGATCAGGATTTCCCGGTCATTCAGGGGGTCAGCTACGTGATCATCCTGCTGACAGCGCTCAGCGTTTTCATTGTCGACCTGATCTACCCTTTCATTGATCCGCGCGTGCGGCACGAGGTGGCATGATGACCGAGGCAACCAACACCCCGCTGACCCGCGCAGAAAAGCGCCAGGCCCGCCGCATCCGCCGCTTTGACAACCCCTGGCGCAACCCCAAGCTTATCTGGGGCATTGGCCTGCTGCTGGGGATCATCCTTCTTGGTATCATCGGGCGCATCCTCTGGAACCTTGATCTGGTTTTCACCGGCTCAGCGACGCTGAAACTGCCACCCGTCGGCTTTGAAAACCTGCGCCGGCAAGAAGGTGTCTGGGACTATCCGCTTGGCACGGACGGGTCAGGCCGGGACATCCTCGCGCTGATCATCATCGGTGCTCCCAATTCGCTGTTTGTCGGGCTTCTGGCATCGCTGATCGGGATGAGCACCGGTATTTTCCTCGGCTTCACCGCCGGTTTTGTCGGCGGGCGGGTCGATGACGTCATCCGGGTGATATCCGATGTGATGATCACCATTCCGCCGCTGTTGATCCTCGTGGTATTCCAATCGTCCTTCGGAGACGTGTCGCTGACGTTGATGGCGCTGCTGATCGCGGGCTTCGTATGGCAGTCACCGACCCGGTTGATCCGTGCACAAGTGTTATCGATGAAACAGTCGGGCTATGTGCAGATGGCGCGCCTCTCGGGGGCATCCACCGGCCACATCATGTTCCGCGAAATGATGCCGAACCTGGTGCCTTACCTGTTTGGATCGTTCATCGCCAATGTCACCACCTCGATCGTCACCGCCGTCGGGCTAGAGGTGCTGGGCCTTGGCCCGCAACGCATCCCGACGCTGGGCCGCACGATCTACGAGGCGATCAACGCAGGCGCACTGATCCAGAACCTCTGGTGGTGGTGGGGCATCCCGACGCTGCTGTTGGCGGTGATGTTCATTGGCCTTCTGCTGATCAACCTTGGTCTTGATGAAGTCTCCAACCCCCGTCTGAGAAAGTTGTCGTGATGCTGGATGATGTGACCCCCAAGAAACCCGTCCTTACGATGGCGGATATTTCCATCGAATTTCCAACCCCGCGCGGGGTGGTGCAGGCGGTCAAGAACCTGAACCTGACCATCCACAAGGGCCGCCGCGTCGGTTTCATCGGCGAAAGCGGATCAGGCAAAACCACGACCGCGCTGTCGGTGATGCAGATGCTGGCGGAACCGGGCCGCGTGTCCACAGGGACAATCGACCTTGGTGGCACCGATATTCTGGCGCTCAACGAAGAAGAGATGCGCAAAACCCGGCTCAGCCGCGTGGCGTATATTCCGCAGGGGGCAATGAATTCGCTCAACCCGATCATGCGGATCGAACCGCAGCTTTGGGATGCAATTCTTGCCCATGAACCAGGCACACCGCGCGCCGACCTGAAATCACGCTCTGATGCGGCGATCAGCAGCGTCGGCCTGCCGCTTCACGTCGGACAGCTTTATCCGCATGAGTTGTCGGGCGGCATGAAACAACGGGTCTGCATCGCGCTTGGCATCATCCTGACACCAGAGCTGATCATCGCGGATGAACCGACGTCAGCGCTTGACGTGGTGACACAGCGGCAGGTGATGCAGACGCTGAATGAAATTCAGGCCAAGATCGGCTCCGGCCTGATCCTGATCGGGCACGACATGGGCCTAATGGCGCAATCGGTTGATGAACTCGCGGTGCTCAAAGACGGTGAGCTGGTCGAACATGGCACGGTTAAGCAGATCATTGAATCGCCAAAGCATCCTTATACGCAAGACCTGATTTCCTCGGTGCCGCTGGTGGGGGGCGACAGCTTTCTGAACCCGGACAAGCAGGCCAATGCGCCCAGGCGGGACTCCACCCAGCCGCTCTTGCGCTTTGAAGGCGTGTCCAAGAAGTACGGCGCGGTCACCGCCTTGCACCCGATGTCCTTCACGCTTCAGGGTGATACGCCACAGATCATTTCCATCGTCGGCCAATCCGGGTCAGGGAAATCGACCATGGGGTCGATCATGCTGGGGTTCAATCCGCCGACAACCGGTCATGTGCTGTTTGAGGGGCACGACCTGCAGCGCATGTCCGGCACGCAATCACTGGAATTTCGCAAGAACGTGCAGGCGGTCTTTCAGGACCCCTATGCTTGTTTCAATCCGTTCTACCGGGTGAACCACGCACTGAAATTTCCGTTTAAGCAATTTGGACTGTCGCAGGGCGACAAACATACACAGCAGGCGATGGAAGAGGCCTGCGTCGCCGTAGGGCTCGACCCTGACCTGGTGCTTTCGCGTTATCCGCACCAATTGTCCGGGGGGCAGCGGCAGCGCCTGATCGTGGCACGCGCACTGATGCTGTCGCCGAAACTGTTGATCGCGGATGAACCGGTGTCGATGGTTGATGCCAGCC
Organism: uncultured Paracoccaceae bacterium; assembly: GCA_947502145.1. Taxonomy (GTDB): domain Bacteria; phylum Pseudomonadota; class Alphaproteobacteria; order Rhodobacterales; family Rhodobacteraceae; genus CANMYO01. Next base: position 25,437 of record CANMYO010000001.1, on the reverse strand, counting down.
TGCGCGCGTCGATCCTGTCGAATATCTATGACCTGAAGGACAAATACGGCATCTCGATCCTTTACATCACGCACGACCTCGCCACCGCCTACCACGTAAGCGATTACGTCATGGTGCTGTTCAAGGGCCATGTGGTCGAGGCCGGACCGCCCAAGGCCGTGATCGGTGACCCGCAGCACCCCTACACCCAACTATTGATCGACTCGATCCCCTGGCCCGACCTGCAACGCGCATGGGGCCACGGTGGTGCCAATTGGGACCCGTCAGAGCAAGAGGCCCAGGCGATGAAAGTGGGGGCCGTTTATCGCGGCGATGTGGAAGGCTTTGATCTGGTGAGGGCATGACGCGGTGAGCGCAGGCAATCACAAGTATCGGTTCACCCGCGAAAAGATCGCCGCGCGTCTCAAGCTCATTGGCCCTTTGGTGCATCGGCGCACGTCGCCGCTTGACCCGTTTCGGTTTCTGCCACTTGAGGGGGTGCGCTTTGATGCCCCGATCTGCGCCGACCCGTCGGGCTGGGACAGGATTCCGCCCGGGGGCTACTGGGGCCGGGCCGATCTGAACTTCGTGATGAAATCGGCTTTTGCTGTGCCTGTGGATTGGGATGCGCAAAGCATCGCGCTGCACCTGTCGCTGGGCGTGCTTGGCGATATCTTCAATCACCCCGAGGCGATGATCTACGTTGATCAGGTGCCAATCGGCTCCGCGGATCGCTACCACCACACCTTGCCGCTGGGGCCGGAACTGGCCGACGGGCGCCAACACGTGCTGTCGCTGCACGGCTGGACCGGGCACGCGGGCTGGCCGCCGGATCCGCAAAGCACCGCCAAACTCCACCTCGGGCAGTGCAGTGTTGTCGAGATGGACCGCGACACATTGGATTTTGTCGATCTGGCGCATGTGGCGCTTGACAGCCTGTCCGTCATCGACCCCGACAGTGGCCCCTATGCACAAATTCTCGACGGGCTGGACGATGCGGTCACCTGCCTTGACACCCGTGACCCGTTGGGACGCGCATTCTATGCCTCTGTTCCCGGCGCGCTGGCGACGTTGCGGGCGCGGCTTTCGCAGATTGACGCGCCCCATGACACTACATTGCATGCCATCGGCCATGCCCATATGGACATCGCCTACCTCTGGCCGATCTCGCAGATGCGGCTGAAGAATGCGCGCACCTATACCAATGTCCTGCGCCTTATGGAGGACACGCCCGACTTTCGGTTTTCCCATTCGCAACCCGCGCTTTACGAGATGACGGCCGAGAATTATCCGGCCCTGTTTGATCGCATCAAGGCGCGCGTCGCTGACGGATGCTGGGAACCGATGGGCGGCATGTGGGTCGAACCCGACCTGAACCTGCCGGGGCCCGAAGCGCTTGTGCGCCAGCTCACGCTGGGCCGTGACTACTACCGCGCGGTCTTTGGCCCGGTGGACACGCCGGTCCTCTGGTTGCCCGATTCCTTTGGCTTTCCCGGCCAGATCCCGCAGCTGATGAAACAGGCCGGTCTTGACTGGTTTATCACCAATAAACTGAACTGGAACCAATATAACCGCGTGCCCTGGGCCACGCATATCTGGGAAGGAATCGACGGCAGCCAGGTCAAGGCTCATATCCTGACCACACCGCGCGACGTGCAATACCTGCCGTTCCCGACCAACTACAAAAGTGACCTGACCGCCCGCGAGGTGATGGGCACAGTGACCCACGCCGGGGCAGGGGCCGCGACCGCGCTGCCGATCTGTTTTGGCTATGGCGACGGCGGCGGCGGGCCCACGGATGCGCTGATCGCCAAGGCAAAGGCCTTTGCCGATTTCCCAGGCATGCCGCGGGTCCGCTTCAGCACGGTCAAACAGGCGCTGGCCGCCTTGCAGGACAGTGCAAAGGACTGGCCGGTCTGGCAGGGCGAGCACTATCTGGAGGGCCATCGCGGCGTCTATACATCGCAAGGCTGGATCAAGCGCGCCAACCGCCGCGCCGAACAGGCCCTGCACGAAGCCGAAGCCATGGCCGCCATGGCGGGCCAGTCACCCGATCTGACCCCGACCTGGAAACTGCTCTGCCTGAACCAGTTCCACGACATCATCACCGGCACATCGGTGCCAGAGGTCTTTGTCGACGCCAGGAAAGACTACGCGCGCATCGCCGAAATGACCGAGGCCGCCGCAGCACTGGCCGCACACCGTCTGGCGCTTGATCAACCGGCCGTTGTGAACACCGCACCAACCCAAGGTGACCGGGTTGTCTGCGTGGACAGCGCCCTCCCCGTGGCGGGGCAAAAAACGGAAAGCGGCACACTCCTCTATTTAGAGAACCTGTTGCCCTATGCGGTCACCTCGGTTGCCAACGCCCGTTTGCCAGACGACAGCGTGCGGTTGAATGCGCAAGACGGCTGCGTCACGCTGGAAAACAAGGTCATCTCCGCGGTCTTTGAACAGGGGGTGCTGGTCTCTGTTGTGGACAAATCATCGCAGCGTGAAATCCTTGCTGTCGGGGACATCGGGAACGCCCTGGTGGCCTTCGAAGATCGCCCGATCGCCTGGGATGCCTGGGACATAGATCCGCACTATGAAGACCGCGAATCGCTACTTGGCGCGCCATCCACTGTTGAGATTGTCGAAAAAGGTCCAATCCGGGCCAGCCTGCGCGTGACCTATGAATGGCGTCGCAGCCGCATTGTGCAGGACATTTCCCTGATCGCGGGCAGTGGCCGGCTTGATTTCGACACCCGCGTCGACTGGCATGAAACGCATATCCTCTTGAAAGCCGCCTTTCCCCTGTCGTTTTCCGCACCGCAGGCCACCTTTGATATCCAATGGGGCACCATCCGCCGCCCGACGGACCGTGATACGGCCTTTAGCGCCGCCCGTTTTGAGGTTCCCGCCCAGAAGTGGGCCGAGCTCTCCGATGACCAGCTTTCCGTCGCGCTGATGAACGACTGCAAATACGGCTATGATGTGCGCGGCAACACGCTGCGCCTGACACTGATCAAATCCGCCACATCCCCTGATCCTCAGTCGGATCAGGGGCACCACGCCTTCTGTTACAGCCTGTTCGTCAATCCCGACAACGATATTGGACGGCGCAATCATGCGGCCTATGATCTGAATTCCCCATTGCGCGTCCTGCCTGCGCGTTCCGACAGGGACAATGCGACGGTCCCCACCTCCTTTGCATCTGTGTCCGCTGCCAACGTGATTATCGAAACGATTATGCCTGCCCGGTCCGGAACAGGATACGTGTTGCGACTGTTCGAATGCGCGGGCACCGCAACCGAGTTTGCGCTGCGCCTGCGCGACGGCCACATGCAGGTCCAGCCCGTCGACTTTTTCGAAGTCCCGGTTGGCCAAGCCAAGAATCTCGATCCCGCTGGCAGGTTTCACCTTGGTGGGTTCGAAATTCTGAACCTGCTGGTCACGCAATCCACATCCCCGCGTAGCGAGGGGCCCCTGTCCGCATAGGAGAAGGGCAGGGGGCATCCACGATGCAGACCATTGCGCCCGACACCGCAGTAAGGCCCGACCCTGCAGACGGATGCCCGGTACTTCTTGACCATCTTTTCGCCTTGGCCTAATGACAGCGCAGAGCGCGGGCGTTGTGTAATGGTAAGACCTCAGCCTTCCAAGCTGATGATACGGGTTCGATTCCCGTCGCCCGCTCCATTCCCGAAAATTCAAAGTTCCCGGCCTTGGCCCGGTCGGACCTTGTGACTGGCTGCCCGCAGTTTTATGTGGGCATGACAAGACAAAAAGGACGATCCCATGGCTGACACGCCCGGAGCCCTCGACGCGGAACGCGCGGCCTCAAAAAAGGTCGGCGCACTGGGGCAGCTTTGGCCATTCGTGTCGCCCTACAAGGTCATGCTGTTTCTGGCGCTGGGCACCCTTGTGTTGACCGCCTGTGTGTCGCTGGTTTTGCCGCTTGCGGTGCGCCGTGTCGTTGACAATTTCAACACCGACCAACTTGATCTGTTGCAAAGCTATTTCATTGCGGCCATTGGCGTTGCGGCCCTTCTCGCTGTGGGGACAGCGTTTCGCTATTACTTCGTGACCCGTTTGGGGGAACGTGTGGTGGCTGACATTCGCGTGGCGGTCTTTGACCGGATGATTGGCATGTCACCGGCGTTCTACGAAAAGATCATGACCGGAGAGGTGCTGTCCCGCATCACCACCGATACCACGCTGATTCTCTCCGTAATTGGCTCATCGGTGTCCATCGCACTGCGCAACTGCTTGATTTTGCTGGGTGGAATCGCGCTTATGCTGTGGACCTCGGTCAAGATGTCGCTGCTGGTGCTTTGGCCAATCCCGGTCATTGTCCTGCCGATCATTGTGCTGGGCCGCCGGGTGCGTACGCTTAGCCGTGAGAATCAGGATTGGATCGCAGCCTCATCGGGAGATGCCTCCGAACAGCTGCTCAGCGCGCAGACCGTGCAGGCCTTCACGCACGAGGATCTGTCGCGGACAAAGTTCAGCGAGGTCACGGAAAAGTCGTTTGATGCCGCCCGTCGGCGGATTGCGGCACGGGCAATCCTGACCGCAATCGTGATCTTTATTGCGTTTTCAGGGGTCGTTGGATTCCTGTGGATGGGGGCCAATGACGTGCGCGATGGCACGATCACCGTCGGCGCTTTGGTGCAGTTCATGATCTACACAATTATGGTTGCCGGTGCGGTGGCTGCGCTGACCGAAATCTGGGGCGAAATGCAACGGGCCGCCGGGGCAACCGAACGGCTGGTGGAACTGCTTGGCGCAACGGATTCGGTGCAGGACCCGGCCACGCCTGCGGCCCTGCCGGCAAAAATGGCCGGGCAAATCCGGTTTGAGGATGTCCACTTTTCCTACCCCGCGCGCCCCGGCATTGCAGCCCTTGATGGGGTCTCGCTTGAGGTGAAGCCGGGCGAAACCGTCGCCCTTGTCGGGCCGTCAGGGGCGGGCAAGACAACGATTATCCAACTGCTGTTGCGGTTTTACGATCCGCAGTCAGGCAGCATCCGTCTTGACGGTCACGATCTCACCACGCTTGATCGCAAGGCGTTTCGCAAACAGATTGCGCTGGTGCCGCAGGACCCGGTGATCTTTGCTGATACCGCGCGCGAGAACATCCGCTTTGGCCGTCCCGATGCGACCGACGCAGAGGTCGAGGCGGCAGCAAAAGCAGCGGCTGCGCATGATTTTCTTGTGGCCCTGCCGGATGGCTACGACAGCGACGTCGGCGAACGTGGCGTGATGCTCTCGGGCGGACAAAAACAGCGCATCGCCATTGCCCGCGCAATCCTGCGCGACGCACCGGTCCTGCTGCTGGACGAAGCAACCTCGGCGCTGGATGCCGAAAGCGAGGCCGCCGTGCAGGTCGCGGTCGAGGCATTGGCGCAGGACCGCACGACGCTGATCGTTGCGCACCGGCTGGCGACAGTGAAAAAGGCCGACCGCATCATCGTGTTCGAATCGGGCAAGATCATCGCCACCGGCACCCATGACAGCCTTGTGGCCGAAGGCGGGCTTTACGCCCGTCTGGCGCGGTTGCAATTTACCGCCGGCATGGCCGCCGAATAGGGTTCAACGCCGCGTCAGACTTGCGAAACCCGCCCATATTTCACATCGTATTAATCGGGAGAGAACCCACCGGAAGATAAGGTGGGGCGATAACATATTTGGGAGGACCGGCATGACCTATGCAAACATGGCCGATCGCAACGCTATTGAGGCTGAATCCACGTGGGAGGCGCGCGATCTGCCGCAAACCATGTTCCAGATGCTCAGCCGCACCGCTGACAAACATGGCAGCCGCCCGGCGGTGACGTTTCAACTGCAATCGGGCGACAATGATCCGGTCGAAACCCTCAGCTGGAACGACCTGCGCGATCAGGCCACGCAGACGGCCAACCTGTTCCGCAGCCTTGGCGTCGGCGAAACCGATGTTGTGGCCTATATGCTGCCCAATGCGACCGAAACCATCCTGACCTATCTTGGCGGGCAGATTGCCGGCATCGTCAATCCAGTGAACCCCCTGCTTGAGCCAGAGCAGATCGGCTCGATCCTGCGGGAAACCAATGCCAAGGTTCTGGTCACCCTGCGCAGTTTCCCCAAAACCGACGTCGCCCAGAAGGCGGCAGAGGCTGTCGCGCTTGCACCCAACGTCGAACATGTGGTCGAGGTTGATCTGCACCGCTACCTGACCGGGCTGAAAAAGTTCATCGTGCCGCTGATCCGCCCGAAAAACCCGGTGACCCACAAGGCCCGCGTCCACAGCTTCTCGGAAGCGGTCAGCAAACAGCCCAAAACCCTTGCCTTTGCCGATAGTGAAGGCGACCGCGTCGCCGCATATTTTCACACCGGCGGCACCACGGGCATGCCCAAGGTGGCCCAGCATCTCTATTCCGGGATCATCTACAACGCCTGGCTTGGCGATCGCTTGCTGTTCACTGAAAACGACGTGCAGATCTGCCCACTACCGATGTTCCATGTCTTTGCCGCGATCGTGTCGCTTGGGGCATCGCTTGGCTCTGGCGCGCATGTGGTCTTTCCCACCCCGCAGGGGTACCGGGGCGAGGGGGTATTTGATAACTTCTGGAAGCTCATCGAACGTCACAGGGTCACCTTTGTGATTGGCGTCCCCACCGCGTTTTCTGCCTTGATGCAGCGCCCGGTCAATGCTGACATATCGACGCTGAAACTGGCCTTTTGCGGATCGGCACCGCTGCCGTTGGAACTTTATCGCCGCTTTGAAAAGGCCGCAGGCGTCACCATCTGCGAAGGCTACGGCCTGACTGAAGCCACCTGTCTGGTGGCGATCAACCCGCCGGACGGGGAAAAGCGTGTCGGCTCGATCGGGATGCCATTTCCCTATACAGATGTCCGCATCGTCGACGTGGCCACACAGGTCGACTGCGACGTCGACCAGATCGGCGAAATCTGCGTCAGCAACCCCGGCGTCTATGACGGCAAGACCTACACCGAACATGCCAAGAACAAGGATCTGTTCTACCCCGGCGAGGATAGCCCGATCAAAACCAACCGCCAGTTTCTGCGCACCGGTGATTTGGGGCGCATCGACAAGGATGGCTATCTCTGGATCACCGGACGCGCAAAGGATCTGATCATCCGGGGCGGTCACAACATCGACCCGGCGGAAATTGAAGAAGCCTTGGCAGGGCATCCCGATGTCGCCTTTGCCGGCGCAATTGGTCAGCCTGACGCCCACGCGGGCGAATTGCCCTGCGCCTATGTCGAACTTGTGGATGGGGCCACCACCACCGTCGAAGACTTGCTGGCCTACGCCAAGGAAGAAATTCACGAACGTGCCGCGCATCCCAAAGTGCTTGAGATCATGGACGAACTGCCCAAGACTGCGGTTGGCAAGATCTTCAAACCGGACCTGCGCAAAATGGCGATCAAGCGGGTCTTTGACGCGGCATTGGCCGAAGCCGGCATCGCGGCAACCGTCGACAGCGTGTCAGAAGACAAAAAACGCGGTCTGGTGGCCCATGTCACCGGCGAGGCGGACGACATCGCGATCAAATCCGTGTTGTCGGCCTTTTCAACCCCCTGGGATCGGGCCGACTAGGGCGCGACCCGGTTGGGGTTCAGCTCCTGCTGCCAGTTTTCCACCGCGTCGAGTGGGTAAATCAGCATCAGCGTTGTCAGCGCCAGGCTGTCGCGCGCGATCAGCGCGGCAGAAAGCTCAAGTGCCGCAATCATCGCCAAAACGCTGATCGTGCGCATGTGATAGGCCGCCAGGAACCCAAGGATCATCCAGACATAGTCTGACACCGCATTCAAAACGCTGTCGCCGGTGTAGCCCTGGTTGATGGTTGTGGCGCGAAAGGCGTCCAGCACCCAATCGGTGTGTTCCACGACCTCCCAGGCGACGCCGGTAACCAGCGCAATCAGGAAAAGCGGTGCAAATCCCATCCTTGGCACCAGGTAACGCCCGACAATGGCGACAAGCACGCCATGCAAGATGTGGCTTAACGTGTACCAATCCGCGATGTGCTGCGAATTGCCGCTGTCAAACACCGACCCGACCCAAAGCCTGATCTCACCACAGGTACAAATCGGCGGCTGCCCCCAGGCATAAAGCGTTGCTGCAATGATGCCAAAACCCAGCAGGGCAAATAAAACCAATGATCTTATGGCCATAACGGTCGTCCACTTGTTCACACGCGCCTTAACATCCTGCGCGATGCCCGGTCTAGAGTGTGCTTTGGGGTATTTTGCGGCTGCATTTTGGTCTGAATGTGAATGGCGCAATGGGCCACCCGTTGTCGTTGCAACCGCCCAGATCGCCTATTAGCAATAGGATCAAAGGACCGCTCATGCCAACCCAACCCCCAATTGCCGTGATGGATGCAACTTGCGCATTATGCAGCTTCGGCGCGCGGATGATCCACCGTCTTGACCGCTCCGGCGATATCCGGATCTGCCCGATCCAGACCGAACGCGGACAGCAGCTTTTGCAGGAGGCCGGGATTGATCCGTCCGACCCCGCCACATGGCTATTCATCGAAGATGGCCACAGATGGACAGACTTTGACGCAATGATCCGGGTTGGGGAAAGGTCCGGTGGGTGGGGGCGATTGCTGTCCTTGTTGCGGCTGTTGCCGGGGCCGGTGCGTGGCTGGCTCTATCTGCGGGTAGCCCGTAATCGCTACCGCCTGTTTGGACGTGGCGATCTTTGTGCCATCGCCGATCCGGGCCTGCGCGCACGGCTCATCTCATGAAGATTGTCGTCATCGGTGGCGGCGGCGTGTTTGGGTCACGGCTGGCAGACTTGTTGCTGCGGGATGGCCATCAGGTCTGGGTGGCAGCGCGGCGGTTGTCGGCGCTGAATGTCGCGAATGCGCGGCCCTTGCAGCTTGATCGCAGCGGCGACCTGTCACCGCTCTGGGCGATTGACCCGGATGTTGTTGTTGATGCGGCCGGGCCGTTTCACGCCTATGGTGATGATCCTTATCGCCTGCCGCGCGCATGCATTCAAAACGGCTGTCATTACCTTGATCTTGCGGATGATTCCGCATTCTGCTCTGGCGTATCGGCGCTGGATTCAGCCGCCAGCGCTGCGGGCGTGACCGTGTTGTCAGGTGTCTCCAGCGTGCCTGCGCTCAGCTCTGCGATTGTTGCAGATCTTGTGGCTGGCGCGGATCAGGTCGACAGCATCAACATCGCGATCCTGCCCGGCAATAAGGCCCCGCGCGGGCGCGCCGTTGTGGAAAGCATTCTGCATCAGGCCGGGCAACACTTCACGGTTCAGATTGATGGCCACGCCGCCAAGGTGCGCAGTTGGAGCGATCCGCGCAGGTTCGCATTGAACGACGGCCAGTATCGCACCGGCTATGCCATTCGTGTGCCCGATCAGGCCCTGTTTCCTGCGTTTTTCAAGGCGCGCACGGTGACGTTTCATGCGGGGATGGAACTCGGGGTGATGAACACCGGGCTTGCCGCCCTCAGTTGGGCGCGGGCGCGGTTGGGTCTGCCGATCCCCCGCACAGCGGTGTTCTGGGCCGCTCGGGCGATGGCCCGGTTTGGCTCTGACGCGGGGGGCATGTCCGTGGCCGTCACGGTCCGGCGTCAGGGTGTCTGGCACCGGCATGTCTGGCGCTTGTTGGTGCGGCGGGGCGAGGGCCCCTATATTCCCGGCATCGCAGCCCGCACGATCCTGCGCCACCTTGCCGATATGCCTGCCGGTGCGCGCACCGCATTGGCCGAGGTGTCGCGCGATCAGATCACCGCGGCGCTGGGCGATCTTGCCGCCACGGTGCGCTGCGACACGACCCGCCCGATGCCGCTGTTTGAACGGGTGCTGGGCGCGGATTTTGCCAAGTTGCCACCCGCCGTTCAGGCCAGCCACCAGACCGTCGCGCCACGCCGCTGGACCGGACAGGCCCAGATTACGCGCGGGCCGGGGCTTTATCCCCGGCTGATCGCGGCGCTGTTTCGGTTTCCCAAAGCCGCCGCGCAGACGCCCGTCACGGTCATCAAGACCCCTCATCACGGGGGCGAAAGATGGCTGCGCATGTTTGGTTCGCAGACTTTCCGGTCAGAGCTGCGGCAGGGGGCGGGCGGGATGACCGAACGCTTTGGCCCATTCACCTTTGACCTTGGGCTGACCGCGGATGCCGATCGGCTGGATTTCCCCGTCACAGGCGGGCGCTTCTGGGCTATACCGCTGCCAAAATGGGCGCTGCCGCAATCGCATGCGCAAGAGACCGCGCAAAACGGGCGATTTCACTTTGATGTCGCCCTGCACGCGCCGATAACGGGGCAGATGGTGGTGCATTACAAGGGCTGGCTGCACCGCGACGATAAAGGAGCGTGAATGCGCATGTTACTCTGGACCGCACTCGCCTGTGCCTTGGGGGCCTGCACAGATCGCCGCCCCCCGCCGACGACTGAACCCTACATTATCCGCGGTGATCGTGGTGGCCAGCTGATCAGCGCCGAGGCCGACCGCGCCATGCTGCTGGCCTGGGGGGGACGTGTGGAAATCCGCAACAAATGCCATTCGGCCTGCGTGATCTTTACCACGCTGCCCAATGCCTGCCTCGGGCACGGTGCCAAGATCGGCTTTCATGGGTCAAACGTGAATGTGGGGCCAATCGGAAACCAGCAGATGGCGCGTTACCTGCGGGGAGGCGTGCGGCGGAAATACCTCGAGGAATGGCAATTTGTGCCCACCGATCGCGTGCATACGATCAGCGCGCAGGAATATGTACGGCTGGACCCCCGCACCAAAATCTGCCCCCGTCCCAACCGATAAAATTCCGCTCCCTGCTGACCGCACTGGCCCGAGGGGCACCCATTCCGGCAATTTGCGAAGGGATGGTGCCGTGAAATTGGATTGAACGCGCGCACGCAGGGACTTGCGCAGCAATCCCGAACGTCGAGAGCCCGTCGCTGGCCCGAGGGGCACCCTGTCCGGCAATTTGCGAAGGGATGGTGCTGTGAGAGAGGATTGAACTCTCGACCTCACCCTTACCAAGGGTGTGCTCTGCCACTGAGCTACCACAGCATCCGTGGCGCGGGGATTAGACGATGCGGGGCGATCGTGCAAGCCCTCTCTGGACGGTTTTTGCCGTGACTGGTAACAGATGCCCATGACAGATAAGGCGTCACCCAAACAGGGCAGCAAGGCCCCACAGACCCGCGAAGACCGCCTGAAGGCGGCGCTGAAGGCCAATATGGCCAAACGTAAGGCACAGGCCCGCGCCCGCAAGGGTGCCGGAACAGACAGGAAAGAGTAGGCAGGAATGGATTCCATCGTCGTGACAGGGGGTAAACCCCTGAACGGAAAGATTAATATTGCGGGCGCGAAAAATGCAGCACTGGCACTGATGCCAGCGACGCTGCTGTCAGAGGAACCGCTGACGCTCACCAACGCGCCGCGCCTCTCTGACATCAAGACCATGACCGCACTGCTGGAATCGCTGGGCGTTGAAGTGACGGCGATGCAGGATGGCAAAGTGCAGGTCATGTCGAGCCATGACATGACCTCGACCACGGCGGATTATGAAATTGTGCGCAAGATGCGGGCCTCCAACCTTGTGCTGGGCCCATTGCTGGCGCGGCACGGCAAGGCCACGGTGTCATTGCCCGGTGGCTGCGCCATTGGCGCCCGCCCAATGGACATCCACGTCACCGCGCTTGAGGCGATGGGTGCGGAGATCGAACTGAAAGATGGTTATTTGCATGCCGTGGCCCGTGGTGGGCTGAAGGGGGCCCGGGTGCCGCTGCGCTTTGCCTCGGTCGGGGCAACCGAAAACGTGTTGATGGCCGCCACGCTGGCAAAGGGCACAACCGTCATTGAAAACGCTGCGCGCGAGCCTGAAATCGTTGACCTTGCAACCTGCCTGCGTGCCATGGGCGCACAGATCGACGGCGACGGCACCTCAACGATCACCATTCAGGGCGTTGATCGCCTGGGGGCTGCGACCCACCCCGTTGTGACCGACCGGATCGAGCTGGGCACCTATATGCTGGCCCCGGTGTTCACCGGTGGCGCGGTGGAATGCATTGGCGGTCGTCTGGACCTCGTGACGGCTTTCGTCGAAAAGCTGACGCAGGCCGGTGTTGATGTCAGCGAGACGCCGGACGGGCTACTGGTAAAGCGGGCGAATGGGCGGCCCACTGCGGTTGACGTGACCACAGAGCCGTTTCCAGGGTTTCCAACCGACCTGCAGGCGCAGATGATGGCGATGCTGTGCATTGCCGATGGCACATCGGTGTTGGAAGAGAAGATTTTCGAAAACCGCTTCATGCACGCCCCCGAGCTGATCCGCATGGGGGCAAATATCGAAGTGCACGGCGGCACAGCAACAGTCCATGGGGTTGAGCGTATGAAAGGCGCGCCGGTGATGGCCACGGATCTGCGCGCCTCGGTGTCGCTGATTCTGGCAGGGCTGGCCGCAGAGGGAGAGACGATGGTCAACCGGGTCTATCACCTTGATCGCGGCTATGAGCAGGTCGAACAGAAGCTGGGGGCCGTGGGCGCGCAGATTGAAAGGGTCTCAGGATCGTGAGTGATGCAAGGTTCGAGGATGGTGGCGAAAAGCCGCTGCGCCTGATCGCGCGGGATGGCGAGGACCTGCAGGTTATGTCCGCGCTGGTCCAGGACGCTGTCCTGCCTGCCAGCGAGATGCGCTTTGCGCGCAAGGATCGCCGTTTTGCCCTGCTGCTGAACCGGTTCCGCTGGGAAGATGCGCCCGGCGCACAACGCCGCCGCCGCGACTTTGAGCGGGTGCAAAGCGTGATGGTGATCGAAGATGTAACCGGCGTGCGCAGCCAGGGCGTGCCGCAGGCCGATACGGAAACGGTTCTGTCGCTTTTGTCGGTGACATTTGTACAGGGCGAGGATGGCACGGGCGAGGTGATGCTGACACTGGCCGGGGACGGTGTGATCGCTGTCGCCGTGGAAACGCTCGAGGTTTTGCTGAAAGACGTCACCCGCCCCTACATCGCCCCCTCTCGCAAAGCGCCCCGGCACGATTGATCCAAAGGGGCGGCTGCGCCGCACAGCATTTTCAGGTCTTTCAAGGTTGCACCGCTGGCAGTTCGCAACAGATGTTGTGATGGTTTCGTCGATTGATCGGTCACTGATTGAAGCCGCCGCGGGCTGCGCGTATGTAGCGGCAAGGGAGCCTGCATATGCCGCAATTCATGTCCACGACCGATGCTGATTTTGAAGTCCGTTTCGCTGATTTGCTGTCGGCAAAGCGCGAGGACAGCCCGGATGTTGATGATGTGGTTGCGGGAATCATCGCCGATGTGCGCACCCGTGGCGATGCGGCGGTGCTGGAACTGACAGCGCGGTTTGACCGGCTTGAGATAACCGCCGATCAGATGCAGTTCTCGGCAGATGAAATTGACGCGGCGGTCGCGGCCGTCGGGGAAGCGGATCGCGCGGCGCTGGAATTGGCGGCTGCGCGGATCCGGGCCTATCATCTGCGGCAATTACCGGAAGACTGCCACTGGGTTGACGATGTCGGGGCCGAGTTGGGCTGGCGTTGGACTCCTGTTGCGACCGCGGGGCTTTATGTCCCCGGCGGTCTGGCGACCTATCCCTCTTCGGTGTTGATGAACGCAATTCCGGCCAAGGTGGCGGGGGTTGGTCGCCTTGCAATGGTGGTGCCAACACCGGACGGGAAGGTGAACCCGCTGGTCCTGCTGGCGGCACAACTGGCCGGCGTTGATGAAATCTACCGCATCGGCGGGGCGCAGGCGGTGGCGGCGCTGGCTTATGGCACCGCGACGATTGCGCCGGTCGACAAGATCACCGGGCCGGGGAATGCCTTTGTTGCCGCAGCAAAGCGCCGCGTGTTCGGCAAGGTTGGCATCGATATGATCGCCGGGCCCTCTGAAATATTGGTGATTGCGGATGCGGACAACGACCCTGACTGGATCGCGCTTGATTTGCTGAGCCAGGCCGAACATGACGAAAGCGCGCAGTCGCTTTTGATCACTGATGACGCGGCCTTTGGTGATGCGGTTGTTGCGGCGGTTGAAAAGCGGCTGATGACGCTTGAGCGGCGTGAGATTGCCGGCGCAAGTTGGCGCGACTTTGGCGCGGTGATCCTGGTGCGCGATATGGCCGAAGCCGCCGCCCTGTCGGACCGGATTGCGCCCGAACATCTTGAACTTTGCACTGCCGATGCCGAAGCGCTGGCCAGTCAGGTGACCCATGCCGGCGCGATCTTTATCGGCGGCTGGACGCCAGAGGCGATCGGCGACTATGTCGGTGGGCCCAATCACGTGCTGCCCACCGCGCGATCCGCACGGTTTTCCAGCGGTCTGTCGGTGATGGACTTTGTCAAACGCACCACCCTGTCGCGGATGACGCCTGATGCGCTGGCCGCCATTGGCCCTGCGGCGACGCGACTGGCCACCTCTGAAAGCCTTGAGGCGCATGGGCTTTCGGTGCAAGCCCGCCTTGACCGCCTGAACCGGGGAAAACGATGACACGGATTATCGAAATCAATCTGGATGACGCCGGCCTGCCGGCGCCCACACCCGAGATCGAACAGGAACGCAAGGTCGCGATCTTTGACCTGCTCGAAGACAATTCCTTTGCGCTGACCGCCCGTGATGATCGCGCGGTGCCGCCGGGCCCGTTCCGGCTGCAGCTGTCGATCCGCGACCGCCGCCTGGTGTTTGACCTGCAGGATCAGGACCACGAAGAAGCGGGCGCATTCCACCTGTCGCTGGGCCCGTTCCGGCAGGTGGTCAAGGACTACTTCCAAATCTGCGAAAGCTATTTTGACGCGGTCAAGTCGCTCCCGCCCAGCCAGATCGAGACCATCGACATGGCCCGCCGCGGGATTCACAACGAAGGCGCGCGGGTGCTGCAGGAACGCCTCGAAGGCAAGGCCGAGGTTGACATCGACACCGCCCGCCGCCTGTTTACGCTGATCTGCGTTCTGCATTTCGGGGGCTAGGATGTCGTTTCAGCCCCTTCCGCAATCGGTGCTGTTTTGCTGCGACCATAACTCCGTCCGCTCGCCGATGGCCGAGGGGATCATGAAAAAGCTGTACGGCATGCGCAGCTATATCCAGTCGGTGGGGGTCAAGAATGACCTTGAAATTGACGGCTTTGCCATCGCCGTTTGCCAGGAAATCGGGGTCGAACTGTCGCGTCACCGGTCGCGCAGCTTTGACGAAATGGAACAATGGGGCGACGATCTGTCGTCCTTTGACCTTGTGCTGGCGCTGTCACCGGCCAGCCAGCGTCGCGCGCTGGACCTGACCCAGTTCTTCCACCTTGAGGTCGAATATTGGCCGATCCTCGATCCCACGGGACTGGGCGACAACCGCGAGGCCCGGCTGCTGCTTTATCGGCAGGCCCGTGACCAGATCGTCGAACGGCTGACCACCCGGTTTGGCCCGGCAATGGAATAGCACCCGCATTGCGGGCATTGATCGGCCAATTGTGCCTTAGGGCTTGATTATTTGGCAAGACAGGCTCATTTAAGCGACGCGCGGCACAGACGCGCGGAAACATAAGTAGGAGACCACATGGCCAAGGAAGATATTCTCGAATTCCCCGGTGTCGTGAAGGAACTGCTGCCAAACGCGACGTTTCGGGTCGAGCTTGAGAATGGCCATGAAATCATCGCGCATACGGCAGGAAAGATGCGCAAGAACCGCATCCGGGTTCTGGCAGGCGACAAGGTGCAGGTCGAAATGACCCCCTATGATTTGACCAAGGGTCGGATCAACTACCGCTTCAAATAGGGTCAGGCCGTGCTTGACCCAACGGGGTGCAGCCCGGTGCCAGATGGCAGGCTGCGCCTGTCACGCGGGCGCGATTTGACCATTGGCCAATGCCGCGCCCCAGGCTTTGGACGTGCTGTCGCGATATGACCACCCATTCACCCGATCCCACATTGAAACTGGTGCTAGGCTCCGGCTCGCCCCGGCGGCTGGAACTGCTGGCGCAACTGGGGATTACACCCGCCGACGTGCGCCCACCGGACATTGACGAAGATGAACGCAAGGGCGAAGTGCCGCGGGCCTACGTCAACCGGATTGCTGCCCAGAAGGTCGCCGCCGTAACCTGCGCCGCGGATGAAGTTGTGCTTTGCGCAGATACCACCGTTGCCCTGGGCCGCCGGATCATGGGCAAGCCACGCGATGCGGGCGAAGCTGCTGAATTTCTTCACAAATTATCTGGCCGCCGTCACAAGGTCATCACCGCACTGGCGGTAAAACACGGCGATCAGATCTGGCAGAATGATGTGCAGACCACGGTTGCGATGAAGCGTTTGTCTGATGCGGAAATCAACTGGTATCTCGCCACCGGTGACTGGCAAGGCAAGGCTGGCGGCTATGGCATTCAGGGCCCCGCCAGCGCCTTTATTCCCTGGCTCAACGGTAGTTTTCATGCGGTAATGGGCCTGCCATTGCCGGAAACCGCTGGTCTGCTGACCGCCGCCGGTTTCCCCCTGTTCGGAGCGCCGCAATGAAGGGCCGTACCATTGTTCTGGATCACCTCAACGGGGTTGAGGCCGCCGCCTATCTGATTGACGGCCAATTGGATGACCTGCTGGTGGATGACGAAAATGCACCGCGCCCTGGTGCAATCTTTCGGGGCATCTGTGACCGGCCGCTCAAGGGGCAGGGCGGTATGATGCTGCGCCTGCCGGAAGGGACGGCGTTCCTGCGTCATGGCAAGGGGCTGCGTCCGGGCCAGCCACTGCTTGTGCAGGTCACTGGCTATGCGGATGGCGGCAAGGCGGTACCGGTCACGGATCGGGTGTTGTTCAAAAGTCGCTATGCGATCGTGACCCCCGGCAAGCCTGGGGCGAATATCTCGCGTCAGATTGCGGATGATGATGAAATCGACCGGTTGCGACTGATTATTCACGAAAATTTTGACAGTGATCACGGGCTGATCCTGCGGTCGTCCTGTGCCGGGGCAGGGGCCGAAGAGATCGCCGATGACATTCATGCCATGTGCAACCTTGCCGATGCGGTGCTGGCCGATGGCGACGGCGCGTCGCCCGAGGCGCTGACCGATGGCGATGGGCCGCATTTGCTGGCGTGGCGGGAATGGACCGGACGGGCCGAAATTGTCACCGATGCCGGCAGCTTTGATGCGCTTGGCGTCCTGGATCAGATTGACGCGATCGCACAGCCGCAGGTCAGGATCGCCGAAGGGTCAATGTTCGTAGAACCGACCCGCGCGCTGGTGGCGGTGGATGTGAATACCGGCGGCGATACCTCGCCTGCGGCCGCGCTCAAGGCCAATCTCGCCGCGGCCCGCGCCTTGCCGCGCGCGTTGCGACTGCGCGGGTTGGGCGGACAGATCACCGTTGATTTTGCTCCGATGTCCAAGGCGCATCGCAAGCAGGTCGAACAATCCCTGCGGGCGGCGTTCCGGGCTGACCCGATTGAAACTTCGCTGGTGGGGTGGTCTCCGATGGGGCTGTTTGAATTGCAGCGCAAACGTGAACGCCGTCCCACGCGCGGAGCCATCAGATGACGTGTCCGATCTGTGCCCGCGATACCGTTGCGGCGTTCAAGCCGTTTTGCTCAAAACGCTGTGCTGATGTAGATTTGGCGCGCTGGCTGAATGGCGGTTACGCGGTTCCCGCCGAACCGGTTGAAGACGAAGATCTGAACGATCCCGAAACGCCCCGTCCGCACTGACGTTGGCCCCTTGGTTAATCGGCGTTCACACTTTCGTCTGCATGGGTTGTTGGCAGGATGTGCATGGGTTGTGCATGCTGCATTTTGGCCGTTCGATGCGTCAATAACCTGATAAGCACAGCTGTAAAAAGATCGTCGATCACGGCTGCATTTCGCGCTGGACACCCCCCGCCGCTACCACTAAAACGCCGCTACCCGACGGAACACACCGTCCCCATGCCCGGGTAGCTCAGGGGTAGAGCAGTGGATTGAAAATCCTCGTGTCGGTGGTTCGATTCCGCCCCCGGGCACCACTATTCTTAAGAAAGTTAATAATTATTAACGCCTTAACGGGGTTTGACCTAAATCTGTCCACCCGTTGATCCACCCCTTAGGCAACGCTAGCAGTCATTTGAAGCAAATTCTTGGCTTTTGCTGAAATGGGCGGGAACCGGACATTCGCTGCAGGTGCGACTTGAGACATAGTGCGGGCTGTAAGCAGACCTTCTCGGATTGATCAAAGTGCAAGTCCAATTCAGGACACCTTGCGGGTTGCTATGATGTCAGGGTTCACTGAAGTAGTTTACCTAGATGCTGGGCTGGGCAGTCCTTGTTCTTCAAATGTTCGCTCGCTAGTATTCTTTGCGAAGTCCAAGTGACATGCGAGAAAAGTTGGATTCGCATTGCCGATTTTTGAACCAAGCAAAGACGAACTCGGGCATCTAGACGACGGTCAGCTCGAGGAACTCGTGGCCAGATTATGCGAAGCGGAACTATCCGCGCGCGGTGGTTTTTTGCGTGATGTAAGATGGTCAGGATCGTTGACAGCGCCTGATGGAGGCGTCGATGTCAGGGTTTCGGTAACCCGAGAGGGCTTTGAAGGAGATTTTATCCCGAGGGCCGACAACGTGTTTCAGGCCAAGGCCAAAAGCATGGCACGTGCCGAAATTTTGGGTGAGATGCTTTCGGAAGGCACGCCGAAACCCGTCATTCATGAACTCGTTGAAAACGGTGGCTCTTACATCATTGCTTCGACCGAGGACTGCTCTCCACCGATGTACCAGCGCCGTATCGATGCCATGACCGAAGCCTTAGAAGGTCTGGATAATTCCGATGCGATCCATGTGGACTACTACGACTGTTCTCGCCTCCACCTATGGCTGCGCCAGCACCCTGCAGTCCAGATTTGGGTTCGGGAGGTTGTCGGCAGACCTCTTGCTGGCTGGCGTCCGTTTGGGAGGTGGAGCGCCACTCCAGCGGACGCGAACGACGACCTATTATTGGACGATGGAGTTAGAGTGGTCGTTCCCTCAACTTCCCGACAGCCATTACAGCTTGGCGAGGCCATCGACGGTGTTCGGCGGCTAACCGACGCTTCACGAAAATCAATCAGGATCACCGGCCTTTCAGGTGTTGGTAAGTCTCGCTTCGTGCAGGCGCTTTTTGAGGACGGGGTAGGCGACACTCCTTTGGACCGTACCTCAGTGATCTACGCAGATATCGGTGACGAACCGGAACCATCTGCTCGCGCCCTAGTCGACGCAATGATAGCGCAGCGCGTTTCCGCCACTGTCGTCTTGGACAATTGCGCCTCTGACCTACACAATTCGCTGGCGTCGAGGCTCTCCAAGCAAGAGAATTCCCTCCGGCTGATTACGGTCGAGTATGATATCCGTGAGGATAAGCCACAAACTACAGAAGTGGTACAGTTGGAGGCCTACGGACCGCAAATTGCGGAGAAGTTGCTCCTTAGAAGGTTTCCCGAACTAGGCAATGTGAACGCCGCAAAGATTGCAGAGTTTTCAGAGGGAAACGCTCGGCTCGCAATCGCGATCGCTGATGCCGCGCCAATTGATGAGACGCTTGGTCGGTTGTCGGACGAAGAACTCTTCAATCGTCTGTTTTATCAAAGGCACGACCTTGACTCTGGTCTCAAAGAACAAGCCGAAGCTCTTTCGTTGGTGTACTCTTTCTCAATCGAAAGTGACGAAGAAGGAGTGGATGAACTAGCGCTTCTGGGCGCGCTGTGTGAGCAGTCTAGGCTCCGAATGCATCGCGCAACTCAAACTCTCGTTGATCGGCAAGTTGCGCAGAAGAGGTCGCGCTGGCGAGCCGTCCTGCCACACGCGGTTGCCAACCGGCTAGCTTCCGAGGCCCTAAGCAATATTCCACTTGATCAACTCACAGACACCTTTGAGCGAAAGGCAAGCGCGCGCCTTTTGAAATCCTTTGGACGCCGCCTTGGCTTCCTACACGAGCACCCTATTGCGGTAGAAATTGTAGACGGATGGGTATCCGAGGGAGGCCTCCTGTCCGATTTGTCAGCTTTGAACGAGCACGGTCGAGAACTCCTGATGCACATTGCACCTGTTTCTCCGGCTCGCGCACTCGAGTTGGTGGAGGCTTCATTTGCAAATCCTGAAACCTTGGCATCATTTGAGCCACGAGACTCATTTAGGTCGGTCGCGCTTAGCATATTGGTGGGACTTGCATATTACCCTGAGTTCTTTGAACGCGCTGTTGCTGCATTGCTTGTGGTGGCGGACCATGAAGACCCGGACAACAACCATGATAGCGTTAGAGGTAAGCTAAAGGGTTTGTTCCAAGCGTACCTATCTGGAACTCATGCAACTACTGCCCAAAGGGCGGAAATCGTTCGAGCTGCGCTGGTCTCCGACAACGAGACGCGCGTCCAGATTGGGGCCGAACTCTTGGACTCGGCACTTGAGGCCAGCCGTTGGTCAAGCACCAACTCGTTCGAATTTGGGGCTCGACCACGGGACTATGGGTACAGCCCAAGCTTCGAGGAGCGGCTTGAATGGTTTAGAATCTTCATCGGCATCGCTTTTGACGCCTCCCAATCCAACTCTGAAACAATCTCGAAATTGGGCAGAAAGCTCCTCGCCGCAAACTTTCGCGGGCTTTGGCGTTACCCCGACCTTCGTGCCGAAATAATCGATGTTTCAAATGCCGTGAACGACAAGCTGCCTTGGGTTGAAGGATGGCACGCGGTGCGATCTGCGCTGTACTTTGACTATCGACGGGTTTCAGAAGAGAAACGAGATGAAGATGGAGCGGCGCTCCTTGCGTCTTTGGAAGAGAAACTCGCTCCGCAAGACTTGCTTTCTGAAATCGAAGCTCTCGTCATTGACCCGGGCAACGATATGTGGTCGCTGGACGAGGACTTCGATCCTGAGGAGCCTTCAAAATTTGAAGCATCTCGCAAGCGATTGGGTGAAAAGGCGCGGATCTTGGGTTGCCGCTGTCGCCAGTCTGATGGGATGCTTGAGGAGCAAGCCCATCGCTTGTTCAACCCGGGTTGGGCTCCCTATCTATTACCATTTGGAGAAGGCCTGATACGGTGCTCTTCGGATTGTCGATCTACATGGGAAATACTCGTCGGCGGCCTCAAGTCGCTCGATACAAAGCACTTTAACTATGGTGTTCTCTGTGGTGCGTTGAATGAAATTTCCACTACCGATCAGGCCTTGACCGCTACACTGCTAGATGAAGCCGCCTCTGACGAATTGCTCCGCCCAATCATCGTGATGCTCCATCCGCAAGGTAGCTTCTTCGATCAGGATTTCGAACGCTGCTTGGCGGCGCTCCGCGATACGGACAATCCCCATGGGTTCGAAGTACTGCTGTGGCGGGACGAATATCAAGATGGGGGTTCGGCTAGAGCGGAACAGGTCGCAAGTGTAATGGTGACGAAGGAAGGTGGCGAGCGGGCTCTTTTGGAAGGGCTCTCCATGAGACTTCACGATAAAGAGGACACTGAGGAGTTGCTCGGAATAGGCTTGCGCAGCGTAGCTCTTCGGGCGGCCGCAAAGCACTTGCTTGAACATGACAACGATCCGGGCGGGAATGGTGACTATCGACTGACCAAAGTCCTCGGGCACTGCCTCAGATACGATTGTGAAGAAGCTGCGATTGGAGAGCTGCTTGACAGTCTGTTCGACCCGGAAGACGGGGCCGCAATGCACTACTATCAGTTCGACTCTGCCGTCGCCACTATAGTCAAGTTCTTGTACGACCCATTCCTGACACGTGCTCTTCTCCAAGGTGAGATCAAGGATTACAAGCGTTTCCGTGCCTTTGAAGGAAGCTCGCACTTCGAGAACCCACTTTCGGAAATTGAACCAACCGATCTTGTTGCTTGGTGCGAAAACGCGGGCGACGCCTCGGCTTGGAGTTTGGTTGCCCGATCCATTTCGCCATTTGGAAGTAGTCGCGATGGTGGAAATGATAATCTAACGGAACAAGGTTTGGCGCTGATCACGGCCTCGCCGAACCCGGTCGAGGTGCTCTCGGTATTCGTTGGTCACATCGCTCCAATGAGCTGGTCTGGTAGTCGCGCAAACATAGTTGGCCAGCGGATAACGGCGCTTGAAGCAATCTCCGAGGAGGGCATTCCGTCGGTGGCGGAATACCTAGCGGAGGTGGTGCCAAAGCTAAGGAAGATGGAACGCGAAGAGCGAGACCGCGAGGCGCAAAGAGACAGAGATGACGAGCAAAGGTTCGAGTGATGTCGAGAAGCCTAGGTTTTCTCGATGCGGCAAATGACAGCAAAGCGGGATGCAAGCGCAGCATCTTGGTCCCTGGACCAAAGGCCGGTTTGGGCCGTCCTTGGAAGCCCGGTTGCGCCGTTGACCTGCACACAGTCGTTGGGCTTTCTCCTTCTGGAGTTTACGGAGCTTGCAAAGTGTACTTCATTAGATGTAATTACATCATGTAGTCACATCGTTGTGGATCAGCCATGGATCAATGCATCTTCACTGCCGTCAGAAAGGCAAATCGTGTTCTGTTCCGACACTACCAGGATGCATTGTCTGAAACGGGCGTCAGCATCGTGCAACTCTCCATATTGAGGGCTCTGGAACGCCAAGGACCACTCGCCTTATCGCGACTGGCCGATGATCTCGCGATGGAACGCACGTCGCTCTACCGCACGATAGAACCACTGATTGAAAGCGGAGCCGTTCGTGTCGAAAGCGCTCCTAAAGGGAAGTCGAAAGTCGCGAAGCTCACCGTTGAGGGGCACAGTACAGTCGCGCGCGTGATGCCCTTTTGGGCAAAGGCGCAAGAGCGCGTTCTGAACGAGGTTGCGCTGACCGATGCCCCAGAATTTCAGCGCACCTTGAATGCAATTGCAAAACTGTCAGCTTAACGTGAGACACTCCATGATCAATCGCGCCGGGTTGGCCTGGCTTCTCCTTGGGCTGATCTGGGGCACCAATTTTGTGTTCATCAAGTGGTCAACCGACGCAGTGACGCCCATGCAGGTCGTGTTGGTGAGGGTGGTTGCAGGGTTTTTGACAGTCGCTGCCTACGCATTGATCACGGGACAGTTAAAGCTGTCGCATATAGAGCATAGCCTGCATTTCATCGTGATGGCCTGCCTTGCTGCCGCGCTCTATTTTTACGGCTTCGCCGAAGGCACGGCGCTGTTGCAATCCGGATTGGCAGGCGCGGTTAGTGCATCAATTCCACTCTTCTCGCTGCTTGCAGCGGTGCTGTTCCTGCCGGAAGAAAAGCTCACCACCAATCGGGTTTTGGGTCTGCTTGTCGGATTGATTGGCGTGACCTTGATCGCAAAGCCACTATCGGGGGGGCTCGGTGATAGCTATCTCTTGGGGGTTCTTTGGATGGTGCTCGGGTCGTTCAGCCTGGGTGTGTCCTTTGTCTATGCCCGCAAGTTCGTCACACCGCTCGACCTACCTCCTGCCGCACTCACAACATACCAGCTAGGGTTTGCGACCCTGATTTTGCTGGCGGTGACCGATATGACCGGGCTTGGTACGCTTACCAATGATCCGACTTCATTCGCGGTTCTTGTTTTTGGACTTGGTTTCCTCGGAACTGGGTTGGCCTACGTCCTGTACTACTACGTCATTGGCAAGCTTGGTGCAGTGCGTGCATCGGCGCTTACCTACGTCCCGCCTGTCGTCGCTCTCTTTCTGGGCGCGTTGTTTCTTGGGGAAGTTATCGTCCTTTTGGATTATGTTGCCACCGCGCTCATCTTTGCCGGCGTCATACTGGTCAATAAGCGCTCAAAGTCGAAAAGCTGAAATCTTGTAAACGGCATGTGGTCCAGCGACCTACATCTCCAACGTCCCTGAAAATTTGCACTTGCAGCGAACGGCGGCTCTGACAGGCCGCACTGCAGAAACTGCCAAGTCGGGTGAACGGCAGGTCTGGGCCGAACCCGGCCGAGGCACAAAATTTACCGAAATGTTGCTAGGTTCCTTTCAACATCGCACCACGGGATTGATCGTCGAACGGCGGCGGACTGACATGCACATTGAGGCCTTGCATCTAATGCCGCCTCAAAGGCATCATGTAGCGGCCCGTGCGAAACGCCTGATGCCTCTGCCAACCAGAACACCATCGGCGGGCACATCACGCGATTGTAGACGACCTCCGCAGGCGTGCTATCACGTACCAATCGACCGTAAGGGCCTGACGTGTGATAATAGGTCAGCCAACTTATCCAATGTTGTTTCT
This sequence comes from uncultured Paracoccaceae bacterium, assembly GCA_947502145.1. Lineage (GTDB taxonomy): Bacteria > Pseudomonadota > Alphaproteobacteria > Rhodobacterales > Rhodobacteraceae > CANMYO01. Next base: position 1,311 of record CANMYO010000001.1, on the reverse strand, counting down.
GGGTTTTGTAGCGAGCACGGCCAAACCCCGGGCCAATTTTCAGCTCGCGTTCAAGTTTCTTGTGCAGTGGCTGACTATCGTCCAACTCTTTGACTAATCGCAGGAGTTCTTTGGCTTCCATCTCGAGCCCATCGTTCCTACAAATATGCTAGTGCCAATGGGTTGCTCCGAGAATGTGAAGCCGTTGATCCTTGATACTCCGTAGCTCTTCGTCGAGTACTGCAGCGCAGTCAGATGCCCCACGCTCATAGACGAAACCTTGGGTTCCCCTTTGATTTAGGAGCACAAATTCTCCGACATTTGAAAAGTCCTTGCCGGTCAATGTTCCAAGGCAAATTCCGAAGGAAAGCGCTGCCATATAGATCTCTTCCGTGATCCGATGTTGAGGTAAGTTAACGGTCAAGATTCCATTGGAAAAATTGACAGCAGTTGGGGACCACATTTCAAGCGCAGACGTTGCATCTGACCTTACGTCTGCCGAAGCCGCAAAGGGCGTCAGGGTCAGCCACAAAGCTGAAAGCAAAATTCCAAGGGTGCTTATATCTGGAGATCGCTGAGTTTGAGCACTCATTTGATTGCCTCAGACACTGTCCAGAGTAGCGCGGACTGACCGTTCCCATAGACGCGGACTTGGCTCTTGCTCCAGCCCCTTTCCACCACTGAGAACTGCATGCCTTCTATGGAGATGCACACGCTTCCGGAAAGCGCCTGGAGCTGCCGAGTGTCTTTGGCAACTGCGGCATCAATGAACTCATCGAGCGCTGCTTCAGAAACGCAACCGACATGCGCACCTTGAATGGTTTGAGCAACTGCCGTGGATGCCAACGCAAAAACTGCAACCGAAGTGTTTGCAAATAGATGTTTCAAAGATTCCTGCCTTTCAATTCCTTTATGATGTGACACAAAGTGCCACTTCGGATCATATGATATCCCAAGTTGGGATATATCCTAAATTTGCATACCGACTTGACTACTTTGGGTCAAACGGAATGTGCATGTGTCGAAAAGCATCTACGATGAACATTACAGGGCATTGGTTGATGCGCTAAAAGCCGCTCGGCTGGACGCTGGTGTTACGCAACAAGAAGTTGCTTCAGCACTCGATAAACCGCAGTCCTTTGTAGCCAAATATGAAGGGCACGAACGTCGCCTCGACGTGGTCGAGTACTTGAGGATCGCGGGGATTATCGGCTGGGACCCAACGCCCAGACTTGGAAGTGCCTACAATGATATCCTAGGGTCAGGACCCATTGATTTTCGTATGGTGACGTGATTCATCGGTCGAAAATCGAGCGGTGATATGAGCGATCT